>JBDVKV010000017.1:0-140016 GCA_039971015.1 Cyclobacteriaceae bacterium
CAGCCATCCATTATTGCGAACAACTTTTTTCACTCTAATTCAAGCTACGCCACCGTGTACCTGATCTATGGCATCACTTACACCAATTTTTATCACAACAGTGTGAACAACACCTCTTCGGGAGAGGCTTTTCACTTTAACCGCCACCAGTCTTTGGGCAACCGTGTTGTAAATAACATTTTTAAGGGCAACACCAGTTATGCAGTAGAATATCAAAACTCCGCAACAGTCAACTCTATTTTAGAATCAGATTACAACAACCTGTTTACCTCCGGCTCTTTCATGGGAAGAAATGGTTCTACGACTTATGGTACACTGAACGAATGGCAAACCGCTACTGGTTTTGAGACTAATACTATTTCTATTGACCCTCAATATCAATCTAACACTGTACTTTATACCGCTGTATCTGCACTTTCAAATATTGGGAAAAATGTAAATGCCATTGTGCCCGATGATATTGATGGTATCGCAAGATCCTCGACCCCAAGTCTGGGGGCGAATCAATTTGGATCATCAGGTATCCCTTTAACTGGAGATTATACTATTAATGCTTCTGGTTCAGGTCCCGATAATTTTACTACCATCACTGCTGCGCTGGATGCGCTTAAAAATTTTGGCATAAGTGGTCCCGTTACTTTTAAGTTAACCGGTGATTTTAACGAGCAGTTAACTTTTCTTGCTGTTTCAGGATCATCATCTACCAACACGGTAACATTTGAATCGGCAACGGGGCTACCAGGAGATGCAATTATTCGTTATTCTTCTACAAATAGTGGATCCAATTTTACCATAAGGTTGAATAACGCAGACCATCATCGGCTGAAAAACCTTACTATTAAAGCAGAAGGTACTACCTATGGCCGTGTGATTCACGCTATCAATCGAACCATTAATCTAGAATTAGATGGAAACGTTATTGAAAGTGTAGTAACAACCAATACCTCCTCTGATCGAAGCGGGATCGTTATTGCCTCAGCTCAGTCACAAAATGTTCGGATCATAAATAATACCATTAGGTTTGGTGCTGTTGGTATCGATTTTCAAGGGCCAACTTCAAAAGCTACAGGAACACTTGTCCAGAATAATTTGATATTTCAATCTTATCATAGAGGCATACTGCTAGATTACCACACCGCTTTTGTCTTGGATAAAAATCAAGTTTCCAACAATCCCTCGTCTGGTAGTTTTCAGGGACTGACCATCGCCAATGTAAATGGTCCGTATCAAATTACAGCCAATAAAGTAACCGGAGGTAATGCAACTGCACTGGATATGTATGCTGCCCTGGCAACTTTAGGATCACCAGCCCTTATCGCAAATAATTTCTTACAGTCAAATAATGGATCTGGCTATGCAACAGTTAATCTAAACTATATTCAGCATGCTGATTTTTATCATAACAACATTAATGCGACTGGTTCTGGTACAGGTTTGTATTATGTTTCAGCTTCAGGGCAAAATATTAGACTGATAAACAACAATATCAAGTCAAATGGGTATACGCTCAACGTTATAAACGCATCAGCTATTGGTCAAATTGACTATAATAATTACTTTACCAGCGGTACCACACTGGCGCGTTGGAATAGTGTAGACCAGCCTGACATAGGCGCATTACAAGTAGTCACGGGTCAAGACGCCAATTCACTTTCTGTTGATCCTCAATATCAATCGGAGGGTGACCTCACCACACTTGCTTCATCACTTGCAGGGGCTGGGTTAGATTTAACTTCTTCAGTACCAGCTGATATTAATGGAAGCGTTCGCGCCATTCCAGTTAGTATAGGAGCCACCCAATATTCAGCTGCCTTTACCAATGATGGAGCATTAAGTCGAATCATTAGCCCGGCTAATTCGTGTTCATTGACAAACGCAACCGATGTTCGCGTAGAAATAACTAACCTCGGGGCTGCATCAATTTCAGGATTTCAAGTTGCCTTTCAGATTGATAGTGGAACCCCTGTAGTAGAGACTATACCTGGCGCAGTTACGATCGTGCCTGCAGGTAAGTATGAATACACGTTTACACAAAAAGCTGATCTATCAGCTAAACAAGCTTATACAGTGAAAGCGTATATCATTTTTGCAGGTGACGAAAATACCACTAACGATCAACTTGAAACAACGGTAACCCATTTTCCTGATCTGGTTACAACCCTTACAGGTGATGCTACTATCTGTAAATCTACCTCCATCACACTTGCGGCTACCGGAGGCACTCAATACTTGTGGGATACAGGTGATACATCTGCTTCAATTACTGTTTCCCCTATAGTTACTACAACTTATATGGTAACAATTACAAATGCCAATGGGTGTGCGGAAACAAAATCCGTAATTGTAACGGTTAAGGATATTCCGTTGATCAATTATACCAATGACCTCGGATATACGAGTTCATTTGTATCACCTACACAAGGCGGTTCTGACTTACCGTTTGATTTCAGAATGATCTATACAGATGCCAATGGTAATTTGCCGGCCAGCGGCTATCCCAGGGTGGAGCTTGATGCGAACAATAATGGTCAGGCAACGGATCCTTTGGATATTATTCGGGTAATGCAAGAAGTTGACGCGACAGATGTTGATGTAACCGATGGTAAAGAATACAGGGTCAGTATTACCAACTTGTCGGATCAAATTAGTTGGAAAAGCCGCATCGTAGCGAGTAATACCGATGGATGTAGCTCACAAACTCCATTTGTTTCTCAACCCTTTGTTTCAAATGATTTATTGGATGTAGCCATCTACGCCAACGATATTTCATTCAGTAAGTCCAATCCTGCTATTAATGAATCTATAAAGATTTATGCGCGCATTCGAAATACATCAGATTTTTTAGCGGAGAACTTTGTTGTCTCTGCTTACATAGAAAACGTGCAGGTGTTTTCGGAAACAGTAGTGCAGTTAAATCCACAATCATCCATTACGCTTCAATGGGATCAGAACTTTGTGGCATCCGGGTTTTATCCTGTGAAGGTAGTAATTGATGAGACCAACGTGCTGAGTGAAGACAACGAGCTAAACAACTTTGCCATTCGCCCAGTGCTTGTTGGCGATTACCAATTGCCTGGTGGTATAAATCCCGTTGCTACAGCATTCCCACTCTCATTACAACCGAATAGCATTATTAGTATAACGGGTAAAGCGGAATACTTTGGCATTGAGCCAGGCATTGATCCAGATGTGGCAGGCGCAACTGTTATTGTGCGCATAGCAGGTGGGAGTACTGGACAGGCCACCACTCAGGCCGATGGCACTTACCAACTCGGAGTTCGTGTTCCAGCCGTACCTGGTAATTACACACTTAACGTAGAAGTGACAGATTATACCTTAACTGGTTATCAGGGTCCAATACCATTTACGGTGCTTCCGGCACCTCCATTACCAGATTTATCAACCATTATTACGCTATCAAAGTCTACTATTCTGCAGGGCGAGCAAATAACAGGTACAGCCATCATTCAAAATGTGGGTGAAATTGCGGCTACCAATTTTGTGTTCCGCTATCTGAATTGTGATGCTATTCTTGGAGAGCATGTTATTGCTCAATTGAATCCCGGAGAGCTTTTGACGTATCAGTTTACAACTACTACCAACGTAATCGGAGATTGCTTTAATCGTAATAATTGTCTGTTTAGGAGTGAAGCCGACTTAAATAATCAGGTAACGGAAAAAACGAAAATAAACAATCAATCCTTAGCTTATCTTACGGTGCTTCCGGATAAACCAGATCTCACTGTAAATAACCCCACTAATCAGTCAATTTCTGGTAATGTTAATATGCTTAATCCATTTACATTTTATGTAAGAGTAGACAACATTGGAGGTATTGATGCCAACACACCCTTTGATGTAAACGTGTACATGGATGCCACACTGATACACACGGAATCATTGACCACGTTGCCAACTTGTTCGAATCAAACGTTTACTGTTACTCACAACTTTGCTGATGTCTTAGATCATGTGATTTATGTCCGTGTTGATGAGCCCATAGGTACAGGAAATGTTGACGAATACAGGGAAACCAATAATGAGTTTTCCAAAATCATTAAGCATCTACCACCACCAGTGCAATATCCAAACTTGAATGTAAATAATGGGGACATTTCCATTACTCCAGTTTTGCCTTCGGTTGGTAATAATTTCAATATTGATGTTGTGTATCGAAATACGGGGTCAGTGCCAATTGTCTCACCTTTTGATCTGGAACTAACAGTAATTGAGAACGGAATCCCACGTATTGAAACGCAAACCGTTAATAGCGGAATGGCTGCAGGGGCAACTGCAACAGCCACGATAACAACGAACCTTCAAAGCGATGGTGATCATAGTTTTCGTATTCGACTGGATAATGGCAATTCCATCGCGGAAAGTTCAGAAGGAGATAACGTGGCACAGATGCCTTTGTGTGTTGATTTCTCAGTATCCCCAACGGGAGGAATTTGGAGTGGAGGCTTTTATGTGAACACTGTGCAGAATTTGACGGCCACTATTTATAATTATGGGCTATTTACGGCAACTAATGTGCCTGTTACTTTTTATTTGGACAATGTGGCGATAGGTTCCACCATCTTGTCAACAGTTGGCCCAAGTACTAAGGTTGGTGGCTATTCTGTATCTATCCCTTTTCTGTTTGATCAGGCGGGTACATTTGAATTGAAGGTGGTAGTAGATGAATCGAATGCCTATACCGAATGCCGAGAAGACAATAATGAATACAAGAAAGACATTCTGGTGCGTGTGCCAGCCCCTGATTTGCGTGTACTATCCGAATACATTGCTCCCAGTAAAATCAATCCAGATGTAAACGAACAAATAACTATTTTCCTTTCCTATGACAACATTGGAGTAGGTAATACAGGGCCATTTAAAGCACGCATCCTTGTGGATGATGTTCCTTTGGGGCCGGATATCAGTATCCCTTCGGTACCTGCAGGAGAAGATGGTACAGTACAAATAACTACTCCCTACAGCAGTTCAACCGCAGGTATTCGAGTCATCCGCGCTTTATTGGATCCTGACAGTGAAATTACAGAGACCACGAAAACGAACAATGAAGCTTCTCGTGCATTGGTGGTTGGCAAAGCACCTAACTTGCTATTCACTGACCTGCAGCCAAGCATAGCATGTCCTTCGGATGGAGAGAATGTAATAATCACCGCTACCTTATTTAACTCCGGTGATCTTGACGCTACCGCAGACATGCATCTTTTTTATATCACAGAGTTGGATACCATTCCAATTGATGTGAAGCGGTTTACACTAGAAGGTAAAAAAACTATTTCCATACAGACGGATTGGCTCGTAATTAATAAGAATTATCAACTGTATGGAGAAATAAGAGGAAGTGACCCTGAAGAATTTGATCTCACGGATAATTCAATCTTAACCAAATTTTGCGGTGGACCTTATTATAACCTCCTGGTATCCACCGAAGGCCAGGGTATAGTTAAGAAAACTCCTAATCTTAATCGTTATGAGGGTATTCAGCAAGTTGAGATAACGGCAGTTCCCGCAACTGGCTGGGATTTTATGGGATGGCAAGGTGATGCTACCGGTATTTCTAATCCATTGGATTTGAATCTAGATGGAGATTACAGCATCTCAGCACTGTTTAGCAGAACCGTTGCAAATCCGACACTTCAGAATGGAGAGCGGTGTGGAGAAGGGGTGGTAACCTTAACTGCAATGGGAGCAACGGGTACAGATACTTACGCTTGGTACGATCAGGCTACTGGAGGTAATTCAATCTATGAATCGGTAAGCCCTGAATTTATTACTCCATCATTATCCACTACTACAAGTTATTATGTTTCTATAAAATCAGCATCCAACGAAAGTCAAAGAGTGGAGGTAGTGGCGACCATAAACCCTATTCCGGAGCAACCTATTATTACGGTCATTGGTGATATGCCATTCTGTCCTGAAAAGGAGGAGAGTGTTACACTGACGACCGCTTCAGGTTTTGCAGGGTACTTGTGGTCAAACTCCGAAACCACTGACCAAATAGTGGTGACTAGTGCCGGTACCTATAATGTGAAGATAACTAATGCAGAAGGGTGTGAAAGTGAAGTATCACTTCCGGTAGACATAATTATAGAATCATGCTCTGAGCTCATTGTTTATAACGGACTGTCTGCCAACGATGATGAATTGAATAGCTATCTACAAATCAAAAACATTGATGCATTTCCCGATACACGATCCAATCAATTAAAGATTTACAATCGTTGGGGCGACTTGGTGTTTGAGATAAGAAATTACGATAACGTAAATAGTAGGTTTATAGGCCTGAGTAAGAATGGGGATAGACTCCCTTCAGGCACCTACTTCTATATCCTAAAATTTGATTCGGGTAGACCAGGTTTAAGTGGATACCTTGAGCTAAAACGCTGAAGCTATTGAGATTCAGTTCATAGGATTCTCTTATTATTTGGGCTTAGAAAGTGGTTTGATCTGAAAGGAAAGACTTTTAGCGTATAAAAAAACTATATTTTTTTGAAAACCATCTCACTATCAGTATCTTAGTATACTCTATCTAATTTTTTAGACTAAGTAAACTATTTTTTGTTATGAGAGCCATCTGGAAAGGTCACATTCAGTTTTCGCTGGTCACTATTCCAATTAGGATTTACAATGCCATTGACTCTGGTCGTTCTATCAGCTTTAATTTGTTATCCAAGGAAGGGCACAACCCTGTGAGCTATGAGAAAAAGGACAAGGTAACGGGTAAGCCTTTGAAAAGTGATGAGATTGTAAAAGGCTATCAATACGAACCCGGCCAGTTTGTAATTGTAGAGCCAGAAGACTTTAGCAAAGTGAAGTTGAAAAGCACCAGGGTGATCGAGATTGAGGGTTTTGTAAAAGCGGATGAAGTACACCCCACCTTGTTTGAAGCCCCTTATTTTATTGGCCCTGATGGGGATGTGGCCGCTAAGGCCTACGCACTATTGTGTGGCACATTAAAAGAAAGTGGCAAGATCGGTGTGGGTAAGGTGGTACTTAGGGACCGCGAAACCCCGGTGTTGATCAATCCTCACGAAGGGGGCATTATGATGTATCGACTGAGGTACCCTAACGAGGTGAGAAGCATGAGAGAGGTGCCTCAATTGATAGAAGTTAAAGATGCTGATAAAGAGCAGCTTAAGCTTGCCAAGACATTGGTGGATTCAATGACTACCAAGTTTTCTAAAATCGAAATGAAGGACCATTACTATGATGCGCTGAAGAATATCATCGATGCTAAAATTGCCGGCAAGGAAGTGGTGACGGTGACTGAAGAAGAACCTGAAGTAGTGGACATCATGACAGCCCTTAAAGCCAGTATCGATCAGGCTAAAAAGAAACCTATGGAGAAAGCTAAGGGTACAACTGCTAAAGAAAAAGCAAAGAAAAAGGCAAAACCTGCTAAGGCGGTTAAACGAAAGGCCAGCTAGACTTCCCTTCAAATTCTTACTAGAATACATTATCTTTGCGGCCGTGGCAAAGGTGATTAAATTTCCTATCCAAACACCTGAGAAGTTTGGCTTTAAGCCTGTAAGAAGGCGCAAGGCGTCAGGCGCTAAAAAACCTGGCCAATTGAACTTGTTTACCGGTGGCAAGCTGGTAAAGCTGAATCAACTTTCCACTTTTGAAGAAGCCTTGTTGATGGACGAGCAAGGTGATGCCAAAGCCAAAGCCCTTTATGAAAAAGCCATACAAGAGGGGGATGCCGTTGCCGATGCTTACTGCAATTTGGGCATTATAGAATCAGAAGCGAAGAACTTTGGAAAGGCAATTGATTGCTTCACCCTATCGTTAAAAGAAGAGCCACGCCATTTTGAGTCGCATTATAACCTGGCTAATCTCTACGCGGAGATTGGTAATTTTCCTTTGGCCAAGGTGCACTATGAAATCTCGATAGAAATAGAACCTGAGTTTCCTAACAGCTATTTTAACCTGGGGCTTACCTTAGCCATGAACAAGGAAATCGAAAATGCCATTCTGTCCCTTATGAATTATCGCAAGCGAGCCGCTCCTGAGGATAAGGGACACGCGGATGAATTGATCAGTACCCTTACGAGAACAATTACTACTTAAGTAGCTCTTAATTGCTTTAGCACCTTTTTACCTCTGGAGATAAAGCCTGCGCTGCCGTAGGGCATTTGATCTTCAATGATAGCAATTAGCTCTCCCTTCAATTCCGGATAGTGTTGACTTAAATTGGCCAATACGGTCATACTAAACACTTTAACGGCAATTGGTTCCTTTTTATCCTGAAGCAGTTTAAAGCAATTGTCGAGGGTAATGCCGTGCATTGATTTTGGTATTTCGATGAATTGCAGGAACCTGACGGTATTGCGTTTCACCGCATCATGAATTTTTGGCTTTTTCAGGTTGGTGATTATTTTTTTTAGATGGGGCTTTATCAACTCCGGGTGGTGCTTTACCGCATAGCTGAGGGGCCATGCTGCGCGTTGTGTAATTCTATACTCACTATTCAAAAAGGCATCTACAAGGCTGGAAAACTTCTCCTTGTCATTTCCAATAAAAGCCACTATTCGGTCACAGGTGGATTTGTCAAAGTCTTTTTGGAGCTCTTTTAGTATGTTCATAATCAATGAATTACCTTGTTAACAATAACATAACTATCTGAATATTAGGTTTTTTAATGCTTTGAGTTTAATTTCATGTTCAAGTTAAAAACGATGTGTTTATGTTAGTATTTTTTGCCATCGCTGCCCTTTCTGTTTTCCAATTAGGTCTATGCTTTCTTTGTTTGCACCTGAAGCAGGCACGAACGCTTTAGACGCAGTTGAAAATTTGAATTGCTAAATTTAGAAATTGGGTCCCGATTTTTACCGGGCTTCCTGTATTTCCTTCTTTGTTCTGCTAAATTGCCGCCCAATTGTAGCAGCCGTGAATTATTTATCAGCAGATCAAATATCAAAGTCGTATAACGACCGTTGGTTATTCAAGAACCTAACACTGGGCATATCCGCTGGTGAAAAATTCGCATTGGTGGGCGAGAATGGAACTGGCAAAACCACACTTCTTAAAATTCTTACAGGTGAAATTCCGTCTGATTCAGGTACCGTCAGCTTTCGCGAAGGCATAAGGTTGGGCTACCTGACACAGCAACCAGTAGCTGAAGGACATCTTACCATTAAAGAAATACTTTTTGATGATACCAACGCAGTGGCTGCGGCTGTGATGCGTTATGAGGCGTGTATTCACAATGGGGATACCTCACCTGAAGATATGCAATCGGCATTGGAGAAAATGGAGGAATTAAATGCCTGGGAGTTTGACTCCAAGGTGAATGAAATCACCTCCAAGCTGGGAATCACCAATTTTGACCAAAAGTTCTCAACCCTTTCAGGAGGGCAACGGAAAAGGATTTTTATGGCAAAAATGCTTTTGCAGGATCCTAATATTCTCATCATGGATGAGCCCACCAACCATCTGGATCTCGAGGCGATTGAGTGGCTGGAGAACTACCTGTCAGGTCAGAATATCACGTTGATCATGGTAACTCACGACAGGTATTTTTTGGACAACGTAGCCAACACCATTATAGAATTGGATAAAGGTAAGCTTTATACCTATAAAGGAAATTATGCTTACTTCCTTGAGAAAAAGTCGGAGCGCGAAGAGATACTAAAGGTGGAAGTTTCGAAGGCAAGAAACCTGCTGAAGAAGGAACTGGAGTGGATGAGACGACAGCCTAAGGCCCGGGGTACCAAAGCAAAGTATAGAATCGAAGCTTTTCACGATCTGAAGGAGAAGGCCTCCCAAAACCTGAAGAAAGATAGGATGGAACTCGACATCCAGAAAACAAGACAAGGGGGCAAGATCATCGAACTTTATAATGTTAGTAAATCCTATGGCGGGAAGAAGATGGTCGATGATTTCTCTTATATATTCAAGAAGAAGGATCGCATAGGTATTGTTGGAAGTAATGGAGTAGGTAAGTCAACTTTCCTGGATTTACTTACTGGAAAAGCAAAGCCTGATACAGGAGAAATATTACCAGGGCAAACAACAAAGGTAGGGTACTTTACACAGGAAGCGTCTGAGCTTAACCCGGATCATCGCGTAATTGAAGAGGTGAAGGCTATCGCAGAGTTTATATCTCTTTCAGATGGCTCACAAATTTCTGCATCCGCATTTTTGGATTTATTCCTCTTTCCTCCGGAGAAGCAATATAACATCATCGGCAAATTAAGTGGAGGTGAGAAAAAGCGACTGCAGTTGCTGAAGGTACTGATAAAGAATCCCAACTTTCTGGTATTGGATGAGCCCACCAATGATTTCGACATTGAAACACTCAATGTTTTGGAAGACTTTCTAGATAAGTTCACTGGTTGTCTCGTATTGGTTTCTCACGACCGTTATTTTATGGATCACCTCGTTAACCAATTATTCGTTTTTGAAGGAGACGGAAAGATTAATGTGGTTAACGGTAACTACTCTGACTATAAATTGAATAAGGAGGAGGAAGATGTAACACCGGCTGAAACGAAGAAAGACGTTGAGAAAAAAGCAGAGCCATCTGCTCCTGAAACGAAAAGGAAAATCTCATTTGCAGAAAAAAAGGAACACGAATTGTTAGAGAAGGAAATTGATGCATTGGAGAAAGAGAAAGTGGGGCTGATAGAAAAATTAAGTTCCGGGGCATTGGAGACTGAGGAACTGGTCAATTGTTCCAAGCGCATAAAGGAACTTACTGATGCAATCGACTCAAAAACCTTGAGATGGCTTGAGTTGGAAGAATACGACTAGGTACATCACGTATCATGCGGTATAAAAGGGCACGGGAATAAATCAAGCCCTCAGCACAGAGGCGCTGCTAACTATGGCATTGTTCTGTACATCAGCTTTTTTTGGCTAAGTTTATGCATAACCTGGCTTATGTATCTCATTTTAGTCCTTGTTCCCTTTCTTTTTCAGGATCAGATTCCATTGAAGCCCAATGACGAATTTACAAGCTCCTTAGATTATGAATTTCGTACAAAACCTGGTGGTGATGGTAAGCCAGGCGGCTTTGCTGCAGGTCGATTGCCCTATGCGGAGATTCGAATTACGCCCACAAAACTATCTGAAGAGGAAGAGAAGGTAAGGGTTACGAACAATCTGGGACATAGGATTTATTCACGCAAGGCTGTGGAAAATAAAGAGTTGGTGATTGATATGGGTTTCACTGATGATTTAAAGGATCACATCTCTGTTTACGCATTTGAAATTGTCTTTTTTTCAAAAGGAGGAGATACAAGCAAAATCACCATTTTCGTACAAGAGGATGGTACTGTTTTAATCAATGGTGAAAAAAAGGGCAAATTTTAATTTTTTATTGCCACTTACTGTACTATGGAGCAAATCGTGTAACTATTTCCTTAAAAGACCCGAATCCTTGTTACCTTTTGAGATTATATCCCGTTAAACCTAAATTATTCCAACACTTACTCATGATGAGAATAGTTATCCTATTTATACTCAGCGCAACAGTCGGTTCTTTTGCACAAATTGCTTCTCAGCCCAATGCGGCTGAAATAAAACTACGCTTGAAGAAACTCAATTTCCTGGGAACAGTGCTTTATGTGGCAGCTCACCCGGATGATGAAAATACGAGGGTAATAGCTTACCTCTCCAATGAGCGGTTGGCCACAACAGGGTATCTCTCTATGACGCGCGGTGATGGAGGGCAAAATCTGATCGGCCCCGAGATAAGGGATCAGTTGGGATTGATAAGAACACAAGAGCTACTCGCAGCTAGACGCGTAGATGGTGGACATCAATTTTTTACCAGAGCCAATGATTTTGGTTATTCAAAAAATGACGATGAAGCGTTTAGAATTTGGAATAAAAAGGAGATACTTTCCGATGTCGTACGCGTGATAAGGAAATTTCAACCTGATATTATCCTTACACGGTTTCCTGCTGACGCCAGAGCAGGACATGGACATCACACCGCCTCCGCTGTGTTGGCGCAAGAGGCTTTTGATTTAACCAATAACCCAGCAGCTTTTCCTGATCAATTATCAACATTAGGTGTATGGCAGGTCAAAGGACTTTACACGAATACAGGCAGATGGTGGAACAAAGACATTGACGAAAATACGGAAGGTATTGTATCCATGGACGTAGGGGTTTACAATTCATTGCTTGGTAAATCCTATTCCGAGATGGCCGCTGTTAGCAGAACACAGCATAAAAGTCAGGGCTTTGGTTCATCTGGAAGCAGAGGAGAGGAGTTAGAGTTTTTTGAGTATGTGAAGGGCTATCACGCCCGCAAAGATATTTTCGAAACAGTGAACACTACCTGGTCAAGAGTGGAAGGTGGTAAAAAGGTAGAACCACTTGTTTCGAAACTGATTGCGGAATTCAATGAAGAGAACCCCGCTGCTTCTGTTCCCATGTTGCTCCAGGTTCGAAATGAAATTTCCGGATTGAAAGAGGGTATCTGGAAAACCAGAAAAATCATTGAAGTGAATCAATTGATCAGAGACTGCCTCGGTTTATACCTGGAGATAAAAGCGGATAATTATTACATCGCTCCCGGTGAAAAGGTAGAATCTACATTTGAATTGGTAAATCGATCTAATCAACCCCTGAAGGTAGCGCGAATCACTGCGTCAACTTTGTCATATGATTCAGTTCTCAGTGGCGTTCTTACCAATAACAAGCCCATCCGGTTTAAGACAACTAAAACACTTCAACCCAATACGCCTTATTCAGACCCTTATTGGCTTCAGGAAGGTCACTCGCTGGGACTATTTACAGTAAAGGATAAGTCTTTAATTGGAAAACCAGAGAATGATCCGGCCATTCAATTTCAAATTCAACTTGAACTTAATGGAGAATTGTTGACTTATGCTGTTCCATTAATCTATAAATGGACGGATCCGGTAAAAGGAGAACAATGGCGTCCTGTGGAAGTGGTGCCGGCCATGTCGTTGAATTTGTCTGAGTCAGTGGTGGTGTTCAATGATGCTGCTGCCAAAAATGTTACTGTCTTGGCAAAGTCGAACTCTGGCAACAAATTGAATGGTGAGATTTCACTTGAGCTTCCTAAAGGCTGGCGATCAGAACCTGTTAGTCAGTCATTTGAACTTAGCAACAGGGGCGAGGAAAAATCAATTACCTTCACCGTATTTCCTTCTGATGCAGAAACTACATCCACGCTAAGAGCCAAAGCAATCATTGGTGATCAAATTTTAGATAAAGCCATGCAGGTCATATCTTATGATCATTTCCCTATTCAAACTTTATTGCCGCCTGCTGAGGCTAAGTTGGTGCGCATTGATCTGAAAAAGGAAGGAGGCCTTATCGGTTATATTGAAGGAGCCGGAGATCAGATACCTGCCGCTCTCAGAAACATGGGGTATGAAGTTTTCGAAATGAAGAACGATGAAGTGACCCCTGAAAACCTTGCCAAGATGGATGCAGTAGTGCTGGGTATACGTGCCTTGAATACCAACGAGCGAATTCAGTTCTTTATGCCAGACCTTTTGGAGTATGTGAAAAAAGGTGGGACTATGATCGTTCAGTACAATACCAATTCAAGAATGGAAATTGATAAAGATAAATTTTCACCCTATCCGCTCACCTTGTCCCGCGACAGGGTAACAGACGAAGGAAGTGAAGTGAAAATCCTGAAACCTAATCATATTGCGCTGAGTGCCCCCAACAAAATAACTTCCAAAGATTTTGATGGCTGGGTGCAAGAGCGCGGATTGTATTTCCCCAATCAATGGGATCCGAAATTTGAAGCATTGATTGCTACTAATGACCCCGGTGAAGAAGCAACAGAAGGCTCGCTGCTGATTGCAAAGTACGGGGAAGGAAATTATGTGTATACTGGGCTTTCATTTTTTAGAGAGCTGCCAGAAGGTGTTTCTGGTGCTTATAAACTGTTTGCGAATTTGGTGTCCTTGAGTAAAACACAGAAGCCGACAAGCCAAAAAATTAAATCCGGAAAATAATGTCAGAAGAACAAGAAGAAAAACCTCCTGTGTTCTCCAGATGGAGTGCGTGGTATTGGCTGGTAATGACGGTACTGGCAGTTCAAATCATCATTTATCTTTTTATAACTAACTCCTTCTGATGAATTCTATTGACTGGGTAATTCTATTTACCACACTCATCCTTATTGTTGCCTATGGTACTTGGAAGAGCAGGGGTAGTAAAAATATCGATGGGTATCTTTTGGGTAACAAAAGTTTACCATGGTGGAATGTTTGCCTGTCCATTATGGCAACGCAAGCAAGTGCTATTACATTTCTTTCCACACCGGGGCAAGCCTATGAAGATGGAATGCGCTTCCTTCAATTCTATTTTGGTTTGCCGCTGGCCATGGTCATTCTTAGCATCACCGCGGTGCCGTTGTACCACCGGCTTAAAGTATACACAGCTTACGAATACCTCGAAAGCCGGTTTGATTTAAAAACCAGATCACTGGCTGCCTTTTTCTTCCTGATGTTGCGCGGTCTTTCAGTGGGTATTACCATTTATGCTCCCTCCTTGATCCTTTCCACGATGTTGGATTGGAACATCAACCTCACCACCATTTTTATCGGTACGTTGGTGATGATCTATACTGTGAGTGGGGGAACCAAGGCAGTGAGCATGACCCAAAAATACCAGCTTACCATTATCATGGGAGGTATGTTTATTGCGGGATGGACAGCCTTTTCAAAACTGCCCAACAACATTACGTTTACCGAGGCCTTTCAGGTGGCAGGAGAGATGGGGAAGCTTAACCTTATCAACCTTTCATTTGACTTAAGCGATCGCTATAACATCTGGTCAGGGTTAATTGGAGGTCTGTTTTTATTTCTATCCTATTTTGGAGCAGACCAATCGCAGGTGGGCAGGTACCTGGGCGGCAGTTCCATTGGGCAAAGCAGATTGGGGTTGATCTTTAATGGCCTGTTAAAAGTGCCCATGCAATTCATCATTCTTTACATAGGTATTCTGGTATTTGTATTTTATCAATTCAATCAGGCACCTGTTTTTCATAACCAATCTTTGAAAGACAAAGCCATGCAAACTGAGTATGCAGGTGATATTGCGGCATTGGAGTCGGAGTACAACGATGTTTTTGTTGAAAAGAGAAAAGAAGCTGTAAACCTTGTAGAAGCCATACGACAAGATGACGCTGCTTTGGTAGAGCAAACCCGTACCGAAATTGAAAAGATTCAGGGCATAGAGAAGGGGATAAGAGCCGAAGTGAAAGAGAAGATTTCTGCAGCCATTCCAGGGGCCAATACACTTGACAAAGATTACGTGTTTATCACATTTGTGATGACCTACCTGCCTCACGGACTTATAGGTTTGTTACTGGCTGTTGTGTTTTCTGCAGCCATGGCATCAACAGCCTCTGAGTTAAATTCTTTGGCCTCCACGACCGCTGTTGATATTTATAAGAGATCGATAAAACCTGTTGCAGATGATTATCATTATGTAAAAGCATCAAAGTGGTTTACTGCAGGATGGGCAGTATTCGGGATGATGTTTGCTTCTATTGCCAATCAGGCGGAGAACCTCATTCAGTTTGTCAATATTATTGGGTCATTATTTTATGGTACGATCCTGGGAATATTTTTATCTGCCTTTTATCTTAAATACATCAAATCCAATGCGGTATTTATTGCAGCGATTATAGCTGAAGCAGTAATTCTCTATTGTTACTTCTTTACGAAAATGGCTTTCTTACTCTACAACATCATCGGATGTTTGGTGGTAGTGGTTGTGGCATTTGTTATACAATACATAGAAAACCAAGGCACAAAAAAAGCATCCCAATAAGGGATGCTTTTAATTAGCCAGTGCTAAATTTTATTTCAAAGACTTGATCAGGTCTTCATTCAATTTGATATAGCCAAAATCACTGGCTGCCTTTTTAGCTGTTTCCATAGATTGGGTAGCTGCCGCTAATGCACCTTTCTTGTCACCCATATCTTTTAGCAACTGTGCTTTAAAGTGAACATTCCAAAATTGTTCAGCATTCTTTCCAACAGCCAAGTACTCATTCGTCCAGGCAAGTGCTTGCTTCAAATCCTTCTTTGTAGCATGGTAGTACCTTGCCGCTGCAATTAAATTACCTGGATTCACTTTTGTATTGGCTTCAATAGCGGCCATTACTTTAGCATCATACTCTACACCCACCTTGAATTTTACTGAAGTGTTTTCCCATGCAATTTGGATGTTGGCACTTTTGCTGTCTTCGGCAATGTCTGTGATGTTAAGCGTCAAAGTTTCAACCGTTTCGGTAAGCTTTTGGGACTTTACCTTAAAGTTGGCTACCTCCTTGGATTTGTCATAGCCAGCTGTATTTCCACCAATAGCGAGGTCGCTGTAAAGTGATACTGTCCATTCGCTAGCACCAGGCCAGGTGAAAATAAGGTATTCTCCTTTGGCTACTTTAGTACCTTCCACAGTTACATCATCAGAAAAAGAGATGATTGTTCCGTTGTTCGCACCAGTTCTCCAGATTTGACCGTAGGGTGTTAGATAGTCTGCACCGTCACCGAAAATCTTGCGCCCTTTCATTTGAGGACGAGAATAATCGATTTTAATATCTGTTAAACCAACAACAGTTGATACGGATCCGGCAGGACTTGGCTGCGGAGTCTGGATTTGTGCATGAGCCATCCAGGCAAGCGACATCAAAATGATTGTAATACAATTTTTCATTTAATTTGGGTTTATTAGTTGATTGAGGGTGCTAAAGTTAGCCTACTTTCCTGTCATAAACCACAAGACGTGAAACTTAAAAAATCCTTTTACCAGCGATCACGCGTAGTAAGTGTTGCCAAAGATTTGTTGGGTAAGGTTTTAATAACCCGTTTTAACAATTCATTAACAAGTGGAATTATTGTAGAGACAGAGGCGTATTCTTTTAAAGAAAAAGGTTGCCATGCCTACAACAATTTGCGTACAACACGTACTGAAACCATGTTTGGAGAGGGTGGTAAAATGTACGTGTATTTGTGCTATGGTATTCACAACATGTTCAATGTAGTGACAAACAAAAAGGAAACAGCAGAAGCAGTTTTGGTGCGGGCACTTGAACCCTGTGATGGAATCGAATTGATGATGAAACGAGCTTCAGCGAAAACAGCTAACAGAATAACGTCAGGTCCGGGCAAACTAACGAAGGCTTTGGGTATTGGCAGAGCAATGGATGGACAATTGCTGACAGGTAACGATGTTTGGATAGAAGATCCCGGTACAAAAATTGCATCCCGTAGCATTGTTGCCACTAAAAGGATAGGAATAGATTATGCTGGAGACGATGCGCTGCTGCCTTGGCGTTTCTATTTGAAGGACAACCCCTGGATAAGTAGGCCATAAAAGGGATTTAACTATTTTTGCGTTGATGAAGTATTTTTTGTTTTTGAGTTTTACATTATCGATTGTCTGGCCCGCTGAATGTCAGCAGCTTACCAATAAATCATTTGTAAATATTAATTCGTCATTGGATGAACAAAGTCCTGTGCTTAGCCCTGATGGGAAGACACTTTATTTTACCATCGCTAATCATCCGCAGAATGTTGGGGGGAAAAGGGACAAAGGTGACATCTGGCAATCTGTGTTGATTGGAGGAGAATGGTCCGCACCCATTCATACAGGAACCGTGTTGAATAATAAGGAATACAATGCCGTAGGTGGTTTTTCAAGTGATGGATCGCAAATGTTTCTCCTTGGCCATTACAATTCCAATGGAGATGTTAAAACACAGGGAATTGCAGTATCGCGAAATACAGGTGCAGGATGGTCTACTCCACAGAACATTTCTATTCCTTATTTTCTGAATAAGAATGAAACCATTTCAGGACATATTAATGAAGCAGGAAACGTATTTGTTTTTGCCGGAGAAGGGTATACTACGTTGGGTGTGGAGGATATCTACGTTACTGCTAAAAATGCTTCCGGTAGTTGGAGTGAGCCTAAAAATCTGGGACGAAATATCAACACCTCTTTTCAGGAGTGGAGCCCATGGTTAAGCGAGGATACACGCTACTTGTATTTTGCTTCTAATGGCCGACAAGGATATGGAAGTTTTGATATCTATTACTCGCAACGACTTGATGATACCTGGGCAAAATGGTCAGCACCTATCAACATGGGTGCAGGTGTCAACTCTGAAGGCAGGGAACTATATTATACCCCTTTTCCAAAAAAGGAAATTGCGTTGTTTACCTCTACTTTGAATAGTGATGGCTATGGTGATGTAAAAATGTACACACCTCCAAAAGAGGTACTTGACTCCTTGATGAAAAAAATGGAAGAGCTTCCTCCTGATACGGTAGTAAAGCTGGTTGAGATTGTAAGAGAAAAGCCAATTACCACGGATGAGAAATCGGTTAGGGTATGGGGAAAGATCACCAACGCGACTACAAACGAACCCATAACTGCTAATGTCAATTTTCATTCCGATTCTAATTTTCATGTAGTGGCTGGACCTGATGGTATATTTTCTATCCAAGTTCCTTCAGTGGATGAATACAGCATTAAGGTGGAAGCTCCAGGCTTTTTAGGAAGCTTTGAAAAGCTGGATATACGTACGTTTGAAATGAAGGACCTGGAAATGAATTTTAAGCTTCAACCGGTAGCAGTAGGCGCTACGGTGAACCTAAAGAGTGTTCTTTTTCAGCAGAGTACTGCCAATCTTTTGGACGAATCGTATGACGAACTCAACATGGTGGTAGATTTTTTAATGGCAAATCCCACCGTTGAAATTGAGCTGGCCGGCCACACCGACAACCGTGGATTATCGGTACACAACGTGCGCCTATCTAGGGAGCGCGTAGAAAAAGTAAAGGATTACATCACCAGCAAGGGGATAGACGGAAAAAGAATTACCGGCAAAGGATACGGAGGGATCAAACCCATTGCCAGCAATGATGCCGAAGTTACCCGCAGACTCAATCGAAGGGTTGAGTTTACGATTGTTAAGAATTGATTTCTGGATACTGGATTCTGGATACTAGATTCTAGCTCCAGTATCCAGTATCCAATATCTAATACCCCAATGCCGTATCGTCTCCTCGTGGATCAGCGCCACCTTCCAACTTTCCGTCAGGCAAAACGAGGATAGCATCTACTCGTCCAATACCACCCCGCATTCCAAATTTGTGTCCCATTTTTACCAGTTGTAAACTATCTTCTTCTGTGAATGCACCTTGTTCATTGAATACCATGTCGGGTAACCATTGGCTATGAAAACGTTTTGCATTTACTGCTTCCTGCATTCCCATCTTATGGTCGATCACATCTACAACAATTTGAAATACAGAAGTAATAATGGTAGTTCCTCCAGGTGTACCAACTACCATCAGGAGCTTTCCATCTTTCTCCACTATGGTAGGAGTCATAGAACTCAACATGCGTTTACCAGGTTCGATTTTGTTAGCCTCACCACCAACGGCACCATACATATTTGGTACACCTGGCTTTGCGCTAAAGTCATCCATTTCATTATTAAGTAAGAAACCTGACCCTGCTACAATTACTTTAGATCCGTAACCACCGTTAAGTGTAGTGGTTACTGCAACGGCATTACCATCTTTGTCCACGATGGAAAGGTGTGTGGTTTCTTCTGATTCTTTCATCGCTATTGGTCCTTCAGATACCGCTGTGCTTGGTGTTGCTGCCTCGGGATTGAAGCTTTCCATTCTGTTGGAAGAGTAGGAAAGTGCCGTCAATTCAGAAACAGGTACGTTTACAAAATCCGGATCACCAAGATAATAGGCGCGGTCAGCGTAAGCTCTTCTTTCTGCCTCAACAATAAGGTGTGTACTTTTTACAGAGTTCCAACCCCATTCATTGATAGGGTAGGTGGAAATTGAATTTAGCAATTGCATTAATGCTACACCACCGCTGGATGGTGGGGGCATAGAAATAATTTTATGACCTTTATAGGTGCTGGTAAGTGGGGTTCTCCATTTGGCTTCGTAGGCTTTTAAGTCTTCAAGTGAAATCAATCCATTTCCTCTTTCCATTTCAGCTACAATGTTATCCGCAGTGGGTCCTTCGTAAAAACCTGCTCTTCCATTATCACGAATCAACTCTAAAGTGTGTCCCAGATCTTTGTTCCATATGGAATCCCCAGTTACCCACTTTTCCTTTAAGAATTGATCGGGACTAACCGTGCTGTACTTTTTAAAGACTTCTGCAACTCTATTGAGACCAGCAGCTTCTTTTTCTGTAAGTGTGAACCCATTGATTGCCAAATCTATGGCAGGCTGCACCAACTCTTTCCACTCTAGCTTGCCATACTTTTTGTGTGCCGCCTCCAGGCCTGCTACCGTACCGGGTACTCCGCTGGCCAAATGACCTGCAGTGCTCAGTTCAGAATCGGCCTCACCAGTTTCACCAATATACATGTTGGTAGTTGCCTTAGCCGGTGCAGCTTCTCGATAATCAAGTGCATCAGTAGACCCATCATTAAATCGGGCCACCATAAAACCACCGCCACCTATATTACCGGCCCCGGGATAAACAACTGCCAATGCAAATTGTACCGCAATAGATGCATCCACCGCGTTGCCACCCTTTTGAAGTATAGAAAGCCCGGCTTGAGAGGCAAGCGGATGTGCAGACACCACCATGGCGTTGTCAGCAATGAGTCCAACTACGGGAGTCTTAACTTCTTTTGTTTGACAAGAAACTAATACAACAGCCAGTAGTAGGGTAAAGATGCGGTTCATAGAATTGGGTTTTGGTTTCTGCCGATAAATGTATTACTTCAACGCTAAGAAAACTATGAGTTTAAGGAAAGAAAAAGCCGCTCGTCTAAAGTTGTCAGTACTTGAGCATACGCTCAAACTAATCGGCAAAAAGTCTTTCGATGCCATCTATGTAGACGAGATATGTGCCAAAACTAAAATCAGTAAGGTTACTTTATTTAAATACTTTCCTCAAAAGGAAGACATTCTATTGTATTACTTCAGGGTTTGGTGTTTACGAAGGGCGGTAGATTTAAGTGAGAAGCCTAAAGAAGGGATGACGGGTATTACCTTTCTTTTTGACAAGTTGAGTGAAGAGTGTGAATCCCATCCAGGAATGATACTGAGCTTGTTTGGTTATCTGGCGGACTTGAGACGACCCCCTAAACCTTTTCCTGTGAAGCTGGAGGAGAAGCAATTACTCTATCCCAACAAGGCAGACATTTCCAGCATTGAGATACAATCTGTTGATCAGATGTTTGAGAAGTTTACCCTAGAGGCCATCTTTAACAAAGAGATTACCAAAACAGCTTCAACCCGGGATATTACCAACCTGCTTACCACCATTTTTTATGGTTCTGTATTAACAGCTCATATCCAGCAGATTAGCAATCTTAAATTTTTCTTCAGAAAAAACGTGGAGTTGGTGGCCAAAGGTTTTTAACTAACCTTTCATCCTTACTGTTTTTGCTCCCTGCCTTTCAAACCACCGAATACGAATACGACCCACCTGTATTTTCTTATGCCATTTGTGGTCTTTGTACCAGGTATGGTGAATACGAGGCTTCTTTACTTTTACCGTACGGTAATTGTGCCGACTGCAGGCAGCCAGAAAAAGAACAAATACCACGGAAAGTAGAATCCTCATCATTAGAAGTACCTAAAGTATTACAATATTTCTGATGGTAGAAGCGTGTACATCATTTCAACGTGACTTTTACCTGTGGAATACATTTTTTAAAATGATTTTAAATATGAAAACGATTTCTGAATCGATGTTTTGGATAGAATGAGGCAACTGCTATCTTTGCGCACCGATTTAGGTCGGTCGAGTTTGTTCTTGTAGTTCAGCTGGTTAGAATGTCCCGTATGTACGGGAAGGTCGCGGGAATCTCGCGAAGTCAGCTAAATTGCAAAAAGTATTGTTCTTGTAGTTCAGCTGGTTAGAATGTCCCGTATGTACGGGAAGGTCGCAGGAATCCTGCGAAGTCAGCTAAATTGCAAAAAGTATTGGTCTGGTAGTTCAGCTGGTTAGAATGCCTGCCTGTCACGCAGGAGGTCGCGGGTTCGAGTCCCGTCCAGACCGCCAAAAGCCTTGATTTTGAAAGAAATCAGGGCTTTTTTCGTTTTTGGAAAAGATCATAAGAATAGGATGAAGGTTACCCAATCCAATTAATCCTGCTATTTTTGTCCCAACGTAAGCTACTATGGAACTGGATTTTGAAAAGCCTATCGCTGAACTAGAGGCGAAACTTGAAGACATGAAGGAATTAGCCAAGGATAGTGATAAGGATGTGCACACGGCCATCAGCGCACTTGAAAAGAAAATAAAGGCCCTTAAAAAAGAAACCTTCGAAAATCTCACCGGCTGGCAACGCGTACAGCTGTCCCGTCATCCCGACAGACCATATACCCTGGACTATATTTATGAAATGACTTCTGACTTCATTGAATTGTATGGAGACAGAAGTGTGGCAGATGATAAGGCCATGGTGGGGGGACTGGGTACCATTGATGGTCAGACATTCATGATCATTGGCCAGCAAAAAGGAAGGAATACAAAGCAACGTCAGTACAGAAATTTTGGAATGGCGAACCCTGAAGGGTACCGCAAAGCCCTGCGTCTGATGAAAATGGCTGAAAAGTTTAATAAGCCAATTATTACACTGATTGACACTCCGGGTGCATTTCCTGGTTTGGAAGCTGAGGAAAGAGGACAAGGTGAAGCCATTGCCCGCAACCTTAAAGAGATGTTCATGCTTAAGGTGCCGATCATATGTATTGTTATCGGTGAAGGCGCGTCAGGGGGTGCATTAGGAATCGCCATTGGAGACAGGGTATTGATGTTGGAGAACTCATGGTATTCTGTTATTTCTCCTGAAAACTGCTCTACCATACTTTGGAGAAGCTGGGATTATAAAGAACAGGCGGCTGAAGTACTCAAATTGACCGGAAAAGATATGCTTGCCAATAAGTTGATTGATGGTATTATAGGCGAGCCTTTAGGTGGTGCTCACAAAGATTTGCAATGGATGGCCAATAAAGTGAAAAGTGTAATCATGACAAACTTCAAGGAATTGGATAAACTGACTCCACAGGATAGAATTTCGCAGCGCATTGATAAATTCAGTGCCATGGGTGTAGTGAAGGAATAGATGGGAGCAATTGATAATCAGAAAATAAAGAGGTCGTTCAATACGACCTTTTGTTTTTATATTCGAACTATAATTAAAGTATAAGCACAGTGAATTTACATGTAATCAATACGGGTTTTTTTAAGTTGGATGGTGGTGCCATGTTTGGCGTGGTTCCTAAGTCGTTGTGGCAAAGGACCAACCCTGCGGATGAAAAGAATCTTTGCAGTTGGGCCATGCGGTGTTTACTTATCGAAGATGGCAATCAATTGATTTTAATTGACAATGGAATAGGAGATAAGCAGGATGAAAAATTTCTGAGTCACTATTACTTACACGGAAAAGATACACTGATTGGATCATTGAAGAATGCAGGTTTTTCAAATGATGATATCACTGATATGTTTCTTACCCATCTTCATTTTGATCATTGCGGAGGAGGTGTTGTACGGGATGGTGATGGTTTTAAACTGGCCTTTGAAAAAGCCAATTACTGGTCGAACGAAGATCACTGGAAGTGGGCAACTGTACCCAACGATCGGGAGAAAGCAAGCTTTCTAAAAGAGAATATATTGCCCATGCAAGAAAGTGGTCACTTGAAATATGTTGATCAAGCGAGCCCATCTCCCTTTTCTTCTTTTGATATTGATTATGCATCGGGTCATACAGACAAAATGATGATCCCGAAAATCAAGTACAAGGATAAAGTAATTTGCTATATGGCAGACCTGCTGCCTTCTGTCGGACATATTCCGCTACCGTATTTGATGAGTTATGACACTCGTCCGTTGATAACGCTCGAGGAGAAAAAAGTATTTCTTAATGAGGCAGCTGATAAGGGTTATATCTTATTTCTGGAGCATGACCCTGAGCATGAATGCTGTACGGTGAAACATACAGAAAAGGGAATACGATTGGATAAAACTTTTCCACTGAAAGAGATTTTATGAAAATAGGATTGGCTTTGTCGGGTGGTGGTGCCAGAGGAATTGCGCACATCGGAGTGCTAAAAGCACTGGATGAGATGGGGGTAAAACCTACTGTACTTTCCGGAACATCCGCAGGTTCTCTTGTAGGAGCATTGTATGCTTATGGCTATGCACCAGATGATATATTCGACATTATTAAAAATGTTTCCATATTCAGATCAGTAAGACCGGCCTGGGCGTGGAGCGGATTACTGACCATGGATGGGTTGCGGGAATTGCTGATCCATTCGTTACCAGAAAATAATTTTGAGGCGCTTAAAATTCCTTTAATAATAGCTGCTACAGAAATAAGAAAAGGGGAGATCAATTATTTTAGTGAAGGAGAACTTATTCCTACCATTGTGGCGAGTTGCTCTGTTCCTGCGGTTTTTAATCCTGTAAGTTTTAATGGGGGATTATTTGTGGACGGTGGACTTTGCGATAACCTACCCAGTAAGCCCATTGAACCATTATGTGATTTGTTAATTGGTTCCCATTGTAACCCCATCAGTAACAATTTTGATCCAAAAAATTTAAAAGCAGTAGTAGAGAGAAGTTTATTGATGGCCATTAATGGAAACACAAAACAAAGTAAGTCCATTTGTCATGTGGTTATTGAACCTAAAAAACTGGATCGGTTCAGTAGTTTTGATATAACCAGGGCAAAAGAAATATTTGAAATTGGTTACCAATACACTATTGAAAATTTTACGCCTGCACATTTTCAAAAGCAAACAGCATGAGCAAGCCAACCCTAAGTTTTAAAGAACAAATTCAACAAGGGATACCTGACGAACTGCCTGAACTTCAGCCTTATGATTCATCCGTAAGTCATGCCCCTAAGCGAAAAGATATTCTCACAGTTGCTGAAAAGAAATTGGCCATAAAAAATGCTTTGAGGTATTTCCCTGAAAGCATGCATACCATACTGGCACCAGAATTCCACAAAGAATTGATGGATTACGGAAGGATATACATGTATCGTTTTATGCCATCCTATGCCATGAACGCCAGACCGATTGATGAATACCCTGCCAGGTGTAAACAGGCAGCTGCAATAATGCTCATGATTCAAAATAATCTGGACCCTGCCGTTGCGCAGCATCCTCATGAGCTCATTACTTACGGTGGTAATGGCGCAGTCTTTCAGAATTGGGCGCAGTACCTGCTTACCATGAAGTACTTGTCACAAATGACAGAGGAGCAAACCCTTCACATGTATTCTGGGCATCCTATGGGATTGTTCCCCTCCTCCAAAGAGGCTCCGCGTGTGGTAGTTACCAATGGTATGATGATCCCTAACTATTCGAAGCAGGATGATTGGGAAAGATTCAATGCATTGGGTGTTACCCAGTACGGTCAAATGACTGCAGGTTCTTACATGTACATTGGTCCACAAGGAATTGTGCATGGAACAAATATTACCATCCTTAATGCTGGAAGAAAGATATCGAAAGCAGGGGAAGGGTTGGCAGGAAAGCTTTTTGTGACATCAGGGTTGGGTGGTATGAGTGGAGCTCAACCAAAAGCCGGCAATATTGCGGGTAGTATCACTGTAGTGGCTGAGGTTAATCCTAAAGCAGCTGAGAAAAGGCATGCGCAAGGGTGGGTAGATGAAATACTAACCGACATGGATGCACTAATAAGCCGTGTGAAGATAGCTAAGCTAAACAAGGAAGTCGTTTCTCTTGCCTACCAGGGCAACATCGTGGATGTGTGGGAGAGATTTGACGAAGAGAATATTTTTATTGATTTGGGATCGGATCAAACCTCATTACACAATCCATGGGCGGGCGGTTATTATCCGGTTGGGTTATCTTATGAGGAGAGCAATGATCTGATGGCTAAGCAACCTGACAAATTCAAGGTACAAGTAAAAGAGACCTTAAAGCGTCATGCGACTGCTGTGAATAAGCACACGGCCAAAGGAACTTATTTCTTTGATTATGGAAATGCCTTTTTGCTGGAAGCCTCACGAGCAGGGGCTGATGTAATGGCACAGGATGGAATTAATTTTCGGTACCCATCCTATGTACAGGACATCATGGGACCCATGTGTTTTGATTACGGATTTGGTCCTTTTCGTTGGGTATGCACTTCGGGAAAAGAGGCTGATCTGGATCTGACGGATGCATTGGCTGCTAAGGTATTGGAAGAGATTAAGGCGAATGCTGCAGATGACATTCAATCTCAATTGGCGGATAACATCAATTGGATAAAAGCAGCAAAATCCAATAAGCTGGTGGTGGGATCAAAGGCAAGAATCTTATATGCTGATGCAGAAGGAAGAATGAAAATTGCGCTGGCTTTTAACGAAGCCATAAGAAATGGAAAAATTGGCCCTGTCGTGCTGGGGCGAGACCACCATGACGTATCGGGTACCGATAGTCCGTTCAGAGAGACCTCTAATATTTATGATGGATCCCAATTTACTGCTGACATGGCCATTCACAATGTGATTGGTGATTCCTTTAGAGGCGCTACCTGGGTTTCCATTCACAATGGAGGTGGTGTGGGCTGGGGTGAAGTAATCAATGGCGGATTTGGGATGTTGCTGGATGGTTCTTTGGAGGTAGATGCGAGAGTAAAATCGATGCTTCATTTTGATGTTAATAATGGTATTGCAAGAAGGGCATGGGCACAAAACAAGGGAGCAGTGAGTGCGATTAATAGAGCGCAGCAATTGGAATCAGGATTGAAAGTTACTGTTGCTCATCGGGCTAATGATGACTTGATTGATCAGTTTTTTTAATAAGACGGTATGTTAAGGTTATTCTACTTATTCTTGTTTAAAATTTTCGGGTGGAAAACACGAGGATCATTTCCCGCTGATTTGAAAAAGTATGTGATAGCCGTAGCGCCTCATACCAGTAATTGGGATTTTCTAATAGGAGTTGCGGGTAGACGAATTCTAAGGATCAATGGAAAAGCCAAATTCTTAGGAAAAAGTTCGTTATTCAAACCTCCGTTTGGTTGGATTTTCAGGTCAATGGGAGGGTATCCTGTAGACAGGTCCAAAAGCCAGGACATGGTGGAGCAAGTGGCTGCTATATTTGATGCACATGATGAGTTCGTGCTGGCCATAGCACCAGAAGGAACCCGAAAGAAGGTAGATAAGTTAAAAACAGGTTTCTATTACATTGCCAAAAAGGCAAATGTGCCCATTGTGCCGGTAGGTTTTGATTTCAAGAAAAAGGAAATTATTGTGGCCGAGCCTATGGATATCACCGATAGTTTTGAAAATGACATGAATCAGTTACTTGCATTCTACCGGACTGTTACTGGGAAAAACCCCGAATTAGGCATTTTATAGACTTAGCTGTCCGATATCGGATGCTCCCTTCAGTTTTATTTCTTAATTATTAACTTTATCGAGTAACCAACTAATCTTTAACATATGAAAAAGATAATTGTACTCATTGTATTTGTCGCAGGTATAGCCACATCAGGCTATTCACAGTTTATCAAACAAGGGACTATAATTGCTGGTGGTTCTTTTGAGTTTAATTCTCATAAAGACAATGATTCAGATTTTAAGCGATCTGGACTTAGTCTTATGCCGTGGGCAGGTTTTATGGTCATTGATAATTTTGCCGTAGGTGGTATATTGGATGTAAGCACATCAACTACTGAGTCTGGTGGATCTAAATTTACATCAAATAGTTTCATGGCAGGCCCATTTGCCCGTTACTATTTAGACAATGGTTTATTCGCACATGGTCAATTCACTTTGGGAGGTGGAAAAACAGACAGTGGCACTGTACAGAAAACAAGTAGTAATGAATTAAAAATTGGAGCTGGCTATGCTATCCGCATTACTGATACCGTTCTTCTGGAGCCTATTTTGGGTTACATGTCTCGATCTCAAAAGGACAAGGACACGGATTTGAAATTCTCAGAAAGTGGATTCTTCTTTATGGGAGGATTTACTATCTTCATTAATTCCACTAATTAATTTCTGATTTTAATAAGTTGGCTTCGTTTTTGTCGTTAGATTTGAAACAAAATCAATTTGTATGAAAAAAATATTTATTCTCGTTTGTCTTATTTCGGCTGTGGGATTGATGAATCAAGCTCAGGCTCAGGCTCAATTTGCGTTAGGCCTCAAAGGAGGACTTAACATTGCTAAGTTTGATATAAGCCAAGGAACATCCAACATTGATAATCGTACCGGGTATCATGGTGGAGCATTTGCCTTATTCAAATTTGCCAAGTTTGGTATACAACCTGAGATTCTGTTCTCCAAGCAGGGTAGCGAATTCAGTATCGATACTGATAAATATGAAGCTAACTTTGATTACATCAACATTCCTGTATTAGTAAAGTTGTACCTGGTAGCGGGTCTTAATATTCAGGCCGGACCTCAGTTCGGGTTTTTAACTACATCTGAAATTAAAACCACCATTGGAAGTATATCATCCACACAAGATGTAAAGGATCAACTTGACAAAAAATCGGATGTGTCACTTGCAGTAGGTGCCGGATGGGACTTACCCTTTGGGCTTACCCTGGATGCAAGATACAATTTTGGCGTTTCTGAATTTAAATTGGACAGCGGTCCTGATCTTAAAAACAAAGTGATACAGATATCACTTGGGTACAAGTTCATTAAGGCTGGAAAATAGCCTTAGGGATTTTTTATTTAAAGCCACTCACCTGAGTGGCTTTTTTTATTTTACAGCAAGAGGTAATTTCGCCACTTCTTTTAAACCAATGACCTACCAGCAAACGCTCGACTATCTGTATAAGGAACTGCCCATGTTTCAGCGTGTGGGCCCTGCAGCACTTAAAGCCGACCTTCGCAACACCATCCTGTTGTGTGAATCATTGGGGAATCCGCAGCACAAGTTCAAATCCATTCATGTTGGAGGGACAAACGGAAAAGGTAGCTCCAGTCACATGATTGCAGCCATACTTCAGAGTAGTGGTTATAAAACCGGACTTTACACCTCTCCACATCTAAAAGAGTTTACGGAACGGATCAGGTTAAACGGGGTTGAAATTGCACCTGCAGAAGTGGTTGAGTTCGTAGAAAGAATAAAACCTCAAATTGAACAAATCAAGCCTTCTTTTTTTGAAATTACCGTAGCCATGGCTTTTGATTTTTTCGCCAGGCAAAAGGTTGACTTCGCGGTTATAGAGGTAGGCCTGGGTGGAAGACTGGATTCTACCAATGTTATCAACCCATTAGTATCGCTGATTACCAATATCGGTTATGATCATAAGGATTTACTGGGTGGAACCCTGGAGGCGATTGCATCTGAGAAGGCAGGCATCATAAAGCAAAACGGAAGGGTGGTTGTGAGCGAACGTCAACCTGAAATAGAAGATGTATTCCTGAAGAAGGCTGCTACGGTTAATGCGTCATTGAAGTTTGCAGAAGATCAATTTAAGGTGAGGAGATCGTTGATAGATGCAGACACTTTTATAGTCCAAAAAGTCGGGGAGTCTGCCCAACATTCGATGAAATCTGAATTAGTAGGTAACTATCAAAAGAAAAATATCACAGGAGTGCTGGCCGTAATTAATGAATTGAATGAATTGGGGTTTATTATTCCAACGGATTTGGTGGCTAAGGGAATTGAAAAAACTGTTAGCCTGACAGGATTGAAAGGACGCTGGCAAAAGTTGGGAGAAAAGCCATTTGTCTATTGCGACACGGCTCATAATGCAGAAGGAATTAAAGAGGTATTACAAATGTTGGAAAGCATTCCGCACAACCAGTTACACATTGTGTTTGGAATGGTAAAGGACAAGGATATTGACTCTATTTTAACTTTGCTTCCTCAAAACGCTACCTACTATTTTTGTGCTGCCAAAATACCACGGGCTTTGGATGCAACATCCTTGGCCAACAGGGCAGGAGAATTGGGTTTAAAATATAAAGTGAACGGTAGTGTTTCCGATGCTGTCAAAACAGCAAGGTCATCTGCAGATGCTGATGACCTCATTTTCATTGGAGGTAGTACATTTGTAGTGGCTGAAATTGATGAACTCTAAGGATGAAAAGTAAATTAGCAAGGTTCAAAATCATTTCTGAGCGGGATAATGTTTTGGAGCCAGGAAAGGAGTTGTACTTCAATATTAAAGGCAACTGGAATAAGACTCAATTTAAAAATAATAATCCCATTACCATTGAGCTCGCATGTGGAAGAGGAGAGTATTCTGTAGGTATGGCTGAGTTATTTCCCGACAGGAATTTTGTTGGTATCGATGTAAAGGGAGACAGGATATGGAAGGGCAGTACATGGGCTGTAGAAAAGGAGCTGGAGAATGTTGCCTTTCTTCGGGCTCAAATTCACACCCTTGAGAATTTCTTTGAGGAGAATGAGGTGAGTGAAATATGGTTGACTTTCCCTGATCCACGACCTAAGAAAAGAGACGTAAAGCGCAGGCTTAGCAACAATCGGTTTTTTGATTTGTATAAAAAAGTATTAAAACCTGATGGCATGTTTAGACTTAAAACTGATAATACCGATCTGTTTAATTTTACTCTGGAAGAATTGCAACAGAGAAATGACATCAAAGAATTGATATCTACTTTTGATGTTTACGCGTCCGAATACCGGGACGAAGTACTGGGTATCAAAACCAGGTACGAGGAAATGTTTGCTAAAAAAGGCGAGACAATTAAATACCTTCGCTTTCGATTTATAGCTTAAACGGGCTATTAACACAAGGGTAATCTCCTGTTCATATTTTAATAAGATTTAGTTAATATATTTGTAGTGAATCTAATACGTAGTATTCTGTAGCTAGGAAAGCAAGGGATACAAGGAATGGCAAAGAAAAGAAAAAGAGAGGTAGAACTTGTAATCATATCTGATGTTCACCTCGGTACCTATGGCTGCCACTCGGAAGAACTGCTCCGTTACCTCAAAACCATCAAACCTAAAAGACTTATCCTCAATGGCGACATCATTGACATGTGGCAATTCAGCAAACGCTATTGGCCGAAAAGTCATATGGAGATTATAAAGCACATTACAGGGCTTTTGGCAAAGGGAACGAAGATTACCTACCTGACGGGTAATCATGATGAAATGCTGAGAAAATTTGCCGGCTTTAGATTAGGCTCCTTTCAGATTGAAAATAAGAAAGTACTTTCATTAAGTGGCAAGTCGGCATGGATATTTCATGGTGATGTGTTTGATGTAACGATGCAATATTCAAAATGGATTGCCCGACTTGGTGCAATCGGATACGATGCCCTCATTCTATTAAATGCGGTTGTGAATTTTATTTCTAAATCGTTTGGTAAGGGTAGAATCTCCTTGTCAAAAAAGGTAAAAGACAGTGTGAAGGGTGCGGTGAAGTTTATTAATAATTTTGAAGAGACGGCTGCGGATATTGCCATTGCCAATGGTCATCATTATGTAGTTTGCGGGCATATCCATCACCCGGAAATTAAGACCATTAAAACCGACAAAGGTGAAGTAGTGTATCTCAATTCAGGCGATTGGGTAGAGAACTTAACGGCACTAGAGTACAACAAGAATAAATGGTCGATTTATCGCTATGCGAATGACAAGCGAGCGCAATCTATTAAGATTCACAAACGCTATAGAAACAATCTCGACAATGATGAGATTTTTAAAGATCTTGTCAATGAATTTCTTACGGTAAAGAAATGAAAATTCTTTACGCTATACAGGGAACAGGTAATGGTCACTTAAGCAGGGCAATTGATGTTGTTCCTGAACTGAAAAAGCATGGTGAACTGGACTTGTTTGTGAGTGGGGCTCAAGCCGAAATAGAATTACCTTTTCCAGTTAAATATAAATCCAAGGGATTGAGTTTCTATTTTGGTAAAAGCGGAGGAATCAATTTTTATAAAACCTTTAAGAAGAATAGCACTAGTGTTGTTCAGGAGATTGACCAGTTTCCTGTGGAAAATTATGATTTGATTGTAAATGATTTTGAACCTATTTCTTCCTGGGCAGCTAAAAAGAAGAAGGTACCTATAGTGGGGTTGAGCCATCAGTCGGCATTGCTCTCTAAAAAGGCTCCAAGGCCAAAAAATAAAGATCCGTTTGGAGAATGGATTCTTAAAAAGTATGCACCAGTAAAGAAGTATGTAGGCTTTCATTTTGAAGAGTACGACAAAAACATTTACACACCTGTTATCAGAAAAGCTATTCGCGATGCAAGGGCTACGGATCTGGGGCACTATACGGTGTATTTACCTGCGTACGATGATAAAAAATTAGCGCAGCTGTTTTTGAAATTTCCTAAGATCAAGTGGCATGTATTTTCTAAGCATGTAAAGAACGCCTATCAGGTAGATAAGGTTAGCGTGTTCCCTGTTAGTGGAGCTGCTTTTGTTGACAGTATCATTAGTAGCCATGGGGTGTTGACAGGTGCCGGCTTTGAAACGCCTGCTGAAGTATTGCAACTAAATAAAAAGTTGATGGTGGTGCCCATGAAAAACCAGTACGAGCAACATTGCAATGCCGCTGCGTTAAAAAAGCTAGGCGTTCCAGTACTGAAAAAAGTAAAGAAGAAGAGCCTGGATAAAATCGAAATTTGGCTGGAGGATGCAAAGCCTCTGGATATTTCGTTTCCAGATACAACGGCCAAAGCCGTTCAACGTGCCATTAAAATAGGTACTGCTCAGTAAACCTCCAGAGACTCAAGAACGGTCGCCAGATGATCATAGTCCTTTTGGCCGGGTTTATCCTCAGATGAGCCTTCCAATACAATGCCTGATATAGGGAGTGAGTTTACCGCATCAATATCCGGGATGAATCGCTGTGGAATAAGTACGTGAACGGATGAATTGATTTCTTCCACCTTTTTCCATTCTGGAGTTTTACTTTCTTCCAATACTAAATAGCTGATGGTATACGTTGAAAGCTGAGTGTGTATATCGTTCCACTCTTCAATGCTTGTTTTTAGTACGATGTGTAGATTACCCAATTTTCCAGACAGTTTCTGGAGTTGGGCAAAGTTCAGCTGAATATGTTGAATTGAACCAGACTGGGTTACTTTTTGGAATTCATCTTCATCCATGGTGTCCACATATTCCAATATAAACTCCGGGCCAACTACCCATTCCGCAATCTCCTGAAAAGTGCTAAACGATATTTGTCCATCTGCATCTCCAATAGGAAACCCCAAAAGGTCAACCCCCATGCCTGCACAATACCTTGCATCACTTAGATTGGTGATGTTTCCTACTTTTACCCTGGTTTTTAATTGCATGGCCAAATATCAAAAAGAAAAAATAACTTTATGAATTGAAAAGCAATAAAGTGATTCATAAATACAAATATCTCCTAATATTCGTTTTCGGAATGCTTGTAGGCGCGTGTTCTGATAATACAGAATTTATTGCGAAGAAAGATGCTGATTTCTTCCCCATTCAGGTTGGGAGCTTTTTGGTCTATGATGTGGAAGAGACAAAATACACGGCTATAGATGGGCAAGAGGATTTCTTATATCAGTCCAAACTATTTGTTGCAGACTCATTTCAAAGTAGCTCCGGAGGCACAACGTATGTGATTCACTATTCCATCAAAAATGAAGGTGATAGCGAATTTGAATATCAGGATACCTGGTCTGCTCGAATTGAACCCGCTCAGGTGGTTGTTAGTGAAGGGAATATTTCATTCATCAAGTTGGCGTTTCCTTTGTCCAACGGCCGACAGTGGAACGGGAATGCGTTGAATACTTTGGGGGGAGAAGAAAGTTGTGGGGACGACTCTACTTTTTCCTGCGATATCTATGAGATTGGAGACACGGGGTTTCAGTACGACCTTAATGGAGAGATATGGAATGAAACTGTTGAAGTCATACAAAACAACAACACTGATTTGATCGTTAAACAGGATGTAAGGAAGGAAATTTATGTAAGGAACATTGGGTTGGTGTATAAAGAAAGCACAATATTGGAATACTGCACAGTGGGTTCTTGCATTGGTCAGCAGCAAATTGAAAAAGGATCCGTCCTCAGGCAGACTTTGGTAAGCTATGGTAAAGAATAGTTTATTTTTCCTTTTACTTATTTGTTCGCAAGTAGCCATTGCACAAGACGATAGGTATGCCATTTTTTTAACGGATAAGGAGGGGACTACATTTTCTATAGAAAACCCATTGGACTACCTCTCACAACATAGTTTAGATCGAAGGGTCAGGAATAGTGTAACCATTACAGAAAAAGACTTTCCAGTTAATGTGGGATACGTTGATCAAATAAGATCGTTGGGAGCACACATTTTGTATACTTCCCGCTGGATGAATGCAGCTATTATTCAGGCCGATAAAAATGAATTAAGTGACATACTGCTATTGCCTTTTGTATCGTCTCATGAATACCTTGGTCCAAGTACTGAAGTGTCTGGCGGCAGAACCAGGAAAGTGAGAAACAAAAAAGATTCAAACCTCGGTATTATTAATCAGGTGCAATTGGGTATGCTGGGTTTGGATGATATGCATACAGAAGATTTTTATGGTCAAGGCATTAATATTGCCGTATTGGATAGTGGGTTTCCTGGCGTGGATAAAGTTGATGCCTTTAAACATCTGTTTGATGAGGGACGTGTTACGTATACAAAAGATTTTGTTGGGCTTTCGGGAAATGTATTTCAATATGATGACCACGGAACCGAAGTACTATCCGTGATGGCCGCCAATTTGACCAATAACTTTTTAGGGGGAGTACCTAATGCCAATTATCAACTGTTTGTTACCGAAGATGTTGCATCGGAATATAGAATTGAAGAATACAACTGGTTGGTAGCCGCTGAAAAAGCAGACAGTGCCGGAGCTGATATTATCAATTCTTCTTTGGGCTACAGTACTTTCGATAATGCCGACATGGATTACGCCAAGGAGCAGTTGGATGGAAAAACAGCGTTGGTGAGTAAAGCAGCACTTCTTGCGATGAGTAAGGGCATTTTTGTAGTGGTAAGTGCGGGGAATGAGGGAAACACCTCCTGGAAATTGGTTACTCCGCCAGCAGATGTAGATGGAGTATTGGCTGTGGGTGGGATAACCAGTACTGGTAACCTAAGCAGCTTTAGCTCTCTGGGGCCGACATCTGATGGGAGGATAAAACCAGATGTAGTGGCCCTGGGTTCTGGCGTATCAATCGTTAAGGAAAATGGAACTACAGGGTTTACAAGCGGAACATCCGCAGCTGCACCACTAATTGCAAGTCTTGTGGCAGGCTTGTTGCAGACTTTTCCCGAATTGACAGTTTCCGAGTTATATGACCTGATTATTGCTTCTGGAAACATGAGCCAAAATCCTGATAATAAGAAAGGCTATGGCTTACCCAATTATACTACTGCGAGAATATTGCAGCAGGGAGAAGAACCATCTCCGATCTCTTATGAGGTCTACCTGTATCCCAATCCATCCTATGGTAATACCATTAAACTGGAAATGGATGTACCCATTGGGCAAGACGCCACGGTTAAAATTTATAATTTACAGGGACAGCTGTTGCTTAGCGTTGAAGGAGAAGTGAATTATGCGAATAATCCGGTAGAGTTGGATGTTTCCAGTTTTGGATCCGGACTCTACATAGTAAAAGTGGAATCAGAAGGTATTTTACGTACCATCCGCCTTATAAAACTGTAGCATTGCATTCAATTAGCCGTTTCAGAGTCTTTAACCTCGCATAGAGCTGCTATATTTGCAAGTAGATAACCTTTAAAAGGTTTTTAGTTCAAATACGCTTTATGAAACCACCTATAGTTGCCCCCTCGATACTTGCTGCTGATTTTGCCAACCTGGAAAGTGAGGTGAAGATGATAAATGATAGTTCCGCAGACTGGATTCATGTGGATATCATGGATGGCGTTTTTGTTCCCAATATTTCAATGGGAATACCAGTAGTAAAAGCCATCAAAAAGCATGCGTCCAAACCCCTTGACGTACACTTAATGATTGTAAATCCTGAGCGATATGTAGAAGCATTTCATGAAGCGGGTGCATCAGTCATTTCAGTACATATCGAGGCAAGCCCGCATTTGCATAGAACCCTACAACAAATAAAAGCATTGGGTATAAAGGCAGGAGTGGCCGTTAACCCACACACAGGTGTGGATCAGCTACAGGATATTATTGGAGATATTGATCTGGTGTGTTTGATGTCCGTGAACCCTGGCTTTGGTGGACAGAAATTTATTGAGCATACCTATAAGAAAGTGGAGCAACTTAAATCTATTATTAATAGCGCTGGAGCAAAAACCCAAATAGAAATTGATGGAGGAGTAAACCTACAGAACGCAAAACCGTTAATGAACGCTGGAGCTGATGTACTTGTGGCAGGAAACTTTGTTTTCTCGTCTTCCAATCCTAAAGAGGTGATTACACAGTTGAAGGATTTAAGATAGTTTTCGGCAAGAAATTTGATTTAACTACTTTAAAAATGGGTATGCGAGCTTTTTTTCTCATAGTGGTAGGTGCAGTTTTTCTCGGAAGTTGTGCAAGGTCTGTTTCTCGTATCGATCCGGGTACTTCCATTGACCTAAGTGGCAGGTGGAATGATACGGATTCTCGCACGGTGGCTGAAACAATGACCAATGACCTGCTGGCCAGCTCAAAGTTCAAGCAATTTGCCAAGGAGCAAGGTAACAAGCCTGCCATTATAGTGGGGTGGGTGTTAAATAAAACAAGTGAGCATATCGATGCTGACAACTTTATCAAAAAAATAGAACTTACAATTTTCAATTCGGGTATTGCTGATTTGGTAGAGTCCGATTCTTTCAGGGATAAGCTCAGGGAAGAGCGGGCACAACAGCAAGATTTCTCAAGCAGCGAAACAGCCTCGCAATGGGGACTTGAGGTAGGTGCTGACTTAATGCTGTTTGGTGAAATGACTTCCGAGACAGACGTATATAACAATAAGCGTGTGGTCAATTACATTGTTACTTTGTTTCTCACAGATATTGAAACCAACAAGCGCGTTTGGTATGGGCAGAAAGAGATAAAGAAATTTATCAAAAATTAGTTTGCTTACCGCTAAAATTAGTCCGCTTAAGTTAAGGGTCTCCATACTTGCTTTGCTATTGGTGACACAATCCTGTGCTACCTACTATCAGACCAATTATAGTTTCAATCAATCCTTTGAGCAAGGCCATCTGGAGCAGGCGCTCGAAGCCATTAACAATTCTTCCTCAAGGGATTATCGTAAAAAAGAATTTTTGTACATGGCCAATAGTGGTTTATTACTATCTGTTTTGGGGCGCTACGAAGAGAGTAATGAGCATCTGGAAAAAGCATTTCTTTTTGGTGAGGATTACCGCAAAAACTACCTGAACGAAGCAGCATCCTACCTTACCAATCCAATGATTACATCCTATCGGGGAGAAGATCACGAGCATCTTATGGTTTTGTATTACAAGGCCATGAATTATTTGAAAATGGATAAACATGAAGAAGCGTTGATCGAATGCCGGAGGCTCAACATCCGGTTACAGCAGTTGAGTGACAGGTACGATTCAGATAAAAAGTACAAAAGAGATGCCTTTGTTCATCTGTTGATGGGGATTATTTATGAGGCTGACGCTGATTATAATAATGCCTTTATCGCCTACCGCAATGCTTATGAAATTTATGAGGATGATTACTCGAGCTTATTTGGAATGGAAGCGCCTCCGCAACTTCGCGAGGATTTACTACGCACTTCTCTTTTAAGCGGACTGCAATCAGAGCACGATTTTTATAAAAGAGAATTTGAAAGAGAAGATTATAAGTATGCACCTTCAGATGGTGGTGATCTGGTATTCTTTTGGCACAATGGATTGAGCCCGATTAAGTCCGAGTGGAGTATCAATTTTGTTATTCACAGAAAAGACAATTGGATTACGTTTGTGAATGACGATTACAATTTCAGTTTTCCTTTCAACTTGTCAGATCACGATGAAAAAGACAAAGATGGTTTGGCTGATCTGGAAGTGTTCCGAGTAGCATTTCCAAAGTACGTGGAGCGCCCTGTTTATTTTGACAATGCATCTATCTCCAGTGATGGCGAAACAATTAAGTTAGAGCCAATAGAAGACATCAATAAAATTGCCACTCAGGTTTTGCAACAACGCATGACTCTTGAGTTCAGTAAGGCTTTGGTAAGAGCTGCGTTAAAGAAAGTAACTGAATACGAAATGAGAAAAGAGAACAAGGCCCTGGGGTCATTATTTGGCATCATTAACGCAATTACCGAAAAGGCTGATACCAGAAATTGGCAAACGCTACCTCATTCTATTTACTATTCACGTGTACCCTTGAAATTGGGTACCAATGAGGTGACCTTAAGCCTCTCCTCAGAAGCTGAGAGCAGTCCTGAGCAGCACAGCTTTACCTATGTGATCGAGCGTAAAGGCATGTTGTTTCATACCTTTACTTCGTTGGAGAGCCGCACACCTAGCTATCGCTTTTACTAAACTCATGTTAATTATCTATTTTTATCACAATTTGGTGGTTGTTTTTTAGTTAAAAACACTGAACTGACGCATTTACGAACCATATCGCTTCTCGTCCTTTTTGTTTGTGGCTTTACTGCTATTGGCTTTGCGCAAGAAGATGATGAAATTTCGTTTCCACTGGATAATTTTTATGCCAAACGCGTTAAAAGCCCATTTCGCACGATTCTTAAGAATTTTGTTTTCAGTGGCAGCATAGGTTATGGAAATACTTTCCTCAGTCACAAATTAGAGGGATTTGCTATTTCTCAAGTGGATGGTGTAGCACCTACAATTTTTCCGGTGGACAGGAGTAATAGATTTAGCAATTGGGTAAACACCGTTAGCGGGGCAGATCCCCAGGGCCCCGATAGTTTTGTAGTGAGCTCTGATACGACAAAGCTTGGGTTCAAAGGGAATGGCTTGAATCTACCCCTCAAGCTTACGCTTCATTATGAATTTCTGGATAGGTACAGGATAGGAGGTGGATATTCTTACGAGATAATGAGCATGGGTGAGTTTCGCCCGATTAGTTACGCAGATAAAATAAATAATTTCCGACCTAGCAATCAGGCAGGGTTTATGAAGAAGTATTTCTTTTTGGCTGGCGTCTCTTTTTATCGATGGAATGACTTGTTGTTTACAGGAGATGTTAATGTGGGAGGTTATAACCCAGGTAATAATTTCACAAAAAGCTTGATTAAGAAAGGTGTGTTTGCCAATGTTGGTGTAACTATAGAAAAGGATTTTTCTGAATACATCAAAGTATTCGCACGACCTTCATTTGAGATTAAGAACTATACTTTATCTATTCCTGGAAGCAATGATCGCTCGATCGTTCACAACCTTAATGCATTTTATGTGAATGTAGGATTCTCATATCGTTTTCCTGAGTTGGCGAAGTGTTACCACCCTGATTGCCGTGTTCAAATTAATCATGCGCATGGCAACAAAGAGTACCGCAGCAGGGTGCACCCATTTTGGAAAAAACAGAATCCACATTATGGTGAAAACTATCCAAAATTGATCAAGGAAAAACGCAAAAACAGGAAGAAGCTGAACCCTTATTAGCAGCCCATAAATTCTTGTTTTTTAGCTACTTAAAAGCCTATCAGGAGAGTTTAAATTCCTCAATTTTGCTTATCTTGCGAGCCTTAAAATGGAGGTTGGAATTCAACGGATTTCACCGCTCGTAAAAGGACTATAAAAGAACAAAAGTGGCAGAAGAAACCCCAGATTCAGAAGCTGGAAATCAGCGAATAATTCCCATAAATATTGAAGATGAAATGAGAGGTGCCTACATCGATTATTCGATGTCGGTGATCATTTCCAGAGCGTTGCCAGACGTTCGAGACGGCCTTAAACCAGTACACAGAAGGGTCCTTTATGGAATGCAGGACCTTGGGGTAAACTACAACAAGCCCTATAAGAAGTCAGCTCGTATTGTCGGTGAGGTGTTGGGTAAGTATCATCCTCATGGTGATGCTTCAGTATACGATACCATGGTGCGTATGGCACAGGACTGGTCTTTGCGGTATACGCTCGTGGACGGGCAAGGTAACTTTGGGTCTGTAGATGGTGACTTTGCTGCCGCCATGCGTTATACAGAAGCCCGGCTAAAGCGTATTGCAGAGGAGTTGCTGGCCGATATCAACAAAGACACTGTAGACTTCCAGCCCAACTTTGACGACTCCCTTACGGAGCCTACCGTATTGCCGGCCAAGATTCCTAATCTGTTGATCAATGGGTCTTCTGGTATTGCTGTGGGTATGGCCACCAACATGGCTCCGCATAACCTGGGAGAAGTGGTAGACGGAATTATTGCTTACATCGATAAGAGAGACATTACCATCCCAGAGTTGATGGAGTACATCAAAGGCCCTGACTTCCCTACGGGTGGAATCATATATGGGTATGCAGGGGTGCAGCAAGGATTCCTCAATGGAAGGGGTCGTGTGGTAATGAGAGGGAAGGCAGAAATCATTACCAACGACAAAGGTAAGAACCAGATCGTGGTTACGGAGATACCTTATTTGGTGAATAAGGCCACCATGATTGAGCGGACGGCTACACTTGTCAATGAAAAGAAAATAGAAGGGATTACCGACTTGCGGGATGAGTCGGACAGGGATGGATACAGGGTGGTTTATGACTTGAGAAAGGATGCAGTTCCCAATATCGTTCTGAACAATCTGTATAAGTATACTCAACTCCAATCTTCATTTGGGGTAAACAACGTTGCCTTGGTGAAAGGAAGACCGGAGACGTTGAACCTGTTGGACATGATTGTCCATTTTGTAGATCATCGTCACGAAGTGGTTGTCCGCAGAACCAGGTATGACCTCAATGAAGCTGAAAAAAGAGCCCACATTCTTGAGGGGTACCTGATAGCACTTGACAATCTGGACGAGGTAATAGCATTGATCAGGAACTCTAAAGACCCTGAGGTGGCCAAGACAGGTTTGATTGAACGCTTTCAGCTTTCTGAGATTCAGGCCAAGGCCATTCTTGAAATGCGCTTGCAAAGGTTAACCGGACTTGAAAGAGAGAAGATTGAAAATGAATATGCGGAGTTAAAGAAACTTATTGAGCATCTGAACGAGGTTCTGAATAATGAATCCATGAGAATGGATATTATCAAAACGGAGTTACTGGAAGTGAAAGAGCGCTACGGAGACGCAAGAAGGACAGAGATTGTTCATAGTGATGATGACCTTACCGTAGAGGACATGATCCCTAACGAAGATATGGTGATCACCATTTCCAATCAGGGCTATGTGAAGAGAACGGTACTCACTGATTATCGTACACAGGGAAGAGGTGGTGTTGGATCAAAGGCAGTGACTACTAAGGAGGATGACTTTACGGAACACCTTTTTGTAGCGCAAGCGCATAACTACCTGCTCATATTCACGGCATTTGGAAAGGTATACTGGAAGAAGGTATATGAGATTCCGGAGGGAAGCAAGACTTCAAAGGGAAGGGCCATTCAAAACCTGTTGAATATTGAAGCTGGAGATACGGTGAGGGCTGTGCTCAAGATCAAGGACCTTTCGGATGAAGCATATACCAGCTCTAATTATGTTATTCTGTGTACTCAGAAAGGAATTATAAAGAAGACGAGCCTGGCATCTTATTCTAGACCAAGGGCCAATGGAATTACCGCTATCACGATTCACGAAGGAGATAAACTGCTGACTGCGGCTCTTACAAATGGTCAAAACCACATCATAATTGCTAAGAGTGAAGGTAAGGCCGTTCATTTCAATGAAGCAGATGTGCGCCCCATGGGAAGAACTGCTTCAGGGGTAAGAGGAGTGACCCTCGAATCTGAAAACGACAAAGTGGTGGGCATGATCTGCATCACCGGCAAGGATGCCAACGTTTTGGTGGTCTCCGAAAAGGGATATGGAAAACGATCTTCAATTGAAGATTACCGTATCACCCGTAGAGGGGGAAAAGGGGTCAAAACCATCAATATCACCGAAAAAACTGGCAAGCTTGTTGCAATAAAGGAAGTTGGTGATGATGATGAACTGATGATTATCAACAGGTCAGGAATCAGTATCCGTATAAAAGTTGACGAACTTCGGATAATGGGCCGTGCCACACAGGGCGTCAGAGTCATCAAATTAAATGAAGAGGATGCGATTTCTTCTGTGGAAAAAATTCAAAAAATGGAAGAACCGGATTCGACAATAACCGAGTAAACTGATAAATTTGCTATCATAAACCTATTACAAATGAAAAAATTACTTCTCTTTATTTTTATTATACCCTTCGTAGTGGCTGCACAGAAGCCAGTAAAGCCGAGTATGCCTAAGGCAGAAAAAGCCTTACGTGCAGGCGATTTTGAGACAGCAAAAGCCATTATTGATGCTACTGTTACCAGTGAGAAATATGCTGATAATGCAAAAGCCTGGTACCTCAAAGGATTGATATATGCAGGTATTGATACCACGAGCAATGAAGCAGCCAAGTCGCTGATTGCCGATCCATTCCCTGATGCTAAAGCAGCTTTTGAGAAAGCTTATTCTTTGGACAAAGACAAAGGAAGCTTTATCAATGGCCCTAATGGATTTCCATTGCTTACCGATCAGGTAAATGCATACATGGCGCAAAAATATTTTGATAAAGGCCTGAAGGCTTATCAGGATAGCAAGGACTATGAAGAAGCTTTGAAGCAAGTGGAAAGAACCTTGTACTTTGTGCCAAAAGATACTTCAATTCTTTTGAACGCTGGATTGTTCTTTGCTCCATCTGCAGATGAATACCAAATGTCTATTGATTACCTGCAACGCTATATCGATGAAGGTGGTACTTCTGCTGATGCGTATACAATGATCTTCAGTGCCTACAGAGATCAAATTAAGGATGATGAAAAAGCTTTGGCAGCAGTAAAGGCAGGTATGAAGGCTTTCCCTGATAATAAAGAGTTTCCAAAATACGAGCTTGACATGTTCATCAGAATGGGTAAGCTACAGGAAGCTAAGGCTGCCATGGAACGCCAGGCTGCAAATGACCCAACTGATCATGAAACTAGATACTTTTTGGGTGTAATCAATCAGCAGTTGGGTAACAATGAAGAGGCGAGGAAGTGGTATGATGAATCGATTAAGTTAGATCCTAAATATTTTGAACCTCGTTTAGCGGTTGCTGAGTTGGTACATTTTGATGCCAAAAAAGTAAAAGCTGAAATGAACCAGTTAGGTATCACAGCGGAAGACAAGAAGAAGCGTTTTGAGTTGGACAAAGTCTTAGTTGAAAACTTGAAGAAAGCGCTGCCTTATTGGGAAGCTTGTGAGAAGATAAGCCCAGACGATGAGAAGGTTTTGGATAACTTATATTCAATCTACAGTGATCTTGATATGCAGGCACAAGTGACCCGCATTGAAAAGAAAATGAAAGCATTGGGATTGTATTAATTCCATAACAATAAAACTAAAAAGGGTCGCAGTTGCTGTGACCCTTTTTTTGTGCTTTATCAGTTATGTTGATCTCAGCAATTCAACCCGATACTCTGAGAGAATGCTTGATTTGGATAAAAATCCAATGTAGCGGTAGTTTTCAATAATCGGAAGGTTCCACTGCCCGGTGTCCTCAAACTTCTTTAAAACGGAATTAAGACTTTCATCTGGCGAGATTACAGCAAGGGGCCTTGTCATAATATCCTTGACGATGATTTTGTCATACAACTCCTGATTGAACATCATTTCTTTGACACTGTCCAGCAAAATGACACCTACCAGTTCTTGCTCTTCATCCACTACAGGGAATAGGTTTCTCCTTGACTTGGTAATGGCTGTAACTAGTGTGCGAAGGGTATCTTTGGGTTTTACGGCCTGAAAATCTGTTTCAATCATATTTTCAAGATTGAGTTTACTTAAGAGATACTTATCTCTGTTTTCTACGGACAAATTCATCTTTTCAGCCAGCTTCTTGTTTTCCATTGACAAAGGCTCAAAGTATTTCATGATAATATTACTGAAAGCAGCCACTATCATTAATGGGATCATCAGGTTGTAGCCTCCTGTTATCTCTGCAATAAGAAATATGGCAGTTAGCGGAGCATAAAAAACACCACTCAGTATTCCGGCCATAGCGACCAGTGTAAAATTCGATTGAGGGATCTTCGCCCAACCTGTGATGTTGATAAAGTGAGAAAAGGTATAACCCAGGTAAGCGCCAACACACAATGAGGGTGCAAAATTACCTCCGTTACCTCCACTTCCGATGGTAATGGCTGTAGCGAATACTTTGATCAGCATCAGGCCAACAAGAAAAAGTAGACCCGCCCATTCCGTTGTTATCCATGACTGAAGGATGCTGTTTTGAAAAAGATTGCTGTGATTGGATGTAGCAAGCGCTTTAATTCCTTCATATCCTTCACCGTAGAGTGGTGGGAAAAGGATAAGCAGTACGGCCAGTATGAGTCCACCACCAATCACTTTTGTATAGATGTTGGCAACCTGAGATATGCGGTGCTCTATATTGGTAAACATTCGTGTGTAGTACAGTGATGTTAAACCTGCCAATATCCCTAGCAAAATATAGAAGGGGGTGTTGTGATAATCAAAGGGTTGAACGCCACTGAATGAAAGCAGCACACCTTCTCCCAGAATGATTTTAGAAAATAGGGCGCCCGAAGCGGCAGAAATAATCAGCGGTATAAATACAGACACAGAGACATCAGTGAGCAGCACTTCAATGGCGAACAACACTCCAGCAATGGGAGAGTTGAAGGCACCTGCAATGGCCGCAGCAGCTCCGCAAGCCAGAAGCATTGTTCGATCCTTATAATTCAGATGATAAGTTTTTCCATAGTTGGATCCAATAGCCGAGCCGGAACTTACCATGGGTGACTCTAAGCCAACAGATCCTCCAAAGCCAACCGTAAACGCACTGGAGATAACATGAGAGTACATTTGTGATTTGGGGAGTACACTCGATTTTTTGGCAATGGCGTAAACGATATCAGCACTTCCTTTAGAGAACTCTTCTTTTTTGATGAAATTCCTGATGTAAAGGACAGTAATGGTAAGTCCCACCAATGGGAATAATGTGAAAAGAAAAAAATCTTCATAATTGCTGGAATACTTTGCTACGAAGGAATTGATATTATGAGCAAAGAGCTTGAGAATAACAGCAGCAAGACCACTGCTGACTCCAACAAGGATACTGGAGAATATCAGAAATTGCTTTTCGTTGAGCCTCCTCTGCAAGTAGCGAAGTACATGCGTAAACACCCTATGAATTCTTCTAAACATTCAATAATCTGAAAATGGTTTAAACAAGCCTTAAATTACTTAGTTTTGAATAGACTCCTAAACATTGAGTGAGTATTAGATTATGTTAATCTGCATATCATGTCAAGCATTGTTAAAGTAGGCATTGGTCAATTTAGTTCAGTACACCTGAACCTGCCTCAAAGTTTGGAAAAACTTGAATCTATTATTGCAGATGCAGCCCATCAGGGTGTTAAATTATTGGTAGTGGGAGAGACCTGGTTATCGGGATACCCTTCATGGCTCGACCATTGTACCAATGTGTCGCAATGGGATGGAAAGGAAATGAAGGAGGCATACCTTCAGTTTTATAACAGCAGCATTGACTTGAAGAGTAGCGATTTTGAAAAGGTCTGCGAGATGGCCAGATCCAATAAAATTACACTTTGCATAGGGCTGAATGAGAAAGTCAGTGCCGGCCCCGGCAACGGTACTGTATACAATAGTTTTGTAATCATTGACCAAAACGGAGAATTATTAAACCATCACAGAAAGTTGATGCCAACATATACTGAAAAAATGTTGTACGGGCTGGGTGATGGCCATGGCTTAAGGGCTGTTGACACGCAAGCAGGGAGAGTGGGAGCCAGTATTTGCTGGGAGCATTGGATGCCGTTGACCCGTCAGGCGCTTCATGATTCTGGGGAACATATACACATTGCCCTATGGCCAAAGGTACACGAGATGCACCAGGTGGCGAGTCGACAATATGCGTTTGAAGGAAGGTGTTTTGTGTTGGCAGCCGGGCAAATGTTAAAGGCATCTGATTTCCCAGCATCCCTTGAGCAGCCAGATTATCTGAAATCAGATCCTGAGCAATGGGCCCTCAACGGGGGTAGCTGTATAGTAGCACCCAATGGGAAGTATCTGGTTGAACCTGTTTTTGACAAAGAAGAATTGATTACTTGCGAACTGAATTTGGAAGATGCCCTTAAGGAGCGCATGACTTTGGATACGTCAGGGCATTATCAAAGAAGGGATGTATTTAGCTTTAAGGTAGATCGGAGCAGAGTGGAGGGCTAGGACTTACCGTAAACTTTAATCACAGGTTCCCGCATCGCTGTTCCTTTTTCTGATGTAACGAATTCCATGATTTCTGCTATCTCTTCAGGTTTTACCCACTTATCCGTGTTGGCATCTGGCATGGATTTACGGTTGTCTGGGGTGTCGATAATACTGGGCACAAAAACGGAGGTGACAATATTCTTGTCTTTACCTTCTTCATTAAGGATTTCAGCCAGTTTGAATACCAGGGTTTTGGAAAGTGCATAGGCAAGAACACCTTTAGCTGCCTTAGGCTCCAGGGATGGTCTTGCCCCCACAAAAGCCATCCTGCCACCATTTTTTTGCTTAGCCATTTGATCAAACATGATTTTGGCAGAATAATAAGCTGTTTCAAAATTTAGGCTGATCATTTTCCTGATTTGAGCTCCATCTGTGTTGCTTATGGTTCCCATTGAAAATCCCCCAACCAAAAAAAGCGCAGTCTCAATGGATGGATGATCTTTGATCACCTGGGTCAGCACTTCCCGGGTAACGGATTCATTCATCAGGTCAGCATTATACACGCTCACCGGAGAGATGGCCGCATAAGAAAGATTTTTACCTGGCGATAGAATTACAATAACCTGATATCCTTTTTTTTGGAAGGTGGTTACACATGCCTGTCCTAATATTCCACCTGCCCCTGTAATGAGAACTTTCTTCATGTCTATTTAGAAGTCAAAAACTTGCGAATATCTGTGGCCAGTTTTACCAAATCAGGTTCATGAACATACATCATATGGCCAGCTTCATAATATGTAAGAGTCACCTGATCTTTTAAAATTCCATTGCGGGCAAACGTATATTCAGCATCAAAGAAAGGGCAGATCAGGTCGTAATAGCCGCTAGCTACTAAAACCTTGAGGTCTTTGTTGCGTCTCATACTATCACCAAGCTTGCGAGCAACGTTTACGTAGCTGGGCTCCCAGTAACGTCCATCAGGTACATCTCTCCATCTCCACTTGGAGCCCAATTCACCATTTGAGGTTAGGTAAGGTCGATCCATTTCTACCTTCAGTTGGCTAGACAAGTAGTGGTTGATAGCAGCAGTGTAGGCCCCGCTAATATTATAACTGGATGGGTCGCCCAGTGTGGCCCTGTCGGCTACATCATCATATTCGTCACCTTTGTAACGGCCATCCAACTGACCAATAGTAATTCCCTGATCACGTAATAATTCTTTTCTGAATCTGGGCATCAACAACCGGATATCTGCTTGCTCAATGTATCTCTTCGAGAGGCCAGTGAAATATGCCATGCGATCAACGATATGACTTCTTTCTGCATCAGTCAGTCGTGTACCTTTATAAAGAGCAGACACATATTCATCTAATGCAAACTTCCGTGCCTCTTCAACAAAGGCTTCTAACGTTTTTCCCTGACCTGCCTTTTTGTGATACCATGCGGTGGCAGCCATACTGGGAAAATAGGTAACGTATGAAACAATATTGTCATGGGTAGAGGTAGAACCTTGATAATCCAAGGCTTGTGAAATGAGTATCAAACCATTCAGTGACATCTCCTGACCGTCACCTTCCAGTTCATAATTTACTGCTGCTGCCCGGGTGGTACCAAAACTTTCACCGGCAATGTACTTGGGCGAATTCCATCTTTTGTTTTTTGTTACCCACTCCCGCATGAATGCGGCAATGGACCTCGCGTCTTCCATCAGACCCCAGTAGTCTTCTGTTTTCCCTTTGCCAATCACTCTGCTGTAGCCCGTTCCGACAGGATCAATGAATACCAGATCCGTAAGGTCGAGCATGCCGTGGTTATTATTTACCAATGGATAGGGTGCTCCTCCATCATCGGCTGAAGCATCACTGTCCACTTTGGTAACTTGTGGACCGAAAAAACCCATGTGGAGCCACACTGAGGCAGATCCGGGCCCCCCGTTAAAAACAAAAGTGACCGGGCGATTGGTATCCTCAGGACCATCCAGCTTATAGGTTACAGACCAAATGGAGGCAACCGGTTCCCCATCATCATTTTTCAAATAGGTTTCTCCGGCAATGGCTTTATATTTTATAAGCTTGCCACCAAAAGTACCCTGATGAGAGGTGACAAATGCTTTGGCCTCAGGTATCGGCTTGATATCTTCTTTTTTTTCTTCCTGTGCCTGAACCAATGTAAAGGAGCAAAGCAGAGTGGTTACAATCGTGTAAAAAATCTTCATGTGGGGTTGTGATTTGAGCTTGATAATGATAAAAGTCAACGAAAGTTAATTGTTGTATTACTTAAAATAAAAATCCTGCTTAATGTTTGGTTGTGTTATGATTTTCATCATTTGAAATGGAGAGCTAAAATAAGTTATTGTACTTGATTATAAATACAAACAACTATGAAATCTATCCTGATACCCACTGACTTTTCTGAATACGCGAAAACTGCTTTGAACACTGGTGTTGTTTTGGCAAAAAAAACCGGAGCTGAACTTGTATTACTTCATGTTTTCTCGGCACCATCTGACTGGAGCCGGATTCCTGTGGAGAAACAACAAGAGCACCCTGAAAACGAGGCGCGGATGGTAGAAGCTGAGATAAAAATGGATAAGCACCTCAAGGATAAAATGTTCAAGGGAGTTAAAGCCACGGGTATTGTTAGACCTGGCAATGTGCAACAACAGGTTTTGGCAACGGCAAAAACGTACAAATGTGATTTGATCATAATGGGAGCCCATGGTACTGGAGAATCTCATCGGTATTTTATTGGTTCTCATGCGCAAAAGATTTTGCGGACAAGCGATATCCCGGTATTATCCGTGAAGAAAGGTTTCAAGCCTGCGTCCATGAAGAAAATAGTATTTGCGGCTAACTTTGAAGAAAACCTGAAAAAGCCCTTTAGTAAGATTGCTTCATTTCTAAAGGCTATTGGTGGTTCCCTCACACTTCTTTACATCAATACCCCATCTAACTTTAAGGATACTCCTACGGTTTCTAAAGCGATGGATAAGCTGATGCTGGCCTATCCGGATGTGAAAATGAAAGGGGTGGTATACAATGCAATGGATATTGAGAAAGGATTGGTGGATTTTGCTGAACAGAGCAAAGCACAGGTGGTTGCCAAAGTAACGCATAACAGATCCAGAAGGGCAGGGTATGACTTTGGTATCACGGAAACCTTGCTATATAAATCAAAAGTTCCCGTATTGAGCGTAATGGTAAATTGATACCCCTCTTTATCTTAAAAGATTTTCGAGCTGTAAAAACTTATTTTCATTTTATTTGATGCTACATTTGGCAGAACTAGCCATTTGTATGTATATCAAACAGAATATCAGTACGCTTAAGCCTTCGGCTACGCTGGCAATTAACGAATACTCAAATGAACTCCTTAGGCAGGGGAAGCGGATTTATAAGTTAGGGTTCGGTCAATCACCTTTTCCGGTTCCTCAGGAGGTAGTGAATGAACTTATTGCTCATGCTCATGAGAAAGATTATCTGCCTGTTAGAGGTCTTTATTCATTGCGAAAAGCAGTAGCAGATTATCATTCTCGTAGAGCAAATGTGAAAGCCGTTCCTGAAGATGTGCTGATAGGGCCCGGCTCAAAAGAGCTACTTTTTGTCGCGCAGTTGTGTTTTGACGGTGATTTGATTGTTCCTGCTCCAAGTTGGGTTTCCTATTCACCCCAGGCCCAAATTACCCAAAAGCAGTGTCATTGGATTGATACTTCGGCTAACGTCAATAAGCTACTGGATGCATCCATGTTGCAGTCTTTTTGTGCATCGCATCCAGATAAACGATTTATGGTCATTCTCAATTATCCAAGTAATCCAACAGGAGCTACTTATACCATCGATCAATTAAAAGCCATTTCGGATGTGACAAAAAAAAATAATCTCTTGGTAATTTCTGATGAGATATATGGTGAATTGACGCACGATGGTGAGCATCGATCCCTTGCTGAATTCTACCCTGAGGGAACTATAGTGAGTTCAGGGCTTAGCAAATGGTGTGGTGCTGGAGGTTGGAGGTTAGGGACATTTACTTTCCCAAAGGAACTTCGATGGTTGTCAGATGCTATGGCTGTAGTAGCAAGCGAAACTTTTACAGCCACCAGTGCTCCAATTCAATATGCGGCTGTGAAAGCTTTTGAGTTTGGGCCAAATATTGAATCATATTTAAATCATGCAAGGGCTATCCTCAAGTACATTGCTCAATATGTATATACTGAATTAACGTCAGTAGGTCTCACCATGCCTGAGCCTCAAGGTGGGTTCTACCTCTTTCCTGATTTCGAAAAATTTAAAGAGAAACTTAACAAAAGAGGGATTACCACTTCCTCCGAATTATGCAGAACAATCCTGGAAGAAACTGGTGTGGCTTTGTTACCAGGTGTTGACTTTGGACAATCACCTGAAGAATTATCAGCTCGGTTATCCTATGTGGATTTTGATGGAAAGAAGGCGCTTGATACGATGAAGAAGGAGGGACGTATCAAAGATATTAATGAGGTGGCCTCAAATATAGTCGCGGCTTGTCAACAGTTAAAAGGATGGCTATCATAAAAAAACTATCTGCTTTATTCATTGTAATACTAATTCTTGTTTCCTGCAATAATGCAGGTACAACATTACAATCTTACGCAGTGTCGGCTGCAACACCTGAAGCCACGCAGGCAGGTATGGATGTTCTAGCCAAAGGAGGAAATGCTGTTGATGCTGCTGTGGCCATAGCATTTTCTCTGGGGGTCACCGAACCGGCAATGACAGGACTTGGCGCGGGTATACAGATGTTAGTCAGTGTTCCTGGAGAGCAACCTTTTATTATCAATGGCACTACCTACTCCCCAATGTCAACACCGGTATCCGCCTCTGAGGAAGATATTTTATACCACAGACGATCTACGATTCCTTCATTTGTCAAAACACTGGGTTTTGCAAAACAAAATTATGGTAGTGATGCAATGGCATGGAGTGAGTTATTGGGTCCTGCCATTGATCAGGCAATCAATGGATTTGAGTTGGGGGTTTTCAGAGCAAAAGTTTATCAGCAGTACGAAAAACGATTACATGAATCACCCTACAATATGAATCACTTTTTGATCAATGACAGTATACCTGAAGTGGGTGAGGTGATTAAGCAACCACAACTCGCTAATACACTTCAGCGATTAGCTGACTTTGGTTCCGAAGATTTTTACAAGGGTGAGATTGCCACCATTATTGCCAGTGATATGGCTGAGCATGGTGGCTGGATGACGCTAAAAGACCTCAATGATTTTCCGAATCCTGCTGTTGTGCCTGCTCTTGAAACGACTTATAATAATTTCAAGGTGTTTACCAGTACTCCTCCATGTGGTGGATGGGTGGTACTATTAACATTAAATATCATGGAACAAATGAAGGGGCAGAAGACAAGGTATCAGCAGCTGATCAGGGCATTGGCCATGGCTCATGGGGAAAGACAAGTAAATCCTGTACAAGATATGATCAACTATCAGGCTGAAATAACTTCAAGAATATCAAAAGAAAAAGCCTCTGAGCTCATCAAGGCTTCATCACCAGAGTTGGAGGAAACGCCTGATAGCGGTTCCGGAGAAACCACTCACTTTTCGGTAGTAGATAGCAATGGCATGGCCGTGTCGGTCACAACCAGTATCAATGCATATTTCGGTTCTCGAGCTGCTTCAAAAGAGCTGGGATTTATTTACAATAGTTACATGGAAGATTTTATTTACGGAGATGAAACGCATTCCTTTTCCGTAGGCCCCAACAAAATGGCCTATTCTTCTATGAGCCCAACAATTGTAAGAGATAGCCTGGGAAATAATGTTCTCGCTACAGGAAGCCCGGGCAGCGCCCGTATCATTTCAACAGTGGCGCAAACCATTCAGTATTGGATAGATGTAAAACAGGACATCACTGAGGCCATTGAAACGCCACGCGTTCACGTGAATGGAAATAAAACCTACCTGGAATTCACGGAGGATGAACAAATGCGAATCTGGTTGTTAGATAATGGATTCGACTTGGCCAAAGTTAAAAATGAATTAGGGGCTAAAAACCTAAATCCCTACTTTGGTGGAGTGCATGCAGTTGCATTTGAGAATGGTCAATGGGTAAGTGCAGCTGATCCCAGAAGAGATGGGGTAGCAAAATCCGTACGAAAATAGTTTACTGTACAACGGAATCAGATCGATAGGATTTTAGCAATTCGCATTGACTCTGGTTCGATCTTGTGCTGTTGATTAATGATTTGGTCATAGGAGTTATAAACAATCCTGTTTTCTTTAAACCCTACCATTACACTGCTGTTGCCGTCCAATAAACCCTCTACAGCAGCTACTCCCATTTTACTTGCGAGTACACGGTCAAAATAGGTGGGTGAACCTCCTCGTTGTTGATGACCAAGGATAGTCACTTTTATATCAAAGTAATCTGACCGTTCAGCTATTTTCTTTGCCAGTTCATTTGCGCCTCCCAGCTTGGAACCTTCTGCTACCACCACCAGATTTGATTTTTTTCCTGTTTCCATACCAGCTTCCAAAAGACTAAACAGGTCTTCAAATGTCATGTCTTCTTCAGGTAGTATAATGGCTCCGGCACCACCTGCTATGCCGCTGTTAATGGCAATGTATCCTGAGTGTCTCCCCATTACTTCAATAAAAAATAATCGGTTATGGGAGAGTGCAGTATCTCTAATTCTATCAATGGCTTGTACTGCAGTATTGGTGGCTGTATCATAGCCTATGGTGTAATCAGTTCCTGCAATATCATTGTCGATAGTGCCAGGAAGACAAATCGTTGGAATATCAAACTCATTAGAAAAATAGTGTAAGCCGGTAAAAGTACCATCACCGCCAATAGCTACCAGCGCATCAATACCATTCTTTTTTAGGTTGTCGAAGGCCTTTACCCTTCCTTCTTTTGTCCTGAATTCTTTGCTGCGAGCAGTTTTAAGAATTGTTCCACCTCGTTGCAGAATATTTCCAACCGACCTTGCTCCAAGCTTCACGATGTCACCGTCTATCATCCCCTCATAGCCCCTCATTATACCATACACTTCCATATTATAGTATATACCTGCACGCACCACTGCTCTGATTGCTGCATTCATTCCGGGTGCATCCCCACCTGATGTAAACACACCCAGTTTTTTAATTCTTTCCTTCATGGCTGTAAATATAACTATGTGAATTTATGTGTTAGTGGCCTATGCTATAAAAATATAAAGGAGTTATGGCCACTGATTCTAAGGATGAGGTGCTTTAGCATCAGCTGGAAGGGTAATTGTAAAAGTACTGCCTTGACCCACTTCGGAAATAATTTTAATACTTCCTTTTAGATTAATTAATGTTTCGCGTACCAAATACAATCCAAGGCCAGATCCTGTGCTGATCTCGTGTGCGCGGTAAAACATGGCAAATATTTTCTCATGGTGAGACGGTGAAATACCAATGCCGTTGTCCTTGAATTCAAGGGCAACGGATTTGGAATCGGTAACGGCATGAATGAGTAACTCGCATCGTTCCTTTGTGCCGTCCCTGTATTTAATAGCATTTGAAATTAAGTTGGAGAGGACAATCCGTATTCTCATGAGATCGCCATTAATGGTTATGCCTTCAAGCCCCGTGCATTGAATGGTAACCGTATTGGCTCCTTCCATATATTTAAGATCCTGGATGATCTTTTGAATTTCATCGTGAAGAACGATAGATTCGTATTCTGTCTCTTTCCTGGCGTTTTTAGCATAATCGATAATCTCTTTTATAAAAAGATCCATCGCAGCAATTCGCCCGCGCATCATTTTTAAGTAATCTTTTTTTAAAGATTCTTCATGCTCTAATTCAGTTAACTGAATCAATCCTAGTAGTGAACTTAATGGCGCCCGTAAATCATGGGAAGAGCTGTATATAAAGCGGTCGAGTTCATTATTAATTTTGACTAATTCGGCATTTTGCCTTTTGAGATCCTCCTTTTTTAAATAATTCCCTTTTAGCAGAAGAATCACGAGATAGGCTGTGACATAACTAAACACTGTCAGGTTAAACAATGAAATTAGATTCACCTCATCTGGAGTGAAGTCGCGCACTGATAAGAGGGTAAAGCTGCTAAAGCGTGCTAATACATATAATGAGAACGAGAATATTATAAATCCGAAAGATTTTACTCTTTCATTATAATCATACAGTGCAAGTGCACCTATTCCACCGGTTATAAAATACAGATTAACATTGGTAAGATGAGTTTCGCTTGAGGCAACAAGATAAACTACCGTATTGAAGCCCGTTAGACCAAATATTTTTACAAAATTTAATCTATTTGCTTTGACAAGCAGATAAGATACAACTGAAATAAAGGAGAACATTATAAAAACTTGCCATGGTGCTTTAAATCCAAAAATGATATACATCGCGTAATAGGCGACAGTTACTATCATCATGATGATGGCCAACCGCGATATTAAATTGGCGTGCTCTGTGGTGTCGTTAAACTGAATTCCTGAAGTAACTTGGTTATTGCTTTGGTGCACGGGAAAAGGTCAATTTGAACCAGTTTTTAAAATGTTACTCAATTTATTTTAATTAACTTAGTTCAGAAATGAAAAGACTAAATATTGTTGCAATAACCCTAATTGTATTTACAAAGCTAGCATTTGCCCAACAAATCGCAGATAATTCTTATCGTCCAGTAATGGACAATCCTGCTTACCCATTGAATACTGGCCCTGTTGTATTTATAGATGAAGGACATCACAATTTCCATACTAAGGACGGAAGGTATACTTCGTTTGCCCAATTGCTTGAACGGGATGGCTATCAGGTAAAACCTTATGGAGGTTTATTTGAAATGGAAAAGCTGGATGAAGGTGATATCCTTGTGATTTCAAATGCACTCAATGAAGTTAATGTTGGTCGTTGGATATTACCTAATCCTTCTGCCTTTACCGTTGATGAAATTGTGACCTTGAAAAAATGGGTAGAAGAGGGTGGAAGCCTTTTTTTGATAGCGGATCACATGCCACTGGCAGGTGCGGCAGCTGATTTGGCCAGCGCATTTGGATTTGAGTTCACCAACGGGTTTGTTATGTATGATGGTGGCAGTATTCCTTCCATGTTTTCTTTGAAGGAAGGTTCTCTTTTACCTTCTGTGATAACAAGGGGCAGGGATAGCTCTGAGCAAGTTAACGAGGTGGCAACATTTACTGGCCAGGCATTTCGAATTCCAAAAGAAGCAACTTCTGTATTGCAATTTGGAGATGATCACATTAACCTGCTTCCTGACACTGCCTGGCGATTTAATGATAACACAAGAAAACAAAGTGTTGAGGGGTGGTCTCAGTTGGCTTATATGAAAGTAGGGAAAGGCAGACTTGTGGTATCAGGGGAGGCGGCCATGTTTTCAGCGCAGTTGGCTGGGGAAGAAAAAAGAAAGATGGGGATGAATTCACCATTGGCAACACAGAACTATAAGCTGCTCTTAAATATTATTCACTGGCTGGATGGAATGATAGATTAAATGGTGTGTTTAGGTTGGACAACAAGTAACCAGACAACCTGGTTTTCCGTAAGCCTATATGTACTATTATACCCTGACCTATGAATGATTGGATGATTCTAATGGCCGCTGTTAGCGCAGTGGCAGTGTCACAGAGTATTTTTCTTGGTTCGATCAATATTGTAAACGGAAGGAGAGGATCTCCAAGCAACATCTACCTCGGTTTATTACTGATAGCACTCGGTGTTCGTGTGGCCAAATCTTTGGTTTATTATTACTGGCCTGGCATTGCCATAGTGGGTGTTGCCCTTGGCGGTGCCGGACTATGGGCTGCCGGCCCCTCGCTGTACCTTTATGTGAGATCGTCAACAGGTCATCAGGTGTCACGTAATGAAAATATACTTTTCTATCTCCCTTCAATACTACTTTTTGCGTTAGGCTCTACTGTTTTTAAAATACAATGGATGAGATGGGTTTATCTCTCAGGGGCATTTGTTATTGTAGCTGGGTTAATTACTTCCTATTTTATTTACAGAAAGCATCGGGCGACAGATAAGAACAGTTGGTTACTCATCGTGCAAGCGGGTGTATTGGTGATGGTGTCGATGTTTATATATCAATTGTATTCACCCAACATTCAGGCATATGCCTGGGGAGCCATCGTTGCATCAGTTGTTCTTTATGTGATCAACTTCAAGGGTATGAGTTTGCAACGGGTAGCCACTTCGGTGCAGGCATCAAAAAACCAATTGGATAAAAATCAGCTCCAGAAAATAGAAGATGAGCTCAATCGGGTTTTTGAAAAGGAGCGAATCTACAGAGAACAAAAACTCACTTTATCAAAATTGGCTGACCGAATAAATATACCTCAGTATTTGCTCCGAAAAGCCATTCAACAATTGCATGATAAAAATTTCAATGACTTTATCAATGAGTATCGTATCGCAGAATTGTGCGATCAACTGCAGAAAGAGAATAGATATACCATTGAAGCCATGGCATCGGAAGTTGGCTTTACCAGTAACTCCACATTTTATGAAGCATTTCGTAAAGTGACCGGATGTACGCCTGCTGAATACCGAAAAAAAATTACGACAGATAAGTATACTGATAACCTTGGGTCACTTACGCGTAGTCAGCCTATTTAATAAACGCTAAAATTTATTACGGATTCCTATAATCCGTAGGAAATAGGACTGGTAAACGGCAGTATTTCTTAACTTAAGAGAAGAGGTCTCGTTATTCCAGTATTTTATCTCCATCTATGATAAAGAACTTACTGCTTACCTGTATAAGAGGTTTATTGAAGAACCGATACTATACGCTTGTCAACATTATTGGTTTGGGAATAGGGTTGGCTTCTTACGTGCTCATCGACCAGTATATTGTATTTGAAAAAAGCTTTGACTTAACCCATCCCCAGCAGGAGACGCTTTACAGGATAACCAGTCAGAAAACACAAAATGGTGAAGTACAAAACAGGAGGGCGCAGGCACCCGTTATTTTAAAAGAAACTTTATTATCTGGTGTCCCTGAAATTGAAGCTGCTTTTAGAGTTCACCCACTTGATGCCAAAAAGGTAACACTCAGACGAGATACAGAAAGTGGAGATCGCATCGATATTATTGAACATCAGGTATATCATGGAGAGTCAGCCTTCTTTAGCCTGCTTGATTTCAAACTTCTTAATGGGAATAAAGACAATGTATTGGATGATCCCTATACCGTAGTTTTATCCAAGTCGCTGTCCGAGAAGTTGTTTGGAATGGATAACCCTGTAGGTAAGTCAATTCGCATAATTGAAGATTTTGATCAGGTATATAAGATCACGGGCATTATGGAAGATTTGCCTTCCAATACCCACTTTAAGATGAACCTTCTCATCTCATTTGAATCCTTTAGAGCGCAGCACCCCAACTGGCGATGGACAGCCTGGGATTGGGATTATTTTTTTACTTATATCAAATCGAGGCCCGGCATTGATCAAGTGGTGTTAGAAAGTAAAATACAGGCTATTGCAGACAGGGCAGCAAAGCCTCAGTACGATGATCGTAATTATACCATGGATTACGATTTGCAACCGATCGCTGATATCCATCTTACTTCCCATTTGGAAGGGGAATTTCAGGTAAACGGGGAAGGGACTTATCTCCATTTTTTGCACGGAATAGGACTGGCCATATTGGTTCTTGCCTGGATTAATTTTATGAACCTGGCCGTTGCCAGAGCCATGTCTCGCGCTGCCGAAGTGGGTATTCGCTCCACATTTGGAGCAGGTAAGCTGGAATTGGCCTCTCAGTTTTTTATCGAGACGGGTATTCTTCATTTTCTTGCACTGGCTACTGGGTTGATCCTTATTCATTTTGCGAGCATGATCCTTCCTGAACTGGGGATTCAAATGATGGGTGGTTTCCTGTTCGATGTTAGCTTTTGGGTGTTCATACTCTCGCTTTGGGTAATCGGTGTGTTATTCACCAGTTCGTATCCCATTGCCCTAATGCTGGGCTACAAGACACAGCAAGTATTGAAAGGAAAGGTGGAGCAAAGCAGATGGGGAGCGCGTGTTTGGAAGGGGCTGGTGGTGTTTCAATATTCAGTATCCATCCTGTTGATTGTATTAACACTGATTGTTCAAAGCCAGGTGGACTTTTTAAGAAACCGTGACCTTGGAATTTCATTATCGCAGGTACTGAGTGTTTATGCCCCTTCTGTCAAAGCCGAGGGCTACTGGAATCAGGTAGATCAAATACGAAACAGGCTAAGTGATGATCCTGACATTACCCAAATCTCGGGTCACTCGTACTTACCAGGAGAAAACCTCCGACATGTTGAACTGTTGCAAATAGAGGGCAGAGATGTTAATGAAGCAGTCTTGATGAAGTACCAGCCCATTGACTATGAGTATTTTAAAATGTTTGAAATTGATTTATTGGCTGGCAGAAGCTTTAATAATGGAGAGAGCGTACGAGTGGACAGCTCCATGGTAACAGAAGTGATTCTCAATGAAGCAGCTATCGATGCATTGGGTATAGCCTCTCCGGAAGAGGCCATCCAGCTACCTGTTTCCGTACTTCACTCATTCGGATATATTTCACCAACGAGGATAAGGGGAGTGGTGAAAGACTTTAACCAACTTGCGTTGGATGGCGCCAACTTTCCAATGGTATTTGTGCTGTCAAGGGATAGCTACTGGTGGAGTGATTCAGAGTTTATTTCATTTAAGATTAATTCGAATGATGTATCGGGTGTAATAGAGAAAGTCAGAACTGCCTATCAAGCCTCTTTCCCTGAAGATTCTTTTCAATACTTCTTTGTTGACGATTCTTACAATCAGGCCTACCAAACCCACCTTCAATTTGGTCAACTTATTGCTTCATTTTCTGTAGTAGCTATTTTCCTGGCAGTCTTTGGGCTTATTGGAATTTCCATGCATTCTATCAGTAAGAAATTAAAAGAAATTGCTATTCGAAAAGTACATGGGGCATCTGTTGCTCAAATAGCACAACGTCTCTTATACGGAATACTACTGCTTGTTGGTATTGGATTCATTCTCGCATTGCCATTCTCCTATTGGCTATCAACTGAATGGCTTAAGAACTTTGGCGACAGGGTATCACTAGAGCCATGGATGTTTCTGGTACCACTTGTTGCCATCCTTTTGGTTTCCTTATTCACTGTTGCTTATCACACTATTAAGGCAGCCTTGGTCAATCCCATAACGATTATCAAGGAGAATTAACAACTAATCGATCTGCATAAAGTCTTCTTTCAATACGCGATCTAAAGTGGAGAGAAGAAAATCAGAATCCGTCTTATTGAAGATAATCGGTGGTTTTATCTTAAGCACGTTTTCATAAGGTCCATCCGTGCTCATGAGTATGCCCAATTCCCGCATTCGGTTGGCCAGATAGGTAGCTTGCGCTGTTGCAGGTGTTAATTGATTGTCTTTTACCAATTCTATACCCAAGAATAAACCCAATCCACGGACATCGCCAATAATCGGGTAGTTGTTTTTAAGTTGCACAAGGCCTTCTTTGAGGTAATGACCTATCTCCCTGGCATTTTGTTGTAGTCCTTCGTCTTCAATCACCTTCAGCACTTCCAATCCAATGGCACTGGATACGGGATTACCTCCGAATGTGTTAAAATACTCCATTCCGTTGGCAAAAGCATCTGCGAGTTGGATGGTAGTAACCACAACGCCCAATGGATGGCCATTGCCTATAGGTTTACCAATGGTAACAATGTCTGGTACAACCCCCTGACTTTCAAATGCCCAGAAATGATCTCCGGCACGCCCACAGCCGGTTTGCACCTCATCAGCAATACACACACCGCCCGCTGCCCGAACGTGTGTATAAGCTTCCTTCAGGTAACCATCGGGCAACACGATTTGCCCACCACAGCTCAGTACTGATTCACAGATAAAGCCTGCAATTCCTTTCCCTTTAGCTTGAACCTTTTCAATGGCCTCCTTTATGTGTGAAGCATATTGTTTACCCGCATCCGTTTTATCGCGGTAGATTCCTCTGTAGGTATCGGGAATGGGAACAACATGGATATGTTCCGGAGCACCATTACCACCTTTTCTATCAAACTTATAGGAACTGATGTCCACACAGGCATTGGTATTACCATGGTAGCCGACTTCTACTACCACCATGTCTTTTTGTTGCGTGTACGTCTTCGCGATGCGCAGTGCTAATTCATTCGCTTCGCTACCCGAGTTAACCACATACGCGACACTGAGTGAGTCCGGCATAGTGGAGAGTAACTTTTTAGTAAACTCAACGATGTTCTTATGCAGATACCTTGTGTTGGTGTTGAGCACCGCCATTTGCTGTTGACCTGCCTTGACCACGCGTGGGTGTTCATGCCCAACGTGCGCTACATTGTTGACGGTGTCCAGGTACTTTCTACCATCTGTTTCATAAAGGTATTGCTTGTACCCTCGTTGCATCATCAAGGGTTTGTGATAGGAGAGACTCAGGTTTTTTCCCAGATGTTTTTTGCGGTAGTTGATCAACAAATCGTTTTCGGTTGGTTGTGTGACTGGCGATAATGTACCCTCCACCAGCAACCACGGATCAGGGCAAATGCTTTTCCAAACATTAGCGAGTTGTGGTGCGGCTACTCCAGGAAAGTCACCTTCCTTTTCCAGCCGGTCCAGTAGAATTTGAAAGTGAAGATGGGGTGACCATCCTCCGTTTTCATGGAGATCGCCAAGGGTTCCGATCAGAGAACCTGCTTCCAGGGTGTCACCTGCTTTCCATTGTGTAAGAGAGGTTCTGCTTAAATGTCCATATAGAGTGTAAAAAGTTAACTCTGGTAAAATATCGTGTTTAACGACAATAGTAGGACCATAATTGCGGTCACCTGTATTATCCGCAACACTGTATATCACTCCCGGAATAGGGACATGAACGGATTCTCCGGCATTCATAAACACATCCAACCCCAGGTGCACGGTTCTCCATACCGGCCCTTCATTGCTTTCGATTTCAAAAGCAGAGGAAGGATAGAATGGTCTTACCTCATTGTACTTTCCAAGTCCTATACTTTTTCCGCTTTCACAAATATCATTTTCAATCCGGTCTTTTAACTTTTTATCATCGAGAACGATTGACTGGTTCCCCAACGTTAAACTGTCCATCCCCAGGTCAAGCCAATGTGAATTGTTTAGGTCTTTAGATACGATGGGTTTCAGTTGGCTGGCATGTTCGGCTATCCATTCCTTAAAAACAGTATTAGTTGGACATGGCTCTAATCCACAGGCATGTCTAAAAGTGTAGTAAGCAAATGCTGGCGATACATGGCTTAATTTTTTTAATAAGGCCCAGGCTGCTTCATCACTTATTTGCAGGTATACATTGTCTGGATTTTCCTCTCGATTTTGATGAGAGCAAACTACACTGATCAACAGACGGATGTTCAGTAATGTAAATAGTACTTTTAATTCTGAATCCTGGAGAGGAAACGTGGCGTGATAGCCTTTCACAATAGGATATGCCGCCTGTAGCGGATCATGTTTGTGCATCATCGCGTACGCCAGAGCAATGGCCAGTTCATTGATGGTATGGGTATAAACAGCATCGCCAAAGTCGATGACTCCCGGCACATTCGGGTTTGCTTTATCAAAACCAACCAATACATTGTAGTCGTTGGCATCATTATAAATTACACTTTTAGGGAGTGAGTCTTCAAGGGGTTTTACTGTGCCTTCGTAAAGGCCGTAGTAATAGTTGGCCAAGGCATTTTTTTGATCATTCCTGAAACTGTTCAAATGGGGTTTTACCCATTCCACCTGTGCAAGATCCCACTTGATAAACCGATGGGCTGCCGGGTGGTCAAAATCCTTAAGGGCCAGGCTTAACTTGCCGAACAGATTGCCGAGCTGGTACAGCAGTTGTTCTGAATGCGGATTGACAGTAGCCAAAGGCCTTCCTTCTACCCATGTTAGTAACCGGATGAATCGTTTTCTGCCTTCTTTATCTGTTGTGGTCGTAATCAACTCCTTGTTGTCGGAATAAATCACTTCGGGTATCTCCAAACCCATGTTTTTAGAGATCAGGTGGAGCATCATTGCGTTCTGGAACTCCAGATTGTCCTTTTTCTCAGCATGGTTGGCCACCTTAAAAGTATATTTCCGTTCTTCTGAGGTGGTGAGGAGAAAATTCAGGTCTATTTCACCAGGGAGCTCTTTGATGTCGCCATCCATGTGGTAGACGCTGGCAATCAGATCTTTGATTTCAGTAGAGGAGAAGTTCATTTATGGTGTTTAAATCAAATTTATCCAAAATCATTGTTATTGCACTTAAATGGATGTTCATTGGTGAATTTCGTGTAACTAAGCTTACGTTTATTCGTAAAGGTTTCTATTGACCTGTGCCCGAGCCCGAAATCTAATTTTTTTTCAGGTCAAACCATTTTATGTATTTAAAACTCCACCCACTCATGAGAAGTTGTTGTATCCTTATTCTTATACTATTTACTTCGTTAAGCGTTTTTGCACAGAAAGGCTATGAATTTACCGTAGATCTGACCCGTGTGGTGGATGACAAAGTAAAAGTAGAATTAATACCCCCTGGTCTCAAGGAGGATGAGATTACGTTTTTCCTTCCTAAAATTATTCCGGGTACGTATGCGGTGCAGGATTATGGGCGGTTTGTTTCAGGATTTGAGGTGAAAGATAAGAAGGGTAACCTGTTACCCTTTGAGAAAATTGACACCAATGCATGGAGAATAAAAAGTGCCAGGAAGATAGCGAAAATCAGTTATTGGATTGAAGACAGTTTTGATACGGAATTGGCCGGCCCAACCATCTTTTGGCCTGCCGGTACCAACATAGAAGAGGGTAAAAACTTTGTTATTAACCCGAGTGGTTTTTTCGGATACTTCGAAGGGATGAAACAGGTTCCTTTCACATTTAATGTGGTGAGGGACCAATCCTTTTATGGATCTACCGGTTTGATTCCTGAGAAAACAGGTGAACCGCTTTCTCTATTAAAACTGGAAACGCCCCAACCGGACAGTAGAATAGATGTGTTTGAGGCGGAGGACTTTGATAGGCTGGCAGATTCACCATTGATGTATGCCAAAGCAGATACTGCTGTCATTCAGGTAGGCAACACAGAAGTGCTGATAGGATCTTATTCACCAACAGGGAAAGTAACGGCCAAAGAAATCGCCAACAGCGTAAGAGAGGTATTGATGGCGCAGAAGGAATATCTAGGGGGTAATTTGCCTGTGGATAAATATGCATTCATATTTTATTTTACGGATCAACCTGTTACCTCCTATGGTGCATTGGAACATTCTTACTCTTCGTTCTATTATATGCCAGAGAATTCCATCGAAGGGATGAAACAAACCTTACGTGATTTTGCGGCCCACGAGTTTTTTCACATTGTAACACCACTTACCATTCACTCCAACGAGATTGGTCACTTCGATTTTAATGACCCTAAAATGTCGAAGCACCTGTGGTTGTATGAAGGCGTTACTGAATATTTTTCAGGCAACATGCAGGTGAAGTACGATCTCATCACACCAGATCAATACCTTAATGTACTCCGCCAGAAGCTATTGATTTCCGATGGTTTTAAAGATGATTTACCTTTTACTGAATTCAGCGAGAAGGTGCTGAGTGATTATGGCGATCAATTCTATAATGTGTATCAAAAGGGCGCCTTGATTGGCATGTGCCTGGATATAAAATTGAGAAAACTATCGGACGGCAAATATGGTTTACAGGATTTGATTGCGAATTTGTCAAAGAAATATGGTAAACATCAATCATTCGAGGATGATGCGTTGTTCTCGGAAATTGGAGCGCTTACCTACCCGGAAATTGAATCATTTCTTAATACCTATGTGGCCGGATCGTCAAGCTTACCCTTAGAGGAAATATGGAAAGAAGTAGGCGTGAATTATACCAAAGAGCTGGTGGAGGAAGAGGTGAGTTTAGGGTTTGGCAATTACAATATCTCTGTATTGCAATACAATGACAAGCCGATGATTTCTCTTCAAAATTGTGATCGCCTCAATGAGCAAGGCAAGGCACTAGGATTTCAGAATGGAGATATACTTACCCAATTGAATGACGTGGTATTGCCACCGTTGGGCCCTGAAACCAGTGAAGCCATCGCCAGGCACAGAGCATCAATGGTAGCAGGAGATACTGTTTCCTACACGGTGTTGCGCAAAGATGAGGTGGGTGAGTACAAAGAAGTAAGATTGGAAGCGCCTATAAAACCTACAAAAGTAGCAAAGCGTCACATCATTTCATTTGATCAAAATGCCACGGAAGCACAATTGAAACTGAGGAATGAATGGTTGACGCCTCAATAGAAATGAAAGCCATTATATTTACTTTTTCCATTTTTATGTTGGTAGGTTGCCAGTCCGAAACGGATCGGGAAAGACCTACGGAATTGGACTTTATGTTAGGGGAGTGGGCAGCCGAGGCAAAAATCAAGGTGTCTCCAGAAGATTATATAACAGGCGTAGGAACCATTAATGCATACTATAACGGAGATACCTTAATGGCGGATATGAATATCCAGTTCGAAGAGTTTGATGTTGTAGGAGTGACCAAGAGATTATACAATTTCGAAAAGGAGATGTGGGAAATCAGTTGGAATCCGGAGGAAGCTTCAGAAGTTGTACCCAATATTGAGGGAAAGATGCGGGACAATAGGTTTATAGAATTGAACTTCGGTGAAGATCAGTTCGGTTCATTTATGGGACGATTGGTCATCTTTGATATTACCAAAGATCACTTCTCAGTAAGGAAGGACAGACTATATGATACGGGTGGATTAATGAAAGACATATGGGTTTACGAAGCCACCCGAAAACCAGCTAATCGATAATCGCTTCCGCTTCCATTTCAATCAGGTACTCGTCACCGATGAGCTCAGCCTTCACCAAAGTGTTGGCTGGCTGAATGGTTTTGAAACGCTCACCATGGGCCCTCGATACAGGTTCCCAGTCGTTGACATGCCGCACATATATTCGGGTACGCACCACTTGTTCCAATGTACCACCCAGTGATTGAAGTGCCCCTTCAATTTTGTCTATGACGAAGTGCGTTTGTGCTGCCGGATCATTGCCACCGATAGCTTTGTTGCCATGTGTAGCCGTAGTACCGGATATTAATATTCTGTTTCCTTTTTTTACCGCTCTGCTGAACCCAGCGATGTCTTCCCATATGGTTCCACTTAGTGCTTTGGTTCTTCCATCACTACCTTCTACTGTAGGGAAGGGAGGTGGTATGGTATCCACGTGGTGGCTCAGGTCACCTGAAGCGGTGAGAAACGGTGGCTTTCGGTACTCATCTCCACAGTCACCGGGTATGGGGGTGAGTGCTACCTGGGCTTCTTTAATTTGGGCTTTGTCCTCTTCTGTCAATTTGAATTGGAAAAGCTTGGTATTCTCCTGCACGTGCTCACTTTTACCTAATCTCGCCCCAATGATAATACCGCCTACTGCAGGTTGCTCTAGCATGAAGCGACTGGCCACGTTAGCGATAGATACATCATGGTGCTGTGCTACTTCGCTTAATACCTGGAGTAAATGCTGAAACTTATTCCATCCACCGGCTTCGTCAATAAAGCGTTTGTACTTCATTTGCGACCAGGTCAATGAGTCATCAAGTACAGGCTCGGGTTTGCCCAACCATTTATCGGTAAGAAATCCACCCGCTACCGTTCCGAAGGCAAGCAGCTTGATGTTATGTTCATTGCACAATGCAGCCATGGCACCTCCGGCACGTTGGTCAATTACAGAATGGCACACTTGATTGGATACTACTTCGATGCCACTGTTTAAAACGATCCTTAAATGAGCAGTATCAAAATTGGTGAGACCAATATTCGAGATAAGGCCTTCTTCTTTTAATTCTTGAAGCCAATAAAGGCAATCCAGCCAATTGGGATCGGCATAATTCCAGGCATGAAATTGCAGTAGGTCTATTCTCTTGGATTGCAAGCGATTGAGTGCCGTGACCACAGCTGCACGTACTTCTTCTTTGCTGGTTTGTCCAGGTTTTGGAACCCATTTTGTTAATAGTTGTACTTCACTTGGGTCACTAAGACTTTGTTGATAGGTTCCGGCTATGATCTCTGCTGATCCATAATGATCTGCCATATCAAAAGTGGTGAAGCCAGCTTCAACATAGGGTTTCATGGAGGGTGCTGTTGCTACCGGATCCAATGCTTGCCCATCTCGCTCCATATCAGCGATTTGCCACAGCCCGGTAAGTACTCGTGAGATGCTGAGGGTAGGTGATAATTGGCAGGTTTCTATTGTTGGATTCATCGGTTATCTTTAGCGCTGAATTAAAAAAATAAATTTACCCCCTTTATTAGGATAACAAAATTGAGATTATGCAAGCGATTAATATCATTGAAAAATTTAATCTGTTTTCTGAAACATGGACACCTAAAATCATTGGCGAGCTCAACGGACAATATGTAAAGTTGGCCAAGGTGAAAGATGAGTTTGTTTGGCACGCCCATGACAACGAAGACGAGCTGTTCATGGTTTTTAAAGGAACATTACATATGGAGTTCAGGGATCGCATGGAGGTAGTGAAGGAAGGAGAGATGATTATCGTTCCAAAAGGAGTGGAGCATAACCCACGCACCAATGGAGAAGATGTGTGGGTATTGCTTTTTGAACCTAAAGAAACAGCACACACCGGTGCAGTAGATCATGAGAGAACAGTCCGTGATCAGAAGTGGATATAAGGTTTATGAAGAAGCTCATAAGTTATAAGAATGCAATGGGTATAACTTTGGTGATTGCCGGTTTACTCGTTGTATTTCACCTGAGTATCATATTGGGGATGGTGATATTTGATTTTGCTCCTGTAGCTTACTTATGGGGAGGTAGAATGGAAACATCGGCACAGTTGCTGCAATTTGAGATGGTCTCGTTGGTAGTTGCGCTGTTGTTTGTTGTGTTGCTGTTGATAAAAGCAGGCAGGATAAATTTTCCTGCATTAAATGGTTTTGCTCATGTAGCCATGTGGTTGTTCTTTATTTTGTTCTTGTTCAACACCGCAGGAAACGTGATCGCCAAAACCAATTTTGAAAAGTCTTTTGCGCTGATTACCGGGCTTCTGGCATTTTTACTATGGAGGATTATCAGTGAGAAAAAAACCGGAAAAGAGACGTAACTTATAGCTGTTCCGTATTAAATAAATGACAATGACTGATAATTCTGAAGATTTAGATAACTACTTAGACAACCATTACATCCACCGCAGCAATTGGCTGAGGGCCGCGGTGTTGGGCGCCAATGATGGTATTTTATCTACGGCCAGTATTGCTGTAGGTGTTGCAGCTGCAAGCACTACCAGAGATCCTGTTGTGCTGGCAACGTTGGCAGGAATGGTGGCTGGTGCGTTGTCGATGGCTGCGGGGGAGTACGTTTCTGTAAGTTCACAAACTGATATTGAGCAAGCAGATATAGAGAGAGAACGTCAGGAACTGGAAGAGATGCCAGAGTTAGAACTGCATAGGTTGGCTCAAATATATGAAGACAGGGGGCTGAAGAAAGCAACGGCATTGACGGTAGCCAAAGAGCTCACCGAAAAGGATGCCTTGGGAGCTCATGTTCGCGATGAATTGGGAATTAATGAAATCAGCCAGGCTCATCCTATTCAGGCGGCACTGGCTTCTGGTGCTGCTTTCACTTTCGGTGGACTACTACCTTTTTTGGTTACTCTTTTTATGCCATTGGATAGTATGGAGTATTACCTCTATGGTTTGGCTATTTTTTTCCTGGCGTTGTTGGGTGCACTCGCGGCCAAAACGGGTGGCTCAAGCATTATGAAAGCCATTATTAGAATTACCTTTTGGGGTACCATTGCCATGGGACTCACCGCGTTGGTGGGGTATTGGTTTGGTGTGAGTGTATGAATAGTCTTTAGTAATAAGTCCTAAGTAAATAGTAGTTTCTACATTCGGTCGCTAGGGCGGTTGCTGGTGCTGTAACTATTCATAAAATCATGTTAAACACTTGTTAATGAGTTTATTAGCAATGATTTATGATTTGTTATTTTATAATAAATACGTATAATCTATATTTGTATATATTAAACACGCAAGTATGGCCACCTTCACAAGTACCCTCCCGGACGACCTTCTCGAGCAACTCACAGAGAAGGCTAAATCACTTTCCCTTCCTAAAAACAGGCTCATGGAGAAAGCGCTGAGGCTATATCTCGAGCACCTTAACAAAGCAGAATATATCAAATCGTACAAGAAGGCAGCGAATGATGCTGATGTAATTTCAATAGCAGAAGAAGGGATGTCCGAGTACTTAAAGCAAATAGAGAATGAAGCAGGGTGAAATCTGGCAAGCAGACCTGAACCCGGTAAAAGGAAGTGAACAAGCTGGTTTCAGACCTGTAGTAATTATCAGTGGCAATCTTCTTAACGCTCACCTTCCAGTTGTTATTACGGTGCCACTAACCTCTAAAATCAAAAACTATAAAGGTAATCCGGTTTTACATCCCTCCGGCACCAACGGGTTGAATAGAAAATCAGAAATGTTGATCTTTCATATTCGCTCTATAGCCAAAGACCGTCTAACCAAAAGACTTGGAGAGATTGAAGCTCAGGAACTTGCTTTGGCAACCAAAACGCTTAATGAGATATTGACGTATTAATAAGAGCATCCCTAGCTATAAAATACCTACTCATCTCTAGCTCGTCATCGCGATCCCGACAGAGTCGGGAGTGGCAATCCCTTAGCTATTAAATTAATAATTGATCAGGCACAAGCACTCTGTTGCTGCACAATGAACTAATGAAGCAAAAATTTTTCCTATTTTTCCTGCATGAAATTGAATTCACACGCTATAATGAAATGTAAAGTATGCTTCGTAGTACTTTTTGGTATAGTTGGGCTTGATACATCCGCGCTTGGCCAGCAGGATGATGCCCTCCGCGTAGAACAACTGACAGAAAATACCTTCCAGCATATCACTTATTTAAAAACACAGGACTTTGGCAACGTAGCCTGCAACGGAATGATTGTGAGGGACAACGGAGAAGCCATCATCTTTGACACACCCTCCAATGATGAAGACGCAAAAGAGTTGATCGATTGGGTAGAAGATGTTTTGCAGTGTAAGGTGGTGGCCATAGTGGCAACACATTTTCATATCGATTGCCTGGGAGGATTGGAGGAGTTCCACCAAAGAGGCATTCCATCCCATGCCAGCAACAAAACCATAGCCCTGGCCAAAAGCAAGGACGCACCCGTTCCGCAACATGGATTTGATGGACAGTTGGAATTGAAAGTGGGAGATCAGATGGTGGTCAACTCATTTTTGGGTGAAGGACACACCCGGGATAACATGGTAGGATATTTCCCCGGTGAAAAAGTGTTGTTTGGAGGCTGCATGATCAAGTCCATGGGAGCAGGGAAGGGCAACCTGGAAGATGCCAACGTGAAGGACTGGCCAAAAACAGTAAAGAAAGTAAAAACCAAATTTGCAGATGCTCAGGTGATCATTCCCGGACATGGTAAGCCCGGTGGGGCGGAGTTATTGGACTTTACGATAAAGTTGTTTAGGAAATAAGTGATTGGCCTTTGTTATCGTACAGTGTTATCCCCAATCAGAAAACGAGTAATAAATGTGGTAGGGTAAGTTTTACTTATGGGATCACATGCACTATAGGTTGATAGGGTAAATTTTACTTATGATACCATATGCGTTACACCCTGATAGGGTAAACTTTACTTCTGGTACCATATACGCTATAAGTTGAAAGCGTAACTTTTACATATGGTTCCATGTACACTACAAGTTGATAGGGTAACTTTTGCATATGGTACCGCATGCACTACAGGTTGATAGGTTCAATTTTACATATGGTAGGGTGTACACTACAGGTTGATAGGGTAAATTTTACATCTGGTACCATACACACTACACCCTGTTAGGATAACTTTAATTATGGTAACGTGTACACTTCACCTTGGTAGGGTTAATTTTACATATGGAAGGCAGTCACCTACAATCAGGTACCGGGGAGGTAATTGTATATTGAAAATTAACCATTATTCCTCAGGCAGCTTGCTGAACAACGCCTTGGTATCAATACCCTGCTTCTCCAACGCCTTCCTTTCTTTAAAGTAAACAAGACTCGCTATGGTCATCACAATGAGCCACACCGGGGTGGAGTGAAAATACCATTCGTCTACATTGGAGGTAAGGTCTTTGTAAGTATGAATGCTGAGAAAGCCTGTCAGTAATACAATACCGGCAATGGCGATAGCCAATTGTAGCTTTCTGTTCGTAATCACTTTTACTTCTTTCGCCAATTCCGGATTGTGCTGATGCAGTGACACTACCGTTACACACATCAACAGAAAGTTAACCAACATACTGGTTACCATGATATCAATACCGAGAAAGAAGTCCCCGGCAAAGTGACTTCCCAAAATTCCAATAGAAGCCATCACTCCGCTGCCAAGGATAGCGTTGATGGGCGTATGGTGTTTTGCACTTACTTTGGAAATGGCTTTGGGAAAGATGCCATCCTCAGACCAGGCAAACATCAAACGGGACACCGACAAAATCATGGCGGGTAAATCATTGAGCAAGGCGATGGCTGCACCAGCCACAATCAATATGGCCCAGCCTGATGGCAGCAGGTAACTCAGCACGCCAGCTGCGGTTATGTCTTTGTTCATGGCCTCCTGTGCGATGAACTGCCAGGGCACTGCGTGGTAAACGGCAGCCGTAAATAAAAAGTAAAAACCACCTACTGTAAGCACGGCAATGGCGATGGCCTTGGGCAGGGAAGAAGATGGGTTCTTGGCCTCACCTCCGGCTTGTGCGATGGAATCAAACCCAATAAAACTGGAAAAGAGGATGGCGGCTGCTGCCAGGAAAGTAGAAGCCTTAAAAACAGAGGTATCTGCAGGAAGAGTAAATGAAGGAACGGCCTGTTGAAAGTCCTCATGGTTGTAAAGAAATCCTGCAATGATCACCACCGCACCTAAACTGAACATGAGAAACATCAGTGGTACGACAGTGCGTTCATAAAATTTCACCCCTCTGATATTGACATAAACAAATGTCCAAAGAAGGAGTAGTGAGAGTGTGACCCTAACCGTACCGTTGTCGAGGGCCGAAGCCAATTGAGGTAAGTTTAATTCAGTAGCAATATCCCTGAAGAAAGGAATGATCACATAAGAGATCACACCGATCACGATAGAGAGACCAAACCATTGCGAGAAACTGGCGACAAACCCAAGATAAGGGTTGAGCCCCCTGCTGGCATAAATATAACTACCACCTGCTCGGGGCATGGCAGAAGCCAATATGCTGTAAGCCAATGCTGCCAGTATAGCGGGAAGTGCTGCCACCAGAAATGCAGGGAGTACATCAGGACCAATGCCGGGCACATTGCGCTGAATCATAAAAGGCACCACGTAGATAGAAGCACCCAGCATGGAGCAAATACCGGTGGATGCGAGTCCCAATAAACCAAGGTGGCGGGTTAAGTTATTTTTTTTCAAGGTGACTTATGCTGTATATTTAAAATCTGCTTGTGCGTTAAAGATATATACATTTGGTTACGAGGTATCAGTAAATGAGGGAATCTGTCAAAACTTTTTTAATAGCGGCATTCATGCTGTTGGTAAGTATTGGTACAGGTACCTTCACCTTTAGTCTTCTGGAAGATTATAGCCTGCTGGATGCCTTTTACATGACCATGCTCATGGTATCTACCGTGGGGTTTAGGGAGGTTTCTCCATTAAGTGATAGCGGTAAATTGTTTGCCAGTTTCTATATGATGTTCAACCTGGGTATATATGCCTACATCGTATCGGTAATCAGCCGCTATATCTTTGAAGGGGAGTTCAGAAAATTATTTGCTACATTCATTTCTAACAAAAAGAACAGGAAATTGAAGAATCATGTAATCGTTATTGGATATGGGAGAACAGGAGCCAGGGCTTGTGATGAGTTGACAAAGAGTGACCAACAGTTTGTGTTGATTGAGAATGACCCGGATGTACTCCAATACCTGCCAGAGGTACCACGGTTTCACGTGGTGAAGGAAGATGCTACCCGCGAAGAGGTGCTGATGAAGGCGCGCGTTGAGCAGGCCAAATCTTTAATAGTAACGTTACCCAATGATGCTGATAATATGATCATCTGTATTACAGCCAAAGGCATCAATCCGAATATCAACATTATCGCCAGAGCCTCTGAGGAAAGTGCTGAAAAGAAACTGTATCGGGCGGGTGCCAATAAGGTAGTAAAACCTTTTGCCATCGGAGGCATTCACATGGCACACCTAATTACACAACCTTACGTGATCGAGTTTCTTGAAATTCTTACAGGCATAAAAGAACAGGACTTGCAACTGGAAGAGTATATGTTCAACGAGTTGAAAGAAGAATTTAAGAACAAGACTATTAAGGAGTTGGATATTCGTCAAAATACAGGAGCCACGGTGATCGGTGTCAAAGATCCTGAAAAGGGATTTATCTTCGATCCCAATAGCGAAACACCCATTAAAAAAGGGGATATCCTCATTGTACTGGGGTCGCAGGAGAGCCTTAAAAAATTCCAGATGTACTGCGTGTAATTTTCCTTTGATTCTCCAATATTATTTTGAAGCTTAGGATAGTTGTAACTGAACTTGACAATAGCTCGTCTGGAGAAAAAACTAAACCCAAACTATATGCAAAACAGATTATCAGGCTTCCTGCTTTCTTTGGTATTCATTCTTTACATTGGATGTGCGGAGGATTACATCACCACGAATGCATCTGAAAAAAATATTAAGGGCCAACCAGAGGTGAATGCTAAAAAACCATCGGGTGGCGGTGGTGGTTCAGGTCCATTGGTATATACGACAGGAAGTGCATCCGATGTTACTACAACTACAAGTTTTGGTATTGCAATGATTGGCGGAGCTGATTCTGATACCAATGCAGAGACAGCCGCATTTCAATTTTTAGTGACGAAGTCCGGTGGTGGTGATTTTGTTGTTCTGCGGTCGTCCGGATCAGACGGGTACAATGATTATGTATATTCTGTTATTGGAGGAGTAAACTCTGTTGAAACTATTATAGTCGATTCACGTTCTGATGCCGACCATGCCACAACAGAAAACCTTGTTCGCAACGCAGAGGCTATTTTTATTGCTGGAGGAGATCAATCTGATTATGTTAATTATTGGAAGGATACTAAACTGGAAGATGCTATTCATTATGCGATCAATACCAAACATGTACCCATAGGAGGAACAAGTGCCGGCTTGGCCATATTGGGCCAATATTACTATGGTGCCTTCCGGGGATCAATCACTTCAACTTCTGCGCTGGCCAACCCTTATGATAAAAATATGGATGGTCTGGAGGGAGGTGGTTTCCTCTCCGTTAATTATTTGTCCAACTTAATTACCGACTCCCACTACAATGAGCGTGACCGACAAGGACGCCACTTTACGTTTATGGCTCGATTGGTGCAGGACTTTGGTGTAAGTTTTTCGAATGTAAAAGGAGTAGGTGTGGATGAGGCAACCAGTGTGTTGGTGGAAAGCAATGGTACTTCAAAAGTTTATGGTGCAGGCAATGCATATTTTTTACAAGGTTTTGGTGGAACGCCAGAACTGTGCCAAAGTAAAAAGGACCTTACCTGGAATCGAAGTGGTCAGGCGGTTAAGGCGTATGTGGTGCCGGGTACTACAACGGGAGCCAATACTTTTAACTTTAACACATGGAGTGGAAGTGGGGGAACCAATGAGTTCTGGTATGCAGTGAACGGTACCTTTACACGCAATTAATTGCCATTTGTACAAAGCCCCTCAAGATTCTTCTTGAGGGGCTTTTAGTTTATTAAGATATACGGCAGTGTTTGGGGAATAAGGAATTGCAATGAGAACACTGCTTGTAATTTTCCTTTGATTCTCCAATATTCTGTTGAAGATTACGGATGAATTAACACTAAAAGGATGAGTAAGTTCTATGTCATGGGCCTTGTGTGCCTGTTGTCTTCAATCACCAGTTCAGCACAAATTCCTGCTCCCAAAGAGACGTTGGGATTTGAAGCAGGTGCAGATTTCCATCTGGCCACCTACGAACAAAGTATCGCATACATGCGAAAACTGGAAGCGTCTACGGACAAGCTGAAGCTGATACAAATCGGATATACCTCAGAAGGTCGTGAGTGGTACTTCGCGCTCATCTCTTCCAAAGAGAACCTGGATAACATTGAGAACATCAAAAGCATTACCAAACGGTTGGCACACCCTGAAGGCTTGTCAGAAAGCGAAGCGAAGGCATTGGCAGCACAAGGTAAACCCATCGTTCATATTGACGGTGGTCTGCACGCTACGGAAGTTGCGGGACCGAATCACACGTTGACGTTGGTCTATGAGATACTGAGCAAGGCCGATACACCCGAGATGAAAAGTATTTTGGACAATGTGGTGTTGATGCTTTATCCCACCATCAATCCGGATGGACAAACCATGGTGGCCGATTGGTACCTTTCCAATGTAGGAACACCTTATGAAGTGGCACCACTTCCTAAATTATACCAAAAGTATGTGGGGCACGACAACAACCGCGATGCCTATATGCTCAACATGATTGAATCGCGTGTGATGGAACGCACCTGGAGAGAATGGGAGCCCAACATCATCTATGTACAACATCAATCATCACCTTTCCCCACCAGAATATGGTTGCCACCTTTTGCAGAGCCTATCGCCACACAGACACCACCCATCATTGCACGGGAAGTGAACATGATAGGCATGGCCATTGCGCAATCGTTGGAAATCAACAATCAACCGGGAGCGGTACACATGGGCACCGGCTTCGATGCCTGGTATCCCGGCTACATTGATTACATGCCGGTGTTGCAAAACACACCTGCCTTCTGGACAGAGACATCATTGTATAAATACGCAACGCCTCACTTTTATACCATTGATGATTTTCCTAAAGACAAGGCGGATTTAAGAACAGAGTCCTTGTACATCAGTCCGTGGAAAGGAGGGTGGTGGCGCATCAGTGATGCCATGGCGTACATGCAAACGGCTTCCCTTGCGGTACTGGATTATGCCGCCAAGTACGGCCATGAATTATTGTACGGCCGCTATCAGGCCGCTAAAAGTACGATGACGAAATATGAACAAGAGCCACCATATGCTTATTTCATTTCACAAAACCAGCGTGACCCGATGAGCGCGGTGGAGATGCTGAGAAGACTGGCCTTCAATGGCGTGAAAGTAGGGCAGTTGGATAAGGCTGTAGAATTTGATGGCGTTACTTATGAAAAGGGAACGTGGGTAATTCCTATGGATCAGGAATATGCCGAACTCGTGCGTCAGGTATTTGATCGGCAAGCTTACCCGGACCTGCGCGAATATCCGGATGGCCCACCGGAGCAACCTTATGATGCGGCAGGATGGACCATGCAATTACAATTTGGTGCCCGCGTAGTAGCAGCGGCATCCCCATTAACGGAGGCGGTGAGAAATGCTGTTCAACCCCTCGAAGCAGCAACCACTGATTGGAAAACAATAGGAGATAAAGATGCTTACCCGGCTGACTTTGCCCCGGGACTTGGTTTTAATTCCAATGCGACAGCTGCAGCTATCGTTGCACCTCCTGGTAGGTTGACTGGAAGTGGTTCGTCATTGGTGGTGGATCCGAAGGAAAACAATTCATTTCGAATGATCAACAAAGCCATTCAGGCGGGTGGCACTGTGAAGTTCGACAATGGTAAATACATCATCAGCGGTGTTTCCAAAAGTGTAATCGACAGGGAAGTAAAAGATCTGGCCTTGAACGCACAACTCACTAATTCATCAAAAGGAATCAGGGTCAATCCTCGCATCGGATTGTACCGTCCTTACAGGCCCAGCATGGATGAAGGCTGGACGCGCTGGTTGTTGGAATGTTTTGGTTTTCCATTTGCCAACATCGGTAACAACGACTTTATCTCGGGCGGTTTAAGAGATCGTTTCGATGTGATTGTTTTGGCAGCCGATCGACCTTCGATTATTAAAGATGGATTTCAAAAGGGATCTGTTCCGCCACAATATGCGGGTGGGCTGGGCGATGCAGGTATTTTGGGCTTGGAAGAGTTTGTGCGCAAGGGTGGTACGCTGGTATGCTTGAATGAAAGCAGCGACTTTGCCATTGATGCCTTGCATCTGCCGGTGAAGAATGTGGTAAGTGGATTAAGCAGAAAAGAGTTTTTTACAGGAGGATCTATTCTCGAAGTGGAAGTTAACACCAACCACCCGGTGATGGCGGGTATGCACGAACGTGGCAATGTGTTTGTTTACAGAAGTCCGGTGTTCACCACCCTGGAAGGATTTGAAGGAGAGGCATTGGCCAAATACAAGGCACAAGGCTCTCCGTTGCAATCTGGTTACTTGTTAGGAGAGAAGCATTTGAACAATATGGCGGCCTCCCTGGATGTAAAGTATGGTGAAGGGCATGTGATTCTCCACGGCTACCGACCGCAATGGAGAGGGCAGCCTTATGGAACGTTCAAGATACTTTTCAATTCGATATTGTACGGAGGTGAGTTGGCGCGTTCACAAAAACTTGATGGTGATTTTTGGAAAGCGCCTATATCCACAAACAGTAAGTAATGAATAGTCTTCTTGGAAGACTATATACCATTGTTTGTTGAAAATTACTCCGACCGTAAAGACCCTGCAGGATTAGCTCTTGCTGCCTTAAAGGATTGATAGCTAATGGTAAGCCAGGCAATCACCAACGCAGCAACACCGCCAATAAGCACGGTCCATAAATTAATATCAATGCGATAAGCGAAGCCCTCCAGCCAGTTGCTCATGCCATAGTAGGAGATAGGAGCAGCGATCAAAAAAGAAATAAGTACCAGCCTGGTAAAGCCTTTGGACAACAGTACCACCACCTGAGTCACCGTAGACCCCATTACTTTTCGTATCCCGATTTCCTTGGCGCGTTGTTCTGCTGTAAAGGATGCTAATCCCAGCAGTCCAAGGCAGGCAATGGCTATGGCCAACACAGTAAATATGGTAATGATGGTGCTCATGCGTTGCTCGGCACGGAACAAAGCATCGAACTCCTGATCGATAAATGCATAATCATAAGGAGCGCCTCCGGTAAGCTCCTTCCATTGCTCTCCGATAAATTTCACTTTCTCCTGTAAGTCAGCGCCACTAAGCTGAACACTGATCATTTGGTTTTCGGGAGCATAGAACAAAAGCAATGGTCTCACTTTGTTCTTAAGCGTTTCGAAGTTGAAATCTTTTACTACGCCAATGACTTTGTAAGGGAGCATACCTTCTTCACGGTATTCCCGGATCTCCTTGCCTTCAATGTTATCCCATCCGATAAGTCGGAAGGCAGCTTCGTTCATGATCACCGCCATAGAGTCTGAGGCTATATCTTTCGAAAAGTTACGACCTTCTGCCAGCTCCATTTTCATGGTGGGCAGGTGGTCTTCATCCACGGTGTTATAAACAAAAAGAATGTCTTCCGCATTTTCTCCACTGGGGCGAAAAACAGAACTGTTGCCAATGTTGGGTTGAACGTATTGGGAGTAACTTACCAGATTGATTCCTTCCTGTCTTTGCAGAATGTCCTTAAACGCTTTCTTATTGTTGCCCAGCTTGTTCACGTTATCCAGAATGAGAACATTCTCTTTGGAAAAGCCAAGGTTCTTGTTTTGTATATAATCCACTTGTTCAAACACGACAAGGGTAGAAATGATGAGCACGATGCTGATGGTAAATTGTAACGTCACCAAAATACTTCGGATGCCGCTGCTTTTAAAGCCTGCCCGTACTTTTCCTTTGAGCACTTCTACGGGTTGAAAGGAGGTAAGGTAGATGGCGGGATATATTCCGGCTCCCAATCCCACGATCGCCACCAACCCCAGCATGCCCAATACAAATGGAGTGGATAGCAATGCTGAAAGTGTGATGGACTTACCCGCCAATTGGTTAAATAGGGGAAGCATGGCCCATACGGTAAACAGGGCGATGAGCAACGATAGTACGGCATATAATATCGACTCTGAAAAGAACTGGGCAATGAGTCTGCCCTTGACAGCGCCTATGGTTTTCCTGATACCTACTTCTTTGGCCCGGTTGGCAGACCTTGCTGTGGCCAGGTTCATAAAGTTGATGCAGGCGATTACAATGATAAATAAACCGATTGCACCGAAAATATACAGGTACTGGATGTTGCCATTGGGCATAATTTGTTCACCAAAGGTTGATTTCAAGTGGATGTCGGTAAGTCGTTCCGGTATGTATCGATAGCCACCCCCTTGTGCACGGAATTCATCCATGGTGATACCCAGGTACATTTGAATTTCCGGGCCTACATACTTGTCTACGATGGCGTCCAGTTTGGATTGTACATTAGGATTAGCATTGACAGCCACTCTATAATAGGTGTAACTGCTATTACTGGTATATTGGATTCTTTTGGAGCCTTCCCAAGTTTCCATGGACTGCAGCATATTAAAAGTAAAGTGAGCATTGACAGGCGGATCCTGAACAATACCCGTCACTTCACATGCCACTTGTCGTGTACCGTAGAGAATAATTTTTCCCAAAGGGCTGGTATCCCCTTTGCCTTGATAGTTAAAGTATTTTCTGGCTGCACTTTCGGTGAGCACCATTTTGTTGGGACCGCGCAGAACATCATCCGGAGCACCTTCTATGAGGTTGAATGTAAAGAAGGAAAAAAAATTGGAGTCCGCCAGCATGACCCATTCTTCTGTAAAGACTTTGTCCTCATACTGTACAATCACCTGATTGACGGGCCGTATGCGTACTGCTGCTTCTATTTCAGGTACTTCATCTACCAGCGTCCGGGCCATTGGTTCAGAGCAAGTAGCCATGTTGAAATCTTGTTCTGCCAGCCGACCGTTGATGCCTAGCCGGTAGATACGGTCAGCATCTGTATGAAAACGATCATAGCTGACCTCATCGGAGATATACAGCAGTATCATCAGGGCTGTAGCCATCCCTACGGTAAGCCCAAAAACATTGATGAAAGAATAGAATTTCTGCCGTTGCATGTTGCGCAAGGCCACTTTGAAGTAATTAAGCCACATGGTATTTCGGTTGAGTTACAGGGTAGACGCGCATTGCTAGGAGGAGGTTGCATGCCAATTTTTATAATATAATTACCCCATATTGGATGAGGATAAACTACTGTATAATTGGTTATGGAATTAGGAATTTAGCTACATTTATGTAGGGTATTTATTAGTAATATGAATTTCACCAAACTGCGTCCCTTCCTTCTGATTTTTCCGTTCCTGTTTCTGGGTTGTGATGAAGAACCCGAGATTACTGCCGTTCCTGAAGAGGTGGAGTGGATTAATGCCAATGCCTACCGACCCACTTCTGTTGATCCCACCAATACCAATTTCGAAGACCTTCAATTCTTGAAAACCGTCATAGGAGACAGGCGGTTGGTGATGCTGGGAGAACAATCTCATGGTGATGGCACTACTTTTTCCGCTAAGGTTCGGTTAATCAAGTTTCTTCATGAAGAGATGGGATTTGACATCATTGCATGGGAAAGTAGTTTTTATGAGTGTCACAAATCATGGTTGGGAATGAAGTCTGGAAAAAATGGAATTCAGGTAGCTAAAAAATCAATCAATACCCTGTGGTCGGATACAGAGGAAGTTCATCCTCTCTTTGATTATATGGATGATGCACCTTACTCGTTGCAATTGATGGGAGTAAACCCTCAGTTTTATGGTAGTTACGATGTCGAGATCGGAGATGATCTAGAAGCTTTTCTCCAAAGCAGAAATTCAGCCATAGTAGACGCAGCTAATTGGGCCAGTAATAAATCTATGCTTGTTAATTTACTCAAGGCAGAAGATAACCCAGCTGGAAATGGCGAAGAGTTTCTCAATAATGCAACTGCACTGATTGAGTCACTGGTTTCGGAAATAACAACGTTTGACCAGACACCTCAAATTGAGTTAATGAATGATGCCGGGTTTTGGCTACAAGTGCTCTACAATGTAAAAATGACAATCCAAATACATCAAATGTGGCGAGATGGAGACCTCAATGGACATGCGATTAGATCTGAAGTAATGGGTAATAATATGTCGTGGATTATGGATAGGTATCCTGAAAGGAAAATAATTGTATGGTCAGCGACTACCCATATTTCACGATATTGGGATGATACTATATATTTTGATAGGACTTTAAAAGATTACGTTATCACCTTCCCTGTCTCTAAGCATATGGGAGAATATGTGTATGAAAAATATGGTGATGATATATACGCTGTAGGATTTACTGCTTATCAAGGCTCATTTTTTGCTTTCGGAGAAGGTTTTCGGAAAATTGATCAACCAGACAATGATTCTCTAGAAGATTATTTAAATCAAACTGATGAGGAGTATTTGTTTATCAACTACAGGGGCAATCTTCCGGACTGGATGAAAGGTGTTTTCGTTTCTACAGTATTCGGTTATAACAATGCCAAAAATGATTGGGCCAATTCATTGGATGGCATCTTCTATACACGCAACATGGAAGCATCACACTTTCGCCCATAATATTCGTAGATAACGTTTCTCCATCTCTCTACCTTCCTTCATTTACAATGATTTAAATCGCTGTGTCCCATCTAGCCGCGGTTGTCTATAAATTGATAATTTTGAAGAATGAATGAACTGGATCGTTGGATTGGAGAATTAGAGACAAGTCTGGAGAAGGGTGAATTTGTAAAGCTGACACTGAGTAAGCCAGCGAAAAAATCAGAACTGCAAAATGTCTACGTTAAGCAGGTAGTGTTGAAGGAGGGGCCGCAGCTGTCATTCACCTTTCACTATATAACTAAGGACATCGTGAAGAACTACAGTTCTTCTGAAGGCATCCGCAAGATCAGGGAATTGCTGGGCCCGGAATTTAAAATTGCCACCTTGTTCACTACTAAAGTCGATGCAGTGTTGATTATCTCCAAGAAAGGAAAAATGGTGATCACCACCACCGATGCTACCCAAACGACAGTTGCTACAACGCACGATAAGCAAAAGAGAAAACGCGCTAAAGAAGGAGATGCCTATCTGATTCAGCTGGGTATTGCCGATGCTCAGGGTAAAATCATTCCCAAGATGGCCGACAAGTTCAGGCAGATCAACAAGTACCTGGAAGTGATGGAAGAGTTAATTAAGTCTGCCAATTTTCCAGGAGCCATCAGCATTGTAGACATGGGGGCAGGGAAGGGGTACCTTACTTTTGCACTCTATGATTATCTGAGAAATAAATTGAACCACGAGGTTACAGTTACTGGTGTTGAGTTAAGAAAAGACCTGGTAGACAAGTGCAACACAGCCGCAAAGGAGTGTGGCTTCGATCAGCTTCATTTTGTGTGCAGCTCCATTGAGGATTATGAATTAAAAACAGTAGACATACTGATTGCCCTTCATGCCTGTGATACCGCTACGGACGATGCCATTGCTAAAGGAATAAATGCCGATGCCTCCCTGATTGTATGTGCACCCTGCTGCCACAAGCAAATAAGGCAACAGCTAAAGGGGAAGGAGTACAAAAATCCTATCCTCAAATATGGAATTTACAAAGAGCGGGAATTTGAAATGGTGACCGATACCATCAGGGCATTGGTGCTGGAAAAGAATAATTACAAGTCCAATATCTTTGAGTTTATCTCCAGTGAACACACGGGAAAGAATACCATGCTGGTGGGGGTAAAGTCAAAACACAACGTGGATGTTGCGGCCATTCAAGGCAAGATCGATTCGATCAAGGAAACATATCAGATCGACTACCACTATCTGGAGCAATTGCATGTATAAAAAAAGGGGTGAATGTTCAGTTGATTGCTCAACCGCTCACCACCCCTCACTTCGAACTCAACTCTTAGTTTTGCGTTTTAATATTCGTGTCTGCAGGTCGCTCAGCTTTTTGCTTGTTGACCATGGCTTCCACATCTTTTAATAATTGTTTGGCATCATAAACGATACCGTCTTTGATGGTGTACTCCACACCGCCTACTCTTTCAGGCTTTCCTGTTTCGTCATTCAGTCTTACAGCACCCGTGCCATAAAGCACTTTCAGGTTTTGCAGGGGATTCTCACCTACAATAACCATGTCTGCCAATAAACCTTCGCGAATTACACCGTACTCGATGGGCTTTTTCGTAGGATAGAACACCTCTTCAGCAGCATGCATGGTACCCGCTCTGATCACTTCCAGTGGGTGCAGACCTGCTTCCTGCAACATCTCTAATTCCAGTATGGTACCGAAACCGTAGAGCTCGTAGATGTAACCAGAGTCAGAACCCAGGGTAATTTTACCGCCTCTGTTCTTGTACTCATTCAAGAACTGCATCCATACCTGATAGTATTTCTTCCAGGCCACTTCATCTTCAGTGGTCCAGTCAAACCAGTAAGCACCATGACTTATACGGCTCGGCTCGTAGAAGTCCATCTGTGTGGGCAATGTGTACTTTTCATGCCAGTCGGCATTGCGCGCACGCATTACATCACGACCTGCAGAGTAGATGGTCATGGTAGGGTTGATGAAGAAGTCGTTCTCCAAAAACTCATCCAACAACGCATTCCATTTCTCTCCGCCTGGCTTCACCAGGTTCCACTGACGTGCCACCTGACCAAAGCGATGTTGCTCATCACCATAGTTGATGTCATAAGGCCAGGGTTGTACATCGTGGTTTTCATACATCGATTCGAACAAGCCATAGAAATGAGTCATACTGGTCAATCCCAGTCTGGCTGCATCCAGGGCATTCATTTGGGCTACACCACTTTGAGCAAGGTGAGCAGTGCTACCCATTCCCTGGGCATTGGCTTCATCCAGCAATGCCTTCATGATTTCCGGGCGGTGAGAACCTAGTTTGAATCCATGCACACCTTTGGATTTGGCATAGCGTACCCATTCTTTAGCATCTTCCGGTGTCTTTACATCACGGTTGGCCCATTCTTTACCCGTGCCCATTCTTTGAAAGACAATCATGCGGGGAGCAACAATTTCATTGCGCTCACTTCGCTGACTTTCATTTACTGACCACTCGAGCGGACCAAATGGAACACCGCGTACGGTAGTGATGCCATTGGCCATCCAAAGCTTATACACGTATTCCGCTTCCTCTGCCTTTACTTCTCCTCCCGTGTGCACATGCAAGTCGATAAGACCTGGCATGATGTACTTGCCTGTAGCATCAATCTCCTTTACGTTTCCTTTCGTTTTTAGCTTAGGGCGCTTGGCTGGATCGATAGCTATGTGAGGAACACCCACACTTTTGATATCAACGATCTTGTTCTTTTCCACTACAATATCAACAGGACCTGTTGGAGGTGCCCCGGTTCCATCAATCATGGTCACTCCACGAATGATCAGCTGATCATACGGGCCGCCACCTTCTCCGGCTTTGCGGTCGGGGCCGGGTGTTATTGCTTTTCTCTCCTGTGCCTCTGCCATCAGCGAAGCGATGAGAAGGGTACAGGCAATTAAGTACTTCATGTTCTGTTAGGTTAGGTATATATCTATTTTAATTCTGATTGAGGTTGACTTTAGTAGCATCAGGTCGTTCGGCTTTTTGCTTGTTCACCATTTGCTCTACGTCTTTTAATAATTGCTTGGCATCATACACTATACCGTCTTTGATGGTCATCTCAACACCGCCCACTCTTTCAGGCTTTCCTGTTTCGTCATTCAGCCGCACGGCACCCGTACCATAAAGCACTTTCAGGTTTTGCAATGGGTTCTCATCAATGATAACCATATCGGCCAAAAGACCTTCACGGATCACTCCGAACTCAATAGGCTTTTTCAAAGGTTTGAATACCTCTTCTGCACCGTGCATGGTAGCCGCACGTATCACTTCCAATGGATGGAAGCCTGCTTCCTGCAGCATCTCCAATTCTAAAATTGTTCCGAAGCCATACAGGTTGTAAATAAATCCTGAGTCAGAACCAACGGTTACTTTACCACCTCTGTTCTTGTAGTCGTTCAGGAACTTCATCCATACCTGATAGAATCTCTTCCATTCTACTTCATCTTCTGTAGTCCAGTCGAACCAATAAGCTCCGTGGCTCAGGCGACTGGGTGTATAGAAATCCATTTGTGTAGGTAAGGTATACTTTGCATGCCAGTCCGCATTGCGGGCTGCCATCACATCTCTACCTGCGGAGTAGATGGTCATGGTAGGATTGATATAGAAATCTCTTTCGATGAATTCATCCAACAACGCATTCCATTTTTCTCCACCGGGTTTTACCAGGCTCCATTGACGAGCCACTTGACCAAAGCGATGTTGTTCATCGCCATAGTTGATGTCGTAAGGCCAGGGTTGTACGTCATGGTTTTCATACATGGATTCGAACAAACCATAGAAGTGGGTCATGCTGGTAAGGCCTAAGCGAGATGCATCCAATGCATTCATTTGTGCCACGCCACTTTGTGCAAGGTGAGCAGTGCTTCCCATGCCCAGGGCGTTGGCTTCATCCAATAATGCTTTCATGATTTCGGGACGATGAGAGCCGAGTTTCAATCCATCAACACCTTTCTTCTTGGCATACTGTACCCATTCTTTGGCATCGGCAGGGGTGAGTATCTTACGACCTTCCCATTCTTTACCGCTTCCAGGTCTGTGGAAGGATACTATCCTTGGTGCTACTATTTTGTTGCTGGCACTTCTTGCTTTCTCTGCAAGTGACCACTCCAGCTCTCCGGCAGGTACGCCACGCACGGTGGTGATACCATTGGCCAACCATAATTTATAAGTGTATTCTGCTTCGGGCGCTTTCTCCGGTCCGCCAGTATGCACGTGCAGGTCAACGATACCCGGCATGATGAACTTACCGGTAGCATCGATTTCCTTCACGTTTCCTTTTGTCGCCAGCTTAGGACGCTTGGCAGGATCGATAGGGATGTGGGGTACACCCACCGACACGATGTCTACAATTTTATTTTTTTCTACTACAATATCGACAGGGCCTCTTGGAGGTCCGCCTGTTCCGTCAATCATAGTAACACCACGAATAATCAGTTGGTCGTAAGGACCACCACCTTCGTTGGCTTTGCGGTCGGGGCCGCCAATCATCTGCGCAGAAACCAGCAGAGGAACGGCCACGAAAATAGTTATTAATAAATGCTTCATAATAGTAGGTTTTGGATTTGATACTTGATCATCTAAGTTACCTAATACTTGAGCCTGCACGGACAAAATGTGTATAAATGGTACTATTTGGGTTTAAAAAGTAACGGTCTGTTCCATCAATCGCCATTGACAAAACAGACCGTTAATAATGGAGCAGCGATACTTAGTTCTGCTGTCCGGATACTTTGGTAGCGTCTGGTCTTTCTGCTTTTTGCTTGTTGACCATTTGCTCTACTTCTTTCAATAATTTCTTAGCATCATAAACAATACCGTCTTTGATGGTGTACTCAACACCACCTACTCTTTCAGGCTTTCCAGTGTTGTCATTCAAACGCACCGCACCAGTACCGTAAAGTACCTTGAGGTTTTGCAATGGGTTCTCATCTACGATCACCATGTCCGCCAATAAACCTTCACGGATCACACCGAACTCGATGGGCTTCTTCAAAGGTTTGTAGATTTCTTCTGCACCGTGCATGGTAGCCGCACGAATCACTTCCAACGGATGAAAGCCAGCTTCCTGCAACAACTCCAATTCTTGAATAGTACCAAATCCAAAAAGATTATAGATGAAGCCTGAATCAGAACCCACAGTTACTTTTCCACCTCTGTTCTTGTAATCGTTAAGGAACTTCATCCACACCTGATAGAATCTCTTCCATTCTACTTCATCTTCTGTTGTCCAGTCGAACCAGTAAGCACCATGGCTCAGGCGACTAGGCGTATAGAAATCCTGCTGTGTAGGCAGTGTATATTTTGCATGCCAGTCCGCATTGCGAGCCGCCATTACATCTCTTCCCGCCACATATATGGTCATGGTAGGGTTGATGTAGAAATCTCTTTCGATCCATTCATCCAGCAGCGCATTCCATTTCTCTCCACCTGGCTTTACCAGATTCCACTGACGGGCTACCTGTCCAAAGCGATGTTGCTCGTCACCGTAGTTGATATCCAAAGGCCAGGGCTGTACATCGTGGTTTTCATACATCGATTCGAACAAACCGTAGAAGTGCGTCATACTGGTCAATCCCAGACGAGATGCATCCAACGCATTCATTTGTGCTACTCCGCTTTGTGCCAGGTGAGCTGTGCTACCCATACCCAATGCATTGGCTTCGTCCAGCAATGCCTTCATGATATCAGGAGGGAAGGAAAACATTTTCAATCCATCTACACCATTCTTCTTGGCATACTGCACCCATTCTTTGGCGTCAGCAGGAGTAAGGATTTTGCGATCTTTCCATTCCTTGCCGCTGCCGGGAACCTGAAAGTTCACAATGCGAGGTGCTACAATCTTGTTGCTTGCACTTCTTGCTTTTTCAGTGAGCGACCATTCGAAGTCTCCTGTAGGTACACCACGCACAGTAGTGATTCCATGGGCCATCCACAGCTTATATGTGTACTCCGCTTCAGGCGCTTTCTCTTCTCCACCCGTATGCACGTGCAAGTCGACAATACCCGGCATGATATACTTGCCCGTACCATCGATCTCTTTTGTTTTTCCTTTGGTGGCCAGCTTGGGTCGCTTGGCCGGGTCGATGGCTACATGAGGTACGCCCACGCTTTTAATGTCTACAATTTTATTATTTTCCACCACGATATCTACCGGGCCAGTGGGAGGTCCACCCGTTCCGTCAATGAGAGATATACCGCGGATGATGAGTTGATCAAAAGGACCTTCGCCTTCGCCTGCTTTGCGATCGGGTGCACCAATCATCTGTGCAGATACCCACATAGGGAGAGACAAAAGTGTTACTAGTAAAATACGTTTCATTTATGATGTAATTTGATTGATGGGCAAGGTACTTCAAAACCCATGATCGGTGGTAAAAATGTGTACCAGTGGTTCAATTGATGTTTGGCCAGCCACGAGGCGAATGGCGATCAAAGCAGCAGAATTTTTCTTGCGAAAACAGCCCGTTTTGCAAGGTGTTGCGAAACGGGCTGCATACAGATGAGGGTTTATTGCTCTCCGCGTTCTTCTTTTTGTTTCTTCACCATATTCTCTACATCGCGAAGCAGTTGTTTGGCATCATAAACAATACCGTCCTTAATGGTGTATTTGACTCCTCCAACCCGCTCTACCTTACCCGTTTCATCATTCAACCGTGGAAACCCGGTGCCGTAGAGTACTTTCAGGTTTTCTACGGGGTTCTCATCAATGATGATCAGGTCTGCCAGCATATCGGGTCTTACAATACCGAACTCTATCGGTTTGCCTTTGGGCTCGAAAATGGCTTCAGCCGCATGCAATGTAGCGCCTCGGATTACTTCCAAAGGATGAAAGCCCGCTTCCTGTAGCAACTCCATCTCTTCGATCACGCCAATGCCATAAAGGTTATAAATAAAAGAGGCATCATCACTTACCGTAACGCGGCCACCGGCATTTTTATAATCGTTAAGAAAAGACATCCACACGCGGTAGAAATTTTTCCAGGCCACCTCTTCCCAGGTAGTCCAGTTGTAGAAGTAAGAGCCGTGGTTGACTCTGCTGGGCTCATAGAAATCGTGCAATGAAGGCAGTACATATTTGGGCATCCACTCTGCCGTGCGTGAGCGCATCACATCACGACCCGCGAGGTAAGCCGTCATCGTGGGATCTAAAATAAAATCATGCTTGAGGAACAATTGAATGAGGTCATTCCATTGCTGGCTGCCTCGAGGGTAAATCTTATCCCATTGATAAGCGACCTGACTGAAGCGATCCTGCTCGTTGTTGTATTCCAAATCCCTTGGCCAATGTTGAATGTCTTCGTCTTTGTATAACGATTCGAACAGACCATAGAAGTGAGTGAGGTTATCCAGTCCCATTTCAGCGGCATCACGTGCATTCACACGCCCCACCATCAACTGAGACAGGTGGGCCACTGATCCCATCTTTCTTTTGTGGGATTCATCAATGGCAGCGGCCATCACTTCGGGATCCAAATTAAAAATCTTTATTCCATCTACACCTTTGGCACTGGCCCATGCTACCCACTCGCGTGCTTTGGCGGGCGTATGGACGGAACCACCTTTCCAATCACTGCCCGAGCCTGGCACCTGGAAGTTGACAATACGCGGTGCCACTATTTTGTTTTCAGCGCTGCGCTTCTTTTCGCTTTCCACCCAGTTTACCTCGCCAGCAGGTACTCCGCGTATGGTGGTGATGCCATGACCCATCCACAGTTTGTATGCATACTCTGCTTCGGGGGCTTTCGGCACATCGCCCACGTGGGTGTGAATGTTAACAAAACCAGGAAGTACATATGCGCCATGAGCATCTATTTCCCTGATACCTTTTGCAGGACGGGCGGCAGGATCAATGGGCACATGAGGCGTGCCTACCAATACGATCTCTTTGATTTTGTTTCCTTCAATAACAATATCAACAGGGCCGTAGGCGGGTGCACCTGTGCCATCAATAAGTTGGGCACCACGGATAACCATTCTGTTGAACGGACCTTCGCCTTCACCGGCTTTTCGATCGGGAGCGGGTTTTACCTGTGCCTGAATCAACAATGGAATGAGCAATACAAAGAAAAGCAATAAACGTTTCATAAGAATAAGGTTTGGTAGGTGGTGATGATTTTTAGGTTGGAACTAAAATAGTCAAAAAAGAAGGGAGTTGTCCTCCTTCTTACAGGTAAGCAAAACGGGTTATCTTAGCGGATGGGGGTGATGATGGTTACAAAGCCAACACGATAATAGACTACTTCATCAAATATTCGTGGCAATGCTTGGCTAAACCACCTACTTTTAGTGATTATGATTGAAAATAATAAACCTATGAATCGCTTATTTACTGCTCTTGCTCTTTTGTTGTGTATGACAATGGTCACGGATGGATTTTCACAGGAAGCCTATCGCAGGTGGCGTGTGATGAACCAGATCCGCAATGACAAGTTTGACCTCGTACTTCCTGAAGTGATGCGGGAGAACAACATCGACATGTGGATCATCACCAACAAAGAAGGCAACTTTGATCCCTTGTATCAGGACATGGGTGAAGGATACGCAGGACAAAACGGATATTACATTTTTACCAACATCGGAAAGCCCAGAATAGAAAGAGCAGCACTGGGCATTGATGGCGGCTTTTTAGAAGGAGGGGGATCGTACGATTATTTCGGAAGTGAAAGTGAGTTGAAGGAGTTTGTGACCAAGCGCGACCCCAAGCGCATTGGCCTCAACATGTCGAAGATGATAGGCGGTGCCGATGGACTGTCGTATACCATGTACCATCACCTGGCAGAAACGTTGGGCAAGAAATACGAAGCCCGTTTTGTGTCGGCCGAAAAGTTGGTGTCGGATTTCAGATCCAGAAGAGTGGCCACTGAGATTGCCACGTTTGCCGAAGCAGGAATACTATCGTACACCATTGCAGAGAAAGCATTCTCCAATGAAGTGATCACCCCTGGAGTGACTACCCTGGAAGATGTAGCATGGTGGATGAGAGAGCAGCAGTTTAAGAATAACCTTGAAACCTCTTTTGGTATACCATCAGTGTACATCACCGGGCCCGATGGTATTGTGGCCACATCTACCGATCGCATTATACAGCGCGGTGACATCCTTATGCTCGACTGGGGTGTAGGGTTGATGAACATGTACACCGACATGAAGCGCGTGGCGTATGTGTTGAAAGAAGGAGAAACCGATGTGCCGGAAAGTATCAAGAATGCTTTTAACCAGGGCATCAAAGCACGGCAGGTGATTAAAGAAACTATTAAGCCTGGTATTACTGCCGAGCAGAACTATGAAAACATTTACAAGGCATTAGAGGCCGCAGGCTTTGGCAAGATAGAGTTTAACAAACCCAATGCCGACAGCAAAACAGACGTGGTGATTGGTTGTCACTCTGTGGGCAACTGGGGTCATGGTATCGGGCCAAGCATTGCACAGTGGAACCCGGTACGGTTTAAGTACATCGTACAGCCCACCAACTTATTGTCCATCGAGTTGTTTGCCTACACGGCCTTGCCGGAATGGGGTGGGAAGAAGTTGCGTATTCCTTTGGAGGATGATGCGGTTGTTACTGAGCGCGGTATAGAGTGGTTGTATCCAGTGAATCAGCGGGTGCTGCTTATTAAATAATTTTTAATTATCAATTTTAAATTTTTAGTAGGGCTGGGAGTCGGTTGCCAGTTACCAGTTGCCGGTTGCCGGTAGCCGCGGCTCGTTGCGCTTGACTAGTGGGAACCTATAAGTAAGAATTATCAAATTCACTCCATATAGTAGGATGATTTTACCTATTGATAAGGAAAATAAAGGCAGTAGCCCTATCTTAGGACGTGACATGCCCCTAGAAGCCTATAAACAAACTGAAAATTTATCTAACAAATAATTCCCATATTGGGAACTTTTGATTATCTTTGTTGAAAAGAGAGCAACTTGAGAGTAATTGCTAAGAAGATACTACGAGAGTTTTGGATGAAACATTCGGACTGTGAACAACAACTTAAATCTTGGTTTCGAGAGGCTGAAAAGAGTGACTGGAAAAATTCTAATGAAATAAAAAAAGAGTATCCATCAGCAAGCATTTTAAGGGACCATAGGGTGGTTTTCAATATTAAGGGGAACAACTACCGATTAATTGTTAAGATTAATTTCCATTATCAAATGATGTGGATAAGGTTCATCGGAACTCATAAGGAATACGACAAGGTTGACGCGAATAAAATTTAACGACTATGAACTTAAAACCAATAAAAAATAAAAAGGATTACCATAAAGCATTAGATAGACTTGAAAAAATATTTGACGCTAAAAGGGGGACCAAGGAGGGAGACGAACTTGAGATATTGGGAATATTGATTGACCAATATGAAAATGAGAATTTTCCAATTGATTTACCCGACCCAATTGAAGCGATCAAGTTTAGAATGGAACAACTTGGATATACTCAAACAGATTTAGCAAGAGTTGTTGGCCTAAAAAGCCGAGCAAGCGAGATACTTAGTGGTAAGCGGAAGCTCTCGTTGGACATGATAAGACAACTCCATGACAAGCTAAACATCCCAACGGACGTTTTAATTCAAGCATATTAACCGGCACGAACCGGCAACATCATGTATATGTCATGTGCTTCACTGCGTATCTGAAAGAGTGTGCTGCTCGCCCGCGCCTTTTGTGTTTTTCAAGATAGCTAATTGCTGAATAACTTGCCAGATGTTCTTTTACCTGGCCTCGAGCAGACTCGGCATCTAAGATTGCAATAAGTTCTTCGCTAAGTTTTTCCGATCTTGAACAGGATCACAAAAAACGCTAGCTTGCCATTTGTTTAACAAAGTACGCACATAGCCTACACGCAAAGGTGAGTGTAAATTTTACTGACAACAGAGTAACGAATGGAAAACACACTATTTGATTTTATTTCAAAATACATTTCCCTGACAGATGAGGAGAAGAACGCAATCCTTTCTCTGGACTTATTTCGCTCCCAAAAGAAAGGGGCTACTTTACTCGAAAAAGGACAAAAATCAAAGCACAGCTACTTTGTTCTAAAAGGCTGTATTCGGGTTTATTATATAATAGAGGGAGAGGAAAAAACGACCGCTTTCTACACGGAAATGGACGCCTTAACACCTCATTGTGTTGCAAATAATACTCCTTCTGAATATTTCATTAGTTGTGTTGAAGACAGTATTCTTTTGGTTTCCAGTTCTGATATGGAGGCCGAGGTAAACAGTAAATTTCCAAAGTTTGAAACAATGTGCAGAATGTTGTCGGAAGAATTGTTGGCCAAACAACGAATAGACTTTGATGAGTTTAAGACTTCTTCCCCAGAACAACGATACCAGAACTTACTAGAAAAAAGACCAGACCTTATTCAGCGAGTACCACAACACCAATTAGCAAGCTATTTAGGCATCCAACCTCAGTCGTTAAGCAGGCTAAGAGCAAGAATTCTCGAAAAAAAGAGCTAAAGCCTATTTCTTAACTTAAGTGAACGAGTTATTGTAGCTCGCCAATCCACTTTTGCATCGTTAACTAAAAAAAAATGCAAGAGAGAATTTTATGGATGGGACTTGTCATTGTATTGGCAAATAGTTTACAGGTGAATGCACAGGATGCAAGAAAAGGCAGTGCTAATAGAAAGTGGTTTGTTGGAAGTACACTGTTATTACTGGGTAATTTGGATAAAACAAACAATCCTGGGTATATACAAGTAAATGCAGGCTATAGGATAACACCTAAAGATGTTGTTCAATTTAGATTTAAAAGGTCTCAGTATGCATGGCCACTAGGCATCCCTTTCGGACCGGATTTTGATGCGCCCGGACTCAACTATTCTGGACATGCACGCATACTTGCTCCTCAAATTGGATATCAGCGATTTTGGTGGAAAGGAGTCTATACATCTGTTTATGTATTGAATGCTTTTGAAAAATATATGGATGAGAATAAAAAGAAGATTGGAAATGGATTCACATTATATACAGACTTGTATTTAGGTTACCAGTTTACGTTTTTTAAAAACCGATTCTTTTTTGAACCCGCTATTGGAATTAGCTACTGGCCGATAAGGACTGGCGTTCCAGATTCTTTTAAAGCATTAGAAAAAAGATGGCCTAACTACTTTATTCAACCTGGGCTTGATTTTGGATTTAAGTTTTAGCGCCCTTAGGATTTTAACAGCACCTTCATCACGTCCAATTTCAGTCCGTGAGTATCAACACGAATCGTTTATCATCAATTAAAAAAAAAGAAATGCAGAAGAAAATTATATTCATTGGTTTTGTTTTATTGATAACCAGTACGCTTCAACTCAAAGCACAATATGCTAAAGCAGACAGCACCTACAAACGGTGGTTCATTGGTAGCACAGTGTTTTTATTGGGTAATTTGGCGCCTACAAATCCTCCTGACTTTGCTCAACTCAATGTTGGCTGTCGGATTACAGGTAAAGATGTAATTGCATTAGAGGCAAAAACCTGGAAATATGCCTGGCCGAATGGTATTCATCCATTTTTCAACAAATCATATGGCAAGCCGGAAGAAGAATTTCCAGGGTATGTTCGTGAGTATGGCTTATCGGTTGCTTATCAACGATTTTTGCTGAAAGGTTTATATGCCGAACTTAATGTAATGTCTTCTTTACAAGATTTTGTGAACGACCATGGAAAAAAAATAGATAATGGTTTTCAGATTTTCAACACCTACCGTATTGGTTATCACATCAAACTTTTTAAGGACAGATTTTTTATTCAACCCTCCATTGCAATTACCCACCGGGCTTATCACACAACAATGCCTGATGGATTTAAACAGTTGGACGATAAGTGGCCGAAATTTGTATTTGGAGAACCGGGATTTCATTTTGGGTTCAATATTAAATAGGGTTTGTCTTTATTAATACTGTCCAGTAGTTTTTCACTGTGTTTTTCTGGAATTTGACAACAAAAAAAGTTAGATTGATGATGACCTGTGAAAGGAGGTGTCTACTATCACTATTCATTGTAAACAAACTCACCCGACATAATAATTGATTCAAATGAGAAACTTAGGTCATCAATTCATACTGATTTCAATAGTGTTGCTGTCTTCCATTGTGCAACCCATTTTCGCTCAGGAAAATGACTTTATCAAGGAGTATTTGGAGCGATTAGAAAATTCCAGAAAATACCTAGTTCTCGTTGCGGAAACTATGCCAGAAGACAAATATGACTTCAAAGCTACCCCTGAATCAATGAGTTTTGCTGAACACTTAATGCACATTGGATGGGCAATGTATTGGCATAGTCAATCGCTAATGGGTGGGCGTGAAGTCAGAGATTGGAATACCGATTCTGAACTTAAAGTGGGCAATAAAACGAAACAGGAAATGGTTGGCAAAATTGACGAGACTTTTGATAAAACCATCGAATTCATTTCAAGGTTTGACACAGACAGACTTAATGAAAGGTTGGACTATTTTGGATCGGACCGAACAAAAAGACAAGTTCTATTATTGCTTGCTGACCATATTACTCATCACAGAGCACAATTGCTTGTTTATTTGCGATTGAATGGATTAAATCCACCGAGATACGTTTTGTATCAATAAATCAACCCACGATCTGAATAGGGCATCACAGTTGTAATTGTACAATCGCCAACCGGGCTGAAGGTTGTAACTTAAGCCATTTCTCTAACGCTTTGATAAGTTTTTCTGCACGTTGATCGGAGACACAAAAGGGCGCTATTTTGGTATTAATCTGGACCCGAAACCTCAGTTCGGGACCGACTACAAAAAATATCTATATTTTTTTTTCGACACCTGACATAGGGCTGTCACCCAGGGGCTTTACGTTTGTATCATAGTCAATTTTAAACAATGAGAAGAATGACAAACGCAACTGAAACAAGACTTCATCCCATCGAATTTCTAAAGCCCACCATGATTTCAGTCAATGGGGTAGAACTCGAAGTATTTGAAGCAGGTCATCAAAATGCAGGTAATCCTATTGTACTCTGTCATGGCTTTCCAGAACATGCGTTTTCCTGGCGTCATCAGATACCCGTTCTTGCCGCAGCGGGCTATCATGTCATCGTACCTAATCAGCGTGGTTATGGTAACTCATCTCGTCCCACCGAGGTAACTGACTATGACATTGAACACCTGACCGGGGACCTGGTAGCCCTTCTCGATCACTACGGATACGAAGATGCTACCTTTGTCGGTCATGATTGGGGAGCGAATGTCGTGTGGAACCTCACGCTATTGCATCCAGAGCGGGTAAATAAAGTAATCAACCTGGCGTTACCTTATCAGGAGCGAGGGGAAAAACCCTGGATTGAGTTCATGGAAGAAATATTTGGTGAAGACTTTTATTTCGTTCACTTCAATCGACAGCCAGGAGTAGCAGACGCTGTATTGGATGAAAATACCTACTCATTCCTTCGTAACATGTTCCGCAAGAACGTTCCTCCTGCACTGCCAGAGCCAGGAATGATGATGATTAATCTTGCAAGAAAGGAAGATCCACTCGGTGAGCCCATAATGACTGAGGGTCAATTGGCTGTTTACGTCTCGGCCTTCGAAACATCAGGGTTTACAGGGAGTATAAATTGGTACAGAAATCTTGATCGCAACTGGCACTTATTGGCAGACGTTAATCCAATCATTCAACAACCCACACTCATGATTTATGGGGATCGAGATATGATTCCTAAGTTTGAAAGATTACCAGAGTTTGTGCCTAATGTGGAAGTGGTCAGTCTGGATTGTGGTCACTGTATTCAGCAGGAGCTCCCGGAAGAAACCAACCAGGCGATTCTTAATTGGTTGGAACAACAAAATCCCTGAAACACCTGCTAGCCGAACAGACTGTAGAAATGGTTAGACAATAATCATCGGCCAAAACAGTCTGTTTGGCTTGTGTGTAATTAAAGAAAACCAAAAAGTATACGCCTTTTGAAAATGTGTATACGCCCGTAAGATGACGATGTACTGATCTTTGTATCAACAAAACAACACAGAGATGAGTACTAAAAATCAATTTGGCAAAAAAGGGTGGACACCCGATAGAATAAAAGACTTAAGCGGTAAAACATTCGTAATAACCGGCACTACCAGCGGCACCGGTTTTGAAGCCGCACGCATACTACTTTCTAAGGGCGCTAAGGTGGCGATGCTCAACCGTAACCCTAAAAAGGCAGCAGAGACCACGTCTCAATTAAAGCAACTGCTTGGAGATACAATTGATGTAATCAACATCCAAATGGATCTGGCTGAGCAGGCTTCTGTGAAGAAAGCCGCTGCCGAAGTACTGGAGAAGGTTGACCGCATTGACGCATTGATGTGCAATGGTGCCATTGCACAAGTGCCCAAGCAACAAATCACAAAAGATGGATGGGAAAGCCAAATGGGTGTGAATTACTTCGGGCATTTTACGCTGCAAGCCTTGTTGTTTCCCATGATTGAAAAATCGAAAGGGCGGATTGTTACCGTAGGCAGCCTGGGCTACGATATGGGCATCAAAACCATCAAGTTTGCCGATTTGAATTGGGATAAAGACTACACACCAAACGATGCTTACAGTCAGAGTAAATTGGCGCAGATCATGACCATTTACGAGCTGCAAGACAAATTGGCCAAAGCCGGTAAAACAGATGTGAAAGCCTATGCTTGTCATCCAGGCTCTTCCAGAACATCTTTAATCAGCACCAGCGGCAGCTTTATGATGAAAATGGTATTTGGCCTGATGAAATTATCACCATTAACACAGCCTGCAGAAAATGGTGCGTATCCGGAATTGATGTGTGCTACCGAACCTGATTTAGACCAAGCCGCTTTTTACGGCCCAACGGGCAGAAGCAATTGGGTAGGCCCAGTAGGCCCGCACGAACTAAAACCGCACGCCAAAGACAAAGCCGTTGCTAATAGACTGTGGGATCTTTCAGAAAAAGAAACGGGTGTAAAGTGGAATATCTAATTCAATAGAAACGGTTAAGCGTAAATGTGTTTTTGAGCTTATACAATTATAAATTTATACGTAGTACCTTTCTGTAATCAATAGTGGTGCAGCATTTAACATATCATAAAAATAATAAGACATGGACATACTAAAAGCAGCCACCAACTGGGCAAAGGCAGAACTGGTTTCCACTCCATTTTTTGTGCTGGCCGGCCTGGTATTTTTGTCCATTAGCCTTGGGTTTTGGCAAGTAGGTAAAACCGATTTAGCCAAAGCTTACATTATTCCCACTTTAGTGGCGGGAGCCTTATTGGTAATCATTGGACTGGGGCTATTCTTTACCAACAAAAGCAGAATTACCCAATTTGAAGCGGCTTATAATACAGATGCACCCGCCTTTGTTGCCTCAGAACTGGAGCGTGCCGAAGCCACTTTAAAGGAATATAAAAACGTGGTTTTTACTGGAATCCCTATCATTATTGCCATCTGTGCTTTGGTGCTTTTCTTTGTGAATGCACCTATTTGGCGAGCCAGCATGATTACTTCCATTGCCATGTTATCCGTTATTCTTCTCATAGATGGTTTGGCCCACGCACGCATTGGCGAATACAATCAGCAATTATTACAGGCAAAACAAGAATTGAAAAAGTAAGATGCAGCACTTTAAAACACTTTCAGCATATTTGGATTATTTGGAGCTTCCACGTCCTGAACACCCTATGATTAGTGTGTTTACCGCTATGGGTGACGGTTTTTTGCCTTGTCCTAAAGAGAGTTCGCCACCCATCTCCAACGATTGCTATTCTATTAGCTTTAAAAAAATTGTGAAAGGCAACTTAACCTATGGCCGCACTAAATATGATTTTACAAATGGCACCTTGTTTTTCATCGCGCCAAGGCAAGTTATCCAGTGGGACAAAAGTGTGGTGTTCGAACAAAAAGGTTTTTCCATCAACTTTCATGAAGACTTTCTAAAAGGTACTGAGCTGGCGCATCAGATTAAGAAATATGGTTTCTTTTCCTACTCAGCCAACGAAGCGCTTCACCTTTCGCCCAAAGAAGAAAAGCAGATGGAATCCATCGTGGAAAACATTGATTTAGAATACCAGAACAATCAGGATGAGTTTAGCAAAGACATTATTATTTCACAATTAAGCACGCTCTTGAAATACGCCAACCGCTTTTACGAACGGCAGTTTATCAACCGCAGTGAGCTATCTAATGATTTGTTGGATCAGTTCAATAAACAACTGACAGCGTATTTTGACTCGGGGCAATTGCAGACCAATGGAATTCCCAGTATTGAGCAAATTTCGGATCAGATGTCGGTTTCGCAACGTTATCTAAGTGATACGCTGAAAAAAGAAACCGGAAAAACATCTACCGAGCATTTACAATTGTACTTAATTGACGAGGCCAAGAATATTCTATTAGATCCGAAAAAGTCCGTTTCTGAAGTAGCTTATGAACTGGGCTTTGAGTACCCGCCCTATTTTTCGAGACTATTCAAGAAAAAAGAAGGAATGAGTCCTTCAGCGTACAGAGAAAAATACAGGTTGAACTAGCCATTGGAATTGGTTCTTATTCTGACTGAAAATGACAAAAGGAAAATATTTCACTAAAACGCAAGCAGGTTTTTAGAGCTAGAAGAATAGTGTAATTAAAACAACCGTAATAGCAGGAAATGAAAAAGACGTTATTCGTTTTATATTTAATCTGGATTCCCTTTTGGGGTCATGCTCAAATAGGCTCAAGCTTAGATTTAGAGGCCTATTTTTCAGCAGTTATTGTTACCGATATGGATCGCTCAATCAAGTGGTATTCCAAAGTTTTAGGGTTTACGGTTGTAAGCAAATTCGAATCTGAAGAAAGGGGATTTAAGCAGTCCAATCTAAAGAGAAATTCCATATTGATTGAGTTGATTGAATTAGACAATGCAGTTTCCTCTAAAGATGTGGTGCCGAACTACACCCAAAAAACCAGAATCATCGGTTTTTTTAAAACAGGGTTTTTAGTGTCTGATTTTAATCAATGGATTAACCATCTGAGGGCAGAAAAAGTCGATTTTTATGGGGATGTAGTTAATGACAATACAACTGGGAAAAAAATGGTGATTATTACTGACCCTGACGGTAATCGTATTCAGATTTTTGAAAAATAAGTTGCTGACAACTGTTATGAATGGGTTGTTGGAATATGACTTACCCCTTGGTATATTCCAACACTAAATTTGTACCTATGCCATCATTGAAACTTGATTATCAGCAGCTTATTGTTGGCCTCTTATTTTCTTTCATGCTGTCGGCTTGCCAGGCTGATAAAGAGGTTGAAACCAATAAGTATGAGGTATTTTTATCCCAGGCACATGACCGGGGCCAATTTAATGGCAATGCCCTGATCCTGGAAGATGGAGAGATTGTTTTTCAAGGGTCATTTGGGATAGGGAACATTGCTACTCTTGATTCATTGCAGTTAAACTCCGTTTTCAGGCTAGGGTCGGTAAGCAAGCAATTCACCGCCATGGGGATTATGAAACTTAAAGAGCGTGGCCAATTATCCTATGATCAGGATGTTCAGGATTTTATTCCAGAGCTTCCCTACGAGGGAGTAACCCTTCGGCATCTTTTAAATCATGTCTCCGGATTGCCAGATTATATGGATATGATGGATACCTATTGGAAACCTGAATTGGAAATCGATGATCCGAATAGGTTTGTATCGGGTAATATTGACCTCATTGAAATGTTTGCTAAGGTAAAACCTCCAATACATTTTGAGCCAGGAGAACAATGGGAATACAGCAATACGGGATACGTTTTACTGGCTGAGGTAGTAAGTCGGGTTTCTGGTATGTCCTTTAGCCAATTTCTTAAGGAACAAATTTTTGACCCTGCCCAAATGACCAGTACGTCTGTGTACAACTACGTACCTGGTAATGACCCACAAATGCCATTGCGCGTATATGGATACGCAACTGAATTAAATGGTATTGACCGTGTAGCTACAGACATTCATTATCTCAATCCTGTTGCTGGTGATGGAGGAATTTATTCCACGTTGTCAGACCTTTTGAAATGGGATCGAATGCTGTATACGGAAGATTTGATTGCTCAAGACCTGCTCGAAGAAGCATTTACTCCGGCAATTCTTAATAATGGCGATACCACCAGTTACGGATTCGGGTGGGCAATTGACAAGTCGCTGAGTGGAAAAAAGGTAGTGGACCATTCTGGTGGCTGGGTAGGATTCACCACTTATATCTACCGCGAGATAGAGGAAAACAATTGTATTATCCTGTTAACGAATAACTCCACCCGGTATTTTGGAGCCATTATCGACCCATTAAAAAATATACTTCATGATCAACCCTATGAAATACCTACGCTTTCCATAGGAGAGGTGATAGGAAAAGTTGTTTTGAACGATGGAGTTGATGTTGCCCTTGACGAATACAAAAAGTTGAAATCTGAAATGCCAGATGGCTATAATTTTTCAGAAAGTCAACTCAACCTACTGGGCTATCAACTTATTCAAATGGATCGCATGGATGATGCCATGAAAATCCTTCGGCTTAATCAGGAAGAATTCCCGCAATCCGCCAACACGTATGATAGCTATGGAGATGCACTACTTGCAAGTGGAGACAGTACCAATGCGCTGATGAATTTCAAGGAAGCATTGGCTATGGATTCTACTTTTGCATCTGCAAAGGAAAAGATCATGAGAATTGAAAAGGCTATGACAGCTAAAAAATAATTTCACTCAGGATTACTTTGCTCCGTCACTCAGCCTTTGCTTGCGGTGGCAACTCATCCGAATTTACTCACAATGAAACTCCAACGCTATAAACCTTCTATTGTGCTCTGCCAATTGGTTACAGGCATAACGAGGGACGATGTAACCTAAACGAGAAAAATTGTATCTTGCGGGTATTCATCTTTTGTGGCGCGCCATAAAGAATCATTGATGTATTAATATGTGCTTGCAATCGATGAGTAGAAATCAACACACCCTCCAATTATTATGAAAAAACTAATAGTCAATCCTCGCTTTCTGTTGTTGGTAGCAGCCCTTTTCTGTTTCTCCTGTACCCAAACTGCCAAAAAGGAAGTTACCTATGGCCAGGCTACGGAGGAGTTAATCGCGCTTGTAGAAAGTGATCCTCAACTCAAATCAATGCTCACTGCATCTATTGAAAAGGCCGGACAAATCAATCCTGATCGGGAGACGAACCCCGTACACAACCTGGAAGAATACTATGCATTTGTATCGTGGTGTGAGACCACTATGCCTTGGGCAATTATAAAGAAGGACGAGTATCCAGAGATATTTGATAACATCTTTCAGGGTATATGTGCGTTTTACTTTATTGTTGACCAGCCATTGGCGGAATTGGAGGGGAAAGGCCTGGTGAATAATTCGCTTCAGTATGCAGAACCATTTGCTTCCTGGCTGACTACGTTTAGTAAATCGTGGGGTAGCTATTTAGATTCAGAAGCATCGTGGAACGAAGAATATTATCAGATGGCCTTGAATGATCCCAACTTTGGATTACAGAACGGCTGGTATGAAGATCCATCCCATTGGAAGACCTTTAATGATTTTTTTGCGAGACATCTGAAGTCGCCCGATATGCGACCTATTGCATTACCTGAAGATGATGCGGTGGTTATTTCATTTGCAGATTCCGAACCACAGGGCGTATGGGCTATTGACAGCAGTTCGCAGTTGATCGTTGAAGAGGGGGTTCCTGTGAAGTCCGCCACTTTGAAATCCATCTCCAAATTGATTGGCGATGATAGTGAGTACAAAGATGCCTTTGTCAATGGTACCTTCACCCATTCATTTTTGAATGTGAACGATTATCATCGATATCATTTTCCTGTGAGTGGAACGGTCAGGGAGGTACGCATCATTCAAGGCATTAATCCAACTGGCGGTCAATTGGGGTGGGACAGTGAGAATGGGAGGTATGCATTTAATCCAGCGGCAAAAACAGGATGGCAATCGGTAGAGACCAGAGGGTGTGTAATCGTGGAAACGGAGGAGTATGGATTGGTGGCACTGTTACCCATAGGAATGGTAGTGGTGGGTTCCGTCAATTTTGAAGATAGTGTACAGCCAGGGGCACAGGTTAAGAAAGGTGATATGCTGGGTCATTTTGCTTTTGGGGGTTCGGACTTCATTATGATCTTTCAGGATCAGGTCACATTTAAACTCGATGCACCCATGGATGACAATAATGAAATGTACAAACACATCCTGGTGGGTGAACGACTAGGGGTATTGGCAAGAAAATAATATTTGTATCTACTCAGTGCTTCTAAGCTCAAACGCTTTCTCCATGTCTGCTTTGGCATCTATCTTACTCTCGATAGGGTAAAACTCGTTGGCCTTGATGGAATATTGATAGAAGGAAGCCCAGTGCTCAGGTTGTTGAACGATTTGATCAATTGCATCTACAATAAAGTCCACCTCACTTTCGGTCATGATGGGATGGAGTGACAGCCGCACCCAGCCAGGCTTTTCAGAAAGGTCACCGGAATCAATTTTTCGGGTGATGCTCTGTGACTGCTCTCTAGTAACGTGCAGCAGATAATGGCCGTAAGTACCCGCGCATGAACATCCACCGCGCACCTGTATGCCAAAGTGATCACTGAGTACCCGTACCAGCAGGTTGTAATGAACGCCCTCCACATAAAATGAAAGTACACCGATCCGTTTTGGGGCCAAGTCTCCCATGAGGTGCAGTCCGTTGATTGCAGAGAGTCCTTTCACGGCCCTTTCAATCAGTATTTCCTCTTTTTCCTGCATGGCAGTGGTGGTCATCTGCTCCTTCAGTCTGATGGCGAGCGCAGTTTTAATGGTCTGCAAAAAGGCAGGTGTTCCTCCGTCTTCACGGGTTTCCACATCTTCAAAGTATTGGTGCTCACCCCATGGATTGGTCCAGGCAACGGTGCCGCCTCCCGGTTGGTCGGGCACGCGGTTGGTATACAGTGCTTTGTTGAAAACCAATACCCCCGTACTTCCTGGTCCACCGAGAAACTTATGCGGACTGAAGAAGATGGCATCCAGCGCCTCTTCCGGATTAGTGGGATGCATGTCGATGTCGACATAAGGGGCAGAGGCAGCAAAATCCACAAAGCAATATCCACCATGTCGGTGCATGATAGCAGCCAGCTGATGATAGGGGGTGATGATGCCCGTTACATTCGAGCAAGCAGTAAAAGAGCCGATTTTGGTTTTGCGGTGGCTGTACTTTTGAAGTTCTGTTTCCAGATGGGCTGGATCTATCAGCAGGTTGTCTCCGGGTGGGACAACGACAACATCTACTTCGCATTCCAGCCAGGAGGTCTGGTTGGAGTGGTGCTCCATGTGTGTGATAAAGACCACAGGCTTTTCCTCCTCGGGCAGTGAATAATAGGGCTTGGCTTTTTCAGGAATGTGCAACCCCAGCATGCGCTGCAGCTTGGCAAGCACTCCGGTCATGCCACTGGAAAAGGTGAGCAGTGCATCATCGCTGCTGGCGTTTACGTGTTTCCTGATGATGTCATGTGCAATTTTGTAGGCATGGGTCATCGATTCGCCAGTAAGGCTGGACTCGCTGTGGGTGTTGCCCACCAGTGGACCAAAAGTATGGGTGAGTGCCTCCTCGATGGGCTGGTAAAGCCGGCCTGAGGCAATCCAGTCGGCATAGATCAGTTTCTTTTTTCCGGCTGCCGTTTCTACGGTGATGTTGTGGCCAATGGTATTGTTGGCAAAAGGCGCAAAGTCGGTTGTTGTCAGGGGCACTTCGTTCATGACAGGAGTGGTTTTACTTCAATTTAAGGTATTCTCTGGTTTTAATAAAGACCCTCTTCGTTTGCCATGGAAGTATTTTGTAAAATTTTAGATTAAATAGAATGAGCTCCCTAATAATGATTTGTAACCATTGGAAATAAGTGCAGTTTACCCTTATTACTAAATAACCCACTTATGCATAATTTGATTTGCATCGGAATACTCCTTGCCTTCGCCTTTGGGTGCAAGGCACCAAAGAAGCAATCCGTTGAGGAGCAGTTAACCGATCGAATGGTTGAGGATAATACTATTATTTCGCCCCATACTCCGAAAATCAAAATTGAAGTAGCTGATGAGTTTGACTACGTTGGCCAGTTTGACTTTGAGATCATTGCCAGTTCCAATGAATATCCCCAGGATTTGCAGGGGATGCCCGTGGCAGCAGGCGAACGATTGGTTTTTGTAAAGGCTGACAAAGACAAGAATATAGAAAAGTTGTTTGTTGTTCAGTTCGAGGGTTTCCTTGAATCCAATGACTTTATCTATAATTATGATTTTAGTAATGCTGATTTCATAGCAGATAATAAGTACCGGCACAACACCTGGTATTATGACAATGAAGTGGCTATCCAGGAGAATCCGCTGGGAGAGTCCGCTAAGACGGATGCCTTTTTAAAGAGAGAAGGATTCCAAACAGAAGATCACTTCATGATGTCTCGATTTGTTGGACTGGCCAGTGAGGACAGAAAAAATGAAATCATTATTTTTTATATAGAAATGTTGAAGACATCAACTGGTTATTCATTGGATGAATGGGAGAACTCCGTGCCTGAAGCTGAAGCAACAGGCATCGATAGTTCATTTATCGCTCGTTCCAGAATGAGCTTTAGGATTGTTAATTAATTGAAGGTGATGAGTGCATTACCTACAAATATTTATTGCTATACGACAACAATCGAATAAGATTGATTGTTTTCCCCAATTTAAACCGCATGGCCGCTACAATGCTGTGCACAGCAATCATTTCTCTATCGATGGCCAGGGCATCATTCGTGCAAAAATCATCGACAGCCGCTTTGGCTTTGCTATAACCTTCGGCTTCAAATACACCCAATATGGAGATGCTGTTTTCCTCTGTGGTGATGGTTCGTTTTTTGGGTGCATAACCTAACTGTTCGATGACGGATTCTGCTACCTCCCAGGTAGACCATGGGTTTTGGCCTGTAACCAGATTACCATCCTTACTCACCTTATTGAGATACAAGTAACCTTCATTGAAACGTGCGCCCTTTTCTGTCAACTTATCTTGTAACAGGTACGGAAATATTTCTGCTGCATCCGGGATGAGTAACAACTCCTCTTTATTGGTAAAACTGCTGACACTGCGGTTGGCCAATAGAGAACTTCCATTACTTAATGTAACATTGACAAGCGCAGCGGGGCCATGGCACACTGCACCTACCACTTTGCCCGACTCATAGTAAGTACGGATAAGCGATTGGATGTGTTCATTGTCAGGAAAATCAAACATGGCACCCTTGCCACCTACAAAGTAGACGGCCTCATAGTTTTCCGGGTTCACGTCTTTCATGGCGATACTTTGTGTCACCTTAGCCTGAGCAATGGAGTCATTCAGGAAGGCATAATCAATATCTTTCATATCTCCGTCATCGATTACAACTGGAGGATTGCCACCCTTTGGGCTGGCCACATCCACCTCAAATCCATTGGCCATGAACACATAATACGCGCGCGATAATTCTGTCAACTCATAACCGGTGGTTTTGTCACTGTTGCCCATTTTGTCGGTGCTGGTAACTACGGCCAATATCTTACCGCGGTAAGGAATTTTATTCTCGGTAAGGTAGGTGATTGATGAGGGGGTCGTATGCTTTACGTTCTTTGCGGATTCAGGTAAGGGGGGAATCAGGCTCATGAACCATATCCCAAACAAAACGATGGATACAATTAATCCTGCAAATACAATGAGCGACCATTTGATTATTCTTTTTCCAGACATAGCTTATTTGTTTTTGAGGCAAATGTGTGGCTATCTGTCCTTAAAGGCTTTTCAAATGATCATTTCGAAAGAGGAAAGGATCATTTTGACAACTGCTGGCGGTAGGTCATGGGTGTTTCACCCGTTTGCTTCTTAAAGGCAGTGTTGAAGCTGGAAATACTGTTGAATCCCACTTCATAGGCAATGGCTGCAATGGTTTGATTCTTAAACTTTTCTAGCTGGAGTAGCCTTTTGGATTCCTCAATTCGATACGTATTGATAAAGTTATTGAAGTTTTTACCGCTTTTCTGATTGATCACCAACGATACGATTTGCGGACTGGTATTGAGCGCTTCACTTAACGACTTTAGGGTGAGATCAGCATTTTGAAATTGCTTCTCCTCAACAATCAGTCTTAATATTTTGGTGTAAACCAGTTGACTTTGCTCATCCGTAACAGGCGTAGTCTTATACTTTGTTTGATCTATTTTCTGTATGTATCCTTTGCTGAATACGATGTAGCTAATTACATACGCTACGATAGAATACAGTATAGGGCCGATGATATAGGGGACCACTTCATCAAATAGGTTCAATACATAGACCACCCATATGGCCAGCAGTCCGTAAAAAAAGAGACGCAGCAGATCAAATACCTCTTTTGCAAGTCCTGCCTTTACCTGTTGAAGAATGTACCGGTAGGTGAACAATAGATAAATGAGGAAGTGCAGATAGTAGAAGAGGAAGAGGGATGCAAATAACAGGATTGGTAACGTTTCCCAATGCTGCTCTTCAAATTGTAATCCGATGATGAAGCCCAATAGCACAGGAATAAAATGTAGGGCGTGTTTTCTTTCCAGTCGAAATGATTTGCGTGTGCAAGAAAGCGCATAAAGATAATACAGTGGACCAATGGCCATGATAGCACTGAGTCCTACAAAGATGATTTTAATGTCAATGTTTTCAGTGAATTCCAGAAATACGGATTTACCCACTCTGAAGGAAAGAACAATCAATAATGCGCTGAGCAGTTTGTTGGAGAGGGTGTTTCCTTTTGGATAGCTCCCTAGAAAGACAGCCAGGAATAAGCCATGAATGACCCCCAGTCCGCTGACAATAACCAGTATGATGTCATTTGCGCTCATCAAAGCGCAAATTAGTTGAAATATGGGGATTTTTATCCCAGTGGCTTAGCCTAATGTCTTTCTTGTTACGATAGATTGAACAGTGAACTTTGTAAGCATTGTTTAAGGCTTCTCGCCATTGGTCAGCCGTGTAGTTATATCCATAAGCTTTGCAATTCTTGAATCATCATAAGCAACCGGGTGTGCTTTACCAAAAGCTTCCTTGTCATTATCGAAATACTTTCCCGTAACTCCATCATAATCTGTTGATATAGCCAGATCATGCAAGAGGTCAGCGCCTTTTTCTGCCGGAGACCAATGATTGCCAAATGCTTCCTTTACCATTTTAGTGTTCAATAGCGAACCGGGGTTTACAGCGATCACATTCGTATCCTTCAGTTGTTTAGCTAAATAAAAAGTCCACATGGTGAGGGCAAGTTTGCTTTGCGCGTAGGTCTCTCGCTCTGAAGCCTGGGCTTTTCCGGATAGCACATCCCAATCAACTGGACGCTGTGCAGCCGAACTCAGGTTAATAATGCGAGCACCTTTGTTGAATGATGGTATCAAAAAGTTGGTAAGAACATAGGGAGCGAGGAAGTTGACAACCAAGCGCATATCCAAACCCAGCTTATTGTTAAGGGTCGGGCTGTTATAGACTCCGGCATTGTTGATGAGTACATCAATTTTTGGAACTTCCTGGAGAATCTGTTGTGCCATTTGTTTTACTGCACCGAGATCGGAAAAGTCAGCCACAAAGCCTTTTATGTTGTCATTGTTGGATGATTGTTGAATACCTTCAATGGTAGCCTCCAATTTTTCAGGGCTTCTGCCATGAACATAGATTTTATGTCCTTCCTTAGCCAACGATTGTGCGACTAGTTTTCCGATACCATCGGTGCTTCCGGTTATTAATATAGTTTTGCTCATGATTGATAAAAACAAAAATGAAATGCCATGGAGTGACATTTCATTTTCTTGCAATAGAAATAAATGTACGTAACGCTTTAAGTAGCGTGGAGAAAGACGTTGATTATAGCTATTTACCGCTGTCCTTTTCTGAACCCGTAGGTATTTTGTCCTATGAAGTCTTTGGGAAATTGATCATCACCTTTGAAGCCGATCTCTATTTTTCCGCTGTCTTCAGGAATGTAGTCCGTTTTAAAAATATAGTCCCACAAACTCAAGCTGATACCATAGTTTACACCATACTTACCTTTGGGCAAAACGTAGGCATGGTGGTACAAGTGCATCACCGGATTATTAAAAATGTATCTCAGGGGTCCCCAGGTGATCTTAATGTTGGCATGGTTGAGATGACCGATGGTGATGGCGGTGAAGTGTACGATATAAGCCTGTTGGGGTTCAAAGCCTCCCAGGATCATCACACCGAATGTCTTCAAGGGCTTGTATAGGATGTTCTCCATCCAGTGGTACCTCAGGTGAGCTGCAAACCCCATCTCTTTCACACTATGATGTACCTTATGGAATTTCCATAGAAAGGGATACTTGTGTAACAACACGTGGGTAAACCATTGTACAAAATCAAGCACAATAAAAAACACGATCAACTGCACTGCCATTGGCCACCGGGAGATGTCTACAATCGCCAGGCTCTTCATGGTAACGTTGAACTCTCCAAATAATAATTCCAGACTGGTATAGACGCCACTGATCACAATGGAGAAGATGAAGAAGTTGAAGAACATGTAAAAACCATCCAACCAGAAATCTTTTCTGATGATGGATTGCTCCTTGCGCCAAGGAAATGCAATTTCCAATCCCCACACCACCAGGGAAATGACAACCAGTCCCCAGAAGTAGTTGGTGTACCAGGGTACCTGAAAAATGATGGATTTCCACGTCCAATCTATTGTGCCCGAAAAGGCTCCCACAAATGCATCAAAATACTTTCCCATTTCTATATATTAATTGTTGTTAGTCTTCAATTCGTACCAATCTATGTTTGTCAATATTTCACGTCTTCCAATCATCTTGGGCGGATAGTTGGTGACCAGGTAATTGACGATCACCTCCTGATTGCTACCCAGGTCGCCCAGGTTTTGTGTTTCCTGCATCCATCGGATGGTGGCATTCCATCGTTCGGTATTCATCCTGTTTTGCAAAATGATTTTGGCAGAGTGGCAATAGGTGCAATTGTTTACTACCGTCATCAATCCTTCTGCATCCACCAAACCCGTTCTTACATGTATTCCGTTTTCTATTTTATCAAAGTCATCTACTTCAACTTTGTTTATCACTATCTCTGGTTCCGATCTAAACACTGAAAAATCAGGGTCGGCCATATAGTAAACAATCAGTCCCCCAGAAAAGATCACCATGATGAAAGCAGTTAATACAAGTTGTACTGCGCGCTTTACTATCCTGACGAAATCATCTTCCCGAGCCATCTAATTAACTTTTACAGCAATTCGGTGACACGCATTATTCAAGTAACCCTTTGGGTTCCAGCCCGGCACCAGCATCGGTTGTGCTGCGCCTCGCTCATCCGTTGCTCTTGCCCAAATTTCATAGTATCCCTTTTGAGGGAATTCCACGCTGGCTGTAAAGTGTTGCCATGCCAATCGGTTAGATGGCTTTTTAAGCATCGCTGATTTCCAAGTGGTTCCAAAATCGATGGAGTATTCCATGGTGGCTACTTCCAACTCACCTGCCCAGGCGTGGCCTCGTATGTCGAGAGCGGTTCCTTCCTTGATCATCGCACCCGATTTCGGATAAGTGATTAATGATTTGACGGGCATGGATTCAATGATGCACATGTCTTCGTCTTTTACTTTATCACCCGGTGCAACGGGTTTACAGGGTACTCTATAAGAATCTCCGGTCATTTTGGAGCCATCGTGTACTTTGTTTCTAATGCTGATTCGATTAAGCCATTTACCGGAAACGGAAGCGGGCCAACCTCCTGCAATCAAACGCAGTGGATAGCCATGTATAAATGGGATATCCTCACCGTTCATTTGAAAGGCCAAAATTGTTTCATCTTGTAAAGCTTTTGCCATTGGACATCCTCTTGAGATGGGTTCTTTGCCAGGGTCTCTGCTCAAATGCAAATCAGCTGCGTGAAATCCGATGTACACCGCATTGCTTTTAATACCAGCGTCTTTCAGCACATCACGTAGCCGCACACCCGTCCAGCTGGCGCAATGTACTGCACCCACCGTCCATTGATTGCCTTTGGCCGGAGGGTTGAATTCACTTCTGCCGTTGCCCCCACACTCTAAAGTCAATTGGTAGGTGTATTGTTTAAACTTTGATTTCAAATCAGCCAGTGTATAGGTCTTTTTGTTGACCACAGACTCGCCATCTATCGTTAGTGTCCAGTTCTTAGCATCAATATTTTCAGGCACCAGTCCATTATTTCTGATGAACATACTGGAGTTAGGGGTAATGTCATCGTCCAGCAAATGGGCGGCTGCCTCCATATTCCATGGTTTGTCGTTGAGCACCACCATGTCTTTATGTTTTTTGAACATTGTAAATGGATCCGGATCCTGCAGTGCCAAAGGGGAATATCCATTCGGCATGCGGGTGCCAAAGACGATTTCAGCTCCGATTAATGTAGCCAGCGAACTTAATGTTGCCTTTTTTACAAAATCTCTCCTCTTCAATGTGGTTTATTTAGGGTTCAATTAACTGCTTTTCACAAGGTACCACTTGTAAAGTTGGCGTTCTGTAACTCCTGTCACACATCTTTAATTTTCTTCGCCTTAGGTTTACCAAATACTAAATACAAACTATGAAGAAGGATTTCGAAACTAATTTCACCGGGTGGTCTTTCATTGCAGCCGCCATCATGCTGTGGGGGGGCTGGGCCCTGTCGTCACATCATATAGGAGAGTACATTGTTGCATCTGATTTTGAAGCTGTAGGAGAGCGCGTTTGGTATTGGATTTGGATGTATCGGATTCATATTTTTGGTTGGGTTACTATGGCTATTGCCATGTTTTCCATGGTGTCCATAGCTTCAAAAAAGCCTTTCCGCGTGGTGATGTTACCAGGCGCAGGTATGCTGATTGTGGGTACGTTTACATTAGCGATTGCTGCTGCCTTCTATTATAATTTCGGAGCATGGGGAGTAGGTAAAACTGCTGGTAAAACGGCTGCCGAAATAGCCGTGTTTATGGATAGCATCCTCTCTACCAACCAATATGTTACCTGTTTTGTACGCTTTGGACGTATCTTTTCAGGAGTAGGTCTTGTGTTGTTGAGTTTTGCATTTATTAAGTGGAAACTCTTTCCAACGTGGTTGGGCGGACTCACTTTGTTGTTGGGGATTTCTGCCGTAGGGCTGATTTTGGCTATACCCGATAACTTTGAACTCTACAAGCCACTCTTTCATGTGAAAGTGATTTGGTTGGTAATGATGGGAGTTACGTTAATAACCAAAGGACTTAATCTTTCGGAGGCAGAAGCCTGATAGTCCATCATCGATTCAATTATTTAAAAGACCAGGACATGCCGTTCTGGTTTTTTTTATTAAGTTAATATTGGCAAATATCATCGCATCCTTATTGATTAGTCTTATTTAATGGACTTTTTGTAATAAAAGAGATTTGGCATCACTTAAATAGCTGGCTACATTTATTGGCAAAAGATTTGTAGTGTTAAACTACCTCAACAAACCTGAATGCATGAGCACAATAAAGCGGATTGCCTTATTTGTTTTATTTATTGGCTATTCATCAAGTATGTATGGCCAGAGCGCAAGTGTTGCAATTGACAAAGATCGAAAGGCATGGCTTGGCTTAAATGTTGGTGGATTTTGGCAAGGCAGCGATATCAAACCTGCTGCCGGTGCTGGTTCAGGCCTTACCTTTGACTATCATTTTATTAGAAACAACACCAGTGTTTTTGGTATTGGCTTTAGGGCACAATACCTGAAAGCTACCTCGCTCGGCCTTGGCATCACACGCGATTATACTATTCAAAACAACCCATCACTAAATGGGGCTTCCGGTAATCCAGATTATGCTTCTTTGGGAGGAGGAAAGGATTACGTTTTTCAAAACTATTCAACAGATATCAGCGATCTTTCAGGAAATGTGATCATTTCTCTTAATCGACTGCGAGCGGTTTCAAGAATCAACTTGTATGTATTTGGTGGAATAGGAGCCACAGGATATGTCGCTTCAATGAATCAGCTTGATACCTCTGGTAATTTATATGATTATGATCTTATTAACTCCAGTGGATCTGATATTAAAAATGAGTTGAAGGACCTCCGGGATGACACTTATGAAACTTATGGAGAAGGCGGTGCAACCAGGTCCTGGGCTTTTACACCTACAGTAGGTGCAGGATTTGGAATTCAACTCAGCAGTCGGGTTCAGCTTGCCATTGAGCATAAGGTTGGGTTTACCGGCACGGATTTGTTGGATGGAAATAAGTATGGGACTTCCAATTCCAGAAATGACATTTACCATTATGCCTCGTTTGGTGTGAATTTCGGAATAGGCAAATTAATAGGAGGAAGTCCTGCAACAACGGCACCTCGTAGAACTCCAGCGGTGCCGGTTACTCCAACTGCACCTACCACCAATCCTCCAACCATAAGGATCACTTCACCGACCTCGTCAATGTCAACATTGGAAGATTGCAACGCCTCCATCAGGGCGATTGTTGAAAACATAACAGAAAAGGAGGGAATTTCTGTCCTTCAAGACAGGACACCGGTAGCATTTGAATTTTCAGGGCAGACACTCATCGTTTCCAATATCAACTTTACAGGCACTACCAATTTTGTGATTACTGCAAAAAATAGTGCGGGTACTGTCAACGAAACTGTGTCTTTTGTCTGCCAACCTAAAGTGGAAATGATTACGATTTGTCATCAAGCTCCGGGTAATAATTATCAGACCATGGAAATTCCAGCCACCGAATGGGCCACGCATCAGGCACATGGCGATTCACAGGGTGAATGTCCTCCGGCTGAAAGTCCCAAAGAACAAATTCCGGTCATTACGATTCATTCTCCGGCCACGTCTGCTGTAACTGTTGAAAATTGTAGTGCTTCGATCCATGCAACTGTAGAGAACATTTCAAGCAAACAAGGTGTCGCTGTGATGCGAGGTAGGACTCCGGTAGTTTTTGAGTTTTCAGGACAAACACTCACTGTTTCCAACGCCAACTTCACAGGTACAGCTAATTTTGTTATCATAGCTAAAAACAGTGCCGGTCAGGTAACCAAATCTGTCTCCTTCGTTTGCCAGCCACCAGTTCAGATGATTACTATTTGCCATCGCACCCAAAATCAAAATGATCGGACGATTGATATTCCAATCAATGAATGGCCCGCCCATCAGGCACATGGTGACACACAGGGTTCTTGTCCCGTGATTGAACGACTTCAGGTTAGACCTCCAGTAGTTACTATCACGTCACCTACCACTTCATCGGTGACCGTAGAAAACTGCAAAGCTGCTGTTACTGCTACAGTGGAAAACATTACTGACAAACAAAGTATCACCGTCACACAAAATGATAGTCCGGTGGCGTTTGAGTTTGCAGCGAACACCATCACTGTTACCAATGTGGACATCACCGGCACCGCGAGCTTCGTGATCAAAGCCACCAACACCGCGGGCACAGCTACACAAACTGTTTCATTTGTATGCCAGCCGAAGCAGATTACCATCTGCCACATTCCACCGGGCAATAGTGGCAACCCTCAAACCCTTACCATTGCGGAGTCGGCATGGCCAGCACACCAGGCGCATGGCGATACGCAGGGTGCATGTCCTGTGGTTCAAGCTCCTGTAGTTACTATTACGTCACCTACCACTTCATCGGTGACTGTAGACAACTGCAAAGCTGCTGTTACGGCTACTGTGGAAAACATTACTGACAAGCAAAACATCACCGTCACACAAAACAACAATCCGGTGGCATTTGAGTTTGCAGCGAACACCATCACTGTTACCAATGTGGACTTCACCGGCACCGCGAGCTTCGTGATCAAGGCCACCAACACAGCGGGCACGGCTACACAAACTGTTTCATTTGTATGTGAGGCAAGCGAAAATGAAAATCCTGAAAAAGAGGAAGTTGATAATTCAAAAGATAGGGATTCTGACAAAATAACCATTTGTCATAAACCGCCCGGCAATCGTGAAAATTCTCAAACGCTAACCATTTCTGCATCGGCATGGCCAGCACATGAAAAACACGGAGATACTCTAGGTCCTTGTAAGGATTAAGGGCCTATAGACCTGTCAGATGAAAGCTTACTGTTACCAATCCTACAGGTAAAGTTGCTCCACGGTTACTTGGGATTAAAGCGATTTCTTAATGAAAGATACTTTGAGTAAATTATTATACTTTTTGCGAGTCAACCCGACTAAAAATGAGATTTCAATTTTTGATATTCACCAGTCTCCTTTTTTTTATTTCTTCTTGCGATCGTCAGACAGCAAATAATGAGTTGTATTCGAGGCATTGGACTGAGGCTGACAGAACGCTTTTGTTGACGGACCTTGCCGCCAGCCAAGAGTTGGTTATGGAAAGTATCACCAACCTGGATGAGGATCAGTGGAATTGGAGAGCAGACTCCAATCATTGGTCAATTGCGTTAGTAGTGGAACATCTGATCACTCATGATGAGTTATTTTTCCGTGAGTTACAGGTGCTGAGTAACCTCCCTGAAATGACTAAGGCCTTAGAAAAACAATTTAGCGATGATGATTTTATCCTGAGCTACAGTGAAATCACCCCGCAAAACAACGGAAAATCGCCACCTTACCTTGAGCCACAGGGCCGGTGGTGTACCCAGGCGGATGCTGTCAGAAGCTATGTGCGATCGAGAAAAGCACTTATTGATTTTGTAACTCAGGCTGATATTGATTTGCGCAGCTACTACACCACCAGCGGTAGAGGCCCTACACAGTATCGTGATTTGCACCAGCTATTGCTGATCAGTATTGCTCATACCGAACGGCACCATAAACAAATTGAAAATATCAAGAAGCAGTTGACGTTGAGTTGATAAGTAAAATCCAATTTGTTACTGCCTTATAATCCTTCCATCCTCCATCTCAATAACGCGGTCTGTCTTTTCCGCAAACTCCGGATCATGGGTAACGACTAATATTGTCTGATGCATTTCTGCACTGAGTTGTTTGAATATATCAAAAACAATCTTGCTGTTGGCCTTGTCCAAATTCCCGGTAGGCTCATCACACATGATGATACTGGGATTATTAATCAACGCACGCGCAATGGATACCCGTTGTTTTTCTCCACCCGAAATTTGATTAGCAGCTTTATGAGCTAGTTTTTTTATGCCCAGTTGGTCAAGTTTATCCAGGGCGTCTTCACGTACCTGTTCTTCCGATAGTTTACCAAGTTTTAATCCCGGTAGCATTACATTTTCCAACACTGTAAACTCACTCAATAAATAATGAAACTGAAAAACGAATCCAATTTTTTCATTGCGCACCCTTGCCAATTGGCGATCTGTTTTGTTACGCATGGTTTCCCCTCCAATGATCAGATTTCCCTCATAGTCCGTGTCCATTGTTGAAAGAATATAGAGCAGGGTTGATTTTCCGCATCCGGATTTACCAATTACGGATACAAACTCTCCACTATAAATAGAAAATGTAATGTCTTTCAAGACATGTATGTTCACAGGGTCGTGAAAATGCTTATTGATGCGATCCGCTTGCAGTGTTATGGTTTTGCTCATTTTACTTTCCACGGATGATAACAACAGGATCTACTTTACTGGCCTTGTTGGCCGGAGCCCAGCCAGCCAGATAGGTGGTGATAATTGAAAACGTAACACCTATGATATAAAATACCGGACTGTAGTTCACCGGATAGGTTGTTATGGTTGGGAGCGCAGCGGTATTGAAAGGAATTTGATCTATAAGGGCTGAGAGCAGGAAGCCAAATATCAGGCCAAGCCCTCCACCCAAAAGCCCGATGCTTAAGGCTATCACCATAAAAATGCGATTGACATCTGTACCTGAAAAACCTGTGGCTTTCAAAATGGCGATCGAGTCCATCTTTTCATATATCAACATGTTGAGGATGTTATAAATGCCAAACCCTGCAACAATCAGTAGCGTAATACCTACTGCGTAGGAAATGAGGGAGCGCACAAATGAACCGGTTTCAAATTGAGAGTTAGCGGTTTGAATATCTTCAGCTTCGGTCTGAAACAGTTGTGCATATACTTTTGCCATTGCTGGCGCCTGCCCGATGTCTTTGAGCTTAACCTGGATTTCAGTAATGTAATTATTGGGTTGTCCCGTTATTTTTTGTACGGTACTAATGGAAGCATAGCTTTGCACTTTGTCAAATTCCTGAATACCTGACTGAAAGATACCGACTACCTTTAGCGGCACACGTACTTGCTGGATGGTGGTGAGCTGGATCACATCGCCTATATTGGCCAAAAGTTTTTCAGCCAACCCTTTACCCAAAATGATGCTGTTGGTGACGATCGCAATGTCTGCAGAGTTGCCAGCAATGACATAATCATCAAAATGAAAAAGTTTGCTCTCTGCCATTACATCAATGCCATTGACTACTCCAGTGATATCTATGGAACCCTCATTGAAGAATACCTGTGCCGATATCTTTGGTGCTATGCCAAGTACACGTTCATCACTTTTTAATGCCTGCAGAATGGCGCCACTGTTGTAGATGCGTTCTCGTTCACCTACTGATTTAACAGATTGAATGAAATTGTAACTGTCTGCAAATTCGGATGAGATGTTAACAGGCTGGTTCTCGTTGGGTTTGATTTCATTAAAAAGCCTTACGTGTGCTGTTCGGTTAATGATAAGTCCATCCAACAGATCGTTGAGGCCAGTCATGAAGCCAAGCAGTCCTATAAACATGGTGATTCCGAATGTAACACCCACTGCAGCCACAAGTGATTGCTTCCACCTGGCCAGCAGGAGGGACTTCGCTATTTCAAAGATCAGTCCACCGTTCATAAGTTGGGAAGGATAAGCACATCTTCGGTGGTGAGCCCGCTCACAATTTCTGCCTTGCGATAATCTTTCAAACCTACTACCACCTTTTTGGTAGAACCATTGCGAAGGAGTACCACCGAATCACCCACCAGATAAGTGCGAGGGATAGTCAGGGCATCCTCTTTGGTTCGGATAATAATATTGGCCTCCAATGACAAATTGGGATACAGCACATCAGGCTTCGATATAAAATCGGCATAAATGGTAAATGACCTTGATGCTTCATTCATCAAAGGTAAAATTTGAGTTAAGCGCGCTTCAAACACAGTGCCTTTGTAACTGTCCATGGTAAATAATACACGTTGTCCTGTTTGGAGGCGCGCGATATCGTATTCGTCAACCGTAAGCTCTGCATAGAATTGACTGGCATCACCGATAATGGCTAACGGAGTTGCTGTATTGGCAAACTCTCCTTTCTCTTTTAATATTTTGTACACCTTACCATCAGCCTCGGCCTTCACAATAAAATCATTTGCGATCGATGTGCTGATCTTCAGGTTATTAATGGCCTGGCGGGAATTGAATTCCAGTTGCCGCTTCAGGTCATCGTAGCGAAGCTTAGCCACCTCATAGTTCTTTTTGGAATTCCGATAGGCTAATTCGCGTTGCTCGAATTCAATCTTACTTCCAATTTGTTGATCCCATAGTTTTTGCTGGCGTATAAATAATAACGAATCGTTTTGTAACTGACGTGCCGCAATCTCAATGGTCGTCTGAAGTTCATTAAGCTTGTCTTTGTTAGCATCCAATGCAGCGTAGGCGGCAGCGAGCTTTGCGTTTTCCGCATTCAGTCGGGAAGACTCATTCATCAATTGCATCACCGGATCTCCCTTTTGGATAAGATCGCCATCCTTGACAAAAATGTTTTGAATCAGACCATTTGCAGCTGCGAAGACCTGGTATTGATTTTTGCTCTTCACCATTCCGGAAGCGTATACCGATTCTGAAATGGACTCTATCACGGGGCTGATCTTTTCGTCTTTATTTTGGCATGAAGCCAATAGGATGAGCATCAGCAGAATAGCCTTAACAGGTGAAATCATTTTCAATGTTTGAAGTGGATAGATATATATCTGTCCTGTAAAGTTAGCTTCCCCTTGATTAAGAAGGGTTGAGCCTTATTGGTTCAAAATATGACCATTGTCATGGATATTGACAATAAACAGTTCCATCACGGAGAACAATAATTCTGTTGTTTAGTTTTCACCAGCTCACTATTTTTCCCAATGCCTCCCAATCAAATCCTGTTTCGATGCGGTTGTGTCGCAACGCTGGAATCTGGGTGGTAATCAGTAAGGTGGTGTCCGGAAGGTCAGCGCGATGGTGGGAGGGGATCTGCCTTGGAATGGCTTTGATCCTTTTGAATTGGACATCAGGATAAAACGATTTCACTGATTGCTTCAGTCTTTCAATGTTGTTCATGCCATACATCACTACTACCTCTGGCTTGTATTCCTTCATGTTATGCAACAGATATTCCATGCGTGTGGGATATACATGTTCCTGATAGGCAGCGCGACTTTTTAAAAATGGTAAGTTGGGCATATCCAACCAACTGTAATACCAGGCATGATTGTGGGCGGGTAAGGGGTATAGCCTGAGTAAAGCTTCATGGCCGGAGGGCAAGGCCCAAAACTTTTGCTGGTAGGCTAACAGGTCGGGTGCGGGTTGCTGTAAATAACCATGTTGAAAGGCAATGAGATTTTTCCAGGTACCGTGTTGCACTGCATCTTTACCAAATCGGTAATCAAAGAGATTATTAAACAACTCTTCCCGCGGGCCCGTCAGTCTAAATGAAACTTGCTGGTACAGTTTGCGGATGTCACAAAGAGTAGTCGAACCCGATGTATGCTCCTGATAAAAATAATTCAACTTGTCGGCTACCTCCTCCGGTGTATCTCCACCTCCCTCTTCATAGGCCACAAACCAGCACTTTGCTTTCCATGATCCATAACCAAAGAAATGATGGAGCCAGTGTTGCAGTGCTTTCTCTTCGATGAGCATGTGGCTAAGATAGTGAGACTTGAGCGTAATTTTATTTGTACCCGGAGTATTGTAGAGCAAGGTGTAAAGTGAATGATTTTTTTCCGCGTTGAAAAGGGTTAAATTCCGGATTCAAATGAATACCATGAAAGCATCAGACTTATTTATAAAGGCATTAGAGAACGAGGGCGTTGAATATATCTTTGGGCTCCCCGGAGAGGAGAACCTTGATTTTCTGGAGTCACTAAGAAAATCCAAAAAAATAAAACTCATACTCACGCGGCACGAACAAGGAGCAGGCTTTATGGCCGCTACTTATGGCCGGCTTACAGGAAAGGCAGGTGTTTGTTTGGCAACACTGGGACCTGGTGCTACCAATTTGGTCACGCCCGCTGCTTATGCGCAGTTGGGTGCCATGCCCCTTGTCATTATCACAGGCCAAAAACCGATCAAGACGAGCAAGCAGGGGAAATTCCAGATTGTAGATGTGGTGGACATGATGCAGTCGCTTACCAAATTCACCAAGCAAGTGACCCATGGTGCACATGTGCCATCGATTGTTCGCGAAGCGTTCAGGCTGGCACAGGAAGAGCGTCCGGGAGCAGTGCACATTGAACTTCCCGAAGACATTGCAGTAGAAGAGGTGGAAGCACCCAGAATTTTTGACGTTGTTGACTTTAAGATTCCTTATGCAGGAGCAGAAACCATCTCACAAGCGGCTAAAATGATTGCGGCAGCTAAAAAACCACTCGTATTGATTGGTGCAGGAGCCAACAGGAAACGGGCAAGTGTTGCACTAACAGAGTTTGTCGATGTACTGGGCATTCCTTTTTTTAATACACAAATGGGTAAAGGAATTATCGATGAGCGTCACCCTTTGTACCTGGGCACTGCAGCCCTGTCGGCCAATGATTTTGTGCATGAAGCCATCAGCAATGCCGACCTCATCATCAACGTTGGTCACGACACCATCGAAAAGCCTCCTTTCTTTATGCATGCCGATGACCAAAGAAAAGTCATTCATGTTAACTTCTTCCCGGCACAAGTTGATGAAGTGTACTTTCCTCAATTGAACGTAATCGGGGATATCGCCAATACGATTATTCAACTTACTGTGAACCTTCGGTCAAAGGCCCGTTCTTGGAATACAGAATTCTTTCTGGGCATCAAAGGCAATGTTTCTAGTCGCCTGACGAAGTATGAAAAAGATGACCGCTTTCCAATATTACCCCAACGGTTGGTCAAAATCATGAGAGACACTTTGCCCGAAGATGGTATAGTGACCCTCGACAATGGTGTGTATAAAATATGGTTTGCCAGAAACTATCCCGCCTATGCACAGAACAGTGTGCTGCTGGATAATGCGTTGGCTACAATGGGAGCGGGGTTGCCTTCTGCCATGATGGCCAAAGAACTGAATCCAGGCAAGAAGGTAATCTCTGTTAATGGAGATGGTGGTTTCATGATGAACTGCCAGGAGCTTGAAACAGCGGTGCGTCTGAAGCTTGACCTTGTTGTCATCATATTGAATGACAGCGCTTATGGCATGATCAAATGGAAACAGGAGGGCGAAGGATTTGCATCTTACGGTTTGGATTATGGCAACCCGGATTTTGTAAAGTTTGCAGAGAGCTTTGGTGCCACTGGTTACCAACCGACTTCAGTAGAAGATTTCAAAACTACATTGGCAACAGCTTTGAACAGCAAGGGAGTTCAGTTGATTGACCTGGCAGTAGATTACTCACTCAATCATCAGATATTGAATGTATTGATCAAAGAGTATTCAGAAAATCTGAAAAGTGCAATGGATGCAGGTAAGAAAGAAGGTTAAGTAACCACTTAAAGAATAATCTATCAGCGCACTTTAAAATTTCCCTACCTTTCCATCCTATGGAATACCCATTACACCAAATTCAACAAATGAAAAGAATAGTTTATTGCGCACTGATAGCTTTAGTTGCCATCTCCTGTACAGAAAAGGAGCAGACTGAAAGAAAATTCGTAGATGTAGAAGGTCTTGATAATTCCATCAAGCCCGGTGACAACTTTTTTATGTACGTCAACGGCACCTGGTACGACACGGCAAAGATTGCCGATGATCAATCGGGTGTAGGTTCTTATAGCTTCCTTAATATTCCTCAAAAAGTATTGCTCCAGAACATCCTGGAAGAAGTATCTGCAGGCACCCATCCTCAGGGAAGTGTAGAGCAAAAAGTAGGTGATTTTTACGCCTCAGGAATGGACTCTGCTGCTATCAACCAACGAGGGTATGAGCCCATCCAACCTGTGCTGGCGCAAATTGATGCCATCACCGACCGTTCTTCACTGTTGCGCTTTGTTGCAGATCAAATGAAATCTGGAAACAGTTCCCTCTTCAGGGTCAACATATCGCCAGACGATAAGAACAGTACCATTAACATTGCTCATTTCAGTCAGGCTGGCATCGGCTTACCCGATCGTGATTATTATTTCAAAACCAACGCACCCACCATTGGTATTCAAAATGCCTACAAAGATTATATCGCCACGTTGTTTGAATTGACAGGAGATAATGCGGAAGAAGCAGCGAGAAAAGCCGCACAGGTGTATGATATCGAGAAAGAGCTGGCCACTTCTCACAAAACAAGAATAGAGCGCAGACAGGTAAAGAACAATTATCACAAGTTGGCTGTAGCCGAATTGCAAAAGACACAACCTTATATTGGATGGGCTGATCTGCTCAACCAACTGGGTATGGACACAGATACACTGGATATTCGTCAGCCGGAATACTACAACAAGTTGAATGCGATGTTGCAATCCCTTTCCATCAATGATTGGAAAACCTACATCAAAGCCAGTACGATATCGGCTTATGATCCATACCTCAGTCGTCCTTTCGAGCAGGCCTCTTTTGAGTACAACAAAGCTTTGTCCGGACAATCTACCGAGCAGCCACGCGAGCAGGTTATTGCTCAGGCGGTAGACAGGCAAATGGGATTTGCACTGGGGCAACTCTATGTAAAAAGACATTTTGGTGAGGATGCTAAAAAGAGGGTAGGCGAATTGGTGGATAATCTTACGAAAGCGTTTGAAAACAGGATCAACAACCTGGACTGGATGAGTGACAGCACAAAAGTAAAGGCCAAAGAGAAACTCAATGCCATCACTAAAAAATTAGGCTATCCTGATATCTGGAGAGAATATGATGTGACCATAGCAAGAGATAAGTATTTTGAAAACGTGGTGGCGCTGAAGCAGGACGACTATCAGTACCAACTGGGTAAATTGAACAAGCCTCCGTACAAACATGAGTGGGGACCGTCACCATCTACCGTAACGGCTTACTACAGACCTTCCTTCAATGAGATTGTTTTCCCAGCCGGTATACTTCAATATCCTTACTTCGATTTGTATGCAGACGATGCGATCAACTATGGAGGTATCGGTATGGTGATTGGTCATGAACTGACACATGCATTTGATGATCAGGGTGCGCAGTATGACAAAGATGGAAATGTAAAAAACTGGTGGACCGATGAGGACTATGAGAAGTTCAACGCAAAGACGCAATTGTTGATTGATCGCTACAGTACATTTACCGTACTCGATAGTGTACCCATCAAGGGAGCCATGACCATTGGAGAGAACACGGCAGACAATGGCGGTATATCCATTGCCTATGATGCGTTTAAGCTGACGGAGCAGGGGCAGAGTGATACTAAAATAGATGGCTTCACTCCGGACCAACGCTTCTTCTTATCCATAGCACGCATTTGGCGGGTAAAAACCCGCGATGAATACATGCGCACTTACGTGAATACAAATTCTCACTCACCCGCCATGTGGCGTGTCAACGGGCCGCTCATGAACTTTACACCGTTTTACGAAGCCTTTGACCTTCAGCCGGGAGATAAGAACTATAAGCCTGAAGAGGAAAGGATAAAGATTTGGTAGGTGAGCTTTGGCACTTAATGCTGTTAAAGCTGTTAAAATCCCCTGTAAAGATATCTTGCAGGGGATTTTTTTTATAAATGCCTTACCTTGAAGCATGATAAAAATATCCCACCTTCTTTATCTACTTCCTTTGCTGTTGGTCGGCTGCAATGCAGAGCTGAAGACTGCCCCTGGAAGCAATTTGCAAATTGCTACTGCATTCGTTGACGCCTTCTATTCTTTCGACAGGGATTCTTTACAAGAAGTGTTGTCATCAGCAGAAGCTTCCCAGCCGGAGATTCTTTATTATCAAAAGTGGGCAGAGTGTGGACACTATGAAGTAATGCAAAGGGATAGTTATTTTGAGAAGAATGATTCTACCGTCATCTTTCCAGTGACGGTTAAAGATGATCTGATGAGTGCGCTTCAGATAGACTTCAATGTTACAGACACCTTTCACATTACTATACTTAATGGAAAAATTCGTGCTGTGCAAACATCCTCCAACGACCCGGACGAATACTATGAAGCCAAGGAATGGGTAAAGGAGCACCATCCTGAGTTTATTGAAGTAGCATGTGAAGGCATCTGGGAAGGAGGCCCAACACCTTGCGAATGTATTCAAGGCATGTTGAAAGGCTTCCGCGCAATGAAAGAGCAGTAAAGCCAGTGAGCCTGTGGAATTCCACCCTACGACTTGAAGTCATAAGCAATTGGATGCTGAGTTTCTTATATTTATCTGATGGTATCTCAAGTATATAAAATCATTGTTTTAATTGTGGTGTTACTGGTTTCTTCTTGCAGTGGCAAAAAGGAAGCTCAGGTGACGCAACAAAAGTCCAACCTTAAGAAGGTCTCTATTGCTGAAATAGAAACGGGTATCAAGGATTACATTCAAAAAAAGACGGAGGAGAACGATGGCTATTTCCATGTAGAAGACAAAGGCACTGAGTACCGCATGAAACTGGTGAGGGTGCATACGGAGTACCTTTCCAATCTGGGGCCCAACAGCCATTTTGCATGTGTAGACCTTGCCGACATCAGCGGAGATGTGTATGATGTGGATTTTTTCCTTGAAGGTAAACCGGGGGCAATGACCGTAACACAAACCAGCGTACATAAGCTCAATGGAAAACCCTATTATGCCTGGAAACAAAAGCCAGACAAAACGTGGGATCGCGTGCCTGTAAAAGGTGCTTCTACCCGCTTACTGGGGGTAATAGAAGGAACCGATGCTTTTGAATTTTATTATCGGGTAGAGCTGCCAGAGCTGAGTGGAAAGGCGAAGATGTGGATTCCCATAGCCTCGTCAGATGAGTACCAATCTATAGAAATTATTTCCATGGATGTACCCGTAGAGTACGAGTTGCTTCAAGACGATGTATATAACAACACCATCATGTACCTGGAACCGGGTACGGAGCAGAGTAAAAAAGTGATAGAGGTTGTGTATCAGGTAAAGCGCAAAGAAAAAGGACCAGTAGAAGAAATATCACCTGTTGATGAAATGTATTTGGCGGAGAATCGGTTGATGCCGGTAGGAGGGCGCTTCGCCACCATTGCCAATGAAACCGTAAAAGGACGAGATGGAAGTGCCCTTATCAAAGCAAGGGCATTGTACGATTACGTGATTGACAATATGCGCTACATGAAATTTGGAAACTATGGAAATGGCGATGCGAATTATGCCTGCGATTCGAAAACAGGAAATTGCACGGAATTCCATTCCTACTTTATTTCACTGGCAAGGTCAATTGGTATCCCTGCCCGGTTTGCCGTAGGGGCTTCCATCCCTTCAGAGCGGAACGAAGGTGGCATTGATGGCTATCACTGCTGGGCTGAGTTTTATGCAGAAGGAAAATGGTGGCCAATTGATATTAGCGAAGGCAATAAGTACACTGCCCTGGCTACCTACTATTTTGGCCACCATCCTGCCAATCGCATGGAGTTGAGTAAGGGCCGCGATTTACTGGTCGACCCGGGGCCTGCTTCCGGACCCATCAACTTTTTAGCTTACCCAATACTTGAAGTCAACAAAAAGGAAATCGCGACAAAAACAACGTTTTCTTTTATGCGACCCAATAACCCGGCTTAAGTCGGATTATTGTTGATTGGTAGAGTCCGAGGGATGCTCACTGGAATCCGAAGGATGCTCTGTTGAATCAGCAGCTGCAGGATGTTCTGAAGATTCCGCAGGATGCTCCTCTTCAGTCTGCTCTTCCTGTTCAGCAGCTTGCTTGCCACCACATGAAATCAGGATGGCAGTAGAAAACAGGGCAAAGAAAATGAGGGATGTTAATCTCTTAAAGGTCATAGTTTTTAGGTTTAGTTGAGTATGAAATTCTAAGATAAAACCTTTGAACGGATAATAATAGCCATGAGCCATTGAATCACCCAAGACACTGTTGGTTCGGCCTGGGCCAACCAATCACATAATTCCTCTTTTGTTTCAGTGGCAACTCTTTTAGTTTAGGTACAATTAACGTCTACTTGTATGAAAAACACCTGCTTTGCCATTCTGATCAGTCTTTTTATCTGGAGTTGTGGTGATACTCCTAACATTCCTGAGTCCATCCATTTGGTCACGCTACTGGGTAACGATACCCTGGCGGTGGAACAATTTGTAAAGTCAGATGAGGGGACTATTGCAAGGGTACTGCTCAGAAGCCCAAAGACAATATATTTAGAGTACGAGTTGGAGCAGGGTGCAGATGGTGGCTTGGCTTCCATGAAAAGATACAGTCAGGATCCACAGCTGGCATTTAGTCCGGAAGGAAGATCTATGACACAGGAGATTACAGTAGTAGGAGACTCCCTGATCAGTGAAACTACGGGTGAGGACGGAATACGAAGGACAGCGGTGTTGAATGAAAAAGGCACACTGCCGTTTATTGATATGGTACATTGGCCCTACGAGTTGGCCTTCAATGCAGCAGCGCGCAGTGCCAACGACAGCATTCATCAAATGCTGTTTACAGGCAGAAGCATTTCCGATTTCATTATTCACAAGGTGAGTGCAGACTCTATGACACTGCGCCATCCTTCACGCGGAGTAATGGGGGTGACTGTAGATCAGGAAGGCAACCTCGTAAAATTGGATGCGGCATTGACTACGAGAAAATTGGTTGTGAACCGTGTTGGAGCTTTGGACTTTGAAAGCATCGTAAAAGGCTTTGCCGAAAAGGATAAGAATGGCAGTCCGCTCAGTGGTGAATTGTCGGGTGGGGTGGAAGACAGTTTCTCAGTGAAAGGTGCTGACTTTAACGTGACGTACGGCTCACCAAAAAAGCGTGGCAGAGCCATCTTTGGTGGAATCGTATCCTACGGAACCCGATGGAGAACAGGTGCCAACCGCGCCACCCATTTTAGTACCAGCAAAGATTTGCAGATCGGAAACCTTGAAGTTCCTGCTGGAGAATACACGTTGTTCACTATTCCCGAACAGGACGGAGGTGTGCTGATCATCAACCAACAAACCGGACAAAATGGTCAGTCGTATGATGAGACCCGCGACCTGGGCAGAGTGCCTATGACGGTCTCCCCACAGGATGAGGTTACAGAGGATTTCACCATTAGGGTAGTGGAAAACGCCACAGGGGGTTCACTGCAATTGATTTGGGATCAAACGATTTATACGGTTGATTTCACCATCAAGTAGGGTTCCAAAAGCATCAGGCGATAACACCAATGAATACAAGCCAAATGAGACCCAGAAAATGCCAGAAGTAAAAGACGTTGGTGGCAAACAACATGGCCATGGAGTGGATTTGAAAATCGTTGAGTCGGAAGAACACCACCATGAGAAATATAAGTCCGACCACGAGGTGCAGAAAGTGAATGGCAGAGAAGGGGAGCAGGATATTTCTGCCTAACGTATCAGCATCCAGCAAGTAGCTCCATCCAATAAGTTGCATGGCACCGAACGCTACGCCCAGGCCCAGGGATATGACCAGCAGATATACTGCCTTTTGCAATTCATCTCCGGCTATGGCCCTTTTGGTGGCCTCCAGACTGGCACTACTGAGAATGATGAATGCGGTACCCACATAAAAGATTTTGGGAATCTCTATATCAGGCATCATCACCACCAAGCCAACAAACAATAGTGTTGCGAATAACAGCCCACTGGAAAGGATCACAAGTTTCAACAGTTGCTTTTGCGCCCGCTGTAACTTTGCTTTTTCGTTCAATCTGGAACGAACGAATTGAATATCATTGCTCATTCTACGCTTCGGTCTCCGTCTCCCTTTAAAACCAATAACTCATCGTTTGGTTCACAGATGGTTGATTATAATTTTTTTTATTCCTCCAGTCGTAATTGACCGCCATTTTTTCCCTGGCCTGTAACTTAAGTCACTGTAAATGCTCTTATTAAATCTCAATTTTACAGAGCAGGGTAATCGTGCGAAACATAAAAGAAAATAAAATGAAAAAATTACTTAGGGTGCTATCACTTGTTACATTGGTCTTCACCTTTCTGGCAACCAGTTGCAGTGAAGAAGACACGTTGCCACTCAGTGATGAAAACTCAAATATTAATGTGAGAAGCCTACAGGAACAATTGAACGACCTGCCTATGGAGACGCTAAGTTCCGATGAGCAAAGTAGTCTTATGTTCATGAGGGAAGAAGAAAAGCTGGCAAGAGATGTCTACGTTGTGCTTTTTGATGAGTGGGGCGTAAATATATTTTCCAATATTTCTAAAAGCGAGCAAACCCACATGGATGCTATGTTGCTGCTGCTTACTAAATATTCAGTGACAGACCCGGTTGGCACAAACCCAGTTGGTGTATTTAGCAACAGTGTATTACAAGATCTTTATGACCAACTGGTAACCCAGGGTAAAATCAGTTTGCTGGATGCTTATCAGGTAGGTGCCACTATTGAAGACGTTGATATTTTTGATTTGACCCATGCGCTGAGTGAGACGGACAATGAGGATATTACTTTGGTTTATGAAATGCTTTCCAAGGGCAGTCGCAATCACCTGAGATCCTTTTATGGAAATATCTTAAATGTGGATGGTAGTTACACCCCTCAATACATTACGCAGGAAGAGTTTGATGCCATTGTCACTAGCCCTAAGGAAACAGGGTTTTAATATACTGCACTGCACCCAATATCGTCATTGCGAGGAGCGAAGGGTCCCGATAGTTATCGGGAGGTGGGCAGCGTGACGTGGCAATCTCCCAACTGAGTTACAAGTATTTTCATAGCCCAAGGATCGCCACTCCCGACTATGTCGGGATCGCGATGACGGAATTGGGTTGTTGTGCATTTTATAGCAAAGTTTCCAGACCGTTACTTTAAACAGTTACTCTACACTTGAATAATAACTCTATCTGCTATGCCGAGGCACGAGGCATCTTTGCAATGCGAAGCGCTCAGCTATCCCCGTCATTCAGAGGGAGGACGAAGGACGACCGAAGAATCCCGTGGAGTCCTGGATGTGTGGCTATAAAATGTTTACGGTATTAACTTATCCATTTCATAGCCATGGGATTCTTCGCCCACACCCACAACCAACCGCTCGGTGGCTCAGAATGACGACAACTTCGGGATGAAAGCACTCATAATTATTGAAAGCGACTACAACCAGCACAGATAGTATCTATACCAATCACCAACTCGTAAAAGGATGAAATAGTGTGCTGGCCTGGCATCCCTCACCCAATGACTTCCTCAAGTACTCACTAAGTTGTGCTCCCTCTCCCTGCTCGTATGCCATAGCTTTAGCGAAGGCATAGGGAGAGGGATTACGATTTGTGTTAACCGAAATTAAGTAGATGGGTTATTGGAGTCAAAAGACAGAGTCGGGATATGGCTATTTCTACTATTATCCCTACTTTTAATTCTTCAATTCTTTGCCTTTTGATACACTAGCTATGGATGTATGGGAAAAATAAGTCGAATCGTAGTATTTATCACATTATTAGCAGAGACATTCACGTTTGCCCAGTCTGGACAAAAGAACTTTTATAGCATTAAAAAAATATTTATCGATGAGGTGAAAACATTTGAAATCTCGAGAGGGGATACCATCACTCGTTTTTATGATGCAGAGAAAATGAATGGAGGGTACAACAGAAAAGTAATTACCTACACTGGCACCTATAATTTCTTTACCAGAATTAGTACAGGAGACCTTGAAATTTCAAGGGAGGACAAATTGATTATTGTTATACCCAAAGGTGACAAGCTGACATTAGATGGAATTTCATATCACCTGGATAAAAATATTGAGAAAGGCTCCACACAACGTTTGTATACGTATTTAGAAAATGAAAAGGAGGTTGTTTCTTTTAAATTTTACAAAGAGGGTAAGTCAAGAGTACTTGAAATAAATCAACTTCAGCCTTTTCCAGCATCTCACCAGGAAATAATGGATTTGTATATTCAATACCTGGCTATGAGAGAAGTTTTTCACCAGTCTAATCTTCCTGGTATCATTGCAGTTATGGTCGTAGGTTTAGCTTTAAAATTTGTGGCTATATAATAATAGTATTAATGATTTAACTTTTTACTTATAGATGAAGCATATTAGTCAAATAGTGGTGTTCCTTTTTATTTCACTTTCACTATTTCAATGTTCAAGTGATGACCCAGCTCCTGTAGAATGCCAACTTGTTAAGGTGAGTAGGGATGATAATTATGTCTTTACATATACTTATGATAGCCAAAGCCGACTCACTAAGGTTTTATTTGGTAGTTCAACTGAACCATCAAGCGTCCGCACTTTTGCTTTTTCAGGGAACGAGATAGCTATTTCCTATGGCAATGTTACGACTCCAGGGGGTATCGACAATCCTCCCTTGGCATTAACGGTGCAACTCAACGCAGATGGCTTTCCCCTCTCGGCAACAAGTCCTGATAATACAAACTGGTATAAATTCGAGTATAAGAATGGAGTGTTAGAACACTACGTTTCTAAAAATTCTATTTCACTGGATTCGTTGTTAGTCACTTTTGATGCTGCTTCAAAAAACATCACTACGGTAGTCAAGTATAGTTGGAATGAGGGGAGTAAGGTATTTGAAAACCCTGTTACCAGTACCTACACTTATGATGATAAGATCAATCCCTTTTACAAAGTATTCTTGTCACATGAGATTTCTGTACTCGAGTATTTTTCAGAAAATAATGCGCTGAATAGGGGTTCCGCAGAATTTTCTTGGGAGTATAATTCAAATAATTATCCAATCCAAAGAGACATAGTGGGATCATCCTCGGATCCACTTATCTATGAGTATGCGTGTAAATAATAGCAAGACTATCCAGGCTCCCTCTGAATGACGGAAAAGGGTTGTTGTCCATTTCATAGTAAGTTGAAGTTACCCCATTACCCGTACTCCCGATAGCTATCGGATGCCAAGACCCGAGGCCTTATCCAATACCTAGCACCCAGCGCCCAGCACCCAGCATCCTTTTATCCCACACTCATCTCCGACAATTTCTCCAACTGCACCGTAAAGTGCCGCATGATGGGAGCCTCCCATTTAATGCCATAACCTCTTTTGGCTTCGTGTCGTGTCTCAAATATATTCTTGAGTGCCACTGCCACATATTCCATATGCGACAAAGAATACGTTCTTCTGGGAATTGCCAATCGTACCAACTCCAGTTTAGGATAACGGTTACTTCTTGTTATCGGATCTCTGTCCGCCAATATAGTTCCAACTTCCACCGACCTGATCCCGGCAGTGATGTACAATTCTATGGCCAGAGATTGTGCACGGTATTCTTCTCTTGAAATATTAGGAACAAATTTGTCCGCATCGAGGTAGATGGCGTGCCCACCAAAAGGCTGCTGCACGGGTACACCAAACTCAACCAATCGTTGCCCCAGATAATGCACTTGCTGAATTCTGCTTTCCAGAAAGTCAAACTCCGTAGCCTCGTCCAGACCCTGTGACAAGGCGCCCATGTCACGGCCCGACATACCCCCATAGGTGATGAAACCTTCGTACATGATGTTAAAGGTCACGCACTCCTGATACACGTCCGGATTTCTTAGGGCAATAAAGCCACCCATATTTACAATGCCATCTTTTTTAGCGCTCATGGTCATGCCATCACCGTAGGAAAACATCTCTCTTACAATTTCCTTGATAGAATGGTTTTCAAATCCCTCTTCACGCATTTTGATGAAGTAGGCATTTTCGGCAAACCGGGCAGAATCAAAGTATAACGGAACATTGTACCGCTTACAAACAGCTGATACCTCACGGATATTTTGCATAGAGACAGGTTGTCCACCTGCTGTATTACAGGTAATGGTCAGGATAACCAAAGGAATTTTCTCTATCGGGTTGGAGTTCAATACCTGCTCCAGTTTTTGAATGTCTACATTTCCCTTAAAGGGATGATAGACCGAAGTATCGAATGCTTCATCAATGGTACAGTCCACTGCGGTGGCTTTTCTGAATTCGATGTGACCCTTTGTTGTATCGAAATGGGAGTTGCCCGGCACCAGGTCGTTGGCTTTCACCAGCGCAGAAAACAACACGTTCTCAGCGGCTCTACCCTGATGGGTAGGGATGAAATAAGGAAACCCTGTTAATGTACTTACCGTGTTTTTTAGTTTTTCAAAGGACAGGGAGCCCGCATAGCTCTCATCGCCCAGCATGATTTCCGCCCATTGTTTGTCCGACATGGCACCCGTGCCCGAGTCGGTAAGTAAGTCGATCATCACCTGGTCACTGGATAATTTAAACAAGTTGTATTCCGCTTCTTTTATCCACTGTTTTCTTTCTTCTACGGTAGAACGTTGGATGGATTCTACCATTTTTGTTTTATAGGGTTCTATGAAAGGTAATTGCATAACAATTGTGTATTAATGTTTTAAATGATACTGATGAGAAGAAGCCATAGGGGATACCTACAGGCTTATGTTTAATGCCGTCAACGATGGACAATCAGTAGCCACAGATGACAGCTACTCACACTAATAAAAATGGAGTTTGATTTAGAGGAGTACAGGGAAGGCATCCCTGTTTTTGATATTCTTGAATGAGATATGATAGCGACCGCCTCTATATTTCATGACACTAAGATAAGACAATAGGAGAGAAAGCGCAAGTTAGTACGAAGCCCACCTCCCGATAGCTATCGGGACCCTTCGCGGTGTCGTAATAATTATTAATTATAAATTTTTAATTTTTAATAAATACTCACTATCAACACCCGCACTGCTGCTGTCCTCAGCTATCCCGTCATTCAGAGGGATTGGGCGAGCAAGTGCGCTGACCGACCGAAGAATCCCATGGAGCACTGGAGGTGTAGCTATAAAATGATTACGGTATTAACTTATCCATTTCATAGCCATGGGATTCTTCGCCCTCACCCAGAACCAACCGCTCGGTGGCTCATAATGACGACAACTTCGGGATGAAGCACTCATAATTATTGAAGCGACTACAACCAGCACAGATAGTATCTACACCAATTACCAATTCGTAAAAGGATGAAATAGTGCGCTGGCCTGGCATCCCTCACCCAATAACTTCCTCAAGTACTCACTAAGTTGTAGCCATAGCTTTAGCGAAGGCATAGGGAGAGGGCAATGCTATTTGTGCTATCTGCTATGCCGAGGCACGAGGCATCTTTGCAATGCGAAGCGCTCAGCTATCCCGTCATTCAGAGGGAGTGGGCGAGCAAGTGCGCTGACCGACCGAAGAATCCCATGGAGCACTGGAGGTGTAGCTATAAAATGATTACGGTATTAACTTATCCATTTCATAGCTATAAGATTCTTCGCCCTCACCCACAACCAACCGCTCGGTGGCTCAGAATGACGACTACTTCGGGATGAAGCACTCATAATTATTGAAGCGACTACAACCAGCACAGATAGTATCTACATCAATTACCAACTCGTAAAAGGATGAAATAGTGCGCTGGCCTGGCATCCCTCACCCAATAACTTCCTCAAGTACTCACTAAGTTGTGCTCCCTCTCCCTTCTCGTATGCCATAGCTTTAGCGAAGGCATAGGGAGAGGGATTACGATTTGTGCTAACCGAAAAAAAGAAGATGGGTGAGGGATTACAAAACCTAACTCAAAACTCACGACTATCAACTCATAACTCACTCCTAAAAACTACCCACTAACCTAACCATCCCCCCACTCAAAGAATGCAACCACCGCAGCTGCTCCCATATCAAATGCGCCTCCTGCCGCTCACGGTCTCCCGACAAACCCTCAGGATCTGGTGACGTTAACTGCCTGGAAACAAAAACTTCCCGATCAAAATAAGGACGTTCTTCTTTCAACAGCTTCAGCACGTGCTCCAACTGTTTATCGATCTGCGCAATAGCAGCCATAAACTCCTCAGAGGCTTCTGTAGTAGGGTGATTCTGAATATAACTGCTCAGCGATGACAACGAGGACAAAAACACGTGGTTCAACTCCACCATCTCATAGATCTTGTCCAGGTTCTTTTGTTTCGATGGCGGCTCCTGGGCCATGCGCTGAAAAGCCGCACTGAGGTTGGACGTCTCCAGAAACGCATCCTTGCGCGCAATCTTGCAGGTGGTAGGCATCTTGCCCTTGCGCTGATAATAAAGAGAGAGCTCATTCAGGAAATCCTTGTTGGCCTGCACACTGCTTTCGATGTTCTGCCGGATCTCCAAAAAACTCCACACCGGCCACAGCCACAGCAGTGCCATGACGGACAACCCGGCACCCAGCAGCGTATCCCAAATCCTGTATTGAATCACCGTAAGGATATCAGGCTGTGTGATGCCGTAGATAAAGATGACACTCAGCGTCACGAAGGTGGCCGATGCCCTGTAGTTCTTCTGCAGCATGGCAAACGCAATCACCAACGTGATCACACCCAGGGCTCCATACACATAGGGATCCTGAATCCAAAAGACCACACCCGTGGCGATGGCACTGCCGATCAACGTACCAATGATCCTGTCCTTGGAGCGCGTTTTGGTCAACCCGTAACTGGGCCGCATGATCACAATGATGGTCAGCAAAATCCAATACGGATTCTGAAAGGCAAACAAAGTACCCAACGCATATCCGACCATGAGGGTGACGGACAGGCGCAACGAATGTTTAAAGATGCTGGAGCGAAAGCTCAGGTTGCGCAACAGCAACCGCGGATCATAATCCTGACGTACAATGAACCGCCTGGCCACATTCCCCGGCATGAACTCAATCGCGTCCGCATCGGGATTGCCCAACAGCCACTTGATCTTCTTTATCTTTTTGAACTGCGACTCCTGGTACTCCAGCAGATTTTGAAGCATCAGGAAACCCTCCGTATTTTTACCCTCACGACCGAACGTGGAAATAGCTGCACTCAGTTGTTTGAAGTGTCCGTTCAGCTTGTCGTTACCCGGCAGTTTTTGCTCATCACTACCCGCAGCTGCGATCATCCGCAATTGGCGCGACATCTCAAAGATCAGGGTCTGAAAGTGCTGGATGTACTCCGGATGCGTTTTGAACAACTCATCCATCTTATCATACTGTACAGGATGGGCCACGGCCGTTTCCAGTATCTCCACCAACTGCGTGAACACCAGCAGCCGCTTGCCGTTGTAGATGGACTGCCCTGAATCCTTGCGCTTACGGATCAAAATCTCCCGCAAGGCGGTGTGCAATTCCATCAGCTCACTCTGTTGGGTAAAGAGTTGCGCTTGCAGGGTTTTGCGGTTGGACTGTTCACCAACCAAATGGCCTCTTGTTTCCAAAAAATCAGCGGTAAGCAAATACGCTTTGTACAAAAACTCCTCCGTCTGTGCCCGTGGGTTGATGCGGTAAAGGATGGTAGCCAGCAACAAGTACCACAAGCCACCCACACCGATCAAAAGGGCAAACTGCCAGATGGCCAACTCCTCAGGGTCATGGGCAAAGCTGAGCACCAGGGCCAGCAGTCCACATAAACTGATCAGTGATGCCCTGAACCCGTACACCGAGATCATGGCGATGGCAAAGGCCAATACACCCAACACGGGAATCATCAGCCACGCCCCGAAATCCAGGTGCGCACCGATAAAGCTGACCACCATCACCAGTGCCGTGGAGAACAGGATACCATACACTTTGTTGCGGTAGCTGCCGCTCACATTGCTGGGCGAACTCCAAAAGGCACCGGAGGCGATGGCCAGGCCCACCTCAAAGTGCCCCAGCTCAATGCCCAGCACAATGGGTACGGTAATGGCAATTCCCCCCATCACCGCCTTGGAGAAATCAGCACTCTTTATAAACTGTACAAATTCTTTATAGTGTTCAGCAATCACAGGTAGTTAATGTAGGATCATTTGAAGGGTAAAGATAGGGGTTATGGTGTCTAACAAAATAGTTTTCATACGAGCTATGGCCTTCCTAGTTTGGCAATCTGTAATGTCTATTTATGTTTGGTGGTTAGAGGAGTGATTTCTTAATACGTTTAGTCCTGAGTTGTAAACAAGAGCAGCTTTTGTTCGTGCTATAATGGTTTTAATTAATTTAAGATTTTGAATTAAATAGGGAAATAATGTATCTTCCCAGTGGAATTAAGACTAAGGTTTTACGTACTGATATAAATAAATATTACCTTTTTTAAGGTGATGTGTTTCTCTGAATTAACAAACTCAGTAATGATTATTTGGACATGCTATTTAAGTTAAGTGGTTTACTAATTCTCATTTGTTCAACTATTGCCTATTCTCAAAAAGATTTTCGTGGTGGCTACATCGTGAATAATCAGAAGGATACAATAAAAGGGGCTGTAAGATTTAGACCTCTAAGTAAGCTTAATAATCAAATTGAATTCAGATTCTGCAATAAGAATCAATCAGTCTTTTATTCTCCTGATAGTATTTTGGCCTTTGGGTTTGATCATGGAAAAGCCTATGAGACTAGAGTAGGTGATTTAAAAGGTACTTCATCTTTTTTCCAAAAGTTAATATCTGGAGATGTAACCCTGTATAAAGAGGATAGAAAATATTTTATAAAGACAGATTCATTGTATCAATTAAATAAGGAAAATAGCCAAAAACCGGTAGGACAGAGGGTGGTTACTATTCCTCAATATATTCAAATTTTGCAGAATGAGTTAATTGATTGCAAAACTAGCTTAAACTTCATGCAGACGGGATTCAATGATAATGACCTAGTCAGGTTGTTGTCTGATTACCATCAATGTATGGCCGCTGAATATAAAGTTTTTGACAACTCAGTGCCAGATTCTAAGTTAGATGTGTACATTGTTGGAGGTTATTCCTTAGTTAATTTTGAAATTCTTGGCGAACGTCAATTTAATAATTCAAATTTGCTGAATACTTCTGCATCTGGCTTAGGGTTTGGACTGGGAGTGTCAATATTTTCACCACGTAATGGAGGTAAATGGGAATTTTTGTCTGAATTAAATTTTGCTAAAAATAAGCTTGCTAAAAGAGAGATCGTTGAATTTCCTGCTTTTAGTCTTGAATTTTTTAGATATGGGGAAAGAGAAATTAATGTCACATTGCCAACATTAACAATTCCGATTGGGCTAAAGCATCATTTAAATAATCCACGTTCATCATTTGATATTGGAGGAGGGCTTTTATTCAAGGTGTATGTCAATCCTGAAATTTATACAATTGAAAACAACACACCTGCCACTAAATACGAATACAATCTAAAGAATTTACCAAATACTGGACTTTGGGTTGGAGCAGGATATTCAACAATGAGTTATAAGGGCAATAGGACCTTTATTGATTTACGACTTAATCGTGATTTTACTAAAAGTAATACGCAAAAAATGATCAGTTATAGCTTACTCATAGGCACAACTTTTTAAAATGAAAACCTTATGTACATTATAAGAGGCTATTTCCTTGCTGTCTTTCTATTCCCATTCTTAAGCCTTGCCCAGATAGATTATCGTGATGGGTATGTTGTTTTAACGGAAGGAGATACTCTTAATGGTCTTATCGCTACCCGCACAAGGACTGCTAGAACCAAATATTGTTTGTTCAAGCAATGCAGAGTAGATGACCTCGTAAAACTTTCAACGAGTAGTATAAAAGGGTATGGTTTTGTATTAGGTCCGTCATATGGACAACAATTCGGAGTAGATAAATTTGAATTGTTAAATCCACCAAGAACAAGAATAGCTTTGTATGCTAGAGCAGGATTAGTTAGAAAGGATTTCATAATGCAGGGTAATCGACAGCACCCAAATAATGCATATCGTATTGAACATGAACTTTACGGTCCTTCTTTTGCACTTGGACTAAGTACTTATTCCTTTTTTGAAAAGCTGGAATTTTTGATGGAAATAAGTTTTATAATGTCTCGCTTAGAGAAAGAAAACAAATATATAGCATCAAATAATCAGTTTTTCATTCAAAGAAATGACTTTGTCTCTTTGCCATCCGTTTCTATACCATTGGGCTTCAAATATAATTTCGGTAACCCTCGATCTACACCTACTTTTGGGATAGGGATGATTCTGGTAAAATTTATAGATCCTGCTATCTACACAGATATTTCTCTTAGCCATTCAGCATCTCTTGTAGACGAAATACACTATGGATTTGATGTGGAACAATTGCCAAGTAGGGGTATGTGGTTTAGCATTGGCTATTTCTCAAAATCAAAGGAAGGCAGGAGATTCTTTATTGACATGAGATTCGAAGAATTAGTTGAAACTGGACAAGTTGAAAGCATGAGGAACTATAACCTTCTGGTTGGAAGGTTCTTTTAAACATACCTCATCTATCTTAAGTCTGTGACTTAAGGCTTTGGGTTAGGGCAAGTTGATGACTTACCTGAGTACCCATGCATTACACCTTGGTACCATACCTTTTATTACCTGCAGGGTCTCAGCTAGTGAAATAGGATATGGACTCTATCTACCCTTCAAAAAGTTACAAAATCACTAATTGGTTTAACACGTTTCCATAACTTAGTAAACAGATATGGAAGTCCCATTATTTATCCCTAACCAAGAATATAGACGTAGGGCTATCCATAGCCAGTTTGGTGGTAATTGGCAGGGTGGGATTTGTCCGTCTTCTAAATACCCCTTCATATTCGTTTTTACTGGAAAATCAGGCGGTCTACATGGCTATAAAGATCTGTGGGAAAACGATAATATTTTTTCTTATACAGGTGAGGGGCAAAGTGGCAATATGGAATTTACTCGTGGCAACCTGGCTTTGTATGACCATGTCAAAAACGGAAAGCGTGTTTTCCTCTTTGAGCAAACTCGTAAGGGGTTTGTAAAATTCGTTTCTGAGTTGACCTTTTTTGATTGTGACTATTTCCCAACTTTTGATACGGAGGGTAAGGAGAGAATGGGTATCAAATTTTTTTTTAAAAGGACAGGTGCTATCCTCACCTATGAACTGGAGAAGCATAATCTGGTCGCGGAACCACTACCAGATTTCTTTGCACCTACAGTTACTGAGCGGTCTGGCTTGGTAGTTTCAAGGGTGGGGCAGGGCGCCTATAGAAAGAGTATTATCAATCGATGGGAAAACCGGTGCGCTGTCACAGGCTTTAATGACAAACGGATTCTTATCGCCTCTCATATTCATCCATGGAAAGACGCCAAAAGTGAAGAACGACTAGATGTTAGTAATGGAATCCTACTATCCCCGACCTATGATGCCTTGTTTGATAAGCATCTAATTACGTTCGAGCACTCGGGTAAGATCGTGCTTTCTGATGATATCAGTTATGACCAATACAAGAAGGTCGGTGTAACCGGCAAGGAAATAATAAAGAATCTCCACACAGATAATATCCCATATCTGGAGTTACACCAAAAGGTGTTTCAAAGTGGGTAATGCAGGTTAGCACATTCGAGGCCCCATCCACTATAAGTTGCTCTGCTAGGCTGCACTTATGGTACCGTGTACACTTCACCTGGCAGAATCAATTTTACATCTGATAGGGTATAGGCTACACCCTGATAGGTTCAATTTTACTTATGGTAGGGTATACACTACAAGTTGATAGGGTAACTTTTACATATGGTACCATATACACTACACCTTGGTACCCTACACGCTATAACCTGATAGGATCAATTTTACATATGGTAGGGTATGCGTTACAAGTTGATAGGGTAACTTTTACATATGGTACCGTGTGGACTATAACCTGATACCCTATAGGGCATAACCTGATAGGATCAATTTTACATATGGTAGGGTGTACACTACAAGTTGATACGGTAACTTTTACATATGGTAGGGTGTGCACTATAACCTGATACCCTATGCGCCATAACCTGGTAGGTTCAATTTTACTTCTGGTAGGGTATGGGTTACAGGTTGTACATCACTCCCCAAGGCCGCGGTACTTTGCCCGCTGCAGAGTTAATATTCAACCGCGCCATCAACTACAAATACCGGGTTCTCGTATATTGAAGCTCACCCATCAAACGTATTGAACATGAAGCCACTTATCGTTCTATGGTGCATCATTATTCAATGTCACCTTACCACAGCACAAGCAGACCATGAAGAGAAGCCCCCTTGTACCAGTGCATCGCATGATCTGATAAAACCCTTTATAGGAACCTGGGAAGAATACGAGCTGGATGCAAGTAATCACGAAACCTTCATCGGTGTGTTACAAGTTCAGCTGACAGCCGGGGGCTGCGCGCTTGTGCAAAGGTTTTTGAGTCCCGATTCCAGCTTTTCCTATGCTACCCAAGGCCATGTCAACCCTGGCTCCGGATTCTGGGAAGAAAAATATGTGTTCAGCACCGGGGGCACTGCCGACTACCAATGGGTGATCGACAAAGGCGACATCGTCCAACGCAGGGTGGGAGGAACGAGACAAATCGATTACCTGCACCAGTTGAGGTTTACCGAAGTCAAAAGTTTAGGCTACTTATTGTTGGTGGAACAATCTGTTGATGGTGGAAAAACCTGGACGGTGACGGAAAGAACCAGGGTAAAACTGAGGGAGTAGGGTAGCGTGACCTGTGAACTCCAACCAACACCTGAGGGATTCTTATTTAGTACCCATTTCATAGCCTCGGGATCCCGATGACGGGAATAGGGTTGTTGCGCATTTTATAATAAGCTACACTACTCCCTCTCCCTGGGGTGAGGGCTGCCTGCCTGCCGCAATGCATGAAGGCAGGGGGTGAGGGATTGCCTCTTATAGTCATCTTTGCAATTCGAAGGGCTTAGCTATCCCCGTCATTCAGAGGGAGTGGGCGAGCTAGTGCGCTGACCGACCGAAGAATCCCATGCAGTACTGGAGGTGTGGCTATGGAATTGATTACTGTATTCATTTCATAGCTATGAGATTCTTCGCTCACGCTCAGAATGGCGGCAACTTCGGGATGAGGAGTTTCTAATAATTAGAGCGACTACAACCAACACAGATAGTAACTTTAACAATTACCCAACTCTAAACAGGATGAGATAGTGCGCTGGCCCGGCATCCCTGATAGCCATCGGAAGCTAACCCTC
>JBDVKV010000018.1:0-200701 GCA_039971015.1 Cyclobacteriaceae bacterium
CATTTGATGAACTCCAAAGAAAACTTCAAGAAGAATCTCTCGCTTGTAGAACAGCGGAAATTGGAAACCTCATACGCACAATTAAAAGATGTTTGGAATCAAAACCTTATAGAGAATCTGAAGAATACCTTAGAAAAGAAATATCAAGAACTGCGAGAAATACAGACACTCATAGATCAAGACTGGAGAAAATACGAGAAGATTGTAGAAGCAGAGTTAAAGGAAGATTTAAGGCAGAAATCGATAAAATTGACTCAGGCAGCCGCCAAGTTGAAAGAGAGGCAGAACAACTTAGACAAAAGCATTCAAGCTTGGAAATTAGATATCATAGAAAGAGAATCGAAATTGCAGAAAAGGATAAAGAACTTGGACTTAGAATCAAAGCAAAGATTGAAAGAAGTACAGGAACAAGAGAAACTTTTGAAGAAAGAAAAAGACAAATCGTTAGAGATCGCGGAAAATCAATCAGAGATTTTGAATCAGCAAAGAAAGAACTTGAATCAGATCAAGAAAAAACTCTCAGAGACATTGAAAGAGAGAGAACTCGAATTGAACAAATTATCACTTCAGGAGAAGCCATATCTTCAAAATTTGAACAACTTGAAAGAGAAGCTTCAAATGAATTTAAAGAACTTGCGGACTCAGAAGCTGAAGAAATTGAACGACTTGAAAGAGATTCAGAAAACGAACCAAGGCTCCTTGAACTATCTGAGAATAGAATTAGAGAAGAATTTGAAGAACTACGAAGCAGATCTCTTGACAAAATTAAGAGAAGAAATGGTGACGGAAATAGCGAATTGTCCAGAGGAATTACTCACTTACTTCAAACAAGGGAACGACTCATCAATTTCGAAAAAGATAACGCTTCTTATAAACGAAACCGAGAAGCTTGGGACAGCTTTAACAAAGGGGCTTACAAGAATTGGACAGACTAAGGAACAGTTTTTTGAAAGGATGGAGAAAAATAGAAACCACTGCTAACAAAAATGTATGCGCCATGTGCTTCACTACGAATCTGAAAGAGTCTTTGCAAACCCCGAGCCTAGTAGTTCCGAAAATCATTGAACATGTGTTTGATGCCTATAATAGGGTAATAGTTACCCGCCCAGCCGCAACACCACCTGTTGCCCAGCGTTAAGGTTTTTGCAATACGGTAAGGAAAATAAAGGTGGAAATTCTAAATTAGTGGTTTATATCTGGTATATCAGACTGCTATCACACATAGGTTGGATGTACTTACGTTGGCAGTAATTGAATTAAATGGATAAAGCATCAATCTTATTTGCGAAAATCGCGGCATTGAAAAAGAGCTTCGACTCAATTGACTATGGAAGAATGAGACGTACGCTTGGTAGCGTAGTGGAACCTCTTTTTCCAAGATACGAACAATGTACAAAGGAGGTCAAGGAGCTTCTTCCAGACCTTTATTCCGATCTTCCAGAATTGGACATTCCAAAGCATGAAGGAATTGGGAGTGCCGGTCCGATTTATGATCAGAATGATATTGAACCATTAACCAGGAATCTGGACTATATATTGGAGGTTCGTGCAAATTCAAGAATCGGAGAAAAGCTGGCAGAAAAGGAAAAATTGAATTTCATATTCATCAGCCACGGAAGAAGTAATGAGTGGTATAAAGTCCAGGTATATCTTGAAAAAGACTTAGGGTATTCAACTCTGGAATTAGCTCAACAACCGAATCTCGGCAGGACGGTTTTGCAGAAATTAGATGAAGAATCTAATAAATGTCGTGTGGCTATAATAGTAATGACCGGTGACGATGAATTCGAAGAGGGCGAGATAAGAGCCAGAGAAAACGTGTTACACGAGATTGGATACTTCCAAGGGAAGCTTGGTCTTGACAAAATAGTCCTACTACATGAAGAGGCAGTTAACATACCAAGTAATATTCACGGACTTGTGTACATACCTTTTCCAAAAGATACAGTCGAAGCAACCTTTGGTGCCTTAACAAGAGAACTAAAAGTATTAATGAATTAACAATAGAATTATGGGAAAATACACAATTAAAGACTTCAAAGTAGGTGACAAAGTCTACCATCTAAGCAACACAAAACTAATGATGGTTGCGATTGAGATTAATCAGGAAATTAATGAAGTTTCTTGTAGATGGGTTGACAAAGATGGACATGTGCAGTGTTTAGAATTCATGGCGGAGGAATTAGGAAAATCCAACGACTTAGCACCAAGAATTTCGGTTATGTAAAAAAAACTACGGCCAACCGGTGTATAAGCAATAGCACTCGCAAAGCCCACTCGCAAACCCGCTACTGCTCATACACAAACCGTTGCCAGCAATTTTTAGGTGAGACTGAATGATCAAATGAAAATAGAAATTGACATAGGGGATGACAAACTCCAAAATCTCAGCCATTGTTGGTGTTCTTCACCAACAAAGACATAGTGCCTGAGCAGCAGTGGTTACTTCTTGGCTGATTAGGGTTAGCCTAATTCCAGGCCCTTCGCATTTTTAAGAAGAATCATCCTCTGTATTTCCCAGGAAAATTAAAAGCCAATCGTCCTGTAACCCCTCGGAGAGCTATTGTGTCTAATCCAGCGGACTACAATCAATCGAAGAAATATGAATGCATCAATCAAAAGGGTACTGTACTTTCCAATTACAAAAATTATCATAGGAATTGGCGTTTGCTTTTCACTGTTTGTAGGGATTCAAAACTTTGTAACAAAACCATTCTTTTATAGCATCATCATGGATAAGGGTATTGCAGACCCCATTATCCACTTTGTTTCTGTTATAGTTTTGTTACTTGGATATTACTATTTGTTTCGTTTGTATGATAAAAGAAAAATCACCGAACTGTCTATAAAATACCTGCCCAAAGAAATGCTGGGAGGTTTTGCTTTAGGATTTTTAACAATTTCCTTATCTATTTCCATCTTATACTTTTTAGACTACTATCAGTTTCTCGGCATAACAACAGCTCACTATTCTTTAAGGTTATTCGGACTTTTAATGGTTGCCGCACTCCTTGAAGACTTATTCTTTAGAGGTATAATAGTACGGGAATGTGAAAATTGGTTGGGCACTAATATCACCTTAATCATAGGAATGCTGTTCGAAACAGACCATTTGTTTAATCCCAACGCCAATATATTTAGTATATTCTTTATTTTGGTTTGGGGATTCACTATGGCCATGTTATATGTGTATACTAAAAGAATTTGGCTACCTTTTTTCTTTCATTTAGGATGGAATTTCGCACAGCCTTTTTATGGTTCCAATCTTACAGGTCTGGACGATATGGGAAGTATAATTCAATCGAAATTGAATGGCCCTGAAATATTTACAGGAGGGGCTGTAGGGGTTGAAGGCTCAATTTTTACAGCGGTCTTCTTATTGCTTATCGGGGTTATTCTCTATTTTCTTGCAAAGAAAGAAGGCAAAATTATAAAAAGAAATAAGCGAATACTAGTGAATTAATCCCCCTCAGAGTCACTCGTAGAGGACTCTTAAATGTTAAGAAGAATACAAGTTCCTGCTAAGTTTCCGATCTAGGAGAGAAACACAAAAAGCGTTATTTTGTATGCTTATGCAGTGGCCGAAGTGCTGGTCATCATAACAATCCCAACTTCTCCATGAATAGACTCCTCAGAAAGATGGGTAAATATATTCTCTACCTGTTCGGAGTTATTATTGCATTATTACTTGTCGTTGTGCTCCTTATTAGCATCAATAGTTCCGGGAAGCCTGAGCCAATCGTAGATGCAGCTGGAAATTCATTGCCCAACAGCATTGCAGTAATAAATGATACGGTGATCAATGGAGCGTTACAACGCTTAACTGTCAGAGGCAAGGATAAATCAAACCCCGTGCTGCTGAGGGTTCATGGCGGCCCTGGAAAAGTAGAACCTCCTCAGGCCTACCGATTCAATAACACAGATCTTGAAGAATATTTTACCGTTTGTTACTGGGATCAGCGAGGGGTAGGCCTGCTTTTGATGGTAATGTACCTGAGCAAAGTTATACCATAGAGCAGATAGTACAGGATGGTCTGACAGTGACGGAGTATCTCAGAGCAACACTCGGTAAGGAAAAAATATATATCGAAGGAACATCTACGGGAACAGTAATTGCTTGCTTAATGGTTCGTGAACAACCTCAGTACTATGAGGCTTATATTGGAATTGCCCAAATGGCTGATGGGATAGAAAACGAGAAATTGTCCTATGATTATGTTTTGGCAGAAGCAAACAGAAGAGGAGATACGTTGGCCATAAGAGAACTTTCAAGAATTGGAGGGCCTCCTTATGCAACAGTTGAGAAAGGAAATGAGGCGGTGCAGATTGAAAGATTCTATGCTGATAAGTATATGCCCAAGCGGGCAACGGACATCAGCGCATTGGATATTTTGAAATTAATATTCCTGTACGATGGATGGTCCATGAGTTATAAATTCCATATTGTATCAAGTGGTATGTACAGTCCCTCTACACCGATACTGTGGCCACAGTTTGCTGAGATCAACATGATGAATGAAATGGTAGAATGGCCCATTCCTGTTTATATAATGCATGGAGAACATGATCACAATGCTGAGTACAGTTTGTCTAAAATGTATTTTGATTCACTGAGCGCACCTCACAAGGAATTCTTTCCATTTTCAAATACAGGGCACGCGATTCACTATGATCAACCGGAAAAGTACCGAGAAATATATTTGAAGAATATATTAAATCTGTAGAATCATCCCCACAAGCGGGTTTAATTGCCTGCCGTTTTATTTAAGAAATACTAACTTTAGTATACCAACATCAGGTTGACGGCAGGGGACTTATGGGCTAATGGTTATAGCACAAACTTGAACCGACATGGGAAAAAAAGGAGCAATGCCAACATTCGAGACAATTGACGATTACATCGCCAGTCAACCGAAAGAGGCACAAAAGGTTTTACAAGAGCTAAGGAGAATAATCAAAAAAGCTGCTCCCGATGCTATCGAGGTTGTGAATTATAAAGTGCCATGTTTTACGTTAATTCCAAAAGGTAAAAGATATCAACAAATTATGATGGCGGGATATGCAAAATTTATTGGATTCTATCCCTTTCCAACGACCATTGCAGCGTTCTCCGAAGAACTAAAGGATTATAAGCAAGGAAAAGGTTCTGTTCAGTTTCCTTTGAACCAACCTTTACCGAAGGACTTGATCAATCGTATGGTAAAATACAGACGAGAAGAGATATTAAAAGATGGTGGGTGAGACCTGTACTAGGAAGAAACAGGGAGCGCTGATTCACTGAATTGGGTATTCAGCTCTTCCACAATGGAGGCGATCTTTTTGTTTTTAGCTGCTTTGTCCAACACAATGGCCGGTGCTTGTCTTTCCTTACAACCCTTGACAATGCATCGTTCGCAGGTCACGCCCACATTGTAATTCTTAATCTTCGGATCATCTAAAAAATTAAGCTTTCGTTGCAATTGCTTATCAATAAGTAATCCTATGCTTATGCTTCGGTAGTAATTGTCCTTGATGGGATCTTTGGTGGCTGATGACAATACCAGATACTTCGTGTCCTCGCCCGCATAGTTTGAAATTTGAACATCAAATTCATGATCGTTTTTACTCTTGCTGATGTCTTTTAAAACCCGTAGCGATACCCAGCGCCTGCAATAGTGTTCATCCGTTTCATTGGCATGAGGCGAATGCTGATGCGACAAATGCAGTTCTTTGGTGAGATAAAATTTACCACTTCTGGCTTTGTGGGTGAACCTCAGGAAGAATAAGTTTTGAATGTTAAAGGCCTTGGGCAATACATTTGTTAAACGCTGATAAAACGATTCAGGGGATGCATTGTAGGTGGCTATGGCTTTTACAAACAGCTTGCTGTCAAAAGTTTCTTTTTCGAAAAACTCACGCAGTTGGGCTGCAATTTTAGCCTGTGGTATCACCAACGCTCCGGCAAAATAAGACGCGTAAAAATTGTTCAGTACCTGATCGAAGGTGTCAAACTTAATCCAGGGAAAAGTATACAAGCGCTCTTCGATCTCTAAAAAATTATAAGCCACTTCCTTGGCGTAAATAAAGGTGCGCTGCGCCTCGTCAATCTCATCGGTAAGCAACAGTGTTTTGGTTTTGGGAACAAACACGGAACGCAAATTGTCCAGCGCTTCATATTTTGACAATTCATGCTCTTTGATAACATACCCGTACTCTTCTATTAGTATTTCCTTCAACTCATCGGATGATAGGGTTTCATCTAAATTGATTTGATAAGCCTTTATAAACTTTGATACGCTTTGTTCCAGGTCATCAAAGTAATTATTGTTGGCCTCCTGGAACGAACGTACGGAAGCCAGAAAAAAACTCTCCCTGCTAAAATTGTAATGTTCGGCAATCTCAATAATGGTACTTATAAATGCTGTCACCTTTGCAGGCGCATTGGCAACGATGTCTATCAGATTGCTTTCTTTGATGCCAAAGAGCTCCAGAGGTATTTCCTTCAACACTTTGGACTGGAGCAGATCACCGATAGGGGCCAGGCTTTTGTCCAGTTTCAGCGACACCATCTGATCATAGGGCACATCCAGCTTTTCAGACAGTATGGCTATTTTATCCGGCTTGGGATACTTTTTTCCGTTTTCAATTTCATTCAAATACGACTTGGATAAGCCGGTAAGTTTAGACAAGCCAAACAAGGATAAATTCTTGTCTGTCCTGATCTGCTTGAGCTTCAATCCAAATATGAGTTTGATGTAGTCCTCTTCCATACAACAAATATAATCGCTTTTGCGGAATATTTTATTTGGCGAACGTTCGCCATTTAAGGAAATTTGCTTATCATTGTTCCATAATCAAACGGCACTATGGAACAAACACTATCTACAACATCAAAAATTGACTTTTCCGGGGAGGCTGATCAGCACTACCCTGAAATTCTAACAGAGGAAGCTTTGGCCTTTATTACTGCGCTGCATCAAAAATTCAACGCGGAAAGACTGGCGCTTTTGAAGAAGCGTGAAAATCAACAGAAGGTTTTTGACGAGGGGCAATTCCCGGAGTTCCCAAAGGAAACCAGGGACATCCGAAGTGGTGAATGGAAAGTGGGGCACCTGCCACACGACTTGCAGGACAGGCGGGTAGAAATCACCGGACCTGTGGACAGAAAAATGATTATCAACGCATTGAACTCAGGCGCCAAAACTTTTATGGCGGATCTGGAGGACAGCAATGCACCCACGTGGAAGAACACCATTGAAGGCCAGCAGAACCTTATTGATGCCAATAACAAAACCATTTCGTTGACCGATGACAGAAGTGGTAAATCCTATAGTTTGAATCAGGAGACAGCCGTGCTGTTGGTTAGACCACGAGGGTTGCACCTGAACGAAAGGCATCTCATCGTTGACCAGCAGGAAGTTGCTGGCAGCCTGGTGGATTTTGGTTTGTATGTGTTTCATAACACACGCACCTTATTAAAGAACAATTCAGCGCCCTACTTCTATTTACCAAAATTGGAGCACTATCTGGAAGCACGTTGGTGGAACGATGTATTTACGTTTGCCGAGCGTTATCTCGAAGTTCCTCAAGGTACCTTTAAAGCCACGGTTTTAATTGAAACCATTACCGCGAGCTTCCAACTGGATGAGATCATCTACGAGTTGAAAGATCATATCGTAGGGTTAAACTGCGGCCGCTGGGATTATATCTTTTCCTACATCAAGAAATTCAGGAACCATCCCAACTTTGTAGTGCCCAATCGCGATCAGGTGACCATGACATCACCCTTCATGGATGCGTATTCCAAATTGGTGATTCAGCGTTGCCACAAAAGAGGCATCCTTGCTATTGGTGGAATGGCAGCTCAGATCCCCATCAAAAACGATGAAACTGCCAATGCCATCGCGTTGGAAAAAGTGAGAAAGGACAAAGAGCGTGAAGTTAAAAATGGTCATGATGGCACCTGGGTGGCGCATCCTGCACTGGTAGAGGTTGCAATGAAGGAATTTGACAAGCACATGTCCACGGCCAATCAGTTGCACGTAACACGTGATGATGTGCAGATAACCGAAGCCGATTTGGTTGAAATTCCACAGGGTACCATTACCGAAGCGGGAATCAGAAAGAACATTAACGTTGGAATTTTATATACAGAAGCCTGGCTGCGCGGGCAGGGAGCGGTAGCCCTTTACAATTTGATGGAAGACGCAGCCACTGCAGAAATTTCGAGAACACAAGTGTGGCAATGGCTGAAAAATGAAGTGGAATTAAGTGATGGGAGAAAATTCACGAAGGAGCTGTACACGGAACTATTTAATGATGAAGTGGAAAAGATCGTTGCGGAAAGCGGGAATGACTTGAAGAACACCCGGTTCAAATTGGCTTTTGAGCTGTTCGACAAATTGGTGGTTTCGGAAGAGTTTGAAGAGTTCCTTACGCTTCCGGCCTATCAATATATTTAAAACCATCCATCTAATTATTCATAAATAAAAACGGGTAACGAAAACCATGAAAAATTTATCGCCAAGTAATTATAGTTCTGCACTAGAGACCGTAATCAGCCTCAAAGAAAAATATGGAAAAACCTGGGATGCCATACAGCCTGAAAGTGCAGCCAGAATGGTTACGCAGAATCGCTTTAGAACTGGTTTGGACATCGCTAAATATACTGCAGCCATCATGAGAAAAGACATGGCTGACTATGATGCGGACACTACGCAATACACCCAATCACTGGGATGCTGGCATGGCTTTGTGGCACAGCAAACCATGATCGCAGTGAAGAAGCATCATCAGACTACGAACAAGCGCTATTTATATCTCTCCGGATGGATGGTAGCGGCTTTGCGATCAGAGTTTGGACCGTTGCCAGACCAATCGGTACATGAAAAAACGGCTGTTCCGGCATTGATAAAAGAAATTTATGACTTCCTGCGTCAGGCAGATGCTATCGCGCTGAATGATTTGTTCAGAAGGCTTGAGAAGGGAGAGGATGTTCAGGATCAAATAGACAATTTTGAAACCCATGTGGTGCCCATGATCGCAGATATTGATGCAGGGTTCGGTAATGAAGAAGCTACTTATTTATTGGCGAAGAAGATGATTGAAGCGGGTGCTTGCGCCATTCAGGTAGAAAACCAAGTTTCGGATGCCAAGCAATGCGGACATCAGGATGGTAAAGTCACCGTTCCTCATGAAGATTTTATTGCTAAGCTCAATGCCATCAGGTATGCCTTTTTGGAACTGGGAATAGAAGATGGAATTATCGTTGCACGAACCGACTCTGAAGGCGCTGGTCTCACGCAAAAACTACCCGTTAGTCAGGAGCCCGGTGACCTGGCTTCAAAATACTTAGCTTTTGTAGAGGCTAAAGAAATTGACATTGCAGATGCCAAAGACGGTGAGGTGCTGCTGAGAAGAAATGGGAAGTTGGTTCGCCCTGAAAGGTTGCCCAACGGGCTGTATAAATTTAAGCAAGACTCTAATATAGACAGGGTGGTATTGGACTGTATAACAAGTTTACAAAACGGAGCTGATTTACTTTGGATTGAAACACCCACTCCGGATGTAAAGCAGATTGCGCACATGGTAAACAGGGTAAGAGCGGTTATCCCAAATGCTAAACTTGTTTATAACAATTCACCTTCATTCAATTGGACCCTTAATTTCCGCAAGCAAGCGTATGCTGAGATGTTGGAGGAAGGGAAGGACATGACTGGGTATGACCGGAATAATTTAATGGACGAGCAATACGATGGTTCAGAATTGTGCCGCAGGGCAGACGAGAAAATCAGAACGTTCCAGATGGATGGTGCGAGGGAAGCGGGGATTTTCCATCATTTAATCACCTTGCCTACGTACCACACTACGGCACTAAGTATGAATGACCTTACGGAGGGATACTTTGGAGAGAAGGGGATGTTGTCTTATGTGGAAGGGGTGCAGAGAAAGGAAATACGCAAAGGGGTTTCCTGTGTAAAGCATCAGCGCATGGCAGGCTCTGATCTGGGTGATGATCATAAAACATTTTTTGCGGGAGAAAACGCCTTGAAGGCGGGGGGTAAGAACAATACGTCCAACCAATTCAAAGAGAATACCGAGGCTCCTAAAGTCGAAGTAAAGTTAACGGCAGTGGCATAATTGCAGTAGTCTTTATTTACCTCAGTGAGGCATGGTTTTGTATGCGTGCAGAAGCAAAGATAAGCCGTGCCTCATGATGGGGGAGATTACCACGTAACCATTTATTGGCGGAGATCGTTAGATTGGAGAAATTTGAATGATGATGCGAATTGTTTTATTGCTACTTGTTTTAAGTATTTGTAATTCTATTAGCTACGGACAACAAGATGAGAGAATTACTACTATCGATTTTGTCCAAATTTTAAATGACAATAGGGAAGAAGCTGTTTACTACTTTCAGAATAATTGGAAAGTATTGAGGGATATGGCTGTTGAAAGAGGTTATATAGATTCCTTTCAAGTATTAGAAGTTCCCGCGAGCGAAAAGGAACCATTTCAATTGATGTTAATAACAACATACGTTCATAAAGGGCAGTATGATCTGAGAGAAGATCACTTCAGGGAACTGATAAGTGAGAAAGGACCATTGAAATTGTTGAATGAGAAAAAACCGGAGGATTTCAGGAAAACATTATTTAGTAAAGAAATGGTTAGGCACTGGAAATGAAAAATTATTCCTCCTATGCCTACCTTTAACTATAACGGTGGAGTTAGTGTAAATGATGATCTGCGAGATACTTCACTCAACTAACGATGTCTTCTAAAGACTTTGTCGTAGATAACACTGCGAGTTCTTCGCCCTGATTTTCCGATCTTGGAGGGAAATACAAAAAGCGCTATTTTGGTAATTACCTGTGTAGGCACAAGCTATCGCACGTTGTTGTATTCAAAAAGAACCAATGGACAAGAAGATATTAGCAATACTGAAAAAGGTGTATTTCCACGACAATGGATTTTACAATGCAGAGTTGGACCGGCACGAACATCGAATACCTGATTCAGTTGGTCAATCAGACTTATTACTGCTAAAGGACAATGGCTTTCTGCCGAATGAATTCGAGACATTCGAACACGATGCTGCATTAATTAGATTATTGGAATTTAAAAAGCATCCCAAGTTGACGTTGGATTTTGCGAAGGCAATGTTTTTAAAAGGTATTACAGGTGAATTTCCGAGGGGAAGGCAAACTTTAATGAGCTTTATTTATGTAAAGAATTTGCGAAAACATGAATTTGAGGGAAAGGAGACTTGTGAAATCTGTGGTTTGCCAAAGAAAGAAACGATTGATAAAACCAATGATCTTTACGGCTATTATTTGGGATCTTCCTGGAATGAAATTCCAATCCACCATTTGATTGAACTTGATGAAATTGTGAAGTTCGATAAACCGAAGGTGACAAAGGAAGATTTAAATAAGCTTATTGGATTATTAGACTCAATTGCAGAGGCTGATCCAAAAGAAACACCCGGTAATTTGGAAAAGAGGCTCGCTAAAAATAAGATGCTGCCTAAGACTGATAAGTATCAACGGTATGGCATACTCATGACGCTGGCGGAATGTGGAATTCTACCCAACGATTTCATTCTACCCACATATGACAAATTTTCAACCAGAAAGGAGGTATGGAAAGCCATCGAAAACTTAACAATTTCTCATCGATCTGATATTGTATTACCTCTTGGAGGATGGAAAGGAAAAAATGGAGTTGACTATAATCGATATCGAGAGATTTTTGAGTAAGAAACGCATAAGTGTTCCTTTACTTTGGATGCATCGATAGGTAAATAGGGTTGTAGGTATTTCCGATGATTCCTGAATTTTGAAAGAGAACGTAAAAGCACTACTTTGGTGATGACGGTAAATTAAGTATTTGTTGTAAGGTCATTATGTAGGTATGAAAGACAGGTGGACAAATCAACTGGATGAGATAACGCAAGATTTTATGTCAGCTTTTAGCGGGTTGACAACGGACCAATTAAACTGGAAGCCTAATCCTAATACCTGGAGCGTAGGACAAAACGTTGATCACTTGATTGTGATTAACAGCACTTACTTTCCAGTGATGGAAGAGGTGAGAAACGGTTCTTACAAGTTACCCTTGGTGGGGAGGCTAGGCTTCATGGTTTCTTTTCTTGGAAAGACAGTGTTAAAAGCGGTGCAACCTGACAGACGAAAGAAGATGAAAACCTTTCCGATTTGGGAACCAGCTAAAAGTGATATTCAGCCAGACCTATGGGAAAGATTTGAAACCCACCAGGAGGAGGTAAAGAAAATGATTTCATCCTCCCTGGATCTACTGGACAAGGGCACGGTAATTTCCTCACCCGCCAACAGCAATATTGTGTATAAACTGGAGACTGCTTTTGATATTATCGTTGCTCATGAACGGAGGCATTGGGTGCAGGCCAGGGAGGTTAAAGAACTTATGCGCTGATCAAGTAAAGTTTTCTGTGGCGCTTTAATCCAGTGTTGGCGGTATGCGCCCAGTGCACTAGTTCTTAATCTTCCTCGCTCCGCCATTGTCTTTCAAATACTTCTTCACCTTTCTGCCTTTGGCGGCCTTGCGCGGAGTTTCTCCTTTTTTGTTTACTGCGTTTACATCGGCTCCTGCGTTTACCAGTATCTCAACTACTTCTAAATTGTCTTTACCACTTTCTGCAGCCAAATGCAAAGGTGTATCGCCATCGATGTTGGTTTTCTCTGTATCCAATCCAAATTCAACGAAGGCCTTGACCAGTCCGGCTTCTCCATCATCACCAGAAACAATGTGAAGGAAAGTATTGCCTTTGGCATCGGTGTAGGTAACATCGCATTGGTTGGCGTGGAGCAACCGCACCATGTCTTCCTGTCGGTTGGCCACAGCGGTGACCATAAAAGAAGAGGATTCGACATTGGCTCCACCATCGATCAGTTGTTTAACGACAGCTGTGTGTTTGTTCTTTACCGCGGGCTGTGTGCCTTCATCCGCAATGGCACCCATCGATAGTAGTTTTTCTACGATGGTTCCATTTCCATTTGCAGCAGCAAGTGAAATTAAACCTTCGATGGCTGCATCGTTATTGAGGAGGAGCATGGCCACTTCCGTAAAATTCTTTTGGACTGCTGGCTGAACGCCTTCGGTGGCGTTGATACCTCTTTCCAATAGCATTTCTACAATGGTTTTGTTCCCAAGTCCTGCAGCCGTAGCCATCAGTCCGCGTGGTGATGCTCCTGCTTCCAGCAGCAGTACGGCAGCTTCGGTTTTGTTCGCACTCACTGATTGCTGTATCCCTTCGTTAGGATCAGCACCATACTCCAGCAGTAGCTTTATCATGTCGATGTTGCCAGCTTGTGAAGGACCGGCTAAATGTCCGGCAGAAGACCCACCATAACTCAATAAAGTTTTAGCGACCTCTAATTTTCCCGCCTGCACCGCACTGCCCATGCCTTCGTTGGGAGAAGCACCATTGTCGAGCAATATTTTTACCATCTGAAGATTGCCCGAAGCAGCCGGTTCTTTCATATAGCCATTGACATTGGCACCAGCTGACAGTAAATAGGAGGTGAGGGGATAGTTATTTTTAGCCACAGCGATAGGCATCCCGGGGTTGGGATTGGCTCCATTGTCCACCAGTAGTTTGCTCATCTCCAATGATTCCAATTCAGCAGCTTTTGTTACGTAGGAGGGTACATCGGGATGAGCTCCGCTTTGAATAAGAAAATCCAACAGGCTTACTTTTTTGTTGGCAATTGTTCCCCCCATCGCAAGGTCGGCATTGCCACCATGTTCTACCAGCAGTTTTACCATCGCTTCATTGCCTTTATCGGCTTGAGCTTGTAGATCAGCATCGGGGTTGGCACCTCCTTGTTCCAGAGCTACCTGGGCCAATGCGAGGTTGTTGGCTGCCACCGCCTGGCTGAGTGCCGTAGTTCCGTTGGCTTTGTAGGTGGTAATCAGCTTTGTAAATAAGGCAGCATCATTTTTACGGGCAGCATAACCAACTACCAGGTTGGGATTTCCATCGTAATCCAAACACATATTGATGGCGGCACTGTTTTCTTTTTGCACTGCATAACCCAGTGCATTAGAAGGACTGGCCCCGCTCAGTAGGGTTTGCTTGAGTAACTCAAGGTTGTTAAGGTCGATGGCTTTTTGACTCGGCAGATCACTTTCGAGTAACACACCTTTGCTGCTCACCATTGTAAACAAGCTGGGATCATTCTTCTCTGCCGCTATTTGGTAGGAGGTTTGATCAGGATCCTGACTTTGCAGGAGCAGTTGAACCATTGCTTTGTTATTAGCTTGCAGTGTCTGGTTGAGCATGGCCACGTTAGGCTGCACACCGTATTTGATCAACAGGCCTGTTGTGGATACACTCATCTTACTTACGGCCTGCCCCAGCATTTCAGGAGTAGCAGGTGCTTTGTTGGCCAGCAATGCATCAGCTACCTCCAGTTTGTTTTGGTTCAATGCATTTTGAAGTTGTGCTGCACTGGGGGTAGCACCTTTAGACAGCATGAGTAAGAGTACAGTGGTATTGTTGAGGGCGATAGCCTGATCCAGATCTGCTGTGGTGGAAGGGGTGCTACTTCTAACCAATAATTTGGTAGCGATTTCCTGTGTGAAGAACTGAGGGTTTAGTGCAGTGGCTATGTCCTGCGGTTGCAATAGAGCTCCACTCGCCAATAAAAAATTAATCATAGCCACGTCTCTGTTTTGAATAGCAGGCTCCAATACACTTCCCTCTTTAATGTCACCCCCTTTTAAAAGTACCCTTTTTACATTATCAATATTTCGTGTGGCAACGGCCTGTCGGATTTGTTGTACAGATATTTTGGGTTCAAGAACGATGGCGTAGTCCACTCTTACGATGGATTCTTTGCCGCTGTCTACTACCTTGGCCGTGAACGAATCATCAACCCTGTTTCCGGCTGGCCAGTTCCATGATCCGAGGTTGGAGATGGTAACACTTCCACGGAATTCTCCATCGCTACTGTGATGTTCTCCTTCATCGTATTCTTTGAGTTTACTCCTTATGGTGATGGAAGGGTTGCTTCCATTTTGTGCATAGAAATGTTTGGTATTGTTCACGGCAAAACTTCTTCCTGCAGTTACGTTCGTTTCTGCCCTTACACGATCCCGACTCCACGCATTGGAATTGGTGGTATTGGGATCGCCCACACGCATTGTATTGTTGGATACTACCACGATAGCACCGTAGATTTCTATTTTAGGGTCAGGAGTAAGTCTGATGGTGGTACCACTTTTTACATCATTTTGAGCTTGCTTAGACGCACCAAAGGCACCAATCACGGCAGAGGTAGCTTCACCTACTCCCTTTACCACATCAGTACCAGCTTGCGCAATTTGTTCCTGAATGGGATCATCTTCTGCTTTCACCGCCACCACTTGCTTAATGATAACACTGTAATGTCTGGTGTCTTTGGAACGTTCCGCCAACTCAGGTCCACTCTTTACCGGATCAAAGCGCTCACCGTTCCAAAACTTATCGATTTCATTGGCAGCATCATTGGCTACTTTCCCTACTTCCTCTGCGGCTACCACTACACCCTTGCCTAAATCAGTTAATAACTCTTTGCCTTGTTCTCCGAGGTTCACTACTTGTTCTCCCAGGTTGGAAAAAACATTGAGCACCTCAAGTCCCATTTGCTCCGCCATTTTGTCCAGTTCCCCTTGATAGTTAGGATTTTTCAAGTCCATGGTGATTTGGATAGGGGGCATTTGCTGCCCACCTGCACGGTACTCTACTTTAACATTTATTTTGGTGCTCACGGTATTCAAATCACCTACAAAAGATATTCTGGTAACATCGGGGACCATGTTGTCCACAATAAGGATTCCGGCAGTTGCTGTTCCTTTTTGCAGTTCGTTCACCACACTGAGTGAACCTTTAAAGGTATCATCCAAAAACTGGGCGCCAGTGTTTACCTTATCGCGCACTGCTTTGATGTCTTTGGAAGAATTTTTGGCTTGTGCTGCAATGAAGTTTTTTAATGATACTTTGAAGTCATTCACTACCGTTTGTGATAGATTGAGTTCTGCGTGAATAACCGGGTTGGTACTCAGGTTTCTTCCCGAAGCATGCAACTCTCCCTGAAAGGCTCCATTGAAAATATCTCCTGTTAAATCAACAACGAATCCATTTTTAGTGATTTTGATATTGGTGCTGCCTTTCATGGTTTCCAGCGCAGTGACGGCACCATTCATAGAGAAGCTTGGGTCGGTACCAATTTGCAGATCGAAGCCTGGCCTGGCATTGCCTCCTGCGCCTTTCACAGAAAACACGGTAAAATTGCCCGACTTAATTTCCCACGGGTCCATACTTCCGCTTGCGCTGAAGTTGGTTTGAGAATAGTCAAAAGCGATTTGTGCAGATTTTCCTAATAGACTAAAGTCTCCACTGGCGGAGACTTCTGCGTTTTTGGGTTGTACTGAAATTTTAGCATTGTCAATTCCCGACCTTAGCAGATTGGCGATCTCACCTTGTAGTTCAGTATCAGAAAAAGCATTGATCATCCCAATTACGGTCAGGTTTTGCACACTGGCTTCAAAATAGGAATCGATGGGATTGACCACATTCAGTCGCATGTTCAATGCACCTTGTATCGGATTACCTTCAGGGCTTAAATTCTTTCCCAACAAAATATCTCCCGCCAGTTCCAGCTCTGTGAGAAAGGGTGGCGCAGGTGTCATCATCATGGCACCATGTAAATTTTTAATCCCCACACCGGGCACACCCAGTGGATTTCTCCAGATGTCATCTCCACCATCGGTAACCAGCGTCAGTGCACCACCAAATTGTGGTGGGACTGGGGCTGTACTTAATCCAGCTGTAAATTTTAGAGCCTGATTATTGTTGATAGGTATGGCGATGGTTCCATCCATCGTAAACTTTGGCGCAGGATTGCTTTCAAGTCCAAAGCTGACGCCAGTAAATTTTACTTCGCTATCCCCGATGGACAAATCCATTTCTTGCTTCGCGGCCAGCTTCATGCGTTTGCCCTTATCAATGGATCCCGTCAGGTTGATCTTTTCAAATTTGAAAATCTTTTTGATGTCATCACTCAGGTTGATGCCGGTGACGATATTCATTCCTTCTTCCAGGTCTACCTTTGTTTCTTCACTTCCTGAAGGAATAGTTACATCACTGTCTTTTATACTAGAGACCATCACCAAAGGATTGTCGAGCTGTAGGTCTTTGAAAATATCCGTTTGAAGAATTTTACCCAGGTCTTTGGCTTGCATGATCAGCTTGATGTCTTTCTTAGCGCCTTTCTTTTGGATGGCCATTTCCAGGTTACCCAAATCTGTCATAGAGGCCAGACTGATCTTTTTGTCACCGGGAATGGCGGTGAGTGCCAGCTGTGGCATTACCAAAGCATTAAAAACATCACCGGGAATCAAGCCGAAAAACTTGTCTGTGTCTTCCTTTCCGGCAATGGAGTACATGGCATTTTTTACATTGATATTACCTTGTCCTCCGGGAATAGCCCCTACAAAGACGATGGGTTTGTCAGGAGCCATGGTGCCTGTGAGCTTTGTGATCAAACCTCCAATGGAAACATCCCCTGAGAGTTCTCCACCCACCTTTTTCTGACTTTTAAATAGCTCCAGTTTTAAGGTCAGCGCGTTCATTTTGAATCCTTTAAAGTCAAGGAAATCCCAATCGGCTGCTGCCAAATTGCTTTCAAAGGATTCCAGGTTTTTACCCGATTCATCAAAGTGGATAGAGAAATCTTTGATGGAGATTCCCGCATTCATGCTCAGACTGGTGGGAAGGAGTGACCTGAATTCTCCTTGCGACAGTTTGTCGATGTGGTTGATTCTGAAGGTAGCAGATGCAGGAAATGTTGTGCTGAGCGTTTTTAGTTTGTTGTCGGATGATAATACACAAGTGAGTGTGACACCTTCATTACCAAAAAAGGATACCGTACCACTTAATGTTTTTTCACCGTTATTCTCTTCCATAGAAAGTCCGGAAACAGAATAGTTGGTGGGGTTAAATAGTTTTTTGAGTGCCGCATGTAATTCAGCTTCTTCATCTGCGATAGCCCTGCCTTGTCTTCTTCTCTTTTTCTCGCTCTCACGTTCTGATTTTTTTATTGCTGTGTCAAAGTCTGGGTATGCGGTAGAGATTTCAGCTTTCGAAAAATTAAAAAATAAAAATGCCGCTACTACCGCAGATAGTATGTGTTTCATTAGACAGGATTTAGAAGATGTTAAATCTAATAAAATGGGCACTTTTTACCTATGCATTTTTAAAGCATGTACCCTGTTTCTGCGTAGGGATACAGAAACTATACCAGAATCAGACTATTATCGAATGATATCAATCATATCTCGCAAAACTGCAGCACATGTGCCACGAGGATCGGCTTCATAATTCTTGAGGGATATGGATTCATAGAGATCAGATTTAATTTCGATGCCCATTTCCCATCCATTGCATGAACCGATAAACGAATCGGTGGCAACTGTTGTTGGCTTGACTTCCAAATTCCAATGGTTGTCTTTTTTGTAAGCAGATGCCACCAGTTTTATTGTTGTGTTGAGTTTTGCTGCTTTCTTTATTTCTTCAGCAGTTACTTTTTCAATGCCTTCGATCTCAATATCTTTTATTGTTCCATCAAAATCACTGAAGGATTTCATGATGATGTACAATTTATTGGCTGTATCCTGCCCACTTAAGTCCAGGGAAGGATCTGTTTCGGCAGCACCAATTTCCTGAGCTTCCTTAATGGCTTTCTCCATCGAAACTCCTTTTTCCAGTTCTTGTAAAACGAAATTGGAGGTAGCGTTGAATATTCCGTAGAGACTTTGAGGTGAAGCCAATTTCAAATCTCTTTTTAACACATTGATCACAGGCAGGCCTCCGCAGACTGTTGCGCTGTATCGAATGGATGTTTTATGTTCTTTGGCAAGCGCCATAAGATTGTCAAAGGCCAGCACCAACGGAGCTTTGTTGGCGAGTACCACGTGACAACCACTTATGATGGCGTTTTTGATTAATTGAACACCCGTGTTGTCAGGCTCCAGATTGACAGGGGAGGCATCGATAAGGAGATCAGCCTTGATGCAGTCGGCAATACATTCAGAAGACTTTGGTAAGAAGCCAGTTATCTCATTGACTTTACCTTTGTTGTGTTTCAGATTGATCAGGTCTTGGTAATCAAAGCCCTTTTCGCTGATTGCCATTCCGGATGAATCGACTATTCCTACAATTTTAAATCGGATGTTGTATTGATTAACAATATCCTCTTTTTTATCAATCAGGATGTTAAGCAAACCCAGGTTGACATTACCCAACCCTACAAGCACCGTTTTGACAACATTCGCCATCAATCAATCAGGCATTACCCATTTCTTTTAACGCTTTTACAAATACGTCCAATTCTTTTGGCGTGGTGTAAATATTGGGAGTGATTCTGCAACCGTGCACATTGGCACCATCAATGGCTACCGTGTAGATCTTGTATTTTTTCATCAGGGTATCTGCAAGATCATGAGGCTTCATTCCTTTAATACCCACGTTGGCAATACCACATGATAGCTTCGGATCTTCCGGTGTGTTGATGACAATATTACCTTGCCCTCTCACCTGATCAGACCAGTAGCGTTGAAGGTATCTTAGTCTTTCTTCTTTTTTGTCTCTGCCAATTTTCAGATAATAGTCAATGGCATTGGCAATGGAAAGATCAGTGTACACCGGGTGTGTGCCGATGTGATTAAGTGCGGAAATGTCGTTAGGATCCGTTTCTCCTTCTGCAAGTAAAGGCCATACTTTGTCTACCTGGCCTTTTTTTACATAAAGAAATCCTGCACCCAATGGAACACTCAACCACTTGTGCAAGCTCGTTCCGTAGTAGTCACAATCGAGATCTTTGATGGAATAATTGATGTGTGCAAATGCATGCGCACCATCTACCATCACCAATACGCCCTTACTGTGTGCCATGTCGCAAATTTTTCTGATGGGCAGAATGTGACCTGTGATATTGATCATATGGCACACCATCAGCAATTTGGTTTTATCCGTAATCGCACTGGCGTAAAGGTCTACGATTTCCTGATCTGATTTTGGGTGGTTGGGCACGGAGACCATTTTATTGACAACGCCATAACGTTTGGCTACCAGTTTGAATTGATTCAACATAGCGCCATAGTCTTGTTCAGCCATCACGGCTTCATCACCTTCTTTCCAGTGCATACCGCTGATGACCATATCCAAAGATTCTGTGGTATTGCGGGTGATGATCATTTCTTCTTTGTCGCAACCTGCAAGGTCAGCCAATTTAGCGGCCATGGCTTTCTTGTTATCCCACTGAACGGTGCGCATGTAATAGGAGCCCTGGTAGTTTACTTCACGCACATGACTGATATAATTTTCCAGCGTCTCTTGAGGAAGGAAGCAGTAATATCCATTTTCCAGGTTGATATAATCTGGTTTGAGTTTATATCCACCTCTGATTTTGGCCCAGAAGTCTTCATCTTTGGCTACTTCATCAGCAGGTAAATGGGCAACATTTTGCAATAATTTTTCCAGCGCGCTGACGGAAGGGGAAACACTGAGACCCATGAGGGTGAGGTTCTTAAGAAATGATCGCTTATCCATGCCTTTTCTATTTGATAGAAAAGGTAAAGAGATCGGTTTGCAAAAGCAACTTTGATGGTTACAGGTTTACATCGTTATTATTTGACAGGAACAGCGTATATGTTGATAGTATCTTTCCATTGTACCATTTCCTCTTTCTTTTTGATTTCAATTGTTTTTGTGTTGATATTGAAATCCTCGAAATAAAATATTTGGTACCCATCACGGTAAATAACTTCAAACAATTCCATTTTGGCCTGATCGGAGCTAGAACCAAAACTTTCAGCCACTATAACTGGTTTATATTTCTGAACTAGACTCCTGATAGATTTAATGATCTCTTTGTCATAGCCTTCTGTATCAATTTTTATAAAAGTGAGCCTTGAAATACGATCCGCATATTCCCTTTCAAGGAACGCTGTTAGATCGATTCCTTTGATTTTATGTGGATGTACAAATTTACCATGAATACTTTCTTTGGTAGGTGAAATTCCACCATTTCCAAAAGAGGCCTCAGATGAAATAAAGTAGAACTCGTCTTCCTCTTCAGAGATAGCATAGGGTTGAGGTACAATATTGGTTTTGTCCTTATTCAATTTTGCGTTGGCTTCCAGGATTTTAAAGACATAGGGATTGGGATCGAAACCAATAGCTACACCAGACTTTCCTGCAGCTAATGCCATGGGTACGGTGGTGTCACCAATGTTGGCACCAATGTCAATCGTCAAATCTCCTTCATTGATAAACTTCCGAAAAAAATCAACGCAGGGTTGTGTCAATTTAAATGGGGCAACCAATGGGTTTGACCAATTGGCGAAATCGATTGCACCTTCTTTTTCAAGATTGACTTGATCCACTATAGGTGGATATTCTTTGGTGACACGTCTGGCCAATTTTCTCTGGTACGACTTTTTGAAGTATTCGAACATAAGCATTGTCTTTAAAGCAGCCAATTCGTACCACTTTACAGTAAGGTACTGTATTTGTGACTACTCTAAAAACAATAACTATACTGTCTTAACAACTACGGGCTGAGGTGGAGCTGGGTGGGCGATTTCAGCCTTATTTTTATTTACATCTTTGTTGATGTAATACATCATCCAGATAGAGATGAGCATGGTGCACATCACCACGTAGCCCAGTATATCGTAACGTTGCAAAGGTCCATTATCTACTTGTATTACAATCATACCCGCTATGGCGGAGGCAATGCCACCTGAAATTTGCTGTACAGAAGAATTGATGCTCATGAACGCTCCGCGATCTTGTGCATCCGGAATCCCACTCATTAGGGCAGATGCAGAGATCATGCGGGAGGAGATGCCCACGAACATAATCACACTCATGGAAATGACAATCCATAATGGTGTGATGCCAAAATGCGTGTAGATGGATACCACGATGATGCTGATAACAGAACCGGCAGCAAACACTTTGTACTTTCCCAATTGATCACTGAGTTTACCAATGATGGGGCCAAATGTAATGGAGAATAGGCCAGTAACTCCATAAAGTATGGGTAACTGCTCCATGGTTAGTCCCAGGTTGTGGATACTAAAGGCGCTTCCAAACGGCATTAGCATGAAGCCACCTGTGGCCAGTAAGGTGGTGGCAAAAAATGCACGTACGTAATTGGATTTGGTCAGTGTTTTTATCAAATGTTGAAAGGCATTTCGATCGGATTTGATTTTGAGGTGCTCGTCAATGGGTTTCATGTAGAGCGCGATAACGATTCCTACAATAATCCCCACAAAAGAGATCATCCAAAATGGTGCGTGCCATCCATAAGCGTTGGCCAACACCAGTCCAATAGGTAAGCCCAACACCTGACTGGCGGCAAAAGACATTTGTACAAAGCCCATAACGCGGCCCCGTACTTCCAGTTTGAAGAGATCAGTAATAATGGCAAAGCTTACGGAACCGATTACTCCACCAAAAATCCCTGTAACAACACGTGCAATAAGTAAGTATTGATAATCGGGTGCCAAGGCGCAGAAAACTGTTCCCAGCATAAAACCAGCATAGAAAAATAACAACAGTTTCTTGCGATCATATTTATCAGCAAACCCTGCTGTAAGCAAACCCGAGGCACCTGCACTAAAGGCATAGGCAGAGACAACTAAACCAAATTGCCCCGGAGTGATACTTAATTGCCCCATAAGCAACGCCCCAAGCGGGGACAGTACCATAAAATCAAGTATAATGGTGAACTGAAGAAAGGACAGAACAGCAACTATAAAAACCTGGTAGTGGGTAAATATCTTTTGGCTTTTGGGAGGAGAAGACATGTAATAGGGGTGGAGTAAAATGATTATTAATTGAGTTCTTCACATTGATATCCGGTTTAATTCAGGATAGAAATAATCATGGTGCTGATGTTGTCAGAAGTGGTTTCAATACGAAGTACTTTATCAATGTCATGGGTATCAACGGACCAGGTTGTTATCTCTCGGATGTTGTTTAAACCGGACTCGATATTCACCACATCTTGATGTGAATTCAGGTTGGTTTTAAAAACTAGTATTGTTTCTGTTACTGGCTGTGTCGCTTGCGTTTGAATTTCCATGGGTTTAAATACTTTTTAGCGTTATGGCTTGAGTGCTTTTAATACCAACTCTACGCTTAGTGTCATTTCCTTGTCCGTGAGTTTGAATTTTTCGTTCACATGGCTTTTACCTTCCGAATGAAATTTGATCAGTTGGTAAAGGGGGGCAAATGCAATTGACCAATACACTTCGAAAGGCAATCTCACCAGTTCTTTTCTGGCAATTGCCTTTTGTACGAACTGAGTCATTGTTATTTTGAAATCCGGGCCAATCTTCTTACCTATTTTATCGTGAAGTTGTGAGTATCGGAGTAGCTCTATGAATTGTACTTTTAGGGGCTGGTTCATAAAATAGGCTGCTCTATTTTTCCACTGTATTTTAAGCCCCTCAGCAAATGACATATCCGGACTGAAATCTTTAAGGCTGTGGGTAAGTACCTCTTCAAAGACTTCAGCGCCAAGGGTAACGATCAGATCTTCTTTGTCTTTATAATAGATGTAAATGGTGGCAGGGGAAACCTTGGCAGCTTTGGCCAGATTTTGAATGCTAAAGCCATCGAGTCCCTGTTTTACAATCATTTTTATGGCTTCCTTTCTGATGAGTTGCTCTTTGCCGATATCTCTAGTTCTCATGTGGCAAATATAAATGAATGTTCGTTCATTTATACCTAATAAACATTTTTTACCAATTCCTGATTTTTCCGTCATACCAGAATTGGCCTGTCTTCACCTTGGTATCTAATAGGTGAAGTATCTCAACAGCCACGGTTTTGGGGTGCCGACTAGCATTATCGCCTCCCATATCAGATTGTACCCAGCCTGGGTCAAGTGAAGAAACGATTATGTTCTTCTCCTCGAGGCGCTTCGCCAATAACTTGGTGTACATGTTGAGGGCGGCTTTGGACATTTTGTAATGCGGTTGGTATTGGTCAAAATGGGGGTCACTGAAAGCACCCCAATTGGAAGTGATGTTAATAATGTGTGCGTTGGTATTGAATTGAGGTAGAAGCGCCTCGGTTAAAGCGATCGTACCAAATAGGTTGACTTCAAACGTTTTTCTTAGTTGTAGCATATTGATTTCCGGTGTATGCCAATCTTCTTCCAGAATGGCTGCGTTGTTGATCAGAAAATCAATTTTTCTATCACCTATGTGCCTTACAAAATTGTGTATAGAGGTTTCATCGGACAGTTCCAGGGGTAAACATTTGAAATGTTGCGCTTTGATGTCAGATTGACCAGAAGTAGAAGTGCCTATAACCTCTGTGTTATCATCCTGCAATAATAATTGGGCGGTGGCTAAACCTATTCCTCTGCTGCTGCCGGTAATGATTCCATATTTAATCATGCTGTATTTATTTTCTCTTTTTTCCGATCATCAGCCAAATGGCAAATGATAACTCACCGATAACGGCAAATCCCAGTAATCCCATCGATAGATAAGAAAGTAATAGGCTGTCAGGAAGTGTGAAGGCGGCCACACTCTCGATGGAGTATCCGAAACTTCCCAGGAGTAATAATACCCCTAATACTTTAGGAACAAAGCCTGATTGATATACCATATAACCTAGCGCAGTCAGGTGCAATCCAAAGAATATTCCCCATATCAGCACGCCATCCTGATGGACATCGAGGAAAAGCAATGCCAACGATTGAGCATCCTCCATATCTTTTACATAATCAGCACCATTCAGAAGATGGAGAGGAATTAAATAGTTGATCAGATTAATGGCCATGATGAAGCTCATGGCCAGGCGTGAATACAAGGCCACCTTAGCTACGGTGTTGTTTACGGCTTTAAACATATTGTAAAGCATTACCGTGAGCAGCATCTCAATAATGATGATGAGGATATCTGAAAAGAGGGTAACTCGAAACAGCCCCTGATGGTTGAGGATACTTTGTGCATTGGCCAAAGCATCACCGGGTACGAATAGCACAGTAGGGGCATAGCCGATACTAAAGAAACCTAATAGCGCAATCAATAAATAAAGTACGCCAGCTAGTCGTGTATAACTTTTTGATGTTGGAAAATTCATTGTTGTCATCGCTATTTAGTTTAAACTCCGGTCAGCAGAATTGCCGACCGGAATGTTGATGTTTAAGGTTTTGTAAAAAATAGTCTCGTGATATAAATACCGTGATTGTCCGAAGCACTGCCTACACTTTCCACACCGCTGGTGACAAAGTTGAGCTGCCAGCCTTGGGATAACATTTCATTGATCTTGGCGGTGATGAGTGCATCATTGGAAGCAATGTTTTGAAAATTGATACCTACGCCACTATAGAAATTCAACAATTTAGTTTCGGTTAACTTCTCAATTTTCACATTGGAGCGTTTGATCTCTTTCTGAGATGAACTTTTTCCATCTGTTCGCTCTGTGGTGAAATCGGAAGTATTGGCCCTTTGCTGATGCTCAATGATCCTTGATCTTCCAATTCCCATAGGAACGATGGACTCCACTACAGTTACTACTTTCATTTGTTGTGCGTTCACCTGGGTGAATACACTTAGCAGGATTACTGCTGCTATTACGATTTTCATTGTTTTCATTTTGTGTTTGTTTATAGTTTAATTTTAAATTGATTCATTCATAGAGAGCACTACATTGCCTCGCTTATGTCCATTGTCCACGTAGGCATGCGCTTCTGCTATTTGCTCCAGCGAAAACTGTTTGTCTACGATTGATTTGAGGTAGCCCGCACAAATCATAGCCCGGATTTCATAGAGAAAATCTCGCAATGCGGGTAAGGGCAAGATACCTGTAGCTGAAAACTTTGCTTTCTTCTTACCTACCAATGATGTCCACATCATTTGCAGTAATAAGGTCATGTTCAACACAGGGGAGATGTAAGCCCCGTTGGCAGTGAGTACTTTTTTAGCTTGCGAATAGGAACTCTTGCCAACAGTATCATAGATCACATCGTACCGCACATTTGATTTTGTAAAATCTTCTTGTGTATAGTCGATCACATGATCTGCGCCCAGGGATTTTACCAATTCCACATTGCTGGTACTGCACACTCCTGTTACTTCGGCTTCAAAATATTTGGCCAGCTGAACAGCAGCAGTACCTAAACTTCCCGATGCGCCATTGATCAACACCTTCTGCCCGGGTTGAATGGCGGCCAGGTTCTTCAAAAAGTTGAGTGAAGTGAGAGGACCGTCACAAATGGAAGCGGCCTCAGCAAACGAGATGTTGGCAGGCTTGCTGATGATAACCCCATTCTCAGCTACACATACATACTCTGCATTGGTACCTGCCCCCAACACGGATTCTCCAAACACGGCATCACCTTCGGTAAAATGCGTTACCTCTTTGCCCACTGCTTCTACCACACCTGCAAAGCCAGTTCCCGGGATGGGGTTGTTGGGTTTCAGTAATCCTATAAAGAGTCTTCCATAGAAGGGTGTGCCTCTCCGCATCATCGTGTCTGCGGCAGTCACAGAAGAAGCGATAATTCGCACCAATACTTCATTGGCTTTGGGCGTAGGTTTTGCGATCTCCTTGAGTTGGAATACCTCAGGTGATCCGTATTTTGTTGCTACAATTGCTTTCATAGTTGTCATAGTTTTAGTGCCTTTCTTATTGTTGTTGACACAAAACTAGGGTGCAGGTGGCGCGTGGGAGTTCGCCATTACAACAGGGACGTCCGCAATTATAAATCCGAACGAATTGGGTGTGAAACCGGTGATTTTAAAGCTGTAGCGCTATTCTTGTTCTTTTAGAAATTGCTTGGGAGTGAGGCCGGTTTCCTTCTTAAAGTAGGTATTGAATACCGTTTTGGAGTTGAAGCCGCATTCGTAAGCCATACCAATAAGAGTGAGATGGGCCTTTTTGGGATCTTTGGAAAGTGCTTTGAAGGCTTCTACCCGGTAGTGATTGATAAACTCATTGAAGTTCTTGCCCATGTTTTCATTGAGTAGCCACGACAACTGATTGGGATGGATGTCAATTTGTGCAGCTAATGTTCTCAGGGATAATTCAGGATCAAGATAAGGTTGGTGCTCGTTGATGTGATTCAGTAATCTGTCTGTATAGTCGTCTGCTTCCTTTTTAGTGAGCAGTTCTTTTTTCTTTTTAGGTTCATCAACTAAATCATTTTGGAATAGTTTTATCTGAGCTTCAGCATATCGGGGATCGTTTTTTATGGGATTCACCAATGGGTCAGCAAAACGGAGCAACACCAACGAATACTTATTTTTAATGGCAGTGTCAATCCATTCAAAAGCTTTGTCGTGTTGCCCCAGGACTCCATACAACAAAAAGAGATAAGAGTTAGCGCTGAGTCCTTCTGGTGTATTGACACGCTCTATTAATAACTGCGTGTATTTGCTGGCGTTAGGTTCCTCCTTTTTCAGTACATAGGCCAGTGCCGTAAAGCCCAGTTGATCGTCAGGAACCACTACTTCACTTGGAATCGAATTCAAAAATTCAATCACCTCATCATAACGTCCAAGTTTTAGCAGGCACAAAGGCTTGGTAGCATTGGCTGGAATGTTTTTGGAGTTGGTGGAGATACAATGGTTCAATTGTTTCAGTGCCTCTTCCGTATTTCCCAGCATGTAGTTGTGATAGCCCTGGAAAAATAATGTTTCCTGCGACAACGGGTTAATGCTCAACGCAATGTCCAGGTGTTGTTGTGACTTTTCTTTTTGACCCGCGATTACGTAAAGAAAAGACATGAACTGCTGGGCTTCTGCAAAGTTGGGATTCAATTCAATAGCCTTAGCCATTTGATTGAGTGCTGTTTTATAATCGAATCCGATGAAGAAAGAAAGGTTGGCTTGCTGGTAATAAACACCCGGGAGCTGATCATTCAATTCCAGCGCATCAACGGTTAATTGAGTGGCCTTGCCCCAACCTTCTTCATATGACATAAACCCTGTGGTAGCCAAAAAACTGTAACAGTCTGCCATCCTCACATAGGAATCGGCATGTTTGGGATCCAGGGCAATGGCCTTTTCAAAATAGGAGATGGCCTTCTTAGTATCCTCGGGGTTCCACTTGTTGAAATGGAATTTTCCCTTCAGGAAATAGGAGTAGGCATCAAGGTTTTCAGTCTGCTTTTTTACCAGGTGATCCTGAATTTCAAAGTGACCAAATTGTTCCCTTAATTTGTCGGCAATGTGAAGACTCACCTCATCCTGTATTTCGAAAATATTCTCCAGCTTTCTGTCCCACGTTTCAGACCAAAAGTGGAAATCATTTTCCGCTTCGATCAGCTGTGCCGTGATACGTACCCTGTCGCCCGCCAGCCGCACACTGCCTTCCAGTAACACGGCTACGTTCAACTCTTTTCCAATTTGCCGCATGGAGATGTTCTTATTCTTAAAAAAGAAGGAAGAAGTACGCGAGGTCACTTTCAGGGTTTTGATTTTGGCCAAAGCGTTGATGATCTCTTCTGTAATGCCATCGCTAAAGTACTCATTGTCTTCACTGGCACTCATGTTCACAAAAGGCAACACGGCAATGGTTTTACTTTTGGATGCTTGCTTTCCCTGCAAGGCAGCTGGTTCAGGAACGATTATGCCTTCGTTGGTAACGGCAAATATTTCTACTGGCTCGCTGATGTTCTTCAAGGCGAAATGCCCTAAGGAGCGGGTAGTAATGTTGTTGTGGTTTTTGAGTTCATCGTTAAGCTTGCCTGACAACAGGATGGATCCTGCTACACCCATGCTTTCAATACGCGAGGCTAGATTGACGCCATCGCCATATACTTCTGTATTGTTGAAAACGATGTCGCCCAGGTGTATACCCACTTTTAAAGGTACCGTATCTCCTTCTTGGAAATGCTTTTGAATGGCGATTGCGCATTCAGTGGCTTCTACTGCACTCTTGAAAACACTTAACGCCCCATCTCCGTAGTATTGAACAATGTCGCCCTGATGGATTTCATGTTGTTCCTTAAATACTTTCCGGTGTTTTGCGCGGACGGTGGCAGCTACTTTTTCATCACCCTGCATCAGAGCCGTGTAGCCCACAATGTCGGTAAACATGATGGCGGCCAGCTGACGAATTTTCTTTTCCTCCATAGGATGTGAATGATGATGAGGTTTTTAGAATGCTAAAAGTAACAACCTCAGCTATAAATCCCAGATCAAATAGCATTAAGATTAAGTTCTGCCCAGATGGCGGGTACCTGCAGCCCAGTAGAGATAGGCTTTCTGTTTTTCAAATTCGGATAACAACTTAAGCCATTTGGTTTGAGATTGAATTAATTTTTCCTGCTGCACATTGATTTTAAATAAGTCGCTTTCACCTTGTTGGAGGTTAAGTATTTCTGCATTGAGTAGCCGTTCGTAATTGGCCATCATTTCACGTTGTTGATTTACTATGGAGAGGATATTGACCAATTGGTTGTAGGTGCTGTTCAAATCATTGATGATTTCTCGTTCTGTCAACGCTCTGTCATACTGCGTGTTCAACACCTTTAGTTTGGTGTGTGCCAGTTTAGAGCGCTCCTTGCGAAGGAAAACAGGAATAGAGAAGTCAACACCTAACTTATAATCTTCGTTGAGTTGTAATGATGTGTTCCAATCCGGATTGAAGGGTTGGTTCAGTAAATAGTAATTGAGGTTCAATTTGGGCTTGAGGTATTCTGTGGCCAGCTTTCGCTCCACTTCCAATTGCTGTAATTTAATATTGAGTTTCAATAAATCCGGATGGTTGATCTTAGCACGATTGGTAAGTTCTTCCAGTGCGCCCGGTGTCATCATCCAGGGATCAGGTTGTCTTGTTGGTGCCCACTGCAAGTCCAATGACAATGGGTTGGAAAGACTATCCCAGAGAAATGTAGATAACCTGACTCCCGTATTTTGAAAATCAAGTGCAGCTTCCTGCTGTTCGATAATTCGTTGTTGCCAGGTAATTTTTGCCTGTATGGTATCGATTTGTGAGGCTTCTCCATACTGATGATTTATACTTACTCTTCTGAAAATTTCTTCTGCAATAACAACGCTTTGATTGAGCAACCGGTAATTGTAATAGGCATTGTACCATTGCCAATATTCTTTAGCTGCTTCCAACAAAAGCTTATTGATCAGCTTTACCTGTTCCGCTTCTGTGAGCTCCTTGAAGAGGTCAGCTTGCCTGAGGGCTGCTCGTCTGTCGTCCGTTATTAAGCCACGCCCGAGTGGTATCGAAATGCCAGCATAAAACTGCTGGTAGTTAAACTCATTATCTATATAACGTTCGGGATTCAAATAATTTCCTCGATTTCGCTCCACACCGATTACAGGATCAATGGGGAAAACAGTAGGAAACTTTAGAGATCCATTCACAATGGAGTAATACTCCTGGTCATTGTAATCCTTGGTCAGTAGTTGGGCTTCCAACTTAGGATCGAAGTTACCACGTGCCATTCGAATCTCCTGCTGTGCCACATCGGTGAGTAATGCACTTTGCTTGGCGATGGGATGATTTTGAAGGATAAGACTATAAAAGTTTTCAATGGTAAAAGGTTTTACCGAATCGGGCAATACAAACAAAGCATCCTCCATAGCTGGATTTTGTGCAACCGCCCAGCCATGAAAAATGACAAACAGCAAAACTAAGTGTTGTCTCACCCGACTTGTGTTGAGATTTTGCATGCTATGGTTTTTTATCTTTTGATAAATCAGGTTGTTGGTCTAGCGGTGCGCTGTACAAACTTGGAGGAAATCCATTGAGTTGTCGCCATAGTTCATACCATATAGGTACACTGTCAAGCATCACCCAACCCTTTGTTCCTGAACCTACTCTTATTTGTTTTGGCCAGGGTTCATCGTTGCTGTCTGGTATTATCAAAATTCTAAATTCTCCGGGTTTGGAGTTTACATAATCGATCACGCGCACCTCACCGCCAAAGGTTCCCACCGAAACACTGGGCCACCCTGAAAACTGAAGGGCGGGCCAGCCATCAAACTCTACCCGTACTTTTCTGCCTTTGCTGATGAGAGGGATGTCCATTGCCTTTACATACATCTCAACGGCTACGTCTGCAGATTGTGGCATGATCGTACAAACCGCATCTCCTTCCTTGATGGTCTCACCAATACCGGCCTTCATGGCTTTTACGATGTAGCCATCTTGTGGTGCCAGGATTTGGTATTGGGCGTTGCGCATTTCAACATTGGTGAACTCATTGCGAAATTTTACTATTTCACCCTGCGTGTCAAAAGCTTCAGATCGTGTGTTGTTCAACTCCGATTCTGCTTTGCTGATTTTGTCAAGGTACTCAGCTTCCACGCGTCCCAAATCCAACTGTGCATTGAGGTAAACAGCTTGTGTCTCCTGATATTTGTATTCAAACTCCTGGTATTTGGTAAGCGGAATGTTGCCGGCTTCATAGAGTTTTTTGTTGCGTTGAAATTGATTTTCAGCATTTTGAAACCTGATCTTCTCGGCTTGTAATATGGCGGTAGCCTGCTCTAATTTAAGCTTAAGCGAATTGCGTAGGGCTTTTATCTGGCGTTCCAGTGCTTGTGCTTTTTGATCTTTAGAAGCCAGACTGTTTTCTTTTGCTAAAATCTGCTGCTGCAACCGCGCCATCAGTTGCGGATCAAAATATTTTTCTTTGACTTCGCTGATGGTAATAATCGTATCTCCCTTGCTTACCAAATCGCCTTCACGCACGTGCCATTTCTGCACCTGACCCGCAATCACCGTTTCCACAGTTTGCGGTCTGTTCATGGGATCCAAAGCTGTAACATTTCCGTTACCACGGATATTCTGTTGCCATGGAAGGAAAAGTAAAAGCAAAAACAAAATGGTAAATGCGATGAGCCATTTGGCTAATAACTTTCCGCCAGATGGTGTTCTCAATGAACGTAGCGAGTAGAGACTATCGTAGTCTACCCGTTTTTCTATAGTTCCTTTTGATAATTTTAACATACTATTCGAAGTATTGGTTAATTAATCCTTGTTTGAGTAGGGTGGTATAGGTATCATCGGCTACAATTTTTCCTTCATCCATGATCACCACCCGGTCGCAGGCAGCCATTATTAATGGATCGTTAGATACCGTCAGGAGTGTCCAGGTACTGTCCGGACTTATGACGCAGCGCAACATTTGAAGTTTATCCACTTTACTTAAACCTGAAAAGAAGTCATTCAAAATCATCAACTCTGGCTTTTTAGCGATACATCTTCCCAGGATCAGTCTGTGCTTGATGGAGCTGGGTAAGCCCTTGCCACCACTCACCACGTGGGTATGCAATCCGTTAGGCAAGGTGCTGATACTTTCTTTCAACCCCACTTTATCCAGGGCATCCATCACATCTTTCACACTGGTGTTGCTTTTACCTACTGTGATATTCTCATAGATGGTTCCATCAAAAATATCTTCCTGTGAAATGTTTTTGGCGACATTGTCGCGCAGGTTGCCTATGTCTAAGTCACGAAGTGAATAACCATTGATAGCAACGCCCCCTTCATATTCGGTATAGAGACCCGCTACAATGTTGGTTAATGTGGTCTTGCCACTGCTTCCTGGTCCTGCAATACAGACCTTTTCTTTAGGTTGAATATGTAAGAAGATGTCCTTCAAAGTGAAGTCTGTATTTTCTTTGAACTTGTATCGTAGGTTGGTAATTGAAATTTCATAACCACTGCCTGCTACTGGATTAGGGAAATCAAATCCGCCCGCCTTATCCAAAGGCAAATCAGTGACATGTGAAACCTTATCGACCGCAGTGAGGAGATCATAGATCACATCCATATAGATGAATATCTTTTCCACCGCATTCAGTACCAGAATGATGATCACCTCAGAAGCTACAAACTGCCCCAAAGTAATTTCCCTGTTGATCACCAGTATTGTACCCACGATAAGCAGACCTGCCGTAACAGCTACTTTGAAAAGGACAAAAAAGGAGAATTGAGTAAGCAATACCCTGAAGTGTGTCCTGCGGGACTTCAGGTAGTTACTTACGGCATCATCCGTTTTTCTAATACCTAAGTTGGTATTTCCGGCCAGCTTAAAAGAGTTGATCGTTCTGCCTAGCTCTTCCAGCCACTGCACCACTTTATACTTGTATTTGGATTCATTCAAAGCAGAATTTAGCCCGCTAGAACCCGTCAGGTAAAAAATAATAAAGAAGACAAGCAGCAAGAAGAAGCTAAAGAATACGAAAAAAGGGTGGTACAGCGAAAGCAGAAGAAGACCAAAAAGAATTTGAATAATTCCTGCAGAAAGGTCAACCAATAGCTTGGGAAATCCTTTTTGGATCGTAATGATGTCAAAGAACCGATTAACCAATTCCGGAACATAAGTATTGGTCAGGGCCTCCATACGGATACGGGGGATACGAAAGGCAAACTCAAAGGCCGCTCTGGTAAATACCCTGCGCTGCAGATGTTCCACCAGACTGATTTGCACCAGTTGAAGTCCACCGGTAGCCAACACCCCCAAAATTACAAGTCCGATGAGTACGTAAACAGAACTAAAGAAAACACCTCCGGAAATAAACTCTACCGTAGCTTGCAGACCCAGCGGAAGAACAAGGCTCACCAGACCAATAAACAACGCATAGATCAAAATGTAGAAGATGTCCTTTTTCTCTGAAGCCAATAAACGGAAAAGTCGCTTGGCTGGAGACATGGGTTCACTGCTGTCCTCTTCTGAAGAATAGTTGCTCACTACACTCCTATAGGGCATGATCACCAGACAATAGGTCTCACTCTTATCGTTGGCCAGCCAGATGTCTTTATTATCAAAGGGAGCGCCATCGTGAGAGAACAGCGTTTCGATCGTTTTTTTCTTTTTCTGTACCAACAGCGGATGGATTCCATCTCTATCATCTTTAAATAATAAAACTGGTTCAGTAGCCTCTTTCAAAAAGTGCGACAACCTGTTCTTTTCGATTTTATATTCAAGAATCAATAGTCCAATTTTTCTGCCGGCTTCAATCAGGTCTCTTCTCAGTTCAGGCCATTCGGCAATACTATACCCTCTGTTGTTGGACTCAACGGACTGTAATTGAGCCGGATCGACCTCGTGCTTGAGGGCTAAGGCTGACTCTTTAAGTACTTGTATGATTTGCTTGCTGGTCATATCAATGAATGCTTTTAAATACCAATTGTTCGATAAGTTCGTATAGCTTCTTATGGTGCTGTTGGGGTTCGTATTTTATATCCGACAGCGCAGGAAGATGCCGGGCGTAAAACAGTTGATGTTTTATCATCAACAGGACGGTGCTGGTGAGCGAGTGCGGAAATGGATAATGAGGGCTCACTTCAGTAATCACTGATGCTACTTTTTTGCATAACGATTTGTAAGGTAGAAAAAGGCCCTCCTTGTTGTCTTCATCTACCTGCTTGGTGAGAAATGTTTTTTCAAATTCTGCTATCATAATGCGATCCAGTGCCCGTTCATCCACATGCGCCACCTGTGGATCGAAAGCCTTTTCTTCGCTAAGCTTAAGAAGACATAATTTAAGACGTTCGGTGGGACTTTTGATGTTATTGATTTCGTAATCGATTTTATACTCCATCCAGGTCCAGTACCAGTCGATCAAATAGATCAAAAGCTTGTGTTTGTTTTCAAAGTAGCGGTATACGGATGCCTCCGTAGAGCCAATGTCTTTGGCCAGCTTTTTAAATGTAAAGTCCTCAAAACCCAACTTATCGATTAAGCTGATACTGTTTTGAACAATCTTTTGTCCTAGTTCAGTAGCCTGAGGATCACGCACATATAGGTTTTTGGACAGCGAAAAAGACAATATGGCCATACTTTAATGTTTGGTAGTATTACTATTACAAACGAAAGTAATACTTTATTGTTCAATAGCTATTCAATATTTTTAACCCCTTTATAGCTCTGAAAACAAGGTATTCATGGGTTTTCTGTGCCAAACGACCATTTTGACGTGAAATTGGCGGTTTTCATTTTTTGGCAGGTACGTTGTGATCCGTGATTTATGGCTTCTCACTTTTGGCAGGTACGTTGTGACTCGTGATTTATAGCTTCTCACTTTTGGCAGGTGCGTTGTGACTCGTGATTTACGCCTTCTCACTTTCAGCAGGTGCGATGTGACTCATGATTTATGCCTTCTCACTTTTGGCCAGGGCGTTCTCACCCGTGATTAATGGGTTGTGACTTTTGGTAAGTGTTTATTTAATCAGTTGCTCCTCATATTCGCCCATCTTTTGCCAGATAGCAATGAATTCCTCTACGCCTTCTTTTTTTAATTCTGTATTGATCAAAAGAATTTTACCTATACCTGTTGTAGAATTGAAAAACATGAAACTGGCTACACCCGGATCTGATCCGGTATGGCCCACATAACCCTTTGCAGAAAAGCCCATAAAAATACCCGAGTTGTATTCATCATTAAAGGCACTTTCCCTTCTTTCGTCAAATTGGTCAGCCGTGAGTTGTTGGGTAAAGAGTTCTTTGAAACCATCAGCACTTAAAACTTTGCCTTCTCCATTATATCCACGTATCAATTCAATAAGGTATTTGCTTAGATCGGTTACAGAAGTGATCATTCCGCCATCAGGATAATTGACGAGTCGGTAAGATGCCAGTTCAGTGTCAGGGTCGTTATAAAGTTGAGAGTGGTGGGAAAGGTCAACACTTTCAAAATTCCACCCTGAATGGGACATTTCTAATGGATTGAGAATATGTTCTTGTGTAAACTCATCAAAAGGCGTTTTAGTTGCCAGCTCCAAAACATAGGCAGCCAGTCCTGCACCTACATTGGTATAGTCAAACCACTCACCGGGTTTCTTTTTAAGGAAGTTACTTTTCTTGTACCATTTCCCTTTTGGGTCCAGCAGGGACTGATGGAACTCTGCCAGTGAAATCATTTTGTCGGGCGACCGGAAATTGGCTTTCTTCTTTCCTGTAGGGGAATACTCTTTTAGGATATACCCGCTTGTCTCATAGCGCAGCGGATCTTTGATGCTTGAAGTATGCGTGGCCAGTTGTCTGATGGTGATGGCTTCTTCCGGATGGTAAGGGTTGATCACTTGAAAGGGGAGGTACTGGTTGATGGGATCATCCAAATGTAAGTACCCGAGTTCTTGTGCTTTGAGAAGCGCCACACCAATAAGGGTTTTAGAAACAGAACCAATGTTCTGTATGGTGTTGACGGTATAGGGCTTTTTTGCTTTTATGTCTGCATAACCAAAGCCATTGGAATACAAAAGTCCATCCTGATTGACAATGGCAATACCCAATCCATTGATATGTCCTTGTGCCACAATTTGTTCTATTTCTTGAGTGAGCTGAATGCTGATGTCAGTTTCCTGTGCATGAATGATGTGAAAGGAAAGAAAAAGGGCTATAAAAAGACGATGCATGCAAATGAAATAATGGAAGGCTAAAATAGGGAAAACTGCCTATAGTTATAAATTAAGGTGAATAAGTCATCCTAATGAACAATTCTCATCCGTAACTGTGACAATAATCATTAATTATTATGTTCTAAGGAATTACCTTGAGGTGAATAAAAATATTTTTCACTTCTGAAATTACATGTATGAATACCATCAGTAATAACAACTTTTCATACGGACGTGCCATGTTATATGGAGTGCTTACCGAACTGGCTTTGGTACTTGCTCAATTTGTCATTTTGAAAGACTATACCAATACCCATTCTGATACAGATTTTGCTTTCACCTCCGCATATATGACAAGCACAGGATTTTACGTTTTTCAGGTGGTTGGGTTCTTCGTTTATTTTACAGTGGTGTTTTTTTTCATGCGAAAGATTAAAGAAAAACCATTGTACAAGATATTGGCGCTTGTTGTTGCAGGTGCAGTGGTGGAGTTAACGTTTTATGCATTTGCTCAGGCCGATTATCAGATAGCGTATTTGTATTCCGTACTGGATAAGTTAGTGGCGGGTGCAGCTGGGGTTATTGTCTACTATTACACCACTGCAGATGAGTAATACTCCATTATGGGTCACAGCTGATTTGTGTTGTTGGTTGTCAGTCTTTAGATGCTACCTACAGAGGCAGGATACATTTTTTTCTTAAACCAAAACGCAAGATTCACCAAAAGGATGAGCGCGGGCACTTCCACCAGCGGACCGATTACACCGGCAAAGGCCTGGCCTGAGTTGATACCAAAGACACCAACCGCCACGGCTATGGCCAATTCAAAATTGTTTCCGGTAGCGGTGAATGAAATAGAAGTGTTCTCAGCGTAGTTGGCACCCAATTTTTTGGATAGAATAAAACTGACCACAAAGATGATTAGAAAATAGATGACCAAGGGAATGGCTATTCTCACCACGTCAAACGGTATCTCTACAATCATCTGACCTTTCAAACTGAACATGATGACGATGGTGAACAACAACGCAAATAAAGTAAGCGGACTGATTTTAGGTACTACATGCTGTGTATACCATTCTTCTCCCTTTGTTTTTTTGAAAAAATAGCGAGTGAGAAATCCGGCAATAAAGGGCACGCCCAGGTAGAGGAAAACACTTTTGGCCACGTCTGCCATACTGACGTTGACCTCCATGCCTTCGATGCCAAAGTAGGGGGGAATCACCGTGATGAATAACCAGGCAAAGACACTGTAAAACAACACCTGAAAGATACTGTTGAGGGCCACCAAGCCGGCAGCGTATTCCTTATCACCTTTGGCCAGGTCATTCCACACCAATACCATGGCAATACAACGCGCTAACCCGATGAGTATGAGTCCCACCATGTACTCTGGTTTGTCCCTGAGAAAAATAATGGCCAAAAAGAACATGAGCACCGGACCAATGATCCAGTTCAACAACAACGAAAGAGAAATGATCTTTACATTTTTGAACACCTTACCCAGGTGTTCGTACTTTACTTTGGCCAGCGGAGGAAACATCATCACGATCAATCCGGTTGCGATTAGCAGATTGGTGGTACCGATTTGAAATTGATCGATGAAGGGTTCCACTTCGAACAGGTTACCGATGCCAATGCCCACGAGCATGGCCAGAAAAATCCAGAGGGTGAGGTAGCGGTCTAAAAATCCAAGTTTCGGTTGTTTCATATTGATTTTAATAAGCTTTTCTTAACATATCGGCATACACGTTGGGCAGCTCACTCTCTTCAACCGCTTTGGCCGCCTTTTCTACATCGTATTCAAATCGAATAAATTCTACTTTTAACGCATTGGGTTCTTTGATGGAGAAATTGTTGTCCAGTGTCATCATCACGTAACCCCCTCTTGGATCTCCATCTTTGGGTTTTCCAACAGAACCAATGTTGATGGCGTGCCTGTATGTGCCGTCTTCATCTTGCAGTACTTTGTGGTAGGGCTTATGGGTGTGACCAAAAAGCATAATGTTAGCATTGGCTTGCTTCATGATCCTGAGTAAACTCTTTTCATCCCGATCCACAAAAAGGTATTCGTTGATTTTGCGTGGACTCCCATGCACCATTAATAGATCAAAACGCTCATCGTTCAGTCGATATTCCAGGCGAATATGAGCGGGTAACGCACTTAAGTATTGTCGGTGTTCAGCCTGTATTACTTTGTTGGTGTACTGAATGGATTGGGCGCCATGAGCTTTGTCTTCATCCGTTTTATAAGCACAGCCACAGTCATCGCTTGCTGTACCAATGCCGTAATCATAATTGCCCGCGATGGTGGGTATCTTTCTTTCGCGTATGACTCTGATCACTTCATTGGGCCAAATGTTATAACCTACGAGGTCACCGAGACAATAGATTGCGTCTGGTTGTTTAAGGTCAATGTCATGGAGGCAGGCCTCTAGGGAGGGGAGATTGGCGTGGATGTCGCTGAAGAAAGCAATTTGCATATTGTTATATTGTAATATTGCGTTATGGTCAGATAAATTTTTTTAACAGCAGTCGTTCTTGCTTACATATTGGGTAAAGAGCTGATTAAATATTCCTTTGGTTTCTTCCCACACCTTTTCATCAATGCAGTAGTTGACTTTGGGGCCTTCCACTTCACCTTTGATGATGCCAATCCGTTTGAGTTCTTTCAAATGTTGGGTGATGGTGGACTGTGAAAGGGGAAACTCATTCACCAGGTCATTACAAATACAGGTTTCGTGGCGCAATAAGTATTCAATAATGGCTACCCGTGCAGGATGGTCAAAGGCCTTGGCCAGTGTGGCTATCCTGTTTTGCTTCTTTTTGAATAAGGCGGTCTTTGTAACTCCCATTGCTATAACGCAATATTACGATAGGTGTCTGGCTTATGCAAATGGGAGGATGTTAACTTTTGATTAAGCACTCACGATGTCTTAGCGTCTCTGTAAATGACATTGAGCGGAAGTAAGAACAAGATTAAGCTATCACCTTCTCAAAACACACGCTGTTCTCAAGGCCAGCGTATTGATCGTAATTGGGAATTACCTTGTAGCCACTCTTCCGATAAAGGGCCATGGCCTCAAGTTGTTTTTTGCCCGTCTCTAAAACGCAGCGGGTAGCACCTAGTTCAGTAGCCCAACTTTCCAGTGCAGTTAATATCGCTGCTGCTATCCCTTTTCCTCGGTGGGCAGGGGAGACGTACATGCGCTTTACTTCCATGGCATCCGTACCGAAGGGTTTGATGGCACCACAACCTATAGGTGTATCGTTTTCATAGACAATTACCACCTGCTTCAAGTTATCGATGGTATTGAATTGATGGTAAAAGGCATGGTCTGCTCTATCTCTTTCTGCCAGGTCGGAATCGAGCTGTTGTACCAGCGTGACAAAGTCGGGTTGGGTCGCATCAGTTCTTAGAATGTTCATAACACTTTCATCAATCCTTCCAGATCAAGAACCCGGGTGTACATGTTCAACGAACCATTGCTTTGTTTCGGCCATTCTTCTCGAGGGCGATCCCAATACAATTCCACACCGTTACCATCAGGATCATCCAAATACAAGGCTTCGGATACACCATGATCGGCCGCTCCAGTAAAAGGATACTTGGCTTTTCGCAGTCGGTCATAGACTACAGCCAGGTCTTTGCGTGTGGGATACAATATCGCAGTGTGGAAAAGTCCAACACCATATTGTTGTGCAGGAGGTGCTCCTTTGCTGTGCCAGGTATTGAGGCCGATGTGGTGGTGATACCCACCGGCAGAGATGAAGGCAGCCTGATCGCCATACATCATGGTCACTTCAAAGCCCAACAGATCGCGGTAGAAGGCCAGTGACTTGTCAAGATCTGCCACTTTCAGGTGTACGTGTCCGATTCGGGTTTGTGCAGGTATTTTGTAATTGTCCATAGTTATCGAATAGGTATCCAGACTTCTTCCTGTGCGTTGTCATCAAAGGGATTGTAGTCGGCCTTCATAATTTCAAATTGCGGCCTGTGGTCAAATTGGTAACCAGAAGCCGGCAACCAGACCCCAAATATATAGTTGTAGGTTTTTTGGAAAGCGTTTGCTGCTCCATGGTGAATAAAAATCGCGTATTGTCCGGCTTCAATGGTAATGGCCTTCATTCCTTGTGGCAGTTGGGCAGTATCACTTACTTCTACCGCAGCCCATTTATCAAACTCCGTATGAGGGGTAAAGTTGTTCATCTGCTGTGAGGAGTCGAACACCTGAATGGAATAGCGATCGGTATTGGTGCGGTGTTGGATTTCTTCTTTGCGCTGTAGAAATGCTCTCCATAACTCAGAGGTTTTGTTATTGGTCAGGTTCATTCTGACCTGTAATCCGACCAGTGTTTTTGGGGTTATGGTTTCAATCCGTGGAGTCATCCGATCAAATATAAGGGGTATTGGTCTTTTGTCAGCAATACCATAGCATCCTTCATCTTTTAATTAATAAGAATACCTGCTATTTTGAGCATTCAATACTATTGGATATGAAATCAAAGGAAGAGTTCGACAGTTATTACGAAAAGGAATTGAAACGAAAAATCGAAGACCTTGAAGTACAGCGCCTGGCCATCACAGAAAAATACTCTTACAAACGGTACTGGAAAAACTTGATGTGGTTGGTTATTCTTTTTGTAGCGTTGGTAGTTGGAAGTATTTTTATTCCAGCCATTCCTGAACAGGTAGAATCTCTATTCCCTTTCATTATCGTCTATGCTATCGGTGCTGCTATTTACATTTATGTAATGCGTGCGAAGAAATTCAAGCCTGTAAAATTGGATTATCAGCAAACGGTGATCACTAAAATCATTGCTTTCGTAGATCCTCAATTGAAATACAACCACCTGGAGGGCATCAGCGCCCGGGAGTTTGAAGCCGGTGGACTATTTGGTAGTTACACCAGCTACAAATCGGAAGACCTGGTGTACGGAAATACCAACGGAATGGAGCTCCGGATGTCTGATATTAACTGTACTCGGAGAAAGAGTGGTAGCGGTAAAAACTCGAGCAGTACCACCGTTACGGTATTCAAAGGCTTTTATATTATTAGTAAGCTAAATGAAAAGATACCTGCCGGAGTCATTATCAAACCGTCATCAGGCGTTGCTGATGCTTTTAAAGGTTTGGCTTCATCGTTTTTGGGCAGTAAATTGGTCAATTCTATCGTTGATAAATTTTCTTTAAATGATATTGAGGTAGGGGATGCCGAATTTGATAAACAATACCATGTGAAGAGTGTAAGTCCGGAAGTGGCAAAAGAGTTGTTGACACCCCGGTTTATTCAATTGATTAAAACCTTTCAGCAAGAGGCCAACTTGCCGGTGTCGTTGTCCTTTTTTGACAGCAATGTCCATATCGCATTCAGTGGCATTAATTTATTTGAGGCTGATCCATACACTTCGTTTATAGAAAAGGATATTTCTAAACAGTATTTCAATTACCTCAATCTGGCTTACGGTGTAGTGGAAGCAATTCGTGCCAGCAGGTAGGGAAATTAGACGTGACCGATAGTAAGGCGGAAGTTATAACTACTTAAAAAAGTCTACTACCCATGCAGCGGTTTGATTATCGGTCATGCTGTCAGCGGTTTTAACTCCTTTTAGCTTTGTACTGAGATCTCTGTTCTTCAATACCAGTTTCTCCAATTCGTGTTTCATGCCTGCCGGACCAAAGATGACAAATTCATCGGAATGGCCTAATTCCTCAAGCACATGATTGAGATATTCTTTGGTTTGATTGTTGAGCCTGTTCTCTTTTTGTTTTTCGAGGTTAGAAAATTGGTTGCCAAACCGGACGAAGTCAGCAGTCTCACCTTGCACTCTTTCCTTAGGTTCAATTTCTGATAAAATGGTTTTTATCTCTTTTTTATCATTGTGAAGATTAACCAATACAGCCTTTTTCAAATCGATCCAAATCCCTGTTTTCATAGTAATATGTAATTTTGAACAAATTACGACTAACCGATAGCCTTAGCAATGACAAACGTCACTCCAGACAATGAGGTATATTGATGAAGGTCATAAAGTCATTTCATTGATGACTTGATACTCATCTAGGGTTAGTGTAGCAAATCGCTGCTACCTAATAGTCTGAAAGAAGAGCTATTATTCTTGTAGCAACATTCGAGCGATCTCATGAAGAATCTCCTGTCTGAAATCTTCACTATAATCAGCATTGGCTAATAGCACCAAGCCAATTTCTTGTTGAGGAATCATCATCAAATATGAGCGGAATCCTTTATCTCCACCATAGTGGCCTACCTTTTTATATCCATCCAACTCGCTCAATTGAAAACCTAGTCCCATGTATGGACTGAGTGGGGTGCTGGGTTGCAACATCGTGTGGTAGTAATGGTTGCTGTCATTCAGTGATTGCATGAAAGAAATCATCCAGGTTCCCAAATCACTTACGGAGGCATTCAAGGTACTGCTAGGTGCGTGTTCCCGGGTATAAGGATAGGGGGTTTGTACCTTTACATTTCCTGTGATCCAGCTTTTTGTATGTGGAGTAGTGCGTAAACTTTCCGGGATGTTGAAATAACGAAAATCACTGGAAGTCATGCCGCCCGGAATCAATACTTTGTTGAGTAAATATTTCTCAAATGAAGTACCAGACACCTTTTGAACAATGTATCCCAGCAAGTCATAGCCCAGATTGGAATAATTGTATGTAGTGCCCGGTGTCGTTTTGGGTTTAAGACTAGTGCCCAAAATGTATTTCTCCAGACTGTCTTCGTTCTCATTTCCATTGCTCCAATGGTAGTTACTTACATCAGGTAAACCAGAAGTATGGGTGAGAAGTTGGCGAACCGTGATGCTCCCCACTTCCCTGTTTTTAAAGCGATGTTCCACCTCATCCATTCTGGTGTCGAGGCTCAATTGGGCCTCATCTACCAGTTGCATGATAGCTATGGCGGTAAATAATTTACTGATAGAGGCAGTATGAAAAACTGATGTGGGTAAAACAGGAGACAGTGTTTTAATGTTTCTAGTGCCATAGCCCTCGCTGTACAATACGGCAGCGTCTTTAATTACACAAATGGCTAACCCTGGAATATTGTACTGGTTCATACTAGTGATAACAATGGAATCTATTCTGGTACCATGTGTATTTGTTGGAATATCGTAAGGAATGTTTTGCGTAAAGCGACCGATACATGAACTAAGGATGCATAGTGCTAATATAAATCCGAAGCTTTTCATACTTATTGAATCAGTTTACAGCAATGATAATGTTCTTTGTACTTTTATAATACCATATGGTAAGAATCATGAAGCATAGCGTTATCATGACCTGAAGCCTTATGTCAGTATTTGTATCTGTTCCTAGTGACATTTTATTAAATTAACATGTTCATCAGGTAATAAGGTTGAATGAAGGAATGGAAATCTGAATATAGTTTTTATAAGAAGATAGCTGTCAAAGTATGAAAGAAAAAATCATTTTACTAGTAATCCTATTATTTGGAGGTTGTCAAAGCAGTGTAAAGAATGAACAAGTATTTGTTCACAATATAAAAGATGGGCCCACACCATGGTCGTACGAGCCCACGGGTAAGACTGACAGCCAATTCACCTTTGCTATTATTTCTGATCTTAACGGAGGCGAAAGAGATGGGATCTTTGAGGTAGCTATTGAACAAATCAATCTTTTGCAGCCAGAATTTATTTTGAGTGTAGGAGATCTTGTAAATGGTGAAACAGAAGAAGTAGCAGATTTGGAAGAGCAGTACAACAGTTTTGATCAGCGTGCTGCAAAAGCCAGGGCCCCTTTATTTCATGTAGGTGGGAATCACGATCTTACCAGCACAGGTATGCGTGATTTTTGGGAAAAGCGATATGGTAGACGTTACTATCATTTTGTGTACCAGGATGTACTTTTCCTTGTGCTGGACACGGAGGACTATACTGAAGAATTCAGAGAAAGAATTCATCGTGCACGCTCGGAAGCCATCGCTATTCTTGATGGCGATCATCCGGAAGAATATCCAACAACAGAATATTTCAATATGCCAGAGCGAAAAACGGGTAAGATCGAAGAAGAACAGAATGCTTACTTTGAAAAAGTGATTACAGATCATCCTAATGTGCGGCACACTTTTGTTTTCATGCATAAGCCGGTATGGCAAAGGGAGGGAGAGGGGAGTCTTTCAAGAATTGAAAACGCATTGGGGGACAGAGGTTTTACAGTGATCAACGGACATTTTCATAGTTATTCACACACGCTAAAAAACGGGCATGATTATATAATGCTGGCTACAACGGGTGGAGCACAAAATGCTGAAGATAGAAATGCGTTTGATCACATTACACTGGTATCCTATTCTGATGAAGGCCCTGCCATTGCGAATATTCGTATGGATGGGTTGTTGAGTAAAACGGGAAAGCTTCCGCTGAACGGAGAGCAGTATTGCTATCAGGCATCAATCTGTAAGGAGGTAGATGATGAATAAAGATCCATTTCAGGACTCTGCACTTACGACCATACTTGTCGTAAGTGATATGGAAGCTTCAAGGAAGTTTTATATTGATCAGCTAGGGGCAGAATTGTTTCGCGAATATGGAGGTACTTCTATGGTGTTGCAGTTCTTGGGCAATTGGATATTGTTAGTGACTGAAGGTGGACCAACAGAAGACAAACCAGACATCAGTTTTATTCCACCCAAAGATATAAATGCAGTGAGCCATGCCTTTACTATTCGTGTGAAGGACTGTCAGCATTCCTATAGGCTTTTAACAGAACGAGGTATCAAGTTTATTACTCCGCCATTCGATCGAGGACAGGAGGTTAGGTCTTTCTTTCAAGATCCGGATGGGCACCTCTTTGAAATCAGTGGGTTGAAATCAAACTAATAAATTTTGAAGGCAGCAGTAACACGTTATTCAGGTCAACCGGATGTAATTCAAATACAAGAGTTAAGTAAACCTGATCCACGTCCTGGTTGGGTGCTCATTCAAGTGAAGGCATTTGGTTTAAATCGTTCCGAGATATTTACTCGTAAAGGAGACTCTCCTAATGTTGTTTTTCCTAGGGTTCAGGGAATTGAATGTGTTGGAATTGTTGAAGAAGACCCTTCAGGAACCTATCAAAGAGGGCAGCAGGTGGCTGCCATCATGGGAGGAATGGGAAGAAACTTTGATGGTAGCTATGCGGAGTATGTGTTGGTTCCCTTGAACATTATTTTTTCCTTCATCAGCAACCTACCGTGGCATGTGTTAGGAGCGATTCCAGAAATGTTTCAAACCGTTACAGGTTCACTGCATCTTGCGTTGGAAATAAAGGAAGGGGAAGTACTGCTCATAAGAGGTGGTACATCTTCTATTGGCATTCTTGCCTGCCAGTTGGCAAAATACAATGGACTTAAAGTGATTGCGACCACACGAAATGGAGGTAAGGTAGATTTTTTAATCAGGAATGGAGCCGATTATGTGGTTATCGATGATGGCATAATTGCTGAAAAGGTAAAAGCGATTTATCCGCAAGGAGTTGATAAAGTATTGGAATTAATTGGAACTCAATCACTGAAAGATTCTTTGAAATGCATTCGAACGGCCGGCACAGTATGTATGACGGGGATCCTTGGAAACGAATGGACTATGGATGATTTTACTCCCATGGGAGACATCCCTTCACTGGGTAAGCTCACGGTTTATATGGGAGAGGCAGCTAATCTGACAAGCGATATGCTGCAGGAGTTTATTAAGGCAGTGGAATCGGGCGCTATTCAATTAAACATTGACAAGCAATTTCAACTTGATGAAATAGTTGCTGCTCATACTTATATGGAAAGTAATCAGGCGAAAGGTAAGATTGTTGTGTTGCCGTAAAAGCAAATTAGTTAGCTGGTAGGTTTTTTAATAAAAAATTCCTCACGTTACCTCCCATAATTAATTCAATCTCTTGACTTGTAAAACTATCTTTCTTTAAAGCCTCCATGATCAAGGGCAAACCGGTGGCGTCAAAGTGGGTGGTTAACGCGCCATCAAAATCACTTCCCAGTGTTACTTTATCTACACCAATCATATCCGCAACATAGCGGATGCTATTTGCAGTTGCTATGGCATCATTCCCACAGACTGCAGTTTCCCACAAGCCAATCCCCACCAATCCATTTCGTTTGCCGATTTCCATCAGGTGTTTATCAGACAGGTTGCGTTGATTATCACACATGCCTTTTACTCCTGTGTGTGAAATGATGACAGGGCGATCCGTAAGCGCAAAAACATCATCAATAGTTTGTGAAGAGGAGTGAGCCAGGTCAATAATCATATTCATCTCACCCATTTTCTCCACCAGTTGTTTTCCAATACCAGTAAGGCCTTCTTTTTTCATGCCATGAGCGGACCCGGCCCATTCATTATCAAAAAAATGGGTAAGTCCGATATAGCGGACACCTGCATCATAAAATGTCTTCAGGTTATTGATGTCACCTTCCAGGCAGTGCGCACCTTCCAGCCCCAGCATGCCTGCGGTGAGCGAACGGTCAGCGGCTCTGTCGGTAATAAATTGCCGTAATTCATTTTGTGAACTAACCACCCTAAATGCGCCATCGGAATCTTCAGCAGCTTCATAGAGCTCTTTGCATTGATTCAATGCACGAGCTTTTATGCTGAACCAGTTGGAAGGTGGTCTCAGTTGTGCGAAACTCAATAAGGCAATCTGGTCTGTTTCATCTGAGTTTTGTTCTATGTTGATGCCTCGTGGTGTTTTACTTACGATGGTGAAAATTTGAAAAGCCATGTTGGCCTTTTGCATACGGGGTAAGTCTACATGTCCATAATCGTGTTCATCTAAAAAGTTGCGATCCCACAGCAACATGTCACAGTGCAAATCGGCAATAAATGGAAGTGTACTATAATCCTGATCCGGAGTGTCGGTGTACTTTGCAGTCACTTTGTTCATCGACTTGTCGGTATAGGTGGGTACGAAACCAAACAATACAACAAAACCGATGGCGACAAGGATAAGTAACGCTTTGAAAATTTTCTTTAACATGGCTTATTGGGATTCAAGCCAAGTTAATTGAATTGTTAGTAAGTTAAAAATGATGAAGGTTATTGAAACTCTCCTTCTTCCATATCGCTGTCATCTCTATCGTTACCACTTCTTTGTTTCTTTTGGTTGATGCGATAGGTAAAAGATAGGCGTACTTGTCTTGACCTCCATTGGAATTCTGATACCTCCGTAAAGCTAGCTGTGGTAGTGGTACCACGGTATTTACGAGTATTGAATACATCCCGAACAGTAAGGTTTAAAGTGCCTTTCCCTTTCATTACATCCATATTGGCTCCTGCATCCATGCGGTACATGCTCTTTCTTGTTCCCTGCGTTTGGTTTTCGGGAGCTCGATAGTTCCCGCTGAGTTGTAAATTCACTTTGTTAATTTTGAATTTACTGCTCAGGCGGAAGCGGGCACTGTAGGTATCTCTTTCCAATAGGATTTCATTGTCGCTTTCGTCAATATACTTACCAACAGTGATGGCCCGGTAAAAATTAGCATTTCCACTGATACTTAACCAGCTTGTTGGATCTGTATTGAAGTTGGCCTCCAATCCGTAAGCATCTTCCACACCAATATTTCTTGGAGTGGAAACCGTAGTAAGACTATCTACCAATGTTTGTACACGTTCTCTTACTCCTGTGGTATACCGGTAATAACCACCCACATATATAGAGGACTTTTTAAGGTTGTTGAGTATACCCAGTTCATAGGAGTCCGTAAACTCAGGATCTAAATCAGGGTTACCTCTTCTTATATTTCTTGGATCTGTGAAGGATGAAAAGGGATTGAGCGACCAAAACCTTGGGCGGGAAAGGCGCCTGCTGTAACTCGCCTGCAAGGTGCGATCGCTGTCGAGGTTATAAGATACAAATGCGCTCGGGAAGGCGTTAATATACTCCTTCTCATTGGTCTCATCTGTGGTTTGTTGAAAAGTTTTGATATAGGTCTGCTCTACACGAAGTCCCAGTTGGTAGCCCCATGTGGGCATTTTATTTTCAAAAATGGTGTAGGCAGCTTGTACATTTTCATCGTAGATAAATTTATTGGAGAAATTGGGTAGGGGAATGAAGTTTCCGGTGACATCAATTTCCTCTACGAGATAATCACTATTGATTTCCCTAATGGTTCCTCTGTAGCCTGCCTCGAATTTTTTACCATTACCAAAAGGATAGACATAGTCTACCTGCATTAAAATATTTTTGTCACCTTCTTTATTATTGGTTCGTTGGTAGAGTTCTGCAGGAGCTGGCATTAAAAGATTTACGGAATCAATAGCAGATCTTTCTGTTTCTGTGTTATCTCTAATTTGGAACTGGGCGGTAAGTTCATGTCCTTCTCCCTCCATCTCGCGCCTGTAATTCAATTGGTATTCTAAATTATTGTCTATGCCATCTTCCAGGTTACTCCTTAGGGTATTATAGGTGATTTCTCCAGCTGCAGTTCTGTCTGTGTAGGTGATATCAGCTGTATTTTGTTCATCCGATAATCTGGCTACTGCGGATGCCGTAATAGTATTCTTACTATTAATGTAAAAATCAGTTCCAAACCTGAAGTTGTTAGATAGACCACTGCGTAAGCGATCATTATCGATATAAGTAAATAGAGTGTTGTTTGTTACTCTATCCGAAAATCCACCCCCCGGGTTTTCACGGTAATTAATACCATAACTTCCGAAGACATTAAACTTACCACTGCGATAGTTGATATTTCCTGAAAAGCCATAGTTAGTGGGGTAACCGGTGTTGGCAGTAAACGAGCCATTAATACCTCGCTCTTGTTCTTTCTTTAGAATGATATTAATGATCCCTGCAGATCCTTCCGCTTCATAGCGTGCCGATGGATTGGTAATCACTTCAATGCGTTCGATCAAATCACCTTGTAGTTGTCGAAGTGCATCGGGGCTGCTGATACCCACAAGGCCTGAAGGTTTTCCATTAACAAGAATGCGTACGTTCGAGCTACCACGCAAACTTACATTGCCGTCTACATCTACTGCAATGGAAGGAAGGTTGTCTAGTATTTCGGATGCATTGGAGGCCACATTGCTCAGGTCTGCAGCGACATTGAAAATACGCTTGTCCAGTTCCAGCTGCATTTCACTTTTTTGGGCAGATACCACCACTTCTGAAAGTAATTCTGTATCCGGAAAGAGGGTGATTGTTCCCAGCTTTGCTACAGGTTTTTGTTCTGTTAGGTTAACATTAAAATAACGAGGGTTGTAAGAAATGAACTGAACCTTTACAAGGTATTGCCCCGGCTTTGCGTTAATCGTAAACTTTCCAGCAACATTGGTAGTAGCCCCACCAACAAGCGCGCTATCTGATTTGTTGAGCAGACTGGCATTGGCAAACTCCAATGGTTTTTTTGATTCATCGTCCAATACACTTCCTTCAACCAGAAAGGTTTGTGCACTTATTGGTGCAAGTGATAAAAAAAATAGAAGTGTCGGGAATAGTTGTTTCAGCACAGTAGCTCTTTATTTCTTTGTGGTATTTAAGTTAAACACAAAAATACCCATAGGGTTTCAGAAATACGGTTTTTCTGTCTTTAGAAGTAACCTTTTTCGATCGTTTAAAGCAAAAATTGGATTAACGGTACATTCAGGTCTATACTTGAGAGCGTTCTCCAAGTAAAATATTTATTTTCGCCCCAAAATTTGTAGATAATGAATAAGAATTTGTCGTTGCTGAGGATTTTTGGTGTGGCAGAAGGTATCAGTTATTTGTTGTTATTGGGTATTTGTACGCCATTGAAGTATATGTTTCATATTCCTGAGCCAACTTATTATGTGGGTATGGCACATGGTGTTTTGTTTGTTGTTTATTGCTTATTTGTATTGATTGTGGCATATCAGCTGCAATGGAGCTACATCACTATTTTTTGGGCGCTACTGGCTTCACTTTTGCCGTTTGGTCCATTCGTTGCTGATAAGAAAATCTTCAGCCAAAATCACACCTATTGATCAGGAACTGTAAAGAATTTTGGTGTCGATAAGCGTAACGCCAGTATTGCCAATACTGCTATCTTTATGCCTATCATGACAGAAATTAATCACAAACGCCTGGACGTAGTTTTTAAGTTGTCCATCATCATCGCATTGTTATTGGTAAGCTTGTATTATCTTAAGTCGCTGTTGATGCCATTGGTCTTTTCCTTTCTGGTTGTATTGGTTCTGTTACCACTTTGTCAAAAACTGGAATCGTGGAGGGTGGGGCGCATTTTTTCAATATTGATCGTACTATTTATGGTCTTTGTTGTTGTGCTTGGTTTGGCCTTATTAATGGGCACACAATTCAATAGGTTTATGGCTGATTTTCCTGATCTCGAGGACAGACTACAAAATTTGATGTTAGGTGCAATATCCAAAATTGAGATTGCCTTTAATATCTCTCAACAGGAGCAATTAGGTTTCTTAAGGGATAACGCAACAGAGTTTTTTAAAACGGGAGGAAAATACTTTAGTTCTGCTGTAGGGGCTACCACAGAAGTCATTTCATTTATGGGACTTGTGCCCGTCTACTGTTTTCTTATTTTACTTTATCGGGAAAAATTCAAGGAGGTTTCACTGCAGCTGATTTCTTCTGAACGTGAACAACGGGTGATGGATATTTATACCAAGATGAGAAAAGCAGTGCAGTAGTACGTAGCAGGTCTGGGGTTGGTTGTACTCATCATCGCAGTACTCAATGTATTAGGACTGTTGTTGCTGGGAATAAAGTATGCAGTTTTCTTAGGGATATTTTCTGCGCTATTAACTGTTATTCCCTATGTCGGAGTATTTATTGGTGGGCTGTTGCCCGTGCTCATCGCTCTGGTTACAAAAGAATCGATGTGGTATCCTGTTGGAGTGATTGGACTTTATTGGTTGGTTCAGATATTGGAGGGCAATTTCATAACACCTCGAATTGTAGGATCGCAGGTTAACATCAATGCACTTGCAGTGATTTTTGGATTATTGGCAGGAGGGCAGCTATGGGGTGTTGCAGGTATGGTGATTGCAGTACCTGTTCTTGCAGTGATCAAAGTTGTATTTTCTCACATTACGAGTTTAAAACCGTTGGCTGATATGCTCGAACAATAGTTTTGAGGTAATACTTTTGAACGAACGCATTATTTTAACCATTATTTTGTTGTTTGCAGACAGGTATTAGAGTTTAATATTCATTCATAAGACAACCATGATATGACACGAAATGTATACTACTCCACCGTCTCAGAGGCCATAAGGAAACTTAAAGAGAAAGGATTTGAGGAAGATTTTAATCTGGGTGATAATTGTATTGTTTGTAAAGGCGGGTCATTCTCACCCAAGGATTTTGAAATCCTGGAAGTCTATCGGTATGAAGGACAAACCGATCCTGCCGATGAAGCAACTGTATATGGGATTGAGTCATCCACTGGTTTAAAAGGTGTGTTAGTAACGGGGTACGGTGCTACTGCAGATTTGTCTGGAGAAATACTGACAAAACTCTCCATATTAAGATGACCTTATTACACAATTGCGCTAAGTATTCTTAAATTGGTTACTCATCTTTTGATTCATGGAATCTAAACAAGACCCACGCCTTGCAGTATTGATTGATGCAGATAACATTCCTTATGCCAACGTAAAGGAAATGTTGGAGGAAATTGCTAAGTACGGCACGCCTACTTTTAAAAGAATATATGGCGATTGGACCAAACCCACTGTTTCTGGTTGGAAGACTGTACTGCTGGAACATGCCATTACACCTGTGCAACAGTATGCCTATACCACAGGAAAGAATGCGACAGACAGCGCCATGATTATTGATGCCATGGATATACTTTATTCAGGTAGGGTAGATGGGTTTTGTATTGTGTCGAGCGACAGTGATTTTACCAGACTGGCAACACGACTGCGTGAAGCGGGTATGAAAGTAATCGGTATTGGGGAGAAGAAAACACCAAAGCCATTCATCTCTGCTTGTGAAAAATTTATCTACCTCGAAATTCTTAAACCCACCGAATCAAAGTCTACAGGCAAAAAGACCAAAGGGAAAAAGCCATCCGAAAAAACAGTTGAAGATATTGACGACAAACTGATCAGATTGATTCGTAGTTCTATCAATGATTTGGCTGATGAAAATGGTTGGGCTTTTCTGGGTGAGTTGGGAAGCTTACTCATTAAGAAGCACCCCAATTTTGATCCCAGAAATTATGGTTTCAACAAGATGCTTCCTTTGATAAAGAGTATTAATAAGTTTGAAGTGGATGAACGAGATTCCGGGAATAAAAATATTAAGCTGGTTTACGTTAGGATCAAATAAAAAATATGCCATGACCTGATCATGGCATATTTTATTTTAGATGGTTTGGAATAGCTTGTTAACCGGCTTTCGTATTTTTTTACGGTACTGTGTTGTATCCTCTATGGAACGGTATCCCACCGGAGCAATTACTGCAGCATTTAATCCTAATTCATCCAAGCCAAGTATTTGATTATAAGAATGGTTATCAAAACCTTCCATGGGGCAGGCATCAATCTTTAACTCTGCACAAGCGGCCAACAAATTACTAAGCGCAAGATAGGTTTGTTTTTCAGCCCAGCTTTGTTTTGCCTCCTTGTCTTTCTTTTCAATCGAGGTCTTGATGGTCTCTCCATATCCCTTTAGCACTTCGGTTTCCCCTCCTTGAGCATCAGCAATCAGCTGAATGTAATTATCAATGTGATAATCAAAATTCATGGTGTAATTGCAGAATACGAACAAATGAGATGCGTCTGTAATTTGAGATTGATCCCAGGATGCTTTTTTAAGTTCCTCTTTTATCTCAGTATTCTCGATGATCAACACTTTGTACAATTGAAGCCCATAGGAGGATACCGAGAGCCTGACTGCTTCTTTTAATACTTCAATATTTTTGTCTGAAACTTTCTTAGAAGGGTCAAATATTTTGGTAGCGTACCGCCATTTTAAATTATTGATTAAGTTCATTTTTTCTCGTTATTAATTTTTAATAAAACTTTTGATTGGAAACTGTTCTTGAAAGCCCACCTTCTGGTATAGCCCTTTTCCCATTGCTGAGGATTGTAGAGTGGCATACTTTACACCTTTTTGTTTAGCAATGTTCAACACCTGCAAGAGCAGGTCTTCTGCAAAACCACGCCTTCTCATGGAGGGCAGTATTCCCATCGAGTGTATTCCGGCTATTCTTGAATTATGAATGAATAGCGCAACTGTTCCGATGGGTTCTCCTTCAAAGCGTCCAAGGTAGTAGTCGACAGAATCTTTTGTTTTCATGACTGTTTCAGTACTTATGGTATACCCAAATGCATCTGCGAAGGCACTGGACCATTTTAGGGATGAGTCGTAATCAATTACCTGCTGAAGACTGATTCTATTAGTACTTTCCGGTGCTTCAGCCAACTCCAAAGACATTGCATATTGTGCGAGTTTCAGTTTAAACCCTAATGAGGCAAGCATCTCCTGGTTGTAACTCAAATGATCACCCCATGTAGTAACAGTATGGAGTGAGGGGTTTTGATCCATAATCTCCGTTAACAAGGGAATGTCCAAACGACTTGAAAACCATAACCTGTTGGGCCATTCTGATTGGGAGATGGAACCGATTTCATAACCTTTTACATTTTTGTATTCACCCACTTTTTTACTGGCAAAACGCCATAGATTGGTAAGGTTTTCGATGTTCTCAATGTGTAAATCCATTTTTTAATATTTAATAAGAATGACACCTAATAGCATGATCAACAGCCCAATGATCTTTTTAATCGAGATGGGCTCCAAGGGAAGGTTGAACCATCCGAAGTGACCAGCTATTGCTGCGAACAGAAGTTGACCAGCAAGCCCAAAGGTTACTGCGGTGGAAAGTCCCAGGCGTGGAATGATGTAATAGAATAGTGATACGGCAATAAAACTTAGGACACCCCCCGTAAACCACAAATGACTCGGGATTAACTTCATTTGCTGAACAGTAGGGAATTGCTTTATTGTTGTAATGGCTGCCATCACTGTTATGCTTGCACTCATGGTCAACGCCACTGAGGTGGCCAGAAGCGAATTGTTGAGCATTACACCGAGCCGTGAATTAAGCCCTCCTTGAATTACCACCATGATGCCGACTACAAATGCGCTGAGTATTAAATATAAATTGCCCATGTCTTTATTTTATAGGTATTGCGATGGGCCTCATGGGAGCACCACTGGCACCTTTGAATTTGAGGGAAGCGGTAATAAGAGCAAATTCATATACCTGATCTTTGGAGAGATCTTCCAGGTACAACTGTTCAATGAACATCATACCCCTTTCAGCAAGTAAGTAGGTGTGAACAGGTACCCAGTTATCTTCACGCTCAGGCGGAAAAGCTTCGAAGCTCAAATTGTCAGCACCCAATAGCATAATTTCCTGGTCTTCAGCTAACCATTTGGCAGCATCCAGACTAATACCGGGATAGTTATCGAGATATTGATTTGCATGTTCATAAAATCGGGCTTGACCCGTTCGAATAAACACTACATCTCCTTTTTCAAGTTTTATTTTTTGTTGTTCAAGAGTGAGTTGCAAATCTTTTGCAGTTATTCTGTAGTTGGGAGGTAATGGTCCTATGAAATTTAATACATCAATCATAACACCTCTTGCTATGATGGGAGGGATGGTTTCGGCTCCCGTTTTTTTCCAGCCTTTATTACCAAGATGTTCTTCAGGGGTAAACCCATTCCAGATTTTACCATGCAATCCAAAATGGTTCAAAGCATCAATGTGAGTCCCCATGTGGGTATACATCGAAATCGCATCTCCCGTGTAGCTCACCTTTTTATTCATGGTTGCCCCTAAACCGTTAGGGTTGTCTACCACCGTACCGTGCGGAGTATGTGTCAACCAATACTGATAACCGGGGTCTCCAAGGGAATGGAAACTAGGCATACCAACAAAGTAATCAACACTTAAATCGTATGATTTGCCTGATTTAATTTTTGATAAAATGTTGATTTTGGATGCTTCACTCATCATGTTGAGTGTGCCCACTTCATCAGAAGGGCCCCATGGACTTTTTCCTACTTCTTCCATATGTTGTGCCTCTACAGCATGGAATAGAAGTGCCAGCGTTAAAATTTGAATTGTTTTTTTCATGACATTAATTTTTTTTAGCAAAGATTAATGCCACGATGGGCGATTGCCTTAAGGTATCTTAAGATCGAAGATTTGTGCTTATTTTTTTTCTAATAGCGCTTAGGTGTTCCGGAGTTACGCCTAAATAAGAAGCAATCATGTATTGTGGAATCTGTTGCTCCATCTCTCGATATCGGGTGATAAATTGCATGTAACGCTCTTCTGCGGTTTCGCTCATTACCCGGATAGTCCTTTCTTGCAAGGCTACATACCCACTTTGGGTTTTAAGTCGAAAAAATCGATCCATCATGGGTATCTCATCATATAAATTGTTGAGGCGGTCTCTGTGAATTTGAAGTACTGTACTTTTTGTGATGGCCTGGATGAAAAAGGTTGATGGTGATTGAGTGAGGAACGCATAAAGATCGTTGACCCACCATCCCGAAATACCAAATTGCAGAATATGCTCTTCTGCCTCCTTATCGATTGAATAAACCTTTAAACAGCCATCAGCGACAAAACGCATATGGTTGGAGGGTTCACCTTTATTCAGAAGGAATTCTTTTTTGTGAAGTTCTACAGGCTTAAATGCTTCCTGGATCAGGGTGGTTTCCTCCTTGGTGAGATGAACTAACTCACGGATGTTTTCAATCAATACGGCATAGGCTAAGTTAAGACCTGTCATAAGTTGAAAAGTAAAAATTACCAGAAGGACATGCAAGTAAATTGAAGTGTTGCCAAATGCGTCAACTCAATTTAGTAAGCCTCTTCTATCACGCATGGGCTTAAATCATTTTTTTAGTCATTAGTTTTATTTATTCTTGTTTTTCATCCATTTTAATCAGTTTCCATGGCATCAGAACAGCCACTTTTTTTAAAAAACCTTTGGTATTTCGCCTTTCATGGTTCTCAAATCAAGAGAGGCAAGTTGGTTCAAAAAGAAATCCTGGGCGAACGCATTGTCTTTGGCAGGGATAAGGAAGGTCTTCCGTTTGCATTAAAAGACAACTGCCCACACAGAGGAGTACCTCTTTCGGCAGGTTGGTTTGATGGTGATACTATACAATGTTGCTATCATGGATGGAAATTTAATTGCTCGGGCACTTGCACTGGCATTCCGGCCATGGCAGATGATAAATTCGATGTCAGCAAGATCAAAGTTTATGAATATCCCTGTAAGGAGATTAGCAATACCATTTGGGTCTATATTCCACAGAATAAATTGAAGCTTGAAGGAGCAGAGGAAAGATTGCCCAATTTGTTAATTAGTGGAGATAAAAAATTTCTGCATGTTGAAACAGTGACCATGCCTACTAATATCGATCACTCTGTTATTGGATTGATCGATCCGGCCCATGTGACGTTTGTTCATCAGTCATGGTTTTGGAGGTCAAGCAAAAACTTGAAATTAAAAGAAAAGAATTTCGTGCCTGATGAGTTGGGTTTTAAAATGGCAAGGCACAAGCCGTCATCCAACTCCAAAGGTTATTCAGTATTGAAGGGGGGGACCAGTACGGAAATTAATTTCCAGTTGCCGGGAAATCGTTTTGAACACATTCAGGTAGGTGAAAAGAATGAGGTCGTTTCCATCACTACACTAACACCCATTAATGAAAATGAAACTGAACTCAATCATATCTTTTATACAACGATAGGGTTGGCTAAATTCCTTTGGACACCGCTGAAGAGTCTTGGAAAAACTTTTATTGGTCAGGATTTGGGTGTATTTCACAAGCTACGGGAAGGATTAGATACCAATCCCTCATTGATGCTAATTGGGGATCCAGACACACAAGCCAAGTGGTATTACGAGTTGAAGAAGAGCTGGCACAAGTCTGTAGAAGAGAAGAGTGATTTTGTGAATCCTCTGCAGCCACAAACACTGAAATGGATTACTTAACCTTCCGGGTTGAGCTGCTGCAGTTCTTCGTCCAGTTGTTTTAAATCCGTAAACTCCAGCCGGTCTACGTCTTCGGGTTCATTGCCAACCCAAATCATTCCAACGGTCATAACAACACCCGTTATTAGAATAGTATACAATAATATGCCACTGCTAAAATTGTCTTGAATGAACAAAGGCGGGATACCAAAAAACAAGAGTACGGTAATCAATCCTCTTGGGGCAATGAATAGCTCTGGAAGAATACTTTTAAAAATGGGTCGCAGGCAAATAAAACGGATCAGGTAAAGAGCAGCGGTAATACTTACACTGATGATTGCAGTGTTGATATCCAACAACGATTGCAACTCAAGGGTTAGGCCAAAGACTACAAAAAAGAAAGTCCTTACTACGAAAGCGGATTCTAAGGTAACGAGATGAAATTCTTTGTTAATTCTGATTAACACAGCTTCATCTATGAAACGTTTTAACCTTCCTGCAAAAAAGATTTTGTAGTTACTTAAGGTGAGGCCAAATACGAGAATTACAATTAATGAAGACAGATGGAATACCTTGCCAATACTATAAAGCAGTATAAGAGCTGAGATAAGCAGGAAGAGCCTGGCATTTTCTGTGATGCGTTGAAATAGCAATACCAACAGGTAGCTGGCAATAATGGACAGACCGATGGTAAGCCCTACATTGACCGCCACTTCTTTTATCAAATCCATGGGAGCGGTGGAAGCACTGTTGCCTATCGCAAAATAGAATATCATGATACCCAGTATGTCCGAGAACGTGCTTTCATAAATCATGAACTCTTTTTTTTTGCCACTCAATTGATTGACACTGGGAATGATGATAGCACTGCTCATGATAGAGAGAGGAATGGCATATATAAATGCTGTATAATAATCGAACTCCAAAAAATAGTTGAGCAACCAGGCGATGGAAATCGTGGAGCCCAGGAGGGCAATCAAAGCAATAAAAAAAGCTTTGGCAATTAAGGAGCTTTTGTCTTTGGTAAGCTTGAGGTCGAGTGCAGCTTCTAGCACTATCATAATAAGCCCTACAATCCCCAATAGCTGAAGCAGGCTAAAAATATTGTCACCAAGTAAAATGTCGAATTCTTTGAGTAGAAATTGAATGCCCACACCAAGTACGATCAGCATCAACACACTGGGTATTTTTGTGTACTTAGCAATGATGCTAAAGCCATAGGAAATGATCACCACACAGCAAATTGCAATTATATCAAAGTAGGTATCGCCTGAGATCATGAGGAATCTTGATAACTTTAAAGTCCTGCTAATAGTTTATTTCCTGCACCTAATTTCTTAATTAGTGGTGAGAAAGCTATTAAAAACAAAGAAAAGATAAACAGAATGAATTTATGACATTAACAATAATATAAAGTCACTAAAAATGAATTAAAAATGTGACTATAATTAGTAAGTTAAGGTCTTAACTCAAATTGATTAACCTGATTCATGTCTAAGGTAAGTAAGTTCGGAACGTTTGGTGGTGTTTTTGTACCATCTATTTTAACGATCCTGGGAGTGATCATGTACCTGAGGCTACCTATGATAATAGGTGAGGCAGGTTTGTTCATGACGTTGGGCATCATTATCGTTGCGCATATCATTTCCGTAACGACAGGTTTAAGCGTATCCTCCATTGCTACAGATAAGAAAGTAGAAGCGGGGGGGACGTATTATATGATTTCAAGAAGTTTGGGGTTGCCCATCGGAGGTACACTTGGTCTTGCGCTCTTTGTGGGGCTTTCGTTTAGTGTGAGTCTTTATTTAATTGGTTTCGCAGAAAGTTTTTTAGGGTATTGGGGATATGAAGTAAGTATTGACACCATCAGAATTGCCGGAACGGCCATACTGGTGCTTGTGACTACAATTACTTTCATCAGTACTTCTTTGGCGATCAAGACACAGTACTTTATTATGGCTGCGATTTTTTTATCGCTCCTTTCTATTGTTTTTGGTAGCCATGGTTTTGTGCCTGAAGCCCCTGCTATAAATCCACCTTCCAGCGGTTTTTCTTTTATGCTTCTTTTTGGAATATTCTTTCCGGCAGTAACTGGTTTTGAGGCGGGAGTATCCATGTCGGGTGATTTAAAAGACCCTAAGAAATCCATTCCTCATGGAACGATAACTGCCATTTTGGTGGGCTTAGTCGTTTATATTTTGCTGACTTTCTTTTTTGCCTATACCGTTGATGCAGCAGTGCTTTCCAGTGATCCGCAAGTATTGCTCAAGATTTCCAGAATACCTGAGTTGGTAATAGCAGGAATATGGGGCGCTACACTTTCTTCTGCACTGGGAAGTATATTAGGAGCGCCAAGGATCCTTCAGGCCACAGCTGTCGACAGAATCACACCACGTTTTTTTTCGAAAGGAGTAGGTAAGGGCAATGAACCACGCAATGCGTTGATCCTTACTTTTATTATTGCCGAGTGCGGGATACTAATAGGTGAATTGGATGTTATTGCCAGAATTGTTTCCATTTTCTTTATTACTACTTATGGTTTTCTGAATTTAAGTTGCGCGTTTGAGAGGTGGACGAGCGCTGATTTTCGTCCAAGCTTTAAAACACCAGTGTGGGTAAGTTTGCTGGGAGCTGCTGCCTGTTTTCTGGTGATGCTTCAGCTGGACTTTGTAGCCACCTTGGGAGCTTCACTGATTCTAGGTCTTCTTTATTTTTATTTGAAACGAAAAGAACTGTCTCTTTCCTCCGGAGATGCATGGAGTGGGGTTTGGGCTTCTTTGGTTAAATCAGGATTGAAGAAGCTAACAAAAGAGAAAGTTCAGTCAAGAAATTGGCGACCCAATTTGTTATTGTTTGCCGGATCGGAAGAGAGAAGGCCACATCTTGTCAAGTTGGGGTTGGCCATCTCAGGAAAACTGGGGCTTTTGTCTTCTTTTGAATTGGAGGAAGTTGAAAATGCTTCCTTGGAAAGAATATCAAAAGAGGAGAAAAGCAATGGCGATGCGCCCAACTATTTCAAGCATCAGTATCAATGCAGCAATATTTATAATGCAATAAGTGAGATATCCACGTTGTATGGTTTTGCCGGTATTGAACCCAATACCATACTGATGGGATGGAGCGAGCGGAAGGAAAAGAAGCCGGAGTTTATTAACCTAATTAAAGGTTTTGAAAAGAAGAACCTCAATTCACTATTTCTCCATTATGATCCCATTAAAAAACTAGGCAAGACAAAAACCATCGATATATGGTGGAGCGGGTGGGGGAGAAACCTATCGCTGGCGCTTAACTTACTTCGTCACCTCACCAGCGAAGCACCATGGCATAAGCCAGTGCTGAGATTACATATTATTCAAAACCAAGCCAGTGAAGTAGACAGGGTGTATCAACAGGTTCAACGTATACTTTCTAATTATAGGATTGACATATCGTTGAAAGTGCACAATAACTATGCAGAGCAGACCGATAGAATTCAAATTATTGCTACAGAGTCTGGAAAGACTGACCTGACAATTATTGGAATTCCGGATAACAGTTATGATGATTTAAACAAAACTTATGACTATGTAACCGAACTGGGTCAGCAATTAGGAACATGCCTGTTCATCAACGCTTCTTCAGGTTTTGAAGCTTACACGGTTATTTCTGAAGCGCATGCGATTGAGCCGAGTGACGATAATCAACGGAGTTGGGTGCTGCCTGAGTTGGAGGAATCCCGCTATGCTTTGATAGCAGAAGACATCAGGAAGGTTGACCGCTATGGACGTATAACATTAAATCTCTTTTTCGAAAAAACGATTAAGTCCTTTTTCTCCATTGATCAAAAATTTTATAGCCGGTTGTCAGAACTGATTTCACAAACATCAAAGAGTATTGCTAAAGCATCAGAAATTGAACAGCCGTATAAAAAGAGTGAAGCGATATTAAGAGGTAGAAGGTATTTTATCGAGAAGATCAAGGAATTATTAATCGACTATAAAGAAACCGAAATAAAGGCCAAGCGTGAAGTGTTGCAATTGGGATTAGACTGGTATCTTGACAGATTAACCCATGACATAAATAAATTCCCTAAGCACCTTACAGTTCAATATAACAAAGAAGAATTCTTAATAACACCTTCGGATAGTTTTGGTGATCGCGTTTTTAAACTTGGTAAAAGAATACTTCACCCATTTTCTAAAAAAACACTTCCGGTCACTATTGATTATCGTGAAGTAGCCAATCACTTTTTAAAGGACAATCGATTTCATTTTCTTTCTATCCTGATTAAAGACTTTAGGAACACGTCAAAAGAGAACTTAAATTCTATTTCAGACTTCATTTCTTACTCAGAGGTTAATTTTCAACGATTGGCCATTAATGCAGAAGATGGAAATTCAAATGGAGATGTGCTTTCCTTCTCCAATACCCTAATGGAAAGGATGGATAAGCTGATGGCGAGAAATCGTGATCAGACTCGTTTGTATGAAGGAAGGTTGCAATTGGAATACAGAAAAAATGTATCTCAGATGGCACACTATCTGGAGCGCATTCGCGTGAACAGGGATTTGGAGAGGAAGAGAAGGAAAAAAGTATTCTATCTGAATAAGAAAGAGGAAGCTCAAACTTTTCCAGCCCTATGGGAAGAGCGTCATATTCTCAATTTGAATACTGTACTTTCCAACGTTCATATGCTTGATTTTCTGGGGTATTTGGAAGGGAAGTTAAAACAATTTAAAGTGCGCCTCAATCAGTGGATGGCCAGAGAAGGCAATGAGCCTGTTGAGTTGATTAGAAGTTCATTGTTGAAATTAAAGGAAGGGCCTATTGAAAAACGACAACCTATAGTTCCTACCTGGAATGTTGATGGTTCGAAATTGCTGGACGACTTCGAGGTGATCAGTGATAGGTTGGTGTCATATGCTAAAACATTGCCGGATGAGATGAAGGTAGCATCCGAAGAAGAGGAGGGAGAGTTGTTGTTACCGCTTAGCTCTTTGCTCATTTATCTGGTGGAGATAAGACTGGCTGGACCTTTCTATGACTATCTGGAGACCCTGCAGGATAAACTGATGCAATCCAGTTTATTGATTCAGGATCAGGCCAATCTTTCAATATTCAATGTATACAATGCTGAAGAGGAGGAACGCGCAGCGCTGGTAGGGGATTTGATTGGTCCAGTGCTCACTACGATTGAGTTTGAGCAGAAGAAAATGAGAACCCTTGGTGTGGAAGCGTTTGATCAATTGGATCACTTGCTTTCTGAATTACGTGATTCTTTGCATATTTCTACCCTCACTACCAATGTAAGTGAGTTCGCTCAACTTATTCGACAACATAAGAGTAAAAAGATCACTTCTCGTTTTGGGTCTGCACTGTCTGTGTGGGCTGAAAAGTCGTATAAGGTATTTGTTAGCCTGTTGTATTCTCAAAGTAAGGGGGTATTGCTCGCAGAGCGATTCTCTGAGTCAGATCAAACGCCATTTGCTGAGCGTCTGTTACAAACTATAGATAGTGTAACTCCGGATCAAAGAATTTTACAAAAACTGCCACACTATTATACCATGTTGTTCAGTGGGCGGTCAAGTATAAGTGATAATTTTTGGGTGAAGCGCCCTGAGGAAGAGCGTCAATTACAATTGGCATTGAGCAGGTATCGTTCAGGTGTACCTGGAATGATTACAGTGTTGGGGGAGCGCAATGCAGGTAAGACAGCACTGTGCAAATATTTCTGTGAACAAAACTTTCAGGACGAAAGAGTATACCATTTGTTTAGTCGCGATGCGGGTTCATCGGATCCTGCCGAGTTTGGTTTGGCATTGCAAAAGGCGACACGTATGGAAGGAGATCCGAATGAAATTTTTAACGCTTTAACGCATGGTTCTGTATTGGTGATTCATGATTTGGAATTGTGGTGGGAACGGGTAGGCGATGATGGACTTCGTACCATAAGGTTGATTAAGGATTTAGTGGATACCTATTCGCACAAGTGCCTCGTTATGGTGAACATGAATCCGTTTGCCTATGAGGTGCTTAAGAAAGTGGAAGCGCTAGATACTTACAGTCTGAGCACCATCCGTTGTCAACACTTTAATGCATTTGACCTTCGTCAGTTAATTTTATTCCGACATAAGTCAAGTGGAATGCTTTTCAAACTTGGTGACAGAATTGAAACTGCAGTAAATGAAATGAGATTGGCGAGGTTGTTCAACCAAATTTTTGATTACTCTCATGGTAACCCAGGTATGGCAATGAACGCCTGGTTGAAAGGCATTACTTCATTTAAGGACAAAACAATTTCTATACAATCTCCAAACACTTTGGATATAAGTGTCCTTCATAGTTTTAGTACTGAGTGGAATATGATTGCGCTACAATTGTTGATGCATAAGCGTGTAACGATAGAGAAGTTAGTGCGGGTACTGGAAGAGCGACCTGAAAATATTATGCGTGCCATAAGAGCGATGGTTAGAATGGGGGTTGTAAAAAAGAACAGTATGGAAGTGTATGGACTTAATCCTTACATTGAATTCTTGCTCATTAAGGTGTTTCACGAAAAGGAATGGTTATGATAAATTACTTATTTTTCATCGCTACCGCCTTCCTTATATTTTTCGTATTTCGCGTAATGCGATTGATGGGTTACCGTTCTAAGAACCTTAGAAAATACTATCCGGTATTGGTGGCAATAGAACTGGGGTTATGGATATTTTATATTTTTTGGGTGGTAAGCTACTTCCTGTATTCAAAATCATACTATAACGAATTGGTGTTGGTACTGGTGATTGCTGTAGTTGGGCTTTTAGTTTGGTACTATATTAAGGACATCGTTTCAGGTTTTATTTTTAAGATCAAACACAACCCAAGCGTGGGCCAGGAGTTAAATTCATCTGACGGTAAGGGAATAATTAAAAAGTTGTCTGTTTCTCAGATTTTTGTTGAATTGGAAGGTAAAGACACTATTAGGATCCCTTATTCACAGCTGCTGAATAAAAGTATAAACCTCAACAACGTAGACATTCATTCTGCGAGTGAGGTTGTCCTTCGCTTTGACGCTGTTGATATCGGAGATCCCATTAACTTAGAGAGGCGTATTCGCATGACACTTTTGCAATCTTCCTGGTGTGTTCCCAACAAACCTATTCGAATTGAATTCTTCTCTGGTGAAAAACCCAGCGCAGAGGTTTCATTGCATCTGGTTGATAAAAGCTTTGGCGAAGTTGCAAGGGTGAAACTGCAGGGGTGTTTCCAATCTGATTAGCCTATCTTTTTTAGGGTAGATCAAATACTTCATTCTAAATTAGAATCTTATGAGAATTTCAATTTTGATTTACCTGATGCTGAACCTCTTTAATTTGGCCAAAGGACAAATTCTGTTTCCAGAAAGCTTTACTGTTATTCTCGACTCGTCTAAATCCATTAAAGGTTCTGTTACTCCTGAATTAAAGATACAGACCCAAAAGAAGACATTAGTGGAGATGACCAACATGGCAGACTTATCTATTAAAGTAAAAGACAACTACCTTACCGTTGCTAACAAAGTCGAATTCACGAGTTTTGGAGGAGAAGTATTTCTCAGTGGAGGATACTTATATGCTAAGTATAAGAATGAACTCGACAAACATTTTGTGATAGAGTACTATGGTCAGGTACACTGGGCCGAAGCAAGGGGAATGGAGCGTAAATATGCAGGAGGTTTGAACGCAAGGTTTAAAATAATCAAAAAGCCGAAGACAGGTTTATTTATCGGAATGGGCCCTTTCTATGAATACGAACGATGGAATTATGCTGCAGTTTCTGATGAACTGTTACCTTTTGATCTGACTCCTATAGATACAGCCAATGTAAAATTGGGAACATACATTAGTTACAAGCATTGGGTTTTGGACAAAATATTTCTGGATTTTAGTGCTTATCATCAGTCCAGGTTGGACGAAGTTTTTTCATCGCCACGACTGGCTACAAGCTCTCGATTGGGATATCAAATCAGTGAACATTTGCAATTTGTAGCGATGTATCAAAATATTTATGATTATAGTCCTTTTGTCCCTGTTGACAGATGGTTTCATCGGGTGATTGGAACAATTGCTATCTCTTTTTAAAAACGGAACTTAATTATTCCGACTAATAACTGTTTTGTTAGATGCTGATGGTCGATCAATTGCCCATTGGACACTACTCGGGTATTTGGTGCCCTGCCTTCGTATTAGGATGGTACATCACAGTGTTCTTCGGCAGGTGAACTAGAATTCGATTGTCTGTTTGCAGGATGGTTAAACAAATCTCGACCAAAAATGTTTACTAGGTATATCGTGCGAAGATTCATCCAGTGCTTACATTTGTTCAATTATTTACTTCTCAATGAAAAAGACAATTCGATTTATAGCCCCATTCCTGGCTTTTGTGATCCTTTCTCACATCGGCTATGGCCAATACAATGAGACCATCCGCTCTGGCCGCCCCGGACAGTCGATTGGCCCCTTTACAGTGGGAAAGGGGATTTTTCAAATTCAGTCAGGAATGGATGTCTTTGGCTTCGATAACAGCAACGATGGAATAGAAGGGTCGGGCTATCTCAACAACACAGTGATTCGCTATGGTGTTGCTGAAAGGTTGGAGATAAGTGCACTGGCTGATTACAGGAATGAAACTATCAAGTATGGTGGTACTGAAACAGATTTGAGTGGTTTGGCTGCGTTTGATCTTGGCGGAAGATATCAGTTCTTTCAAGGCAAAGGAATCGTTCCTACTATTGGATTACAGTTTCGTGTTCGCCTTCCTGTTTTGTCTAAAGATTACGAAATCGACAATCTGGCTCCTCGTTTTATACTTGTTACCGGTCAGAAATTGTCCGATACTTTTACACTAACCACCAATTGGGGAGGAAGTTGGAATGGTAATAATTCTGATGGAACGGGATTTTACATCGTTAACTTAAGCTTTCCAATCGTAGGTCAATTGGGCGGATTTGTAGAGAACTACGGAGACGTCAATGACGGTGACTTTGATACCCGATTTGATGCTGGTTTGGCCTATTTGTGCAACAACGATCTTCAACTTGACCTGCTTGGAGGGTTGGGGAAAAATGATGGAATAAATGATTATTTTGTAAGTGTTGGTGTCTCCTGGAGAACGAAAAGAAGATAAGTCAAAACGGATAGAAGTATGAAAAAAGTTATTGTTCAAGTCATTTTCCTTCTTATAGCTGCTTCTGGTTTTGGTCAATCTACTGCAGATTCTTTGGCCATAAGTAAAGGTGGATTGCCCGTGGTCTTTAAAAAAGACACCCTCTTTTTCATACATTCTAAAATTGGTCCTTACAAACCTGCTGACCGAGTTAATACAATCAACAGAAGAATCACCTCTTTCATGAAGGATTCTGAATTTGAACCCGATAGTTTATTTCTGTTGGACAGTGAGATGAGCACTGACATCTGGTGGAGAGACCGCGTACTGTTCAGTGTTACCGATCTTGATGCTGAGGCTGAGGCGATGTCAAGGAAGGCATTGGCACAAAAGAATTTGGATACACTTAAGGCAGCACTTAATAAAGAACTTAAGTCGAAAAGTATTAAAAATATTTTGTTGCAGGCAGGGCTCACTATTCTTGTCGTGCTCATTATTTATTTACTGATCAAATACATCAACAAGCTATTTGTGTTCACCCGCAGGTGGCTGGTTAATGCAAAGGGAAAAATCCTTAAAGGAATCAAGTTCAAAGGATACGAGTTTTTAGATACGGATCGAGAATTAAAAGTAGCACTGTTTCTCAATAGTATTCTGAGATGGGTAGTCATCATTATTGTGCTCTATCTGGCGCTTCCAATTTTGTTTAGTATTTTCCCCTGGACACGAGGATGGGCTGAGAAATTATTTGGTTATGTACTCGATCCACTTTCCAATGTACTGACTGCCATTTTTAATTATATCCCCAACCTGTTCACCATTGGGGTGATCTATTTTGTAACCAGGTATGTAGTTCAGTTTATAGAATTCCTTGCGGGTGAAATTGAAAAAGGTTCTTTGGTTATCAGTGGGTTCTATCCCGATTGGGCTAAGCCTACATTCGGTATTGTTAAGGTGCTGATGTACGCATTTATGTTCATCGTCATCTTCCCATATTTACCCGGCTCAGACTCTCCGGTGTTTCAGGGAGTGAGTGTGTTCCTTGGAGTTCTTTTTTCACTGGGGTCTTCAACAGCCATCAGCAATATGGTTGCCGGATTGGTAATCACTTACATGCGTCCTTTCAAGATTGGGGATCGGATTAAAATTGGAGAGTTAACTGGTGATGTTTTGGAAAAGTCTATGCTCGTAACTCGCATCCGAACTATCAAGAACGAAGACATTACCATACCGAATGCAACTGTGCTCTCTGGGCACACCATAAATTACACCACCTCTGCCAAAGAGTTAGGATTGATTTTGCATACCACTGTTACCATAGGGTACGATGTGCCCTGGCAAAAAGTGCACGACCTCTTAATAAGATCAGCGAACGATGCAGATGGTGTATTAAAGTCTGATGATAAAAAGCCTTTTGTGCTGCAAACCAGCCTGGACGATTTTTACGTGGCTTATCAACTCAATGCCTATACGGAAAACCCGGCTAAAAGCGCAGTTATTTATTCCAACATTCACCAGCAAATCCAAGATAAATTTGCCGAGGCAGGTGTTGAAATCATGTCACCTCATTTTGGAGCTTTAAGAGATGGTAATATGGTGAATATCCCATCCGATTATTTGCCGAAAGATTATAAGGCACCTTCCTTTAAGGTGGATGGACTTGGATCACAGGATAAATAGGGTAATTAATGGAGGATTGGTTAGATCAAATTAATGTTCCCGATTGGTTACAAACATTGATTTGGGTTGTAGGCATTGTTATCATTATCAGGTTTGCTTTTATTTTTCTAATTAGAGGGATACAAAAATCTAAACAAGACAAGGACAGTAAGTATAAAACCAAAAAGATATTAGATGCGGCCTCCTATGTGGTTATTCTGTTGGCGCTTCTGATTGCATACAGTAAAAATCTTGGCGGACTTTCTGTGGCGCTGGGAGTGGCGGGGGCAGGTATTGCTTTTGCATTGCAGGAGGTAATTGCCAGTGTGGCAGGTTGGCTTGCGCTGATGTTTGGTAACTTTTATCGAACCGGTGATCGTGTGCAGTTGGGTGGCATCAAAGGTGATGTAATTGACATAGGTGTGTTGCGAACTACACTGATGGAAACAGGGCAGTGGGTGGATGGAGACCTTTATAATGGTAGAATAGTAAGAGTTGCTAACAGTTTTGTTTTTAAGGAGCCAGTGTTCAACTATTCTGGAGACTTTCCTTTTTTGTGGGATGAAATAAAAATTCCTATACAATATGGAAGCGACTATGAGCTGGCAAAATCATTATTGGAGAAAATAGCCAATGACCATGTTGCTAAAAATGCAGAAGAGGGAAAGAGGGTCTGGAATTTGATGGTGAAAAAATATTTGATTGAAGATGCTCGACTTGAACCTATGGTAAGTATGATTGCCAATGATAATTGGGTAGAATACACCATCCGGTATGTGGTCGATTACAAAAGGAGACGAGCCACTAAAAATGAATTGTTCATGGCGATACTGCGCGATGTGGCTGCTACCAATGGTAAGGTAAGGTTTGGCTCTGCTACTTTTGAAGTGGTAGGCGCCCCAGAGATCCAGGTTAACGTAAGAAACAAATGAAAGAAAATTTTCAGGAGTTATTGAACTACCAAATATTTGAAACCAGTAACTACAGTTTCACACTGGCTACGGTGTTCATGATCTTGCTTATTTTTTTTGGCACTAAACTCCTTTTGGTCGGGTTAAGGCGAGTCCTAAATAGAATTTTTGAGAGGAGAGGGATAGACAGGGGAAGAAGGTTTGCCATGATAAAATTGGTGCAATACTTTATCTGGACGTTCGCGCTGATATTTATTATACAGGCTGCTGGTTTTCAAATTACTATTCTCTTGGCCGGTTCGGCCGCTTTGCTGGTGGGCCTTGGGTTAGGATTGCAGCAGATTTTCCAGGATTTTGCGTCAGGCATTTTTATTCTCATTGAGGGGACCATCCAAAGAGATGATGTAATCGAAATTGATGGTTTAATTGGGAAGATACTAACCATCAACTTGCGTACCTCTACGGTTTTAACCCGTGATGGAATTATGCTCATCGTTCCTAATCACAAGTTCATCGTAGACAACATCATTAACTGGAGCCACAGTGCTACTCCCACAAGGTTTAAAGTGAGTGTGGGGGTTGCCTATGGAAGTGATGTGGACAAGGTGATGAGAATATTGCTTGAATGTACTGTGTGTCACGATAAGGTTATCAAATCTAATGAGGATGGTAAATATCCATTTGTGCGCTTTGTAGACTTTGGTGACAGCGCTTTGTTGTTTGAGGTGTACTTTTGGAGTAGAGATATTTTTCCGATAGAGAGCACCAAAAGTGATATCCGTTATTTAATCGACAAGCGATTTAGAGAGGCAGGAGTTACCATTCCGTTTCCTCAACGCGACCTTCATCTTAAGTCTGGTTCCTTTTCAAAAGAATAGATTCTGTTGGCTTCTGGTTTTCGATAGCATAAAAGAGTACTTATCTTGAAAGCTGTTATTGAAAACAACTGCAAATGAAAGGTGATAAGGATGTAGGACTTAAAGTAGAATTGGTTGACAGGTTAATTATTGAACCATCAACACGTTTTATTAACAATAGCTCGGCAAGTGGCATCGTACTCTTCTCATCAGCCTTTCTTGCTATTTTATTGGCCAATTCCCCCTGGTCAGATACCTATCATGCGATTTGGAAATATCAGTTTAGCATTGGTTTTGACGAGTTTATAATCAGTAAAGACCTTCATCATTGGATTAATGATGGATTGATGGCAGTTTTCTTTTTTGTAGTTGGATTAGAGTTGAAACGTGAAATCATAGGTGGGGAGCTAAGTGATATGAAGTCGGCCATCTTGCCAATTGGTGCAGCGGTTGGCGGTATGATTATACCAGCTCTCATATATCTTGTATTTAATAATGAAGGCGCAGGCGCTGATGGCTGGGGTATTCCCATGGCCACGGACATTGCCTTTTCACTGGGTGTTTTGTATTTATTGGGTGATCGTGTGCCTGTCTCTCTTAAAGTATTCCTAACAGCATTGGCGATAGCCGATGATATAGGTGCTGTATTGGTAATTGCTTTTTTCTATAGCTCTGATATCAATTTTGCTAATCTTGGAATTGGTGCAGGATTTTTAGCAGTACTATGGGTGGCAAATGCAATAGGTGTTCGCAACACCATTTTTTATGCGTTAGTAGGAATAGTTGGTTTATGGTTGGCATTTCTCATGTCCGGTGTTCATGCTACGATCGCTGCGGTGCTGGCTGCGTTTGCTATACCTGCCAGAACAAAAGTAAAAGAGAGTCACTTTACCGATCATATGGAACATTTGGTGGCCAGGTTTAAGGAAGCTGACCCCAATAATGTACGAACACTCACAAAAGAGCAGCTTAATGTTCTCCAGGACATCAGGACCTATTCAAAAAAAGCTATTACACCTATTCAAAGGCTGGAAGATAATATGCATCCGCTTGTAGCATTTGTTGTTATGCCCATTTTTGCATTTAGTAATGCAGGAGTTACGCTCTCTAATGATTTCATTACTCAGTTAGTAAGTCCTGTGGCATTAGGTATAATGGTGGGTTTACTATTGGGTAAGGTATTAGGAGTAGTAGGGATGAGTGAATTGATGATAAGGTTGTTTTCTGTGCAGCTTCCTAAAGGAATGAATAAATTTCATTTATGGGGTGCTGGTTTTCTGGCAGCGATAGGTTTTACTATGTCTTTATTTATAGCTGGGTTGGCCTTCAAGGAAGAATCGTTAATTCAAGAATCAAAACTTGGTATTTTGATGGCGTCACTCGTGGCGAGTGTGTTGGGTTATTTTCTGATTAAGAAGGCTTGCCAAAAGGAGGAGCGAAACGATGACGAGAATGCGCTGAGCGCAGCTTAATTGGGAGTTACAATGTTTTTTGGCTATATTTAAATTCATCGGTTCTTGAATTTGGCATCCTGCCAGGTCATATATTTACAGGGATTTCAGGTATACCCATTTTGTTAAAAGTGTATGAAACCCAACGGATCGAATAATTAATTACAACTTATAAATTTTACAAATGAAAGTAGAGATTGGAGCGCTTAAGATGGCAGATTATTTGGATCTAAAAGAGAGTATGCTTGAAGCATACAAGGAGTGGGGCGCTTATTGGAGGGAGAACCATATTCAAAAATTGATAGACATATTTCCGGGAGGACAAATTTGTATAAAGGTGGATGGTAAAGTGGTGGGGACTGCCTTATCAATCATTGTTGATTATGACCGCTTTGGCGACAACCATACCTACGAGCAAATTACTGGTAACTATACTTTTTCTACTCATGACCCGAAGGGTGATGTGTTGTATGGTATTGAGGTGTTTATTCACCCTGAGTTTAGAGGGATGCGTTTGGCGCGAAGACTTTATAATGCGCGAAAGGAATTATGTGAAGAACTCAACCTTGAGGCCATTGTGGCTGGAGGAAGACTTCCTAACTATAGTCAGTTTGCAGAAAAGCTCAACACGAAACAGTACATCGACAGGGTTAAGCTGAAACAAGTATATGACCCCACACTCACCTTCCAACTTTCTAATGATTTTCACGTAAAGAAAATCCTTAAAGGATATATGCCAGGGGACAAGGAATCGATGGAATATGCAGCATTGATTGAGTGGAACAATATTTACTACGATGCCAAACCTAAGTTATACAATAGCAAGAAGTCTAATGTAAGAATGGCTTTGATACAATGGCAGATGCGCTTGTTCAAGGATTTTGATGCTTTGGTAGAGCAGATTGAGTTTTTTGTGGACGGAGCTTCAGCTTATGAAAGTGATTTCATTCTATTTCCCGAATACTTTCATGCACCCTTAATGGCTACCCTCAATGATGTACCAGAGGCACAAGCCATTAGAAAATTGGTGGATTATACAGAAAGGCTTCACGCAAAGTTCAAAGAGTTTGCAGTCTCCTACAATGCCAATATTATCACTGGAAGTATGCCTATTATTCGTGATGGTAAACTTTATAATGTAGGATGGTTGTGCAGAAGAAATGGAACCTCTGAGATGTATGAAAAGCTTCATGTTACACCCAGTGAACGTTTTGAATGGGGGATGTCAGGGGGAAATTCTCTAAAAGCTTTTGATACCGATTGTGGGAAGGTAGGCGTATTGATATGCTATGATGTCGAGTTTCCTGAGGTGTCACGGTTACTTGCTGATGAAGGGATGAACTTGTTATTTGTTCCATTCCTTACGGATACCCAAAACGGGTATACCCGCGTGAAGCATTGCGCGCAAGCCAGGGCCATCGAGAACGAATGTTTTGTTGCTATTGCCGGTTGTGTTGGAAACCTACCCAAGGTTCATAATATGGACATTCAGTATGCACAGTCTGCCGTATTTACTCCGGCTGATTTTGCATTTCCTACCAATGCCATTAAAGCGGAAGCAACACCCAACTCTGAGATGACCTTAATCGTTGATGTTGATCTGGACTTGTTGAAAGACCTTCACTACAATGGTTCGGTACGCACTTTAACGGATAGGAGATCTGATATTTATAAATTGGAGCGGATATTACCAGTTGCAGCTTCTGACAATGGTAAAACCATTGAGAAGGCAAAAGAAAAGGAAACCAATTAGCCCCACAAACCGCTAATAATCAGTTAGAAGTAAATTCTGAGGAGGCCAAGGTGCTAAGCGCAGGTGAGAACATTAGATTCGCGCTAATATGTAACTCACTAATAGCGCATTAACAATACACTCCATATGATGCATAACCACCTGTTGTAAACAGGTTGGTTTTATCTTATTATTTTCTATTTCTTACATCATTATTACATTTAATAAATGCAAAAAGTTTTTATACTTACATTCAATGTCATTGAGACAAATCGGAGTTGCTGAGTGACTCAATGGGTTAGTTTATAATCCTCGTTTTTTGTTTGAGCGGTTACTCAAGTTTATCCAAATGATGTGAAATTGTAACGATGAGATTGTACATAGACAGGAGGGCATTGTTGGGATTAGTAGTTGCACTAATTATTCTGATTTTGCTTGGGTACTTTTCCTACAGAAACAACAACCAATTTATTGAGTCCAGGAAGATGAGTTTTCATGCCACAGAGGTACTCAATCATATCGAGCAAACCCAAACTAATACTGTACGGGTGGAGGAGATACTGGCAAAGTATATAATAACTGGTGATAGTATCTTATTGGAATTGTACAATAAAGAAGTGGAAAAGGCTACCCATCACTATACAAGCCTTTTGGAGTTGACTCAAGACAACAAATCCCAGCAGGTTAAGATAGATTCATTCAAAGTAGTAGGCAGGCGAAAGTTTGAGTTACATAAAAAAATTATCAGTGCTTATGAAACATCCAGGGCACAAGCAGAATCAATGATTAATTCAGCGGAGAATGAAGGGTTATCTATTAAGGTAGCATCAGTACTTTCAAGTATGCGTGATGAGGAGAATAGATTATTGAATCAGAGGCTGAAGGATGGGCAGATAGAGATAAAATACTTTCAAATTACCTTTTCAGTAATGATGATATCAACTTTTTTAATTCTGGTGGCCGTGTTCGTTCTAATTAATAACAGTTTTAGATCAAGATTCCTGGCTGAAGAAAAAGCTCACACGGTTAATCTGGAGTTAGAAGCGTTTACCTATTCTGTTTCACATGATTTACGAGCTCCTCTTCGCTCCATTCGTGGTTTTACGGAAGTGTTACAGGAGGAGTATGGAGAAACTTTGGGTAAGGAGGGCAACAGGTTGTTGAATATAGTAATGCGCAATGCAAGCAGGATGGGGCAGCTGATTGATGATCTTCTTGACTTCTCCAGACTGGGAAGGAAGACCCTTACTTATTCTAAAGTTCAGGTTCGCCAGATGGTAACTGACATCATTCAGGAGTTGACTGTTCATGACCCCAGGAATGTAAAATGGGATATCAAGCACATGGACGAAATACGAGCAGATGCGAATATGATGAGGCAGGTGTGGACCAATCTCATTAGTAATGCATTAAAGTACACAAAAAAAGTGGATAAACCTGAGGTGGAAATAGGTTCTTTTCCAAAGTTTGGTACTACGGTTTATTTTGTAAAAGACAATGGGGTAGGTTTTGATATGAAATACGTTGATAAGTTATTTAAAGTGTTTCAAAGACTGCATAACAATCATGAGTTTGAAGGAACAGGCGTGGGGCTGGCATTGGTTCATCGAATAATAGCAAAGCACAAAGGTAAGATATGGGCTGAGGCGAGTGTCAATGAAGGCGCAACTTTCTTTTTTTATATAAATAACCCAACGGTATAATGGATGACAGACAAGTTGAAATATTATTGATAGAAGACAATCCGGATGATGCGGAGTTAGCTATCAGGGCACTGAAGAAAAAAAACCTGGCCAACAATTTGTTGCATATCAGCGACAGTGAGGAGGCATTGGAATACTTATTTGGCAAAGGAAATAACACCTACCCAAAACTGATTCTGTTGGATTTGAAGATGCCAAAGATTGACGGGATTCAGGTGCTGAGGAAAATTAAGGGAGATCCGGAAAAAAAGGTAATCCCCGTGGTGATGCTGACTTCTTCAAAAGAAGAAAAAGACATAGTAGATTCCTATAATTTAGGTGTCAATGCCTATATCGTTAAGCCGGTTCAATTTGACAAGTTCCTGGAAGCTGTAGATCAGTTGGGTATGTTTTGGCTATTGGTTAATCAACCCCCTAAATGACCCAGGTAAAGCTCAATAAAAAGTTAAAAATTTTATTCCTCGAGGATATCCCCGAGGATGTTGAGTTAGTGGAGCGCACCTTAAGGAAGGAGGGGATTAAATTTGATATGGTCTTGGTGGATAGCAAGGAGGGATTTATTGATGCTATACGATCGCATGCATTTGATGTTATCCTTTCGGATCATACATTGGCTCAGTTCAACTCTTCAGAAGCACTTAAGATTTGTAGAAGGTTGGGGATAATGGCACCATTTATTCTGGTAACCGGATCCGTATCCGAAGAGTTTGCCATTACACGTATCAAGCAAGGTGCTGATGATTATATCCTGAAGTCAAGCTTGCAAAGATTACCTTCGGCTATCATCAATGCACTGAGTCAACGCAAGTTGCAATCGGAAAGATTGGAGGCGGAGTTGGCCCTAAGAAGTCAGAACGAGGAATTGATTAAGATCAATCAGGAGCTTGACAGCTTTGTGTACAGTGTTTCGCATGATCTGAGAGCGCCACTGCTTTCTTTGCTGGGACTATTGAATATTTCGAGGTTGGATGAGCGCCCTAGGGATCCAATATATGATCAATACTTTGGCATGATGGAAAAGAGCATCAAGAAACTGGATGGTACTTTGAAAGAAATTCTAGACTACTCCAGGAATGCCAGAATGGAAGTAAAAGCAGTAGAAGTAGATTTGTTACATCTGTTGAAAAAATCTATTCAGAAGTTGGAGTATATGGATGGGTTCAACGAAATCGAAATAGCGATAGATGCCAGGCGCAATTATTCACCATTCTATTCTGATGCCTATCGAATTGCAGTTGTTTTCGAAAACCTTCTTTCCAATGCGATTAAATACAGGTTTATCGGCAAGAATTGCTTCCTGCAAATTCAATTGGATGTTACCCGGAAAGAGGCTGTAATTTCCTTCAAAGACAATGGTATTGGCATAGATGAAAAAGTATTGTCTAATGTTTTTAAAATGTTTTACAGGGGAACGGAACAAAGTGAAGGGGCAGGATTGGGTTTATATCTTGTAAAAGAAACTGCACTTAAAATGGGAGGGGATATCACCGTAACCTCTCAGCTGGGTAGGGGCTCTACTTTTGAATTTACGATACCCAACATCACACCCTCATAACGCCCATCTTTTTTGTTCGATACTGAACGAGTATTGTTCGAAATAATAACAACATATTTTACTGATATTCCCATTTCTAAGCAAAAAGGGGGTTTCGTTTTCTGGCACAATTATTAATACTACAATTAGGAATTAATTATTGTCCGATGAAGAAATACCAGCTCGGTGAGTTCGAAGAAATTGTCATGTTGACTGTGGCCGTATTGTATAATCAGGCCTATGGCGTTTCAATTAAAAAAGAAATAGAGGCAAGGCTAAAGCGCGGTGTAAGTGTAGGTGCGCTTCAAACTGCGTTGAAGAGGTTAGAAGATAAGGGGTACTTGAAATCTAGCGAAGGGGATACCTCGGAAGAGAGAGCAGGGCGGCCTAAAAAATATTTTCTTGTTACGGCTTTGGGTAAGCGAGCTATGCAGCATACAAAAAACACCCGTGATGAATTGTGGAATGCGATACCCAAAGTTGCATGGAATTCGGAAATGGTCACATCCACCCTATGAAAAATACAACTCAACCTCCCAGGCTCGCTCTTCGGTTTTTCAGATGGTTTTGTCATCCGGATTTACTAGGTCCGATAGAGGGTGATTTAATGGAACTATATCATGAAAGGGTAGAGGAAAAAGGTGAGTTGAAAGCCAACTTAAAATTTATAATGGACGTCATCCTGCTTTTCAGGCCGGGTATCATTCGTCCTTCAGAAGGATATCAACAAATAAACCAATACGGCATGTTTAAAAATTATCTAAAAATTGGATGGAGAAACCTATTAAGGAATAAAGGATACTCAATTATTAATATTGGTGGTCTTTCAATGGGAATAACCGTAGCCATACTTATTGGCTTATGGGTGAAAGATGAGCTTAATTACAACACTAACTATAAGAACTATAACTCCATCGCAAAGGTATACCGGTACAATACTTTTGCCAACACAGTAGAGACGAACCTATTCAGTGTTACGGGTTTGGGCACACTGTTGCGTTCTGAATATGGTGATTATTTCAAGTATGTGGCCATGGTAAAAGGAAGTGATGACAGGAGGGTACTACAGTTTGGAGAAAACAGATTTACCCAACGAGGTTACCTGATGCAGTCAGATGGTCCGGCCATGCTGGAGCTTGAAATGGTACAGGGCTCGTGGAAGGGGTACACAGGTAAAAACACGATATTGATCTCTTCTTCTTTAGCAGACAAACTCTTCAGTGGTGAGGATCCATTGAATCAGGTAATACAAATGGATTCTAAATATGACCTAAAAGTTGTAGGTGTGTACAAAGATTTACCTGGGAATGCTGAATTCCATGATGCCACATATTTTGCACCCCTGGAGCTTTACTTTGGTGGTAATATGGACATGAATGTGTGGAATAATTATAATGTTTTTATTTATGCTCAACTTCAACCAGGTCACACATTTGAGGGGGTGTCTGAAAATATTAGGGATGCCATGCTCCCACATGTAGATGAGCGGACTGCAGAGTCAAATCCTGAGCTTTTTCTATTGCCCATGAGCGATTGGCACCTGAGATCAGATTTTGAAAATGGTGTAAGGGTTACAAGTAGTAAGCTACAATCGGTTTGGATATTTTCAATTATTGGTTGCTTCGTACTCTTACTGGCTTGTATCAATTTTATGAACTTGAGTACGGCCAGGTCTGAAAGACGGGCCAAGGAGGTGGGTATTCGCAAATCAATGGGTTCAGTAAGAAGCCAGCTAGTATATCAGTTTTTTAGTGAGTCATTTCTGGTGGCTATGATTTCATTTGTGGTGGCTATCGTATTGGTTCAAATATTATTACCCACATTTAATTCAATTGCGGATAAAAATATTGGACTTCCTTGGGGAAGCCTTTCATTTTGGACAGCAGGATTAGGGATTACTTTCATTACGGGTATTCTTGCCGGTAGCTATCCCGCAGTATACCTGTCTTCCTTCAACCCGGTGAAAGTATTAAAGGGTACATTTAAAGTGGGACATTATGTTGCTACACCTAGAAGAGTACTTGTGGTAGTTCAGTTTTGCATTTCTGTGATGCTTGTTGCAGGAACCGGAATTGTATATCAACAGATGAGCTATGGAAAAGACAGACCCGTTGGCTATACAAGAGAAGGTTTGATTTCTTTAAGGTTGGGGGCTTATGAAAACCGGGGTGACCTGAAGACAATCAGAAATGAATTGCAGGCAACCGGAATGGTGTCAGAGATAGGTGAGGCCAACTATCAGGTAACAAGTACGCTGGGTTGGAACGATGATTTTAAATGGAGAGATAGGAACGAAGATCTTTCTGGCTTAAATTTTAATACCATTTTTGTTTCGCATGGTTATGCAGAGGCTGTAGGTCTTGAGTTTGTGGAAGGGCGTGATTTCTCTCCTGAATTCAGTACAGATACAGAGGGTGTAATTATTAATGAGACAGCTGCCAAAAACCTGGCCGTTGCAAACCCTGTTGGTGAAACGATTATTTGGAACCGTAACGGCACGGGGTATCCATACACTATTTTGGGAGTTGTAAAAGATATGGTGAAGGGATCGCCATTTGCTGATACAGACCCCTCTATGTTGTTTTTGGCTTCGTGGTCACTTGAGTATTTGTATATAAGGATAAACCCGGAGGTGAGCACGTATGACGCTCTTCCTGTAATAAAGAAATCATTGGCATCACTGCTTCCGGCAGTTCCTTTTGACTATACGTTTGCAGATGATGATTATAATGCAAAGTTTAAAAGCGAGGAAAGGATAGGTGTTTTGGCCGCCATTTTTAGTGTTTTGGCAATTGGGATCAGTTGCCTGGGGTTATTGGGGCTGGTGTCATTTACAGCTGAGCAAAGAACAAAGGAAATAGGCATCCGAAAAGTGTTGGGTGCAAGTGTAGTTCAGATATGGCAAATGCTCAGTAAAGAGTTTGTCCTGTTGGTTACTCTGTCGTGTGGTATTGCACTTCCGCTTTCTTACTGGTTGATGAATAACTGGTTGGAGAATTACGAATACCGTACAGCTATATCGTGGTATGTATTCGCGTTTTCAGTAGGAGCAGCCCTTTTTATTACACTAATAACGGTAAGCTTTCAAGCGATCAAAGCAGGAGTTTCCAGTCCGGTGAAAAGTTTAAAGGCTGACTGAGATATTTCTTTACGTAATTTTTCAGACTGTTTTATCACTAGTGATGGTCATTTGAGTAATACTAAATGTTTGTGGCTCCCTATACTTTTAAGAGGGTGTATTAACGAAAAATCTTCAAATACTATCAGGATGGCAATTTTACATCTCGTAGTAATTATTAATGTGCAGGAAACGCGGATTGGGATAGACTATAGAAGCCATTATCTATTAGAATTACTAATGTAAGATTTCAGAGTTGAAGCGAAAAAGTAGTTGCAGAGTAAGCTGGACCTTTGAGAAGTATTTAATCTTAACTGTCAGATGGCTTTTTTAATCAGTAACAAAACAGAACAAACCGGTTTCAACGCATCAAAATCTTTGCCGAAAGGGATGTTTTGGATGGTAATTGTATTGATCACCTTCACGTCTTGTGCTTCTCCTTATTACTGGGGTGCAACTGCTACCAACCACGGTAACCGTGCACAGAAACAGTATATTAAAAATCAAAGAGGCCATAATCCTCACCGCAGATTTCAAAATGCAAATCAACCCACCTTTGGCGCACAGAGCGTTTCAGGAAAAGGGTACTAGTTCGCGTTAGAAACCTTTAAGGAGAGATGGACAACATCCATCTGCTCTGTCCTTTTTTAATTTTCTGAGAAGTGTTACTTTACTACCATGAAGAAAATTATAGCACTCATTTTTATGGTAGTAGCAGGCACAATGGTAAGCCAAGCCCAGGATCAGTACATCTTTCCGTTCGGAGGGGGGCAAAACAAGTATTTTATTAAAGAAATTATCAAGCTGACAGGCAAGGAACGCCCGAGGATTTGCTACCTGCCTACAGCATCTGGGGATAGTGAGTCGGGGATTATTCGATTCTACGATCTGGTTTCAGATTTGTCCGTAGAACCCCACCATCAGAAAGTTTGGATCAGTTCTTATAATCAAAAGGAATCATTCGAAGAAGTGTTGTTGAGCATGGATGCTATCTATGTAGGAGGTGGAAATACGCTCAACATGATGGCCATATGGAAAGCACAGGGCATTGATGTGGTGCTGAAAAAAGCACTGGAAAAGGGAATTGTACTGGCAGGGGGAAGCGCAGGCTCATTGTGCTGGTTTGATAATGGCACTACCGATTCACGACCCAAAGAATTGAGTGTGGTAGAGGGGCTGGGTTTCCTTCCGTTTAGTCACAGTCCACATTACCACAGCGAGGAATACAGACAACCATTGTATCATAAGAATATTGCCAATGGGATCTTCAAGGCTGGTTATGCCATGGACGATTACTCGGGGATCATCTTTAAGAATGGTAAACCCTTTAAAGTAGTTTCATTGGATGACGAACATCACTCTTATTTTGTGTCTATGAAAGAGGGTAAGGTGGTAGAGGAAAAATTAAAGTCGGTGATACTTAAATGATGATTACACGCAAGAAATTTATTCAGCAAGCGCTCACGGTTTCTGCAGGTGCAGCATTGATGGGACACCGTAGCTTTTCAGAGGTTCCGTTCGTTCCTGACTTTATCACTTTTGATTTACATGCGCATCCCGGACGGTTTTACCGCAAAGGGATGAGTGATTACAAAAGTGATGAAGGTGTTATTAAAACAATAAATGAAATGAATGAAGGTGGTCTTTCTGGCGCCTTCCTCAGTACAGTGGTCGATACATTGGTCACTAAGGTAACGGAAACGGGTGTATTTCCTGCCCGTAATTTTGAAAAGGGAGAAGCCTGGAAGGAGTACAAAAGACAGATAACTTCATTGCAATCATTGTGCAAAGAATTGCCAGTGCGTCAAGCCACCAGGGTGGAAGAGTTGACAGATCCATCACGAAATAAAGTAGCCATTTTTTTTGCCTGTGAAGGAGGTGACTTTTTGGAAAGTGAAGATCAGTTGGATGAAGTATATGCTGATGGGGTGCGTTGTATCCAATTGGTACACTACGCACCTAATCCGTTGGGCGATTTACAGACTTCAGAACCTCAACATGACGGACTCTCTAAATTGGGTAAGTCAGTTGTGCGCAAGATGAATCGGTTGGGGATGGTGATCGATGTGGCGCATGCTTCATATAAAACCGTTCAGGATGTGGCAGCCATTACCAACCAACCCTTGATCCTTTCTCATAGTATTTTGAAGCTCAATGAAGACAGGCCTATAGCCGTTCGTGCTATTACCAAAGAGCATGCAAAGATCGTCAAATCCACAAGAGGTGTGATTGGTGCATGGCCATCAGGCTTCAGCCACAACTTTGACGATTACATCGACAACATCATGCGGCTGATTGATGTAGTAGGTGTAGACCATGTAGCACTAGGTACCGACATGGACAGTAACTACAAACCCGTATTCGATAGCTATCTCCAGCTCACCCAATGGACAGAAGCATTGCGAGCCAAAGGGCTACTCATTGATGAAGTAAAGAAAATAGCCGGAGGCAATGTGGTGAGAGTGCTGAAGAAAGTGTTGAAGTAGTCTTGGGTTGTTAGTTGCTGGTTGATAGCCGGCAACAATTGTTAGAACTAATAACTAACAACCAAATACTAACAACTTATCTTACCATCCAATCCCATAATCCTCACCATGGTTACTAGAGCCACCCCAGAAACTGCCGTGCTTCCAGTCGAAGAAGATGGCGTTGATAGGACCTGAGGTTCTGTCCTGATAGGAGAGGTGGTAGCCCATTTTACTCAAATCCCTTCTTGTCCAGTAAGGTGTTTCTGAATTAAGAACCAATGCACCTTCCTTGCGTTCATGGTCTCCAAAGCTGGAATACATCTGATAGGTTTTGAACATGGCCGCTTCTGCTGCTTCCTGTACATTCATTCTAAATTCCACCACATTCAAAAAGAACTGAATGAGGTTTTGGTCTTGTTCATCACCGGCTTGCTTGGCAAATGATAGAAAAGGTTTACCATCTTTTAGTGCCATACTGGGTGTAAGCGTTACGCGCGGTCTCTTTCCTGGTTCCACTACGTTGAAGGGATTTTCTTTAGGGTCAGTCACAAACGATTGCATGCGCTGACTCATGCCTACTCCTGTGTTACCAGCAATTACTGCCGGTACCCAACCACCGCTTGGCGTGATGGATACTACCCAACCCTCTGCATCGGCAGCTTCTACCGAAGTAGTACCAGCTGTAAAGTCCTCAAGGTACTGTTGATCCAATACCGGCACTTTAGTACGGGGGTTGTTCAAAGATGATTGGCTCTTTCCCCAATCTTTAAGGATATCCAGGTAAGGGTTTTTCTTTCCTTCAAAAGGATAGGGATCGCCAGGGCCAATGTTAGGATCATTTTTATCATGCCTCATCATTTGCATACGTTCTTTAGCGTATTCTTTTGACAGTAACCCTTTCATAGGTTCTTCAGGAGCAAAGGAAGGGTCGCCATAGTAAAAGTCGCGATCGGCAAAGGCTAGGTTCATGGCTTGATACAGTGTGTGAATATATCTTGTGGAATTGTAGCCCATACTTTTGAGATCAAAATTCTCTAAGATGTTTAGTGTTTGTAATAATACAGGGCCTTGTGTCCATTGCTGAAGTTTGTAAACTTCAATACCCTTATAAGTAGTCATCATCGGTTCTTCAATCTTCACCTTCCAGTTGGCAAGATCGGCCTCGGTAAATAAACCGCCTTGCTCTCTGGCACCCCGCACAATTTCTTTGGCGATATCACCTTTATAAAAACGATCGTATGCTGCATAGATGGCTTCCTTGCGGCTCTTCTTTTTCTTAAGCGCTTCTTGTTCGGCTTCTACCATTTTGGTAAGGGTGGCGAGCAGATCTTTTTGTACGAATATTTCACCAGCTTCCGGTGCTTCTCTTTCCTCACCTAAGTGAGGAAGGAATACCTTCTTGGAATAAGGCCATTCCTTGATTTTGGCTTTACCATTTTCCATAGCATCCGCTGTTTGTGCTTCTATAGGGTATCCGGAAGCGAGTTGCATGGCGGGTGCCAGCACGTCTTTCAAGCTCATGGTGCCGTACTCAGCCAGCATGGTGAGTAGTCCACCTGGAGTACCGGGCGTAACAGCCGCCAGAGGGCCAAACTGCGGAGGGTACTTCATGTCTTTGCTTTTGAAGAACTCAGCGGTAGCACCCGTAGGAGCAACCCCTAATGCATTGATGGCGATTACTTTTTTAGTTTTTGGATTGTAAATCAATGCTTGTGTTTCACCTCCCCAGCTCAACACATCCCACATGGTGGCAGTCGCAGCAAGCATGGCACAAGCAGCATCAACAGCATTACCTCCTTTTTGGAAAGTCATAGCTCCTGCAGTGGCAGCTAATGGTTTACCGGTAATGGCCATCCAATGCTTACCGTGTAAAACAGGCTTTTGGGTCTTTTGCGCCAGTAATGCAGAACTAATAAGAGCAAGAGTTAAAAAGAGGCTTAGTTTCTTCATAAGGATTGATTTTGGTAACTAAATATAGTGTTGCGTTGTTATGATTCAAAAGAATAAAAGGTGCAGTGGTACGTAGGAAGGGACAACCGACTGATAATAGCCATATTGGGTATTTTGGGGATTCTGATGTATTACTCTTACCTTTGTGGTAATTATTAAACACGTGACTCAGGCCCAAACCATAGCGCTCTATCATCCCATGCTCCACAGCATTGCGTACCGCATTGTGAAGTGCAAAGCGGATGCGGAAGACATTGTGCAGGATACCTTTCTGAAGTGGCTTTCCATTGAAAAGGAGAAGATTCAGAATACCAAAGCCTATTTAATTAAATCAGTCACTAATAACTGCATCAACCACCTTCAGGCCTTAAAACGCAAGAAAGAGGAGTACATGGAGCAAATCCCTGAACTGATCAACAAGTTTAAGGAATTGGATTTGAGCCAAATTGACTTAAACATAGACATGCAGGCTGCCTTAAAGGTGATTCACAGTAAGTTGGAGCCCCTTGAAAGGACCGTATTTGTGCTCAGGGAGGTGTTTAACTTTGATTATGAAGCACTTCAAGATGTGCTAGAAAAGAAAAAGGACCACTGCCGTCAGCTGTTCAGCAGGGCCAAAAAGAAACTCGAAGGAGAGTCACTTAAAATAAATTTCGATTGGCCAGCAAAACCCCAATGGGTCGAAAACTTCTCAAAAGCCTGTGAAATGGGCTTTTCAAGCGATTTGATTAAGTCTTTAAAAGGTGATGTAAAACCAGCATAATCCCGCTGGAATATTTTTTTATAAAACCTGTCACAATTCCTCTGCTTATTTGTCTTCTATATAAAGCCCTAAACCAGCTTGTTTAATTATTTAAACTAAGAACCTATTTCAATGAAGATCATTCTTATCTTTTTTATTGCACACTGGTACCTGTCGTTATTTTTCCAGACGTTCTTTTTGCACAGGTATGCTTCTCACAAAGCATTTACTATGAGCAAAACCACGGAGAAAATATTCTTTATATTAACCTGGATATTCCAGGGATCCAACTATTTAAGCCCTTTTGGGTATGGAGTAATGCACAGAATGCACCATGCCTATGCCGATACAGAGGATGATCCGCATTCACCCAAGTATGACGAGAGCATATGGAAGATGATGTGGAAAACGAAAACCATATATCAGGCCATCACTCGTGGAAAGTTGGTTCCAGACAAACGATTCATCGAGGGTGTTCCTAGATGGGATGCTTTTGATAGGATTGCAAGATCATGGCCTTCAAGGTTATTTTGGGGTGCCCTATACGTAGGGATGTACGTTCAGTTTGCTGAATTTTGGTGGTTATGGCTGCTTTTACCTTTACAATTCTTGTTCAGCCCGATCCACGGAGCAATTATCAACTGGTTTGCTCATAAGTATGGATACCGCAACTTCGAGGTAGGCGACACATCGCGTAACTTCCTTCCTTTCGACTTTTTGATGATGGGTGAGAGCTACCATAACAACCACCACAAGCATGGCGGAAGGGCCAATTTTGGAGGTATTCGCTGGCATGAAATTGATCCTACTTATCAGGTGATTAAGGTGCTCAACAAGCTCAACATCATTCAGATTGCCAAGCAGGTGGAGCTGAAGGTAGAACGGGTAAACAAGGCCGCTTAGGTAGTTTTTTCAACTCGTATTTGACGGATTGTTATTAGAGAAATGCCCTGTAGGGGTTCAATTCAAATAATTTGAAGAATTTGAATTAAATCTCGTACATTGCGTGATTAATTAACAATCAATATTACTAATGAAACAAGGAACAGTTAAGTTTTTCAATCAAACCAAAGGGTTTGGTTTCGTACGTGAAGAGGAATCAGAGCAGGAGTATTTTGTACACGTGACCGGACTAATTGATGAAGTTCGCGAGAACGACAAGATTACCTTTGAATTGAAAGAAGGTAAAAAAGGCTTAAATGCCGTCAATGTACGATTAATGGACTAATCATCTTATGAGTGCATATAAAGCCCCGACATTGTTGGGGCTTTTTTTTGAAATACAGTTCTTCTATTTTTTTAAACAAAGAACCCCAAACGGTAAGTGAAATTTGAAGAGTTTAACCTAAGCTCATCGTTGTTAGATGGGCTTAGCGCTATGGGTTATTCACAACCCACACCTGTACAAGAGCAAGCCATCCCTATCATATTAGCAGGTAAAGATATTGTAGCATCCGCACAGACAGGCACGGGAAAAACTGCGGCCTTCTTGTTACCCATCCTGGATAAAATTGCCAGAGCAGAATCGCATCATATCAATACCCTTGTATTGGTACCCACACGAGAGCTGGCCCTACAAATCGATCAACAGGTAGAGGGTTTTGGCTACTTTGTTGGTGTAAGCTCTATATCTGTTTATGGTGGAGGAAGTGGGCCTGCCTGGGATCAACAACGCAAGGCATTAGAGTCGGGAGCGGATATTATTATTGCTACCCCGGGAAGGTTGATAGCGCACCTGGCCTCCGGAGCAGTTAACTTTGATCACCTGCAGCACCTTGTGCTGGACGAAGCAGATCGAATGCTGGATATGGGCTTTTATGAAGATCTTATAAAGATTGTGAGCCACCTTCCTAAGAAAAGACAAACGCTTATGTTCTCTGCTACGATGCCTCCGCGTATCAGAACATTGGCCAACAAAATATTAATGGAACCAGAACAAATTTCCATTTCCATTTCCAAACCAGCAGAAGGGATTTTGCAACAAGCCTATATGGTGTATGATGCCCAAAAGGTGGAGTTGCTTACTTACCTGTTGAAGCATGATAGTTATACCAGCATCATCATTTTTGCTTCTACCAAAGATAATGTCAAGAAACTGGAGTCAGTGTTGAAACGCAATGGAGTAACGGTAAAAGCATTCCATTCCGATTTGGATCAGCAGGAGCGGGAGCACATCATGCGAGAGTTCAAGAGTAAAAAAATATCAGCGATTATTGGTACCGATATTTTGTCACGCGGTATAGATGTGGATGGCATTGACCTCGTAGTCAACTTCGATGCACCACCTGATCCGGAAGATTATATCCACCGTATTGGTCGCACTGCACGGGCTGCCAAAACAGGAACAGCGATTACCTTTATCAATGATAAGGACCAGCAAAAGTTTGCCAGTATTGAAAGACTGATTGGTAGAGAGATTCCTAAAGAAGTACCTCCTATGGATTTAGGTGAAACCCCATCTTACAATCCTGGTGCAAAAAGGAAACCTAAGTTTTCAGGACGAAGGCCTCCGCATAGAAACCAAAAGGGGAGGAGACCACCCAAAAGGAAGTAGCAATTAGTTATAAGATCAACTTCATAGCAGCTTCTTTATAGCTGGCCCCAATAGGAATCTTTTTATTCCCGATCTGCACCTGATTGCCTTCTACTACTTTTACTTTGGTAATGTTGATGATGTACGATTTGTGTATGCGTGCAAATTGATCAGTGGGTAAAGTCTCACTTAACTTCTTCAGCGATTCGAGTGCCACAATACGCTGGCCGTCTTCTGTATAATAAGAAACATATTCTTTAAGCCCTTCGATGTAAAGTATATTGTCAGGTTTAATGCGATATATTTTGTGACCTGAATTGATGCTGATAAATGGACTGCTTTTGCTGGTATTGCCTTGAATTGTTATTTGTGGAGTTACCTTTTGAACACTATAGAGAAAACGTTCAAATGAAATTGGCTTTACCAGATAGTCAGCAACATCGAGTTGATAACCCTCCAAAGCATAATCTGGGTATGCTGTAGTGAAGATAACAGTGGGTTTATTCTTAAGTCCTTTCAGAAACTCTATACCGGTAAGCGTTGGCATTTGGATATCCAGAAACAACAGGTCTACTTGAGCGATCTTTTCATGTTTAAGTAGCTCAAGGGGATTTTTAAACTGACCAACGAGTTCCAGTTGCGGAATACGTTGTATGTATCCTGTCAATAGTGTTCTGGCAAGCTCTTCATCGTCTACTATGGCGCACTTAATCATTATGCAGCTATTAAAATATCGATCTTCACTTTAAACGTTTTATCTTCTTTTGTTATTTCAATATTGTGCTGATGAGGATAGATCAATTGCAATCTTCTCTTAACATTTTCGATGCCAATACCTCCTGCTTCATCTTTTTTCTCTTCATGTTCGGGCAAACTATTCTCTGCAATAAAGGTGATGTGACCTTCCTTTGTAGTCAAGCTAAACTTTGCCCATCCCTGTCGAGTGTTCTCTATTTCACTATGCTTAAAGCTATTCTCTACAAAGGGAATGAAGAGCATTGGGGCGATCATAATATCTTTGTCAATATCCGAATGGAATTCTATATTATTAATCTCACTGTCTCTCATCTTTTGTAGTGTGATGTAGTTCTTCATGTAGTTGATCTCTTTACTGATAAGAACCTTTTCCTGCTCTCCGCACTCATATAACACATACCGCAACATTTCTGACAATCTCATGATAGTATCAGGTGCTTTATCTGATTTAATCAATGATAATGTATATACGTTGTTGAGGGTATTGAAAAGGAAATGTGGATTGATCTGGTACTTCAAAAACTTCAATTCCGAGTTGAGATTTTCACCCCTTAGCAAGGCAGCTTCCACTTCTCTTTTGTTGGCAATTTGCGAAAGCTTCAATAAAGTTGAAATAAGGATGAGAATGAGACTGGGGACTACACCAAATAGGTACCTGATCACAAAGAAGGGCCTTCTTCCGCGACCGTTAAAATCTGGAGGCGGTGTGCGTGCAAAAGGCTGAAAGTTATTTTCGTATTGAACAAAGTTCTCAGACAGATAAGCAAACAAGATTAAAGCAAGGAGATTAAGCCCAACAAAGACAAAGTATTGTTTCTTAAGGTAGAACCTTGGGATGAGCACTTCCATATTGAAATACACCATAGGTACTTGCATCCCAATCAGGAACAAGGCTCTCTTTACGGCCCAATCAATAGGAAACCTATCGGAAAGGAAGTAGATCACAATACCCAGATAGACCAACCAAATGCCTACGTGCATGAGGAGGACTCTGACTGTTATTTTTTCTTTTATCGGTAACATCCTTTCACAAAAGTAGCCATTTGAATTCAACCTACTGCATTGCATTGTTGAGGTATATCTGGCATTGGTTTAGTCAGTGGTGGGGTTGGTTGAAAAGCTGTAACGGTGATTAATCTTTTTCAGTTATTTAAACTCAAAGGAGAAATAAAATTTAACAAATATGAAAAATGTAGCATGGATGATGGTGGTTGGATTGATGATGACGGCCAGTTATGGTTTTAGTCAAGGGCATAAGAGGGAAGGTGGAAAAGAGGATGTGCCCAGAGATGTTCATATATCCAACATGATGAAAAAACATCTTGACTTGACGGATGAGCAATATGAAAAGGTGTTGGAGATGAACAAGGGGATGGAGCTTGAAAGGGCAGAGGAAAAAGCAAAAAGAGACGCTATTCGTGAAGAACGCGCTAATCAACTGAAAGAAATACTCACCGAGGAGCAGTGGAAGAAATGGAATGAGCGACCCGGTAGAGCAGGCAAACATGGCAGAGGGCCAGGTAGGGGTGAACCTGATCATGGGGAAGGATGAAGAACCTAATGTTTCTTTTGTTTTTGCTTCCCCTGTTCTCATTTGCACAAGACCAGTATGGAGTTAAGGTAAAAGTGATGAGCGTGGAGATGCTGGCGTTGACAGATGTTCAACTGCGGATAGCAGACAGGATTGAACAACAATACCAGAAGAGATTGAAAGACGCAATTAAAATTATGTCTGTTGATCGCCAGGAAGCACATCTGAAAATAGCGATGGCCGCTCTGAGTGCTAATCACCAATACCTGAGTATGCTTAGTTCAGAACAACGTAGCCTCTGGGAAGAAGTCCTGGCAACAGGAATGAGAAGTAGGGATCAAAAAGAACTTCAGTTAAACAGTGAAGGAAAATCAAGAACCATTGCTCTGGCGGTAAGATAACCGACAGGGCAAGTTCTTGGTTGAAAGTTATGTGCAGTTGGTTGAATAAATTTCTTGCTTCGAATGCACAAATACAATTTGCGACCAGTTTAAAAAGAGATCCAGTGTATGAGAATGATTGTATGGGTGAGCATGGTTGCATTACTGATGGGATGTAATGATTCTTTGGAGAGTACCCTTGGCTTTCAAGGGATATCTTCTTCTTTTGGAGATGTATATTTCATTGATACATTATCTGTAGTGTCTTCTACCGTGATGGTTGACTCCCTCGATACATCATCTTCAGGCAGGATATTGGTAGGGTCTTATGAGGACGAATACTTTGGTCAGATCTCGAGTCAGTCTTATATGCAATTTGGGTTGCAACTATCTGATGAAACCGGGGCAGTGGAGTCATGGTCTGTTGAGGATGATGCTGTTTTTGATCGGGTGGAGTTGGTGCTGTATTATGATAAGTACTATTATGGTGATACCACCCTCAACCAGTCCATCGATGTATTTCAATTGAGCGATCCTATTACGGGAAGATTAGCGGGAGATTATGATTATTTAGACACCACACCTTCTGTTTTTTACAGCTATTCTGGACTTTACAACGTAAGTGAAACCAATTACGATCCAACTCCTCTTGCTTCCTACACCTACAGGCCGTTTCCGGGATCGGGAGATTCTTTGGAGATAACCCTTGCTAATAAGTTTGGTAGCATCTGGCTGGAATACAGAAAATCGAATGATCTCATTGTTCGTGAGAATTCTTCATTTATCAACGAATTCAATGGGTTGATGATAGCGGGTACTGCCGGAGTCAATCAATCCATTATTGGCTTTGATGCCGAGAAAACAAGAATAAGACTTTGGTATTATGATCAGGAAAACGATGTGAGGGTGAGCAAGTATCAGGATTTTCCTTTGTACCAGTCGGAATTACAATACAATAAAATTGTAACGGATCGCTCAGGCACCAATTTGTCCTCGTTGGAAGCGAGTGTCCCTTTGTCTTCATCTGCTACAGATGGAAAAGTTTATCTGCAAGGTGGTTCCGGAGTTTTTACGAGACTTGAGTTTCCGTCTATTGATAAGCTAAGCAATGTGGCCATACTCCAGGCAGAATTGGTGCTTACCCCTAAAACAGGAACATTCAATGGCAAGGTTCCACTTCCTCCAACATTGTCGGTGTACCTGGCGGATAAAAATAATATACCTGTGGATGCATTAATCGATTCGGAAACCAATTTGATCCTGACCTCCGCCCAATACTTTGATGAGGATTTTAACCTCAAGAACTATTATTCTCTCACCATGACAAATTACTTATCAGCAGTCATCAACGAATCGATCGATGATTACTACCTCATGATTGGAGTGACCAATCCAGGTACGGGAGGGACAGTTGACAGAACAGTGCTAGGGACGGGTAAAGACGATATTCAACTAAAAGTATACTACACTAAACTAAATACGAATTCACAATGAACATCAAATCAATAACCATATTAAGTCTGTTTTTTATTGCCTTGGGAGGATGCACCGATTCTGTTTCTACAGATGATGAAGTGTTGGGGAATTGGACGCGCAAGTCAGATTTTGAGGGCGTAGGTCGAAGCGGTGCGGTCTCCTTCATGATAGGCGAGCGCGTGTTTGTGGGTACAGGTTTCGATGGTACCAACCGATTGCAGGATTTTTGGGAGTACAGTGCATCGCTCAATACATGGTTTCGAATTGCTGACTTTCCGGGTGTGGCACGAAACGGGGCGGTAGCTTTTGCCATTGGTGATAAAGGATATGTGGGTACGGGTTATGATGGCACTAATCGGTTAAATGATTTTTGGCAATATGATCCGGAGGCCAATACCTGGACACAAGTGGCCGACTTTGCGGGCAGTGGAAGGTTTGGAGCAGTGGCAGTAGCCATTGCGGGCAGAGGATTTATGGGAGCCGGTTATGATGGCAGCGACCTCAAAGATTGGTGGGAGTACGATGATGACAATGACACCTGGGTACAAAAGGTAAGCATCGGAGGTGCCAAGCGTACCAATGCTTTCGCCTTTGAACTCAATGGAAAAGGATACGTTGGGGGCGGGCAAAACAATGGCATATTTGAGTCCGATTTCTGGGAGTACGATCCGGAAACAGATACATGGGAAGGTAAGAATGACCTCATCAATGATGATGAAGACGATGGTGATGATTACTCCCTGTTGCGCAATAGCACCAGCACCTTTACGATAGCCGGCTATGCCTACATCGTAGGAGGATCGACCAGTGAAATGCTCAGCGATGTGTGGGAATACGAGCCTGTTTCTGATACGTGGACACCTAAGACCGCATTTGAAGGTGTGGCAAGAGAAGATGCTATTGGGTTTGCGGTAGGAAGCTACGGCTATGTAACAACAGGACGATCGCTTTCTCTACGTTTTGATGACATCTGGATGTTTGACCCACTGGAAGAGGCTGATGAGGAATAAGAAGAGAAGGGTTTAGTTGTAGAAGGTCGGGTAGAGGTACCTGGCCTTCTTTTTAAACGACAGGATTTGGTTGAGTTAAAATGGCCGTTCGTTGAATAGGTAAAAAGATAAAACACCCTATCACGTTGTGAGGTTGTTTAATCAAACATTTAAAATTATGAAAAGAGCGGTTTTAGCAGGAATGATGTTGTTGGCTTTTATGATGAGTTGCGAGGACGCCACGGAAATTTCAGAACAGGGGACAGAGACAACGGAAGTAGTTGCATTTGTTGAAAGTGTGTTTGCTCAGTCCTCCATTGATGTGGACGATGTGGTCACCAGTAATACCAGTTCTTCTGGTAGAGGGGGTCATGGTTCTTGCTTTGGGTTCTCAGATTGTTTGGAGGTGACCAAAGTAGATACTGATGGGGGTTATCCAAAAACGATTACCATGGATTATGGGGATGGTTGTACAAGCAATGAGGTGACCAAATCGGGATTGATAGTAGTTACGGTAACTGGATCACGGCACGAAGCCGGATCGCAGCGGGTTGTTACGTATGAAGATTATTCAGTGAATGGTTATGTCTTTAATGGTACAGAAGTCTTCACCTATAATGGCAATAAAGCCTATACCGTTACCATGACAGATGGCACGATTGTAACACCTGAGGGGGAAGAGATAACATGGGTACACGACAAAGTGCGCACACAGATTGCCGGAGCCGATACGGAAGATCACGATGACGATGGGTATGAAACTACTGGTACTTCCAACGGAGTGTCTAAAGATGGCGTGTTTTATGAGCGTGAGATTACCAGTCCGCTGATCACTTATGCAAGTTGCTTTTGGATCATGAGTGGAGTGGTAGAAAATACCGTGGGAGATGTGTCTTACACTATCGACTTTGGAGATGGCACCTGTGATGATGTAGCTACCCGGACTGAAGATGGTGTGACGGAGGAGTTTACGATAGATTTCAAGATGAAGAAATTCCGCAGAGGGCATAGATAATTGTAGTTGAGTTGGTTGTGTTGTTGGTAGCGGTTCGGAGTGTAAATTCCGAACCGCTTTTTTTTAGCCCGCCCTAAAGAAACGATTAAGTAAACTGAGCAGCTCCGGGGCCGATAAATAATACATCACCTTATAATACCTTTCGTTGAACCTTGTCAACGTATCATAGTAATCAGTTTCTGTCAGGCTGTATTTCTTCATCAACGTTGCCTTGGTGTCAGGATTGTTGATCACCACCTCTACATAGGTTTGCACGCGGGCTTGTTCGTTGCCAAAGCGATGCAGCTTGATTTTCTCTTTCTTACCTTGTGAAAAGTAAAAAGGGAGATTCCTGTTGGCCCTTTGCAGTTGTTGTATTTGTTCAGAGAAGAGCATTTCGTAATAATCCTCTGGAAGCTCATCCTGAATAATTACTGTATTCAGTACAGTTATGGCTTCTGTCATAATGATTACGCTGGCTTCCCAGGCATAGAGGGGGAGTTCCACAGTATGGTATCCAATGTAGGACAACACCAATGTATCAGAAGGATGAGCCGTTATGCTGAACTTACCTGAACTATCGGTAATCGTTCCCCTAAGGGTATGTTTGATTTGGATGTTGACATAAGGAAGAGGAGCAAAGCGGGCAGAGTCCACCACGATGCCAGTAACTACTTGCTGCGCATTGGCCGAAAGGCAAAAAGACATGCTAAGCGCGGAGATTACAAATAGCTTTCTAAGGGACAAGAGCTGCAGGAATTATGAAAACAGGTATTAAGTTATGGGAAAGTGTATTATGCCACACTTTTTTCCAACAAGCCATGCTCTTTACTCAACGAATAGGGGATATTGCACAACATGGAGTGCCATCACATTTTAAGAGGAGTTATTGGGTATTTGTCTTTATTTTTAGCGAATGGGTTCATGGTTAAGACGGTATGTATTGAGCTGTTTGTTCCTGGCGGCAACGGCTGCATTGGGTCAGGATAAAAAAGTTTATACCCTTACGGTCACTTCATTCGCGCAGAATGAATCGGGCGACTTGCTGGTGCTGGAATCTGAAAACCTCAAGTTTAACTTCTCAGTAGCAGGAGACCCTTTTGATCAAGTGGAATTGCCGGGAAGGTTGGTGGTATTAGCATCTGATGATTCGCTGTCAAGCGCTGATGATATTGTGCTCCTGGATTCTCTATGTACCATTCCTCGATATTCTTATGGCGAGAGGCCTGTGCATCATCAACTAAATGGAGGGGATTATTATATAATCAGCACGTTTTACGCCAGCGATGTGAATGACTATGAAGTACATAGCAATGCTGTAGTGCTGCCTGTGCGGGTGGTAGCATTCGAAACTAACGCATCAGTGGCCTGGTTCTCTCATTTAAAAACATCTGAGTACAGCGAGGAAACAGCACTCCATCTTGAATTGGAAATGGAGCTTGGTTGCTGTGCCAATGCATTAGGCAACTTTAGCAGTCAATGGGAAATAGGTGTAGCTGAAAGTAAAAACTCCAAACCCAACGTCATCCACACCCTCTATCGTGAAGACTCATTGCAAGAGGGTGCGCATCGCCTCGTTGTGGATGAAACACTTTGGAATGAAGTAGCCTTCTCTTCCTACAAATTCATTACTATCAGGTTAACCTCTGCTTATTTTTCTGAAGGTTACCGGCAGGTACCGGACTGGGAGGTGCGATTGCCCATGAAGGTAATAACGGACATCAATCAGTTGAACGCAGAGAGAAGAAAACAATATCCGTTTCTTACCTATGGCAGTTATCTTATACCCGAGGAAGAAATACTGAAGGTACCAGTTGACCAATTGTATGAAAACACTAAAGTGTTTTATCACCAGGTGCAATCTGTATTGACATCCGTGCAGCAGCGCAATCCTACTGCTGCCTTGCAATATGCCGACAGTGCTTTTGCTTTTGCGGGTAGCAACAAAGTGGCTGCTTTGTTATTCATTGAACCCAGTATTGTGTCCTCTATATATTCAGGAGTCTTCAAGTGGGGTGAGGTGCATAATATGTTTTCGGAGGAAGAACAAATTGGCTTGAATTTCAGATTGGGAGAGGCCATGAAAATGGAAGACCTGATGAAAACAGGCTACGATACACTGGTAGCCAAAATCTTACCGGATAGCTTGTGGTTGCTCAATGATATGGAACAGAGTGGATTTTATGGAAATAAAGATGCTTTTTCCAACGACAACATTACAGGGTTGCCTGTGGTATGGAGAGAGCATACGGTTCCTGCACTGAACCATTTTTTACGGGTAAAGGATTACGAGTCGGCAGACCAGATCATCAGTGCAGCAGGCGAACATGTTGATTTGGTGCTCCCCCTGTGGGAAACACTTGCCTCCGACACTATTTTTAAATACAGTTTCAGTTACCTCTCCAACTCCTTGAGCGAATCCAATGCAATGCAGGATTTTGAAATTGCCAAACTGAAATACTACGTAGAAACAGGCTTGTTTATGGAAGGGGAGCATGCCGTGCATGATGCATCACTTGCCTATGCCAGCGGTTATCAATTTATTCCCCTTACTTTTTGGAAGGAGGTGGCCCTGTTTTATGAATCACAGGGCAACTTTGTAAAAGCCGACTCGCTCTATGCGTTGTGCGATGCGTATGTGCAAAGTGAAGTGAAAAAATTAAAGGGCAAGTCCCTTGCTCTGTTGAAGCTAAAGGGCAGCAACCGTGACTTGTTGCAAGCCAAGCTTCAGGAAACTGTAAAGAAGGACAACACATTGGCAAAAGTATTCGAAGAGGTAAGGACGGATAAAAACGCGTTGTTCGATTATTGGGAGCTGTTGAGCAACCGGGAGCTGGCGCAAAAACTGGGGTTCCTGGGTAACGACATTTATGACAACTTTTACTGGAATCAGATCAAGCAATTGAATGAGCAGCAAGAGTACTTTCTGGCCAACGAATGGATGAAGGAACTGGCTTTTCTGTTGGGACGGGATGATCGCTTAGAGCAGTCACTGGTTCTTTATCAGGAACTGTTTATTACCGAGAACTTGAGGGCGTTGGCATTTCGATTGGGCTTTTCAGAGCAGGCACAACTTTACTATTCGCAAAAGCAGCAAGAAACTTTCAGCAGGTTCTTCAATGTATTCAATGCATATCGTGAAAATGGAAACCCTGAAATCATAGAAAAGTTGCTGGAGACGTGTTTGCATCAGGTACTGTTCCAGCACGCCTACATCCTCAGGGGAAACTATAATCTGCTTTATGATATCAACCGGTCAGTTGATCCTCAGGTAGCACGACTGGCCACTGAATGGCAGGTGTTGCGCGAATACCTCAATGAATTGTACATCAAAGAAGAGCCAGACAAGGCGGGTATGGCTTTGGTGAAAAACAAAATAATTGAAGTGGAAAAGAAGTTGGTTCGCCTTGCACGCGATAGCACAAGCATTCGGTATGATTACATTACACCCACTGATTCCATTCGGAAGCAGTTGAAAGAGGGTGAGGCAGGAGTGGAGATCATCCGTTATGAGGAAAATCATAAATCCTACTATGGTAAGAAGATAAGGTATGCGGCATTGATCGTAAAACAATCGGGGCCCATTGAAGTGGTCACCTTTCCGGAGGAGGGCGGGAGCATGGAGGGGCGTCATTTTAAACGCTACCGCAACAGCATTCAGTTTAAAATGAAAGATGAGCACTCTTACCAGGTGTATTGGCGGCCTTTGGCCGAGGCCTTGCAAGGCGTGATGAAAGTATACTTTGCACCTGATGGCATTTTTCACATGATCAACCCCAACACTTTGTTGGATAGAGCATCTCAAAAGTATGTACTGGATGAAGTGGCCATTCGGATGGTGCCCACCATTGCTGAAATACACGGTGAACAGCCTGTTGCCATTACTACGGCCACTCTATTGGGCAACCCTGTATATGGAGAGGGGCAGGCACAACCTCAAGGTGACACCTTGCGCACCTCACGTGAATTCTTTTCGCGCCAGCCCATAGCCCCATTGCCAGGTACGAAAACAGAAGTGGAAGCGATCAGCAAGCTACTGACGCAACACCATGCAAAGGCAACCTTGTTGACGGGAACAGGCGCTTCCAAGCAGGCACTGTTTGAAAACAACCGTGCAGATGTGATGCACATTGCCACACACGGTTTTTGGATCGACCAACCTGCATCTCCATCGGGTTATTACAATTTGTTTGAAACCATGTCCAGCTCGGGTCTGGTATTGGCAGGTGCACAAAAGAAATTGAAGGACGGTGGTTTTAGTCTGGCCACGCAGGGAATTTTAACCTCAGCGGAAATTCAGGACATGAATTTATTTGGCACACGCCTGGTAGTGCTTTCCGCATGCGAAACGGGGTTGGGGGAAGTAGTTCCCGGTGAGGGGCTGTTTGGTTTGAAGCGGGCGTTACAAAAATCTGGAGTGCAAAGCCTGGTCACCTCGTTGTGGAAAGTAGACGATGAAGCTACCATGCAGTTCATGACCCTGTTTTACAATCAGCTGATGGAAACACAATCTTTATCGGGATCATTTGATTCTGCCATGCGTACACTAAAGGAAAAGTACCCGGAGCCCTACTATTGGGGTGCGTTTGTGCTCACCAACAACCGATAAATCTTGCTTCAAAACAATCCATGCTCATTGGGCGAATCCTTGTCGATAATCTGACCCAAATCCCACAGCTCTACAATTTTGTTATTATCAAATCGAAAGATGTGCACCACCGCTATTTCCATGTCTTCTTTCACTACGTGTGAATGGGTGATCACCGTATCACCATCCTCATAAGTATTCTTAATGGTAATCGATTTGTTCGGACTAGTGTTTTGAGCCTCCTGCATGGCAGCTTTTAAGGATTCCCGATCTCCTTTGAAGTACTGGTTGTGATGGATGAAGTTGTCAGCGACAGATTGCTCAAAAGCTGCTTTTACTTCGCCCATGCCGGCCGATTGCAGAAAGGAGGTAGCGATTTCTTTATGGGTCATGTTCTTATTTTTTCGTAAGTAAGCAATAGTGTACCGCTTTTGAAAACCCTTGAGTGGACGAGTTGCAGATTAAGTTGATGGGTAAGTCCTTTGAAAATGGATGTACCCTTGCCAATTGCGACTGGATCAATCATGAATTGAAATTGATCAACAAGCCCTGCTTCTGCAAGTTGTGTAAGGATGGAGCCGCTCCCAAGTAGTGTAATATCCGTTTTCTTTTTTAGCTGGGCGATTTCGCCCAACCAATTCTTATTTAGTACTTCTGTGTTTTTCCATTGAGGTGATTTAAGGGAGGAGGAGATAACTAACTTTTTGGCTTTGTTCATGCCCTTTGCCACTTTCGGAAACATTTCTACGGCCATAGGAGTGGGCCAAAAGCTGGCCATCATTTCATAGGTAGTTCTGCCAAAGAGCAGTGTACTATCAGATGCAAGACTTTCTTCAGAGTATTTTTCTCCCTCTTTGTCGTGGTGGTGCCAACTGGTGTCTTCGGATGGTCCTTTGTAATAACCATCAAGGGTGATGAATGTAAATGAGGATAACGTTGCCATTTTTTTACCCAAGTTCTATTTTCGAATTCATATTTTAAAGAGTGATTGTGACATAATAACTGGCTGTAACGACACTTACTAATCCTGTTATCTAATATTTTACTAACATTATTTCTCTTACTTTTTATGATGTACTTTGCTATCATTGGGTGCTTCCAGCCGATCGTTCATTCCATATTCCCGCAAAACATTCACCACCCTTAATCTATAGTCACTGAACACTTCGTTTCTGCCTTTGCTTTGTGCCCACCGATGATCCTCTGTGTTTCGCCATTCCCGAACAGCCTCTTCATCCCTCCAATAGGAGAGGGATAGTATTTTTCCCGGAGTGTTTAAGCTGCTGAATCTTTCGATGGAAATAAAACCTTCAATTTGATTAAGTTGTCGCAATAGCTGTTGGGCAATATCAAGGTATTCCTCCATGTGATTTTCAGCAGGTATGACTTCAAAAATAACTGCCACTGAAGCTTTTTCGTTGGACTGATCAATTTCCATATCTGTACCTTAAATTTTTATTTAGCCTGTTCAAAAGAAATGATGCTTTCAGTTTTCATTCTCTTCAAACCACTTTACAATAGATGGCATGTTTCGCTCGAAACCACCGGGTATGAAAAAGTTAAGAACACCCGTTTTTTCATCAGTGCGATTGGCAAAGTCATGCATCGTGTTGGCATGGATACGGATGAACGTTCCTTTCTCTGCGTCTATCCATTTGTCTCCAACCAAAAAGGAAGTAGTGCCTTCCAGCACATAAAAAACTTCATCATTTTCTTCATGCAAGTGAGTGCCAGGACCATCTGAATGGGGTTGCAACCACCACTCAGATATCGAATATTTAGTATTGGTTTCTTCTTCGTCCGCTTTGAAGATGGCGGTCATGGGGCCACAATGGTAAGTGCGACCTTCATTGGGTGGCAGAATGATGGACTTAAGCTCTTTTTTCATGTGATAATATTAGCGCCTTATTCCAATATTTCAATGTTCACTTTTTCTTCTTTTACCAAGGAGATTAGTTCTTCGGTATTCACCTGTCCTGTTGCTGATTCTACTCTCAGAATTTTATCACAGTCATCAAGGTCAAAGTTGATCCTGTAAGTAGGGAAAATTCTCTGTAGAGCAGTAATGATTTGAAGTGCTATGTCATCATTGTCTACATTCGTTTTGAATACTTCTACCACTATTAGTTTCTGATATTCTTCGGCTTTATAGGTCTGCATGAGTTGGATTGATTAATTGATAGGGCTATGCCTGGCCTTCCTTCTCGCAATAAAAGTCAAAGGCAAACTGATCATGAAAATCAATATCAAAATGGCCTTTAAAGCACTCCAAAAAGTAAGCGGGAGAGGAGGGGTATCGCTCATCGGTAAGATAACCAGAACTGTGCTTGCCCACATGAAAACGCTGTACATAATGGCCGTAATGACTGGGTAATTTCGCATGGATTTTAGCTTCTGGAATAACCAAAAAAACAGTATGGTAAATGAGTAGGCAATCAGATAGTGGAAGAGTAGTCCCCATAAGATCATGGTAGTACCGCCCGAAAAAGCTTCATTGCCAAAAGCACCGCTGGCAATGTATCGAAGCACACCTGCCGGACCATTGCCGGTAGCAATGTAGAAATCTAAGCAGGCAGCCAGGATATCCAGGCTGCCTACTAATAGACCTGCAAAAAGTATTGTTTTGATTTTCATCATGCGAGATTCCTCTGTCTTGATCTTTTATTATTTGAGTTCTTCATTTGAATAGTGCGAGACACCACACTGTGATCAGAAGCTCTTATTCTTTTTTTAAGAACGGCATTATGATATCGGATAATGCGGGTGACATAAAAATATCATAATGTGTTTGGTTTGGGATTATGGCAAGTTGAGAGATCGGTCTTCCAGAACCATCCCAATCCCCACCTTTCATTCCTCCTCCCAAAAGTTTGAAGAACTCCAGCATGTGTACGGGCATTACCTCATCAGCATCACCAAACATTAACAATACGGGTAACTTAACAGCTCCTACTTCTTTTGACCAGTCAAAATCTTTCTGGAGTGTAGCACTCATTTTGGTTACCAACTTTGTCCAATCCTGAGGTTTGGGAGCCTTCTTTGCATAAGAGTGGTACATTGGTGTTTCTTTCAAACCCTCGGCAGTTTCTGCCCCCAGCTGATCCTGCTGAGCACGCAATTCTGGGAACCATCCTGTGCGTTTAAATGGGCATGAAATGAGCACCACTTTATTTAGTAACTCGGGATGTTGAATGGCGAGACGAAGTGCAACCCATCCTCCGAATGAGTAGCCGATGACATTTGTCTTTTCGAGATTAAGATGCTTGATCAAAGCCGCTATGTCATCCGCCATAGCTTCGCGACTGAGCGGCCTGTCTATGTCCGCAGTGCGTCCATGTCCTTGTAGATCTACAGTTATTACCTTATAGTGTTTTCCAAGCTCCGTCAGGTTGGGTATATAGAATTCCGTATTACCAAACCCTCCATGAAGAACAATTAATGGTTCACCTGTACCACTGATCTCATAGTATAGTTTTATTCCGTTGACTGAAGCGTATGCCTTGATGGTATCTGTTGCGATATTATTTTTCATTTCAGCCTGGTTGTATTTTAAATCAGGTACTTCCATATCCGAAGATTTCTGATTAGAGTTTCCATAGCCGGGTATGGACAAAGACCAAATGACGAACATCGATACAACCGATGTTCGTAGAGCTAATTTTATCTTTCTCATATTTTTTAATTTTTGTTCATAGTTTCTAATAGTGCAGCTAGTGCTTCCAATGTGGCTGTAAATCCTTCTTTGAAGCCCATTTTTATATGCATTTCCAAGTCATCAAGAGTTTTGTGCTTGATTTGGACTTGTACAGTGGTCGTTCCATTGGATTCCGTAAAGTCTACATTCCAATTTGACCGTGGCATTTCTATATTTACATTCCCCTGGTCGTCACAAAAGCCATCCACTGCCTTAAAATTTGTTTTAGGTGTAATGGAGGTGTAATCAGCCAATGACCAGTGCTCTTCTCCGCCTGGCCCTACCATTGCGTATAAGCGTCTACCACCTTCTTTAAACTCCATGGATTTGGTTACTGATTTCCAGGGTTGTGGAGCCCACCATTGGTCAAGGATTTCGGGTTGCGTCCATGCTGCCCATACATCGGATTGTGGAGCTTCAAACTCGCGTGTTACATGAACGGTCCTATTTTCTTTGTCTACTGTAAATTTCATATTCTTTGTTTTTATTGTTTTGATTTAAGCATTGGTTTTAAAAATTTCAATAGTAGTAAGATCAACTGTTTTCATTCGAATTTGTGTATCAACTATTTGTAATCCAATTTTTAATAAACGCGTTAGAAAGATTTACGATTTGAATGAAAGCCCATAGTCCTTTAAAGCCTTTTTTAGTTTGGGTATAGTGCTTGGTCCTATTCCGTGAAGGCTAAGGATTTCTCTTTCACGCCATTTAACCAGGTCGTTCAGGGTCTTAATATTTTCTCTTTCTAACGCTCTTCTTGCTGGTGCACTGATCAAAGCCATAAAACCGTCTTTTGGTTTACGTTCCTTTTCACAAACCGGACAGGTAGGACAGTCACTACTTTTGTAGAACTGATGTCCTTTTCTACAGGTCTTTAATGTTCCTTTAGGCGCCATATTTTGTATTGTCTACTTACTGTTGCTTAGTCATCATATACCTGCATTGAGCAGTTCATCCAGGTTTTCAAAAATGCTGACTATCCCACCTTCCATTCCGCTTTTGATCATCATATCCCTGTCTTCTACGGAGCGACACACATCCTGAACGATGAGTTTTGTTCTATCTTCTTTCAATGCCGTAAATTCATATATTTCCAATATCGCTCGGCCCAGAATTGGAAGTTCTTCAAGTTCTGATGTAATGACAATTCTATTGGGTGCATTCATTTCATGCACTACACCTTTAAACGTGCAAAGCGTATTACCTTCTGCATCAGTATGGCGATATCGGTAAGCTTTACCTTCTTCATATTCCTTTAGTAGGAATTGCATGTTTATTCCCTGAGGTGCAAAAAACTTTAACAAAATATTGGGGTCGCTAAATGCTTTGTACACCAGCTCTATGGGAGCATCAAATTCACGGTGAATAAAAAGCTCTTGCTTACCTGGTTCAGCGATGATTTCGGTTTTCATGGGGTTATTAAGTCTTTTATGGTGAAAGCTGGTTTACTATAATTCCTTATTAAGCAAGGGTTCTACGGTATAACTCAATTCAGTTACCCCGGAAGCAAATGGTCGGGTAGTCAATAGCTGTAGTTTTATTTTGTCTTTGATGTTTTTAAATAATGGAATGCCATGCCCAAGAATAATGGGATTAACAAATAGCCAGTAGACGTCAATTAAGTTTTGTTGCATAAGGGAATGCGTTGCTGTCGGGCTGCCAAAAAGCAGGATATCTCCACCTGCCTGCTTTTTAATTTTATTTATGCTTTCAGGGAGGTTGTCACTAATAATTGTGGTGTTGGTCAAATCCGCTTCTTTAATTGTTTTTGACAATACCACTTTGTGCACTTTGCTATACCACTTTGAATGTTCAATGTCGTGTTGGGTTGCGTTTGGTTTGTCTGCTGCGGTAGGCCAGTAGCTTTCCATCATCTGATAGGTTACCCTTCCATATAAGGCAGTGTCACCTTCGCTAATGCGTTTACCCACATGATTAAAAATCTCTTCATCAACTTTAATCCAGTCCATCTCTCCGTTCGGTCCTGCTACAAAACCGTCAAGTGAGAGGTGCATAAATGAAATTATCTTTCTCATAATGTCTATTTTAAAATTAACTGGTGTTTGTTCAAGTTTATGGCTGATGTTGTGTTAGATGTTGGGCAAGTCTTTCCAAATTCTGCTTAAGCCCTACATCTGCTTTGAAGGCCCTGACGGTTTCCTCCATAGTTGGGATAGTATCAAAGATATTTTGCCAGATCACTTTGGTTTGGTCTCCTTCGGGATAGAGTTGCACGATGATGGTAAATTTTGGATGTTGTCTGTGCTCCATTACGAGTTTCTCAAGAGGTTTCACTTCCAGGTAGTGATAGAAATTGACAAAGTCGGTGCCTTCCGGACCATGCATAGTGAAGTCCCATGTTCCTCCCTCACGGACGTCCATTTTTCTGATGGTATTGGTAAACCCCTCCGGACCCCACCAGTCTTTGATGTATTCCGGAGTAGTTAACACTTTCCAAAGTAAGTCAACAGGAGCGTCAAACACCCTTGTCATGCTAATGGATCTTTTGCTGATGTCGTCCATTATTTCTTTTCGCTGCAATTGAACATCCATTGAATACCGAACTTATCGGTGCAACTCCCAAAGTAATCTCCCCAAAACATATCCTGCAGTTCCATCGTTACCTGTCCACCAGCTGAAAGTGCATCGAAGAGTCGTTTGGTTTCCTTGCGGGTATCTGGCATCAGGTTGATGGATACATTGTTGCCCTTGTTCAGTTTGAATCCCATACTTTCTGGTGCATCCGTGCCCATGAGGGTGTGACTATTCAAAATCCTTAATTCCACATGCATGACGAGATTCTTATCTTCTTCTGCCAATGGAGGCATACCTTCCTGTGGCGGTGCATCACCCATGCGCATGATACCCTGACCGAAGAACTCTCCTCCGAATACTGATTTGTAAAAGTTGAAAGCGTCTTCCGTGTTCCGCTCGAAGTTTAAATAGGTGCTTACGCTTGACATAGTAATTTAGTTTTAGTAGTTAAATGATAATATAAAAATCCACTTTTGTTAGCAATTCTCAGGGGTGTAATGCAGACAATTGTAAGTGGCAATTGCGACAGTAACGAAATGAGTTGGTCTCAGTATTGGTTTATCAATAAGCTTTTATAATGATCCTTATTGCGATAAGCCAGAAACAGGCTGGTTATCAATACAAACAAAGCGATTGGTAAACCTTCTGGAGCAAGAAAGGTGTGCACCGACACGATGTTGATTACGATAGGGAAAATAATGACTACCGCCAGTGGAACGAAACGGCCAACGATAAAGGCAATGCCACAAATCAATTCAGTGGCCTTTATCAGGGGTACCAGATACCCTGAAGCATTCAGCCCATCATTAAAGGTTTTCATATCGCCAGTCAACTCTGGTGGCGGAAACCATTCTAAAAAATAGGCCATTGACCCGAAAACAAATAGAATTCCTAATAAGGTCCGTGCAATTATGGTTACGATCTTCATGATAATGTAGTTTAGGCGTTGAGTTTAATCAATAGATCATCGAGTCTTTCCATAGTGGATGTGAGTCCTTCTTTCATACCCATTTGGATAACGGCCTCCAGATCAGCTAATGAATCGTAAGTCACTAAAGTTTCTACTAACGCATTATTCCCTTTGTCTGAAAATACAACGTGCCATTGTGCTCGCGGCAGGTCGGTGTTCATGTTGCCTTCGCTATCACAAAAGGCATCCAGCCCATCGTAGTAATCAATGGGTTTAATTTTAGTGTATCCCATCCAACCCCAATACTCTTTTCCATCTGACTCTACCATGGCATAATGCCAATGACCCCCTTCGCTGAAATCCATGGACTTGGTTTTGGTGGTGAGTGGTCTGGGGGCGAACCATTGATCCAGTAATTCACGTTTGGTGTAGCAGTCCCACACCAACTGGCGATTGCCGGCAAATTCTCTTTTAATGGTAAGGGTATTCTTCTTCTTGTCTACAATGAAGTCGAAAAGTAGATTGTTTTTCATCGTTTTACTTTTAAGTGGTTATTTATCTTTCTTTTGAATTTTGGCCAATAGGTTGTCGAGGTTGTTGAAGCGCTCTTCCCACATCTTTCTGAACTGCTCTAACCAGATGTCGATTTCTTTCATTTTGTCAACTTTTAGTTCGTAATATATTTCACGTCCCTTTTGACTGGATTCGATGAGGTCGCATTCATTCAAAATTTGCATGTGCTTGGATATAGTAGGGCGGGCCACATCAAAATTACTGGCGATGGCTCCGGCCGACATGGTCTGTGCTGCGAGCAACACCAAAATGGCTCTGCGGGTAGGATCAGCGATGGCCTGAAAAGGATCTCTTCTTAGTTTCATATCTCTTGCATTAAAAATTCAAACCACTCAATTGAGTGATTCAGAATATGTAGCTATTTGACTACAAGTATATATGTAGCTATTTAACTACGCAAGTAAAAAAGAGAAAAAAATCTTGAATTAGTGGTAATAGATTGATTTACAGGCTATTTCAGTGTTGTCAGATCGAAAGACCTGATGTGCTTGACCCAGGCTTTTTTAGCGAGGTCAGCTAATGTGCGTTTGGAATTAAATCAGGGGGAGTTAACCTAAGATTTATCCTCAAGGATAGGTAGCATGGCTACGGCAGCCTTAATATATCCATCAAGGGCGGGGTGTTTGATGGGAATATTGGTTTGTGTCACCAGCACTGCGTCACCTGCCGCCTCCACTTTCAAGTTTTTTAAGGGAGCCAGGAAATCCTGCACTTCCTTCGAAATCATTTTCTTAACCTTACCCACATCTTCTTCCGATGCAGCCCTCACGATGTAGTTTTTAGTAAAGGCATTCTCCTCTTCAAATTTTACTAAGCCACCGTTAGGGTAGGAGGTGTAGCTATAAAGATTAGAATTAATGGTGATGTCAAATGCGGGAATGTTGGCATTTGCTATGTGAAGGCAGATGGGTGTTTGCCTTATTTTGGTACCCTCAGTACGATGAGCCTTTCCGCCTCTTCTATGTGTCTCATAGGCGTTCCAATACATATAATCGAAAATGGCAATGTTAGCACCATTCAGGTTACCGTGTATAAAATTTTCAACGTAGAAGTCTGTGCCTTTTTGAAAGGTGGGAAGCGATTTAAACTTGTCGTGTACAGTTGTATATTCAACTGCCTCGGAATAACTAAGTCCCTTCTTCTCAGCGAAGGATTTCAGATGCGCAGCCCGTTTTGCGTCAGCTGCCAGGTTCCGTTTGATGAGGAGTCCAACGACAGCCACAAGGCCAGCCAATACAAGAAGAACAATTAACCATTCAGGCATTTCTAATCATTTTTAGGAATGAACCGCGTGGGAAATACGTTTTGAATGTTAAGGTAGTAACTAATAAAACCAAACGAAATGAATTCTTTCACTAAATCAATCATCTTTTGCCGTCTCCTTAAGGACGCTGCGCATATCTTGCTATTGAAGCTTAAGTAATGACGCTGTGGTGATCTTACCGAATAAATATGTCATAAAGTCCCTCTTTTCTTCTTCAGGAAAAATGAGTTATTTAACAACAGATTTACAAACATATCCATGACACAACCAACATCAGCGAAACGAAACGTTATTCTATTCTGGGTATTCACTGGACTCTTTTCTCTTTTCATGCTCACGTCAGCCATACCCAATATCCTTTCAACACCGGAGTGGGTCCAAGTTTTTGAGCAACTGGGATATCCCCTTTACCTTTTGCCTGCTATTGGTTGGGCCAAACTGCTGGGTGTTGTTGGGTTGCTCGTGCCTGGTTTTCCACGAATTAAGGAGTGGGTATATGCAGGATTCTTTTTCGACCTTACAGGTGCGGTGTATTCCGGACTTGCTGTTAATGGTTTTGATCCGTTGATGCTGATACTGCTTATTCCTTACGCAATGGGTACCTTGTCCTATATCTACCATCACAAAAGACTCCGCCATTAAGTGATCGTCATTCTTAGGTCGTTTCACTACCTTCATCTTTTATGATTATTCATCTCATTGACGGAACGTACGAGCTCTTCCGCCATTTCTATGGCCTAAGATCCTTCAACAAGGGAAAGGATAAACCCTACGGTGCCGTATCTGGCGTATTGAACAGCATCTTGAAAATGATTGAAGACGATGCCACCCATATCGGAGTAGCCACTGACCATGTGATCGAATCTTTTCGTAACAAACTTTGGTCAGATTATAAGACGGGGTATGGTATCGAGCGCGTGCTCCGGTCACAGTTCGGTCCTCTGGAGAAGGGGTTGGAAGCGATGGGCGTTGCAGTGTGGCCTATGGTGGAACTGGAAGCGGACGATGGCCTGGCGTCTGCTGCTTTCATTGCAGCCAAAAGCAAACGTGTGGATAAGGTTTGTATCTGGACACCGGATAAAGATTTGGCGCAATGTGTGAGTGGAGACCGTGTGGTTCAGATTGATCGCAGGGCGAATGTGATCCGCAACGAGGATGGGGTGAAGAAGAAGTTTGGTGTGCCTCCTGCTTTGATTCCGGATTTTTTGGCGTTGGTGGGCGATGATGCCGATGGCTATCCGGGTATTCCTGGGATCGGCAAGATCGGAGCCGCAAACTTGCTGAACGAGTACGGACCCATTGAGAACTTTCCTGACAAAATTCTGGGAAAGAAGAGGAAACAGGCATTGTTGTTCAAACGGCTGGCAACCTTGCGCACGGATGCAAAGCTCTTTAAAAACATGTCCGAGCTACGCTGGCGCGGGCCCACTCCCGCCTTTGCTTCTTTTTGTAAAAAGATAGGGGATGAGAAGTTGATGGATCGGGCTGAGGCGGCTTGGAAGTAGAGGGGTTAATAAAGGCAGGTTTGATGCTCTAATGGACTCTGTCCTTATCCGCTTACATCAAATGAGTCAGATCCGAAGCCTTGACAATACTTTGAAGGTTATTTCACCAAAGCACTGGTTGAATCATTCAGCCAGCGCCTGAAGCTCGAAGCAGAGGGTCGGCTTACGGTTACTGTGAAGGGAATATTATTTTCAGCAATAAGCTGCAGTTCAATTTTTCCGTAGGAACCCGATTTGATGGACTGAATGACATCTGGTGTGAGTATGAATTGTCTGTTGGCCCTGCAAAACCCATTGGAGGGAAGTAATGTTTCCAATGCGTCCAGAGAAAGGTTGCAGACTAATTTTTTAATGTCACGGTTTACAAGATAAACAATGGTATGCTCGCGATAGATCATCAATATTTGATCAGGCGTAACCAACATCTTATGCATTCCATGCGATGCCTCAATGACTATTTTGGATTGGTTGTCTTTACGGAATTGTCTCAACTCCTCTTGTTTGTTGAGTAGTTGTTCATTCACTTCGTCAAGCTGCGCTTTGTATTTCCAGAGGTAATCGATGGCCAATACCGGAAATGTGAAGAAAAGCGTCAACAATAAAACAATAAAATTCTCATCACTTTGGTTGGCCCCTCCATAAAAGTAGATGTTGACTAGATTACCAATGACAAGAATGACAAAGGTAATGTAGCTAAAAATGACAGGGTAGGTGAATAGGGAAAGGGGGAGACGCGCAATGTATTGCGTTGATGTGTGTAACTTTTCCCGAATCCATCTTGAGCCTTCTAGTATAATAAAGGAGAAAAGGATGGCCATAAAAATCTCTTCTGGGTCAAAACTTGAACGGGAGCCATAGCGAAGATCAAGGACTTTGTTAACAACGTAGTTGAGAGCAACACCTAAAAGCACTATACTTATCCATCTCCAGTAAACTCTCAGCATGTTATTGGGTTATCAGTTAAAATTAATGGAATTACGCTTAGGAATATTTTCTTCCATTAAGGAATTGGCCTATCCCTGTTGAACGAACCCAATAGTGATAGGTTACCAGGCATATGGCTGCAGTACCTGTCAGGGTTATTAAAAACTTAATAATTGCTGGTAGCATCCAACCAGCCATTAGGCCAGGCATAAAAGCAGTGAGTGGTAAGTGGACAAGGAACACCCAATAGGAGGAGTCAGAAATATAGCGCATGCGCGAGGAGTACTGACTGGTGTAGCGAATGAACAACCCCGTAATGCCAAATACAAACATCCAGGTAATGAGGGCGTGAATGATGGCAATCAATACATCATCAATGTGTGATGACCAGGCAAACCGGAGGGTGAAGGCGATGACTGCAATGGATGTAAAGAGCCAGTCATTTTTCATCAATGAGTTGAGGGGATACTTTGAAGTGTAAAGCACCCATCCCATGAGATAGAAGAGCAAGAAAAATAGAAAGTCGCCTGCATCCGGTATGAAGGACAGGGGAGTAGGTACACTGTAGTCCCATATATAGAGCATCACAATGAATAACATAATGCCAAAGACCAGGATGGCTACTAGTTTTCTGTCCATCAGCCACCGGAAGGAGAAGTTGATTTTTTGGCGAAAGCCAGGCGCCTTGTTTAGCAGTAAAGCCAGTCCAAAAGAGAATAGTGTGAGAAGGATCAAGTAGTATAGAAACCAAAGGTGGTAAGTAATCTGTGGGAAAAGGGAGAGTTCGGTAGAAATATCCGATAGCGGAGCGTTGAAGGCATTGGAAGTAAAATCAAACGCTAAAATGATAATGGGATGGAGCACCAATAAAAAAACCATAAAGGGGAGTGTAATCCTTTTCATTCTGTTGGTAATCATTGGCTTTGAACCTCTTTCATAGAACAACAAGGCACCAAAAAAACCAGCCACCATAAAAAATACAGGCATTCTGAAGACATGGATCAACGAGTTCAGGTAGTTGAGAAAGATATGAGTCGACATAGGGTCTCTGGGCCAAATGTCATTGTCTCCAATGTTGTACGATTCCGATGAATGGAGTACTAACCCCAGCAGCATCATGATGGCCCGCAGGGAGTCGAGAGAATGCAGTCTGGATGTTTTAGTCATGCTACATATAAGTGGTTGTAGCAAAAAACGAAGGTTTAGGATGTGTGAAGGGTGTTATTCGATATTAAAGTGTGAGTTGGTATGAAAAGTAGGTTGAATTGCTATTATGATTTAGCGAATGAAGTAAGAATGAGTTAGTTCGAAACCCTTTAAATAATTCTTCTTGTGATAACCTTAAAGGTTCCTCATTTTTCATTAAACCTTGACCCTTATGAGAATAATTTCCGCTTCTTTTTTACTGTTATTCAGCTGGACTTTGAATGCGCAGCCTCAACCGCCAGCTGCTTTTCATGGTTATGAGCTCGGAACCACTTATACTATTACCTCCAATCATTATGAATATTATAGGGAGCTGGGAAAAAGTCCTCGTGTACAGCATCAATTGTACGGGAAAAGCATTCAAAACAGACCCCTGGTTCAGCTGATTGTAAGCAGTGAAGCCAATCTGGCAAGACTGGAAGAAATAAAAGAGAACAATCGGAAACTCACCCGCCTTAATACCACGCTTTCGCAGCAAGAGAAAACTTCACTGATACAAAATAACCCTGCTATACTTTACATTTTTATTGTAGACACAGATGAAGAAGCTGGAACGGAAGTGCTTTCCGAGGTGGCGTATGATCTGGCTACGCGCAATGACGCTACAGCAAATGCCATCCGTGAAAATCTGGTGGTAATATTTTCTCCCCTTACCAACCCTGATGCCCACGCACGGTATGTTACATGGCAGGGGCTCTACGATGTGAAGGGTGCGGCTGTTGACCCCAATGCGGTAGAGAACAAGGCACATTGGGGGATGAACACCGATGGCAATGCCATGGGCATTGATGTGAACCGCGACTTTAGTTTTTTTGTCACTCCTGAGATGTCCGCACTAGGTAAGACGATTATGGATTGGCGACCCAATCTGATTCTGGATGTACACAGTGGACCTACCACCCATTTCATACCTCCCTTCGCACCTCCTTATCATAAACTATGGCCAGAGAAGGCTTATCAGTGGTGGGTAGATGTAGCGGAGGTAACGGGCAAACGATTTGGTGAAAAGGGATGGTCACTGTTCAGTAGAAATCAATTTGATGGTGTGACACATGTAGGGTTTGGTTTGTCGTGGGCTATGTTTGGACCGAGCCTTAGTTCATTTTTGTTTGAGACCTTTGGAGGAAGGCCTGGCCGTTCTACGGCATTCATTCGCACCGATGGGACAAAGGCTACCATGCGCATGGCTATGGACAGGCATGCTGAAGGAGCGTGGACATTGATGGAGGTGGCCGCTCAACGCAAAGCACAATTACTTGAAGATGTTTATCAAACACAACTCAAAGGACTTAATGATGCAGCAAATGGTTCAGTGAAGCAAGTAGTGATTCCAAAGGGCGGAGACCCATCTAAATTGAACAGAATGCTGGAGCGGCTGAAATTGCAGGACATAGATGTAACAGAGGCACAGGCTGACTTCACCGTAACTGTAAATGACTATCTGGGAGAGATAAAAGGAGTAAAAAAGAATTTTAAGAAAGGAGACTATCTTATTGCCATCAAGCAACCGCAGGCGCGTCTCGTACGGGCGTTGTTCGATCCCACAATTGATGATGATAGTCCGGAAACCTGGGTACCAGCCGGCAGAGACATGCCATTCTATGATGTAACCTGGAATACTTTTCCTTTAATTTTCGGTGTGGAGGCTTATTACACCAATACGGTTACTAATGTAAGCTCAACACCAATAGGGAAATTAGGAACTCTTGAAGTTATAATACCATCGGCATCTTATGGATACGTGGCAACAAGTGATAACGAAGCCAATTATAAGTTGGTGATGCGAATGGCACAGGAAGGCTACAAATGGAGGGTATTTAAAAGTTGGTTCAAGGTGGGAGATACGGTCTATCCAAAGGGAACGTTTGCGGCTATTAGTTTGCGCAACCCGGATCATTTTCATGAAAGATTGGCTCAGCTAACAAAAGAGTATGGTGCTGAAGTGTCGGTAGTTACCAATCCGTTTACAGATGCAGGTGTTACCTTTGGAGATGATGTACGTGTAGTACCAATTGATAAGCCTATGGTCGCGGTTCTTGCCGATTGGCCTGTGATGCAAGATCACTATTTTGGAGGAATTCGGACCGTGCTCGAAAGAGATTATGACTTTACTTTCTCACCTGTGATGTTAGAGACTTTGAATCAAGGCGATTTATCGGCATACACGACTATAGTTCTTCCTAATGCCGGACTGGATATTCGAGGTGGTCCAGGGTTCAGTAAAGGGTATAAAGGGGCATTGAAGATGGATAAACTGAGGGAATTTGTTATGAACGGAGGAACATTAGTTGTGTCCCATGCTGCAGGAGAAGTAATAGCTCAAGACGAAATACTAGGGAAAGGCGTAAGTTTTGAAGGCTATGCCCGGTACAGCAATGGAACGATCTTGAAGGGTGAATTTACCAATACGGCATCGGTGCCAACCGGGGTCGTAAAATGGCAACCCGGAATGAACGAAGTAGGTAAATCGATGCTGGCCATGGGCTACAACGCCACCCAAATTGGATTGCCTGCAGCCTACCCCATCATCTTAAAGCCGGAAAATGAAAAGGATGTGGTAGTACGCTATACCACAAAAAAGGATCAGTTACTTCTGGATGGGTTTATGCTGGATGAGGACAAAACCAAACTGGCAGGGGTCCCATACCTTTTAAAAACACAAGTAGGGAAGGGGCATGTTATCTATTTTGCTTCCGACCCGACCTTTAGAGGATACTGGTACAGCATTCATAAGCTATTCCTGAATAGTTTATTGGTGGGAGGGAGTGAGTAGGAGTAATACTGATGGACTATATGGAAGGTTTTCTTTCCCCTTTTTGTAGATGAGGAGTTCCTTGGGATCAAGAAAGTCATCTTCACCTTCCTCTTTCATAGAAGTTTATCATTAAAAAGGCTCTATTTGCCGATACAGAATTTGGAGAAAATATTTTCTAATAAATCCTCAGTAGTAATGCTTCCTGTAATCTCTCCCAGGTAATGCAACGATTGTCGAATGTCCATGGCCAAGAAATCTCCGGTAACGTTGGTATCCATGCCTTCGAGCACGCGTGAGAGGGATGCATTGGTTTGCAACAGGTTTTGATAGTGGCGCAGGTTGGTCACCATTACGTCTCCAGTTTTTACATTGGCAACTTCAAATAGGGAGAGGATCTTTTCCTTTAATGCTTCAATATGATCTTTGTGTTTGGCAGAGATGAAAATAAAGTCTTCTTGCTTCAGTCTTTCCACCAATGTAGGGTCAGCAGCATCCAACTTATTCCCCACTTTGATAAAGGGTATGCCCAATACATTTAATTCTTCGATTTCTTTTGAGATATCTTCAAGTGTGGTATTAGAAAGATCTACCAAATAGATGATAAGGGAAGCTTTCTTCATCTTATCCCTCGTTCTTTCAACACCGAGTGCTTCAATGACATCCTGTGTTTCTCGTAGGCCTGCTGTATCAATAAACCTGAAGTTGATGCCACCTAAAACCATTTCATCTTCGATCGAATCGCGGGTAGTACCTGCAATATCGGAGACGATGGCTTTGTCTTCATTTAACAATACATTCAACAAAGTGGACTTGCCAGCATTTGGTTTACCCGCTATTACTGTTGGAACGCCATTTTTTATTACGTTGCCCTGATCAAATGAATTGATCAATGAGGTGAGGTATCCTTGAATTTGAAAAATGAGTTTTTTGAGGTCACTGCGTTTGGCAAACTCTACATCTTCTTCCCCAAAGTCTAGCTCGAGTTCGATCAACGATGCAAAGTGAATCAACTCTTCGCGTAAGCGATTGATCTCTTTCGAGAAGCCACCCCGCATCTGGTTGAGGGCAGCCTGTCGTGCATTGTCTGTCTCCGCATTGATCAGATCGGCAACAGCCTCTGCCTGGGCCAGATCAAACCGGCCATGCAAGAAGGCCCGCTTGGTAAACTCACCGGGTGTTGCCAGTCTCGCACCTTTTTTTAATAATACTTTTATAATTTCCTTTACGATAACTGATGAACCATGGCATGAGATTTCAATAGCATTCTCGGTAGTGAATGATTTAGGTGCGATAAAGACAGATACCAATACCTCATCAATAATTCGATCTTCATCGTGTATAGTGCCAAAATGAATGGTATGTGATGGCTGTAGAGTGAGATCTTTGCCTTTAAAAACAGACTGAGTGATGGCAATCGCATCTGTTCCGGAGAGGCGTATCACGGAAATGGCACCTACACCTTGTGGTGTAGCCAATGCAACTATGGTATCGGTGTGATCAGGAGTGGACATGAATCACAAAAATAGGGCAGAAGTTTGGATATCCCGTCCTGTTTTACCGGGTAATGGTAACAAAGGAAACTCCTCTGAATGGTTTGCCTTCAGCATTCATTCCTTCTACCACAATGCGATAGCGTGTGGGTACGTCTGCTGCATAACATTCCACTACCGTTGGATGATTGGCGCTGAGGGTGATGTTGGGGCTCCAAAAGATGGTGGTTCTGAAGTCAGCACGATTGCTTGCGTTTTTCTCGCTATAATCAGGCTGACTGAACGGTCGTGGTCTGGTGTAGCCACCCACTTTGTAAGAGATGTAATCAGTGCGCGCATCCGCATCATCAGGTCCCTTCTTGGTATAAATAGCAATTACCCCATTGGCTCCTCTTGTACCAAACATGGACACTCCTCGAGTAATCACTTCTATATAGTCAATGGCACTGGGAGGCAACCCCATCAGTCCTTCCACATCCCAGGGCACACCATCTACCAATATCAGTGGGTCGGTGTTGCCTGAGATACTGGAGGTACCTCCTCTTATTCTTACGCGCACACGTCTGATGTTGAACTCGTCTAAATACTCCGTTACCTGAAGGCCGGGAACCCTGCCTTGTAAGCCGATGAGTGGATTCATGCCGGCTGTGGTGCCTGCCATGTCTTTTCCCTTTACTACATAGTCGGGTGTACCATATACTTTTGCAGCAAGCTTCTCCTCTTCCTTGAGCGATTTGTCTTCAATCACCACTTCGTTGAGCAGGATGGTGTTCATGTCCAACTCATAAGTGTTTTGTACGCGTTGCAAGGCGTCTTCACTTTTAAAATCCAGATTGATTTTGGGATTGCTGTAATTAAATGCTGGTACATCCTTGGCCAGCAATTCCACCTTACCAAAAGCTTTCCCTTTTGCATTGGAGGATTTAAAAGCAAAGTTGAGGCTGTCCATAAAATCAAGTCCGGTCACTAGGAAGTTGCCTTGCAGGTCGGTCTCCATGGAAATGAGGTTGTCCATATTTCCTTGTACGATGTCTACCTGTGCTGGTGATGGCGTTCCTTTGTTGTCCACCACCTGGCCTCTAAAACTGAGACCCCGTTCCATAAAATGTTCAATGTTATCAAAGTATTCATTTTTGGCTTCACCTAATTTTACTTCCAACAGCCCCGGTGTAGTGATGCGTTCTAGCTGCGGTAGTGGTAGGGTTGCCTCCGCATCGGTAATGGATACGGAAAAGTTAGCTGGAAGTAAAGCTTTGTCTTCCAGGGAAATCGTTAATGCTATTTTCTCCCTGGTCTGATAGGTAGTCTTATCAGGAATCACTTTTATGTTTCCTGTTTCCGAGGCCTCGCTCTCAGCTACGCTTACATTTTGATCATAGGAGAGGATGGGCACAGGTTTAGTGTACAAATCTTCTCCATAATTGCGCATCCAATTGGTGTAAGCACGCAGGTAGTATTCCCCTGGGGCAAGGGCAGGAGGAACAACGAACTCTCCCCAACCAAATCCATTTCTGATCCTGATGTTTTTTGTGCTTAGTATTTCACCTTCCGGAGAAACCATTTCTACATATAACAACCGGCTGAGTGTATCCCGGAGCAGTGGCATGCTGTACCCCATGTACGCTTTGAACCAGATGGTTTCACGAGGATAATAGTAGTCACGATCCGTGTGCAGGTAAACTTTTTCTCGCAACAAACTAAAGTTCTGCCAGTCAAGTTTTTCGGATTCAATGCCTGTTTCAGAACTGTAGTTAATAGGGGCAATGAAGGCCAGCCCACGATGACTCATGGCACCTTCAATAGTTACGGAATTGTTGTTAAGCAACACACCTTCTGCTGTTACATCCACAGAACCATTTTTTGTAAGTGTGGAAACTTTTCCGGTTTCGTTTTTGAGGTCACCATCAGCACCAGCTGCAATGGTGTAGATCACTTTTGTAATGTCAGGTAATTCAATATGATAATATCCGCTTATTTTGCCCTGACTCACCAAAGTATCCCTGACTATGGATTTTCCATTTTCATCGTAGAGTTTAAATCCCTCTCTGCTGAGATGGCCTTGTACCATCGATTGAAAGAGATGCCGGGATGACCCCCAGTATGCTTTTTGTCTGTTTCTGTTCCATTCGTTGTTAATCAGATAATCTTGTGAAACAAGCTCTTCATATTGTGTCATGCCCTGAATATCGGCAGTGGACGGACTTGCCTTGAAGGATTGCAGATAATAGGTGATTTTGTAGCCCAGCGCATTGTTTTCGATAATAATGGGTTCGGTAGCAGTTGCAGTAAGTTGATCGCCATCGCGTTGGAAGGAGAGTGCCTTTTCGTTCACGATTTTGCATGCTGTGGTGTTAACGTCAGAACCAAGCAATCCATTCTTGAACCACTCCAGGTTGAGTTCCCATTCTTCTTCTTTTTTGGTGCTTTTTGGTTTTTCTTCCAATGGCGTGATACTCAGATTCAGTTGGTAAGCTTTGTTGGACTGCACCTGCAGGGAAGATTTGAATATTTGATATTTAGGGTGATATACTACTAAATCGTAGAAGCCTGGTTGAAGGTCATTGATTTCAAATGCGCCATCCGAGTTGGTGGTATGATGAAGGGTAGTGTTGTTGATAAAAACAGTGGCGTTTCGGGCTGGCTTTTTATTGCTTACATCGGTAATTACACCTGTCAACTGCGCTTCCGCAGAACTGAATAATAAAAGACCTAATAGTATGCTGCTGATCTGCTTCATCGTATACTTTTTTCCCTATCGCGAAGTAATTTAAGAATAAGGGGTGAGAAGTTATACTTTAGGGATTTTCGATATTGATCATGTACTCGCCTCGCACAGGCCTTCCATCAATGGCCAGCCCTTCCACTACTACCCGATAAACACCCTCCAGATCAGCACTGTAAAAGGAAACTTGTGCATTTCCATTTCGATCGGTAGTAAGGTCAGGCTCCCAGTGAATGGTAGTTCTCAAGTCGTTCGAGGCGGTGACTTTGCTTTTGGCATAGGAGGGGGCAGGGAAAGGCTCCTTCTTCTGGTATCCCTGAATCGAAATTGTTTGCATATCTGGGTATCGATCGTCTACTGATTCTTCGCTGTACACCCCCGAACTTTTGGTATAAATGAGGATAGCTCCGTTTGCCCCACGGGTGCCAAGAAGCGAAACAGCGCTGGTAATCACCTCAACGCGCTCCACAGTCTGCGTAGGGATGGCAGAAATATAATTGGCAATTGAAATATTGGGATCACCGCCAAACGGAATGCCATCCACAATTAATAATGGCTCAGGCGAGGATAAACCTGCTCCCATGGTAGAGGATCCACCCCGCAATCTGACGCGATAAGCATCTTGATGGTTTTCATCCCATCCATAACTAACCTGGATACCTGGTATCTTCCCTTGTAATGCCTGTATGAGGTTATTTCCGGTAAAGACTTGCTGGAGGTCTTCACCTTTTACCGTGTAATCGGCCTGTCCGTAAAGGGATGCTGTATTGGGGTTGTAATTTTCAATTCGTGCTCCACGAATAGTTACATCACCCAGGAGTCGGGTGTCTGCATCGGGTATGTAGGTGGTAATGGGTACCTGAATGGCATTCATGTCTTCAGTTTTGAGAGGAAGATACTTTGGCTCAAAGTCAATCAAAGGAAACTCACGGGGTAGCAGACTGAATTCTCCGTACGGTTTCCCTTTTTTTGTGAGCGCCTGAAATCCAAAATCCAGTTCTCCACTAAAATTCAAGCCAATGACATTAAACTCACCTTGCCTGTTGGTGGTGATGGGGATCACGGTATTAAATTCTTGTTGGACAATAGTAGCATCTGTACGTTGGGGTTTTCCTTTATCGTCAACAAATAGCCCGGAAAACTGAACTCCGGTCTCCACAGGGTAGTTGGGTTCAAATTCATCATTAATGCGCCTTACATTATCCTTCATACTGAAGTCAAGAATAGTGGTCTGATCCGAGATATTCTTTACAAGTACTGCGTCCGTTACCGAAACGGATAAATGGGTGAGTACCGGTGTGCCTTTCTGGTCTGTGACCCGTAGGCTTAAGCCAATGGAATCTCTGGTAGAATAACTTGTTTTGTTAGTATTGAAATGCACCAACAGTGAGGTGGTGTCATAGGTTACCTTCTCATCCAGCACTTTATCGGTGATGTTGAGAATAGGTACCGGTTTTACAAAAAAAGTTTCTGATCCATAGTTTCTCATCCAGTTGGTATAAGCGCGTATAAAATAATTGCCTTTGCTTGTAGAATCCGGTAAATCAATATGTCCCGTTGCAAAAGCGCTGTCGATGTTGAGGTATTCACGGGCCACACATATTTTTTTCTCGTTGATAAGTTCTACATAAAGTACTTTACTCAAAGAGTCCAATAATTCATTGTCGCGATAGAGCATAGAGGCTTTCATCCAGATTCTTTCTCCGGGGTAATAGTAGGGCTTGTCGGTTTGCAGATAGGCAAACTCCTGCATGCGCTTGTATTTACTCCAGCCCGTGAGTTTTGGAAACACCCGGACAGTAGCATTTCCTACTTCTACATTGGGACTGAAATTTAGTGGTAGTAAATCGGCAACACGTGAAGCACTGATCGCTCCTGAGGTGATGAGATCTATAGAGTTAAGAACAACACCACTTTCGCTAATGGTCAGTTCTCCTTTTTCCACTTCTATCCAACTTACCTGAAAGGGTACATCCCTGTAGTATTTTTTAGTGGCATATTCGTTGGTATAATGAACTTCCAATCGAGGCGGTAGGGTAACAATGTATTGTCCCGGAACCTTTCCTTTCTTTACAGCTCCTTTGGTGTCAAATGGAATTACCGACTTATTTAGTTCATTGCTGAATATATCTGATCTTGCGGATAGGGTATTTCCTGGTTTCTCTACATATAACTTAAATCCTTCTTCTGCAGCACGACCATCTATAATGGCCTTGAAGAGATGTCGCTCAGAACCATGATAGGTATCGATGCGGTTTTTTTTCCATGTAACAGCTTGTTTAGTTTCCAGTGGCCCAGCCTCCTCAAATCGGAATTGCCCTACTATTTGATACTTTTCAGGGTTGGCGCTAAAGTTGGTCATATAAAAATAGATTTTATAACCCAAGCCATAATTGAAAATTTCAATGGGTTCCGATGCTGATGCTTCAAGAGATGTTTTGGAAGAGTTCTCTGAGAAATTGATCACCCACGGGTTTTGAATTTTACAATTTTCGGAATTGTTGTTTTCTCCCAAAAAGAACTTTTCAAAACTCTTTAGTTTCTTCTCCCAGTCCTTGTCTCGTTTTGAACTTACCTGCACTTCTTCCATCTCTTCTGGTTTTTGCAACAGTGCAATACTTCCGGCCGAAACGGTGGTTCCTTCCGCCACATAGAAACGAATGATGCGAGGGTGATAACCCACGTAGCTGAACACTATATCATTGAATCCTGGCTGAAGATTTTTAAGTTCAAATTCTCCATTTTGATCTGCTGAAGTACCAATGGTTGTATTGTTGACAAAAATATTGGCAAAAGGCAGTGTTTCCCGGGAGGCTGAATCGATAGCCACCCCACGCAATACACCCTTGTCCTGCCCAAAACACGGATGAGCAGCTATCCCTAGTACACTAATGAGTATGTAAATGAATCTTAATCCCATTAAAAAAACTCCCTGTTAGCGCCTAATATAATGTGATTTTATGGTCGCCAGCTTACCCAAACAACGGTATTTTGAAATTGACAAACACTGTAGACAAATGAAAGCATAGCATATTACCCTAATAGTGGTAGTAACTCCGCTTAACTGCCCATTTATGTAACCGAATTAAACGAGAAATGCGGTTATCTGGTTATGTGTTAGACTGTTCCTGACTTTCTCTTACGATGAACACAGGAATATCTACCCGATGGCGTACAGTATCCACAGTGGTACCAAAAATCAAATCTTTAATGAGGTTATGCCCGTGGGCTCCCATTACCAGCAGATTGGCATTAAACTCCTTCACCATAGCAGGTATTTTCCTTTTTGGATTTCCATAGCCCATTTTCAGTTCTACCCTATAGCCTCTTTCAACCAATTGATTCGCATAGCTTTTTAAGGCAGCGTTGTCTACACTTGATTCCTTGTCTGCGATACTACTTCCATAAACCATTGCCCCGGCAGTTTCTACCACATGAATCAGCAGGTAAGTAGCTTGTGTGCCACCCTGTGCCAGTGCACTTTGTATCGCTATGGCATCAACACTACTAAAGTCTATAGCGATAGCGATGCGGTTGTAAATAGGTTTGTTAATATCTTCCAATGTTACTGCCGTTCCATGAGGTATGCGAGATGTTTTACCCAGGCTTCTCCTGTCGAACAATGGTTTGAAGGTAATGTAAACAAGAAGAAGGGCCGCGGCAATACATGCCGGTATTACAGTAACCCAAATGATCCATGGTTTTTCCGCCTCTGTCAACCATCCTGTCACTTCATTAATGACTAACTGAACATTCAATCCGATAATCACCAACGCGATAGCCCAAGCAAGAACTTTCACCCACATCTTATTGGCAAATACACCCATCTTTACCTTATCACTGGTGAAGTGGATCAATGGTATGACGGCAAACCCTAGTTGTAAACTGAGAACCACCTGACTGAATACAAGCAACGCACCTGTTTCACTCTCTCCATATATAATGATAACCAGATAGGCAGGAATGATGGCAATTAATCGGGTGATGAGCCTTCGTAACCATGGTGCAATGCGTATGTTAAGGTAACCCTCCATTACAATCTGTCCAGAGAGTGTTCCTGTTATGGTTGAACTTTGTCCAGCCGCCACCAGTGCAATTCCAAAGAGGAGAGGAGCAAGTTCTGTTCCCAACATAGGTGCCAGCAATTGATGCGCATCTTGAATCTCGGCTACTTCAAACATACCCGCCTTGTAAAAAGTAGAAGCAGCCAATACCAGTATGGCGGCATTAACAAAAAATGCTGCGTTGAGGGCAATAGCGGAATCGATGAAATTATATTTTAGAGCAGACCATATACCTTTATGGGAAGAAGAGTCTATCCTTCGGGTTTGTACCAGGGAGGAGTGGAGGTAAAGGTTATGCGGCATCACCGTGGCACCAATGATACCGATGGCGATGTAGAGTGCAGTTTCATTGGGTAAGCTAGGTATGAATCCTGTTACCAATTCGCTCATATCGGGTTTTGCCAATACCATTTCTACTAAGAAAGCACCTCCAATTACCGCTACCAACGCAACAATGAAGGCTTCCATTTTGCGCATTCCATAACTTTGTAATACCAAGATGATAAGGGTATCAAGTACGGTAAGTGTTACTCCCCAAACCAGAGGCAAGTCAAACAGAAGTTGTAATCCGATGGCCATACCCAAAACTTCAGCGAGGTCTGTAGCTGCAATGGCGATCTCTGCCATTACCCAGAGCGCATAATTAACACCCGGCTTGTATTCCGCTCTTGAGGCTTGCGCCAAATCAAGTTGACGAACAACACCGAGTCTTGCGCTAAGACTTTGAAGAAGCAGTGCCATCAGGTTAGACATCAAGAGTACCCAAATCAAAGCGTAGCCAAACTGGCTACCCCCAGCAATGTCAGTGGCCCAGTTGCCCGGATCCATATACCCAACGCTCACCAGATAGGCGGGGCCTAAGAATGCCCAAAGCTTGCGCCAACCTTTTCGACTGGAGGCTTCTACCGAGCCGTGTACTTCACTTAATGACTTTCTTCCTTCTTCTTTGTGCATATCATTCAGTGACTAATATGTTTTTAGAAACTTCTTTGGAGATAAATACCTTTTGGTTGTCAACAATCACCTCCATGGATTCATCGTAGGCTTCTTTGCTTAATACTTGTATTTTTTTTCCTGGCTTGGCGCCAATCTTTTCCAGGTACTTTAGAAAAGCAGAATCAGAATCTTTAACAGCCACGATAGTTCCTTTATATCCCTCATTTATTTGATCAAGGGGAACTTGTGGTTTGATTACAATTTTTCCTTTGCCATTGGGAATGGGATCACCATGTGGATCTACCGTAGGGTAATCCAAAAATTCATCCAGCTTCTCTATGAGTCGAGGAGATTGTATGTGTTCGAGTTGTTCAGCGATCTCGTGTACTTCATCCCAGGTGAAATCCAGTTTTTGCACGAGAAAGGTTTCCCACAACCTGTGTTTGCGAATGACTTGCAACGCCTGGCTTTTGCCTTTGGCGGTAACGTTTACTCCGTAATACTTTTTGTAAGAGATCAGGCTTTTCGCTGAAAGCTTCTTGATCATATCGGTGACAGAAGCGGCTTTTGTACTCAGAGAATCCGCCAGCGCATTGGTCTGCACATCTTTTGTACCGTCCTCAGACAAATGGTAAATGGCTTTTAGGTAGTTCTCCTCAGCAAGGCTTAGCATAACATGATTGTAAACAATTCCGCAAAGATAATGTTTAGGTTAATCTAAAAAATATTTTAGATGGGTGACTTTTGTAAGAAAATTCAATTTTCAGCGTATTTTGTGTTAATTTGTTCTTTGGTTGTAAGATTTTACCGATATGAATTACTCAATTAGAGTGAGCCTGAGTATACTTTTAGTTACTTATTGCCCATTAGCTTTGTCCCAGGCTAGCTTAGTAAAGGATATAAACACATTACCGGCAGGTTCCTTTGGACGCGAATTTGCTATCGTTGGAGACTATCTTTTTTTTGGTACGAGCAATGAATTATGGAAAACAGATGGCACCACTGAAGGTACTGAATTAGTTAAGGTTGGTAATAGGCTCAAGAGTTTAATGCCTGAAAACTTCCAATCGATAAATGGTATTTTATATTTCTCAGCTTACGATATATATCATGGGCAGGAGATTTGGAGAAGTGATGGAACTGAAAGCGGAACATATATGATTGCGGACATCACGACCGGTCCCATTTCATCAAATATATCAACATGTGTTTGTGACGACAAAATATTTTTTTGGGTTAACCGCAAGGAACTCTGGACTACGAATGGAACTATTGCTGGTACCACTTTGATAAAATCTTTCAACAATCCCAGTGGGTATGCCTACCACCAATATCATGGATGCTTGAATAATCTACTTGTATTTAATTCAGAAACAGATGATGGTAATGACGGATTATGGATAACAGATGGAACCCCAACGGGCACTGACCTGATTAGCATGAGTGGTACTGCTGAATATTTTACCAATTATGATGATAACCTATATTTTATTCGTGGATCCTCTTTGTACAAAATTCAAGGTACCGATTATACAATAACAAAGGTCCCAAATAATAGTCCATCATTTAGTATCGCAATCAATCCGTATCCAACCGTATTTAATGGGGAACTTTATTTTGTGGGAAATGCAGGCTCAGGGGTAGAGTTACTTAAGACCGATGGTACAGAACTTGGAACAACCATTGTTAAAGATATAGAACCAGGAACTGGGTCATCTACGCCTTTTGGATTAACTGTTTCCGGTGATTACTTGTATTTTGTAGCCACAACAACAACTCATGGTCAAGAGCTCTGGCGGACTGATGGTACAGAAGCTGGCACAATTCTTATTAAGGATCTTGTATCAGGTCCCACAGGATATTATTTTGTAGTTCCAGGTGGATTTCCGGAGCATCCATACATAAGCCCGGTTAACGGAGGAGTAATCTATTCTGCGACAGATGGAGAATCAGGGTATGAATGGTGGTTTAGCAATGGAGCCCAGAATTCACTAGAGCTAATGAAAGATATTTCGCCAGGCGATGGAAAGTCAATCTATAGATACCCAGCGAACTTGCCCATTTACAAAGATGAGGTATACTTTTATGCTGATGATGGGGAGCATGGTGTTGAGCTATATAAGACAAATGGCACTTCTGAAGGAACAATTTTAGTTAAAGATATAACTGTCGGAAATAGTGGATCGGGGATTATTCGTCTCATGAAGGCAAACAATAGCCTTTATTTTGTAGCTAATGATCAAATTCATGGAGAAGAGCTATGGAAAAGTGACGGCACTCCTGAGGGTACTTTTTTGATAAAGGATATAAGGCCCGACAACCTATCATCAGGTATTTCAAGGGTCTATGAATTTGACGATAAGATAGTCTTTCGGGCTAATTCAAATGAATTTGGTTCGGAATTATGGATTTCGGATGGAACAACGGATGGAACTAATATGGTCATTGACTTAAATCCCGGAATTCAATCTGGAATATTAAGTCCTCAGGTTGTGAATGATGGATTCATTTATTTTAGTGGGACAAATGGAACAACCGGTTACGAGCTTTGGAAAAGTGATGGTACTTCAAATGGAACCTTGTTGGTAAAGGACATAAATGGCTCGGGTAATTCATCGCCTAAAGCTATAACTGAATTCAATGGTAAATTAATCCTAAGTGCTTTTGATGGAATTGATGAAGCTTTTTGGATCTCAGACGGTACTGAACTTGGAACAACCAAAATAAAGAGCATTGGGTCTAACAATATATTTTTCCCTGGGAGCAGATTTAACCCTCTTGCTTTTTCTAAAGGTATTTTCTTTGTTTTTGATGATGTGTCAACAGGCTTGGAAATCGGAACTTCAGATGGAACTGCTGACGGAACTTTTATATTAAAGGATATAAATGAAGGACCGGAGGATTCCAGCCCGGCAGACTTAATTGAGATTGGAGATTATGTTTTTTTCTCGGCTGATGATGGAATACATGGCAGAGAGCTTTGGAAAACGGATGGTACAACGGATGGTACCCAAATGGTCAAGGATATTGTTCCTGGTTCTGGAGGTTCGATCTACTATGACCTTACCATGGCGCATTGGAATGATAGGTTAGTATTTGTTGCAGATGACGGAGTAAATGGACTCCAGCTTTGGGAATCAGATGGGACAGCTGATGGAACTAAACGGCTATTGGAAATTGAAGGTGGTGCAAACACCTCAAGTCCTTATTTTTTGATAAGTTCAGGCGAAAACCTTTTCTTTTCTGCACTGCACAATGGTGAATTTAAAGCATGGCAATGGAATTCTAACATGGATGAACCGGTTTTGCTAGGAGGGTTAAATCCCTCAAATTATGTAATCATTGGTGGTAATGTCTACTTTTTGTCAGATGATCCGGAATCTGGAAGAGAGGTGTGGAAAGCATCAGTCATAATTCCTGATCCTGATCCTGATCTAGTAACCTCAATAGATGAATCGCAAGAAAAATCGATTGTTATCTATCCAAATCCAGTACAAGATAAGTTTACGATAAGCTCTGCCGAACCTTTAGATGGCATTGCTCATATTCATAATTCTATCGGCAGTTTAGTGAAGTCATTTAGTTTGAAGCACTCATCTGAATTAATTATTAACATTTCTGATTTACCTAGTGGACTATACTTCTTTTCATTATCCACCAGTAATTCAATCGACTTTCGGGTAAGAATAATTAAATATTAGATGGAGTTTATCTTAGCCAGTAACTTTTCTGTTTCCCAAGTAACAATCTGCCGGTGACTTTGTATAAAACCTAAACGGATGTATATTCTTTAATAAAGAACGAGAATCCGTTTCATTAAAAATCAATCTGGCGCGTAAACGGGTGAAGGTATTAGTTGAAATATTGGCAGCAAAACATAGATAATTAGCCGAATATTTATCCCCTGATCTCTTGGAGTGCCGCCTCGATAGCGTACAAAATGTCTTTATTAGTGCTTTCTTTTTGAACCTTTAGAAGTACAGGCTCAGCGGCCCTGGCATTCTTTCCATTCTTGCCAAGCAATACCACCAGTTTGTACCGCAGGCCTCCATCATGGATGGTCGTGCTTTTCAATTTGTTGATCAGAGGTTGAATTGCTGGCTGGCCTATCTTACTCAAGGCTTCTTCCGCATTATCATTTTCCTTGTAATTGTAACTCATCAGTTTGCTGATCATGTAATCGATGGCTTTAGGGTCTTTGGTTGGAATATTCCCCAACACTTCTATAGCGTAGGCCTGAACGGTGATCAATTGGTTCTTGTCTTCCAGGGATCGCTTATCAAATAAGGCAATCAATGATTTTTCCAATGGTTTGGGCTTGCTGCCCATTTGGACGAGCAGCTTCATGATGCGTTCCTGTTCTTTAAGGTCATCACCTCTTAAGATCAGGTTGGCTTCTTCCATACTGGGAATGGCACCCGGGACTGGGATGTCATGAGCCAAACAGAAATTGATACGGTCTTCCTGCTGACTGGGATAAGGCGTGTCTGTAGCATACCTGCTAAATAAATTTTTACAGAGGGTGATCAGTAGTTGGAGATCACTTTCAGGATACAATCTCATTGTTTCCTCATTTTGTAAATCAATGGATTTGTTGTTCGATTTGTTTTCTTTCAGCCTGAAGTCATAGGCAAAGTCGTAGAGCTTTTCACCGGTCTTCTCATTTTGGAATTTTTGAAAGTAGGCCGCTATCCATCGAAGTACTTTGGTTTTGGTTTCCTTATTCTCCTCCGCTTTGTACATCCGGTTGAGGTAGAGCTGGTGCTGACTTACGCTATAGGCTTTCTCTTCACCTAATTTGTCGGAATACTTTTCGTAGGTGTATAACAGCAGTTCTTGGTGTTTACCAAGCCCCTGCATCATTTGATAAAACGCCAGATCGTAGGGTGTTGGCTGAGGCAACCCAAGCTTTTGGGAATTAACAAGTTGAAAGTATTCATCAATCCTGTTTTTGGAGGTGTTCAGATCAGCAACATCAAATACAGGATTGAGGTACCTATAAAGACCATATTCTACCCTGGTGAGGGTCGAGAGTACGGTTCCCCATTCTTTTGGATTTAAGTCACGGTCTTTGCACAGAAAACGGATAATCTCGCTGGCACGATCGTCCTTTGAGGGTAGGGCAATTCCCTCCAAGGTCTTTAATAAAAAATCCCGATACCCCAGGTGTTCAGTTTTGTAGCGATTGAAGGAGTACATCACTTCATAATGAAGTTTGCTGCATGTGTTATCAAATGGGGTTTTCATGGCCTCAGCAGCGATGTGATCCACCTTTTCAGGGGTAGACAGATCCTCCAACAGCAGTTTTACTTCCTTTGTCCTAAGCTGGCAGATTTCTTCCGCAGATTGCTGATGCTCAGCGTTTACAGCAATTACCTGGATAGTGGTGGTAGATTCGGTACTATTTGTTCCTTGCGTAGACGTAGGGCCGGGAGCTGGATTATCCGGAAAAAGCGTTTTGATGTTTTTATTCAACTTGATGCGACCTGAGTAGGTACTGAGTATTTCCCCGGAAGTGACATCAATAAGTCGGCCGCTCACGTCTACATAGGACTTCAGCTTGGTATATGTTCCGGAAAACAATGCATCTATTGGTAGCAGCTCACCGATCCGGATAGCCTCACTGGGTTTCATCATGCCCGACAGCATGAGTTCGTTTTCTTTAAAAATGGCGTCCAGGCGGCTGCGCTCAAAAACCTTAAACTGGCTGCTATTTTCAGAAATCTTCCCAATGATGGTCTCTGTCAGGTATTCGCCAAAGGTATTTTTAGCGTCATTACTCTCTACAGAGGAGGTAAATGGAACAACCGCCAGCCTAATTGGCATCGAGGGCAATTTCACTTCCGACAGTTTTTCGACCAGGTCGTCCACTGCCTTCAGTTGGTTTTTGGATTTTTGAGCCAGTGCGATCTGGCTGATCAAAATAAGGAGCAGGAGAATCCTTTTCATAATAACAGAATAGATGTTAAAGATAAGTGATCCGCTTTTACTTAAGACAGGAAGCTATCCACCAATCTTCTGAATTTTTCCGCTTCCCACTCAAGCCCCTCAATGGGGTGGGGATAGAATTTCTTACCCAGTATGGATGGCAACAAACCCTCCGGATCATCCACCAAAATACCTGCCTTATTTTGGATGACCCACTGGGAGAAGCCCTGATTCTGCCAGGTGAGAATCGGCAACTGATAGGCCATATATTCATAAACTTTGGTAGGCACCGAACCTTCAGTATGTGGGGAAGGGGGGTAGTAAATAACCCCAAAATTAGCCTGGCAGATTTCTGCCAAAACCTCCTGATGAGGAACCAGGTGATTCAATCCTTTTAAGGTAATCCACGGCTTGCCTTCAATGGCCTCCTTCACCTTTTCTCGGGTGGAGGGCAACGCACAATAACCAACAACGGTGAGATGGATGCGATCATCTTTTTGATGGAGTTGATCGGCCAGAGTGATGGCCTCAAAAATGCCTGTGCTCGTGGCAATGGTTCCGCTGAAAAGCAGCTTGATTTTCTCCGCAATTGCCGGGCGAGAAATGGACTTTGGTGGCATTGTTTTATTCTCCAAAATGGTGTACCGGTCACCGATAAAAGACAGCTCGTTTTCATAGGCCTTTTCGGCCAAAATGAAGTGATGAAATAGGGGAGAAGTGACCTTTTCTTTGAAGCGGACCCAAAAGGCAAGTGGTCTTCTAAGGTACCAGGGGAAGGCCTCCCCATAAAGGATGTTTCGGTAATAATTTTCCTGAATATCGTACACTATTTTGGTACCAAATAATATTCTGTTTGCAACACTAACTATCAACAATTCATGGGTATTAGCTATCAATAGTTTGGGTTTTACTTTAATGGTTTTTAGCAGTATTTTGATAGGCAGCAGCCACCTTCCTACACCCATCCGACTCACAGGTTTTAGCCCTAAAAAATTAATACCCTGATTGGCGGTTATGCCTTTTGAAGCCTGCCCAATGACATAAATTTCGTAGTCACTATTGCCGGCCAAACTCACCGCCAGTTTTTCAAACATTCGGGTGTCATCCAGGGGCTTTAAGGTGGAGGCGATAACGACTTTTTGTTTGTTCACAGACGAGTTATTTTATCACCAAATTGGTGTTTTGTGTAAGCGGCCAAATGACAATAGCAATTACGCATTGAACTGGAGAAGTACCCTTATATTTGAACATTAAAGTTCACAAAATAAGATATAAATGGAATTACAGCAGCAGATTGAGAAGGCATGGAATGATCGTTCATTGCTTCAGACCAAGGAAACCCAGGACACCATCCGGGAAGTCATCGACCAACTGGACAAAGGTACCCTCAGAGTGGCAGAACCAGCAGGCGATGGATGGAAGGTTAATGAGTGGGTGAAGAAGGCCGTGATTCTCTATTTCCCCATCCAGAAGATGGAAACCATAGAGGTAGGGCCATTTGAATTTCACGATAAGATTGCGCTGAAAAAGAACTATAAAGAATTGGGCGTTAGGGTGGTTCCTCATGCTATTGCGCGCTACGGTTCGTTCGTCAATAAAGGGGTGATCATGATGCCCTCCTATGTCAATATTGGTGCTTATGTAGATGAGGGCACCATGGTAGATACCTGGGCTACAGTGGGAAGTTGTGCTCAAATTGGTAAACATGTCCATTTGAGCGGAGGTGTCGGTATTGGTGGAGTTTTGGAGCCCGTACAGGCAGCCCCGGTGATTATTGAAGATGGTGCCTTTATTGGTTCCCGCTGTATCATCGTAGAGGGTGTTCACATAGGCAAAGAGGCTGTTTTGGGTGCCAATGTAGTGCTTACAGGTAGCTCTAAAGTAATTGATGTAACAGGTTCTGAGCCAGTGGAGTATAAAGGTGAAGTTCCGCCTCGTAGCGTGGTCATACCTGGCTCTATTTCCAAGAAGTTTCCGGCAGGTGAATTCAATGTTCCTTGTGCATTAATAATTGGTAAAAGAAAGGAGAGTACAGACAAAAAAACCTCTCTAAATGACGCGTTAAGGGAGAATAACGTCTCTGTATAGGGTTTGGCACATGCTTTGAAGGTTTTGGTATAAAACCTAATTTTGAGCGATGGACAAACTGCTACTTGGTTTTATAGTATTTCTAGGACTTACGGCCTTTACAGTTCGTCAGGAATTTGATTTGCCTAAAATCAATAATACCAGCTTTGGGCCGGGTGAGGAGATCAACTATAGGGTCAACTTTGGCTTCTTTACGGTTGGTAGCGCCATTACCAAAGTCGATAAGAGAATATTTGATATCAACTCAAGGCCAAGTTATAAGGTAGATGCTTTTGGATCTACCAGCGGTATGGTATCCTGGATTACCAAAGTAGATGACCAATGGGGCGCCTATATCGATACAGCAGCACTGGTCACTCATGTGAGTTATCGTAAAATAAAGGAAGGCAGGTACAGAAAAGATGAATTGACCACTTTCAACCACGCTACCAACAAGGCGGAAGTGAAGGTGAGGAATAAAGAAACAGGTATCTACGACAATGCGAAAGTGTATGATACCCCTGATAATGTTAGGGATTTAGTAGGAGGCTTTCTTTACCTGAGGGTCATTGAATTTGATAAACTTCACAAAGGGGATACCGTTACTATTTCTGGCTTTTTTGAAGACACCTCCTATAACCTCGATATCATTTATGATGGAAAGGAAATAATTAACACAAGGGTAGGGAAGATTCAGTGTTTGAAAATTGTACCGATCATGCCAGACAATAAATTGTTTGACGGAGAGAACTCCATTACCTGTTGGATATCCGATGACGGAAACAAGATTCCGGTTAAGATTCAGGCCAAGATGTTTATTGGCAGCACGGGTATCGAGATGGTGAGCTTCCGAGGCTTACGCAATCAGCTCAAAATTATTTTTGATTAACAGTAAGGTACTGATCAGTTCTATTTGAACTGATCAGCTACCACTAGTTCTTTACTTCCCCTTGTGTGTTTATAGAAACCACTTCCTGATTTCACACCAAGATGTCCTGCCTGAACCATGTTTACCAAAAGAGGGCACGGTGCATATTTAGGGTTGCCAAAGCCATCGTGTAATACATGAAGAATGGAGAGGCACACATCCAATCCGATAAAGTCGGCTAATTGCAATGGCCCCATGGGGTGCGCCATTCCCAGCTTCATTACGGTGTCAATTTCTTCAACTCCACCCACACCTTCAAAGAGGGTATAGATGGCCTCGTTGATCATGGGCATGAGAATGCGATTGGCAACAAAGCCAGGGTAATCATTCACCTCTACAGGAATCTTGCCAAGTGCTTTGGAAAGTTCCATGATATCGGCCGTCACTTTATCGCTGGTGTCGTATCCTCTGATTACTTCTACAAGTTTCATCACCGGCACAGGATTCATAAAGTGCATTCCAATCACCTTGTCGGGGCGAGAAGTAACCGATGCAATTTTTGTAATGGAAATAGAGGAGGTGTTGGAGGCCAGAACAGCTTCAGGTTTTGCCAGGCTGTCCAGGTCTTTGAATATTTTTAGTTTGAGATCTACATTTTCAGTAGCAGCTTCTACAATAAGATCAGCATTTACTACACCTTCTTTCATATCAGTGAAAGTAGAGATGTTACTTAAAGCTTTTTGTTTATCGCTTTCGCTGATTCCCCCTTTATCGACCTGACGGGATAAGTTTTTGTCAATAGTAGCTAATGCTTTGGTCAATCGGTCTTCAGCGATATCAATGAGGGAAACATTAAATCCTTTAAGAGAAAAAACATGAGCGATGCCATTGCCCATAGTACCTGAACCGATAACCGAGATATTCTTCATTGCTACTTTTAATTTAAAATAATATTAAGGTGGGCAAATATAAGCCAAAACGACTATTTGATCTGTACCTCCTTTGTAAGACTCATCGCGTTCATCCTAAGAATTAGTTTTTTAGGTTCTGCCTCGGGTTGATAGCAACGGGGGCCGGGTTCCATATAGTAGACATAGAATTTTTGACTTCTTTGGAGCAAATCATTTTCATCCGGTTTACCCAATAATTTAATGATATCCATTTCGGACAAGGCTTTGAGTTTTTCCTTTTGCTCCGTAATGGCCTCAATCATTGTGCTTCTCTTTCCATTACATCCATTTCTATCCTCCTTCCATGCTTCCAAATCTACTCCCTCGAGAGAAGGGAGAGAGGACGAGCATGATGAGAACAAAATAAAGAAAAACAGGATGAGACTAAGCTGTTTGAAGCTGTACATTTTTTGTGATTGAGTAAAACCAGATTCCAGAGATGAATAAATAGGTAACAGCCACGCCTATCAAAATAAGTGGCCAATTGTATATAAAAGTAAGTGCAATGAGTAGACTGGGGTAAACAATAATACGGATCCATTCTGCCCACCTCACCCAGGCCTTGTTTTCAAAAAGTACACCACTGTTAACAACAACAATGGAGATGATGATGGTGAAGAATATTTTTTCAGGAAGTAAAAACTCATCTTGCTTAAATAAAAACAATCCTGTACCAACAAGACATAAAGCATATTGGAAAAGCACATAGTAATTAAGCGCTACCGGTGCAGGCGTTTCATATTTTTTGTAGGTAGCCTTATCCACTTCTGGGGCAGCGCGATATCCTCCCATTGATTCAGGTAGCCATCCTGGTTTTTTGAAAAGGTATTTCACCTTGTCACTCCATTTCTCAATTCTCTTAAGGTCTTTACCCATCTCAGCATAATGGCTAACGTTGGCCCACACGGCATTCCAACTGTTGATGGGTTTGGTAATGCCATACGTTGGCTTTTCTTCCTCCGCCTGAAAAGTACCAAACATCTTGTCCCAAATGATGAGCGAGCCGGCATGGTTCTTATCAATGTATTTCGGATCTCTGCCATGGTGCACGCGATGGTGGGAGGGGGTGTTGAGGAAGTATTCCAGGAAGCCAAGCTTCTTTATGGTTTCTGTATGAATCCAAAACTGATAAAGTGTATTCAGTGCGGAGATCAAAGCGAAGTCCAGTGTTTCAAATCCGAGAAGTGCTATGGGAAGGTTAAAAGCAAAAGTCCAGACGATTTGTAAACTGCTTTGTCTTAGTGCTACGGAAAGATTATAGTCTTCACTTTGGTGGTGCACTACATGCCCACCCCAAAACAGGTTGACTTCATGGCTCATGCGATGTGCCCAGTAGTAGGCAAAGTCGACCAGCAGGAAAAGCGCCACCCAGTAGAGCCATCCCTTTTGCAATTCAAAGAAGGCGAAGTTGGAAAAGAGAATCTCATAAACTCCTATAGCGAGTATTTTAAGAAACAAACCAGAAAGCTGGGAAGTTATTCCGCAGCTGAGGTTGGAGATGGCATCCGGGAGTCGATAGAGTTTGCGGTGTGAAAAACGCTCCACGGCCAACTCAATTCCTATCAGCAGGAAAAAAATAGGGATTGAAAGAACAATGGGATTCAGATTCAAAGCAATTCGCGTTAACTTGCAGCATCAAATTTAACAACATGATCTTAAAGATATTTAAAGCGGTGTGGTTTCTTTCATTGATGGGCTTTATGGCAATTTTTATGTACATCTACGCCTCGTTACCACAACAAGTGGTTATTCAGGAGGGGGCGGAAATGATGAGTTTGTCGCGCAATGCGGTGTTTTACCTCACACTAGGGGTGGTCGCTTTTATCAATGTTTTGGTTTTTGTATTCTCCAAGCTCTACGGTAGCAGCAATGAACCCTTAGGTGTCTGGTTTTATGGTCAGATAATGCTGTTGAATTTCTTCTTCTGTACCGTATTAGGATACTTTAATGTACTCAACAGCGGTGAGAATTTTGCGTTCGATAACCTTGGAATAGTCATCTACGGAAGCATTGCATTGATCATTATTTGGGCCATCAGCTGGCCAGTTTACTCTTTATCACGCAAAATTGTGAGTAAACAAGCAGTTTGAGTGTTCTTATTTGAGTAGCTGTATATCAGGGATTTAGATGGTGCTACTTCATAAATTTTTGTAATGCAACGAATGGTTGACCTGCTTGCTATCCCACGAAAAATCGTTTTATTAGCCTCAATCATTTTTTAAACTTTGATTTCTATAGGTTGTTTTTTGAGAGGCATTTAAGCCAGATAAAAGTTAAACCGGCAGACCAATATTATGGCGAAAGATTTATTTCAGTATGATGAATCAAGCATTAAATCACTTGATTGGAGAGAACATATTCGGCTAAGACCCGGAATGTACATAGGTAAATTAGGAGATGGATCTTCTAAGGATGATGGTATCTATGTATTGGTAAAAGAGGTAATCGATAACTCCATCGATGAGCACATGATGGGGTACGGTAAAGTGATTGATGTGAAGATCACGGATCAGCGCGTAACTGTCAGAGACTATGGACGTGGCATTCCGTTGGGTAAAGTAATTGATTGTGTTTCTAAGATCAATACCGGAGCAAAATACGACTCCAATGCTTTTCAAAAGTCGGTGGGATTGAATGGGGTAGGTACCAAAGCCGTGAATGCACTTTCCAATTATTTCAAAGTGCAGGCTTTCAGGGATGGTAAAACAAAACTGGCGGAATTTAAAAAGGGCAAGATTACCAATGACGCCAAAATCACCAAGTCGAGTGATAAGAATGGTACTGCTATCCTTTTCGAGCCGGATGAAAGCATGTTTAAGAACTACCATTTCATACCAGAGTACCTGGATGATTTGATGTGGAATTATGCTTTTCTTAATGCCGGTCTTACCATTAATTATAATGGAAAGAAATTTTACAGTAAGGATGGCCTGCTTGATTTATTAAAACAAAAAATAGAAGCAGAGGAGTTAAGGTATCCTATTATTCACCTTAAAGGGGATGATATAGAATTTGCGCTTACGCACGGTACACAATACGGAGAGGAGTACTATTCATTTGTCAATGGACAAAACACCACACAAGGGGGTACACACCTTGCCGCTTTTAGAGAAGGTGTGGTAAGAGGAGTGAGGGCCTATTTCAAAAAAGATTATGATGCTTCTGACATACGGGCAAGTATGGTGGCAGCTATTGCAGTGCGGGTGCAGGAACCTGTCTTTGAATCGCAAACCAAAACAAAACTTGGTTCTATCCATATGGCTCCTAACGGGCCTACGGTGAGGAGCTACATTGGTGACTTTGTGGCCAAGGAATTAGAGATCTATCTTCACAGTAACCCTAAGTCTTCTGAGGCGTTGTTGAAACGCATTCAACAATCAGAACGCGAGCGCAAAGAGATTGCAGGGATAAAGAAGCTGGCCAACGAGCGAGCTAAGAAAGCCAATCTCCATAACAAAAAACTTCGCGACTGCCGTTTTCACTTCAATGAAGAGAAGGGTGCCCGGAGTCAGGAGTCGATGATATTCATTACTGAGGGTGACTCAGCCAGTGGATCCATTACCAAATCCAGGGACGTAGAAACCCAAGCGGTATTTAGTTTGAGAGGTAAACCCTTGAATTGTTTTGGACTCACTAAAAAAGTGGTGTACGAGAATGAGGAATTTAACCTCTTACAACATGCACTGAATATTGAGGATGGGTTGGAAGGGTTGAGGTATAACAAGGTGATCGTGGCTACCGATGCTGACGTAGATGGTATGCACATACGCCTGTTGCTACTAACATTTTTCCTGCAATTTTTTCCCGAACTGGTAAAGTCGGGGCACGTATTTATTCTAGAAACACCGTTGTTCCGGGTTCGCAATAAAAAGGAAACCATCTATTGCTACACAGAAGAGGAGAAGCGGGAGGCGGTAGAAAAACTGGGAAGTAAACCAGAGATTACCCGCTTTAAGGGTTTAGGTGAGATTTCTCCCGATGAGTTCGGAAAGTTTATTGGCGAAAACATCAGATTACAGCCGGTGATATTGGGTAAGGACAGTCATCTGGCCAAACTCCTTGAATTCTATATGGGAAAGAACAGTCCCACTCGTCAGGAGTTTATCATCGACAACCTGAGAATTGAAATGGATATTGTTAAGGAAGATATTGTTGAAGAAGTAGAAGCTTAAGTACCCCATGGGCAAAAAGAAGAAAGACAAAACACACAAACCGAAGGTAATCAAGACTAAATCTTCATCGAAAGATGGAGATGTGATTCATGATATCGAATCGGTGGATGGATTATACCAGCACTGGTTTCTGGACTACGCATCGTATGTAATCCTGGAGCGCGCTGTGCCACGCATCGAGGATGGGCTTAAACCCGTACAACGCAGAATTGCGCATGCTATCAAAGAGATGGATGATGGCAGGTTCAATAAAGTGGCCAACGTTATTGGGCAGACCATGCAGTATCACCCTCACGGTGATGCGGCCATAGGGGAAGCCATGGTCAACATAGGTCAAAAGGATCTTTTGTTGGAGACTCAGGGAAACTGGGGAGATGTAAGAACAGGGGATAGTGCGGCAGCACCTCGATATATAGAAGCACGTTTGTCAAAATTTGCTTTGGATGTCGTGTACAACCCACAAACTACCGAATGGCAGCTCTCTTATGATGGTAGGAAGAAGGAGCCGGTAACACTACCTGTCAAGTTTCCATTGCTCCTTGCCCAGGGCGTGGAGGGTATTGCTGTGGGTTTATCCACTAAAATTCTGCCGCATAACTTCTGTGAGCTCATTAAAGCTTCTATAGACATCCTGAAAGGAAAGAGTGTTAAAATCTTTCCTGACTTCCCGGGAGGTGGCTATGCTGATTTCACTGAGTATGATCAGGGGATACGTGGAGGCAGAATTAAGGTTAGAGCTAAAGTTGAGATCTTAGATAAAAAAACATTAGTAATCAAGGAAATACCTTTTGGAACAACGACTACTTCGTTGATCGAATCCATTGTAAAGGCCAGTGAAAAGGGGAAGATAAAAGTGAAGCAGGTGGTAGACAATACTGCCAAGGATGTGGAGATACTAGTGCATTTGCAGCCGGGGCATGCGCCTGAGGTGGTTATGGATGCATTGTATGCATTTACCGATTGTGAAGTGTCTATCTCGCCCAATGCCTGTGTGATTGTGGAGGATAAGCCAAGGTTCATGAAAGTGAACGAAATCCTCAAATACAATACAGAGCAAACGGTGAAGTTGTTGAAAAGAGAGCTCGAGATCAGAAGAGACGAATTGATGGAGAAGATTCTGTTTTCTTCATTGGAGAAGATATTCATCGAGAAACGTATCTATCGCAACATAGAGGAGTGTGAAACCTTTGAGGATGTAATCAGCACCATTGATAAAGGACTAAAGCCCTATAAGAAACAATTCTATAGAGAGATTACCAGGGACGATATTCTCCGTTTGACTGAGATTAGAATCAAGCGTATTTCCAGATATGACTCCTTCAAAGCGGATGAATTGCTTAAAAACCTGGAAGAAGAATTAAAGCAAACCAAACATCATCTGAAGCATCTTACGGAATATGCGATTGCCTACTATCAGAATCTGTTAACCAAATACGGTAAGGGCAGGGAAAGAAAGACAGAAATCAAAGGCTTCCAAACCGTTACCGCAACTGAGGTAATTGCCAATAATCAGAAGTTGTATGTCAATAGGACTGATGGATTTATTGGTTGGGGGCTGCGCAGGGATGAATTTATTGCAGAGTGTTCAGAGATTGATGATATCATCGCCATTCGTAAGGATGGTAAGGCAATCGTGTCCCGCATTGCCGAAAAGGTATTCATGGGTAAGGATATTTTGTATGCCGGTGTATGGAAGAAGGGCGATGATCGGATGGTATTCAATCTGATTTATTCTGATGGTAAAACCGGTAAATCATTTGTGAAGAGATTTACCATTCCAGCGATCATCAGGGATAAGGAATATGACCTTACGCAAGGTAACCCCAACAGCAGAGTTCATTATCTGAGTGCCAATCCTAATGGGGAGGCCGAGGTGGTCACGGTAAAACTTACAGCCGCAAGCTCAGCACGCAAGAAGATTTTCGATTTTGACTTTTCTGAGCTGGAAATTAAAGGAAGGGGGGCAAGAGGAAACACCTTGACCAAGTATCCGATTAGAAAAGTAGAATTATTGCAATCCGGAGTTTCAACACTAAGCGGGTTAGATTTATGGTTTGACCCTATTTCGGGACGTTTGAATAAAGATAAGCGAGGTAAGCATGTTGGGAAATTTGATGGTGATGATTTGATTCTCTCCATTACAAAGAGTGGTAACTACAAATTGACGGGTTTTGAATTGAATACTCGCTTTGACGGAGAAGAGAAAACATTACTGATTGAGAAATTCGATCCGGAAAAGGTAATAACAGCCGTCTATTGGGAGGGTGAAAGCAAACAGCATTTTGTCAAAAGATTTCAAATAGAAACCAATACAATAGACAAGGACTTTGGTTTTATCACCGAAACGATAGGGTCACGGTTGGAGTTTGCGTCAACTTCCGACTCACCAGAGGTAGTTACTGAATTGGTAAAGGGAAAGAGCAAGACCAAAGAAACAGAAACGATTAACCTGGAAGAAGTAGTGGATGTAAAGGGATGGAAAGCATTGGGTAACCGGCTTTCACCTCATAAGGTGGCCAAGCTCAAGCCGGTAGAGGAGTCTGGAGGTGGAGGCGAAGCGGAAGGGCTGGAAGATGCGTCTGAATCGAAAGGAGTTAAGTCCACCCGATCTCAGTCGCAAAAAAAAAAATCGGAAAACCCAGAGCAGCAAAACGGGCAGCCCCAAAAAGAAAGCCAGCAAAAAGAAAGTCACCAAAAGGAAAGTCAGCAAAAAAGCGAGCCCAGCCCGCAAAAAAAGCAAAGTCAAAAAAGTCACCGCCAAAACCAAAAAGAAAGTCACCCGGAAAGTCAAAAAGCAGCGCAAGCAAGCCTCTTCGAAGAAAGTCAGCCCCAAAAGGAAAGTCAAAAAGAGGAGGTAAAGTCAAAAAGTAATAAAAAGACTACAGAAGGTACTGCTTTTGGAATAGGTGATACGATTGAATTGGAATTGTAGCAGTAACAAAGATTACTTTGTTACTAACACTTCTCTTTCTTCATCAACGACCTCAATCATGTTGTAGTGGGCGAGTTGACTGAACGTGTCAGCACTTTTTCTTTTTTTTCGATTCATGGTTTTCAGGTCGACTTCGTATAAGCCGAATCGTTTGGTAGGACCGAGGTGCCACTCAAAATTATCCCAGGCACTCCACCAGAAATAACCACGGATGTCAATGCCGTCCTTCAGTGCCTGATGAAGAATTTTAGCGTAATCTATAATGGCCTTTTGTCGAAGCGTATCATTTTCATCGCAGACACCATTTTCAGTGATGATGATTGGCTTTTTGTATTTGTTCCAGTAGCGATCGATACAAGTACGTAATCCTTCCGGATGATATTCCCACATGTCATCGTGCGTTACACCTAACTTCTTTATTTTGTCAGGTGTTTCCAGATAGGTAATGGGATAGGGATCGTGCGTTAATCTTGCATAATAACTCATCCCAAAGAAATCTACCTTTTCAAAATGACGGGGTACATACTCCATAAACCACCAGTCACTGAGATTGGCGGGAAACCAACCCAGGATATTCTCTGAATCAAAGACAACCGTGTTATGTGAAATTCCTACCGGTTGGTGGGGACGTTTGGCTTTAATAATATCGTACACCAGGTCATGTGCTTTGCCCATGTTCTTTACCACCTTGCCCGCGAGGTAGGGATTGTTTTTAAAAGGAGGGAAGAAGCCCGTGATCCAACCATAGCTGGCATACACGTTGGGTTCATTGAAGGTATTCCAATGCGAAACAAAATCACCAAATACATTAATTACTTTATTGCAAAAGTCCACCCACATCGGAATGTTTTCCTCTCTTTCCCATCCGCCCAGTTTAGCAAACCAAGTAGGGTTGGTAAAATGATGCAGCACCATCATGATCTTTACATTTTTGGCGGTAAGATCACGAAGAAGTTCTTTATAATGTTTTACTGTTTCAGGATCAAATTCATCATAGGGTTGACGCTGTAATTTACTCCAGAGTAAGCCCATGCGGTAGTTGGGCGCTAATGATGCAATTATTTGTGCGTCTTCCTTAATGCGGAGTTCATGATCAGTAGTTCGACTGAAAGTATGACCATCCAGAGACTTTACGCCCTCCCAATCATGCTCAAAGGCAGTTTCTATTTGAGCTGCAGCCGTACTTGTGCCGAACATGAAATCATTGGGGAATGCGTAGATCATCTATATTGAATTGCTGTTGCAAATTAGGGGATTAGTTATTGAACAAAAAAATAAGGCAATACACATGTACTGCCTCATTTTTAAAATACTTGAGTAAGAATTTATTTACTAGCGGCAAGCTCTTCAGTAAGCGCTTTGTACTTAGCAATAATTTCTTCATCTTCTTTTAATGCTTTCTTAACAGCATTGTAAGTTTTGGCTCCTATATAATCAACAGCAAGTGATTGAAATGCTTCGTTGATTTTAGCTGTTTCTTCTACCTTCTTAGCGGCTACAGATTTAACAAACGCTATTTCTACTTCAGTAGCTTCAGCTTCAGCTAGCTTAGTTTCGTCATCAATTATTTTAGATAGCTCATTATAGCGGGAAGCCGTTACTTCTTCATTTCCCTTTACCATCTCTGTAATGGTTTCAATTAAATGCCCTTTCATATTCTCAATGGAATCCATCGCTACGGCATATTTTTTCAGGTCTTCATCTGTAATGGCATCATCTTGAGCAATAGCCATACTGCTCATCATGCTTGCCACAAAAAACAGAAATAGTACTTTGATCTTCATCATTAGGTTGTTTAGGTCCGACATCGAATTGTTATAACCTGAAAATTACGACTTTTTACTTTTTTACTCAAAGAATAACGGATAAACCATGCATATTATGTCGTATTCTTGCGAGATAGCAAAATATCATACCGTTATATGCGTGAATATGTTGTCTTTACAATTTTGAATTGATATTACCATCTTACTTGTAGTTACAGAAAAAATTGCCCGGTATGACTGACAAGATCAGCAACGAACAGATCATCAATTACCTTTCTCAGTACATTTCTGATCACAAAAAGAATTTGATTGATCATATCTTGAATCATCGTACACGCCATCTTACACTGGTATTGGAAGACATTTATCAATCACAAAATGCAAGTGCTGTTTTTCGTACAGTTGAGTGTTTTGGTATACAGGATGTACACCTGATTGAAAATCAAAATACCTATGGAATTAACAGAAGAGTGTTGAAAGGAGCCGATAAGTGGCTAACCATTAAACATCACAATCAGCCCAATGTAAACAACACGCCATTGTGTTTTAAAAAATTAAAAGAGGAGGGATATAAAATTTTGGCTACTACGCCTACCGCATCGCTTTCCATTCAGGATGTTGTTATTGATCAGAAGATTGCCATTGTAATGGGAAATGAACTTCATGGACTTTCGGAAGAGGCACAGGAAGCAGCAGATATGAAAGTAAAAATTCCAATGGAAGGATTTACCGAAAGTCTCAATTTATCCGTAAGTGCTGCCATATGTATTTACGAACTGATGACTAAAATTCGTTCTTCAGATGTCAACTGGAAACTAAGTGCTCAGGAGAAAGAAACTTTGAAGCTTATATGGTACAGAAAGTCCATTAAAAGATCAGAAACAATTGAGAGGAAGTATTTAGAATCAATTAAGTAACTTTGCACCGGCTTTTTCTGTTCTGTCTATTATGGATTTTTTATCTAGGTTGCTGAAACAACTTTTTTACATTTTTCTGTTGGTGTTTCTATTTGTTGTAGTGTCCAACATATGGATCGTAAGTAGTACATCACAGAAGGTATATTCACAATACGACAGCCTCTCCAATCATCAGGTGGCACTGGTACTCGGTACGAGCCATTTGCTCACTTCTGGGGCTCCCAATCCTTTTTTTGACAACAGGATGGAGACAGCTGCAGCACTCTTTAAGAATGGAAAGGTGAAGCACTTTATAGTAAGTGGCGATAACCGGACAAAATATTATAACGAACCGTTGGAGATGAAAAGGGCACTGGTAAAGTTGGGTATCCCGTCATCCGCCATAACATTGGACTATGCAGGGCTCCGTACACTGGATTCTGTAGTAAGGAGCAAGGAGATTTTCGGACAAGAAAAAATAACTATCGTAACACAAACTTTTCATTGTTACAGAGCGTTATTTATCTCTGATTTTTACGGGATTGATGCTGTGGCATTCGTAGCTAACGAACCCAGTGCTGAAGCGGCTGAAAAAGTGCATTGGAGGGAATATCTGGCACGGGCCAAGGCCATACTGGATTTGTATGTCTTAAAAACCACTCCCCGACACTTGGGGGAGAAAGAACCAATTCAACTTTAATCCGTTAGTTGTACTTTGGTAGGGGTAAACTGTAGCAGTAGAAGATATTATTTGACTAATTTTGGGGCTTAAAGCATTGTGCGAAACGGTTTGAGATCACAGTTTGATTTCCTGAGTATTTTCCTTCTTTTATTAACCACCTGGACACACGCCCAGGAAACGAAAGTTTCTGGTAAAGTGATCGATGCGGGCAGTGGAGACCCGGTTCCCTTTGCCAATGTGGTGTTTAAAGGTACAACTATCGGTTCGACCACCGACTTTGACGGGAATTTCACTATTAAAACTTATTCACCAACAGATTCCATTATTGCCTCCTATATTGGCTATGTAGCCAAGGCCAAAGCTGTTGAAAAGGGGGTGACCCAGGTGATTAATTTCCAGTTAATAGAAGACGTAATCAGCCTTCAGGAGGTGGTGATTATGGCAGGCGAAAATCCGGCATGGGATATTCTCCGGAATGTGGTAAAAAACAAGAAAGAAAACGATAAACGAAAGCTTTCAGCTTACGAATACGATACCTATACCAAAATCGAGATAGATGTTGATAACCTCTCCGAAAAGTTCAGGGAAAGGAAAATGGTAAAGAAAATCACGCAGGTACTGGACAGTGTGGAGCGGATTGCAGGCGAGGATGGAAAGCCAATTCTTCCGTTATTTATAACAGAAAGTGTGTCAAAGATTTATTATAGGGATAATCCCTCCTTAAAAAAGGAGCATATTTTAAAAACCAAGATCAATGGCATTGGGGTGGAGGATGGCTCTACCGTAACTCAACTGGTTGGTTCATCTTTTCAGGAATACAATTTTTACCAAAACTGGTTAAATATTGTTAGTAAGGAATTTGTTTCACCTATAGCAGATGGATGGAGAATCTATTATGAATACGATCTTGTGGACAGTCTTTACATTGGAGATGAATTTTGTTACCGACTTGATTTTTTTCCTAAAAGCCCGCAAGACCTTGCATTTACGGGTACCATGTGGATAAGTAAAGACGGCTATGGGTTGAAACAGATCGATGCCAACATTGGCAAACAGGCCAACCTGAATTTTGTGGAGAAAATTCGATTACAGCAGGAGCTGGGACGAACTGAATCTGGCGCGTGGCTGCCCACCAAAAACCGGGTACTTATTGATGTAAGCGAAGTGAGTAAGAACAGTGCGGGAATGCTGGCCAAGTTTTATACCAGCAACAAAAACTTTGTGGTCAACCAGCCTTACGATTTGACCTTTTACGAACGATCCATTCAGATTGCAGAGGATGCAAGGATGTTTGAGGAAGATAAGTACTGGGACACGCTCCGCCATGAGCCATTGAGCGAAACAGAGAAGAGTGTGTACAAGATGATTGACACGCTAAGAAACATACCCATTGTAAGGACTTACACTGATATTTTTAAAGTGATTGTTGATGGTTACTATAATCTGGGCAAAGTAGAAGTGGGGCCCTACCTCGGATTGGTGGCGTGGAATACCTTGGAAGGATTCAGGGTACAAGCTGGACTAAAGACCAACTACCAATTTAGCAAGAAGTGGATTTTTAAAGTGCAAGGCGCCTATGGTTTTGATGACGAAAGATTTAAGTACTATGCCTCAGCGCAAAACATTTTATCAAAGGAGCATTGGACTACCATGACCTTTCGGGTGAGGCGAGACCTGGCACGGTTAGGTGTAGATGATGAGAGCCTTGCTGACAATCCTATCTTTTTGACTTCCACACGATGGGGAAATTTCAGGAGAGGCTACTACAGCGATGAATATTATGTGGGATTTCAGCGAGAACTATTCAAAGGCTATTCTCAAAAGATTTCTTTCCGGCATTGGACCTATGACCCGACCTTCAACTTTGGGTATTATCAAAATCCGAGCGATGTAGCATCCCCTGTGTTGGATATGTTTCGTTCCTCAGAGGTGAGTATTGAGTCACGTTATGCACGTGATGAAGTCTTTCTTCAAAACGACAATGAAAGATTTAGCCTTGGTACGAACAAATCACCTGAGATTACTTTGAAATACACACATGGTTTCAGTGGTGTGTTTGATAGCGAATTTGATTATGATCGCTTGAGGCTAACCATAAAAAAGCGCATAAAGGCTGGCCCACTGGGTGTAGGCAAACTTACTTTCTCTAGTGAATATGTGTTCAATACCATTCCATATCCGCTCCTTACGCTACATCTTGGTAACCAATCTCCATTTTATTCCACGGTTACTTACAACCTGATGGACTTTGGTGAGTTTGTGAGTGATCACTACGCTTCTGTTCAATATCGCCATTACTTTGAGGGGTTTATGCTCAACAGAATTCCTCTGATGAATAAGCTGAAGTGGAGATTGCTGGCTACTTCCAATGTTATTTTTGGGGGTATGCGCCAATCCAATCAGGATTTAGTGGCTCAGTTGACACCTACAGGTGAAGTGGCTACTCCTGTTGGTTTCTTTAAAGATGGGAAGCCCTATGTTGAGCTAGGATATGGGGTTGAAAACATCTTCAAGATATTCCGTGTCGATTTTATTCATAGGGTTTCTTATCTGGACAACCCGGATGTGCGTAAGTTTGGTGTTCTTTTCACTGCACAGTTTCAACTCTAGAATCCAGCCCGTTTTTCTCACTTGGGGGTGTTTAAGAGCCTAGAAAACCTCATATTTGCATTCCTAATTTAGTATTTGATGAGTGTTGTTAAAATCACATTGCCGGATGGCTCTGCTAAAGAGTTTCCAAAAGGAGTAAAAGGAATTGAGGTTGCTAAAAGTATCAGTGAAGGCCTTGCCCGAAATGCATTATCCATAGAGGTAAACGGAGAGATCTGGGACCTCGATCGGTCGATAGACAAGGATGCTGAAATAAAAATCTTCACATGGAAAGATAAGGGAGGGAAGTATGCTTTCTGGCATTCTTCTGCTCACGTATTGGCGGAGGCTTTAGAGGCCCTCTATCCTGGTGTTAAGTTTGGTATTGGGCCTCCCATTGAAAATGGTTTTTATTATGATGTAGACCTGGGTGATCGCCCTTTTGGTGATGAAGAGTTGCAAGCGGTTGAAAAGAAGATGATTGAGCTGGCACGCCAGGGAAATACTTTTACCCGCAGCGATGTGTCCAAAGCCGATGCACTGGCCTACTTCAAAGAGAAAGGTGACGAATACAAGCTGGAACTCATAGACGGACTGGAGGATGGCTCCATCACATTTTATAAGCAGGGTAACTTTACTGATTTGTGCCGTGGACCTCACGTTCCTACAACCGGAGTTATTAAAGCAGTAAAACTATTGAGCGTTGCGGGTGCTTACTGGAGAGGAGATGAGAAGAACAAGATGCTTACCAGGATTTATGGTATCACTTTTCCAAAGCAAAAAGAACTGGAAGAGTACCTCACGCTGTTAGAGGAGGCCAAGAAAAGAGATCACCGGAAGTTAGGACGAGAGTTGGAATTGTTTGCTTTCTCAGAAAAGGTGGGAATGGGTTTGCCACTATGGTTACCAAAAGGAACTATTCTGCGGGAAAGACTGGAGCAGTTTATGCGCAAAGCGCAGGTGAAGGCAGGGTATGATCCGGTAGTGACTCCACATATCGGCAGCAAGCAACTGTATGTCACTTCAGGTCACTACGAAAAGTATGGTAAGGATTCGTTTCAACCCATTCATACACCAGATGAAGGGGAGGAGTTTTTGCTAAAGCCCATGAACTGTCCTCACCATTGTGAGATTTACAAAACAAGGCCGAGATCTTACAAAGACTTACCTATCCGCTATGCTGAGTTTGGAACAGTTTACCGTTACGAACAAAGTGGTGAGTTGCATGGATTGACCAGAGTAAGAGGTTTTACACAGGATGATGCGCATATTTTCTGCCGGCCTGATCAGGTGAAGGAGGAGTTCATTAAAGTAATTGATCTGGTATTTCATGTTTTCAATTCTTTAGGTTTTGAAAACTATACAGCACAGGTCTCATTGAGGGATCCTGCCAATAAGGAGAAATACATCGGAGATGATCAGTTGTGGGATAGGGCAGAACGCGAGATCCAGGAAGCAGCGGATGAGCGTAAGCTGGTGACGGTTGCTGTGAAGGGAGAGGCGGCCTTCTATGGCCCCAAGCTCGACTTTATGGTAAAAGATGCCTTGGGTCGCAACTGGCAGTTGGGAACCATACAAGTTGACTACCAGCTTCCACAGCGTTTCGAGTTGGAATATGTGGGATCGGATAACCAGAAGCATACCCCAGTGATGATACACAGGGCACCCTTTGGTTCACTGGAGCGTTTTGTGGCCATTTTGATTGAACATTGTGCAGGTAACTTCCCATTGTGGTTGGCACCGGATCAGATTGCCGTGCTACCGATATCTGAGCGATTCAACGACTATGCCCATGAGGTGATAGAGAAGCTCAAAAACAAAGATATTAGAGGGTATGCGGACGATAGGGATGAGAAGATTGGACGAAAGATAAGGGACGCAGAAGTGAAAAAAGTGCCTTTTATGCTTATAGTGGGAGAGAAAGAGGTGGCAGAGCGCAAGGTATCGGTGAGGAGGCATGGAGCGGGAGATCAGGGGGCGATGGATCTCGAAGAGTTTGCCACTCATTTTGAACAGGAGAGCAAGCCTCCTTTGTAACCCTAAAATGGCTTTTTGGCTTATTTATTACAGAAAATATAAGTTTCCCAGCATTTTTGAAAAGTTGAAAATATGGCGATATTTGCACCCTTGTCAGCGGGTCTGGCAAGTTGTTTTTTAATTTAAACCCTTTTAGTGGCAATATTTCCAGGAAGTAAAAGGCCTTACAACAGAAGAGGCTTCAGACAAAGAGTAGTAGAAGAACCTTATCGCGTAAATGAAAGGATAATCGCACCTCAGGTGAGGGTGGTTGGAGAAAATATCAAGGTAGATGTGTATTCTACCTCGGTAGCCATTAAAATGGCGAAAGAACAAGGGTTGGACTTGGTAGAGATATCGCCAAATGCGGTACCTCCTGTTTGTAAAATCATTGATTATTCAAAGTTTAAATACGAACAGAAGAAGAAACAGAAGGAAATAAAGCAGAATGCTCAAAAAACTGTAATCAAAGAGATTCGTTTTGGGCCAAACACTGATGATCATGACTTTAATTTTAAACTAAAGCATGCCATCAATTTTCTGCAGGAAGGGTCGAAAGTAAAGGCGTACGTTCATTTTGTGGGAAGATCGATTGTGTATAAGGAGCGTGGAGAGATTCTGCTTCTGAAGTTTGCGCAGTCATTGGAGGATTACGGTAAGGTAGAGTTAATGCCTAAGCTGGAAGGGAAGAGGATGTACATGATGATAGCGCCTAAAGCAAAAAAGTAATTTTTTTTAAGTATAAATAGAATGCCAAAGTTAAAGACGAAGTCGGGTGCCAAGAAGAGATTTAAAATCACTGGCAGTGGCAAAATTAAGCGTAAGAAGGCTTATATGAACCACATTCTGACGAAAAAGGAGACTAAGCAGAAGAGGAATCTGGCCCAAAAAACCACCGTTAAGAAAGTTGACGAGGGTAATATCAAGCCGATGCTTCCTTATGCTTTTTAGGTTTGTGATTGATACGCAGTCACAGTATTGTTAAACCCGGTCACTGAGCATTAAGATCTCGTTCATTCGAGGCGCCACTGACCAAAAATTGAAAAACTAATGCCACGTTCAGTAAACAGTGTAGCATCGCGTGCAAAACGTAAACGCGTACTCAAATTAGCCAAAGGCTTCTTTGGGAGAAAGAAAAACGTTTGGACAGTAGCCAAGAATGCTGTCGAGAAAGGTCTTGTATATGCTTACAGAGACCGTAAAGCCAAGAAAAGAGATTTCAGATCACTATGGATTCAAAGAATCAATGCAGGAGCAAGGCTTCATGGCATGTCTTATTCTGAGTTCATGGGGAAAGCTAAAAAAGCAGGTATCGAGTTGAACAGAAAAGTGTTGGCTGACTTAGCGGCCAATCACCCTGAGGCTTTTGAGGCCATCGTAAAGAAGTTGAACTGATAGTCACTATCAGACATTGAAAGGGGCCTTGTGCCCCTTTTTTATTTTAAAACTCTATTTTTGCCCATGACAAGGTCTAAAAAGGTATTCATCGCGTTGGCTATTTTGTTCTTCTTGGGACTAGGCTACATCAGCTACGACATCAGTAGCCGGACTACCTTCCCGGGCTCTAAATCTCAATTGAAAGAGAGGGTTAAATCCCAATTTGTTGCTCCGGACTCCATAAAGCAGGACTCCTTAAAAGCAACTCATCGCTGAAAATGACATTTTATCAACTGTTACTTCAGGTTAGCGGATCGCTATTTCATAAAAACTTAGGTCGCTGTACTTTAGTGTCAGATTAAAGCCAACTATAGACAGGATTATCCCCCGGGGTCAAGGACTTCGGGGGATTTTCTCTTTATAGGCTTTGCCCATTCTTCTAAGATTCTGCCCAAAACATCTCACCATCAACTCACTATTTATTGGAACTGACCATGTATTGGTTTCAGCAAACACAAATGTTGCTTAACTGCCGAAACCGACAGCTTATCAAGACAAACATCGTGTTGTCGGAATGCTGTTTCATAAGAACAGGGGCTACTGTACTTTAGCTTCAGATTAAAGCCAACTATAGACAGGATTATCCCCCAGGGTCAAGGACTTTGGGGGATTTTCTCTTTTAGGGCCTACACGTGTCCATACAGTTCTACCAGTTCTATCCCTAAACCATTTTGCGGTATTTAGTGAGTTGCTACCAAAAATAGGGAGTGCTTACCTACATGTTTAAACATATTTTTTAATAAATTAGGTAAGCCTCACATAAAAACTCTTATCGATGAATAGGGTCATTACTATAATATGCGTAGTCACCATCTTTTCGTTGCAGCTGAGTTGCTCATCTGACGATGTCACGCATACTATTGATTGCTCCCAGTCATCACTCGCCATAAGTTTGATGGGGGCAACAGATGCAACCAGTTGCTCCGCAGCCGATGGAGAGATCATGGTAGTTGCAAGTGGAGGAGTAGAGCCGTATACATTTGAAATTGGCGCTGTCACAAATGCAAGTGGATCTTTTAATGGGCTAACAACAGGTAATTATCAAGTAAGCGTAACGGATGCGAATTCATGTGTGAGACTTATAGATGTCTCGGTGAGCGCTGCGGCATCCACATTAAGTTTAACAACTACCTCAACCCCTGATACGGATTGTCTTACTGGTAATGGCACCATTACTGCCACCTCGAGTGGAGGAGTTGAACCTTACGAGTATAAACTTAACAATGGTTCGTTTGGAACCGCCTCAACATTTACCGCTTTGGAGGCAGGTAATTACACAGTGGAGGTAAAGGATAGCGAGGGGTGTTCTTTTATAAAGGATGTAAGTATCGCAAAAGGGGAAACGGGTGTGAGTTTTGCAACACAGATAAAACCCATTATAAATACCAAGTGTGCATTGTCTGGTTGCCACAACGGAGATAACGGAGCCAATCGCAACTGGACTGTGTTCAGTAATGTAAAAGCCAATGCGGCCAATATCAAAACGCTAACGGGAAACCGCACCATGCCGCAAACGGGAAGCTTAACCCAGGATCAAATTGATCTGATTGCCTGTTGGGTCGATGATGGTGCAAAAGATAATTGAAGTTACCTTTCAATTGGATGAAATTACTTGCTAGTTTTTTACTAATTAATTGTTGCGTTTCTACTTATGCACAAAAGTATAAAAGCGAAGAGTCCGTTATTACTTTCTTTTCAGAAGCTGCAATTGAAAACATAGCAGCAACCAATTCCAAATCAACAAGTTTATTCAACACAGAAACAGGTGAGATTGCCTTTTTGGTACCCATAGGCGGCTTCACTTTTGAGAAATCACTCATGCAGCAGCACTTTAATGAGAAGTATATGGAAACCCATAAGTTTCCGACCGCTTCGTTTAAAGGTAAAATAATTGGAATTGAAAAGGCTTTACGCGGAGAACCAGAGGTGCAGGCGATAGGCCAGCTTTCTATTCACGGTCAAACGAAAGAAATAGAAGCAGATGGTTTACTAAAATTAGTGAATGGTAAAATAATGATGTCTTCCTCCTTCATGATTGAATTGGAAGATTATAAAATAAAAATACCCAGATTGCTATGGCAAAATATAGCAGAACGGGTAGAGGTCAAGATTGAATTTACTTATGGCCCCTTATGAATATGAGTCGCATTTTTTTAATAACAATGATGTGTTGGGTTTGTGTTCAAGTTCAAGCGCAGGACGATTTAATGCAGGCACTGGAAGAAAGCCAGAAGGAAGACATTAACTACACCATTCAAACCTTTAATGGTACCCGAATTATCAATGGCCATTCCGTTGAAACGAAAGGCAAAGGTGAGTTGGAGTTTATATTCTCTCATCGCTTTGGCAGAATTAATTCCGGGTCTTATAATTTTTGGGGTCTTGATGATGCCTTTGTAAGACTAGGCCTTGAATATGGTATTACAGATCGACTGGGTGTGGGGTTAGGTAGAAGCTCTACGGATAAAACATTTGACGGTTTTGTGCGATATAAAGTATTGCGACAAAGTTTAGGAGCCAAAAATATTCCCTTTACTGTAACGGCTGTTGGTTCATGGTATATCAAAACCTCACCCCAGGCCAGGTTTAATCCACAGATAACCATGAATGAAAGGATTGCTTACTCCCTGGAATTGCTAGCCGCGAAAAAGTTCAGTCCTAACTTCTCTATGCAAATAACTCCGGTGTGGGTGCATCGCAACACAGTCAACCAAATGTTTGAGAACAACGATGATGTGGCATTGGGAGTAGGAGGAAGACATAGATTAACGCGCAGCCTGTCTATTACGGGAGAATACTTTTACAGGGTTAATGCACATGCCAACACTACCCGGCATGATGCAGTGGGGCTGGGAGTTGATATAGAAACAGGAGGTCATGTGTTTCAATTGATCTTTACCAATAGCCTTGGCCTTTTTACACGTGCTGTGGTTAGCGAAACCCAGGGTGACTTTTTTGATGGTGACATCCATTTTGGATTTAATATTTCAAGGAATTTTCAACTGTCGCGTAACAGGTAGAATATCTTTTTCCTTTTCGTCACTACCCATAGATAATACTGACGGGTTTAATACTTTTAAGTGTTTAAAACCTGTCAAACCAGAAGTTGTTACTGCTTTCCATCGTTGCTTACTTGTTGATTACCGTAGCCATTGGGTACTGGGCTTCACGTAAGGTTAAAACTTCCGGAGACTTTATGCTGGCAGGCAGAAGCCTTCCCATCATGCTTAGCGCTGCAGCGTTGTTCGCTACCTGGTTTGGATCCGAAACAGTGTTCGGAGCTTCCGCAGAGTTTCTGGAGGGTGGGTTGTATGCTGTTATAGAAGATCCCTTTGGAGCAGCGCTTTGCCTCGTTTTGTTCGGACTATTCTTTGCCAGGAAGTTGTACAACATGAACCTCCTTACCCTTGGAGATTTCTTCAAATACCGTTACGGCAGAAGAACGGAGCTGGTAGCGAGTGCTTTTCTTGCTCCACCTTATGTGGGTTATATTGCCGCGCAGTTGGTGGCAATGGGTTTGATTCTTAACGTTGTAGCAGGCATCGAAGTATGGCAGGGAGTGGTGATAAGTGCTATTATAGTCACGTTCTATACTTTCATTGGAGGAATGTGGGCTATTTCCATCACCGATTTTATTCAAAGTATCATCATTGTCAGCGGATTGCTGGTTCTGGCTTATGTACTCTCAGAGAAAGCCGGTGGGGTAACCAAAGTCTTAAGCGAAGTGCATCCGCGCAACTACAAGTTTGTGCCTTCGTGGGATGCTAAAGAAATAACCACCTACATCGCAGCCTGGTCAGTGCTGGGCCTGGGTTCTATCCCATCTCAGGATGTTTTCCAACGGGTCATGTCTTCAGGTTCTGTGAAGATTGCGGTTCGGTCGTGCTTTATCGCAGCGGGCTTATACCTCACCATTGCCATGCTACCTCTGTTTATTAGTTTATGTACCAAATACCTCTATGGCGGTCAGTTGGAGGGAGATGCACAACTGGCTTTGCCCAACATGGTGTTAATGCACACCTCCATGCCTATACAGATATTGTTTTTTGGTTCTCTGTTGTCGGCTATCATGAGTACAACAAGTTCTGCTATGTTAGCCCCTGCTGCTATATTTTCTGAGAATCTCGTCAAGCCTTTGATGAACAATACATTGTCGGACAAGCAGCTGCTTAATATTACCAGAATTTCGATTCTGTTTTTTGCGAGTATTGCAACGGTGATGGCCTGTCTGCGTGAAAACATTTATGAATTGGTGGCAGAGTCCTCCATACTTAGTTTGGTCTCCCTCTTTGCTCCACTTACCTTTGGCATGTACTGGAAAAGAACCAGCAGCGCAGGTGCTGTATTGGCTATGGTAATAGGTCTTTCTACCTGGTTATTTTTCAAATGGGTTTACCCTTTGGAAATACCAGAGCTGGTACCAGCAACAATGGCAAGTATCCTTGCATTAATCATTGGAAGTTTAATATGGAAAAAAGAACCCAAGTGACCAGAGTTGAAATCAACAGCGTAGATGGAGACTATCATATGGTAGCTTCTAATGAGGAGGGCAATACGGTAGAAATCGATGCGGCTCCTTCTATTGGTGGTACAGGAAAGGGGATGCGTCCTATGCAAATGCTACTCTCTGCATTAGGGGGTTGCAGCAGCATCGATGTGATTAGTATTCTAAAGAAACAAAAACAAGAGGTGAAGGGGGTCAAAACAATTGTGGAGGGAACACGTGCTATTGATTCCGTTCCTTCTGTATTTGTTCAAATGCATGTGCGTTTTGTTCTTACAGGTCAAATAGATAAAGACAAGGCAGATAAGGCAGTGGCATTGTCCATGGAGAAGTATTGCTCTGTAGCTGCCATGATGGACAAGCGTGCCAGAATATCTTACAGTTGTGAAATAAGTAATTAATGAAAAAAGAAGAGAACGATAATTTTGAGACCAAAGCCATTCGGATTCAGTCAAAGCGATCTGAATTCGGGGAACACGCAGCACCCATATACCTTACCAGCAGTTTTGTTTTTGATGATGCCGAACATGCCCGCGCTTTGTTTGCCGATGAGGTGCAAGGCAATATCTATACACGTTATTCCAACCCAAACGGGAATGAGTTCATCGAAAAGCTTTGTGCGCTGGAAGGTACGGAAGATGGTATTGCTACTGCATCCGGAATGGCGGCCATGTATTGCAGTATGGCAGCATTGCTGAAATCCGGAGATCATGTGCTTGCTTCTCGTTCCGTATTTGGATCAACCCATCAGATATTGAACAATCTGTTCCCCAGGTTTAATATTTCTCATTCCTATGCGGATATCGACAAACCAGAAACATGGGAAGCCATGATTACTCCTGCTACAAAAATGATTTTTGTGGAGACTCCATCCAACCCTGCATTGGATCTTATTGATTTGGAATGGTTGGGTGCGCTGGCAAAGAAACACAACCTCATCCTCAATGTTGACAACTGCTTTGCAACACCGTATTTGCAAAACCCAGCCAAGTGGGGAGCCCATCTCGTTACGCACTCAGCTACTAAATTTATCGATGGGCAAGGTAGAGTAATTGGTGGTGCAGTGTTAGGCACCAAAGAATTAATTAAAGAAGTACGCTTCTTTGCCAGACATACTGGACCCGCTTTGTCACCATTCAATGCGTGGTTGCTTTCTAAAAGTTTGGAAACATTAGCAGTGAGGATGGAGAGGCATTGTCAGAATGCCGCAACACTCGCTACTCGTTTGGAAGGACATCCTAAAATTGGAAAGGTAAAGTATCCGTTTCTTGCATCACATCCTCAGCAAGCGCTGGCCAAAAAGCAAATGCGATTAGGTGGGGCGCTGGTTACTTTTGAATTGAGTGGAGGCATCGAAAGCGGAAGGAAGTTTCTCAATGCGATAAAAATGATCAGTCATACCGCCAACCTGGGGGACACGCGTACCATTGCTACGCATCCTGCTTCTACCACACACTCTAAACTTACTGATGCCGAGAGGGCAGCAGTAGGCATTTCGCCAGGGCTAATTCGCATATCTGTCGGACTTGAAGATATCGATGATATTATAGCGGATGTGCTTCAGGCGATAGAAAAGGAGTAGCACTTCGTTGTTGTTGCGAAGCAGCCGTCACTCAGAGTGTAAGCGAGGAGTCTTCTCAGTATCAATACTTTGTCAGCGATGTATCAATCTCATCGGCCCATGCTAGAATTCCACCTTTCAAATTGTAAAGGTTATCAAAGTCGTGGTTTTTCTCCAGCCATTTTATGGCATTGCCACTTCTCGCTCCACTTCGGCAGTGAATGACTACCTTTTTATCACGACTAATCTTGTCAATACTTTGTGCTACTTCACCTAAGGGAATATGCTCCCCGTCAATATTGCAGATGTCTCGCTCGTATTCTTCCCGTACGTCAATCAATTGAAAATCTTCGCCATTGTCCTTTAATGCTTTCAATTCAATAACCGTTACTTCCTTTATATCCATTGTTCCCTTATTGATTCCACAAAACGAGTCGTAATCTATTAGTTTTTTTATTGAATTCCGTTCATTCCGGTTTGGAAATTTAACCACATTGGTATCCATACTGAGCGTATCCATCAGCAATACCTTGTTGGTAAGGGGTTCTCCAATTCCAGCAATTATTTTCAATACCTCATTGGCCTGCAGGCAACCAATAATACCGGGCAATACACCAAGCACACCACCTTCTTCACAATTGGGTACTGAACCTGGTGAAGGAGGAGCGGGGTAGAGATCGCGATAGTTGGCACTTTGGTTGAGATTGAATACCGCCACCTGACCTTCGTACCGGAAGATGGATCCATACACCAACGGCTTATCCAGTAACACAGCAGCATCATTCAGTAAGTACCGGGTAGGAAAGTTGTCGGTACAGTCAACAATAATATCAAAAGGTTTAAGCGATTCCAGTGCATTGGTCGAATCAATTTTACTATTGATCACGTGAATACTTATGTGTGGATTAAGTGCTTTCAGTTTTGCGGCAGCCCGTTCTGCCTTAGGTTTACCAATGTCTTCCGTGCCATACAACACCTGCCGCTGTAGGTTGGATTCACCCACTGTATCAAAATCTAAAATACCAAGGGTGCCTATTCCGGCTGCAGCCAGGTATTGTAACACAGGGCAACCTAACCCACCAGCACCGATTACAACAACGGATGCAGCTTTCAACTTCTGTTGCCCCTCTATACCAAATTGGGGTAACACAAAATGGCGACTGTATCGCTCCAGTTCTTTTTTATTAAAATCGTTGACACTGCTCATGGCTAATTCTTCCCAATTTACGATACTTGTCTAACTGGTAAATTACTATTTCAAATGAATAAACGAATTAATTACGCTTCAGGTGCCAAATGGGAAGATATTGTTGGCTATAGTCGTGCGGTACAAATTGGTAACCAAATTGAAATCTCCGGTACAGTGGCCGTAGATGAGAATGGTACACTGATAGGCAGGGGAGATCATTACCTGCAGGCTCAGTTTATTCTTCAAAAGATTGAAAAAGTATTGGCCAATGCCGGATTTGAAATGAAGGATGTTGTACGTACCAGAATGTTCGTGACGGACATCAGCAAGTGGGAAGAAATAGGGAAGGCGCATGGCGAATTTTTCCATACCATAAAGCCGGTAACTTCTATGGTGGAGATCAGCAAACTCATCGATCCGGAACACCTGTTGGAAATTGAAGTTACTGCTATAAAGAGCAACTAAAACCTTTTGGCTGCCAGTTGTGCAATGGTTTCTCCTATGGCCAATGAAGAAGTGGCCGCAGGTGAAGGCGCATTGCATACGTTGATGACGTGCTTCTTTTCAACAATCATAAAATCATCTACCAGTCCTCCCTTTCTGTCGCATGCCTGTGCGCGCACACCAGCACCTCCATCTACAAGGTCGTCTTTTTGTATTTCAGGTATTAGTTTTTGTAATGCTTTTACAAATGCAGCTTTGGAAAAGGAACGGTACATTTCTCCCATTCCCGTTTTCCAGTATTTGAAAGCTACCTTTTGAAATCCAGGCCATGCCAATGACTCGGCCAACTCTCCAAGGTTAATCTGACTCTTCTTATACCCCTCACGCCTGAAAGCCAGCACCGCGTTAGGCCCCGCTTCAATTCCGCCTCCCATCATACGGGTAAAGTGCACACCCAGAAAGGGAAAGCTGGGATCGGGGACAGGATAGATCAGATTCTTCACCAGGTACTCCTTCTCTTTCTTCAGTTTGAAATACTCACCTCTGAATGGAATGATCTTCAGGTCAAGGTCTGGAGCGGTAAGCCTGGCTACCTTATCGGAATAGAGACCACAGCAGTTGATGACCAGCTTGGTCGTATAACTTTCCTTTTGTGAAACGACCACACTTACATTTTCGTTTTCCTGAATTTCAATTACCCTTTCACCTAGTCGTATTTCTCCGCCTTTGGTTTGAATCAGTTCTCCATACTTTTTGGCTACCAGTTTGTAATCTACAATACCCGTCTGAGGTACTACCACCCCTTCAATGCCATTGACATGGGGTTCATATTCTTTCAGTTCTTCTTTGTTGATCTTTTTTAAACCGGTGAGCCCATTCTGTTTACCTCGCTCAAATAAATTATCTAACAATAGGATTTCTTCCTTACTGGTAGCAACAATAATCTTCCCACACAACTCAAAGGGAATAGCATTGAGTTGACAAAACTCGATCAACTGATGATAGCCACGTATACAATTGGTAGCCTTCAGGCTTCCGGGTTTGTAATAAATACCGGAGTGAATCACGCCACTGTTATTACCCGTTTGATGAAGCGCGAGTGCATTCTCCTTTTCAAGGAGCAGTAGTTTGATATCCGGATTTGAGTTTTGTAATTGGAGTGCTGTGGCCAGGCCTACAATTCCACCTCCAATAACTACCACATCGTATTTCACAGGCTAAATTTTGCCCCGAAACTACTAAAATTTAAGCTGAAATAGGTTGTATCCTCACATTCAGGCTAGGCTCTACGATCACCAAATGATTCTTGGGGATCATCGTCCACTGCTTGCCTTCCGTTAGCTTTTCAGATACTACCAGTACGGCATTGTCATCGTCCTTAGGCGCCTCCAGTCGTGTAATACCATCCTCTACCACATAGCGGCTGCCTTCTGAGTGATAAAGGGTAAGCGGCTCCATCGATGCATCTGAAACATACCGGGTGGCCACAATGAACTCTCCATTGGTCACCGCCATGTTCAGGTAGGCGGGTTGGTCGATACCTACTTGTTTCATCAACACCTTTACTCTGTCGTAGGTATAGTTGAAAGCATCCGCAACGGCATCTCCATTGATTACTTTATGGTGGGCATACAGGTAGTTCAACATAAACGCAAAGAGGTGTTCCGAATCAGTCTGCCCTTTTATCCAGTTGTAGAGTTCGTCACTCAGGGGTTCTCTCAACTTTCTTTTGATGAGTGAAAAGTTTTCCAGACCACCATTGTGTGCCATCAGTAACTGCTTGTGCTGAAAGGGGTGGCAGTTGGATTCTGATACTTCACCTACGCTGGCCGCACGAACATGAGCCACCATACAATTTGTTCTGATCTTGGGAGCAAGGTTGCGCAGGTTGCGGCTGTTCCATGCAGGGTGCACGGACACAAAGTTGACCGGTTCATTGTTGACTTCTGGTACGTACCACCCGATACCGAAACCATCTCCGTTGAGTGGTTCTTCTATTTCTTTGGCGTTGGTACTTTGTCGGATGAGGGAATTCTTAGGCTGATACAACAACTTATCCGCAATGATGGGTGTGCCTTTGTAGGCCATTAGTCTGCACATGGCATTGGTATTTACAGAAAAGGTAATAAAAAAGGCCGTTGAATATTCTCAACGACCTCTACTTATTTTTAGCAACTTACCTTACTTGTCCACTTTTTTGAACTCCATAGACGCAGAATTCATGCAATACCTTAGGCCTGTTGGCTTCGGACCATCTGGGAATACATGGCCTAAGTGCCCGCCACAATTGCTGCAGACCACTTCATCGCGTACCATGCCATAGCTGGTATCCTTGCCTACTACTACCGCTTCTTCTTTTACGGGTTGGTAGAAGCTGGGCCATCCTGAACCGGATTCAAACTTGGTTTCTGAATCAAATAATTCCTGATGGCAGGCAGCACAGTAGTACTTGCCTTTCTCGTGGTTATCCCACAAGGCGCCAGTGAATGCCCGCTCTGTTCCTTTTTCTCTTAAGATGTTATATTGTTCAGCGGTTAATTCTGCTTTCCATTCTTGTTCGGTCTTTTTCATAGGGAAATCGTTCTCGTGTTTTTGTTCTTTGTTCTGTGCGCAGGCGCTCAAGGCCAGCGTCATGAGTAGGAGGTAGATATAATTGGTCTTTCTCATCATGTAGTTAATTTTGTTCTTCGTAATGATATACGCATTTGCCCATGGCTTTGGATGTTACAAACCGCCAAAAGAGTGGCTTTTGTCCCGCTTCCGACAGTTTAATCATTGCAATAATAACAAATGAGGAGAAGAATGGTTCAGGGCAGTTGAGGTAAAGCATTCCCTCTGAAGGGTACTCATTACAACTTAAGGATTTTCGATGAATGATGTACCGTTAGAATGTCTACGCGTTCAGGCGAAGATATGTAATAAATTATCCTATAGTTCCCTAAAATTAATTCCCTGATTGAAGGATCTTCCATTTCAGGAACAATACGTCCAGAGTGTGGGTGTAAAGTTATCTGCCTGGCTCTTGCTCTAATACGGTGTATTTGAAGTCTTGCATATTTTTTGGAATCCTGAGCAATGAACTCAGCGATTGCAACTAAATCACCTTTAGACTGAGGTGTCCAATTCAGTTTAACCATTCAGGCAATTCTTTGTCTAAATCAGCATCTGAAATGACATTGTCGCTCTTGGATTGCTCAAGACCTTTATCGATTTTTTGAATCAATAAAAGTTCATCCAGAACGTCATCAATAGAAAACCCTTCAGGTAATCTATTTATGGCATGGATTAATTTTTCCTTTGTAATCATACTTAAAGATACAAAAAAACAATCTTTGAAGTGCACTTAGTTCCTTCCTACTTCTTCTCTATCCACCAGGCCCAGATGACAAAGAGCCACATCAGGTTGGCCGACCAGGCCACAGCTTGCACACTGGGGGGTGGAGGTCCAAAGATGTTCATCACATGGATGACGACAAAGAATCCTATCAATAACCAAAAGGCTACCTTTTTCTGAGGTTGCTCCGATCGATAATAAAAAACGGTTCCCAGTGCAAACAATCCCATTTCTATGATGATGGCCCATACAGAATGGTTCCATAGTCCAAGTCCAACTTTTACTTCACTAAAAGGAGTAAGCGGTAAGTCGGGGCGGTGAGTAATAAAGTCCAATACCCAGTGACTTAATACCAAAACACCTAGCAGCAAGGAACCTTGCTTGTTCTTCGTGAATGCAAAGTAAATCAACCCTAACAAAAGGCCCCACACCAGCGCCATAAGGAGACTGTGTGAGTAGGGATAATAATCAAAACTGAGTGGTGTTAGTGCTGTATTTCCAATGTCAACATGAAAAGTTTCTATTCCCAGTAAAACCAGTATGGGCCAGATCAGATCGAGCAATTGAACGGCAATGAATAGAAGAGCGAGGGAGGGGAGGTTACTAATTTTTCTCGATGCCAACCCCAGGGCATAGTGACCTATAAACATTTGGATTCTTTTTAATGAATAGTGCGATGGACGAATATAATTAAGTTAAGGTTACAATTTACTTTATTGGAAAGGGATTACTTAGCTCCATTACACGTGCCTAGGCTTCAGCTCGCCTGTCTGCCACAGGCAGGTAATAACGAACTCTTTTATAAACGAAAAAACCCCTTCAAGATATCCTGAAAGGGTTTTAGTTTACGATGGATTTCATCACGTTGTGGGTTTGGTTAATCTTACTTTTACCATCTCTTCGTGTGGTGCACTTCTGAATCCGAACACGGCTCTGATGTAGTGTCGTACATTACGGGCAGTGGCCACCAGACTGTTTGACCCTTCATAAAACAGGGCATGACGTTGCTGTTTTACCTGGGTCAGCTTCAGTGTGGCATCCAGCACGGTTTCGTTCATGGCGTGCAGCTCTTGCACCTTGGCAGCCAGACCCTCTTTGCTCAATGTTGGCTCGGTGGTCAGGTACCCTGGTTCTGCTGTTGCTGTTTCTACCAGCCTTGCGAAGTGATAGGCCATGCTGGCGTAGTCGGTACCGGCTGTGCGTCTGCGCTTGGGTGTTTCCTCATTGAGCACCTCTGTCGTTGCCACGGGCGCAGCATAGCGTCTCCATCCGTGCAGGTTACGGTTGTGCACATAAGCATCGGCCAGCGTCAGCGGGTGTGCACCACACGAACGAAGCATGTAGCAGACCCGTGATCCTAAGCTACGCAGCTCCTTAAAGGTAAGCTCGCGCTGATTGGTTGCATTGTCATAGACTGTTTTCGCAGCAGTGACTTTGTCCATCAATTGTTGGGCGTTGAACTGAATGGTGGTCAACGCTTTCACCTGGAGGTGTTGTTGTCCGGGGTTATAAGCTCCTCCTAACCCGGTGCAGATGCCTTTGAGCTTCCCAAAGGATTGCAAGTTTTTAACGAAGGACATAACATAAATTGTTAAATGTTGATACATGTTATTATATACGGAAAAGCCTACTAGGAAAGTTGTCCTTTTTATTAAAATATTTAAAAATATTTTTCAATTGCTAAGAACGCAAAGGAGCAGTGCCTGAAGCACGGGCATTCACTACGATACTGATCATATGCGCTCTGATGGCTGTCAGGTAGGTTCCTATTTCTGTGTGGCTCGTCCCCATCGCTGTTGGTAGACGGCCGCTCTCTGTTACGTCCACTCCAAAGGTGCATTGGGTCAGTGCGCTCTCTGCGCCTACCATCGCTTGAGCTGCTTTGGTTACTTCAAACACTGCGTTATCCACCGCCCGGTGTATTATAATCAAGCTGATCCCTGAAGGTGTTCAGGCACTTGTACATTGGGTCAGTGCTCTACCTGTGAACTACAACGCTATTCCTGGGAGTGCTTTAATCAGATTCTGTCGGTTCCTTCTCCATCTGCAGGGCCTCATATACCTGATCAACCCCTTTCGGGGTATCTGCCAGCACGATCAGGGTATCGAAGGCTTCAATCACAGTGGCGCCATTGGCAGTAAGGTACTTTTCGTCTCTTTTGATCATGGCGATGATGGCCGTCTTGGGGAAGGTGAGGTCTACGATCTTTTTGTTAACGGCATAACTATCGTTTTGTATTTTAATTTCCTCCATGATGGTTCTCGGATGCTCTGTAAGAAATGCATCTGTGGGGGCAAGGGGCTTCACCTTTTGCGGTAAGGCTACCTTCAGCCATTTGGAAAAGATGGAAAGGGTGGTGCCCTGTATCAATACGGAGGTGACCGATATAAAGAATACAATATTGAAAATCATACCCGCCTGCTCAATGCCTGCCAGCAGGGGATAAGTGGCAAACACAATAGGTACGGCACCCCGGAGTCCTGCCCATGATATATAAGCCCTGCTTTTCAATCGCATTTTAAAAGGCAATAGGCTCAGAAAAACGCTCACGGGTCTGGCTACCAGAATTAAAAACAGGGATATAAGTAGTCCTATGCCAATAACAGGAAACACCTGTGTAGGGAAGACCAGCAGCCCCAGGGTAAGGAAGAGAACAATCTGCATCAGCCAGGCCAATCCATCAAACATCTTCATGATGGTTTTCTTGTGGATCAGGTCCTGATTGCCCAGGTACACGGCACAGATGTAGATGGCCAAAAAACCATTGCCACCCAAAAAGTCGGTAGCAGAAAAAGTGATGAACATCAATGCGATCACCAATACGGGATACAGTCCTTCAAAGTCGAGGTGTATTCTGTTGATGATGATTTTACTGAGTTTGCCAAAAAGGAAACCAGCCAGTCCACCCAATATCATTTGCTGCAGGAACAAAGGGATAATGGACAACACACTTTTGTCTTGATTAACAACCAATGAAAGGAATGCAATGGTAAGCACATAGGCCATGGGGTCGTTACTACCACTTTCCAGCTCAAGTGTAGGACGGAGGTTGTTCTTGAGTGCAAGACTCTTAGAACGCAGTATAGAGAAGACGGCTGCAGCATCTGTTGAAGAAACAATGGAGCCCAACAGCATGCTTTCATAGATGGTGAAGTCAGTGATAACCCATACGAACGTGCCCAGCGACAATGCCGTAAGCAGTACGCCCAATGTAGAGAGTGATATTCCTTTCCAAAGGATCGGTTTTACGGCCATCCAGTTGGTATCCAGTCCACCGGAGAAGAGGATAAAGTTGAGGGAGATGATACCGATGAACTGTGCCAGCTTGGGATCGTCAAATAGAATACCTCCAATGCCATCGGAACCAGCCAGCATGCCAATGGCCAGGAACAGGATAAGAGTAGGTACTCCGAATTTATAGGAGGTCTTACCAGCCACAATGCTTACAAAAAGCAGGAGGGATCCAATAAGCAATATGTTTTCTATCGTTAAACTCATTCGATGACTAAAAAGAATCCACCAAAGATAACGATAAGTAAGTTGTGGTGTGGGGAGAGTCTTATCTCCGTTTTCAACGCTATTGTGGTTGAACTGAAGAAGACATAGCTGGGTATAGTGCAGCTGTGAAGTGAAGAGGAATGGAACCCCTAAAAAGTAAAAGACCCCTCTGTGATAAGGGGTCTTTCATACCTAAACCTAAACCTATGAGAAGAATTGCTCTGCTCTTGGGTATAAAAACGGGACATTCGGGTTTTGGTTACAAATTTTTAAATAATAATTAAAAATTTTGGGGAGCGGTTACCTAGCCTTTTAACAGGGCACTAAACTGTTTGCGAAATTTCTCTACTTTGGGTCTTACCACAAACTGGCAATACCCCTGATTGGGATTAAGGGCATAATAGTTTTGGTGGTCTTCTTCTGCCGGGTAAAAATTAACCAGTGGACTTATTTCCGTAACAATCTTGTTCTTAAAAACACCAGACTCCTCCAGTTGGTTTTTATAGGCTTCTGCTATTTTTCTTTCCTCTTCATTATTATAAAAGATAACAGAACGATATTGTGTACCTACATCTGCACCCTGCTGGTTGAGCGTAGTAGGGTCGTGCGTGTTCCAGAATACTTCCAGTAACGTTTCGTAGGAAACAATGGAAGGGTCGTATGTAATTTGTGTTACTTCGGCATGGCCTGTGGTGCCCGTGCAGATTTCCCTATAGGCGGGGTTCTTTATTTTGCCTCCTGAATATCCGGATACTACTTTTTCTACACCATTTACCCCCAGAAAAACGGCTTCGGTGCACCAGAAACATCCGGCCCCGAAGGTGATCATTGCCTTGTTATTGTCAGTGGTAGTCGTCATGATCGATTAAAATCCATTGTACACCTTACTATACAATTTTCGCATGGATAAGGTTTTGTGGTAAGGCGCTTTGTCGTGCTGACAACAATTTAGTACTTGCTATAAAAGTACTTCAACTCGTTGCTTAATCTATTATCCAGCTCTTTGCGCACCCTGTTCTCAATGTAGTAGCGCTCCGGGTAGGATTCTTTCCGCTGACAAAGTCTCTGGTCACTTTCCGATAAGGCCCTGGCGTCACCAGAGTAAGTGCCCCACGAGGCCGACCAGGTATCATCCGCTACGATATCTTCATTCTTTATTTCTGCACGGTTGCCAGCATCGGTAATGGTAAGGTTGATGGAGCCCCTTCCGGTAATCTTTTTGGTGTAGGTGGTAAGCGTAGCAGTAACCTTAGTGTAGATAGGTGTCTTTACTCCCTTCACCGTTTTCTCTCCGGTTTTTACACTGTCTGAGAATGACTCTGTTTTCTTGGTCACCACAGCGCGTCCTTCCTGATATCCATTTACAATTACCTTGACAAAATGATCTACCTTCTCCAGGTTTAACTCTTCCGCCTGCTGAGGGGTGTAGAACTTTACGAACATATTGGAATTGTATCCAAAGACGATCGGTTCAAAGTTCCAATCGCGGTAACTGATCAAGGAAGGCTGTACCACCACCTTGAGGGTGGCGTTGAACCTGGCTTGTTCAATCATTTCAATGGCCTCCCGGTATCCAGGAGAGAAGGTGTTGGCTTCATTGAACAGATAGTAGGCCCGCTTGGCATCTTCTCTGGTATTTTTCAACAATGCCTGTATACCGGCTTCATAGGTTTCCTCAGCAGCTTTTGCTTTTACTTCAGTGAGTTCATCAAACTTGGTTACCGGTTTGGGAATTACGCGCAACGCTCCGGGGCTGGTACGTATTTCTTCATACAGGTGGTTGATCTTCTCATAATTCTCCGCAGCAGTTTTGTATTTAAAGTTGGCATTCGCAGCAATCTGATTTTTGGCATCCGTTTCCAAATAATCTACCGCCAGCTGATAGCTGAGCTTCAGTACTTCTCTTGACTTTTTATGATCTGGTTTACCCCTCAACCGTTGCACAGCGGATAAAACTGCTTCGTAATAGTCCCCATGCTTGTATGCTGCCTTGCCGGAAGAGCAGGAATCGAGAAACATGAGGGAGAGGAGTACTATAGAATAAAGCCTAAATTTCATCAACAGAGCTGTTTTACAAGCAAATAAACAAATTCAGTGCCTTAATTCATTGCTTTGGAGCAAAGAAGTCCATCAGGATGTCATCCTCCAGGTTTTTCCAGTTGCCCCAGGAGTGTCCCTCATTGACTTCCCGGTACTGGTAGGTACAGGCATTGTTTTCTAAAATGCTGATCATTTTCCTTCCACTATCACTGGTATCGTTGATAAGACCGGATGTCATGGAGAGTTTGATCTTGCTGCCAGCGGGGTTGTCGCACAAAGAATAGATCTGTGGGCGTGTCATGAAGGAGGGCGACTGTATACCCACATTGCTGAACACATCGGGTCTGGAAAATGCAAAGTAGGTGGCGTTGAGTCCACCTACAGATGAACCGAGTATGGCTCTGTTCTCGGCACTTGTCATTACCGGGTAGTTGTCTTCAATGTATGGAATGAATTCATCAACAAAGAATTGGAGATATTGTGGGTTCATCACCAGTTCTGTCATTCTTCTGTTGTTGGTTCTGTTGGCCGGTTCACGGTGGTCGATAAACACGGCTACAATGGGTACTATTTTATGATCTGCAATGAGGTTGTCCAGAACAGTAGGCAGGTTGCCCATCTGAGGGTGCAAGTATTCGTAGCCATCAGTAATATATACCACAGGGTATTTTCCTTTACGTGGCGCAGGTGGCAAGTATACACTGTAAGTGATTTGATAGGAGAGGAGATTACTGGAGTATAGGATATCCTGAATTACTTTTCCTTTAGATACATTGTCTCTTTGGGTATGAACAGGATCTTCTTTGTAATCCGGCATTCTTAGTTCCGAGTTGGGACTGCCACCTCCCACACCCGACCATTGCTGATGGGGATTATTGACGTCAAGTAACCAGTTCTTATTATCAACTACAATTTTGTAATCCAATCGGGCATCGGTAGGGAAGGAAGCTTTTAATACCCAGATGTCAGTACCTTTAATTTGTGTTCCCTTGTTGTTGAAATCCGCTTTGTATCCCCAGCCGTTGAAGTCACCCATCCATTTTACCTCTTGTGCTTTGCCGAAGTAGAAAAAGGCTACAGAGTCTTTCTCCCGTAAGGGTATTTGTTCTTCTGCAATCAATCGTTTAAAAATCACCTTGAACTGGGTGGCTCTTTCTGATGAATCTGTAACGGTGGACAGTTCGTAAAGTGAAGATAGCCGCTTTTGGAAAGTAGTGTAATCCTGCCCCGCACCTGACACCACAACGAAATAGGCTAATAAGAAAAAAGCTAATTTCATAAGGTTAAAAGTAATGAATAGTTACAAGGATTGCGCAACCTTAAGGATTAACAAACGCAAAAAAAGACAAAAGTGAAGTGGTATACGATGGATACAGGTTGAATTTAGCTAAGGAATTGATATTTTGAGGGGTAATTAAAATTCAACGAGTATGTCTCCTTATTTGGCAGAGTTCATAGGTACCATGATTTTGATTGTTTTTGGTGATGGTGTGGTGGCTGGAGTATTGTTAAAGCAATCCAAATCGGAGAATGCAGGGTGGGTTGTCATTGTCATTGCCTGGGGCCTGGCCGTTACTTTTGCCATTTATGCAGTAGGTGGTTACAGTGGCGCTCACATCAACCCGGCAGTGACCCTGGCATTGGCCTTTAACGGAAGCTTTCCCTGGTCTGATGTCCCAGCCTATTGTCTTGCTCAGCTTCTGGGGGGCTTCGCTGGGGCTACTTTGGTGTGGTTGCATTATTTGCCCCACTGGAAGGTCACCGAGGATAAAAGTGCAAAGCTGGCTGTATTCTGTACAGGGCCGGCTATTAGATCTCCCGTTCACAACTTTATCAGTGAGTTTATAGGCACTTTGGTATTGATTATGGGATTACTTTTTATTGGTGCCAATAGTTTTGCGGAGGGATTAAATCCTTTAGTTGTAGGAGCTTTAATTACCGTGATCGGCTTTGGTTTGGGAGGCACTACAGGCTTTGCCATTAATCCTGCCAGAGACCTTGGGCCGCGGTTAGCGCATTTCATTTTACCTGTTGCAGGCAAAGGTTCTTCGGATTGGTCCTATAGCTGGATTCCGGTAGTCGGTCCTTTGACCGGAGCGATTGCAGGAGCTTTGTTGTATCAATTATTGGTTGGTTAAAAGAATAAAGGATGAGTAAATACATTATTGCATTAGATCAGGGTACTACTAGTTCACGCGCTGTGCTGCTGAATGAGAAGGGCACTATTCAAGCCATTGCACAACAGGAGTTTACTCAGATTTTCCCCAAACCGGGTTGGGTGGAGCACGATCCAGCGGAAATACTATCCACTCAGTTGGGAATGTTGCAAAAGGTACTTAGTGAGAATAAGATAAACCCTCAATCAGTTGCAGCAATCGGTATTACCAATCAAAGAGAAACCACAGTAGTTTGGGATAAGAAGACTGGAGAGCCCATCTACAACGCCATTGTATGGCAAGACAAAAGAACAGCGGCCCTGTGTGAAAAGCTTAAAGCCAAAGGACTGGAAGATTATGTGAGGGAGAATACTGGCTTAGTGATCGATTCCTATTTCTCTGGCACGAAAATCAATTGGATACTAAATAATGTAGAAGGGGCAAAAGAAAGAGCCAAGAAAGGAGAGTTGCTATTTGGCACGATAGATACCTGGTTGATATGGAACATGACAGAAGGGAAGTCCCACGTAACCGACTATAGCAATGCTTCAAGAACTTTGTTGTACAACATTCGCAAGTTAGAATGGGATAAAAAACTATTGGAAGAGCTGGAGGTGCCGGAAAGTATGTTGCCCAAGGTAAATGCCTCTTCCTCAGACTTTGGAACCTATGAGATGGACGGAGTTGCTATTCCCATTGCAGGAGTAGCAGGAGATCAGCAAGCGGCTTTGTTTGGTCAGGCATGCTTTGCACCCGGCATGGCCAAGAATACCTATGGAACAGGGTGTTTTATGCTGATGAACACGGGAGATAAGATTCAACATTCTAAAAATGGATTGATTACTACCATTGCCTGGGGACTGGATGGAAAAGTAGTGTATGCGCTGGAGGGAAGTGTGTTTATTGCAGGTGCTGCCGTGCAGTGGTTGCGTGACAGCATGCATATTATCGATCAATCGAAAGACTCGGAATACTTTGCCGCTAAAGCATTGGGATCAAATGAAGTATATGTGGTGCCGGCCTTTGCCGGATTAGGAGCACCTTACTGGGACATGTATGCCCGTGGTGCCATCTTTGGGTTGACACGCGACACAGGTAAAGACCATATCATAAAAGCCACATTAGAATCCCTGGCTTATCAAACCAAAGACATATTGGATGCGATGGAAGAGGATGCAGGCGTAAAGTTGAAAAGCCTGAAGGTAGATGGCGGAGCCTGTGCCAATAATATCCTGATGCAATTTCAAGCTGACATATTGAATACGGAAGTGGAACGCCCGGAGGTAATAGAATCAACAGCTATGGGGGCAGCTTACCTTGCAGGTATCCAGGTAGGTTTGTGGAAAAAGGAAACCATTACCGAAGACAGGGTAATCGATAAAACCTTTATACCTGCCATGGATGAAAAGAAAAGAACCTTGCTGTACAAAGGTTGGCAGAAGGCCGTTAAGAGATCCATGAAATGGATAGACGAAGAGTGATATGCTAAACAGCCTATGAACTTCTCCAGCAAAAACCGACATCTGTTCATTGATTCGCTAAAGCGATATGAATTTGACATGTTGGTAATAGGTGGAGGGATAACTGGCGTGGGTATAGCCCTCGATGCTGCCTCACGAGGGATGAAAGTAGCGTTGGTTGAAAAGGGTGACTTTGCATCAGGTACTAGCAGCCGATCTACCAAACTGATACACGGGGGATTGCGCTATCTGAAGCAATTTGAGTTTGCACTGGTAAAGGAAGTGGGGAGTGAGCGTGCGGTAGTCCATAAGTTGGCTCCTCATCTTGTACTACCTGAGAAGATGTTGTTGCCGTTGCGGGAGGATCGGGGCTTTGGTAGTTTGCTAACATCTTTTGGTTTGAAATTGTACGACTGGCTGGCGGGCGTTACTGGCAAAGACCGCAGGCTGATGCTTACGCGGAGGCAAACATTGAGACGTGAGCCTTTACTAAAGAAAGATGATGTGAAGGGCGGTGCGCTCTACGCTGAGTACAGAACCGATGATGCCCGCTTGACGATTGAAGTCGCCAAGAAGGCCAACAAATATGGTGCAGTGGTGGTAAACTACTGCCAGGTAACTCAACTCAATTACTCAGAGACAGGCAATGTCTGTGGCGCAGAAGTTCGAGACAACGGTACAGATGCAACCTTCACGGTTAAATCACATGTAGTTATTAATGCCACCGGACCCTGGGTGGATCAACTGCGGGTAATGGATAAGTCGCGTGATGGGAAGCGACTTCATCTCACCAAGGGAGTGCACATTGTGTTGCCAAGGGAAAAATTACCCATCAAGCAATCTATCTATTTTGATATAGCCGATGGCAGAATGATTTTTGCCATCCCGAGAGGAAGAACTACTTATGTGGGTACTACGGACACCAATTATAAGGGGGACATCGACAAGGTGGTGATTACCCATGAAGATGCTGAGTACCTAATTAAAGGAGTGAATGAAAACTTCCCAAAAGTTAAATTGAAAGTAGAAGATATTGAATCCAGTTGGGCGGGTTTGCGTCCTCTTATTCATGAAGAGGGCAAATCTGAGACAGAGCTTTCGCGTAAGGATGAAATATTCATTGCGCCAAGCGGACTGTATTCTATTGCAGGAGGGAAGCTGACGGGATATAGAAAAATGGCAGAAAGGATTGTGGATATGGTGATTGACAATCATCCGCGAAGAAGGGAAACGTCAAAATGCTATACCCACAAAATCAGGTTGGCAGACGGACAGCTTATTAATTTTAAAAGAGTGCGCAGGTATGTGAACCAGTTGAAAAAGCAAATGACAAAGATGGGTTTGGATGCACAGCATGCGCTTTATTTTGTGGAAAATTACGGTAAGCAAACAGAAAAGATTTTAAAGAAACTGAATGAGAGTTCGGATAATATTCGATTGGCCCTCATTATTGAGGAGCTACGCTATTGTGTTGAAAAGGAGATGACTTGTTCCTCTGTTGATTTTTTTATGAGAAGAACAGGCAGATTGTATTTTGACATTGAAAGTGTGTTAAAATACAGAGAAGAAGTTATTGATGAATTGGCATTACTGTTAAATTGGGACAATAAAGATAAAATTAAAGATGCTGCTCAATTGAATGCAGCCATCAAAGACGCTAGAAATTTTTTAAGTAATGCCTGAACGTAATACACCCCTGTGGGGAATTGATCTTGGAGGAACTAAAATTGAGGGCATTGTATTGGAGTCGTCCACTCATCCAAAGGTATTGAGTCGGTTTAGATTACCTACGGAAGGGGATAAAGGATATGATCATATTATCGCTCAAGTCGGGAGAGTAATTCAGAAGCTTAGCGATGAGCTGGGCTATAGCCCGCAGCAAATTGGTATGGGTACTCCCGGAATCCTGGATCCGGCAAGCCATTTGATGAAGAACTGTAATTCTACTTGCCTCAATGGTCAACCCTTTCAACAAGATTTAGAACAAAAGTTATCTGTAAAATTCACATTGGCCAATGACGCCAATTGCTTTGCGTTGGCGGAGACTAATCTTGGAGCAGTAAAAGATAGCTTCAGTGATGCTAAAGTCGTTTTCGGTGTGATTATGGGCACCGGAGTTGGGGGTGGGGTAGTGATAAATGGTAAACTTCACCATGGACTTCATGGAATCGGAGGAGAATGGGGGCATAACTTTTTACACGAATCAGGTGGAGTGTGTTATTGTGGAAAAGTGGGATGTGTTGAAACTGTTTTGTCCGGACCGGCACTGGAGCGATTTTACTTTTCACTCACTAATTCAAAGTTGACACTGCCTGAAATATATGATGCACATCTGGCAGGAACTGATGAAAATGCTTCAAAGACTATTCAACGTCTCACCAGTTTTTTTGGTCAGGCCATGAGCACAGTAGTCAATATTCTCGACCCTAATGTAATTGTAATTGGGGGCGGAGTGGGCAACATTGATGCTATTTATGACGAAGGGGTGGCTTGCCTAAAGAAGTACGTGTTCAATGATTATCTAAATACCAAGGTGATAAAACCGAAACTGGGTGATAGTGCAGGAGTATTTGGAGCTGCATTTTTAAATGCCTGACATTTTCTGATACACCTTTGGCAAAATTGAATGCTTTAGAAACAACATTTTTACCTAATTTTCGAATTCAATATTGAAATGTTATGACCACAAGAATAATTATGTTTTTGAGTATCGCTGCTATAGTAATGGCATGCGGTAGTAAAAAAGAAAGTGAGAACAAGGAAGATTACGGTGAGGTTGATCAACCTGCAGCAACTACAGTTGTTCCGGATGATTTAATAGGACAGGGAGCGGCACTTGTAAAAAAGAATGATTGCAATACCTGTCATCATGTAACCACTCAGATCGTTGGCCCAGCACATACAGACGTTGCGAAGAAGTACGAATTTACGAATGAGAACATCCAGCTGATCGCTGAAAGAATTATAAAAGGTAGCACTGGAGTATGGGGTCCTGTAATGATGACCCCTCATCCTAATCTTTCGCAGGAAGATGCAGAAAAGATGGCCCGGTATGTATTGTCATTAGATGGCGAGAAGGAACCGGAGTAACCTTCTCGCTTCATCTATACCTTAAACGTTTTCTTTAACCTGAGGAGCACCTTCAAGTATTTCCTTGTTGGCTTCTTCCGCAAACTTCTCAAAGTTTTTATTGAAAGCAGCTGCCAGATGATTCGCTTTTTGGTCGTATGCTTCCTTGTCCTTCCATGTATTTCTCGGGCTTAGGATTTCAGAAGGTACGCCTGCACATTCGGTTGGCATGGCCACTCCAAAAATGTCATGTTTTTCAAAACTTACATCTTTCAAATCCCCATTTAATGCAGCGGTAATTAGCGCACGGGTATATTTCAAGCTCATTCGGCTACCAACTCCGTAAGGGCCACCTGACCAGCCAGTATTAACCAACCAAACATCTACATTGGCTTCCTGCATCTTCTGGCTAAGCATTTCTGCGTAGCGCGTTGGGTGCAATGGCATGAATGGTGCCCCAAAACAGGTAGAGAAAGTAGTAGTAGGCTCTGTAATCCCAGCTTCAGTTCCGGCTACTTTCGCAGTATATCCAGATATAAAGTGAAATGCAGCCTGACCTGGTGTAAGCTTCGAAATTGGAGGAAGTACTCCGTAGGCATCGCAGGTTAGGAAGAAAATATTCTTAGGGTTTTTCCCAATAGAAGGAACAGCAATATTGCTGATATGGTCGATCGGGTAGCTAACGCGTGTATTTTCTGTTTTAGAACCATCGGCATAGTTCACCTCATTGGTACCTTCGAAATAGGAGATGTTTTCAAGAAGCGCTCCTTCTTTAATGGCTCCAAAAATATCCGGCTCTTTTTCAGCTGATAAGTCGATAGCTTTTGCATAGCAACCTCCTTCAAAATTGAAAATAACGTTGTCGGCCGTCCATCCGTGTTCATCGTCTCCGATTAGTTTTCTGTTAGGATCAGCCGAAAGTGTAGTTTTTCCAGTTCCTGATAATCCGAAGAAAATAGCAGTGTCACCATCTTTGCCAGTATTAGCAGAGCAGTGCATGGCAAGTACATTCTTCTGATGGGGGAGGATAAAATTCAAAGCAGTAAATACTCCTTTTTTGATTTCTCCTGTGTAAGCACTACCGCCAATTAATATTACTTTTCTTGTGAAATCGATGATAGAGAAATTGTGCTGACGCGTGCCATCTTCTTCAGGGTTGGCTTTGAATTCGGGTGCACAAAGTATTGTCCACTCAGGTTCAAATTTTGTAAGCTCCTCTTGCGTAGGACGAAGGAACATATTGCTGGCGAATAAATTCGACCAGGCCAATTCAGTAACTACCCTGATATTCATTTGATACCTTGGGTCTGCGCAAGCGTAAACATCACGCACGTAAAACTCTTTTCCGTTAAAATAGTTGATTACCTTTTGATACAGTTTTTCAAAATTATCCGAATCGAACGGAATGTTGAAGTTGTTCCACCAAACCGAATCTTTGGTCAGGTCATCTTTAACAGTAAACTTATCTTTGGGCGATCTCCCGGTAAACTCTCCGGTGTCTACAGCGATGGCACCAGTGTTGGTGACAGTAGCTTGTTTAAAATCAACGGCTATTTTTGCAAGCTCCGCTGGGGCTAAATTCCAGTGTGCTATTCCGTCTTTAATTCCTAAATCAGTGATTGAGGTATTCGCAGGTTTGACTCCACTTTCTTGCATTTCGGGCGTAAATTGATGAGGCCGCAAAGTTAACAAAATATTCCTATTGGGAACTCTGGAATGTTTGTTGGAATCGCTCAATTTCACCTCCAATGATCGTTTATCTCTGCAATTACCAATTAACCAGATAATTATGACCCGGGTTAATTTCGCAATTGAAATGGCTAAATCATAAGGTGATGATGCTACTCAAAAAATGGCTTCCAATCCTCTTCTTTGGGTTTTGGAGTGAGTAAACTCACCACAATTAATAGGGTAAGTGAAGCAATAAGTGAAGGAATTGCGATATAATCGGTTTCTACAGGGAAAAAACCTAAAGATATGTCTGTCTCGATGAATACCTTGTTGAGCACGGGTACAATCATACCTGCTGCTATGGAGCTGACAGCTCCTTTTGCCGTTACCCGTTTCCAAAAGAAGCTGGCCAACAGGACCGGTGCCAGGGAGGCTCCAATCATGGTATAAGAGATAAATGCCATTTCGAGGACGGTTTCAAATTGAGTAACCATAACAAATGCCAATAGCCCCAGCAATACAATGCAGATTTGCTGGATTCGGATTAGTTTTTTAGGGTCAGCAGTTTTCTTAAAGAAATATGGCTTCAATATATCCTGGGTAAGGTTGGTGGAGGTGACCATGAGGAACGTATTGCCTGTGGAGAGAATAATAGCAACTCCGGCAGCAAATAACATTGATCCAACAATAGCCGGAACTTGTTCATATCCTATTCTTAAAATCACTTCTTCCGCCATGGCCTGGTTAATGGCACCATCCGCAAGAAAGAACCTGGGGTCACCATCGTAAATGGCAAACCCAACGATCGCGATAGCCGTAATGATAAACTCAATGGCAACTACTCCTATCAACATTCCAAAAACCGCCTTCCTTGCTGAGTCTGAGTCTTTGGCAGATGAAAACTTTTGATAAATACTGCTTTCACTTACCAATAGAAGAAAGGTAGGTAAGATAATCCCCAGAATCCACCATGGGTCTCTGCCTTCTGTAAGCGACAGGTGTTGTGGTCGTGCAGTGTTGATGGTATCCAGCACTTCGGCCATACCACCGTGAGAAGCAATGGCAAAGGGAAACGCAATAAACAGGGCAAGGATCATGAGTATACCGTTGAATATGTCTATTGAGATGATAGACACCATACCTGCTATAGCGGTAAATAGGATAATGGTAACACAAGCGATGAATGCACCCGTTTCTACATTGATGGCACCGTTGGAGAGAATGGAAAGGAACCTTCCACCTCCTTTAAACTGGTATCCTGCAATAACAAGATAAGCCACAATGATGGTAACGGTTCCCAGCAGTTTAGCAGTATGGTTATAACGTTTTTCAAGTATATCGGTAAGTGTGAACCTGGATATTTTGCGAACACGACCAGCGATGAAATAAATGACTACAATTCCGATCCAGGCCCCGGCCGAAAACCAAAGTCCTCCAAAACCAGTGCCGAAGCTGAGCCCTGCAGTGCCAAACAAGCTTCCAGAACCAATCCATGTACATACCAATGTGCCTACCAGCAGATAAACAGGAACTCCTCTTCCTGCCACAACAAAATCTTCTTCGTTCTTAACTGCTTTGCTTTTGTAGATGATGATACCTATCAAAAGGATCAGATAAACGATGGTAACTACAGAATAAATCATATAATTGTGTTAGCACAAGATGCTAAAAGTACTAAAATTTAACTTTTCATTGCTGTCGTAAGATGCTCTGATTTCACCTAATCCGGAAGTTCATGGAAAAAAGTAAGTCCTTTAAGCCTTATGTATCCCCTCAGGATTTTATACCAGAATTTACCCTCAAGGCAGTTGTTCTAGGTTCAGTATTCGGAATCATCTTTGGAGCAGCAACCGTTTACCTGGGACTAAAGGTAGGCCTTACTGTTAGCGCATCTATACCTATTGCAGTGTTGGCCATTTCCATTTTTAAAAAACTGGGTAATGCCACCATTCTTGAAAACAACATCGTGCAAACGGTGGGGTCGGCAGGGGAGTCAGTAGCGGCAGGCGTTGTTTTTACGGTACCAGCACTTTTATTTTTGTCTGGAGGAGAAGCCTATTTTAAATACTTTCAAATATTTGTTTTGGCATTGGTAGGTGGTGTTCTGGGTGTGCTCTTTATGGTACCACTGAGAAGATCCCTAATTGTAAAAGAACATGGAAACCTTCCATACCCTGAAGGTACAGCATGTGCGGATGTGCTAATGGCAGGAGAGAAGGGAGGCAAACTGGCACGCAACGTCTTTCTTGGTCTTGGTCTTGCCTTTTTGTACAAAGGACTGATGTCCATCGGGGGGTTGTGGAAAGATGTACCTCAATATGTATTTGGAAGAAAGTCATCTTTGCCCAACGGCACAATTAACGCTGAGATTACCCCTGAGTTATTGGGAGTAGGCTACATTATCGGCCCTCGTATATCGGGTATCATGGTAGCGGGAGGAGTGCTCTCGTGGCTGGTGTTAATACCTTTAATTACTCTTATTGGGGATAAGCTTACCGTTCCTTTGGCACCGGAAACAACTATGCTTATTTCAGAAATGTCGCCCAGTCAGATATGGAATAAGTACATCAGATATATAGGGGCTGGAGCTGTTACCTTCGGTGGGATTATTACCTTAATAAAAACATTACCCACTATTGTTAGTGCCTTTCGAGATTCTTTTAAAGACCTGAGATCCAAGGATCCGGAAGCGGAGAAATCCAAACTAAGAACAGAAAAGGATTTTCCGTTGATCTATGTGGTGGTCGGTTCTGTGGGAATGGTGATTCTGATGTCGGTATTGCCCAACGTCCCGACTAATTTGTTGTCCGCAATCATGATTGTGATTTTTGGATTTTTCTTTGTGACGGTTGCATCACGAATTGTAGGCTTAATAGGTTCTTCATCAAGCCCAGTTTCAGGAATGACCATCGCCACATTGATGGCCACCAGTTTGATTTTTATTGGAATAGGATGGACGGGAGATTTTTACCAACCTATTGCTTTGGTGGTAGGGTCTATTGTTTGTATTGCAGCTTCAAATGCCGGGGCAACATCTCAAGATTTGAAAACAGGATATATTGTGGGAGCTACTCCTGCCAAGCAGCAACTGGGGCTGTTGATAGGAGTGTTGGTCTCTACCGTAGCAATAGGATTCACGTTGCTTTTGTTGAATGATACATTGGGAATTGGAGTGGTTACAGAGGCTCATCCCAATCCATTGCCAGCTCCTCAGGCCACTCTGATGGCTACTGTAATAAAGGGTCTGTTAAGTCAAAACCTGCCATGGGGATTGGTTATTGCAGGCATGGGACTATCCGCAGTGGTGGAATTGTGCGGTGTGAGTTCTTTGGCTTTTGCTGTGGGTGCTTACCTGCCTTTATCGACTACCTCTCCCATATTTGTGGGAGGTATGATTAAGCTTATTGCTGATAAGGTTACAAAGAGAAAAGAAGATGAGTCTGAGGTGGGGTCAGGAGCGCTGTTTAGTTCTGGTTTGATAGCGGGTGGCTCTCTTACTGGTATTTTGGTGGCAGTGCTCTTAGGAACGAATGTAGACACTAGTGAGGGCCCACAATCGGTAATAGCCGTTATCCAACAGGCGGTGCACGGAGTAATTCCTGAAGGCGGTAACTTAGTGGCGATCGTTATGTTCAGTATAATGGCCTATATCGTATTCCGATTTGCTAAAGCCAAGATAACATAAGAGAAGGGTTTGTTTTAACCCTTACTCACTTCAGAGCCAGCATCAATAATCTCTTTGAGCTCTTTTAAGGCACGTTCTTCGGCTTCGTGTACTTTACCATCTGCGTGTACGATATCAAACATATCGGTATACACTTTGTATTTCTGCGAAAACTTAATGTGCGTAAAGTGATGGAAAGTATCGTGTATTATGCTTTTGATGTCCTCATGCTTTACTTCCTTGTAAGAAGCAAAGGCGGATTTCAGTTTTGATACTGGATCTCCCTCAGTAGGGTATAACTTGGGTATTTTGTTCAATATGGCCTCCTCTTCTGAAGGGTGGTATTCGCCATCGGCATGGGCCATATGGATGTAAAGAAACAAGACGAAATCGGCAAAACTTTTATGAATGACCATATAATAGTAAATGTGATTGAGCCTAAAATTAATCAAAAAAGGCTTCATCGTGAAATGAAGCCTTTTTTTGATTTGTCGAGCTAGGAATTACATCATTCCGCCCATTCCACCACCTCCAGGCATTGGAGGCATTGGCTCTTTATCTTCAGCGATTTCAGACACAACTGCTTCTGTAGTTAATAACAGACCTGCAATTGAGGCTGCATTCTCCAACGCAAGGCGAGTAACCTTTGTAGGGTCAATGATACCAGCTTCAAAGAATGTTTCGAATTTGTTATCACGCGCATTGTATCCGAAGTCTTTCTTGCCATCGCGAACTTTATTCACAATAACAGAACCTTCCTGACCTGCGTTTTCAGCAATAGTTCTCAAAGGAGACTCCAATGCTAACCTTACAATGTTTACACCAGTTTCCTGATCTTCATTTGATAACCCAAGCGTTTCAATGTTTTTCAATGCATCGATAGCACGGATGTAAGCTACTCCACCTCCAGGGACGATACCCTCTTGTACGGCAGCCCTTGTAGCGTGTAACGCATCATCTACGCGGTCTTTCTTCTCTTTCATTTCCACCTCAGTGGCTGCACCTACGTAAAGGATAGCAACTCCACCTGAAAGCTTAGCCAAACGCTCCTGTAGTTTTTCTTTATCGTAGTCAGAAGTTGTTGTCTCGATTTGAGCTTTGATCTGACCTACGCGTGCCTGGATATCAGCTTTTTTACCAGCTCCGTTTACGATGATGGTATTGTCCTTATCGATGTTGATTTTGTCAGCACGTCCAAGGTCTTCCAACTTCGCATCTTCCAGTTTCATTCCAGTTTCTTCTGAAATCACTTTTCCGCCAGTAAGTACTGCTATGTCTTCCAACATTGCTTTTCTTCTGTCTCCGAATCCAGGAGCTTTTACAGCTGCTACTTTGAGAGATCCGCGGATCTTGTTCACAACCAGTGTGGCCAATGCTTCACCTTCTACTTCTTCAGAGATGATCAATAACGGCTTACCTGTTTGTGCACTTTGCTCAAGGATAGGAAGTAACTCCTTCATAGCACTGATCTTCTTGTCGTAGATCAGGATGTAAGGGCTTTCCAGTTCAGCTTCCATTTTCTCTGTATTGGTTACAAAGTAAGGAGAGAGGTATCCGCGGTCGAACTGCATACCTTCTACAGTCTTCACTTCAGTCTCTGTTCCTTTGGCTTCTTCAACAGTGATCACACCGTCTTTGCCTACTTTGTCCATCGCATCGGCAATCATCTTACCAATGGTCTCATCACTATTAGAAGAGATGGTAGCAACCTGAGCAATTTCGCTTGAATCTTTGATTTTCTTGCTTTGCTTCTTCAGGTTTTCAACAACGGCAAGTACAGCCTTGTCGATACCACGCTTCAGGTCCATTGGGTTGGCACCAGCAGCTACGTTCTTTATTCCGTGGTTGAAGATAGATTGCGTAAGTACAGTTGCCGTAGTAGTTCCGTCACCAGCTGCATCAGCAGTCTTAGAGGCAACTTCTTTTACCAATTGAGCACCCATGTTCTCGATTGCATCTTTCAATTCGATGTCTTTCGCTACAGACACACCATCTTTAGTTACTGTAGGGGCACCGAATTTTTTGTCAAGGATTACATTTCTTCCCTTTGGGCCTAATGTTACCTTAACTGCGTTCGCTAATTTATCTACACCTTTCTTTATTTTGTCCCTCGCTGAGGTATCAAAAGTTATTTCTTTAGCCATAATTCTTTAGTGTTTGTGGTTTAATTAAATAATTCCAAAAATGTCAGAGTTGCGCATGATGAGGTATTCTTTCCCATCAATGTTGATTTCAGTACCAGCGTACTTACCGTAAAGGATATTGTCTCCGACTTTTACAGTTACAGGCTTGTCTTTTACGCCATCACCTACCGCAATTACTTTACCTTTTTGAGGCTTCTCTTTAGCTGTGTCGGGAATGATAATTCCTGAGGAAGTTTTAGTTTCAGCTTCGGCTGCTTCTACAAGCACCCTATCCTCGTTGGGTTTAAAGTTGATCTTTGCCATATGGATTTAATAATTTTTGTTTGAAAAGTTAAAAGTTTAACAAAGGCTGCAACCGTCCATTTTTATGCCATATCATATTATGGGCTTTTTTTCAGACAGTTTTACAGCATAGGGCGGCAAAGATCACGAAAAATTGCATTACCTGTCAGTAAAAGGGTTCTTTCAAGATGGCAGATTGTCATATTCTATGCTTTTTGCGTATAATAGTAACAGACAAAACATGCAAAATCTATGAAATTACAAGAGAATTGGTTGACTGAGGGCCTCATAGACTTTGAGTACAAAAAGTACGTGCTATTGGCCTATTTGAAGAAAGTAAAGGAGTCGTTTCACAGGGTTGAGCTATACCCTTTTTTGTCAGACATGGTTTATCATTATCGCAATTTGAAATCGATAGAGGCCAACAAGTCGTTGCTTTTTGATGCTTTTCCCAAGGCGCTTTCAGAAGAGAATATTAGAAACCTTGAGCTGAACTACAGGACGATCATGGAGGACGATGTGGTGATGAAGGAGATCGAATCCATAATCGACTTTGCTATTCCTCAGCTAAAAGTACACCTGGAGGAGGGCTCCGCTATTTATGAATATGTAGAATCCAAATGTGAGATTGAGCCCATTGGACTTACCTCATTGATGCTTAATGAAGGCTATTTGTTCATCACCCAGCCTCCACAAACTGAGACTAAAGTGTACAGGTACCATACTACCATATTTGGAAACAGCACAGATGAGTACAAGGCTATTAATTTGAACTATATACTGGATGAGAAGCGGACGATTGGTAATAGCTATGAAAAGATAAAGCTCAAGTTGATCAAGGAGTATAAGGATCTCCCCAATCCAGCTACTTTTCTTATTCAATCAAAACTAAAATTTCCTTTCACGCCTACGCTGATCCCTGTTGCCAAGCGGATATTGGTGAAACGGGTTTCACAGGCAGCATAAAAAAAGGCCTCTAAATTTAGAGGCCTTTTTTCTAAGGTTTTATCAGTTATTCCGTGCTATCTGATGGAGTAGCAGGAGTTATTCTGTTAAGATCAAGTCCTGGAGCGGTTTGTTGCTCTTTGGCGCGATCTAAAATATCGTCAGATTGATTGAATGAACTTGGAGTAGTAAAGTTAGTAGCCAATGAAAATACCATAATGGCTATAGCAAATCCCCAGGTTAAGCGCTCTAAAAGGTCTCCTGTTTTCTTCACACCAATAAGGTTACTGGCTCCTGAACCACCAAATTGACTTGATAGTCCTCCTCCTTTAGAATTTTGAGCTAAAATAACCAAAACAAGGAGTACAGCAGATACAATAACCAGACTAATAAATAACGTATACATGGCTTAATTTGTCAATTCTTCAATTTGAGCCGCAAAGTAAGCCTTTTTTTGCGGAAACTTCCAAATCAACTTACGCAGCACTTCAATTGCTTTCTCTTTTTTACCCTGCTTAATAAGTATTTCTACCAGGGTTTCAGACACGATCTTGTCGGTGAAAACGCTGCTACTTTCAGCTAAATCAGTGGCGGGTGATTCAGAAGAACCGGTTTTGCCTTTTGAAATACTAGGCTTGGACTTGATAAACTTATCGATGATATCCAGTTGCTCCTTCTGCTTAGGGTCACTGGGCTTTAATTTTTTCTTGCTGCTTTTGATTTCAGCGATTATTCCCTTATTCCCAGACTTTGGTTTTTTAATTGGTTTAGGCTCAGTATTTACTTCGTTGTCTGATTTTTCGGGCGACTTATCAGTTGTTGGGGGTGGTGTAGCATTAAAATTAGCGCTGGCAGTCTCGAATCCGTGCTTCAGTTTCTTTAGTTTGTCTAAATCTTGAAATAATTCGTCCAGTAGCTCATCACCACTAAGCTTGGAAGGTACAAACTTATCCGTTGCAGTGGTCGGAGGTTGGCTCGGGGTGGTGCTGGCGGGCTGCTTTGCAACAGTCTCCACAGATGTTTTAGCTTTTGGTTTTTCGGGCTCGGGTATAACCTCTTTTTCGGGGTCGGGAGTTTTAATCTCCTCTGCCTGTTCACCTACAGCAGTAGGGGGTGGGGTAGCTGCTACTTCTTTTTCGACTTGCTTCCTTTCACCCGCGGGAGCAGTTATAAAGGATTTCAGTACAGCACGGTCTGTCGCATACACTGCAGCTCTGTTCAATTTTGTTTGTTTTATGACCAGATCATTAAGCTGTGATCCGCGTGCTACAAGGTTGTGAATGGCTTGGGAGTATGGAAATTGATCCTGTAATAATTCCAACTCTCCTGTTTCCTCAGAGGAGAGGGAGTTGTTATTTGTAAGCAGAAACAAGAATTTACTTTTGTCCAAAACCTTTGCAATGAAGTGAAGGTAAATGTAATGCAATTTGATCCTTCAAGCAACCATTGAGGTCAATCGTGATCTGTGAAATTACCAGTTGGCTACGGTTGCGTTGAATATATCAAGCAGGATTTGATCAAAAATGGTTTTCTCTAAGTCTTCTTGTACTGTGGTGAAATCCTGCGTATTAGGAAAATCGGCATAGAAAGAGAAAGTCCTGTCTTTGAAGCTGTTTTTAGGTTCTAATGTATCCTCGTAGCTGGCTTTTATTCCAATGGTCAGACGGGTAAGAGCAGAAGCATCCGCCAGTTGATCGTTTCCTGAAGAGACAGGTGCGATGGGACGAATAGCGTATTCCACGATGGTACCTTCAATTCTCAATTGACCGTTATTCTGCACCACGCTTAGACTAGAGTTGCGTTGGTAGAAATCTTTGAGATCGTTGGTAAAAGTTTGAGCCAGGTTAGCAGGGGCGAGGTCAGTGTTGTTAAAGAACTCAGCCACTACAATGGTATCGGCAGCGGTAGATGCTCCAGTAAAAGAATAGACACCACAGCCCCAAACTAATGTTGTAATCGTAAATGCAACGAGGTTGCGCAGCGTTTTACTCTTCAAGTTCGTACTGTTTAATTTTTCGATAAAGCGTACGCTCCGATATCCCCAAATCCTGTGCCGCGTATTTTCTCTTATTGTTATTTTTTCTAAGCGCCTTTACAATCAACTCCTTTTCCTTTTTCTCTATTGACAATGAATCGTCTTCCGTTACATGACTGATATCTTGAACCTCTTCCTCTTCTTCAATAGGAGTGTTGTTGGGTTTAAGTACTCTGATGGAATCCAATGTTGGCTTAATCTCTTCTTCAATACCTTCAAACAAATCAGCATGATCTTTTACAACTTGAGCAGCATCAGAAGGGTTGGTTGCATTTTCCAGTACAATCTTCTTCAGATCGTTTACATCTTTTCGCATTTCAAATAAAACCTTGTAGAGAATGTCTCTTTCCGAAATGTTTTCTGATGACTCTGTTTTATATAATGCGGGCAACATAGAATCCTTTGGAAGGTACTTCTGCAGTTGTTGATAGTCGATCTCTTTTATCTCTGGCGATAACACCGAGATTTGTTCAACCAGGTTTTTGAGCTGCCGAATGTTTCCAGGAAAACGATACTTTAACAATAAGACTTTCGCATCCTCAGTAAGTGTAATGGGTTTCACCTTATACTTTTCGGCAAAGTCTGAAGCAAACTTTCTAAATAATAACTCAATGTCATCACCTCGCTCACGCAATGGTGGCACATAGATAGGAACAGTACTGAGTCTGTAATAGAGGTCTTCTCGGAATTTGCCGTCCTCTACATTCTTCATGAGGTTGACATTGGTTGCAGCAACCACACGGACATCCGTTTTCTGAACCTTGGAAGAACCCACTTTGATAAACTCACCATTTTCCAATACCCTTAGCAACCTTGCCTGAGTGCCCAAGGGCATCTCACCAATCTCATCAAGAAAGATAGTACCACCATTGGTCACTTCGAAATAGCCTTTTCTGGCTTCGTGAGCACCTGTAAAAGAGCCTTTTTCGTGACCAAACAGCTCAGAATCAATCGTTCCTTCTGGAATAGAGCCACAGTTGATGGCAATAAACTGACCGTGTTTCTTAGGACTTAAGTGATGAATGATTTTAGAAAACGATTCCTTACCGCTACCACTTTCGCCAGTAATCAAAACGGACATGTCGGTAGGAGCCACTTGCATGGCTACACGAACGGCATTATTTAATAGTGCCGATCGACCGATTATTCCAAATCGTTGTTTTATACTTTGAATTTCTGAGTCTTTAATTGTCATAATGCTTACGCTACTATCTTACCCAATAATGTTCCACCAGTGCATTCCGTTATTAAAACATTGACATACTCGCCTTTGTTTTTGTTTTGTGCTTCAAAGACTGCCACTTTGTTGTTCGAGGTGCGTCCTTGTAAATGTTGATCAGACTTTTTAGATGTCCCTTCAATAAGAATTTTGAAAACCTTGCCTACATCTGATTTGTTACTGTTTTCAGCGTGCAGTCTTTGCTTTCGTATTATTTCATTCAATCTTCTCTTTTTTACCTCCAATGGAACATCATCCGAAAGCTTTTTTGCTGCAAGTGTTCCGGGACGTTCAGAGTAGTAGAACATATAAGCAAAGTCATACTCCACGATATCCATAAGACTGAGCGTATCCTGATGTTCCTGTTCAGTCTCTGAACAAAACCCAATGATCATATCCGATGATATACCACAGTCTTCTCCAAGAATCTCTCTTATTTTGTTGACCCTTTCCAGGTACCATTCTCTGGTATAGCCTCTGTTCATTAATTCAAGGATTCGGCTATTGCCACTCTGAACAGGCAGGTGAATGTTCTTGCAGATGTTTTCATGCCTGGCCATAGTATGAAGTACCTCATCGGTAATATCCTTTGGGTGTGAGGTGGAAAAACGGATTCTTAAATCGGGATGAATCCTGGCGACCATCTCAAGGAGATTAGCAAAATTGATGATCTTATCTACTCCCTTTTTCTCTATTCTGGCTTTGTTGTTTTCCTCTTCGCTCCATTTGTAACTGTCCACATTTTGTCCAAGCAAAGTCACTTCTTTAAACCCACGACTGAACAACTCCTGAGCCTCGGCTACAATGGAGTGTGGATCTCTGCTGCGTTCTCTTCCCCTTGTAAAAGGGACCACACAAAAGGAGCACATGTTATCACACCCACGCATGATGGAAACAAAGGCTGTAACGCCATTTGAGTTCAGCCGGACAGGGCTTATGTCTGCATAAGTTTCCTCCCGTGATAGGAATGTATTGACAGCTTTCTGGCCATCATCAACCTGATGGATGAGTTTGGGTAAATCCCGATAAGCATCTGGCCCGGCCACCAGATCAACAATTTTTTCTTCCTCTAATAAATTGGTTTTCAGTCGTTCGGCCATACAGCCCAACACACCCACTAACAATTCGGGCTTACGTTTCTTAAAGCCGTTGATGTGCTTTAGCCGGTGCCTGACTGTTTGCTCCGCCTTCTCACGGATAGAGCACGTATTGATAAATATTAGATCAGCCAGATCAATGTCTGATGTGGTGTCGTATCCTTCCTTTGCCAAGATAGAGGCTACTATCTCACTGTCAGAAAAATTCATTTGACACCCGTAACTTTCGATGTACAATTTTCTGCTCTGGCCTGAATGAGTGTCTGGGGACACCTTTACTTCACACTGCTCCACTCCAGCAGTGTCAATTACATCCAAATCCTGTATCAAATCCTTCATATTACCCATTTGAGGACGCAAATTTAGTTTTTTTAGTCTTCTAAAGTGACATCTTGTCATGTTCTTGATGAGTAAACCAGGCTTTTTTTGATTGGAATTCGCTTCTTATTGTACTTTTGCGTCAAATTTTTGAAAAATGGCAATTATTAAATCAGTACGTGGGTTTTCACCAAAAATGGGAAGTCAATGCTTTTTAGCAGAAAACGCAGTTGTAGTGGGTGATGTGACGATGGGAAATAATTGCACCGTGTGGTTCAACGCTGTGGTAAGGGGGGATGTAAATACCATTACGATAGGAAATAATACAAATGTGCAGGACGGTGCCGTCATCCATTGTACCTATGAAAAGTCCAAAACAGTGATTGGTAACAATGTTTCGATTGGTCATACCGCTGTGGTGCATGGATGTACAATTGAAGACAACGTTTTAATAGGCATGGGTGCCATTGTAATGGATGATGCTGTTATTGGCCAGGGGTCGGTAGTGGCTGCAGGAGCGGTGGTACTGGCGGGTACCAGGGTAGAACCGGGATCCATCTATGCGGGAATGCCCGCAAAGAAAGTGAAAGACATCAGTGCAGACATGATAGCTGTCATAGACCGTACGGCCAAAAACTACCCCATGTATGCGGAGTGGTTTAAAGACTAGCGCTTAGGTGCCGGTATTACAATCTGGCTTAAATGTCCTTCTTCCCCAACTGATTGTACTGCAAAATAGTAGTTGTCTTTAGAGTAAGGGAGCTCCGCTTTAGTATCCTCTACATAGATTTTCTTTTCCCAAAATGGTTGATGTGTTTCTCTGATGAGAACATTATACCCTTTGACTTTTGGGCCACTGTTGGGTGCCACCCAGTTCAAACTGGTTATGTTACTTAAATTAACCTGCATGCTTACTTCAGTGGGCATTGCTGGTGCTTTGGCTAACGAGGCCATGGTAGCCAGATTCATCCTTGCTACGTTGGCCGCATATTCAAAATCCATGAATTTGATTTTATCACCGTATTCAATGCCATCCTCTTCACGAATGTTCTGGTGTTGTTGGGTATAATTTTCGTTAAACACTGTAAATCGAACGGCAGTGAATCCATTTTGAAGAAAAGGTGTGTGGTCTCCTCCACGTAAGAAACGGTCTGGTCTCATATTAACAGTGGCTGAAAAACCGAAGTCATACGACTCGCCAACTTCTTTAATGTACCTCGCCAATTGTCTTGATGGACTATCGTTCTCAGATTTCATGGCAGACCTGTTCTTAGTATCCTGTTCGCTTTCAATGGCCGGTATCATTTCACTGAATATGCGAATGGTCTTATCGTTTTTGTCGTTGGTTTCGCTGGCAACAGAGTTTCCCACAATGTCGTTATTGAGCATAGCAATAAGGTTAACATTCTCTTGTCTCATCTTTACCGCCATATGCCGCGCTCCCAAAAGTCCTTGTTCTTCTCCTTGTACAGCCATAAAGATGAGCGTGCAGGGGAATTGATGCTGAGATAGTAGTCTTGCCAACTCGAGAACAACGGCAACCCCAGATGCATCGTCATTGGCACCAGGTGCAGCATTTATACTGTCCAGTGGATCACTGTTTCTTGAATCCAGGTGTCCACTTATTAGAATAACCCGGTCATCGTTGGGGTCTGTTCCTTTTAGTGTAGCCACCACGTTTTTCATGGTCACTGAATAGGGAACCCTTGAGGAACCACCCTCAATAATGTAGGGGTCCAATTCCACCGTCATGTTAGCATTTGATTGCTGGCGAAATTGAAGAAATTTTGAAGCGACCCACCTTCTGGCTGCGCCAATTCCTCTTGTGTCACTTACGGTGTCACTCAATGAGTGCCTGGTTTCAAAACTTACCATATGCTCCACATGACTTTTAATGCTATCGGCTGAAACCTGCTTTATCATCTCAGCAATCTGTAGGTCAAGTGAGGCTTCATCCTTTTGCTTTTCAGGTGCTGAACATTGAGTGAGCGCTGCAAGTGAAAGTGTAAGAAGAAGGTAGTTTAGTTTCATAGTGATTAAGTTTTCGGGGGCAAAGACTCATTTTAAATTCACAAAGTCAAGTTGAATGATTCAAATGATTCTCAATAAATCCTCACTTATTTGACGGGAAATAGGTCCTTATTAGCAAATCTGATGATCACATTGCTTCTATATCGGGTATACTCGTATATATTTGCGCCCTTAACTTTAAGAATACCATGAAGCAAACCTCAATTATCATAAATATAGTGTTAGCCATTGCATTGGCTGTTCTGTATTATCTCCATTTCACGGGAGGTAACACTGCGACAACCTCATCAGAAGGTGAAGTGGCTGGTGTACAGGGTGATTTAAAAATAGCCTATATCAATGCTGATTCCGTTTTATCAAATTACGAGTATTACAAGGTAAACCGCGATAAGCTGGAGGCCAAAAGCAAAAAACTGGATGCAGATTTAAATAATCGTGCTCAAGGGCTACAGCGTGAGATTGTTTCCTATCAAAATACTGCCGGTAGCCTTACAAGAGGGCAGGCCATGGCGCTGGAAGAAGACTTAACCAAGAAGCAACAAAACCTCAGGGTTTATCAAGAGCGACTGGCACAGGAGCTTGCCATTGAAGAGAACAAGTTCAATAAAGAATTGTATGACAGGATAACTGCCTACCTGAAGGAATATGGTACTAAAAATGGTATTCATGCCGTTCTTAAGTTCGATCTTACCAGCGATTTGCTATATGCTGGTGATGCCATAGATATTACCAAGGATGTGATCGTTGGATTGAACGAAAGTTATAATAATCCCAATACCCAATCAGGAGACTCGACTACTGTAAAATAATTCAGCTGTATAATATTACTTTTCAGGAAGCCGGTTCAGATACCGGCTTTTCCTTTTTTGATTGATATGTTTTAATTTTCAGATTATTGATTGAATTTGTTCCTATAAAGAAAAATGAAATCCGTACTAACTGTATTAAATGTAAAGCCTGAGGAACGACCACAGGTATTGCTCATGCTGGGTACAGGTTTCTTTATGGGGATATTCATCGCCACCTATACGGTAACTGCAGAATCGCTATTTCTTAATCAATTACCCGGTCAGCTGAATCAGGCCTTCCTGGCTTCAGGGGTGTTTGGTATAGTTTCTACATTGCTATTCTCATCACTTCAAAATAGAATAAAGTTTAGCACGCTAACCACCTCCAGTATCCTGGCTATTGTATTCTTTACAGTTGGGGTATACATCTTGTATAATTTTGGGGATCAAGCCTATCATGATGAGGTACTCTTCACCATGTATTGCCTTACAGGCCCCATGACTGCAGTGCTTCTTTTATGTTATTGGGGAATATTTGGACGACTATTCAATTTCAGACAAAGTAAAAGGATAATTGGGTGGATTGACACGGGACAATTGGTGGCGTCAATTTTGGCATTCTTTCTTATCCCACTTACCGCAGCTCTTTTTACAGAAACATCAAATTACCTCATTGTTTGTACAGTAAGTATTCTCGTGTCCGCGATACTGTTTATAATTATATCTTTCAGATTTCCGCTGACAAAAAATGACCCTCGAGAATTTGAATCGACAGTAAGAAAGGAAACTTCATTTGGTAAAATCTTTAAGGATCCCTATGTAACGATGTTGAGTATCTTTTTGATGATCTCCATGGTTACGTTCATCTTTAATCAATATGCCTTTCAGGATTTAGTTAATGAGCAGTACCCTGATCAGCGCGAACTCACTGACTTTCTTGCCTATTTCAATGGAGGAATTTATTTTCTTAGCTTAATGATGCAAACGTTTGTCAATGATAAAATCATCGGCAACTATGGTGTTAAGGTTTCGTTGTTCGTACTGCCTGTTATCGTTGGTGTTTTTGCTCTTGGAGCTCTTTTTGCCGGAGGCTTCTTTGGTTACGATCTTTCACAGGATCCAAGTACATTTATTTTCTTCTTTTTATTCATGGCATTGACCCGATTATTCAATGCTACATTAAGAGATTCATTGGAAAATCCTGTTTTTAAACTTCTGTTTATACCACTCGACAATAGGTTGCGTTTTGGTATACAAGCGAAAGTAGAGGGTGTAGTGAACGAGTCGGGAAGGTTTATTGCGGGGGTGTCTATTTTCTTATTTGCACTGGTTCCCTTCTTTAATCTGCTATGGATTCCCGGTATTATTTTATTGCTTGTAGGTGCCTACTTTGTAGTGGGTAACAAGTTATACAACGGTTACAGAAACAAAATTCGCGCAAAGCTGGAAACAACTGATTTTCAGCAAGATAAACTTGAAGTTGGCTATACACAGATAACGAATAGACTGGAAACGTTACTAGCAACCAATCAAACCTCAAAAGCTGTATTCTCCTTTAAGCTGTTGGAAAAAATTAATCCTGCGCAGGTTTCTACCTGGATCAATAGCTTAATGAAAAATGAAGATGAGGATGCGCGTGAGTATGCGCAAAGGAAAATGAACGAACTCAAAGGGTTGTCTGTTTCGGACAGGTATGTGATCAGAATCAATTCAAATCAGGTTGAGCCTTCTAAGAAAAATGTTCTTACAAAAACAGATCTTACACAAATACTGGGTAGAGGTGGAGATGTAACCAAACAGAGAATTCTAAAACTTGCAAGGTCTTCCTCAGATGAAGACCGGCAGTATGCTGCTGAATTGTTACTGCACTCATCTGCTGAAGAGAACATTTCCTTTTTGATGGAACTACTGAATGACTCAGTTCCAAGTGTTCGAAGCACTGCAATAAAAACTGCTGTTCAGAAATACAATGATGAAGTAATAATGGCGCTCATTGACAATATGAGATACCCATTATTTGGTAATCAGGCAATGAGTGCTTTGGTGCTCATTGGAGGAAAATCACTGAACCTCCTTGAGAATGCTTTTTATAGATACAGTAATAACACTCAGGTGCTTATTAAAATAGTTCAAACTATTGGTAGGATAGGGGGCCAACGGGCTAAGGATTTGTTGTGGAACAAAATAGATTATCCCGATAAGATGATTGTGTCTCAGGTGCTGTTGTCTTTAGGTGTCTGTGGTTTTAAGGCCGGTGTATCTCAAATTACTCGAATAAAGTATGCGATTGAATCAGATATTGCAGATATAAGCTGGAATTTGAGTGCCATACAGGAAGTAGGCTCAAGCGGTGAAGCGAAAATCATTAAGCAGGCACTTGAGAGAGAAATTCAAAATGATATTGAGCATATCTACATGTTGCTGGCGATGTTGTATGATACCCGTTCAATTCAGTTGGTAAAAGAAAATATCGAGAGTGGAACGACAGAAGGAACTACCTATGCGGTTGAGTTGCTCGATGTTTTCTTATCTGAATCATTGAAGCAACGGGTGATACCAGTCCTGGATGACCTTTCCATCACAGAAAAGATTAAACGACTGGAGACTTTTTATCCCAGGGCCGATTTGGACAATAAGTTGGTGCTTAAGTTCCTGATTAACCGAGATTTCACCCAGTCTAACCGATGGACAAAGGCCACTGTTTTGCATCAAATTGGTGTTCAAAAGATTGCCGACTTTAAGCTTGACTTAATTGCCCAGCTGTTTAACAAAGACACTTTAGTCAGAGAAGCAGCGGCATGGGCGCTTAATCAAATTAGCTCAATGGAATATGATATCAACTCAAAGCGACTTGGGGAGGATGTAAAACGTGAATTGGATGAGGTGATTTATCATCGGGAACATCAGACCCATCAGATGATCTATGATAAGGTCATGTTCTTTAAGTCAATAGCTGTTTTTGAAGGAATCCCAGGGTTGGCCCTATCAAATCTTGCGGATATTGCTGAAGAGATAAAATTAACCAGTGGTGAATCTTTAGTGATTGATGGAAAAGTAAATAACAACTTCTACATCATTTTTGATGGAAAGGTGGAGTTTTATGAGAAAGGAGAAGTGGGTGGAGAGTATCAAAAAGGGCAGTTTATTGGGGAAATGGTAGCATCACCTTCCTTTGTGAATACCCATGTTTTAATTGCAAAAGAGCGGACCATTCTGCTTGGTTTCAATAAGGATCAGTTCTATGAGCTGTTGTCCGGTAATGTGAAGCTGGCTGATAGGGTTTTGGAATATATATGATTTTAGCTAAATTTCAAAGATTTTTAGGCTAGTACCCATTTTTTAGGCCAACAGGAGCATTTTTTAAACTTCAGTTACACCGGTGAATATTCGTAATTCGAGCGCTACTTTGTTAAATTTCAAATCCCATTATTTGAATCGATGCTGAATTACTCTGTCCAAGTTGGCGAATTCGATGATGATGCTCCCGGGCCGCAAGAGTCAAATGGAGAGTTTGGATTTAATCCATTCCCCGGACTCAGGCCTTTTAGCATCGATGAAAGCCATCTTTATTTTGGAAGAGAGGGGCAGGTTGATGATATACTGGTCAAGCTTTCTGCGCATCGATCGGTAACTGTAATGGGATATTCTGGAAGTGGTAAATCCAGTCTAATGCATTGTGGTTTGGTTCCCGTGCTTTATGGTGGTTTCATGACCCAAACCGGTCCGCATTGGCATATCATTACTGTAAGACCAGGAAGATCACCAATTACCAACCTTGCCAATGCCATCATTGATTATCAAATACGCATTAAACAGATCGATGAATCTGATAGAGAAATACACAGGGCAATCATTTCTTCAGTTCTAAGAAGTAGCCCTGATGGGTTGGTTGAGGTGGCTAGATACATTCAATCAAAAACCAGTGAGAATGTATTTTTTATGATTGATCAATTTGAAGAACTCTTCAGGTATGATGAATCAGCGGGTGATGAACACTCCAATGATGCCACCGCATATGTAAACTTGATACTCAATGCGGTTGATCAAACCAAGGCGCCAGTTTATGTGGCGTTGAACATGCGTTCTGACTTTATTGGGGAGTGCTCTACCTTCACCGGACTTACCCAAATGATTAATGCCAGCAACTATCTCGTGCCCCAAATGACACGGGAGCAAAAACGCATGGCCATTGAAGGGCCAATTGCGGTTGGTGGAGGGAAGATATCGGGTAGGTTGGTTAAAAAGCTGCTTGCAGATATCGATAAGCATCAGGATCAACTTCCCATTTTACAACATGCCCTGATGCGAACCTGGGATTACTGGGTGGATAACCGGGAGCCAGGGGAACCTATGGATGTTCGTCATTACAACGCCATTGGAAAGATTGAGCAAGCTTTATCATTACACGCCAACGAAGCGTACGAAGAGCTAAGCTCCAAAGAAAAGGAAATTGCTGAGATCCTATTCAAGAACGTAACTGAAAAAGGAGAAGATAATACAGGGATGAGACGCCCTGTCAAAATAACAACAGTAGCGGAAATTGCCGAAGCTTCTGATGCTGATGTAATTAAAGTGGTTGAGAACTTCCGTAAGCCTGGTCGTTCATTTTTGATGCCAGATGTCTCAACAAAACTAAATAATGATTCAGTAGTAGAGTTGTCTCATGAAAGTATCATGAGGATATGGAACCGGCTTACAGCCTGGGTGGATGAGGAGTCAGAATCGGCACAGACTTATAAAAGAATTTCTGAGGCGGCTGCCATGTATCAAATTGGTAAAACCGGTTTGTGGAGACCACCCGATCTGCAGCTGGCACTTAACTGGCAAAAGAAGCAGCGCCCCACACGCTCCTGGGCACAACGATATGATATAGCATTTGAACGCGCTATCGTATTCCTGGATACCAGTAGGATCACCTATGAGGCAGAACTTAAAAACCAGGAGCTTCTTCAAAAAAGAGCGTTGCGCAGAGCCAGAACTACCAATATTGTGCTGGTGATTTTCTTGCTGGTAGCTATTGCGTTCTTTCTATTTGGATTGACCCAGCAAATTGCTGCAGAGCGTGAGGCGGCTAACGCCAAAGAGCAGCAGAGAATAGCATTAGAAGCTAGGGATATAGCGGAAAGCCAAACAAAGAGAGCAGAGGAAGAAAGGCAAAGGGCGGAATTGGCCTTAGCGAGAGCCCAACAGCTTACTTCTGAGTTGGAGGCAGCAGTTGATATCGCCAACCAAGCCAGACAAGAGGCCTTGGCTAGCTTGAAAGTAGCTCAGGAGCAAAGGCAAATTGCTGAAGAACAAACAGGTATAGCAAACGAGGCTAAAGCGGGATTTGAAAAGCAATATATTATTGCTCAAGATGCCTTAAAAGACGCCAACCGACTTCTCTATCTCTCTGTTGCGCAATCGATGGAAGCCAAATCGGTAGGTATTGATGATCCGGAACAAGCAGGACTACTTGCCATGCAAGGGTACTTGTTCCACACAAAATATGAGGGCAAACGCTATGATCCTTATGTTTTCAGTGGGCTGTACTACTCACTGGCTAAACTCAACGGTTCCAATTACAATGCACTCTTTGTACCTGGCAAATTGCGCAACAGGATGTACTCGCTGGCCATTTCCAGAAACAGTAATGCATTCTATACGACCGGTAATGATGGAAGAATTTTTTCCGGGGACTTTATCAATCATAAAATGGGTGATCAGGTAGGTGCCAATCCATTCCCCAATCGTGTGCTGGTGCTAAGCAAGGATGAAAAATACCTCGTCAATGGAGGAGACTCCAGTTTTGTGCAAATTTATTCGCTCGATAAAAGCAAGAGACCTTTGAAGGTAGAAGGGCATAAAGGTTCCATTAATGATATAAAGTTCTTGTCGAACAACTCTGGGTTTATATCAGCAGCATCGGATCGTACGCTCAGGTTTACAAACCATGTAAACGGTGATAGTAAAGAATTGCTCACCCTACCATTTAGCATCAAGGCTTTAGATATTAGTGGAGATGGAAATTGGTTAGCAGGGGTAGCGACATCCGGTGAACTTATAATTGTAAACCTCAGGAACAATACCTACGAGACCCTGGTGAATGAATCACCTAATCGTGTACTCTCAGTGGCCTACCACCCTACAAGAAACCTGATTGCCTATGGAGTAGAGGTAATGAATGAAAGTGGAATCCCTGTCAGAGGAACGGTTAAACTATATGACAATAACACTAAACAGGTCACCAAAGAGCTATCAGGCCATAGATCAGGAATCTCCGCCATAAGGTTTAGTCCTGATGGTCTTTTACTGGCAAGTGCTGGATTGGACAGGAAATTGCAAATGTGGGTTGTAGATCAGGAGGAGGATTTGCCTATCTTGATGGACAACAACAATGGTAATATATGGGATATTGGGTTTGCCAAAGATTCGAATTATCTTATTGCATCTTGCAACAATGGAGAGATTAGGATTTGGCCAACGGATCCCAAAATGCTTGCTGAGCAAGTTTGCCCTAAATTGACAAGAAACATGACCCCTGAAGAATGGGAAATATATGTGGCTAATGGTATTGAGTATGAGACCACATGTCAAAGCTTGTTGATAAGTGATTTTTAGATTGAAAAAAGGAAATTAACCATTGTGAGGTCAGCTATAGTTGCAATTATTCTCAGTTTCTTTTCACTGACTTCCTATGGTCAGGAGACAGGGTGTTTGCAAACCTTGACGCTTGCCAATGAAGAATTTAATGCTGGCCGTTTTTTTGGTATACCTTCTCTGCTGAAGGATTGTCTTGATAGAGGGTTTACCAATGAACAAATGGTGCAAGCTTATTACCTACTGGCACAGGCTTATCTTATTCTTGATGACCCTATAGCTGCGGAGGATAGCTACCTCAAATTACTCAAAGCTGATCCTGAATTTATAGCCACTCCAGAAAAGGATCCCATTGATTTAGTTTACTTAAGTAAAAAATTTACTGCTACACCGATATTTACGCCACATTTTAGGGCTGGGGGTAATGTTTCTCTTGTCCGTACCATTCACGAGATCAACACAGAACCCTATCCTGTAGGCAGAAACAATAAATTCAGGCCGGGATTTCAATTTGGTGGTGGCATCGATTGGAATATAAATGATAACCTCAGCGTAGGTGGAGAAGTATTGTTCTCATTTAAATCATTCAAGATTATAAAAACGGGAATTTCTCTTGATGATGGACAAGAAATCATTGAACGCCAGACCTGGTTTGATGTTCCATTGTATGTGAAGTATAGAGATAACCTGGGAAAGGTGCGACCTTATGGATATGCTGGTGTATCACTAAATGCATTGGTTGGCTCTTCTGTTGAATTGTTTTTAGATAATCTTAGCCCTTCGTTAGGAAGTCAAGTACCTACAGATGGGCCCAATGAGAAGGTGGGCTATAAGCGAACCTTTTTGAACAGGTCATTACTTGTGGGCGGTGGAGTTTATTACAAGGTGGGCAGAAATTTCATATTTGCAGATGTACGGTATGTGGCTGGGTTGAATAACCTGGTAAATGCAGAAGAGAATTATCAAGGTGAAAATGGAGGCTACTCACAAAATATTGCAAGGTACAGGTGGATAGGAGATTACTATAGGCTGGATAATATTTCACTCTCTTTTGGCTTTGTTAAGCCTCTTTATAACCCACGAAAAATAAAGCGGGTAAACACCAAAAGAGTAATGAGAGATATTTCAAAAGAGGATAACTGATGAAAAGGGGCTGGATATATCTAATGGTCTTGAGCATCCTAACTTGGAGCTGTGATACTGCGTCTAATATCGAGCCACCTGATGATAGCTTTTTCACCAAGTTTTATGGAAATGAAGGTGACCAGGAAGGAGTGGATGCGGTGGTGAATCCTGACGGAACGATTACTTTATTTGGCACAACCGAGGAGGTCAATTTTGGTAAACAGTTATACCTGGTGAATATTCAATCCAATGGTTTAATCAACTGGGAGCGCACTTATGGTGCAGACAAAAATGAGATAGCAAAGGATATTATTCTTACCAATGATAATCGATTAGCGCTCGTTGCCGATATTGAAAACACCTCAACGGAACATGATATTCTTGTACTTACCCTTAGTTTAGATGGTGGTATACTCGCCAGCGACACCATTAGTTATAATAATGGCACTTCGCCTACGGATGAAACAGCCAATTCGATTACACAAATTAGCGATGGTTTTATTGTAGCAGGCTCTACCAATAATCTTGATGTCAAGCCTGGAGGTGCTAGTGGCCCAGTTAATGACACCCGGGATGCTTTATTTGTAAGGCTTTTTGATGACCTTACTGTGTATCCAAGTATATGGAAAGAAGCACTTGGCCCAGGATCATTTGATGAAGCAATAAAAGTGGTTGAGTTTTCTCCAAACCTATTTTATATGTTTACTAATTCGGACAAACCAAATCTGGATGGAGATATTAATTTTAATATTATTGGTTTAGGATCAACTGGGGAAGGAAATGCGGCTAACGATTTTTTACTGGGGCAAGCCGGATCAAATGAAACCTTAAGCACAGTTGCTTTTTCTCCGGTAGAATCTGGTGAAGGGTTCCTGCTTGCTGGTATTTCACAGACCCCAGGGTCAAGTGCAGATATTTATATTGTTAAATTAAGGAAGGACCTGAATTTTAATAGTTCTGATATTCAAGTTCAAAAGACTTTAGCCATTGACCTGGGAATAGTTTCGCAGGCAAAAGTTTCGGCTGTTGCATCAGCTGGCTCTGGTTTCTATATTTTGGCCAATGACAAGTCCACAGGCGCTCAGAATTTTTACCTTACCAAAATAGATAACAGTGGTTTTGTAGTATGGGATGATGCTGTGATTTTTGGAGGCGAAGGGGACGATAGTATAGGTTCAGTGTTGGAGTTGCCTGATGGATCAATCGGTATAATTGGTACTTTTGCCGTTGGCCGGGATGGAGAAACTAAAATGACCTTTATCAAGGTAAATAAGGAAGGTAAATTCAAGGAATAGCTGTTTTTACTTCCAAAAAGGTTACTTTTAAGGTTTAGTCGATATTAATTTTTTTAGTTGGCCTATACCTATGCTCCACTACCCAGCGAATAAAAAATACAAGATTACTGTGAGCTCTTTTGCCACACCCATTATACAATTTGTTATAATATTATCCGTACGAGGTTTTAAGAGAGCTATTTCAAATCGACTTAGTTTAAATGGTCTAACACCTGCTTGTTTGTGTTGATCCAATTGTTACATAATGCTCGTAGGGTTGGTCCTGTCTTTCGAAGATTAGGGTTCCTTGCATTCTTCCTAATAATGGTGAGTAGTGCTTACAGCCAGATAACTACTGGTGGTTCAGGTAATTGGAGCTCTACTTCAGTTAATCTTCCATGGGCAGGGGGAGCCGTTCCCACTGCAGGTCAGACGGTAACAATTAATAATACTCACATTGTTACATTGGATGTCAACACGGCTGTTACCTTGGCATCTATAACCATTAATCCAGGAGGGACATTAATAACAACAGGCATTAATTCCATAGATGCAAATACCATTACTGTTAATGGAGTTTATACCAATGGAAGCTCAGGTGCAGTAACTGTGACAAACTGGATAGCTGGACCTGGTGCTACCTATAATCATACATATGATGGCGGTTCAATTCCTTTTGCTTCGACAACAAGAATGTGGAACGCTACTTCAAACGTCTTTATTACAGGTATTATTAATGCGACTACCATCGGAGGATTTGAGCAAACATTTGGAAATGTGACTTGGAATTCAGCATCACAAGATTCAAACTGTTATCTCGAGGCAAATGCAACTATCCAAGGTGACTTTGATGTGTTTAGTACAGGATCCCTTGATCCTACCAATCATGCACTTAGAATGTCAAATACGGCTACCGGTTATACAGTTACTGTATTGGGTGATTTATTCGTGAATGCGAATGCAACATTTAAGATGAACAACAGTACGGGCTCCTGCACCCTCGATATTGCAAACAATCTAACTATTGATGGAGTCTTCATGGCTGTTACTGGAGCAGCTCCTTCTACAGTTACAGTAGGTGGCAATGTTGTGATCGGCACAGGAACACTTAATTTGACTGAGGATGGCAGTGCGGCTATAGGTACATTAAATATTGCAGGTAACTTTAGTAACACGGCAGGCACTTTGACAGAGACAGGAGGGGGGACTGGATCCATTGTGTTCAATGGAGGCACAACTCAGACATTTACTTCTGGTGGCACATTCGCCAATACTATTAATTATACAGTTAATAGTGGAACCACTTTGCAAATGGCTGCTGCTGGAACAGTAGTGAGCAGCGATGGTGATTTTACACTTTCTGCTGGTGCGACACTTGGCGTCACCTCTCCAGTGGGGATAACTACAGGCGGAGCTACAGGCAATATTCAGGTTTCAGGTTCCAGAACCTATTCGTCTGGTGCTAACTATCTTTACAATGGAGCAGGCAATCAGGCATCAGGGAACGGACTGTCTCAAAACACACCGGCTAATATTGAAATAAACAACCCAGGTAATACCGTCTCTCTAAGCACACCTATCAACCTAACTGGTAATCTTTCTGTTTCTGCCGGTTCACTTGATACCAATGGCCAAAAGGTTACTTTTAGTGGTGGTGGTGTTCAATCTATAATAGGTGTTGCAGCCTCGCAAACATTCGATGACTTAGAGGTTAATAAAATAGGAGGTAGCGTATCAGCGGGTGGAAGTATTACCGCTTTAAGCCTTACTAACTTCATTCAGACACAAGGGAATTTCTCAGCACCGGCTACTCTTACCACATCAGGGGGTTTTACACAAAATGCGGGGACCTATACAGCAGGAACAAACACAAATGTAGCGGGTAATTTTACCAGAAATGGAGGGACATTCCTAGCTGGAGGAGGGACTGTCACCTTTAATGGGACAGGCTTACAAATTTTGGGTGGTAGTACAGGGACAACATTTAACAATGTGGTCACTGCCAATTCTACTAACACAACGGTAACAGTTGCAACAACGGTTGGAGCAAATTTAACTGTTGTGGATGGCACTACTTTTACCGTTTCAACTGGTAATTTTTCGGTCGATGGAAGTACTATAATTGGTACTGGAGTCAGTGGAACATTGTCAATCAGTTCTGCTGCTGGATCGAAAGTATTTACTGGCTTAGTGTTAATTAATTCTGGAGCAACCTGGAATAATGGATCCAATGCCCCTGTAGAATTCAGAGGTGGTATTACAAGCTCTGGATTATTTACTGCCGGAACGGGGCTACAAACTTTTAGTACCAATCCACAAGGTTTAAGCGGTACTTTTTCTATTCCCAATGTTACTACAGATATAGCGCTAACCAACAGTAATTCCTTATTTGTCAGTAGTTCTCTTTCCGGGTCTGGGGATTTGATTCAAGGCGCAGGAGCTACACTTGATCTTGGTGGAAGTTTTGGGATAACTACTATTACTACGACAAACGCTGGAAATACAGTTATATACTCAGGAAATAGCCAGGCTATCAAAGCAATTTCCTATGAGAATTTAACGATTAACCAGACAAGCGGTGAGGCTTCACTTTCGGGGGCAACCATCGTTAACAATGTTTTAGACCTTAGCGCAAGGAATTTAAACCTTTCAGGAAACAATCTTACTTTAGAAGCTACAGCAACCATTAGCGTTGCCGCCCCATCAGCAGCTAAAATGATTATTGCTGGAGGAGGAGGGGAGGTAAGGAAAATCTTTACAGTTGATGGTAGTTTTATATTTCCGATTGGCGATAACACAGGAATGCTAGAGTATTCTCCGGTTACTGTAAATGTAACTGGCAGTGGCTACGGTGGAGGAGCGTATATAGGCGCTTCTGTAACAGATAGTAAACACCCTGATAATGCAAGTGGTACACATTTTATAACCAGGTATTGGGAACTGAGCCAATCTGGAATTACTGGCCCAATGGCTACAGTAACGGCTAGTTATTTGCCTTCAGATATTAATGGTGTGCAGGCAAATACCGGTTCAGCTTACCTCGATGGGACATTTGATCAGGTGTCTAACCCCTGGGTTAAATCGGGAGAAGTATTAGGAGCTAATACACTTACATATACTGGTGCTTCGCTTGGTAGCGGGGTGAACACTTTTACTGGAATTACGACTGCTGATCCGTCCATAACTATTGACAATGGAGCGACTGTTGCTGTGTGTCAGGATGCTACAGTTACACTTAATACCACGTTAACGGGTGGTGATGGTGCTGTTTCTTATTCCTGGGGACCGGTCACAGATTTGAGCTCTTCTACAGACCCTGATCCTGTTTATACCGGTACTACACCTGGAGGTCCATATACTTATACTGTAACGGTTACTGACGCTAATGGTATTACCGCGTCAGACAATATTGATATTTCAGTTACTGCTAGCCCTACCGCAGATGCAGGAGCAGCGACAGCGGAGACCTGTGAGACGACCTCTTATACGGTAGCAGGCGCGAGCGTTACCAACAGTTCAGGAATTTTGTG
>JBDVKV010000019.1:0-11255 GCA_039971015.1 Cyclobacteriaceae bacterium
TAAGTCGAGAGTACGAAGTTTCAGCGACTGCGGTGTATAAGTGGTTGGATAAGTACTCGTTATATCGCAAACGTCAGGTACGTCAAGTTATAGAACCAATGAGTGACACCCAAAAGATTAAGGATTTAAAGGCCAAGATTAAAGAGCTTGAGCAGATGGTTGGTCAGAAGCAAATACAGCTGGAGTTTAAGGAAAAGATGATTGAGCTGGCCGAGCAGATGTACCAAGTAGATATCAAAAAAAAACTTGGTACGAAACTGTCAAGTGGTTCTGGCTCCACCGATCACAACATGGGAGAAAAATGAGCCAGATTTATCGAGCAATAGGAACAAGCAAGCAGAATCTGCATCAGCGGCTGCATCGCGAATTGCTTCAGTTGGAGGAGAAGGAACAGCTCCACAGGATTGTAGAACAGATTCGGGATGATCACCCTGAAATGGGAGCCAAGCTTCTATATGAGAAATTATCACCTCATACGATGGGTCGAGACCGATTTTATAGCTGGTACAGGGCAAGTGGGTTCATGGTGGAGCCTAAGAAGAACTGGCGTAGGACAACAGATAGTTCAGGAGTAATTCGTTTTGCCAACCTTGTGAACGAATTGGAGTTGACAGGTGTCAACCAGGTTTGGGTAAGTGATATCACCTACTACGAAATGGGAGACAAGTTCTATTATTTGACCTTTGTTATGGATCAATTCAGCCGTAAGATCAAAGGATATCATGCAAGCCGAAGTATGCGCACCGAAGATACAACCATTCCAGCGCTGGAGATGGCCCTTAAAGATCTTGATAAGGGGGAGAAGCCCATAATACATTCGGATGGAGGGGGCCAATATTACAGCAAGTCTTTCCTGAATTTGACACGCAACCGATTGAGGAACAGTATGGGGAAATCAGCTTATGAAAATCCGTATGCGGAACGATTGAATCGTACAATCAAGAACAGCTATTTGAAAGGTTATGGTCCTGAGGATTTTAGGAAGTTGCAGCTTTCATTGATCAGAGCAGTGCGAATGTACAATGAAGGAAAACCACATTTAGGGTTAAAGGGTAGAACACCAGCAGTATTTGAAAAACAGTATAAAGAAAATAAATTGATGTTTAACAAACCTCTAAAAATGGTCAACCCTATTTAGGACTCTACAGACCTTGAACCTTAAACCTTAAACCTTGAACTTGAAACCTTGAACTTGAAACTTTAAACTTGAAACCTGAACCGGCAACTGCTCGCCTGCCGAAGCAATAGCGAAGGCAGGGCAACCGGTAACCGGCAACCGGAAACTGGAAACTGGCAACCTAAAATATAAATCCTAAATTTGATCCCAATAACTATCAAGGCCTTTGCTTGAAACCTGAAACATACACCCATACTTTAAAACCAGCTTTGGATTTCATCATTTCAATAATGGTACTCATCCTGTTTTCATGGTTGATAGTGTTAATCGTATTGTCGTACATGCTTACCTTGCAATTTCCCATATTTTTTAAACAACCTCGTCTCGGAAAGAATGGAAAAGTATTTCAAATGTGGAAATTCCGGACCTTATCAGTAGACGATACCAAAACTTTACAGAAAAGACGTTTTATATTGGGGGATATGTTGAGAAAAACCAATTTAGACGAATTACCCCAGTTGTGGAACATACTAAAAGGAGAAATGTCTTGGGTAGGTCCGCGCCCCTTGCCCTTGGAATACGATAATCTGTTTTCTTCGGAGCAGCGAAAAAGATTTATGATGAAACCGGGCATCACAGGTTGGGCTCAGGTGAATGGAAGACATTCCATAGCCTGGAAAGAAAAGTTGGCATTGGATCAGTACTATGTGAAGAATGTTTCTTTAATGTTGGACATTCGAATAATATTTAAGACAGCTGGATTGATGTTATCTTTTAAAAAAGATCGATCTTTGGAAGAAGAAAAATTTACAGGAGCCAATTGAAAGACATCGCCATATACGGAGCAGGAGGGTTTGGCCGAGAAACGGCCTTGTTGGTTCAGCAGATCAATGAACAAAATCCTTCATGGAACGTCCTGGGCTTTTTTGATGATGGCTTGAAGAAGGGAAGTACGGTGGACGAACTTCCTATACTGGGCGGAATGGAGGAGGCGAAGAACCATCATGCCTCCATGGTGATAGCGGTGGCAGACCCGACCACTAGAAAAAACATTGCAGCGCAACTTCAAAATAAGGACTTTCCGATTATTACCCATCCGATGGCGCAACTGGGATCGACTAAATTCAATGCCATCGCAAGGGGGTGTATTATCACTGCAGGAGTCATTTTGACTACTCACATCGTACTGGAAGAGTTTTGTATTGTCAACTTGGACACCACCATTGGTCATGATGTATTGTTAGGGGCGTATTCGACAATCATGCCTGGGTGTAGTATTTCCGGCAATGTAAGGATGGGAGAAGGGGTATTGTTGGGAACAGGTGCGCGCATGCTGCAAAACATAAGCATTGGCGATCACGCCACAATCGGAGCAGGTGCAGTAGTGACCAAAGACTGTCCACCGAATGAAACATGGGTAGGGGTACCAGCAATGGCGATAAAAAAGTAAATAAATACCAATTGGCACAGTTGACTCAAAAGTTGCACAAAAGATAGATTGTTCTCTTTGTGTACCTTTGTGCACCTCCGTGTTTCTCTGTGGTGAAGCCTCCTAGTTTTATGAAGTTCCAGTACTTTTCTTTGAGTAGCTTTGCGTTTTTTGTGGTATAGCCTCTAATTTTTACAAGTTCATGTACTCCCTTTGAGCAACTTTGTGATCCTTTGTGTTTCTCTGTGGAATAACTTCCAGCTATTGTACAAAAGGGACGAAGTAGGCACTAAGCTTCACCAAGCCTGAGACCCTCCTTTGAGCAACGATGTGATCCTTTGTGTTGCTCTGTGAAATAACCTCTTGTTATTGAAACCAAATATCCCATGGGGCCACAAAACACTTCATAAAGTTCAATCATTTCCTTTGTGGGATAACTTTTAGCATCTTTGTACGAGGTAATAAATACCTCTAAGTGCCAAAACCACTGCCCCTTAAAGGCAAAAAGAAAATGAATTTTTCCGATTTCAAACCGGCCCTCCGTTTCCTTTTAATATTTCTTTCGGTGTATTTTGTGCTCAATCTGCTCTACGGGGTTTGGATAGAAACTTTAGGACAGCAACCTGACGTGGTCACCCATTGGGTGAGCAACCAGTCTGCAGCCATCGTAAGGGCTATGGGATGGGAAGCGCAGGCGGTACCCAATCCGGATGGGCCCACAATCAGAATGACAGATGGCAATAAGACTATATTAAATGTGTTCGAGGGATGCAATGGCATTAACGTAATCATTGTTTTTCTGGCATTCATTATGGCTTTCGGAGGATCCTTAAAAAAAATGGTGTGGTTTATTCCGTTGGGCATACTGGTAATTCATCTGTTCAACCTTTTCAGGATTTTACTCCTGTATTTTTTAGCAAGCAACAACTCCACCTACTTCTACTATTTTCACAAATACTTTTTTACAGCGGTGATCTACCTGGCTGTTTTTTTTCTTTGGTGGTTATGGATAATATTGAACCATGGAAAACGTGAAACGGCAGACAAGGATTAGCATGATAGCTTTTTCCATTACTTCGCTGTTGCTGGTATATATTTTCCAACAGTTCAACTATGCAGCCTTTTTTAATAAATTGCTGGCTTTGGAAATGCTGACTTATCCCAATGTGGTATTTGCCATCAATAGGACTGCGCGTTTACTGATCAATGACACCTTGTGTATGGTGCTCATTGTTGCGCTTTTTCAAAAGCGATCTTACTTAAGATTGTCAGCCATCATTTTTGGATTTGAAGTGCTGGTCATGTTGCCGTTGTACCTGTGGATAAAATTATCCATGGAAGGCCCGTCAGAAATTTCTTCTCCGCTGTTGTCTCCCATTCATCGCATGATTGTCAATCCCTTGCTGATGATTGTATTGATAGCAGCCTTTTATTATCAGCAGTACATGACTTCGAAAGCCAAATGAAAGCGTACAAAGTCCCCATGTCGTACAATGAAATAGATGCAGCAGGTTTGCATGCGGTATTGGACAGGTACAAAGGCGTAAGTCACCAAAAGATAATTGTTGATTTTGAAAAAAAGCTAAAATCATTATCCGATGCCAAACATGCCGTAGCCCTGAATTCAGGAACGGCCGCCCTGCACCTGGCTTTGAAATTGCTCAACACGGGCCCTGGTGACCTGGTACTGGTATCCACTTTTACATATGTTGCATCTGTGTCTCCAATTTTATATTGTGGGGCTGAACCGGTATTTATCGATTCAGAACGGGAAACCTGGAACATGGACCCTCAGTTGCTGGAAGATGCCCTGAAAGACCTTGAGAGCCTAAATAAGCGTCCAAAGGCCATCATCGTGGTACACGCCTACGGTATGCCGGCTAAAATGATGGAAATCATGGCCATCGCTGAAAAATGGGGGGTTCCCGTCATTGAGGATGCTGCTGAGGCATTTGGGGCTACCATAAATAACCAGTGGGCGGGTACTTTTGGACAAATGGGTATCTATTCTTTCAACAACAACAAGTCGGTAACTACTTTTGGTGGGGGGGCATTGATCACTAAAAACCACGAATGGGCCGAAAAAGCGAGGAAATGGGCTGCCCATGCCCGGGAAAACAAGCCTTATTACGAACACATTGAGCTGGGATACAACTACGCCATGAGCCCCCTTTCTGCAGCTTACGGCCTCATGGAAGCGGATGCCTGGAAGACCAAAATTGAAGCGCGAAGGGAGTTATTTAGTAATTATAGGGTAAGCCTGTCAGATCATGTGACCAGCCAGAACGAATTACAAGGTGCAAAATCGAGCAGGTGGTTGTCCACATTCAGATTAAAGAACAAGCAAAATATCACACAATTGATTGATAATCAGGAGTTTGAAATAAGGAAGGTGTGGAATCCCATGCACCGACAGGGGGTATTCAGGGAAGCAAAATCCTGGCTGAATGGAACCTCCGATGATTTATTTGAAAGTGCGGTATGTTTACCCTCCGGGGAAATAAACAGTAAGGATTTCCAACAAATGTGTGCATGGTTACAAAATATGTTGTAAGTAGTATTTAACTTGAAATAGTCTATTATAGGCTATTTTAGTTATTTTTGTAAATTATGCAATGAAGTATGCCTTTGATCAAAGTGAAACATAATCTATTTATCTTAACGTTATTCCTAATTGGCATCAGCCCTTTTACGGCTAGTTCACAATCCGATGGGGATTACAATTCAAGACAAACAGGTGACTGGAATACAGTTACAACTTGGCAGGTTTATAACAGTGGATCATTTCATAATCTCGAGGACGCTGGAGCTGGAGCATTTCAGAATGTAATCCCTTCAAGTGCTAGTGGTGTTATTACTATGATGGATGGGTTTACCGTCACAGTTTCTACCTCTGTTACTGCTGATCAAATTGAATATGAGAATAATTTTGGAGGTACAACTGGAATTTTAAATGTTTCATCAACTGGAACATTAATCATAAACAATGGTTCAGGTGATGATGTGAGGTTGCTAAATGACTTTACAACGTTTGCACTGTTACAGGTTTCAGGAACTTTACAACTTAATACGGGCGCTACATTGGTTGATGATGACTATGGCAATCTGGGACTGGGAGCAGGTCCTGTCACCTCTGACACATATAAGGTTTTATCCGGAGGGATTCATATCCACACTACAGGATCAGGTGTGGATGCAATTCCAGCTGCTGATTGGCAAACGGGTTCGACTTGTAGAGTAAATGCAACTGCAAGCACAGTTGTTCCTTCATTTGATACAAGTATTGTATTTTATAATTTTGTTTGGGATGGTTCAAATCAAGGTGCGGGTATTACAGATTTATTGGCAGGCTTAAGAACAGTCAATGGCGATTTTACAATCACTAGCACGAATGGAAATATCCTAAGGATTGGTGGCAATATATCACATACATTAAATATAGGTGGGGATTTCAATATTCAAGGAGAATCCCGAATTCAGGTAGTTACAGTATCACCCGCGACTACAACAATTAATGTGAATGGAAATTTGGATGTCTCATCGACAAGTGTCTCGACAAACGCTATTACTTTTAACATTAATGCGAGCCTTACACTTAATGTGATTGGAGATTTTATCAAGTCAGGGGCATCAACAGTATCTATGTTATCTGCAACATCCGGATCAACTACATTAAACTTAACAGGAGATTTTTCGCTTACAGGTGGTACAATAACCAAGGGAGCTTCGGGAGCTGGAGTTGTAAACACAAATTTCAACGGAACAAGCACTCAGACTTTTACCAATTCAGGAACGATTGCGAATGCAATTAATTTCAACGTTCAAAATTTGGCCATCCTCGATTTGGGAACTTCGGCAATTACCGGAACTGGGACATTTACATTAAATTCAGGTGGTACAATTTTAGTAGGGTCAAGTGAAGGATTGACGACTTCTGGTTCTGGACTTGGGAATATCCAAACTTCTGGAACACGGACTTATGCTGCTAATGGAAATATAATTTATTCAGGTACTACCCAAAACCTTGGCAATGAATGGGGGGGCTTAGGGGCTTTAAGTGGGGTAGCAGTTAACTTGGAATTAATTAATGGTTCGGTTGTAACAAATAACAATATTGGAACTACCAACTTAGTTGGAATTTTAACGCTTACAAATGGCGTCCTGATTATAGGAAATTCTAATACTCTTACTATTCAAGGGATTCTTAATACTACATCTAATGGTTTTTTTGGAGGTGCTATAACTTCAAACTTGAACCTATCAGGAACAGGGGCAACGGGTACTATTAGGTTTTCGACTGGTGCTGAATCTTTAAATAATTTCACAATTTCTCGAAGCGGAACTATTCCATTAGGTTCGGATTTAAGTATAGACGGAACCTTGGCCTTTACAAGTACGGGAAATCTGGATATTTCTGACCGTACCCTTACCATTCAAGGCAATAATGGAGACATCACCCAGTCCTCATCAGGTGCTTTAGTAAGCAATAACGCATCCAATTTAATCCTTAATGGAACGGAAGGTATTTCCTCAATACCATTTTTTGGATCAGGTAATGAACTGAATAACTTGACTTTTGGAAGAACAGGAACAAGCCCTGCATATACCTGGGATAACACGGTGACAATAAATGGGACAGTTAATCTTAATTCAGGAGTTCTCACCCATTCCACAGGTTTGACTATGGCATCAGGTGCTACCTTTGTGAGAAATTCAGGAGCATCGATTACTACCACTGCCCCTTTAACCAGCACAAGTTATAATGTATCTTACCTGGGTAATTTGACTTCTGGCTTGGAGCTCCCGAGTACTACAACAGCTTTAAACAATCTGACCATTGCAGGGAATGTAGCACTTGATAAATCAATAACCATCAATGGAATCTTGACCACAAGTAGTGGTTTGTTTAATGCAGGGGCTAATTCCATCGACCTAAAAGGAAATTTTGTGAGCAATGCTGGAGCCACACTTACTTCAAGCGCATTTACATTTAGTGGAACGACAATATTAAGTGGTTCATCGGCTCCAACATTCGGTGGTATTACCATAACCGGATCTTTAACGCCCTCTTCTAATTTTAATGTTAATGGCAATTTAGTCAACAATGGAACGCTTAACACAGGAAGTGCAACCGTAACTTTCGGTGGTACTACAACTATAAGTGGGAGCAGTACTTCTTCATTTAATAATATCGTAATTAGTGGTGCACTCACCGCACCTGCTGGTTCCTTAAATGTTGCTGGGAATTGGACAAATAATGGCACCTTCACTCATGCCAACGGAACCATTGTATTTAATGGAACTTCTTCAATCGCTGGTAGTTCAGCAACTAATTTCAGACACATTACAATATCAGGAACCTTAAATGGACCATCTTCACTTCGGGTTGCCGGAAATTTCACCAACAATGGAACCTTTACGGCCGGGTCTGGTACGGTACTCTTTAATGGCTCCGCCACTCAATTGATCCAGGGATCTTCATTAACCAGTTTCAATAATATTGATGTCACAAATACCGCAGGCCCTCCTGCAGTTCGAGTGGCATCAAATCAAGACCTTTTGGGAGTTCTTACTTTGGCATCAAATACTATTTTTGATGCAGATGGAGTTTCGGGTACGGTCGTATTTCGATTGCGTTCATCGGATGATGATCCAACAGTGGATGCTAGTATTGCTACGCTGCCATCTGGGGCCGTTGTTCAAGGCAATGTAACCGTACAGCGGTATATGTCAATTGAAGGAGGAGCAGGTAGTAATGGAAGAATTTATAGGTACGTTTCATCGCCTGTTCAAAGTGCAGAAGTATCACAAATTCAACCTGAAATACCAATTACAGGAACCTTTACTGGTAGCAGTTCCTGCTCAGGGTGTGGTACTGTCCAAAGTATGTTCAGATACAATGAAACGCTGACAAATGGAGATATATCCGCGGGTTGGGAAGACTTTCCTGATGTAGTCAACTCCGAAACGTTACAATCTGGAAGGGGTTACTCTCTTTTTGTAAGAGGAGATATTAACCCAATTGCTGGTGCAGGTTCTGCACTATGGGATGTACGGGGAACTATAAACTCGGGCACCGTTAGCCTACCTTCAACATTTACAGTAGATGGTTGGAATTTGGTAGGAAATCCATATCCTTCTACAATTGATTGGGATGCAGGAGGATGGACCAAAACAAATGTGAATAATGCAATCTATATGAGAGACAATGGATTAGCATCACCTGTTTTTGCAACTTACATTGGTGGAGTGGGTGCCAATGGGGGTACTCGTTATATTGCAACAGGGCAGGCATTTTGGGTGCGTACTAGTGGAGCTCCTACTTTACAAGCTACAGAGTCAGTGAAATCAGCAGGAACACAAACAGAATTCTTTAAAAAAGGAGCAATCGAAGATATCTTAAGAGTTAAACTGAAGCAGGGCTCAGCCTCAGATGAAATTGTAATTCGATTCCATGATGATGCATCAGATTCTTTTGATGCACTTTTTGATGCTGTCAAATTGGATAACCCAACAATTAATATTTCCTCTCTTTTGCAGGATGAAACACGGATAGCGATAAATACGCTTGGCACTTTATCCTGCTCAACAAATGTTAAACTGGATTTATATAACATCGACCCGGGATTTTATGAGCTTGATTTTTCTGAATTTGAGTCCTTTAGTGAATCCATTAAGATTAACTTAATTGATAACTATGGTGGCACTACATCGGACATAAAAACCAATACTGTTTATCCATTTGAAGTTACCGCTAATGCTGGGTCATCAGGTAGTAATAGATTTTCGGTCTCATTTTCATTCCCCTCATTCTCTACTGATTACACGCTGAATGCTACTGATGTTTGTGTCGGGACTGATGCTGGTATTACCATTCCAAATGCTGAAGCAGGTATTAAATACTATGCAACAATTAATGGAAATTCTGTTTCATCAGAATATACAGGTGATGGCTCTGATTTATTAATCAGTATCCCCAATGGTAATCTGGGGGGGGGGGAGAATAATATCATCATTATGGCCTCATCTAGCCCATGTAACGTAACTCCTCTGGATAATTCCATAGCAATTAGATCAGAGAGTATTTATCAGATTAGTTCAGTTAATGATGCATCCTCCTGTAAGGCAGGATCAGTAACCTTGTCTGCCGAGGGTGCTCCCTCAAACGGAGGTTACAAATGGTATACTGGCGAACTGGATACAGACCCCATATTAGAAACTGATGAATCTTTATTTACAACCCCTGTCCTTGAAAAGACACAAACTTACTTTGTGGCTGTGGTAAATGGAGTTGGTTGTGAAGGTGAAAGAGAGGCGGTGGTGGCAGAAATCGTTACCTACGATGATGTCCTTATTGAGGAGAAGAATGATGTTTTTTCTTCAAGTTATATTTCTGGAAATCAGTGGTTTAAAGATGGAGTGATCATTCCTGGAGCTACTGATCAATCGTTTAAACCTGAATCTTCCGGGCTTTATAAAGTTGAGGTTAATTTAGGATCTTGTTCAACATCTGCAGAACGCGCATTTGTTGTAACTGGAATTGAAGATGAGTTTTTGGAAGGTAAGATCGTTATATATCCAAATCCGACTGAGGGTGATTTGATCATTGAGTTCCAGGATTTAACCTTGAAATCCCCGGTAATAGTGGATATGATGGGTAGAAAAATAGCTGATATCCCTGTAAGGATAGAGAATGGGAAAACAATAGGTAAGTTTGATTTCAGGAACCACCCAAATGGTGTTTATTTATTGCAGGTGGTTGATGCTATGGGTAGGGTTTATAGTAAACGTATTAGTAAAAAGTAAGGTCGTGCAACGTACTGTCTATATCATTTTTCTGGTTTTAATCTTATTCACTTTTTCTGTGTACGCACAACCTGGCGATCCAAGCAGTGATCCGGATGTGCCGATTACAGGAATTGAAATTTTGTTGTCAGCAGGGGCATTATTGGGCTTGAAAAAACTGATGGGTAAGTCAAAACAAAAATAGGTTGATGGTTCAGTTGATCAAGAACCTAAGAATACTTCCCCGATGGGTCATCATTTTTATTGACCTTTTTTTTATTGCGTTCAGTACCATCTTAGCCTACCTGCTCCGTTTCAATTTTAGTGTAGCCGAACTCAATGCCAACAACTATTGGGAAGGGGTGGCACTCTATGCTGGCTTTGGATTATTGTCCATCCTGCTTACAAACAGCTACAAAGGCATCATCAGATATACAGGTATCGAAGACGGTAGCCGCATCTTTTACATGGTGGTGTTGAATATGGTGTTAGTGTCAATAACTAACCTTATTCTCTTTTATAACATTCAGCAAAACCTGATTCCGTATTCAGTTATTCTGATCACTTTTCTCTCAAGTTTTCTTTTCCTTTTTAACTACCGGCTGCTGGTCAAGTACATATTCAGTTATTATAAGCATGCCATTCTGAAGAATTTCAGGGTGTTGATTTTTGGGGCTGGGCAAACGGGAATTGTAACTCGCCATGTAATTAACTCTACACCTAGGATGCAGGTGATTGGTTTCCTGGAGGATGATGGATATAAGATTGGAAAGGTGTTGGATGGCATCAAAATTTATGATGCAAAAGCTTCCATTGTCAATAGACTGATACAGGATCATGGAGTAGACGAACTGCTCATTACCGCCAAGGAGTTGTCGCTGGAGAGAAAGAACGAACTGGTGGACATCTGCATCCAGCATAAGG
>JBDVKV010000020.1:0-326761 GCA_039971015.1 Cyclobacteriaceae bacterium
GGGATCACAACCTCACCTGATGAGCGTACATTAATTGTAAGTACGGGAAAAGGTTTGTTCGGTGTTGATATTACCTCCAAGGAGTTATCCAGGGTTAACACACAAGGATACCTGGTTATTGCTGATGGATTGTACCGATATAAAAATAACTTGATTGCAATTCAAAATGTATTTTTTCCTGAATCAATTATTCAGCTTCAACTTAATCAGCAGTTTAATCAGGTAGAGAAACATAACGTATTGGCGATAAATCTACCTCAATTTGATATTCCCACCACAGGTGTAGTGGTGGGAGATTGGTTTTATTTCATAGCCAATAGCCAGCTGGATCAGCGAGAAAACGGATCTTTGAGATCCCCACAAAACCTGCAGGATGTGAATATCATGAAAGTAAAACTTGGAGGTGAATAAGTTTAATGGGGTCTTGCTCTTAGCGTATTGACTCAAGCCACAAGACTTGCTATTTATGGCTGGCATAAAATTTTATCAAATAATTGTAGTCACCCATTTCTAAAACTAATTTGCGGCATAACCCGATAACATGGTAAAGCAATATATACAAGACAACAAAGACCGTTTCCTTTCAGAGTTATTTGATCTGCTTCGTATTCCTTCTGTGAGTGCAGACAGCAAGCACAAGGGAGATGTACGCAAGGCAGCAGAGTTTATAGCGGATAAGTTAAAGTCGGCCGGAGCTGATATTGCCGAAGTGCACGAAACGGAGGGTCATCCGATCGTTTATGGAGAAAAGAAAAGCGGAGACAATTTGCCTACGGTATTGGTTTATGGTCATTACGATGTGCAGCCACCTGATCCATTGGACCTATGGGACTCGCCACCTTTCGAGCCTGTGATAAAGGATGAGAAAATTTATGCCCGAGGTGCTTGTGATGACAAAGGGCAGATGTACATGCACATCAAAGCGTTGGAGGTAATGATGAAGCAAGGGCCACTGTCTTGTAATCTCAAATTTATGATCGAAGGCGAGGAGGAAGTAGGCTCTGACAACCTGGCTAAATTCGTGGCAACCAATAAGGAACTCCTGAAGGCGGATGTTATCCTTATATCAGACACTTCAATTATATCATTGGAGCATCCTTCTATTACAGTGGGCCTACGTGGACTAAGTTATATGGAAGTGGAGGTGACCGGGCCGAACAGAGACCTTCATTCAGGCGTTTATGGAGGAGCAGTGGGCAACCCTATCAATATACTGTGTGATATGATCCATTCATTGATTGATGAGAAAGGGCATATTACTATTCCTGGATTTTACGATAAAGTAGCCGACCTCAGTAGTGAAGAGCGTGAAGCACTCAACAGAGCGCCTTTTAACCTGGAGGAGTATAAAAAAGATTTGGGCATAGATGATGTAAAAGGGGAGGAGGGTTACACAACATTAGAAAGAACAGGTGTGAGACCGACATTGGATGTTAACGGAATCTGGGGAGGTTATACCGGAGAAGGTGCGAAGACGGTTTTACCTTCAAAGGCCAACGCGAAAATTTCAATGCGATTGGTGCCCGATCAATCCAGCCGTGAAATCACCGAATTATTTACCAAACATATCAAAGCCATCGCACCTTCTTATGTAAAAGTGAAGGTAACGGCTCACCATGGAGGCGAGCCAGCAGTAACTCCAACGGACTCTCCAGCGTATCAGGCAGCGAGTAATGCCTTTGAAGAGGTCTGGGGAAAAACACCCATACCATCCAGAGATGGTGGAAGTATTCCTATTGTGGCGTTGTTCAAGAAGGAACTGGGTTTGAATACGGTATTGATGGGTTTTGGCCTGGACAGCGATGCCATCCACTCCCCTAATGAACATTATGGTATTAAAAATTTCCTGTTGGGAATTGAGACCATCGTTTCATTTTACAAACACTATTCCAAATAGGAGTTTTAAATTTTGACAGCTGTGAATTTTAGCGAGCTTGAATGTGTTAGGATCGATGATAAGCCATGGGCTTCAAGCTTACTTTAGCCTTAAATCTTAGAAAATCAACATGAAACGAGTCCTTGTATTCCTATTATTGATCAGTTCAATTGTACTTCAGGCTCAGATTCTTGAGCCAGCAAAATGGACATCAAAACCATCTGTCACCAGCGCAAATGCTGGTGATGTGATCGAACTGATCTTTGATGTAAAAATTGATAAGGACTGGTACTTATACTCAAGTGAGTTTCCATGCGAGGATGGGCCGATTCCTACATCTTTCACCTTTGAGCCAAACGCGGGATATGAATTGGTAGGGGGTATTGTACCTATAAACCCTGTAGACAAGTATGACGATATTTTTGAGTGTGATGTTAAAGTGTTTAAAAAGACTGCACAATTCAAACAGAAAGTAAAACTGCTTGGTAGTGGGGTGGTGATAAAAGGAGAGTTTGAATATCAGGTGTGTACTGAAATTGATGGAAGGTGTGTGCCGGGAGATGGAGAATTTCTTTTTGATAAAATAGAAGTAAAGGGAGGCAATGCTGTTCCGAAAATTGAACAATCTTCGGATGCGACCAATCTGATTGTGCCTACACCTGAAGATGATCCCCAGACGGAGCCTGTTGATTATGGTGAAAACAAAGGTCCTTACATTGATGAATCCGTTTTGGATGGAGAAAACAGCCTGGACAATGAATCTTTTTTGGGCTATCTCATTTTTGCGTTTGTATTAGGGCTTACCTCTCTCATCACCCCTTGTGTTTTCCCTATGATACCCATGACAGTGACGTTCTTCTTAAAGGAGGGACAGTCAAAAAGTACAGGAATTCGCTATGCATTTATCTTTGGGTTCTCAATTATTCTTATCTACACCTTAGCGGGAACAGTCTTTGCTTTTGCGCTTGGCGCGGAAGGCCTCAATGCACTGGCTACGCACTGGGCGCCTAATCTTTTTGTGTTCGTCATTTTTATTGTGTTTGCCCTTTCATTTCTTGGGCTCTTCGAAATCAATGCTCCCCACCAGCTGGTCAACAAAGTAGATCAGCAAGCAGAAAAAGGAGGGTTGATAGGCGTATTTTTCATGGCAGCTACCTTGGTACTGGTTTCATTTTCTTGCACTATTCCTATAGTAGGCAATGTAGTAGTGTTGGCCGCAGGGGGGCACGTGTTGAAACCGATACTCGCTATGTTTTCTTATGCATTAGCGTTTGCTATTCCATTCACATTGTTCGCCATATTTCCTGAATGGATAAAAGGCTTACCAAAATCAGGAGGATGGCTTAACTCAGTGAAAGTAACACTAGGGTTTTTAGAATTGGCTCTGTGCTTAAAATTTTTCAGTATCGCAGACCAGGCATACCATTGGGGAATATTGGACAGAGATACCAACATTACATTATGGATTGTAATTTTTGGTTTGTTGGGTTTGTACTTCCTGGGTAAGATTCGCTTGCCACACGATAGTGCTGTTGAAAAAGCAACTGTGCCGCGTCTTTTCCTGGCCATACTTACATTTTCGTTTGTAGTTTATCTTATACCCGGATTATGGGGAGCTCCTTTAAAAGCACTGGCTGGATATATTCCGCCTAAATACACACTGGATTTTGATTTGGTGAGCGACAAAAATCTTGGCGGTGGCAATGAGACTTGTGAAGAACCTATGTATGCAGACTTCCTTCATCTGCCTCATGGGCTTCAAGGGTATTTTGATTACGACCAGGCGTTGGCTTGTGCAAGAAAACTGAACAAGCCATTGTTCATCGATTTTACGGGGCATGGGTGTACCAATTGCAGGGAGATGGAGGCGGTAGTATGGTCCGATCCTCAGGTACTGCAAAGGCTTCGCGATGACTATGTAATCGTAGCCTTGTATGTGGATGACAAAACCCTCTTACCAGAATCGGAGTGGTTTACATCTGCTTATGATAATAAAGTAAAAAAGACATTGGGTAAGCAAAATGCTGATTTACAGATTGCTAACCTCGAGAATAATGCTCAGCCGTTTTATGTGCTGGTGGGTGCTGATGAGAAGGTATTGGCCTGGCCTTATGGGTATGATAAAGACCCACAGAAATTTGCTGAATTCCTTGATTCTGGCACCAAAAAGTACCGGGAATTATACGGGAATCAATAAAATGCGTGTTTTTTAGGGATATAGTATCTATATTTCCTATGCATTACTGGGTTCTAAAGCCCTATTTTTTGAACTTTGCGCTTTTATTGCAAAATTTTTTTAAGCTAGGATGCAATTTTTAAAGTCTATAAAAGGCATTTCCATTCTTGCAGGTGGTGTAATTGCTACTCTGGGGGTAGTCTATTGGCTCTTTAACTCCAACCTATTATCCAAAGAGGGAGATTACGAATCAGAAACCAGTACACCTTTTGAGGTAGATATTGTTGAGCCTACCATCATGTATGGTATGGTGGTAGACAGCTTGCATATGACAGAAGGTTTTGTAAAACGCAATCAACGGTTTACAGATTTACTTTCTGATTATTATGTTTCTCCAGAAATTTATCAACAGCTTCACTTTGTACCAAGGGATATTTTTGACTTTAGAAAAATTGCTGTTAACAAAAAGTATACGCTTTTAACGAAACGCGATTCTTTGAAATCGGCCAAGGCCATTATATATGAGCCCAACGCAATTGACTATGTAATTTTTCATTTGAACGACACGCTGTTGGTAGAGGTGTGCCAGCGGGAAGTTATCACACAGGAAAAAACCATTACCGGGGTAATACAATCCAGCCTTTCTGAAACAATTGAAAACCTGGGGATCACGCATGAATTAACTAACAGGTTTGTAGACATCTTTGCCTGGCAAGTTGATTTTCAACGATTACAAAAAGGGGATAAATTTAAATTGATCTATGAAGAGAACCTTGTAGATGGAGTTACCATTGGCATAGGAAAAATCAATGGAGTTTATTTTGAGCATTTTGATAACGGGTATTACGCCTTTCCGTTTGATCAGGGTGAAGGCCTGGATTACTTCGATGAACAAGGGAACAGTTTGCGCAAGGCATTACTAAAGTATCCCATTGAGTTTACCAGAATTAGTTCAAGGTATTCGCGCAGTCGGTTCCATCCGGTAAGAAAGGTATACAGAGCGCACCTGGGAACTGACTTTGCGGCAAGCACGGGCACACCCATCCGATCGGTAGGCGATGGAATAATATTAGAAGCGCAGTACAAATCAAATAATGGTAACTATGTGAAAGTGCGGCACAACGCAACCTACACAACACAATACCTTCATATGTCCAAAATCGCCTCAGGCATCAAACCTGGCACCAGAGTGCGACAGGGGCAGACTATAGGGTATGTTGGAAGTACCGGTCTCGCTAACGGATCGCATTTGTGTTATCGTTTTTGGAAGAATGGTGTTCAGGTGGATGCTTTAAAAGTAGATTTGCCGCCTTCTCAGCCAATAAAGGATGAAAGTAAAGAGGCATTCTTGCAAACGGCCAAAAGTATTGCCGATCGCTTAGACAAGATATCTTTTCCGGATACAAAGGATGAGGAAGAAGTGATTGCTTCCGGTCGCTAGTTTTTCTTTTTCTTTCTAAAGTCGTAATTTTTCATCACAATTGACTGTTAAAGGGAGCATCGTTATGATGTGCGTGGTGAATGACTAAATCAACCTCATTAGTTATCATTTTCATTTCTGTTTTACTAAGTGCCCATGCACAGAAGGTAGGCGTTGTATTGAGCGGAGGTGGAGCCAAAGGACTGGCACACATTGGTGTGTTAAAGGCACTTGAGGAAAACGAAATTCCAATTGACTATGTGGTAGGAACTTCGATGGGTGGGATCATTGCTGGTGCGTATGCGGCAGGAATGAGTCCGGCACAAATTGAAGACATCGCCTTGTCGAAAGAATTTCTTGGTTGGATTTCGGGAGATCTGGAGGAAGGCTACAATTATCAATACAGCAAGAAAGAGGATTATCCTTCCTTTGTCAGGTTTAATGTTTCACTGGATTCTGCTTACGGTTTTTTGCTTAACAGCAGTATTGCAAGTGATCTCTCTCTGAACTTTGCGCTGGCACAGATGTTTGCGCAAGCTTCAGCCATTTCCAAAAATAATTTTGATAGCCTGTTTGTTCCATTGCGGGTGGTTGCCGCTGATATTTTTACACAAACAGATGTGGTATTAAAAAAAGGCGTGCTTAGTGATGCTTTGAGGGCTACGCAAACCGTTCCCTTTTTTTATCATCCCATAAAGGTGGATAACAAATATCTTTTTGATGGCGGTGTTTACAACAATTTTCCTATTGATGTAATGCAAAAAGATTTTAATCCGGAAATTATTATTGGGTCTAACGTTTCTACCAAAGTGTTTGAGGAATACCCGTATGATGAAGATGACAAACTCATTTCAAAATCTCTTCTTTATATGCTGCTCGATAAATCTGACCCAGCGAGAGTCCCGGAGAATGGTATCTATATTCAGCCCAATCTCAGACTTTACACGGCTTTTGATTTTAAGTACGCAAAAAGTATGATCGATAGTGGCTATCGGCAGACTTTAAGGCAGATTGATGATATCAAGGGAAAGATTCCTGAAAGGAAAACTTGCGAGTCAGTAGCCATAGCCCGAAACCTGTTCAACAGCGATGCACGACCCTGGATAGTTGAAGACGTAAAGTTTAACAAGTTCAACTCGAAGCAAAGGCGTTATTTTAATAGAGTTTTTCAAAATGGTAAGCGCCCACTCTACTTTAGTGATCTGAAAAAAGGATACTTCAAACTTGTGTCTGAAGACTATTTCAAAAATGTGTACCCCAGCATTGTGTATGACACTACATCAGATGCTTTCAATTTCATTTTGTCGCGCAGGCCTCAGAATAATTTTCAAATTGATTTTGGAGGAGTGATTGCAACCAGAAGTTTTAGTACAATGTTCCTTGGACTCCACTATTATTATTTTAACAGGGCCCTTATTCATTCAAGTTTAAACTTTTATGCGGGTAGTTTTATGAAGTCAGCGGAGGTTAAGTACAGAATGGACTTACCCAACTTTGGTCAGTTCTATATTGAACCTCAAGCAACGTTTAATGCCTGGGATTATCTGGAAGGAAAGGATGTTGTGATTGATAAATTCTCACCTACGGTTTTGGATCGAATCGATCGCAAGGTTGGGGTGAGTATTGGCTTTCCTTTGGGCAGGCAATACAAAGCAGCCTTACATGGATTTTATATTAATAATGACGATAAATATATCAACAGTGATATTTTAACTTCTATCGATACGCTTGACGTAATTAAACTAAATGGTTTTAGAACAGGAGTAAGCCTGACCACAGGTACTTTGAATAGAAAACAATATCCATCGGCAGGGAAATCTTTTTCATTTGTTGCAGATTGGTTTTCAGTAAAAGAAAAGTATGCCCCGGGATCCACCTCTAACATTAATCAGAATGTGGAGGAGAACCGCTCCTGGATTAGAGGAAGAGTCACGCTTCAACAATACTTTAAATCAGGAATCTACAGTTCAGGTTATTACCTGGATGGGGTGATTTCCAATCAGCCACTATTCACTAATTATCAGGGTTCACTGATTAATGCACCAGGTTTTTATCCAATACAGGACAGCAAAACTTTGTTACTGCAAAATTTCAGGGCATTCAATTATGTGGCAGGAGGTTGGAGAAATGTCTTCAATATTCGGAATAAATTGGACTTCAGGCTGGAGGCGTATGTATTTAAGCCCTTTGAGGCAATAATAGAAGGACAAAATCAGGAGGGTGTATTGGACGATTCATTTGATAAAATATTTCTGGCGGGCACAGGAGGCATGGTATATCACAGTACTGTGGGCCCCATAAGCCTGAGTGTAAATTATTATGACGACCCAGAGAACCAGTGGGGTGTTTTACTGCATGTAGGTTTTCTTCTTTTCAACAAGACTTCTATGGAGTAGCATAGAAGAAACAGCCAATTTCAGTCAAATTTGGAACGAATGCATTCTTTGTAATGGTGTATTATTTTTTCCCGTTTTTAAATTTTTAAGTATGTTTAGTCCTTAATTCGGGATAGTCCGAGCATATACATGAATAGAATATTACTGATTGCTACTTTTGTCCTTGTAGCACACGGAATTGCCAATAGTCAGGTTGTTCAATGGGGGTCTGAGGTGATAGATTTCTCGTCTGAGCTTACGCCTGTTCAATATGCAGCGAAGCAAATATTGGGCAAGCCCAATGTATTGCCTGCTGGTGGCCAAAATCCAAATGCATGGACGCCAGATAAGCCTAAAAGGAAGGAGTTTATTAAGGTTGGTTATGAGAATCATATTCAAATCCAACAAATAGCCATAGCAGAGTCGCATAATCCCAGTGGATTGTTTAATGTATACCTCTATGATGAGCAGGACAATGAATACCTGGTGCATACATTCAACCCTATGTCTATTCCCCTTAAGGGAAGAATGCTAAATGTATTTGTTGAAAAGACGCCTTACAAGGTAGCAGCTATCAAACTTGAGTTTGATGGAGGTGCCTTGCCCGATTATTTTTCTATAGATGCGGTAGCCATTTCAGATTCACAATATCCGATTATTGCTGATATCTCTATCCCTGAGCTATTGAGTAAAGGTCTTATTGTTGAAAGACTTGATGAATCAGTGAATAGTGATTTCAGTGAGCTCAATCCGTTGCTTTCACCTGATGGCAAGACGTTGTATTTCAGTAGAAGAAATCATCCTGAAAATATTGGTGGGGTAAATGACAAAGAAGATATATGGTACTCTGAATTAGGTGAAGATGGCCAGTGGAGTTTGGCGAAGAATATGGGGCCTGAATTCAACAATGAGAACCCCAATTTTATCAACGCAGTTTCTGCAACACCTGATGGTAAGTCAGTAATTATATTATTAGGTAATAAATACCAGAAGGACGGAAAGATGTCTGCTGGTGTCTCAGTAAGTGATAACCTCAGTGGAACATGGTCTCCTCCAAAGCCATTGGAAATTGAGGACGACTATAATTTCAATGAAAAAGCCAACTACTTCATGGCCAATACGCGTACTGCGCTTTTGATGTCCGTAGAACGGGAAGACTCAAGGGGAGATAGAGACTTGTATGTGAGCTTCCAGAAAAATGACAGCCTTTGGTCATCTCCATTAAACCTTGGAGATATGCTGAATACCGCAGGCGAAGAATCTGCACCATTTCTTGCTTCAGATAACAAAACATTATACTTCTCATCCAACGGGTTTAGTGGTTTTGGAGGAGCTGACGTGTACATGACCAAACGCCTGGATGATACCTGGACCAACTGGTCGGAGCCCGAAAATATGGGGCCAGATATCAATACTGAATTGAATGATTTGTTTTTTAATATCCCCTCTACAAGTGATTACGCATATTATTCCAGAGAGGTAGCTATCGATAATGCGGATGTATATCGTGTGAAATTACCTGTGTTCATGAGTCCTGAACCTATTGTAATAGTTCGGGGTAAATTGATTGATGCAAAAACAGGAGAGCCTATTTCTGCAAAAATCATTTATGAAAAATTGCCTGACGGTACTGAAGTGGGAGTTACCAGATCTAATCCGGAAACAGGTGAGTATGAAATTCATTTACCAGGGGGCCAATTATATGGAGTAAGAGCTGAGGCAGACGGTCACATTTCTGAGAACCAAAGCCTTGATTTGAAAGACGTAAAACAAGATGGTGTTACCAGAAATCAAGACATGCGCCTTGAGCCAATAGAAGTGGCTAAGATTGAACCTGACGCTACCATTAATTTGAATAATATATTCTTCGACTTCGATCAATCCACCCTGAAGTCAGAGTCTTTCCCTGAGTTGAACAGAATTGTTACCCTGATGGGTGATAAGCCAACGCTTGAGGTTGAAATCTCGGGCCATGCTGATGCTACAGGGCCGGAAGCGTATAACCTTGGATTATCTGAAAGGAGAGCCAAATCTGTGGTACGCTATTTGACTGATAAAGGCGTGAGCCAAGATAGAATTAAGGTTTCTTTCTTTGGGGAGACCAAACCAGTAGAATCCAATGAAACGAGAGAAGGCCGCAGAAAGAACCGTAGAGTTGAGTTTAAAATATTAAAACTGTAATCGAATCATTCACTGTACGAATCACAAATGAAAAGAGAGCTTCTATTATTTTGGATTATTACAGGGTTAGTAACATGCGGGTATGCACAAAATGCTGATACCTTAATCTATGCTACAGGAAAAATTACAAGTGCGGAGACGAAGGAGCCAATTGAAGCCCGTATATCTTACCAGAGCTTGCCCTATGGCAGCGTGGTGGGAATGCTAAACGGAGACAGTTATAAGTTTCCATTATTTAACGATCGTTATTCCATCACCGTGGAGGCTGTTGGCTATGCACCAGCGAAATATATGCTTGATCCGGCCGAAGCGGGTGAAGATCGTTTATTATTGAGAGACATCGAGTTAGGTTTACCAAGCAGCGCGGCAGATGTAGCCCACGAAACGCATACAGAAGGGAAGGTACTGGTGTTGAAAGAATTGATTTTCGAGCAAGGTCGCGCAAAAATTGGAGCCGACTCCCATGCTGAACTGGATAAGGTTGTGCAGATGATTAATCAAAACCCTAATATGGTTATTCAGTTGGAGGGCCATACCGATACGCGAGGAAATCCAAAAGCCAATCTCAAATTGTCGCAGGTACGTGTTGAAGCAGTAAAAGATTATCTGGTTTCTAAGGGTATATCCAAGAGCAAAGTGAAGACCAAGGCTTTTGGTGGAACAGCTCCTATATCAAGGGAAGATTCTGAAGAAGCACACCGCCTGAACCGGAGAGTGGAGTTAAGAATCCTCAGGAACTAAGTTTTTATTTTTGATTCTTTACAATTTGCTGTGGGCTCATGGGTGTGCCCGAAGTGGGTTGTGACGTATTCTCCAGCGCTGTAGCGGCTACAACCTGAATAAGCAGGTTTTCCATTTCTGTAATTCTGGGCGACTGGTAAAACATTTTGGCGGCTTCAAGCAATTGAATGGCTTTACTCCACTGCTGACTATTAAAAGCTTTTACACATTGATTGTAATACAATAGGCCGGTAAGTTCTGAAGGTGAAACCTCATCGAAAAGGGTATAGGAAAAAGCATAGCTGGGTTCATTAGCAGGGGCATTCTCCTGATCCAACTTGTATTGTGCCATTCGGTTTTCAATTCTTTCCGGCTGGTATTCAAAACCATCCAGAGGATCAGTCGACTCCATAAGAACTTGTCCATCTTCCGTGTCTACCAATAGAAATATGTGGTAGTTAGTTTCTATGATCTTGTGCTGGTATCCCAATTCATTAAGGAGAATGCTGTAAAGGGCAGTAGCTGTCAGGCAGTCATATTTTCCATCTTCGAATAACTCCCCAAATCCGGCATATTGATCATATTGTTTTAGCAATTGACGGTGCGTAATGTTGAAGACATTTTTAAGAAACTGACGATCTGATTTCTTTGTTTTTGAATCTAATTTTTCAACCAACAGCTCTAACTTTTGTTGATACTCATGAGGGCTGGAAGTGCCATCTGTTATAGAGTAATTGGCCATAAGGGCACCATTCTGCCCACTGGCAAGCAGGCTGATCAGCATAAAAACCCCTATTAAAGTCCAAAAACGCATTTTTTACAATTATTCTTAGTTGTTGTACCCTTCAAGTTAACAATTTGGTAACATACAGCCAATAGAGGTAACATAGACTTAACATTGGAATCTGATCAAAAAAATTAGATACTTTTAATTATGGAGGTTAAGGATCAGGAAAAAGTAAGTGGGTGTCATGTCCAAGAGGCTTTTGACGCCTTAAAACAAAGGCAATCTTTGGACAGGAATCCATCGCTGTACGACAGGAAGGCTAAACTGAAGAAACTGCTTCAATGGGTGATGGACAACCGTGCCAGATTGAAAGAAGCAGTTCACAAAGATTTTCAAAAACCGCATGTTGAAGTAGATGTCTCTGAGGCTTACCCGGTAATTGGAGAAATTAAACATGCACTTAGTCATCTTGATCAATGGTCGCGGCCAACCAAAGTAGATGCAACAATAAATTATCTGGGTACACGCTCTGAGATAAGGTACGAACCAAAAGGGGTGTGTCTGATACTATCACCCTGGAATTTTCCTTTCAATTTGGCAGTGGGACCCCTGGTTTCATGTCTTGCAGCCGGCAATGTAGCCTTATTGAAACCCTCCGAAGAAACTCCAAATACCTCTCAACTCATCGCAGATATGGTGGATGAAGCATTTGACGGAGATGTAATTGTGCTACAAGGAGATAAGGAGTTGGCCACGGAACTATTGGCCATGCCATTTGACCATATTTTCTTTACAGGAAGCCCCGGAGTGGGTAAAATAGTAATGAAGGCTGCTGCTGAGCATCTTACTTCTGTCACGCTTGAACTTGGGGGGAAATCGCCAGCCATTGTTCATTCATCTGCCAGAGTCAAAGAGACGGCAAAGCGTATCACTTTTGGAAAATTTTTGAACAATGGACAAACTTGTATTGCCCCTGATTATCTATTGGTTCATGAGGATATTAAGGATGAACTCATTACTGAATTAAAGGCCCAGATAATTAAGCTATTTGGGAATGGCGTTGGTATTTCCGAGCAAAGTTCATCCTATGGAAGGGTAGTCAATGATCGCCACTTTACCCGCCTGAAAGAAATGGTGGATGATGCCGTTGACAAAGGAGGAAAGGTGGTATTGGAAGGGAAGTTAGACCCCTCAACCCGATTTTTTCACCCTATTATTATTGAAGATGCGCCATTAAATGCCAGGGTCATGGAAGAAGAAATCTTTGGACCCATTTTACCCATAATCACTTTCAGGAATCAGGAAGAGGTAATTGACCTGGTCAATTCAAAACCTAAGCCGCTGGCCCTGTATGTATTTGGCACCAATAAAAAATTTAGAGAGGCTGTTCTGGGCCAAACTACTGCAGGGTCTGTTTGTATCAATGATTGTGTGTTACAATTTACACACCCCAATCTTCCTTTTGGAGGTGTTAACAATAGCGGAATTGGAAAATCTCATGGTTTTTACGGTTTCCTTGCCTTTTCCAATGAAAAGCCAGTTTTGAAACAAAAGCGAGGGTTGGCCCTTTCCTACTTGTTTTACCCCCCTTTTTCCAGGCGGATGAAAACACTACTTGAACCTATCTTAAGATGGTTTTAAGCACGTTTTAAATTAAACTTTCGTTAAAACCTTACAGCATACTTTTTGTGGTATAGCGGTCAACAATGGATTTAGTAATTTTGCGTTTCTAAGTCTTGTAAAAATCAAGAAACAGGCAACCAGAAAATTAATTGTAAGATGAAAATCATGAAGAAGGTACTGATTGGGTTTGGCATAATTCTAATCCTTTTTGTGGCTACAGCTGTTATTGTTCCCATTCTTTTTAAGGATGATATCAAGGCTGCTATAGACAAGGAAATCGCCAACTCGGTAAATGCAGATGTGATTTTTGATGTCGATAATTTTGATCTTACTCTGTTCAAAAATTTTCCCAATGCAACAGCAGTAATCAGCGAATTGGGAGTATTTAACAGGGCTCCGTTTGAAGGGGTTCCTCTTTTTGTTGTAGAGCAGCTGGAGATAGAAGTCAACCTCAAAGAATTATTGTTTGGGGATGAGTTGAGGTTGAAGGGAATCACATTGGTTCGGCCTCAAATCAATATTAAAGTTTTAGCAGATGGAAGAGCCAATTGGGATGTTACTTATCCATCCACTGACACGGTAACTGTTGTTGAAGAAGGTGGGGGTGAGTTTTCGTTTGGCATCGATCATTGGGAAATTGTAGAGGGTGATGTTACCTATGACGATCAGTCCATTCCCTTTTCCATGAACTTGATAGGCCTTAACCACACCGGCAATGGTGACTTCAACGAAAAAGCATTTGACCTTAGAACAAAGACAAGTTCCGATACACTGTCAGTAGTATTTGACGGGGTTGAATACATAAGCAATAAAAGCCTGACTGCGGATATGGTATTGGGAATCAGCGAGGAGTATTCCAAATTTACCTTCAAAGAGAATGTGGCAAAACTCAATGATTTTGGATTGGCCTTTGATGGTTGGTTCAAAATGAATGACGATGGTTACGATATGGACATCAACTACCAAACTGAAGAGAGTACATTCAAAAGTTTATTGTCTCTTGTTCCTGGTATGTATACCAAAGATTTTGGAAGCATCGAGACCAACGGAAACATTGCATTTGCCGGAATGGTAAAGGGTGTTTTCAACGACACACAAATGCCTGCATTTAACCTTGCGGTAAAAGTGGATAATGGAATGTTTAAATATCCTGATCTGCCTTCAGCCATCAAGAACATTAACGTTGATTTGTTTGTAGATAATAAGGATGGCGTGATCGACAATACCGTGGTGGATTTAAAGAAGATGCACCTTGAGTTTGGAAACAATCCGGTAGATGCGCGAATGTTGATTGAAAACCTGAAGAATTATAAACTTGATGGAAATATTAAGGCCAGTCTTAACCTGGCAGAGCTCAACAAGATGTTTCCGATGGAGGGGTTGGAAATGAAGGGAGCATTTTCAATTGACGCCACAGCAAAAGGTGTGTACGATAGTATTAGAAAAATAATACCTGCTATAGATGTGGCCATGTCGTTGAAAGATGGCTATGTAAAATCAGGCGAGTTTCCGTTGCCTATAGAGGATATGCACTTCACCTCTACGGTAAAAAATACATCAGGTAAAATGGCTGAGACCACCATCAACGTGACAGACCTTTCGTTGCAGATGGATGGAGAAAAATTTGTTGCCAACATGATTATCCAAAATCTTGACGACTACAATTGGGATATCAAGGCCAATGGAGGCATTGATCTGGAAAAGATGACAAAGATATTTCCTATTGATGGAATGACATTGGCAGGTAAGGTAAAAGCGGATATCCAGACTAAAGGTAAAATGTCTGACGTGGATGCAGGCCGATATGATCGCCTGCCAACAAGCGGTACGGCATCGTTGGAAAACTTTAAATTTTCTTCTAAAGACTTGCCCTATGCTGTCACTGTAAGCAAAGCGCAGGCAGTTTTTGATCCCAGTAAAATTGAATTGAAAAACACCGCGGGTACAATTGGCAAAAGTGACTTTTCCATGGAGGGGTCCGTAAGTAATTATATCGCCTATGTGTTTTCAGAAAAAGAAACAATAAAAGGCAACGTGACCTTTAGGTCCAATCTTTTGGATTTGAATGAGTTCATGGAAGATACGGAGGAAACTCCGGCAACCACCGGAGAAGAGGAAGCTTATGGAGTAATTCCTGTTCCTGAAAATATTGACTTCATCCTTCATTCATCCATCACCACAGTGAAGATGATGGATTATACCATTACTAATGCTTCTGGGGATATTGTTGTAAAAGATGGTATCGCTAACCTTCGAGGATTAAAGTTCAATATGCTGGGTGGGAAATTCCAGATGACGGGTACTTACAATACAAAGGACATCGCTCATCCTAAATATGACATGGATCTGAAAATTGAAGCACTTGCCATACAACAAGCAGCAAGTTCGTTTTCGGTCGTAAAAACTTATGCGCCTATTGCGGGACTGGTTAACGGAGATTTCAGTACAGACTTTAAAATAAGCGGAGAATTGTTGCCAACGATGATGCCTAACCTTACTACAGTAAATGGTGCTGGATTAATTAAGGTTGCACAAGCCGCTCTTACTCAATCAAAATTGGTTTCTGGCATTACATCATTAACCAAGCTTGAGGACAGCGATAAAGTAACTTTAAAAGATGTACTGATGTCAGCTTCCATTGACAATGGAAGACTGAGTGTAAAGCCTTTTGATGTGCAGTTTGGAAGTTATAAAACTACAGTTGCGGGGAGTACGGGCCTTGACGGAACCATTGATTATTCATTGAAGATGAATGTACCTGCAGGAAAATTAGGAGGCCAGTTGCAGGGTTTTGTCAATCAGTACACAGGAAGTAATAATTCTACCAGTGAAATACCTGTGACTATTGGGGTAGGGGGAACGTACAATGATCCTAAAACCAAATTGGTCATGCAGGAGCAAAAGCAACAAGTGAAGGAAGCGGTAACCAACGTAGTCAAAGAAACAACGAAAGAAGTGGTTTCAGAAGCTCTGAAAGGTGGTGACCCAAAAGATATTGTAAATAATCTCTTGAAAGGAAACAAGTCAGACTCTTCAGCGCAAACACCAACTGCGCAGGATACCACCAAAGCACCAGTAGAGCAGTTGTTACAGAATAAGTTGAACAGCTTGCTTAAAAAGAAAAAGAATAACTAGTTAGATTCGATAGCCCAATAGGTAAAGTGATTATACAATTTGTATAATCACTTTATTTTGCTGAGTTCAGATCCCGTGAAATACCCCCTGTTGATCAGCCTCATTAACTGATGTGGGGTCGGGGCAATTTGGTAAAAAGTGTCATCTCCGCGATGGATTTCTTTTATTGCCATCTCTTTACCAATCTTTTTTAAAATTTCTTTTCGTTTTGCATCATCTTGAATATCGAGGGAGAGAAATTCGATCCCACCGTATGATTTTTGGCGAATAAGGCGCAACACCCATTGATCCCCGGATTTAAAATTGACGAAGTAGTAGTTCTTGTAAAACTTCACTACAAGTGAATCGCTCAGGTGACCCGATCCCAGCCAATCGTTGTCCTTATTGTCTTTAAAATGATATCCCCAGGATTCAATGATGAGGGTATCAGACTCTTCTCCACTTATCTCATCATAGGACAAATAATGACCTCGAAGGGCTGCAGGAATCTCAGTTAAGGGTTTTATTCCCGCAGGCTGGGGGGTTTTGAAAGAGACCTCCTTGCAAGAGACCAAAAGGGCGGCCCAGAATAATATCGGCAACGCTGCTCTCATAGGACTAGGTTCTTAACGAAGTTAGTTCATTAACGTCAAACAGGCATGCCAGGGTTTGTATTTTATTTAAGCCGCTTCACCTATTCTTTTTAATTCAATTTCGAATTTATGAGTACATTAAGGCCTTAAAATCCAAAAAATCGCAGATAACATGAGGACTTTACTCTCCCTTTCATTGATCTTAGTTTTTGCCATAGCAGGTAACGCACAAAAGCAAAAAGATAAAGTCGACTTTAAAGTTGATTATGATAAGGAAATTGAAAAACTGACTAAAAATAAATCTATCCAACAGGCTTTCAGTACCATTGATGAATTGGAGCCTCAGACCATGGAGGATTTAATTTTGTTAACCGAAATTCCAGCGCCTCCATTTATGGAATACAAGCGTGCCCTCCAGTTTAAGAAAATGCTGGAAGAAGCCGGAGCAGACAAAGTGTGGATTGATGAAGTGGGGAATGTAATTGCTTTGAGGAAAGGAAAGACAGGGGGCAGGGTAGTTGCGCTTGATGCACATTTGGATACGGTTTTTCCCGAGGGAACAGATGTGAAAGTAAAAATAAGTGGAGATACTTTGAAAGCCCCTGGGATCGGGGATGACACCCGTGGGTTGGCTGTAGTAATTGCAGTCTTGAAAGCATTGGAAAAAGCAAGTGTGGAAACATCAGCGGATGTGTTGCTTATAGGATCCGTGGGAGAAGAAGGACTGGGTGATTTGCGTGGCGTGAAACATCTGTTTGAAAAAGGTGATTTAAAAATCGATTCATGGATATCCATCGATGGTGGTGAAATTGGGAGAATGGCCACCGGTGGGCTAGGATCCATTCGATACAAGGTAACTTTTAAAGGTCCGGGAGGGCATTCATGGGGAGCTTTTGGATTGGCCAATCCCCATCATGCATTGGGTAAGGCCATTGACATTTTTTCAGAAGAGGCTTCCAAGTATACTGCTTCTGGCCCGAAGGTGAGTTTCAACGTAGGGAGAATTGGAGGAGGAACTTCCGTTAATTCGATTCCTTTTGAGTCGTGGATGGAAGTGGATATGCGTTCGGTTGAACCAGACAGACTGAAGCAAATTGATGCCATCTTTAATGCTGCAATGAAAAAAGGATTGGAGGAATATAATAAAGGAGTTAAAAAAGGAGATCCTTTGACCATGGAGGTGGAAGTGATCGGATTGCGTCCTTCAGGTGTTCAGAAAGATGAGCTACCCGTGATTCAACGTTCTATGGCTGCGGCAAAATACTTTAATGCAGAAACGTCAACTTCTCCAGGCTCTACGAACTCTAATATTCCCATTTCCTTAGGAATTCCTTCTGTCACCATTGGTCGTGGAGGTATAGGTGGTGGTGCACACTCATTGCACGAATGGTGGATGAACAAGGATGGAGCTGAAGCTATTAAGTTTGCTTTGCTACTAATAGTAGCGGAGGCTGGAATGGCAAAGTAAGATTTAAGACTCTCTCTTAAACAGAAGCTTAGGCGCGGCAACAAGCAGCGGCAATCCATAGAATACAATCATGGCATAAGCCATATAGGAGTATCCTTTGGCAATCAGATCAATGATGCCTACCTGTGCCAGTAGCATGGCCGCCACTAAAGCTACCAATGAAATAAGTGCTTTGCGACTGCCGGAGAGATACTGTTTGCTTTTTTGAAAAACCTCAGCATCTATTCTGCCAATAAAGGCGTGAATAATTCCAGTGGCCGTTTCCACTAAAGTCCACCCGACAACAATTCCAAAAATAACAACGAAGGTTGCCCCGAAAGGCTCTAACATTTTCAGCCAGGGAACGGAGGCCCCTAATACATCTTCACTTGGGTAATAAGCCATGATGGCTACGTAAGTTAAAAACCAGGGTATTGTCATTAGCAAACCGGCAATGAAACCAGCGGTTATACTTTCCTTTTTAGTTTGGATGTTCTTAATCGTAAAAAAAGTAGCGGGATAAACGGCAAGATTGTACCCCACATAAGTAATGCCCGTCCATATGAGCAGTAGGATTCCTGCGGGCTCGGGTGTAAAGCTCGTGTTCCAACTGGAAAATACTTCAGCAATTTGATCTGATCGGTTGATGAAAACAGAAACACCAAATATGGTATAGGCACCAAAAAGTGCAATTGTTCCAACGGTTTTCATACTGGCGATAAAGTTTTCTCCCATATAATTGAGAAAGCCGACCAGCAGAATAATAAGTACTATGCCCACCCATACATTAAACCCCAATGTATTGTTAAGAATTTCTCCGGCAGCTGAGGCCATCACGGCAATGATCAGGATGCCGAGAATTAAATAGGATATTTCGTAGGCGATCCATCCTTTGCCAATCAATTTTTTCAATAGAGATTTGTAATCATATACCTCCCATTGTCGACATGCTTCAAAAGTAAGTGTTGCCAGTAGTGAAAAACCTACCAGAATGGCAAGGCCGCTGATCCAGCCATTGGCACCAAATTGTCCGCCATACTCCACTATTTCTCTTCCGGTAGCAAATCCCCCGCCAATCAATACTGATTGAAGAATAATACCAGGGAGCATAATTTTGGCAAAGCGAGAATTTGACTGAGTAAGTGAGGCCATACTGTATCGATTAAGCGGATAAGATACAAGTTTGGGATGGATTCAGAAACTCAAAAAGTGCGTTTGTGGCAGCAACACTATTTAGAAAAAGGGACTAAGAATAAATGCAAGGGTACCCATTGCGATCATTACCCATAAGCCTATTCCCAGGAACAGGGGTCTTGGTCCAATATTCCTTAAGGAAGAAAAGTTGAGCCCGGCTCCAATAAGGAATAAGGTTAATGTCATTCCTTTTTTGGAAAACGGCACAATCCATTTAGCCATGTTTTGAACTTCGGTTATATAAGTACTCGCAATCATGGCAACAACAAATAGGAGAATGAAGTAAGGAAAACGAACGGCTCTGTCTTTTTTAAGCACAAGGGCGGTGATAAATGCGATGGGGACAATCCATAGTGCTCGGCTTAGCTTTACGGTAGTAGCTATTTTCAAAGCTTCATTTCCATACGTTTGGGCGGCACCTACAACAGAGCTGGTATCGTGAATAGCAATGGCCGACCAAACTCCAAATTGCTCCTGATCCATGTTGATCCAATGGCCTACAGCTGGAAAAATAAAAAGCGCTACTGCGTTTAAAATAAAGACTGTTCCAAGAGAGATTGACATCTCTTCCTCTTTTGCGTTTAAGATGGGTGAGATAGCGGCAATAGCGCTGCCCCCACAAATGGCAGTACCCATTGAAATAAGGAGGGTAATGTTTTTATTCAGGCTAAGCCATTTTCCGGCAATTAGACCCACGACCAGGGTGATGATAATACTGCTTATCGTTAGCCAAAACCCATCCAATCCTATCGCTGCAGCTTCGTGCAGGTTGATGCCAAATCCAAGCCCAATAATGGATAGTTGTAATAGAAGGGTAACTGCACTTCGATTGTATGAAGGAAAGGGGTGACCTAAAGCCAGAGAAAATATAACCCCTGAAAGCAGGGCAACAGGTGGGTTGAGGTAAGGAGTAAAACAAAGGACTATGAAAGTAAAGAAAACAACAGCTGCTGCTACTTTCTTAGGCGGGTACGCGGAGCTGATGACTTAAGAAGTTTGCACGTGCAAATATTACCTTGTTCAGGTGGTAAACCAAACAACAATTGGTTATCGTTAATCACATTTGGTTATGGGAATGATTACTTCATTAACTTTTCCAACTCTTCGGGTGTTCTGGGGAGTGCTTTCGTAAGCACTTCAACGCCATTGCTAGTGACCAACACTTCATCTTCTGTGAAGACAGAAATGTTTTTGTCGTGGTTGTAATACCAGGGTTCAACGGTGAAGACCATTCCCGGAGCTAATTGAGCCTGGGCATCGTTCGGATCACCAGTACTCAATCCAAGATGGTGGCCAAAGAATAACCCCACTTGCATGTATTTTTTTTCGTTATCGGGAATGGCTGCATCGGCAACTTTTTTCAGGTCAGCGAAAGTTACCCCTGGCTTTATAGCTGCTATGATAGCATCAGAAACAGCTGTCTCCATCATCAAAATTCTTTTTTGCTCTTCGGTAAATTTTCCTGATACCGGAAAAGTGCGACCCATGTCACTGACATAATTTTTGTATTCACAGCCTACATCAAAAATGACAAGCTCTCCTGCTTTCATTTTTCTGTTTCTTCTTTCGTAATGAGCAGCCAGGATGCGCCACGGCCAAAGTGAATTAGGCCCTGATTTGATAATAGAAGCAAAAGGGATTCTTGGTGAACCTTGTCGTTTAAATTCTGCCTCCATTTCAGCTTCCAAAGTGCGCTCATCAACACCGGGAGCAATATGCTTTACTGCTACTTTTATTCCTTTTACAGTAATGTCAGCTGCTTTTCTAAGAGCTTCAATCTCAAGCGTAGATTTGATAATACGCAAATGGCCCACTTCGGAATAAGCACTTTCAATCTGGATAGTAGGGAAAGTTTGTGTCAAGTGATGGATCAGAAATTGTTCCGTACTCCATGAAGTGATGTACGATGTTTCCATTTCCTTAATCTCTCCGGGAACATGGCTATTGAAATTGATTTTAAATTTTTTGTGTGCTTCCACATTGTCTTTAATAAACTCATCCAGTTCTTCAAAAGGTCTGATGTCACGAATTCCACTTTTGTTTTTTAGTTCAGGATCATCACTTAGCGGACGACCTGGAAAATCATTTTTTCGTGATGCCGCCTCAAAGCGAAAATCTGAATGAGGGGCAAAGAGAATAATTTGATCATTATAAGAATCGATAACCAGCATAGAATTAGGAAACTCAAGTCCTGTGAAGTAATTGAAATCATCCAGCTGCCTGAAGGTTTCGCCATCCGACAAGCCGTCTCTGGAGGGGCATAAAAAAATTCCGTTTCCCGATGATTTCAATTCAGCCATCATCTTGTTACGCCTCTGAGCATACTCTTCTTTGGGAAATGGAAGGTCTGTCCATTCAAAATATTTCTGGATTTCCGTTTGTTGAGCAGCAGCGATGAAGGGTGTATTCATACCAATGCATAGGATGATTAAAAGTTGGATTCTGTGCGGAATACTCTTCATGACGTAGTGATAGTTCAATTTGTGAAAACAAGATAGAGGATTTGAGTCCACAGGTAAAATTATGGTACCCTGATTTGATAATAATGCTTACATTAGGAATAACCAAAAAAACTAAACCCATGAAGATTTTCTACACCGCGCTCTTCTGTGCTGCTGTCACGGTGGGCTATGCGCAAGCCCCAAAGATGTCATCAAAAAAAATAAGTGCGATTAAGACTGAAGCAGCAACAAAAATTGACGACCGTGCTAAGATGGCACAAGTAATGGTCGACAAGGTATTCAGTTTCGCTGAACTTGGATTTCAGGAATACGAAACCGCAAAATACATCACCGGAATTTTGAAGGAAAACGGATTTACCATTGAAATGGGAATAGCAGGAATACCCACAGCGTGGATGGCGAAATGGGGAAACGGTAAGCCGGTGATTGCATTGGGGAGTGATGTGGATTGTATTCCCAAAGCATCACAAAAACCTGGAGTAGCTTATCATGATCCTATTGTTGAAGGAGCTCCAGGACATGGAGAAGGTCACAACTCTGGAGTGCCCTTGAATGTGCTCGCTGCTATCACCGTGAAAGAAATAATGGAGCGGGATAAGATTCCAGGAACGCTTGTACTGTGGCCAGGTATTGCAGAAGAACAGTTGGGTACTAAAGCATATTACACCCGCGATGGTTATTTTGATAACGTAGACGTTTGTCTGTTCACTCACGTGAGCTCAAATTTGGGAGTCTCGTGGGGAGAAGCTTCCGGAACAGGTTTGATATCTGTTGAATATACTTTTAACGGAGAATCGGCTCACTCAGCAGGCGCTCCATGGAGAGGCCGTAGTGCTGCCGATGCTGTTGAACTGATGAGTGCCGGATGGCAATATCAGCGCGAGCATCTTGATCCTTTACATCGCTCTCATCATATTATTTCCAATGGTGGTGACCAACCCAACGTGGTTCCGTCCAAAGCATCCATTTGGTTCTACTTTCGTCAGATTACTTACCCTGAAATCATGGCTTTGTATGAGAAAGGAAATAAGATGGCCGAAGGTGCTGCTATGATGACCAACACTACTGTAGAAAAAAGGATTTTAGGTTCTGCATGGCCACGCCATTATAACAAAACCGTGGCCACTACGATGTATGAAAATATTAAGACAGTAGGCTTGCCTACCTGGAGCAGGGAAGATCAGATGCTGGCCAAGGCAGTGCAAAAAGAAGTAAACTCAAAACGAGATACAACAGGAATGCCTTCTGAAATCGAAGAACTTACAGGACCTATTACAACTCCACGAAGCGGTGGATCTGATGATATAGGTGATATATCCTGGAAAGTGCCAACCATTACATTAGGTTATCCTTCCAACATACCAGGACTACAAGGCCATCACTGGTCGAATGCTATAGCTATGGCTACTCCCATTGCTCACAAAGGCGTGGTAGCCGGTGCCAAAGTGCAGGCCATGACTATTCTAGATTTGGTAACAAAGCCTGAACTTGTAGAAAGTGCCTGGAAATATTTTAAGGACGAACAGTCAAGCAAGATGAAATATCAACCCATGATCAGCAAGGAGGATAAACCGGCTGTTCATTTGAATGAAAAGATCATGAAGGAATTTAAGCCAGAGCTTCAGAAGTTTTATTATGATGAAACTAAGTATGGTAGCTACATGGAGCAGCTGGGAATTACCTATCCCACTTTAAAAAAGTAATTCATTGAATTTCATCACAAAAAAGCTGGGCTCGTTATTAGCCCGGCTTTTTTATTTCAAAACTATTCATCGTAGAAGTCTATAAGAGATCCGAAGTATACCTCATTCCATCCCTCCACAATATCTTCGTATGCTTCATCCGGAATGTTGGTGTGTCGTAATTCTACAGAAGTTCCTTTCTCGTGTTCATGTAGGATAATAGTGACAATTGAATCTTCCTTCTGATCACCAAAGTACCATTGCTGCACAATTTTTTTCCCTTCCAGAAACTCCAGGTTCTTTCCTGTAATGCTTCCTTCCCACAAAGAAAATTCAGCACCTGCTTCGGTAGACATTTCGGCCTCTTCACCAGACCACAGGTGAATGGTGGCAGGATTGGTCAGAGCAAGGAAAACATCCTCGGGAGGTGCCGAAATAATATAGTATTTTTTGAAATTTTTCATGGGTGCTTAACTGTTGGGGTGCCCAATTTCGGTAAAATATGCCTTATTCGGCATTACAATTGCTTAATCCGGGAACGTACTAATTTTATTAACTTTGAGTATAAAATCATTAACTATGATACGCATAAAGCATCTTTTAATCCTTGGAGTAGCCTTTACGTTGGGAGTGGCCCCGGCCTCTGGGCAAATCCTGAATAAAATCAAGCAAAAAGCCGAAAAAAAGGCTGAACAAGCACTAGAGAAAAAGCTTGGATTGGGAAACGACAACAACACCAACAATTCGAATACTTCAGGCGGATCCGGTTCTGCTGGAAATAACGGGAATAACCCTAATAATACCACAGGGGGAGGGTTGATCTCCACGCCACCTGATGTACAACAAAATATTGCCGATGCCCAGAGTGCCTACTCATCCGGCAGTTATGGCGATGCCCGCTATGCCGTTCAGCAAGCCATGTTGGGTGTAGAAATGGAAATAGGAAATAAAATACTCAACTCACTGCCCGAGTCCATAAGTGGGTTGCCTAAAGACGCTTCCGCGGATCAGGTGACAAGCACCGGGTTTGGCTGGGTAGGACTTACCATTCAAAGAGAGTACAATGACAATAATGACAAAGAGTTTAGGGTGATGGTGGCCAACAACTCCATGATGATGTCGGCCGTGAATATGTATTTATCCAGTGGAGGATATTCGCAAAGCACAGGTGGTGAGCAAAACTGGAAACAAACCAAATTAAAAGGACACCGTGCGATAATCGAATACAATGAAGGGAGCGGGTATAAACTAAGTGTACCTCTGGGGCAATCTTCATTGATCGTGTTTGAAGGGGTAAATTTTGCCACAGAGCCAGATATGATGAAGGCTGCCGAAACTGTCGATGTAGATGGGATTAAGGCAACTCTGGGAGAACAATAACATTTAAATGATTTTAACGATGAAAAATATATCAATCTTTATCCTACTTATCACTTGTTCGATGGCATCCATCGCTCAGGACTTTGATAAAAACATTGCGTCTGCAAAAACGGCTTACGGTTCAGGCGACTTGGAAAATACTCGCTTTGCTTTAGAGCAGGCCTTGCATGAATTGGACATTGTCATAGGAAAGGAAATTTTGAAACAGCTCCCTACTCAGTTGGGTGCGGCCAAATACAATGAGAAGGACGACAACGTAACGGGTGGTTCTGGTATAGCTACTGGATTGTTTGTTCACCGGTCTTACGGAGAGCAAGGAAGCAGCAGCATTGACGTGATTAATAATTCCCCCATGATCAGTTCCATCAATGCCATTCTGGCCATCCCTTTCATAGGAAATTCCGGAGATGGAACTCAAAAGGTGGTGAAAATTCAGGGATATAAAGCGGTATTGAATAAAAATGAGAACGAAACAACGGGTAAGACAGGCTACACCCTTCAGATACCTATGAACAATACTTTGTTCACCATAGAAATGGATGATACCAATGAGAGTGAAATTCAATCATTGGCCAATACCATTCCGTTGAGTAAGATCGCTCAGATGGCGCAATAAACTGATGATGACTTAAAAAAGGGGTTGTGAGAGCAATCCCTTTTTTTATTCCTAGGATTTTTATAAATTTCTGAATCACCTTAATTCAAACTAATGAATCGATTCAGGACGATTTTTCTGACAATTTTATTCTGCTCACAATTGGTGGCTGTGTTTGGTCAAAAAATAGAAATTCCATTTGAAGGGGAGTATCTAAAAGATGTCAAACAATGGGTAGATGATGATGGGTTTACCATAATTGACTTGAGGTTCACTTCTAATAATCATTACTTCTATATGATCAGCCCCCATGGAAAGATCGTTTCAGAGTATAAGAACTTTTATTTGAACCTCTATTATAAAGGCTTTACCAGCAATAAAGATGAATTCACTCTGTATTTCTCAAGAACCCCAAAAGGCAAAATTGAATTCCTTGATTTTTTCAAGAGTAGTGAACGCCCTCCTGTAACCACACTATGGGAAAATGAACCTAAGGACTATTTTCAATCAGTGACTGCTAAAGGTAATTTGCTTTTTATGGACTTTGATAAGAAGAAAAGCAATATTGAATTTACGTATTTAGATGGACCAGTTTCTGAAAAAAAATCTTTCACTTTTGAAGTGCCTAAGGAGATGACGAAGGAAATTGTTAAATCGGGGTATATGGGAATGGGTATTGATAATATCTATAGTTCCCATTTTGGCTCTGCGCTAGTCTTTTTTGAAAACCAGCAGATTATTGTGTTAAAGACTTCTAAGGAAGAACTTATAAATTATACCTATGACCTAGCTGACCAAAAGTTTACTATGTATACCTATCCTTATCCTGATCAGAGCGAATACTTTGGGACAACAAATGGTTCTTTTCTTGTGGATGACAAGGTTTTTCTTTTGACAATGAATATGAATAGGTTGTGCCTTGATGTTTTGGATTTGGAATTGAATCCAATAGTTTCAAAGTGTTATGGTAAAGATCAGCAGTTAGAGTTGAAAACAGCACCTGCGGTGTATAGAAATGGGAAAAATGCCGAAGAAACATGGGTAGGTGGGGATAAATCAACTTCACGAATACTAAGAGAGCTTTCCCAACATTCTTTTGGGTATATCAGCGTTATGAAAAAACAGGATGGAGGTTATTCTTTAAAACTTGGAAGTGAATCAGCCTCGTCAATGACACCAGGAGTAATGATAGGTTCAGGCGCAGGAGTTTCGAGTTCAGGAAATTATCAACCGCCAACATCTCTTTGTTTTACAGGATCCTTAACGCGTGATTTTGAGCCATACAATGATGATAAGAATTATTTTGAAACCATATTTCAAAAAACTGAATTTCAATTTGTAGGTGAATTTGGAGTACAAAATGGAGTAATAGCTACAAAGGATTTTTTCTATCACTTTCAATACAACCGCAAAGATTCAAAACTGGAAATAGAACGCTTTACTTTTGATTAAAAAATAAATCCAGGATTGACCACCAACCCTGGATTTATGTTGTTTAAGATTTTTGATTCTAAATCTTCTCTTCCAACTCTTCTATTTTAGACTTAGCTTCTTCCTTTCCGTAGAATGATGCCATTCGATAAAGTTCCAATGCTTCTTTTCTGGTTTCTTTCTTTTTGCGAGGAGCAAAGTGGGTGCGGTCAGCAACCATTTCCATGGTTTCTGCGCGCAGGAAATAAGCCTCGGCTTCATCAATTTTGGATTGCTCCAGCATCTGATTGATGTTCAGCTCAAGGTTGGCAATCTCTTCCTGGGAAGAACTTAATTGCTGAAGCTTATCGGCCAATTCTGCCTTTTGTAAATCTATGGTATGCACCAGGTTTTCATTTTCATTTCTATATCGATCTACCTGAGTCTGAAGTGTAGCCAATTCTTCGTTGGTTGATTTAAGTTCTGCTTTTATTTTCTTTAAAGCAGAAGCGTATGAGTTGGCCGATGTTTTAGATGACTTAACGGATTCCTCTAACTCATCAATCTTGGCTTGCGTTCTTCTAACATGCTCATTGAGCTCTTCCATTCTTCTGGTGTATTCCACATACGAAGTGCCCTCCAGCATACTGGTGCGAAGTACATTGCGACTTACGTCAATAGAGTCCATAAGAACTCCTACTTGTTCCAGCGTGCTGGCCATTTCCTGGTTGTTGGAGAGTTCAATTTTTAGCGAATCCAATTCACTCCTTAATTTTTGCTTTTCTCCAGGATTAAAATCACAAGCGCTCAAAACTCCAGCCATAGACAAAACGATAATTGCTTTCTTAATCATAATTGTAAGGTTTTAGATTTTCCCTGATAACAATTACAATTCCTTCGCCAATAACAGCCAAATTTTAAGGAAACATAAAAACAATTGAAAACAAGCTGAATCTGAATACAAATTGGGATTGGGAGAAATTTAGAACGTATTCTTTTATGGATTAAATTACCCACAAATACATGTGTAATGAGAAAAATTTTCCCCATCCTCCTGCTGATCTCCATTGGTTTGCAGGCACAACATCCTCAAAATATTGTTCGTGAAGAAGTGATGATTCCCATGCGGGATGGAGTACAACTGGGAGCCATAGTATACCGCCCCGATCAGCCGGGAAAATTTCCAGCCATTGTATACCGAACACCTTATGGCATTGATGACTATGATGGTTATGCTCAGTTTCCATTGAAGGCAGCCAAGCAGGGCTACGTGGTATTTTTGGTTGATGTAAGAGGAAGATATAGGAGTGAGGGAGAATTTGTAGCTTATAAAAATGAAAAGCAGGATGGTTACGATGTGATTGAATGGGTAGGGACATCTACTTACTGTAATGGAAAGGTAGGAACCTATGGTGGGTCATATCCTGGGATTGTACAATGGCTGGCCATGTCGCAAATGCCAAACCACCTTGTTGCGGCCGCACCCGAGATGACCCCTATTAGCAGTCATCACTTCTTTTATTATGGTGGGGCGTTTTCTATGCCCTGGCTGGATTGGTTTATGCCATTAATAATTGCTGATAAACGAAAGAAAGCCAATGATACCTCAGGCACCTGGGATGATACAAAAGCTTACGAGGATTGGGTAAACAGTGACAGAAGAAAATGGTATTCCTACAGACCGTTAATTGATCTTCCTATTCTGAAAAAACATGCTCCTGAATATTATGATTGGCTTCGTCATCCAGATCAAACTGAATGGTGGGATTTTGTTAATGTAGAAGATGACTTTAAAAAATTTAAGATTCCAGTCTTTTTGTTGAGCGGATGGTATGACGCAGGCTATGGCCCTGAAGGCGCATCACGAGCATATCGTAAAATGCAAAACGAGGCAGCCAGCGAGAACGCAAAGAAAAATTCTAAACTTATTCTGGGGCCATGGAATCATACTTCTCTACATACACGCAAAACACGTTTTGGAGAGATGGAATTTTATGAATCTGCGGGGTTGGATTACGACATTGAATTACTCAACTGGTTTGATGAGCACTTAAAGGGTATTCCCAACCAAAGTCAATTGCCTCCGGTAAGTATTTTCGTGATGGGCGAAAATAAATGGCTGGCTGAAAATGAATGGCCTTTGAGCAGGGCAATAGCAAGAGATTTTTATTTGCACAGTGCGGGAAATGCCACTATTGATAAAGCGGATGGTAAGTTGAATAATCAAATGCCGGCTCAGGAGCAAAGTGATAGTTATGTATTCGACCCCTCCAATCCTTTATGGGATATTTCTTTTGAGAAATCGTACCCCTATGATCAAAAAGAAAATGAAAGTAGAAAAGACGTGTTGGTTTACACCTCAGCACCTTTGGTGGAAGACATAAAAGTTGTAGGGGAAGTGGTAGCTGAACTCTTTGTCAGCTCGTCTGCCAGGGACACAGATTTTTCAATAACACTTACCGATGTATATCCTGATGGCAAATCCATCAACCTTTCGGGAATGGATGCCGGATATTTGAGAATGCGTTACAGAAATGGTTTTGCTCAACAAGAGCTGATGAAGCCAGGCGAAGTGTATAAAATAAAAATCGGTCAACTTCATACCGCCAATCTTTTTAAGAAAGGACACCGCATCCGGGTGCAGATTACGAGCAGTAAAGCACCCCACTATGATCCCAACCCTAATACCGGGACGGAGATTGCTACGGAGAAGAATTTAGTGCCTGCAACGAATACTATTCATCATTCAAAAAAGTACCCATCTAAAATAATCTTACCGATTATCCCAAATTAAGACTGAAATATGGAGGCAACCGTATTATATAGAACAAAAAATGATAAAGTGTCGTTAATGGCTTAGTTACACCGATGGCATAAACTTAAAATCTAAAGTTGTATCTTTGCAATCCATGAAATTGAAAATCCATAAAGTTTTAACAGTTGGGGCATTTATCTATGCCTTTATGCTGGTTTTTGGTTTTTGTTTCATGACGAAACAAATGACACCTGTAGAGGTTGTGCAGGAAGAAGTAGTAATGCTGCTCTCAGGAGATGGCACTACAGATAATTCTTCTGGCACCAATAAAAAATCAGGCGGCCTTAATTCCAGAATGCTCATTGAGGATGATGATGACAGTGCTAAAGATTTGTTGAACGAAATGCATTTTAGTCCTGATGTGTATATTATACCTGGAGAGTTTCATCTAGAAACTTACGCTCCTCATCAACAGGAGATTACCACTCCGCCACCCAAAGGGTAATTTCCCGGATGGTTATCCATCCTACTCCATTTTCAATTATTCATTAACAGGATACAGCGTATCCGGTTTTATTTCCGATGTACTTAATGCAGCCTAAAATTTAGCTGCAACGAGGGCGTCAAAAATTATTTTATCTCATGAAGTTACTAGATACAACTACAATAAAAGGCGATCTGTTTGGCGGTATTACCGCTGGTATTGTTGCGCTTCCATTGGCTATGGCCTTTGGTGTTCAGTCTGGTTTGGGTGCTGAAGCAGGTTTGTATGGTGCGATCGCTATAGGAATTGTTGCTGCTGTTTTTGGAGGAACCAAAACTCAGATTAGCGGACCGACAGGGCCGATGACGGTAGTATCATCATTAATTGCAGCTACTGCTCTGGCACAGGCGCCCACACTGGAGATTGGCCTGGCTATGGTTTTTCTTACTTTCTTTGCGGCAGGCCTGTTACAGATCGTTTTTGGACTTACACAAGTAGGTAAATTAGTACAGTTCATCCCCTATCCGGTTGTCTCTGGGTTTATGAGTGGGATTGGATTAATTATTATTTTTCTACAACTCTTTCCTTTGGTAGGGCACTCCTCTCCCAATAAGATTGTAGATGTGTTTGTCAACATCATGACTCCACTTCAAAATATGAATTGGGCGGCATTTATGTTGGGTCTTCTCACCATTGGAATCATTTATTTATTTCCACGATTTACTAAGGTGGTACCCAGTACACTTGTAGCCCTGATTGTGGTTTCGGGTATTCCTCAATTTATATCAATGGATATTCCAAAAATTGGTGATATTCCTGAGGGCTTACCCAATCTCAATTTTGGAATGTTCAGTGGAATTGACTTTTCAACATTGGGTATGATATTAGTACCTGCAATTACACTTGCAGCACTGGGTTCAATTGACTCACTGCTTACTTCAGTGGTGGCAGATAATATTACAAAGACAAGACATAATAGTAACAGGGAATTGATCGGACAAGGTCTTGGTAATATGGTGGCTGCGTTAATAGGAGGTATACCTGGAGCAGGAGCAACGATGAGAACAGTGGTGAATGTTAGATCAGGGGGTAGGACAAGAGTCTCCGGTGTGGTTCACGGTATATTTTTGCTGGTCGTTCTTCTAGGTTTAGGGAGGTATGCTGCAGAGATACCATTGTCGGTATTAGCAGGTATTTTGATTACTGTGGGTATTGGTATTATTGACTACAAAGGGCTTGGTGATATATTAAAGGTGCCACGCGCTGATGCGATGGTTAAAATTGTAGTGGTAGGTATGACCGTTTTTGTCGATCTGTTGTGGGCAGTGGGAGTAGGACTGGTTTTATCTGCACTGTTCTTTGTGAAGCGCTCTGCCGAACAAGGACACGAGGCCAGTACAATGGATCCGGTCAACGATCATCCCGATAGCGACAATGAGCTAAAAGAAGTGAATGAAAGTCATCATGCAGATCAGGTATTTATCCAGGAGTTTCATGGTCCACTTTTCTTTGGGTTTTCCTCAAAATTCCAGGAGCAGTTTAATGCAAAGCAAAATATGAAAGCGGTTGTATTCCGATTCAAACACCTTTCATTTGCAGACCAGTCGGGAATGTATGCCTTGATGGATGTAGTTCGTGATTTGAATAGTAAAAATACCTGGGTATTGTTCAGCGGCCTTCGCGAAAATGTAAAAGACCAATTCAAAAAATTAGGAATTATTCCAGAGCTTGTCCCAGAATCTCATTGCTTTGATGATTTTGAAAAGGCAACTGTATGGCTGGCTATAAACCTTAAGAAGAAGGATGTGGTCGAAAAGAAAGTAATATTAGAAAAAATATAAACGATAAAAATAAATGGAACTGTACAATAAGTTATTGCAAAAAAACAAGGAATGGGTTGAGAGTATGATTTCAATGGACCCGGAATACTTCAGCAAATTGGCCGGAGGACAGAAACCACCCGTTTTGTGGATAGGGTGTGCCGATAGCAGGGTGCCGGCTAATGAAATCATTGGAGCACCTCCCGGGGAAGTATTTGTTCACAGGAATATTGCCAATATGGTGGTACATACTGATATGAACATGCTTAGTGTTCTTGACTATGCTGTGAATGTACTCAAAGTACAACACGTGATTGTTTGTGGCCATTATGGATGTGGAGGTGTTAAAGCCGCTATGAGCAATCAACAATTTGGCCTTATCGACAACTGGATCAGGCATATTAAGGATGTTTATCGTTTTCATCAGGAAGAGTTGGAGGGCATTGCGGATATGGGAGAGCGTGAAAACAGATTTATAGAACTCAATGTAATCGAGCAGGTGTATGATTTGAGTAAGACCTCTATCATTCAAAACTCTTGGAGTAAATCCAAAAGCCCTTACATCCACGGGTGGGTCTATGATATAAGAAATGGTATCATCAACGACTTGAAAGTTTCGGTAAATGAAAACAAGGATTTACCTAAGGTTTATCAGTTTGAAAATGTGATGGCCTAATAGCCAAAATATTTTGATTCAAATCCGATGACAAGGGAGCGGTGTTACCCTCCTTTCGTCATCGGATTTTTACTTTTAGGTCGGTTACATTACGATCTACCTGACGTAGGGGTATTATCTTTTTGAGTTGTCTTAAACCTAAATGGCCCAAAAACGTAAATTGCGCTAGAAAACTAATTTTTTTCAGTGGAAATAGCGGAAATCGACCGTTTTAAGGCATTTAAAGAAGGGGACGAAACCGCTTTTGAGATGATTTTCAAGTCGCACTACCAACCACTGTGTAACTATGCCTATACTTTTCTTCTGGATCGTGATGAAGCGGAGGAGGTTGTTCAGGCAACCTTTCTCACGGTGTGGGAAAAGAAGGAAGGAATTACCATTGAAACTTCATTAAAATCCTATCTCTACCGGGCCGTTCGCAACAGCTGCCTTAATGCCATTAAGCATGCAAAAGTGAAAAAGAAGCATGCAGAGGAATCCGTTTTCATTTCTGATACAAGTCATGAATCAGTTTCGCAGTCGGTAATTTCTTCAGAACTGGATCAAAAAATTGGTGACGCATTGATGATGCTTCCCGAACAATGCCGGCTGGTGTTTAAAATGAGTCGTTTTGAAGATTTGAAGTATGCAGAGATAGCCGACCAATTGAATATTTCTATTAAAACAGTTGAAAATCAAATTGGTAAGGCTTTAAAAATAATGAGAGAAGAGTTAAAGGAGTATTTACCCATACTCATAATTCTAATGAACGGGTTTATTAATTGAATGGATTGAAAGAAGAGTTTGACCATATTGATGATTTAATAGGAAAGTACCTATCCGGGGAGGCTTCAGCACATGAACGCACTCAGGTAGAGGACTGGATTGATCTTAGTGCGTCAAATAAAACTCAATTCAATCATTTCAAATTAATTTTTGAAAGAGCAAAGCAAGTTAAAGCCATACAGACATTTGATACGGATAAGGCGTGGCTTAAGGTGAAGGGAAGAATGGCTCAGCCCAAAGGCAGAGAAGTTCAATTTTCTTCTTACTGGAATGTGCTTCGGGTGGCTGCCGTCTTAATTGTGGCAATTGGGATTGGGTATATCGCATATCAGTGGACCAGTACACCAGATCAGGTAATTACCATTGCGGCACAAAATAGTATAGTAAGAGATACACTCCCCGATGGAAGTTTGGCTGTGCTAAATAAACGCAGTTCTATACAGTATGCTTATAACCCTAGCAACAATCAAAGGAAAGTTCAGCTTGAAGGGGAAGCGTTTTTTGAGGTGAAGCATGAGGAAAATCAGCCCTTTATTATTGAAACGGGCGAGGTAATTATTGAAGACATTGGAACCACTTTTAATGTGACGGCATTTCCGGAGAGCCCGACTATTGAAGTTTACGTGGAGACCGGTGAGGTGGCATTTTATTCTTTAAAGGATGCGGGCCTTAACCTGGTGGCAGGAGAAACTGGTGTTTATCATAAGGCAAACAAGTCATTTGCAAGACTCCTCAAGCCCGACACCAATCGCCTGGCTTATAAAACCGGAGTCTTTACGTTCAGAAACGCAGACCTGGAGTCAATTGTAAATGATTTGAATGCGGTCTATGAGCATCAAATAAGAATTTCAAGTGAGTCGATTAAGAGCTGTCGATTAAATGTTGCATTTAAAAACGAAAGGTTGGAAGATGTTGTGGAGATTATTGCTGAGACCTTGAAGTTAAGTGTAACCAAAGAAGGTGAAGATTATGTCTTAACAGGAAGTGGTTGTGGAAATTAGTTAATATGAAGAAATCTCTACCCATTATTATTTTCTCTCTTTTGATATCTTCTCTGGGTTGGGGTCAAGATATTCCGCCTCTGGAAAGAAAAATATCCATTACTTTTCAAGGTGTTCAAATTGAATCAGCCCTAAGCCGATTATCACAAGCGGGGAATTTCACTTTTTCATATAGTCCTACCATTCTCAACTCCAACCATCTGGTAAGCAGTGAGTACAACCAAAAATCTGTACGTGAGATTCTCAATGGGTTTTTCGGAGAGTCTATATTGGCCAAAGGGAAAGGCAACTATATCATTCTTACCAAGGCTCCCGCTCCTACCAGGAAGGAGATTGTAAACAACACCGTTACGATCTCAGGGTACATAACCAACGGCAACACTGGAGAAAAGATTGGCGAGGTAAGTGTCTACAATAAAAAATCTTTAACAGCTACCATTACTGATCATTTTGGGTTTTTCAAAATAACCCTGGACAACCCCGATCAGGAGGCGGAACTACATTTTAGTAAGCGATCGTTTTTGGATACTTTAATTGTATTGGGGTCAGATGTGCAATTTATTAACATGGTGATGTTCCCGGAAACTCCTCGTATTGCACAAGCAGAACCAATTGAAGATACGGTAGCGGTAGCAACTGGTCCTATTGCAGTCAGACCACCAGTGGTGCGCCCTGATCCTGAGCCTGTGCAGAAACGTTCCTTCCGTGATTTTTTGCAGGAAAAGATTTTTTCAAAGAATATTTTCTCTAAAAGAAAGGGAGATGTCAATGTTAAAAACATTAAAGATCCGATCTATCGCGATTTTCAGGTATCGTTTGTTCCATTTGTAGGAACAAATCACAAACTCAGTGGAAACGTAATTAACGGATACTCCCTTAATATATTGGGAGGATATTCCATGGGGACTACTAAAGCAGAATTTGGAGGATTGTTCAATATTGACAGAGGGGATGTTTCTTACGCTCAGTTTGCTGGATTATTTAATACCGTAGGCGGGCGAACCTATGGAGGTCAGTTTGCGGGTCTTGGAAATTTAACAAGGAAAAAGGTGGAAGGAGGACAATTTGCGGGCTTGTTCAATGCCAACCTAGACTCTGTAAATGCAGGTCAGTTTGCTGGCTTGTTCAACGTAAATGGACGAGCATCGGAAGGGGCACAGCTGGCGGGTCTTTTTAATATTCAGCCTAGTTATTACAAAGGCGCACAGATTGCTGGATTGTTTAACGTAGCTACTCATCAGATGTATGGTACACAGGTGGCAGGTCTAGTAAACTATGCGCACAATATTCACGGTGGGCAAATTGGTCTTATTAATTATGCAGACAGTATTCGGGGAGTTCCTCTAGGATTGATGAGTATTGTAAGTAAGGGCTATCATAAAATTGAATTCTCTGCAGATGAAGTATTTTACGTCAACGCAGCCTTCCGCACGGGAGTAAGGCAGTTTTATAACATACTACAAGCGGGAGTGAAGCCTGAGAGTTTTGACGGATCGGTTAATCCTGGCTCACCCACCCCTGATCAGGAAAACATATGGGCATTTGGGTATGGAATAGGCACCGCTCCTAAACTTACAAATTGGCTATACCTGAATGTTGATCTTACCACAAGTCAGGTGAACAGAGGCAGCTTTACCAATTCGGTAAGCCTTCTCAATAAATTATACCTGGGATTTGATTTTCAAGTGGCGCGCAAGTTTTCTATTACAGCAGGAGCCACACTAAATGGATATTTGTCTGACCCTACCTATGCGGATAACCCCACCTTGTTTACGGATTTTACACCTGCAATTATTAAAAGCCACAACTTTACCAATGGCAATGAATTGAAAATGTGGTGGGGAGGTAAAGTCGGCATCCGCTTCTTGTAATCTACTAATTATCTTCTCTGATTACAGTGGCAGGATTTCGCGTAGCCACATGAAGAATTTTTGATGCAATCGTTAGCATTGAAATCAAGACGGTGGAAAAAAGTGAAATCAGGAATACATCCACTGTAATGGAGGTGTGCTTGGCATAGCCCAATAGCCATTTATTCATGAGATAGATGGCAATGGGAATGGCAAAGGCAAAACTGATTAGGATCAGGAGAAGGTATCTTTGAAAGTACATTGTGGTTATTCGGATTACCGAAGCGCCCAACACTTTTCTTATTCCTATTTCCTTTTTCTTCTTTTCTAGTGTAAATGAAGACAGTCCATATAATCCCATGCAAGCGACTACTAGAATGATAAACGCAAATGTTTTGATCATAGTAAATAGTTGATTCTCGTTTTGGTAGACGCGGTCTATCGTTTCATCCAGGAAGTAATAATTAAAAGGTAAAGTTTCGGATGCATCTAAAACAATCCATTTGGATTTTATATAGTCAACTACCTCTTCTTTATTTCCGTTGGTGATATTTACAGTGATATAGCGGTGGGTTTGATTGGATGGCGTGCGGTGGAAGTGAAGTGTGGGAGCAATTTCATTTTGAACAGTCTCGAAATTAAAATCTTTAATGAGTCCTACTACTTCAATTTTTTGATTGCCAATCATAATATTTTTATTGGCGATACTGTTCCATCCAAAGGCACGCATGGTTGCTTCGTTTATCATTACAGATTCCCGCTGATCTCCAAAGGCATCATTTTTAAACCCTGTGCCTTCTATTAAGGGAATTTGATAGGTAGAAAGAAAATCTGCATCGTGAAAGGTGTACCTCATGCGCAGCGGCTCATCTTGCCATCCTTCGGGTTTTACAAACACATTTGACCCTGACCAGTTCAGTGGCACATGCCGTGAGGATGAGATACTTCTTACCGCTGAATGTTTTGAAATAAGTTGTTTAAAACTTTCCAGCCGCTGCTGGGCGGCATCCACTTCTGCAAAATCATTGACAGAGATAGGGATAATCAACTGATTTTCGGATTGATAGCCCATATCGGTGGTTTTCATAAAGTTGATTTGCTTCCCAATCATAATTACGGAAATGAGAAGGACAATGGAGATGCCGAATTGTAAAGTAACGAGCACATTTCTCATGCGCGCCCGTTCGCTTGTAAATGATTTAAGACCACGCTGAATCTGCAGTCCGGATAAAATGGATGAAGGAATGATACCTGCAATTAGGCCTAGCAGTAGGCTCACAATGAACAGGGTCAGGTAAACGACCGGATTGCTCAAACTCAGATTTAAATGAAGTTCGAAATGTTGATTGATGACAGGCAAAAGAATTTTGGCAGCGAGCATGGAAATGGCGAGTGCCATCAGGCTCATTACTACAGACTCATAAAGAAACTGCTGAATTAATTGACCGCGTTGTGCGCCAAATACTTTTCGCATACTTACTTCTTTCGACCGATCCAGCGTGCGGGCAGTAGACAAGTTGATAAAGTTGATGGTTACGATAAGTACAAGGCCAATTCCAACAATGAGTAATATATAAACGTCCTTGGGGTCTCCAATGAAAGTTTCAAACGTGGCCGCAATGGGCAATAATTTAAAATTGGTTCGCTTCTGAACATCTTCATTCCAAAGTTTTTTAATAAGGGAAGGGAATTTTGCAGCAAGAGCTTCCGAAGAAGCGGACTCGTCAAGTTGGATAACGGAAAAAAGAGAAGATGATCCCCAGTCGTTTTCCCAATCGGCATAATCCGGTTGGCTTTTTATGGGAAATATAAGATCTGAGGCAATGGACGAATTTCGAGGATACTCTTCCAGCACGCCTGATACGGTGTAGAGTTGTTCAAAATTGATGATAAGCGATTTTCCTATGGGATTATCATCTCCAAAGTATTTTTTGGCGAGCTCTTTTGAGATAATAACTGCGTTATTGTCGGGTAGAGGATTATTGTTATCACCCAATGCAAGAGGAAAATCAAATACTTTAAAATAATCAGGATCCACATAGTAGCATGATTCATTGAATCGATTCCCGTTGGCTTCTACCATCACCCCCGATTCATTGATACGCGTGCCACTTTTTATTTCAGGAAAGTCAGTCATGAGTTGACCGAGCAGAGGATGCCAGGTGTCGTAGGTGGGTTGCACCCCTGTAGGTGTTATGCGTTCTTTATAAACAATATACAGGTCATCTGCATGCGTATGGTATTGATCGTAAGTGAGCTGGTATTTTGCAAACAGGAATAAAATGATCGCTGCTGTTAGTCCAAGGCTTAGGCCTGCTATATTGATCAACGAGAAGAGTTTGTGCTTTATAATATTTCTTAAAGCAAGTTGGAAGTGGCTCTTAATCATAACGAAATTGAAATGGATTACCCATAAGGTAAAATCTCAATTGGAGAATGATGACTTTGGGGTAACGAGTTAAAAAATAACTGTTATGAATTGTTGAATCAGTGACTTGAGCTTGACCAAGATTTAAAAATGAGAGGTTCTTTTTGGGTTATTTAAGAAGGTGAAAATCCAGGCTTGTTTTGGTTCTGCCATTTACGATCACTTCCAATTTATGTTTGCCAGGATAATGTTTTCTGGTAGTAAAATCTGTGAATCGTTGCTTACGAACAAAATTAACAGCTTCGTCTGGGCGAAATTCTTTCTCACCTATTTTGAACACTTTTCTGGAACACTTACCGGTAGATGTTAAAAACGTAATGGCGTACTCTATTCTTAGATTGGATTTCTTCTTATCCTGATTGGAGACTTTAAAAGCAAACTCTCCGGTTTGCCCAATTTTTATTTTTTTGTGATTTATTTTGAGAGCAGCCACCTGGGTTTTCAAATTGGGATTGAACCCATGAAAACCTAATGCTTCAGTTTGGCCTTGTTTTAAAAGGGTTCTGCTTCCGTGTTTAAGTATCCAGTTGGTTTCCGGGCTGATGTCTTTCCACTGCTTGGCAATATTCAATACTATTTTGGGGTGATCTTTAGCAATATCATTTAAGTTGTTGGCCACACTTCTTTGCACGTACTCCGATTTGTCTTTTTTTAAATTTTCTAAAATTGGCAGTATGGGCGAAGGATCTTTTTTGAAATCAGGAAGCCCCATTGCCCAGGGTAGCCTTGGCCTGCAGCCTTCTGAGGCGAGCCTGCGCACGTGATGATTTTTGTGTTTAGACCATTGTTTCATTTTCCGCATCGTCTTCACCGGATATTTTAGAATGAATGGACGTATGGCAAACTCCGCACTGATCAGTTGCGTGATTTGCTCAAGAGCATTGATGGATGTATCGAAGTGATCAATTCCATACAGCTCTATATAATCGGGTAAAAATATGAGTGGGTATGCAGGCTTATCATAATTCTCCTTGATATAAATTTTTGAGGTATTCACCAGGCACTCGGCAGCCTTTTCAAACGGTTCAGGCAGAAAAGGGTGCAATGCCATAGTCACTTTTCTAGTGCGTTGTTTTAGTTCCAGATCTGGCCATTCCGTGTCAAAAACAGAGTGAATAAACCTGACTTCATCAAAATCGGGAACGGTCTTTTTTAAAACCCCGCACAGGTGATCGAAAAACTCCGGGTTGTACATGTATTTGAGTAACTCGGCCATTGTTATTTTTTTGCTGTTGAAAAGGACAGATCATCAACTATAGATGCCTTAGGAAGTATTGATACTATGTCTCTTTCTCCTCATCGATATTATCCATAGCTTTTATAATTGAAGTGCTAAGATCGTTTACCCTCATGACAACCCTATGTCAGTAAGTTCAATTGCCTAAAATATTTCTTTAGAAAATTGTAATTTAGTGAACACGATATATTATGGATTCCTTTCTATTATTTTTTGAAACAATGCCTACATGGCAAAAATTAGCGTGGGTGGTTACCTGCCTTGTAGTGTGCTGGGTTTTGGAAGGCAACTATCCATTGGCCCGTCATTCTTATCGCAAATTAAAGCATGATGGCGTCAATCTGGTATTCCTGCTTTTTACATTTGTGATCAACCTGCTTTTCGGAATTCTTACTGTTGGCATATTCGTGTGGATGGGTGCTCATGAGATTGGATTGTTACACTTTGTAGATTGGCCGGTTTGGCTGGAGTTGCTCATAGCGGTAATGTTTCTTGATTTTGTAGCTCAATATGTTGTTCACTTTTTACTACATCGTGTGAAATGGATGTGGAAATTTCACATGATACACCATAGCGATACCAAGGTGGATGCCACTACAGGCACACGGCACCATCCTGGCGATTATTTTCTTCGTGAAGTGTTTGCGCTCATCGCCATTGTAATAATTGGCGCGCCTATTTCATTTTATTTGTTTTATAGATTTTGCACCATATTTTTTACCTACACCAGTCATGCTAATATCAATGTACCCAGGTGGTTGGATAAACCGCTAAGTCTTATTTTCATCACCCCCAACATGCATAAATTTCATCATCACTTTGAGCGCCCATGGACGGATACCAACTTTGGTAATATCTTTTCTATTTGGGATCGCCTATTTGGAACGATGGTGTATGATGATCCCCAAAAAATCAAGTATGGTCTGGATGTGGTAGACGAAACCAAAGATGAGGACATTCGCTATCAGTTGGGTCTGCCACTGAATAAAACCATCAAAACAGATTACTAATTGTCAGTTCAGCAACAATTGTGTGTATTCGGCCAGTTTTAGGAACAATACAGCTAGGGTTATGGTTGATGATGGTAATCAAAACGAAATACTATGAAAGCGATTTGGAATGGACAAGTAGTAGCCGAGAGCGATGACACGGTGGTCATTGAAGGCAATCATTATTTTCCCGCAGATGCTGTAAAAAAAGAATTCTTTTCTGATTCTTCATCCCATACAGTTTGCCCCTGGAAAGGAACTGCCTCTTACTATAGTTTGAAAGTAGATGGGAAGGACAATCCTGATGCAGCCTGGTATTATGCAGAACCTAAAGAAGCGGCTAAAGTAATTAAAGACCGTGTGGCTTTTTGGAAGGGAGTAGAAGTGGTAAATTAACCCCTGTTCAAAGTTTGTTAACACAATGCTTCTTGCTCTTGATACAGGTAATAGTGACATCACCATAGGGCTTTGGGACGGGAAAACATGGCTGCACATCTGGCGAATTCCCACAAAACCCAATCAACCCGAATTGTTTTACGGGATAAAACTCAGGGATTATTTTTTCGAAGCCAATGTAGAAGTTGCTAAAATCGAAACGATTGTGCTCAGTAGTGTGGTTCCAGGACTTACCGATAAACTAAGGGGTGTAATAGAGGTTTTGTTGGGGAAAAAGCCAGTCATTCTTGGTCCCTCCATTTATGAAAGTTTGTCCATTGAGGTATTGAATCCCTATGAGATCGGGTCTGATCTTGTTGCAAATGCTGTCGCAGCTTATGATCACTATAAGAATGCCTGTATCGTTGTTGATTTTGGGACAGCATTAACTTTTACCACATTGTCTTCCACGGGAAAGATATTGGGAGTGTCGATTACTCCTGGTTTAAAGACAGCCATAAAGTCGTTAACACAAAACACCGCCAAACTTTTTGATGTGCCACTACAAATGCCACCTTCCGCATTGGGTACGAGTACCATTACTGCCATTCAATCAGGCATACTGTTTGGGTATAATGGCTTGGTACAATCGATGGTAAATGAAATAAGATCGGAGCTGAAAGCGAATTGTCCTGCCATAGCAACTGGTGGCCTTTCTGGTGTGATTACACCCTTACACGATTTTTTTGATCGGGTTGAGCCCAACCTTACTTTAAATGGATTGCGAATTGTAGGCGAAACCCTGAAGGGGAATGACTAGCGCAATCCTTCTTGATAAGGTTTCGCACCGTTATGGCGATCAGGTCATTTTTGAAAAGCTGTCGCTTGAAATTGAGGCTGAAAAAATTACGGCTATTCTTGGCAAAAGTGGAAGTGGGAAGTCAACGCTACTCCAAATTATAAATGGATTGATCCGCCCTTATGAAGGCACTGTCAGTCTATTGGGTAAACCCATCGACTATGATCATATTCATCAGATCCGGCTCACCATAGGGTATGCCGTGCAGTCGGTTGGTCTTTTCCCTCATCTCACCGTTTTTGAAAACATCACATTGCCTGGTGTATTGGCGGGCTGGAGTGAGGAGCAAAAAATAAAACGGGCAAAGGAACTGATGGAGTTGGTTAACCTGACGACAGATCATAATCAAAAATACCCTTATCAATTATCAGGCGGAGAGCAACAACGGGTAGGGTTATGCAGGGCCATATTGTTAAACCCTCCTTTTATGTTGCTGGATGAATCATTTTCTTCATTGGATCCTGAAACCAAGCAAGACATTCATGCGGAGGTGATCAAACTTCAGCAGACGGAACCCCGATGCATCGTAATGGTCACACACGATCCCGAGGAGGCAATCAAATTAGGTGATACGCAACTTAAGTTTGAAAACGGGAAATTATTTCCACTTCAACCATGAGGCTGCTGATGCTCATAACGATTCAGTTTATAGCTTATGCCAGCGTAAGTGCACAAACTATTAAGGTGGGGGCAAAACATTTTAACGAAAGTTATATTCTGGGGGAAGTATTGTCACAACTGATAGAGCAAGAAGGGTATACGGTTGAAAGAAAATTTAACCTGGGAGGAACCGCGGTGTGTTACGAAGCTTTGCGCGGAAAGGCGATTGACCTTTATCCTGAGTATACAGGTTCACTAGCAGAAGAGATACTGAAGAGTGATACGAAATTGGATCATCCATCACTTAACAAAGAATTACAATCCAAACTTGGATTGGAGATATCGCCCTCTTTTGGATTCAATAACACCTATGCTCTGGCCACCACTCCGAAAATTGTTGAAGAAAGAGGTTTGAAAACCATTTCTGATTTGCAAAATGCCGGGGATATTTCAGCGGCCATGAGTTATGAGTTTTTGAAACGAAAGGACGGATGGGAAAATTTGAAATCAACCTATGGATTGCAATTAGATCCTACAGGTATCGAACATGGATTGGCCTATCAGGCCATTACCAATGGGAAGATAGCACTTACTGATGCCTACTCAACGGATGGGGAAATTGAGAAGTATGGTTTGTTTTTGTTGGAAGATGATCTTGAATTTTTCCCGACCTATTATGCGGTGGCAGTTTACAATCAGTCACTTGATCCCAAAGTAAAGACCATTGTCAATAAATTGGATGGGTTGATTTCTGAAGATGAGATGCAGGCCATGAATTCAGAAGCGCTTTTTAAAGAAAGATCATTTTCTGAAGTGGCCCATTCCTTTTTGGTAAGAAAAAATCTGATAAGTGCCGAGACGAAAAGTAAGGCGACCAATATGTGGGCAGATATTGCAGACAAGACATGGGCGCATTTGGGGATAACTGCCATTGCTCTTGGGTTGGCAATTCTCGTTGCGGTGCCTTTGGGCGTTTTGCTTTATATATTTTCCGGCATTAGCCGCCCCGTGTTATACTTTGTTGGGTTGCTGCAAACGATACCTTCTATTGCCTTGCTTGCATTAATGATTCCCTTGCTTGGAATTGGAAGGGTTCCTGCTGTTACTGCATTGTTTCTCTATGCATTGCTACCCATTTTAAGGAACACCACAACGGGCCTTACATCGGTCGATCCAATTTTGAGAAAAGTAGCCACAGGTATGGGGATGACAACCATCCAAAGACTACGGTTTGTGGAATTGCCTTTGGCTATGCCGTCTATTATGGCAGGCATTCGAACGGCAGCTGTAATCACAATTGGTACGGCTACATTGGCCGCTTTTATTGGTGCTGGAGGTTTAGGAGAATTTATTGTTACCGGACTGGCACTGAATAATACCCAACTGATTTTGCAAGGTGCTATACCGGCAGCAGTGCTGGCCATCGTGGTTGAATTTCTATTTGAGTTGTTGGAGAAGGTTTTGATCCCGAAGCACCTAAGAAGCTGAACTATTTTTCTCCGCTATTAGGTAACGCATCCGGTTGATTTCTTCCTCACAGGTCACGCTAAAACCGGCTTTATTCATAAAAGATTTAATCAAAGGGATCGGTAAAATTAACTTAGGATAACTGCTGATTTTTTGAATCCACTGTTGATTTTCTTTTACATGAAGTAGATCATAGACCTGAACGTGCTCATCAAAGTATTCCAGAAAACAGGTATGAATTTTCGTATCATCAGATCTTACGGGAAGAAATCGGTTTGATCCATTTAGCGGAGAAGTTAAATCCCGAAACGATAAAATAAGTTTGCCGCCTTCGATAAGGTTGTCACTGGCTTTTTTGATCAGTGTTTCAACTTCGCTAACAGTGGCAAGGTGTGTGAGCGTATCTCCCATGCAAACAATCAACTCAGCGGGCTGGCTCAGGTGTTTATGGAAATGCATGAAATCATCTTCAATAATCTCTATGGAATTGATAGTTCTGGTTTTTAATTCATGAAGTAAATCTTCACTAAAATCAATGGCTTTCACCTTGAACCCCAAATCAGCTAACGGAATGCTTTGCAAACCATGACCACACCCCAGATCCACGGCTACTCCATTTTGGATGGGCTTGATATTATTTCTGTTAAAGAATGATTTTTGTTCTTCTGACTTTGTGTCAAAATCACCTGCCATCCAGGAATAGAACTTTCCAAGGTGATTTGTGTAATGCGACTTTACCTCGTTCATTGTTCCTAATCATATTACAAGAATATTCCTTTGAACGAAAAGCGGACGGGAGGGTTTTCGGAAATTAATAAACTCTTGTTCTCAGGCTTCCCCCCAAATGAAATTGGATGCCAAACGCTGCTTGTACAGGAACGTGATCAAAGTAAGCATCATTGGGGGTGGGTAGATTCAGTCCCAATTGAAACATTCCATTAAGGTTTGGTCCTAACCTAAATCTTGCTGTAGCGGCTGGCTCAATAAAAAGATGTGCACCTTCATCAGGAGATTCTATGATTACACCGGTTTGAAATTCGGTAAAATTGACAAGAGAAATTCTTGGAGTGAAGGCAAGATTAAAACCTCTGTTGTTGGTGCCGATGGAAGGTTGGATAAAAATGCGATTGTATTTTCCGGTAACGATTACTTCCTGCTGTCCAAGTCCCAGAAATCCATACTGTCCAGTAGTAGTGCCTTTGCCTTGTCCATATCCCACATACAACTCTATCCTTCGTGTGCGTGACGCTTGATAATAACCGATACCTCCTTCGATGAAGCTGTTCTTCCTCTTAAAAGTTTGACTTTGATCAAAGGGATCATTGCGTGTTTCGTTCAGAAAGGAGTAGTTACCGATTATACCAATATTGTCCGTAAGTGCGGCTGCACCCTGTAAATCAATGCCAGTTCCTATAAATGCTGATCCCTGAAATTCTCCCTGTCCGTTAAATAAGGGGGTATTTCGTGTATTGGGCACATACATGGGCGCACACGATGAAAGGAGCGAAATACAGGCAACGAATAGACTAAAGCGCATGACAAACAGGTTTGAAGGATTGAATATACTATTTCAATCGGTTGTATTTCTTCATTGCTTCAATTAATCGATCATGAGGGATGGCATAGACCTTATTTCCATCTCTACCTACCATAGTTTCGGCAGCAATCATAGCATTGATGATTGATTCTTCCGTAGCCTGGGCAACTGCATCAAAGAAAGGGTTGATCATTTCATTGGGAAACATTTTTAGATTGGCCAATTTATCCATCGCACCCACTTCCGGATTGGCAGTCGAAAAAGCGATGAAAATATCTCCGGATGAATTACCTCCTCTGCCACCCACAGCACCTACACCGAGCGCTACGCGTTTAACAAAACGGTCAAGTTGGTGAGGTAAGAAAGGTGCGTCTGTTGCGGCCACCACTATGATAGATCCTTGGTCTTCGTCCGGCTTTCCAGCTGTAGGTTTTAAATCAGTAATTTCTTTACCTACTGGCACTCCGGAAATGGTCAATTGGCTGCGCGACCCATAATTGGCTTGTACCAGTACACCAACCGTATACGTTCCTATTTTGGTTTCTACTATTCTGGAGGAAGTGCCGATACCTCCCTTAAAACTGTGAACAATCATACCGGTACCACCTCCAACATTTCCCTCCGCTACCGGCCCTGTGGTAGCTCCCTGCAGGGCTTCAAAAACATCTGCCTGCTTTACATGAAACCCATTGATGTCATTAAGAAACCCGTCCCATGTTTCTGCCACCACAGGCAAACTATAATCGCCAGAATAGCCACCCGCACTTAACTTCTTATCCACATAATACTGAATAACAGCATCGCGTACCGTACCTACACTGTGCGTGTTGGTGATCAAGATAGGTGAACCTAAACAGCCCGATTCATCAATCCATGTGGTGCCCGTCATTTCACCATTTCCATTCAGGGTAAACCAGGAAGCAAAAACGCGTTCTATAGAATTCTTACCCAATGGAAATATGGCAGTAACCCCAGTGCGTGCCGGGCCTTTACCTACTTCCAGTTTCCCCTCTCCTTTAATAATGGTTTTATGCCCCACCTCAATGCCGGGCACATCCGTAATGGCATTCAGTTTTCCGGGGGTTCCATCGAAGGGAATTTTTAAATCTCTGGCCCGTGGTTTTTTGGTTTGTGCATTTGCAATGCAAATGGTAAACAAAAGAATCAGTGTGATTATTCGTGGAGTTTGCATAGAGGTATAAAACTTTGTTATGTAAATTACCCAGAATTGTGAAAGAATAGGCATACCCGTGCCAGTAAGTTTTAATAAATGGAATTCGATTTTGAGCAAATAAACAATCTGATACAGAGCCGGAGATCAATTTTCCCTAAGGACTACATACAGGGAAAAGTAGTAGATGATAAATTTGTAAATCAGATATTGGAAAATGCCAATTGGGCTCCTACGCACAAACTGACAGAGCCGTGGCGCTTTGTTGTGTTCAGTGGCAATGGGTTAAAAAAATTAGCTGATTTTCAAGCCGAATGTTACAAAACGGTAACTACCAAAGATGGAAGTTTTAAGGAAGAGCGCTATCAAAATTTGCTTACCAAACCCCTGCAGTCTTCTCATATCATTGCAATCGGGATGAAGCGGGATAAGGAGAACAAAATAAAAGAGGTGGAGGAGATAGGAGCAGTATTTTGTGCTATTCAAAACATGCACCTTACTGCAACAGCATACGGCATAGGTTGCTACCTCAGTACTGGTGGTATTACGTATTTCGATGAGGCCAAACCTTTCTTTGGACTGGATGAAGAAGATAAATTGATTGGATTCCTCAACCTTGGTGTTGTGGCGGACGAATTAAAATTGGGAAGGCGAAAACCAGTGAGTGAAAAAGTTAAATGGATTAGATAACGACAAGAGAATATGAATCACGTACCCACTCAAGATGATCTATTGCAGGCGCATGAGCGCATCAAATCATTTGTTCATCAAACCTCAGTGATGACATCAGGCAGTATTGATGCTATTGCCGGATGCAAAATATTTTTTAAATGTGAGAATTTTCAGAAGATAGGGGCTTTCAAAGCACGAGGTGCCATGAACGCGGTGTTGAGCTTGTCGGAAGATGAGAGGAAAAAAGGAGTAGCTACTCATTCTTCTGGGAATCATGCGCAAGCATTGGCGAGAGCCGCCAAGATCATGGGAGTGAAAGCCCATATTGTAATGCCCAGCACAGCTCCGGAAATTAAGAAAAAAGGCGTTCGTGCCTTCGGAGGGGAGATTACGGAGTGCGAACCAACGCTGGAAGCGAGAGAAGCTACTTTGGCCAAAGTGGTGGCTGAAACAGGAGCTACTGAAATCCATCCTTTTAATAATTACGATGTGATTGCCGGTCAGGCAACGGCCGCTATAGAATTGTTTGATGCCACCGAAGACCTGGACTTTGTACTTACCCCAGTTGGTGGAGGTGGTTTATTAAGTGGTACGTTGTTAGCGGCAAAATATTTTTCTCCTAAGACAAAAGTAATTGCAGGAGAACCAGAAGGAGCGGACGATACTTACCGTGCGATTAAAAGTGGCAAAATTGAAAAGTCTCAGGCCAACTCAGTGGCGGATGGATTGCTTACCTCATTGGGAGATAAAACTTTTCCTCTTATTAAAGAAATGGTAGCGGATGTAATCACTGTTTCCGACAAGGAAATCATCGAAGCCATGCGACTGATTTGGGAGCGCGTAAAAATTATTGTAGAGCCATCATGTGCTGTTCCCTTTGCAGCAGTTTTAAAAGAAAAAGAGAAGTTTTCAGGTAAGAAGGTAGGAATTATTCTTTCCGGAGGGAATGTGGATTTGGGAAGAGCTTTTAAGTTGTTTGAGTCGCTTGAAGAGAAGTAGATCCATTAATCATAAAAAAAGAGGCGACTTTTTTAAATCGCCTCTTATTTTACTTGTATGATTTATCTTAATTTCCTCTCTTAAACTGATCAAATTTAGAATCTGTTCTTTTAGGGAATACATTGTCCGAGACGTTGATATCTGCGGTAGCTCGATTGGGATCGATAACGATATTGGTCACCTCCTTATCTTTGATGAAAACTTTGGTCACTTCCTTTTCATTCAAACGCCAGATTTCTGCAGGAATCATTTCTATTTCAGTAGATCCGTCTTTGTAAGTCCATTCAATGATGATGGGGCTTAAAAGACCTCCTGTATTGCGAAGCGTTAATTCATAGAGATTTTTTCCCTGTAGTTTTTGACGCACGGCATCGTCATTGATTCTGCTTCTGAAATCACGATAGGTACTTTCAGAAGTGTTTTCAACGGTTAAAGGTTGAGGGCCTCCGCTGAAATCGTTGGCTTTATTGTTTGTAGTATTGGCGGAAAGGTCTCCTTGCTTCACCGTTACATTTTTCTTTTCAGGATCCATTTGTTGTTCTTTCACCTGAAACCATTTCACGTCTTCCAAAGTCAGGTCTACGTTGTCGGTAGTATAAAACCATCCTCTCCAGAACCAATCCAGATCTACGCCTGAGGCATCTTCCATGCTCCTGAAAAAGTCTGCAGGTGCAGGGTGTTTGAAAGCCCAACGTTCAGCATATTCTTTAAAAGCCCTGTCAAATATTTCAGGCCCCATGATGGTTTCACGCAGGAGAACTAAGGCAGCCGATGGTTTGGTGTATCCATTAGGGCCAAAGCTGGTGGCCTGATTGTCGGACTGTGCCATAATTGGGCGCATAATGCTTTTATCTCCTTTCATAAATGGGACAATACCTTTTGGCGATCCGCTGGTGATATCAAAACCTTCGTAACGGGTACGCACAGTTTCTCTTTCCAAAAATGTGTTTAAGCCTTCATCCATCCAGGTCCATTGTCTTTCATCAGAATTCACAATCATCGGAAAGAAATTGTGACCGACTTCATGTACAATTACACCCACCATGCCTTCCAATACCCTTTGAGAATACTTTCCGTTTTTGTCAGGTCTTCCGTAGTTGAAACATATCATCGGATACTCCATGCCCTGATCAGCTGTGTGGATAGAGTAGGCAGTGGGGTATGGATAATCAAAGGTTCTGGCGGAGTATACTTCCAAAGTATTTTTAATGGCCATGGTAGACTCCTTTTCCCATAGCGGGTTTCCTTCTTTTGGATATAAAGATTGCGCCAAAGGTGTTTTGTCACCTACTTTAACCGCCATAGCGTCCCAGATAAATTTTCTGGAAGTGGCAAAAGCTACATCACGAACATTTTCAGAATGGAATACCCAGGTACTCTTTTTCTTTGATCTGGACTTTTCATTCTTTTTAGCTTCTGATTCTGTTACAATCAACACAGGCTTATCAAAAGTTTTTTGGGCACGATTGAATCTCTCTAATTGATCTTTGCTTAGTACTTCCTGTGGGTTTTGCAACCATCCTGTAGCTCCAACTATAAAGTCACTGGGTACGGTTATTCTTACCTTATAATCACCAAAAGTAAGTGCATATTCACCACGCCCTAAAAATTGTTTGTTTTGCCATCCTTCATAATCGTCAAAAACACACATGCGAGGGAACCACTGTGCGCAGGTATATAATCTGTTGTCATCTTCAGGAAAATATTCATAACCGCCACGCTCGTCAAATTTCATTCGGTCGTATTCGCGGTAGCTCCATTCTACAACAAACTTATACGTGTCACCTGTCTTCAAGGCTGCAGGAAGATCTACACGCATCATTGTAAAGTTAATGGTGTGAGGTAGGTCTTTGCCTGTAGCAGCATCCTTTACCGACTTAATTGTATAACCACCTTCATAGTCGTATCCATAACCGCCTAATGACTCCGCTAAAAACTTGGCAGGCACAGAATCGCGAATGACATTGTTGCTGGTTTTGTCCGTCATGTTTCCTTCTGACAATTTGTTTTGATCCAATTGCATCCAGAGGTAGCGCAGCGTTTCAGGGGAGTTATTGTAATAAGTAATCGTCTCCTTGCCGGTAATCATTTGTGTTTCGTCATTCAACTCCACATCGATCTCGTAGTCGGCACGTTGCTGCCAATAATTAGGGCCGGGGGCTCCAGAGCTGCTACGATAGCTGTTAGGGGTAGGCAGTTCAGGGCCTAACTGCTCAAATTTGCCTTGCCAGTTTTGCTGTGCGAAAGCGGACAATGAACTGATAAACAACAGTAAATAAAGAGAATAAGAGCGCATATGAGTTTAATTAATCGTGTATAAACTAAGAAGTCATTTCGATAAACGAAATGACTTCAAAATTGATAAATAAATGTAAGACTATTTTCCTTTTTTCTTAAGCTCGTCAAATTTAGAGACTTGTTTCACCTTAGGAAATACGTTGTCCTCAGGGTTCACATCAGCCGTTTCTTTAAGCGGGTCGATAACGATATTTACCACTTCCTTGTCTTTAACAAAAACCTTCTTGATTTGATTTTCATTCAATCTCCATATTTCCGCAGGAATTCGTTCGATTTCCTTAGTGCCATCTTTGTAGGTCCATTCTATAATTACAGGCATCACAAGACCGCCTTTGTTGCTTAGCGTAATTTCATAAAGGTTTTTATTTTCCAGCTTATCCATCACTGCCTTATCATCAATGCGGGTTTGATACTCGCCATAGAAACTGGCATCTGCTGGAATTACACTGAAGGGTTGAGGGCCATCATTAAAATTATCTGAATTTTGACCTTCTCCACTTCCAGCAGTGGCCAGGTCACCTTTCTTCACCACCTTACCTTTGTTCTCCAGGTTGGTCTCTTCTTTCTTCACCTGATACCACTTCACTGCATCCACAGACACATCGGTGTTGTCAGTGGAGTAGAACCATCCTCTCCAAAACCAGTCAAGGTCTACACCAGAAGCGTCTTCCATAGTGCGGAAGAAGTCAGCAGGCTTAGGATGCTTAAACGCCCAACGCTCTGAGTATTCTTTGAATGCCGTGTCAAATAGTTCTGGCCCCATTACGGTCTCTCTTAAAATGTTAAGAGCAGTAGCAGCCTTTGCATATTGTTCTGAGCCGTATTGAATAATATTTTCTGCACTAGTCATCAAAGGACGCTGGGTCTCTTTGTCACCCATCATATAAGGCACGATGGCCTCTGCCGGTCCTCTGCGCTGTGGCATGTCAGGGTAGTGCTCCACCTGTGTAAGGTACTGCACGAAGGTATCGAAGCCTTCGTCCAGCCAGGCCCATTGACGTTCGTCTGAGTTGATAATCATCGGGAAAAAATTATGACCTACTTCGTGCACAATCACGCCAATCATGGCCCATTTGGTGCGATCAGGAATGGTGCCATCAGGTTGTGGTCTTCCTCCATTAAAACAAATCATGGGATATTCCATACCGATGTTGGCCATGTGAACAGAGATGGCTACTGGATAGGGGTAATCAATAGTGTATTTTGAAAAGGTGGTAATTGTATTCTTTACCGCTTTGGTAGATTCGCGTTCCCAAAGTGGATTTCCTTCTTTTGGATAATAAGACATTGCCATTACGGTTTTTCCGCCCAGCTTCACGGCCTGTGCATCCCAAATAAATCTTCTTGAACTTGTAAAAGCGAAGTCCCTCACGTTATCCGCTTTGTATACCCATGTTTTCTTTTGCTTGGATTTTGATTTTTCACGTTGGATAGCCTCTTCCTGTGTTGAAATAATCACAGGCTTATCAAATGATTTTTTAGCGAGCTCAAATCGTTCCATTTCTTTTTTAGAAAGGACATCCTGAGGGTTTTGTAATTCTCCGGTGGACCCTACGATATGATCTGCAGGAACGGTGATGCTCACTTTATAATTTCCGAAAGAAAGCGTGAACTCTCCCTGACCCAGGAATTGCTTGTTTTGCCATCCCTCATAATCATCATAAACGCACATGCGTGGAAACCAGTGGGTGATACCATACACATAGTTGTCGTCAGCTGGGAAGTATTCCATTCCACCTCTGCGACCCACTTCGCGCTCATTCAGCCTGTCGCTGACAGGATAAGACCACTCTACGTTGAACGAATATTTCTCACCTGTTTTCAACGGCTTAGGTAAATCAACACGCATCATGGTGGCATTGATAAAATTAGGCAGGTCTTTGCCGGCTACATCTTTTACGGACTTTATCGTATAACCTCCTTCGTAGTCACCATATAGATCCAGGTCGCGCTGCAATTGATCGATAGAAACACTTTCCCCCAGACTATTAGTTTTGATTTTGTCTGTCGTGTTTCCTTCTGAAAGAATGTTCTGATCCAGTTGAAGCCATAGATATTTCAAAGGATCTGGTGAGTTATTAGTATAGGTAATTGTTTCCTTTCCGGTGATCATGTGTGTTTCGTCATTCAACTCAACATCAATCACGTAATCAGCCTGCTGCTGCCAGTATTTATAACCTGGTGCACCTGATGCAGACCTGTATTGGTTGGGAGTGGGTAACTGTTGCCCCAATTGCTCAAACTTACTATTCCAACCTTCCTGTGCAAGAGACGGCATTGTAATGGCAATCAAAATCAAGCCAAATAGATATTTCATATTAAAATTTTTGGATGTTATCATATTGTTTAATTTTTCCTGAACTGATCAAACTTGGAGGGTTGATTGGTTTTAGGGAACATGTTATTGTTGGTGTCAATGTCAGCTGTTTCCTTTAAGGGATCCACAACTACACTGGTTACTTCTTTATCCTTTACAAACACTTTGGTAATACGTTGTTCATTGGTTCTCCAGATCTCAGCAGGTAAATGCTCGATTTCTTTTGTTCCATCCTTAAAAGTCCATTCAATAATTACGGGCATCACCAATCCACCCTGATTACTCAACGTAACCTCATAAAAGTTTTTTCCTTTCATTTTTTCGATAACGGCTTTATCATCAATGCGACTAAGAAATTCACCATATAAGCGACCATCTGTTTCAATCAGGCTAAACGGCTCAGGTCCATTATTGAAATCAGAACCTCCCGCAGTACTTCCGGAGGTAAGATCACCGGCCTTTACATTTTTAGATTTGCTTTCAATGTTTTGATTGTCTTCTCTTAGCTTGAGCCAGCGCACTTGATCAACAGAAAGGTCTACATGATCCACTGAGTAAAACCATCCTCTCCAATACCAATCCAAATCAAAAGCCGATGCGTCTTCCATTGTTCTGAAGAAGTCAGAAGGTTTCGGATGTTTAAAAGCCCAGCGTTGTGCATATTCTTTAAAAGCATGATCGAAAAGCTCGGGACCCATCACCGCTTCGCGCAGGATGTTGAGCGCGGTAGCCGCCTTATTGTATTGTTCATTGCCAATTTGCACTACTTGCTCACCACTCGTCATTAACGGACGCATGGTACTTTTGTCACCTTTCATGTAAGGAACAATTCCCTGTGCGTGCCCTCTTCGCTGTGGCATGTCTTTGTAATTTTCAACTTGTGTTAAATATTGCACAAACGAATTTACACCCTCATCCATCCAGGTAGTTTCTCTTTCATCATTGTTGATGATCATTGGGAAAAAATTATGCCCCACTTCGTGTACGATCACACCGATCATTCTCCACTTGGTGTTGTCGCTGTAGCTTCCGTCTTTATTAGGTCTTCCAAAGTTGAAACAGATCATGGGATACTCCATTCCAATACTGGCAGCATGAACTGAGATAGCAACAGGGTAGGGGTAATCAATAGTGAATTTGGAATAAGTAACCAGCGTATTCTTTACCGCTTTCGTAGATTCCTTTTCCCACAGGGGATTGCCTTCTTTTGGATAAAAGGACATAGCCAAAGGAGTATTTCCTCCCACCTTCACAGCCTGCGCATCCCAGATGAATTTACGTGAAGTAGCAAAGGCGAAGTCGCGAACATCTTCCGCGTGGAACTCCCAGGTTTTCTTTTCTTTCGATCTGCTTTTTTCTCTTTGAATAGCTTCCTGTTGTGTAGCGATGATAACGGGAGCGTCAAATGAAGTTTTGGCTTTTTCAAAACGAGGTATTTGTTCAGCTGTTAAAACATCTTTTGGGTTTTGAAGCACGCCCGTTGCTGCCATGATATGGTCAGCAGGAGTAGTGATCTTCACTTTATAGTTTCCAAAAACTGTAGCGAACTCGCTTCTTCCGAGAAATTGTTTGTTCTGCCATCCTTCCAGGTCATCATACACACACATGCGCGGAAACCATTGTGCTATGGTATAGACATAATTCTTGTCCTCAGGGAAATATTCAAGTCCGCTTCTGCCGCCTACTTTCATACGATCGTTGATGTTGTAGGACCATTCAATTTTAAAAGAAAAGGTTTCTCCTCTTTTGAGTGGCTTAGGCAAATCAACCCGCATCATGGTTGCATTTACAAAATGCTTTAGGTCACTACCATTTACATCTTTCACCGATTTGATCTTGTATCCTCCATCATAATCATAAAGGTCAAGATTACCTGCTATTTCTTTGGTGGTTACACTGTCCTGGATAGTGGTGTTTTTAGTTTTTCCTGTGTTGCTCTCTTTATCAAAGAGATTTTGATCCAATTGCAACCATAGATAAGTAAGTACATCAGGAGAATTATTGTGATAAGTAATGGTTTCCGCTCCGGTAATACTTTGATTTTCGTCATTAAGCTCTGCGGTGATCACATAATCGGCTTGTTGTTGCCAGTATTCGGGACCGGGAGAGCCTGAGCCAGTTCGATATTCATTAGGAGTGGGCAGTATTTGGCCCAATTGTTCAAATTTTCCTTGCCAGGGAGTTGTTTGAGCACCAGCAATCAAGCTTATGCCCAAGAAAAGCGCTGTAATATATTTGATCATACTTTAGAAATTTTCAATTGTATACGTTGGTACTGGTTATCTGTTTACCAGAAAATAGCATCCTTCATTAAAATTAGGGCAATTCCTGCAATACCAGACGAAATCACCATCTTCCAGTCTCTGCGCGAAACATTTATCAGGTCAACAAGCAGAAAACTAACTGCCATAAAGATGCCAACTATTAGTATTTGCCCAAACTCTAAGCCCAAATTAAATGCAAGAAGTTGAGTGACCACCGAATGATCTTTGCCTAATATCGCTCTCAGGTAGTTAGAAAATCCCATTCCGTGAATGAGCCCAAAGCCCAATGCCAGCAAATAATTGGTTTGAACAGGTTTGGAGGAATAGCTTTCCTCCCTTCTGAATAGGTTACCAAAAGCTGTAATAAAAATGGTGAGGGGGATTAGGAATTCTACTAAGTCAGAATTGACAGCGATCACATTGAGGGTGGCAAGGGCCAATGTAATGGAATGTCCAATCGTAAATGCAGTGACAAGAATCAGGATCTTTTTCCAATCTCTGGTGAGATAGATGGCGCAAAGTGCAACCACAAACAAGATGTGGTCGTAGCCATTTGCATAATCCAGGATATGATCCTTACCAAGAACAAAATAAAGTTGAAATTCGCTCATGCACTCCTTTTTTTGGGGAGACAATAATAGGATTTATATCTCAATTTGGGTAGTCCCATTATACTAATGGAATTAGAGATGACCACCACTTGTTTTGGGTGAGAGATGGCCCTATTTTTGATCCACGATTCAGTATGTTAAGCATTTTATATTCCTTTTTACTTTTTTTTCACCCTCTTCATATCTCTGTTACTGAGATTGAATACAATGAAAAGGCTGAAGCCTTGCAGATCATATCACGCATTTTTGTGGATGATCTGGAGGTAGCTATAAGGGAAAAAACAGGAGTGCCCGACTTGGATATCCTGAATCCTGAAAAAGGGTTAACAACACAAGGTCTTATTGCGGATTACTTGAAAGAGCATCTAAAAGTGAAACTTGACGGCAAACAACAGCAGCTTAACTTTTTGGGGTATGAGGAAGAGAACTTTGCTTTTATCTGCTATATCGAGATTGAAAACATAAAGAGCTTCAAAGTAATTGAAGTAGAGAACACGGTAATCACCGAAACTTATGATGACCAGTCCAACTTGGTGCACGTTACCTATAAAGGGCCGATCAAGAGCATGCGGTTGATGAAAGATAAACCGTCAGGGAAATTTACATTTTAATATTGTTGAACAGTTAGATTGAAATTAGACATGCGTCAAAAGATAGTTGCGGGAAACTGGAAAATGAACACAACACTTCAGGAAGCACAATCGCTCACTGCAGAGCTGATTGGAATGGTGGGTGATGAAGTGAAAGGTGATGTGAAAATTATTATTTGTCCGCCATTTCCGTACCTGCTTAGTTTAAAGTCTCAACTTGGAAAGGCTGCAAGAATTGAAGTAGGAGCACAAAATTGTAGTGAGCATGCTTCCGGAGCCTATACTGGAGAGGTTGCTGCAGGGATGCTAAAATCCATGGAAATTCCATATGTAATAATAGGGCATAGTGAGCGAAGACAATATTTTCTGGAAAGTGGGAAACAGCTTGCGCAGAAAGTAGATGGAGCACTGGCCAATAGCTTAAAGCCTATTTTTTGCTGTGGCGAGCCGCTGGATGTCCGGGAAGCAGGGGATCATGAAACCCTTGTGAAAAAGCAAATTGAGGAAGGACTCTTTCATTTGAATGCTGAAGCCATGAAAAAAATAGTGGTTGCCTATGAGCCGGTTTGGGCCATTGGCACGGGTAAAACAGCCACGAGTTCTCAGGCGCAGGAAATGCATGCAGTGATTAGAGAGCACCTTGCTGAAAAGTTTGGAAAAGAAACTGCAGCGTTAATCCCTATACTTTATGGAGGAAGTGTAAAGCCTGACAATGCAAAAGAACTCTTCTCCTGTGCCGATGTGGACGGTGGACTTGTGGGAGGAGCTTCATTGAAGTCTCGGGATTTTGTAGAGATCATTAAGTCTGCCTAAATGTATCATACACGCCTAAGCGTCACCTGCGATCCTCTTTTTTCAGAAATACTGATTGCCGAAATTTCGCAAGCCGGATTTGATTCATTTTTGGAAAATGAAAACGGGTTTGAGGCCTATGCAGAAGTGGATCGATTTGATCAAAGCCGTGTAGATGAAATAAAAAATAAATACGATCAGGTAAAGCCACTTTCATTTTCTTGGGATAAGATTGAAAAGAAAAACTGGAATGAAGAGTGGGAAAAAAGTTATGAGCCCATCATCGTAGATAATAAATGTGTGATCCGGGCGGAGTTTCATCAAATCGAAAAAGAATATCCTTATTCAATCACCATCACCCCCAAAATGTCTTTTGGTACCGGCCATCATCAGACCACCTACCTGATGATAAAAGCGCAAATGGCAATTGATCATAAAGATAAAATGGTGATGGATGCGGGATGTGGCACCGCCATACTTTCTGTTATGGCTTCAAAACTTGGAGCAAAAAGCGTGGAGGCATTTGATATCGATGAGTGGAGTGTAATCAATGGGAAGGAAAACACGGAAGTAAATCAATGCCAAAATATTAATATCAGGCAAGGGATGATCAGCGAGCTGACCTTTGAGGATAACTACGATATAATTTTGGCCAACATCAATAAGAACATTCTGCTTCAGGAACTACCCCAATATGTTGCTTACTTGAATCCTGATGGATTTTTATTGCTCAGTGGTTTTTATGAAAAGGATATTCCGGATCTGATGGCCAGGGCACATCAATATCAGCTTAAACACATAAGCAGCGATGTGCGCGAAAACTGGGCTTCCTTATTACTTCAACTCGATAAATAACGGATTTTATTCCTCATCCAAAACTATTGGTAGTGGAGAGGTCGTTTAAGCATGAGGTGCTTTTAGCTAAATTGCCCATTATTTACGAATTTCACTGATTAGGCTATTGTGAAGCGGGTTTTAATATACATATGGATTGCATTGGCAGGATCTACCGCCCTAAAGGCGCAAAAGGCTGCTGAACCCGTCAGGCTCAACTTTCAGGACAGTATCCGCATAGTCCTAGAGAACTCGCGCAGCGTTGATGCCGAGGCCGTAGGAGCTGGATTTGCCACCATCTGGAGCAAACTGGGCAGAGATCATCAGGAGATCATCAGAAAGCAAGTAAAATTGATGAAGGGAAAGGGGTATAAATTAAGGCCTCAATTTGTCAATTATTATGGAGCCATAGCCAATGCAGTAGACCGTGAAAATGCAGATGCAGAAACGATTACTGGTTTTTTGAATGTTGCCGATCAGGTGATAGAAAATGAAAGCTTAACCAACGCAGGCATTTTCTTTAAAAACGTAAGGCAATTTTTTGAATACCACGCGCTCCACTACGATCGTTCCTACAGGCTCTTCGTTAGGGATGACGAATACCATTTTGATTATGTCAAAGTAGAAGTACTTCCATCACTTCTTGATTTTAATAGTAATGATCAGGATACCTTCAATGATTTTGATAGTCAACCTGTAGATGATTTTAATAACGATCCCTATCAGGATCCGTATGATCAAAATCAATTCGATCAATGGGACAATAATGCTGCACAGGATGATTTTAATTGGGACGATCAGGAAGAAGTAAACTGGGATGACCAGGAGGAAGTTGAAATGCCCCCTGCAATTCCCATCTGGATGCAACCGGAACCCCAACCTGAGCTAAGCGGGCCACTCATTCGGTTTGACAAAGCCACTCTTAATTTTTCCACTACCTATGATTCCGCTTTCCTTCGCGACACAAAGGGGGCAGTGTCGTTGCTGGATGATACGTTTGTGGGTGAAGGAGGAAGGTTTGACTGGACGACAGCAGGACTGAGCGAGGATTCGGTTTATTTTGATTTTACTGCTTATAATTTCAAAGTATCTAACCCTGAGCTTAAAGCTTCTCAGGGTAAACTGACTTATCTCGGAAGGGCCATCGGAAGAGTGGATGGTATTTTTGAATTTAAAAGTGTAAGTCATAAAACTCCAGAGTCAGCTACTTACCCGCGATTCATGTCTTTCAACAGTGAGGTGGAAATGCTTGGTCTTGGCAATGATAAATTAAAATATACAGGTGGCTTTGCCCTTAATGGGAGCAAAATTTATAGCTCATCGGTCAATGGCGAACCCGCCAGGTTGGTGGTATTGGGTGAAGTGGATAGAAAGTTTGAGGCACGATCTCGTCTATTTGAATTTCAGGATTCTACCATCTTCTCCAGGCGTGCCATGGTGAAGATATTTCAGCAAAATGATTCCATCTATCATCCGGCCACGCAGTTCTACTACAATTTTGGCAAGAATGAACTGGTGCTTCAGAAGGAGAATGGTTATTTAAAAAATGCACCTTACACCGCTTCTTATTTCAATATGGATTTTGCGGCCGATAAAATCCGTTGGGATCTTAATTCAGACAGTTTGAACATTTACAGCTTTGGAGGACGGAGCCAATCACCCATGGTCATCGAGTCTATCGATTACTACGATCCGGAAGATTTCAGATTATTAGCGGGTCACGGATTTCAATTTCATCCGCTTGCTTTGGTGGCAAGTTATTCATTGAGAATGGGCATGCGGGAATTTTATGTGGATGACATTGCCACTGGTACTGGTCAGCGATCAGATGGAATGCGAATGGCGATGACATTTTTGGCGCAAAAGGGAATGATAGAATACAATGCCAGCACAGGTTTTGTAAAAGTGAAAGAAAAAGCATTGCATTATTATGACGCAGTAAAAGGTGATGCCGATTATGACAACTTGAAAATCCACTCCATAATGGATGGGCCAGCCAATGCAACTGTAAATTTTGTAGATGGCCGTATGGACGTCAGGGGTGTGGAAGAGTTCAATGTAAGTGATTCGCTCAATGTGGTTATTAAACCAGACAGTAGTGTGATAACGCTTTTACAAAATCGCGATATCAAGTTTGATGGTAAGATCACTGCTGGAAATTTTGAGATCAACGGAAAGGACTTTATGCTCAAGTACGATAGCTTCTTTATCAACTTAAATCATATTGACTCCATTCGCTTTTATGTTACGGAAACCAACGCACGCGGGCAAAGCATCAGAAGAAGGGTGAACAATGCCATGGTAGGGGCAGATTCCACGGCCGCTGCTGCTGCAGGAATGGCCAATACTTCCAAATCATCGGGCACGCTTTTCATTAGCCGGCCTGATAATAAATCTGGTAAGGAAAAAATTCCAAATTACCCCCGTCTGGATGCTACTGCCGGTGGTGTGATTTATTTTAACAGGCGAGAGGTGCTGAATGGAGCGTACGATCGATCTGTATTTTTTGTAGTTCCTCCTTTTAAATTGGATAGTTTGAATGATGCAGATCCGGGCTCCATCAATTTTGAAGGTACTTTTGTTTCCAGTGGGATGTTTCCCAATTTCCAGGAGAAGCTACACACCATGGCCGATAAATCACTTGGATTTACACACGCCATCCCAAGTGAAGGTTATCAATTGTACCAGGGAGAAGGAAAAATGGTAGGCGCGATGAACCTTGATAATGCGGGTATCCGTGCTACAGGTCGTATCGATTACTTAGCTGCCAGTGTTGAGTCAAAAGATTTTGTGTTTTACCCTGATTCTGTGGTGGGCCGAGGCAACGTTGGAGAGCTGAAAGAGAAGCAATTTGGAGCTGCTTGGTTTCCACAAGTAACACTCTCTGAATTCAAACTCAATTGGCTCCCCAAGCAAGACAAGTTCAACATTGAAAATTTGCGAGATCCATTTAATCTGTACGATGCCAGCGCCCAACTGGATGGAAGGTTAACTGTATCAAAAACAGGAACCAGTGGAGGAGGAAAGCTGATAACGAGGGGATCAGAGGCGACTTCAGAAGAACTTTCGTTTTCTGCAAAAGATTTTGGCGCCAGGCATGCCGATTTTCAGGTGAAGACCACTAACCCGGACAAACCCGCATTGTCTGGTGATGATGTACGATTGAAATTTAACCTGGAAGAAAACTATGCGGATATAAGTCCTGAGATAGCGGGAGAAGCAGCTTTGGAATTTCCCTATGCCCAGTTTAAGACCTCCATTCCGGAAGCGCGGTGGGATTTGAATACACAAAAAATTGTAATGAATAAGGATCCGGATGTGCCTCTGGAAAATTCCTATTTTTATACTACACGAGAAGATCTGGACTCACTTAATTTTTTGGCTGAACGTGCAGAGTATGACATTCAATCACAGCAGCTTAAAGTAAGTGGTATACCGTTTATTGTGGTTGCTGATGCCAAAATTACTCCAGAGAACAATGAAATATTGATTTTGGAAAATGCAAAGATTGGCCGACTAACCAATACCACCATTGTAATGGATACCCTCAACGGATACCACAGACTCACGGATGGTATAGTGGACATTATTTCCAGAAAAGAATTTTCTGGGTCTGCGACCTATCAATATGTAAACGCAGTGAATGACACGTTTGCTATTAAAATGACTGATTTTCACCTTGAACCAATTGATGAGATCACCAAAGGGAGAAGGGGGAGTACTGGATTAAACGCTACTGAACAAACTGTTGCCAATGGAGTTGTTATTGAAGAAGACCGTCTTGTTCTGGCGCCAAGAATTTATTACAAAGGTGATATGGTGATGTATTCCACACGACCGGCCCTTCAGTTGAAAGGAAGCGTAAAGCTGGATCTTAAAAAAATAAAAAATTACGATACGTGGATTGTGTACGAACAAAGTGGTGATGAGAAAGATGTGTTTTTGGATTTTGACAATGCCATAACAGAGGAAGGAAGAAAAGTGGAGGCAGGATTACACTTTTCAGATGATAATAGTCTTTACATCACTTTTGTGTTTGATAAAAAGAACCCTGATGATGATGATTTCTTTTTGCCGAGCGGTTCGTTATTCTTTGATCAGAAAAGTCAGGAGTTTAAAATTGAGGATCGGCTAAAAGCAACGGGAGAAAAACTTACCGGAAAAGTTTTTGCTTACAACGAGGACAAACAAGAGGTAAGGTTTGAAGGAAAGGTAAATTTCTTTACAGGGGGAAGTAAAGACTTTCAGATAACCGCAAGCGCTCTGGGTTCAGGAAACCTTGAAACCAATGACATTCGAATGAATACCTTCTTGATGGCGGATATGAACATCCCGGCTCAGGCGTTGCAAATAATGGCACTGGAACTACAGGATGTCATCAAAAATGAAGGTGCAGAAGAAGGACTGGGTGATCAAACGGAATTGTTATATAAGATTGCAGATATTGTAGGGGAGCGCGCAGTAAAAGATTACGAAGACAAATCGTTGCAAGCGTATACTCCACTCACTACTATTCCTGAGTTGGGCAGACCATTGGTGTTTTCCAATTTCAATTTGAAACGCTCACAAGAGCATAAGGCATTTTATAGTGAAGGCAATCTTGGGCTCAGCAATATATTGCGCAATGACATCAACGGATCTTTTGAAGGGTTTATGGAGTTGAGAAAAAATGAAGATGGTGGAAGCGTATTTCATGTATTTTTTAAAGCTTCACCGGATTCATGGTATTACTTCGGTATGGAGGATAATCGATTGATGGTTCATTCTTCTAATCCTGACTTTAACAGCGTAATTGCTAAGAAGACCAATGCGGCCAAAGCAAAGATTGGGGAGTTGGTTTTTATTCCCGGCAGCGATGAAGAAACCCTTTCATTCATCAATAAATTCAGGAGTAAATATTACGGTTTGGAAGCTCCTTATAGCCTTGGTAGCGGACGGGGTCCTGCCAAGAAAAAAGAAAAGGATGTGGAGGATGACGGATTTTAGTTAATCCTTAAATTCTGGCCACCATTCATCACATCTGCATTTTTTCATGCAAAATCATGTGTATAACTTTCGAATCACTTTCAGTAAAAACTTGATATGAAAAACCTTCTGTTTCTATTGTTGACCTGCTTTTTGATTCAGATCGAAAGCAATGGTCAAAACAATTACTTTTTTCCATCTGGGACAACATTTGATCCCGCCATCCCTACTCCGGAGCAGTTTCTGGGCTATCCAGTGGGAGACTGGCATACCCGTCATGACAGAATAGCCTCCTACTTCGAAGAATTGGGAAGGGTTTCTCCTAAAGCCAGTTTTCAAATCATCGGATATACCAATGAAAGAAGACCTCAGGTGGTGCTCACCATCACCAGTCCGGAGAATCATGCAAGGATCGATGCCATACAAAAAGAGCATGTAAAACTTGCAGATCCTTCACAAACTGTGACCCTTGCCAATATGCCTGTTGTGGTGACGTTGGGGTACAACGTTCATGGTAATGAACCTTCCAGCAGCGAGGCGGCTATGCTTACTGCATATTATATGATAGCCAGACAAGGTGCCGAGGCTGATAAAACTTTAAGTGAAAGTGTAATTCATATCGATCCCAACTATAACCCAGATGGTCGTGATCGCCACAGTACCTGGGCTAATATGCACAAAGGGTTTCCTCCGGTAGCAGATCCTATGGATCGTGAACATAACGAAGGCTGGCCCAGAGGGCGATTTAATCATTATTGGTTTGACCTGAACAGGGACTGGTTGCCATTGGCTCATGTGGAAAGTCAGAACAGAATCGAGTTTTTTCATAAGTGGTTGCCCAACGTATGCACCGATTACCATGAAATGGGCACCAACAGTACTTACTTCTTTGAGCCTACAAAACCCTATGGATCCGAAAATCCGGTAGTGCCAAGAGACAACTACGATAAGCTGAATCCTCTTTTTGAAAAATATTTTGCAAAAGCCATGGATGATATTGGTTCGTTCTATTGGGCCAAGGAAGCTTATGACAATTCATATCCAGGTTATGGATCAACGTATCCGGATATCCATGGTGGATTGGGGCTTGTTTTTGAACAGGCCAGTTCGCGAGGACATGTGCAGCAAAGCGACACTAGGATAGTTACTTTCCCTTTCACCATTCGCAATCATGTACGCACCAGCCTTGCAACAGTTACAGCTTCTGTAGAGAACCGTGAATTGTTACTAAAACATCAACAAGATTATTTCAAGTCTGCTTTGGATGAGGGCAAGAAATCATCCATCAAAGCTTACGTCTTTGGGGATAGCCAGGATAAAGGAAGGACCAATGCATTTGTTGATCTGCTGTTAAAGCATCGAATTGAGACCTATCCCTTGACCAGTGATCTTTCCGTTGGTGGAAACAAATATGAAAAAGGGAAAGCATTTGTGGTTCCTACTGACCAACGTCAATATCGTATGGTCAGGTCAATGTTTGAAAAGGTGACTAAATTCTACGACAGCATATTTTATGATGCTTCCGCCTGGACGATGTCTTTGGGGTATGGATTGCCCCATGATGCACTTTCATCATCGGTAAAATATTCAAAAGGGGAGAAAGTGAAGTTTGAAGATATTGTAGCAAAACCTGCTCCGGTTGCCAAGTCGAGCTACGCCTATGTTTTTGAATGGAATGAATACTATGCGCCCAAAGCATTGTACCATTTACTTAGCAATAAGGTTTTTGCAAAGGCAGCTTTCAAGCCTTTTGCAACTACAGTTAATGGAGTGAAGAAAAATTTTGGCTATGGAACAATCGTTGTTTCAGTTACTGATCAGAATATTTCACAGGATGAAGTATTCACCCATGTCAAAGAGGCCTCAAGAATAAGTGGTCTTGATATCTATACAGTAGACACGGGTGTGGCTATTGAAGGTGTTTATTTGGGAAGCAGAAATGTGCGTGATCTTGAAATGCCAAAAGTTGCTATGTTGATTGGTGATGGCGCTTCTCCCACTGAAGCTGGAGCGATCTGGCACATGCTGGATACCAAAATAGGAATGCCGATTACCAAAGTAGATACTGATCAGTTTGGCAGATTGAAACTCTCAGATTATAATACCATCATTATTGTTTCTGGTAACTATAGTATGCTTGGAGACAAAGGTGTTGAGCGATTGAAATCGTGGATGCAAGATGGAGGCACGCTGATACTTCAGCGTTACGCGGTGAATTGGGCAATCAACAACAAGCTGATCGATGAAAAATTGGCCAAAGGCAAAGAAAATGGAGATACCAAAAGAATGGATTACGTAACGGCCAGTGATTATCTGGGGGCCAAAGAAATCGGTGGATCTATTTATATGACTGATCTTGATATCACTCATCCCATTGGATTTGGTTACACCAGTAGAAGTTTACCAGTGTATAGAAATCATACCGTGTTTTTAGAGGAGAGCAAGAGTCCGTTTAGCACGGTTGCTAAATACACGGCCAATCCACACTTGAGTGGTTATATCAATTCCAGCAATTTGGAAAAAATAAAGAACTCAGTTTCAGTAGAAGTGAGTGGTGTAGGAAGAGGAAGAGCGATTCTTTTTGTAGATGATCCTACCTTCCGCGGCTATTGGTACGGTACCAATAAGCTTTTCTTTAATGCATTGTTTTTCGGCTCACACATTAGCACCCCCAGAGGCGATAGTGAGGAGCATTAGAAATTAATTTGAACGTCTTAAAAAGCTGATCAACTTACTGATTCTTCAGGAGGCAGTTGTTCGAACAGCTTTTTTCTTTTCTTCGAAGTTCTTCCGAAGTACCAAAACATTAACGGAGTATAAAGGAAATAGGTGAAGCCTGCATAAACGCCTACGTAAGTACTGGAAGTTACTCGCCTTATGATTTGGGTGGGGGGATAAAGGGAGAGGCCAGTTGATGAATTTTGATAGCTTTTCTGGACAAGTAAATCCCTAAAACCAACGAGGCTATTGCTCCAAGCCAAATCCCAGGTACGAAGGAGATAAATAAAAAATAATCGTACGCTCCATGAAAAAGGGTTGCTATCCCCAAAGCATGAAATGCGTAATATGATTTTTTATGCTCGAACTTGGCCTTACCAAGAAAGTATCCCATCAATACACCAAATGTGGCGTGTGCGGGTACGGCAGTAAACATGCGTGTAAACGCAACACTAAGACCACCTTCTGCTACATAAAAAATATTTTCGAAGGTGGCAAAGCCCATGCTTACTATTACTGCATATACAATACCATCGAAAGGCTCATTGAAGTTTTTGTTTCTGTAGAGTATACCTCTTACAAAAAGGAATTTGCTGAACTCTTCCACCAAAGCCACAATAATGAAAGCATGAACCGCTTGCTCGGAAAGATCTGACTCGTTGATGGTGACAAACTGATTGATCATACCGCTAATAAGCAGGGTAATAAACGTACTAAAAACACCATAGAAGAAACTTTTGACAAGTAAACTTATCGGCTCCTTCTCATGGTGGTCTTTTAAATAAATGTAAACCCCTATGGCCACACCAGGAGCCATTGCTATCGCGAGGAGGACCAGAAAACTCATCAATAGGGGTGGATTTATGTTTTGTTATTCAATCACCTCTTCAATCTGATCCAACTTTGATTCGGAATAGGAACCTGAAGTAGCAAAAACTATCTCACCCTCAGGGTCCAAGACAAAGAAATAGGGGATGTCTTTTTTCTCAAAATCCAACTCGTCTTTAAAGCGTTTAAGTTCTCCTTTGTAAAAAAGAATATAGGGTAGCAATAGTGGATCAACTTTTTTAAGTGCTTTTCTTTTTGCTGTCCCGGTGGCTGCAGCATTTACTCCGGTAAACATTGGGATGAAATACACATTAACATCATAGCCAAAGCTAGCCATCAATCCGGTAGTCTTCTGAATAAATTTATTGAAGACAGGCGAAAACCATCCGTTCAACTCATCCTCTGATTTTTTGGAATATGCAAGACCCAGCAATGTGTATTTCCCTTTTGTATCATTAGGAAGAGCTACAACTTTGTCCTCAACTGTTTCTGCGTCCATTTCAGGAAAGGTTTTGCCAATTACCTGAGCTAAAGAGGAGAATGAAAATGCCAACAAGACGATGAATAATGAGATTAAGCGCATATTTTTAATTTTAATCTAAGGTAATAATATTTCATGTTTACTAATGGCTAAATAACGCAACATTAGTGCCATATGTATTAAGTATATTTGTTTATTATAATAAATTATGAGCTATAAAAAACTGATTATCTCAGCAGCTATTATTTCGTGTGGCTTTTATTCCTTTGCCCAGAAAATGACCGCTGAAGCTATCCTGGATAAGTCGATTCAATACCATGATCCTAAAGGGCAGTGGAGTAATTTTAATCATGAAATGGAATTTGTGTCTGAAAGGCCCAACGGCCCGGATAGAAGATCGAAAGCACTAATAGACAATACTAAAGGATACTTTCATCTCGAGGAAAGTGGAAACGTAATGAGTGTGACCATGGATGAATGTGAAGAAATTCCAACGGATAAGACCTGCGATAATGTGAAGAGAACGCGGAATTATTACGTCTATCTCTGGGGGCTTCCTATGAAACTAAAAGATAAGGGAACGGTGATTGACCCTGCTGTGAATGAGGAGGAATTTGAGGGATCAGATTGCTTTGTGCTACGTGTACCCTATGATGAAGACATCTGGTTCTTTTACATTGATAAGAGCACCTATGCGATGAAGGGGTATATGTTTTATAAAGATGAACCTGCAAAAAAAGGTGAGGTGATCTATCTGGAAGGTGAGGAGCGCGTGGGGGATATGCGAATTCCAAAAGAAAGAAAATGGGTCACCACACCTGATGGTAGATTTCTCGGAACAGATATTTTAATGTCGTCAAACTAGTGGAGCAGAAATCTTTCACGGAAACTATTATTTACAGATTTATTCTGATTTCCTTACTGGGAGGTCTATCCATATTCTTTATCATTTATTTTAAGGATTTGCTAAAGCCATTTGTAATGGCGGTGATGGTTTGGTATTTAATTAAAACCATTTACTATTACATAGGTAAAATAAATCTATTTGGTAAGAAATTACCGAAGTGGTTGAAGGGAACATTGTCATTGGCTATATTGTTTGGACTGATTCAAGTCACGATCAATCTTATAATTACCAACCTAAGCGACATTGTTGATAACTTTAGCACCTACAAATCTACTTTAGATGTCTTTTTAATCGAAGTGGGTGAATCTCTTGGTGTGGCGAATATCACCGACCAAATGCAGGAGCAGATTAACAAGTTAGACCTTCAGGGCTTTCTTACCAGCACGGTATCTTCATTGTCGGCTACGATAGGCACAATAGTTATTGTAATCATTTACATTGTCTTTCTCTTACTGGAAGAGGTAGCGTTCTCAAGAAAAATTGAAGCCATCTTTCCGGATAAAAGCAGACGGATGCAGATCCAGGAAGTGCTCAACGAAATTTATGAATCTACCAACAAGTACATCACCCTTAAAACAGGCATCAGTATTTTAACGGGTGGATTGAGTTACATCGTACTACGGATATTTGATATTGACTATGCTTTTCTTTGGGCTTTTTTAATTTTTGTCTTTAACTACATCCCTTACATAGGGTCTCTAATTGCTACCTTGTTGCCTTCCATGTTTGCAGTTATTCAGTTTGGTTCTCTCTGGTCTTTTGTTTGGGTGTTCATAAGTGTGGAAGCCATTCAATTGGTAGTTGGAAATTACATAGAGCCAAAGGTCATGGGAAAGTCATTGAACCTAAGTCCGCTGGTAGTGGTAGTGGCCCTTTCATTCTGGGGTTATGTCTGGGATTTATTAGGAATGTTTCTTTCTGTTCCCATTACCTCCATAATGATGATTACACTGGCTCAATTTCCGGCAACACGCAACATTGCTATAATGCTTACAGAAAATGGGAACATTGAAAATATATTGATCAAGAAAAAAGAAGATTAATCTTCTGTTTTTCTAATTGAAGCGGTCCCCTTTTGAACTGTTAAAGTTTGTCCTTTGAATTCCGCACTTCCTTCTTGTCTTAGGGTCTCAACGTAGTACCATTCACTTTTAGCAAATTGCGGTGTAAGTGTTAGGAGCAGGTAGCCATGGTCCCTGTTATTGGTGTATTTAATGTGAGGATTGGTATCGATCAATGTGACTTCTGATCGTTTTACTTCTTCAGTGGGTGTTCTCTCATTGCTATTAGCTGCAGATATACTAGGCGTACCAAACTCAACAGCGAAAGCACCCCGTGAAGTAATGGGGTCATAGGTGTTAACAACATCAGTAGCTACTTCAATAGCCCATGATGCATGAGTGTCGCCAGTAAGGAATACAACATCGCGGATCCTGTTATTGATAATATGCTCTTTAATTCTGTTTTTTTCGGCAGGATAACCATCCCAGGAATCCAGATTGCGTGGCATTTTTGGCAACACTTTACTCAGATCGATGTCTGAAAAAATGACCTGATTGCCCACAAGTTTCCAGGTGGCTTTTGAATTGGAAAGCTGACTTTCAAACCATTGAAGCTGATCAGCACCCAACATGGTGCGGGTTTCGTCATTGTACAGAGGGTCACTCAGGCTGTCTACTGGCTTTGTTCTTCCCGCCAGTCGTTCGTCCAGCATAATGAGATCGGCTAATGAGCCAAATGAAATGGAGCGATACAGCATTCTGTTCTCGCGGATCGGGAGCCATTCGTAATAAGCTTGTCGGGCAGCTTTTTTCCTTGCTTCATAGTCGCCTTCATCCTGTTGATGGTTTTGAGCACCTTCTTTGTAAGAGTTATTGGCAACTTCATGATCATCCCAAATAGTAATAAAAGGATGTTGCTGATGAACTTTTCTTGAGCCCAGATCGGTTCGATACTGTGAATACCTGGTTCTATAATCTTGCAGTGAAACAATTTCATGGGACGGCAGGTTGAAGCGGCCAATGGTGGTGTCGCCATATTTCCCCACTGCGTATTCATAGATATAATCGCCCAAATGAACAACGGCATCGAGCACGGGTCTATCAGCGATTTTTGAATAGGCATTAAAATATCCCCACTCCCAGTTGCTGCAACTGACTACTGCAAATTGAAGTTCATCCTTTGTTTCTATAGGAGCTGTCTTCGTTCTCCCTGTAATTGAAGTTTCCCCCAAAGCGCTGAATCTATAGTAGTAAACATGATCAGGTTGCAATCCGTCTACATCCACCTTTACTGTATAGTCGCGATGGGCAGTGGTGCTCAGTGTATCTGATTTATAGATGGAGGAGAAATTGGGATCTTCAGCAATTTCCCATTTCACATCAACTTTGGCATTCATTTTTTCCGGAGTCACCCGGGTCCATATAATAACGCGGTCGGGCAAAGGATCACCGGAGGCAACACCATGGTAGAATGGCTTCAGGGTTTCGTCATACAAAGCAGCAACAGGGTCAACGTATTGATCTGGTATTTGCTCTGATGAGGATGAACAAGCCCAGGTAAAAAGAGCGATATAAGTGAGGACAATTAGTTGGGATAGAATCTTCATACTGAAATATTTATCACGAATTTAGAGAATATATATCCGATCAGAATAAGGATTGTATAATGAGAAGGTTAAGTTTTTGACACGCTGCGTTCACAAAACAGAACTATTTTTGCTCAAAGCGCTTAAATTGCGCGTGTTTTAAAAATTGAGCTAACATCATGAAAGATTACTTTGTTAAATTGTATCAGTATAACCAGTGGGCAAATGGACGAGTACTTGCCTGCCTTGAAAATCAGAAAGTGGAGGATGAAAAAATACTGACCATCATGAGCCACGTTATTTCAGCGTTGTTTATCTGGCTAAGCAGAATTGAAGGTAAATCTCCAGAGGCTTATCCTCTTTGGAAACAATATTCTCTTGAGGAATTGCTGAAAATGAATGACGAAATAACAAATCGTTGGTTGAAATTTGTTCAAGATACAGAAGACTTTAACAGAGAGTTGGTGTACAATAACTACGTAGGTGATCCCTATAAGAATAATGTGGAACAGATCATGATTCATTTGGTGAATCACTCCACTTATCATAGAGCGCAGGTGGCACTATTGTTGCGCCAAAAAGGGTTGGAGCCTATCAATACAGATTTTATTACCTATGACCGGGTAATTACGGGCCAATGGAAAGATTGAAAACTATTTGAACTACATATCAATATCCCACTAACTCCCAAATACTATGAAAAATATATACCTGAGTTTTGCACTGTTGATGATGGCCACCCTGGGCTATGCACAAGATGACATTACAATATGTCATACACCTGCTGTCGAGAAATTTGCACTAATGGCATCTAATAAAGATTTCAATAGCGAACACCAGATGCCACGTGTGTACAAGCACATCAGTGAAGAAGGGGGAAAGATGATCACTTTTGACTGTGCTGATGGCAAGAAAGCCAATGCGTATCTAATTATGTCGGATAAGAAAACGAACAATTGGATTTTCGTTTTTCAGGAATGGTGGGGATTGAATGACAACATCAAAGGGTGGTCGGAAGATTTATATAAGGAGCTAGGAAATGTGAATGTTATAGCTCTTGATATGTACGATGGTAAACTGGCCACAGACCGGGAGAATGCCGGTAAATACATGCAGTCATTCAGTCAGGAAAGAGGAGATGCCATTATAAAAGGTGCATTGAAGTATGCAGGTCGCGATGCAAAAGTAGGAACGGTAGGGTGGTGCTTTGGAGGAGGGCTCTCCCTGCAAGCAGCACTTTTGGCAGGAAAACAAACGCAAGCATGTGTAATGTTTTATGGTATGCCTGAAGATAATGTTGACCGGCTTAAAAAGTTAAATTCTGATGTGCTTAATATTTGGCCTACTAAGGATCAATGGATTAATAAAGATGTAATGGACAAGTTTGAATCCAACATGAAAGCAGCCGGGAAAAAATTGACTGTATATTCATATGATGCTGACCATGCATTTGCGAATCCCAGTAACCCAATCTACGATGAAGAGGCATATAAGGATTCAAGGGCCAAGACTATTGAATATTTTAAAGCAAGGCTGAACTAGCCCTGCTTTGAAATCTGATTAATACTGACTCAGCATATATCTAATGATATCAGTAGTAGTTACGATGCCCTCTAATTTTGTGGGATCGTCTTTGTTGACCACAGGGAGAGCGTGAAATTCTGAGGTTGAGAAAATCTCTGCCACCTCTTTTATAGAATCAGTACTTTTCACTACAATAGGTTTATGTGTCATTACCTGACTGAGGTTGAGCATTTCGAAGATGGCTTCATCCGCATCGTCCTGATCTTCAAACAAACCACTAAATGAGAGTCGGTTGATGTCAGTTTTGCTGATGATGCCCACTAATTGCTTTCCTTTTACAACCGGAACATGTCGAATATGTTGATGATTGATAAGGCCTTTTACTTCTTTTAGATTAGTGCCTATGTCGACAGTCATTACATTCTCCGTCATTATATGACTTACTGGTTCTCTCTTTTTCATACTACTTTATTTTAATGTAAGATAGCCATTGGATTACCTTTAGGATATGACAATGCTCAAGCCAATAGAGGACATTTATCAGGCGTTATTCCCATACGATTGTTTCCTTTTCTGCATACCATTTGGGATAACTCGGCAAGTGAATTTTCTCAATGGCATTGCGCTTCAGTTTCATGGAAGGAGTTACCATTTCGTTCTCAACGGTCCAATCGGATTTCATAATAATAGCCTTCTCCACGTGTTCATGTGATTCTAAAGTTTTGTTAACACTATCCATTGTAGCTGTTAAACTTTTTGTAACCTCTTCTTTGGTCTTCGCTTTTCCATGAACGGATAAAACAGTAAGTGCAATGGGCTGGGGAACACCCATGCCCACAACACACACTTGTTCAATATCCGTATTCTGCATTAATTTCAATTCGATTGGGGCAGGTGAAATGTATTTGCCTTTATCTGTTTTGAATTGATCCTTCACCCTGCCAATGATAGTAAGGTATCCCTCACTATCTACTTCACCGGTATCTCCTGTTTTTAAATAGCCTTCTTCATCAAACATTGTTGCCGTTAACTCCGGGTTTTTATAATAACCTTTCATGAGACAAGAACTCTTTACCCTCAATTCTCCATCATCCGCTAACTTTACCTGAAGTCCCTCCATAGGTAGTCCCACTGTTCCAAACTTGTTGGCACCCGGCCGGTTAAAGTGAGCATATACGCAATCCTCGGTCATCCCCAGCACCTGATAGATAGTGATGCCCAGTCGTTCATACCATTCAAAAGTGCTTTTACTCAGAGGTGCAGCTCCGGAAATAAAAAGTGAAGCCTTGTTGAGACCCAATTTTTTCTTGATGACTCCTTTTACAATTGACCCGATAATGGGTAGGGGCAATAATCTGTCTAGTTTTTTTTGTGGCATTTTCTCCAAAATCTTTTCCTGGAACTTGGACCATATTCTGGGGACAGCAATGAAGTAATTGGGTTTGGTGTCCGCCAGATTTTTCGGAAAGGACTCCAGCGATTCAGAGAAACTAAATTCTGCACCTTTAAAAAGGCCCTCGAATTCACCACCTAAGCGTTCCGCAATGTGACTTAATGGAAGATAAGACATGTAGCGCGGCCGATCGGGAAACCCAACATGCTTCTGAGCCATTTTTACAGTGGTATCAAAATTACCCATGCTATGTACCACCCCTTTTGGTGTGCCTGTAGTACCGGAAGTATAAATGATAGTAAGGATATCGTTGTGAGTCAATGTGATGGGGTTGTCTATAGGTGCCTGAGTGTTGATCAACTCTTCCCATACTTCTCCATCCGTCACCCCGTAGGTGGAAATACTGATCTTTTTCAACCCTTCAGGGATTCCAGATTGTTGTAGAGAATAATTGTCCAGTTTCCCAATAAAAACCGCTTTTGATTCACTATGCTCCAGTATTTGCCGAACGCCATCTGCTGAAAGCGTAGGGTATACAGGAATGGAAACGTGGCCGGCCATCATTATTGCCAAATCGGCTAAAATCCATTCTGAACAGTTTTTGGAAAGTATCGCTACGTGACTCTGCGGGGGAAGTTGAAGGGACTCCAGGTATCCAGCTATTTTTCTAATCTCATCGCCCGCTTCTTTCCAGCTTCTTGTTTTCCACTTATCACCAAAAGGTTGGCGAAGAAAAGTGTCGTTAGGAACAGTCTTTTCCCAGTGAAGAAAATATTCCAAAGGTCCGTTCATAATGTCCGAGTTTAGGGGTGTATTTTGTATTCCTTTTGAAGGTGGATAAAAATACAATTTTTATACAAATGTTTCTTTACGTTGATTAAGTTGCTGGTATGTCACAAAATCAAAAAAAACTCTTTCTTTTAGATGCATACGCCCTTATATACAGGGCTCATTTTGCTTTTACCAAAAACCCAAGGATCAATTCTAAGGGCAGAAATACCTCAGTTCCTTTTGGGTTTACCAACACCTTGCTAGAGGTGTTGCAAAAACAAAAGCCTACACATATTGCTGTTTGTTTCGACACGGCTTCGCCCACATTTCGAGATGAAATTTTTGAAGAGTACAAAGCCACAAGGCAGGAGACCCCTGAGGATATCCGATATGGTATTCCAATTGTAAAAGAAATTATTGAAGGCTTTAACATACCTATTTTGGAAATGGATGGGTATGAGGCTGATGACATAATTGGTACACTGGCTACCCGTGCCTCTAAAGAAGGTTTTGAGGTGTACATGATGACACCAGATAAGGATTTTGGGCAACTGGTAAAGGAGAATGTGTATCTCTATAAGCCGGCCTATATGGGTAATGCTGTGGATGTGATGGGGATCGCTGAGGTATGTGAGAAATGGGACATTGACAATGTTTCGCAGGTAATCGATATGCTTGGCCTGCAAGGCGACACTTCTGATAATATTCCTGGGATACCCGGTATTGGCCCAAAGACGGCAGCAACGTTGTTGAAAAAATATGGAGACGTTGAAAATATCGTAAAGCATGCACATGAATTAAAAGGCAAGCAGAAAGAGCGTGTAGAAGAATTTGGCGAGCAGGCAATTCTTTCAAAAAAACTAGCCACCATCGTGACAGATGTGCCTGTAGAGTTCGATGAAGAAAAACTAAAATACAAACCGCTTAACGAGGAAGTTCTCCGCCCAATTTTTGAAGAGTTGGAATTCAGGGCGATAATGAATCGCGCATTTGCCACTTCAGGAGGAGCCACCCCGCCACCCGAAGATAAATCAAAGGGGAACTCTCAGTTGTCCATGTTTGGCGGAGGTGCCCCTCAAAAAGTAGAGGGGGTTGGAAAAGGCAAGTATCATGAAGCAAAGGATGCCAAGGAAAGAGGAGCACTTGTTTTAAAGTTGGGTGAGCAACCTGAGTTTGCATTTGAGGCAGTTACTTCCAGTGAGCCTCATTACGACTTTGACTTGAAAGCCTTAGTGTTCGCTTTACCCGGTGAGACATACTTCGTCCCAATAGCAACAGAGAAAGAGGCAAAAGCTATTCTGGATGAATTCAGCGCATTGCTTTCTGATGATGCCATAGCAAAATGTGGTCACAACATTAAGCAGTCGATGCTGGCCTTAAAAAAATATGGTGTTGAGTTGAGGGGGAATCTTTTCGATACCATGTTAGCACATTATTTGATTGAGGCGGAATCTTCTCATGAATTGGACATACTTGCCAATCAATTTCTGGACTATCAGTTGATTTCCAGTGAAAATGAGAAGGATAATGTATGCGAGCGCGTGGAAATTATTTTGCCCCTGAAGCAGCGATTAAAGGCAACACTGGAGGAGAAAGGACATAGTAAATTGATGAGTGATATTGAAATGCCTTTGGTGGGCGTATTAGCATCTATGGAAGCAGAGGGAGTGCTGGTGGATACGGAAACTTTATCCTGGATGTCGAAAGGATTAAAGAAAGACAGCGAGAAAGTACAAAAGGAAATCTTCAAGCTTGCCGACACGGAATTTAACATTGCTTCTCCAAAGCAGGTGGGTGAAATACTGTTTGACAAGCTGAAGCTGGTTGACAAACCTAAAAAAACGAAAACGGGTCAGTATGCTACCGGTGAGGATGTATTGATGAAGTTGGCGGATGAGCACGAGATTGTAAAAAAGATGCTCGAGTTTCGTGAGTATGAAAAGCTGCGCTCCACTTATGTGGATGCGCTTCCGAAAATGATAAGTAAAACAGATGGTAGGATACACACAGACTACCGTCAGGCGGTTGCAGCAACAGGGAGGTTAAGTTCGATGAATCCGAATCTTCAGAATATTCCTATACGTACGGAAAAAGGTAGACAGATCCGTGGCGCGTTTGTGCCGCGCGACAAGGATTATCTCTTTATGTCTGCTGATTATTCTCAAATAGAGTTGAGGATAGCGGCTTCTTTTGCCAAAGATGAAATTATGATTGAGGCTTTTAGGGAAGGCAGGGATATACACGCCACCACAGCAGCGAAAGTATTTGATGTGCCTCTGAAAAAAGTAACTCCTGATATGCGCAGGAAAGCAAAAGAAGTAAACTTTGGTATACTCTACGGAAGTACCGCTTTTGGATTGGCTCAAAATCTAAATATATCCCGGACGGAAGCTGTTGAAATTATTGACTCCTACTTTAAAGAATTTTTTGCCATTAAACGCTACATGGATGATTCCATTAATATGGCAAGGGAAAAAGAATATGTGGAAACAATTTTGGGAAGAAGAAGATATTTAAGAGATATCAATTCAAGAAATGTGTCCACCAGGGGTTTTGCCGAACGCAATGCCATCAACGCTCCTATTCAGGGTAGCGCAGCCGACATAATAAAAATTGCCATGGTGCACATTCAAAGTTGGTTGGAGAAAGAGAAGTTGAAAACAAAAATGATTTTGCAAGTGCATGATGAATTAATTTTTGATTTGCATAAGGATGAGGAAAAGATTGTAAAACCAAAGGTGGTGGAGTTAATGAAGACAGCAGTAATCATTGACGTACCGATGGAAGTGGAGGTGGGCGTTGGGAAGAGTTGGCTTGAGGCACATTGATGTTAAAAGAACTAATAAGACTGACTGCACTAAGTTTGTTCGATTTTATTAATTGCGAATTTTTACCACTAGAGATGAAGAAAAATTTCTTTGATATAAAGCGGAGGATAATTTAATTGTCCGTCTTTTGGTGGCTAAGCAAGCATAATGCGTAAAGAACCAATACAATTTAACAAAAGGGAGCTATCGGGTGCCTTTGGAGACATTGGCACGGACTTGCCGTTGATCATTGCTATGATATTGGCGGCTGACCTCTACGTGGCTGGTGCGCTTATCATGTTTGGGCTGATGCAGGTTTTTACGGGTCTTATTTACCGTATGCCTATGCCTGCTCAGCCTTTAAAAGCGATGGCAACTTTAGTAATTGCACAACAAATTGGAGGAAACATTCTGCTGGGAGCTGGGCTCGCTATTGGTGTGGTCATGTTGATATTGTCTCTCACTGGATTACTTGACAAGATTGCAAAGTGGATTCCTAAAGTGGTTGTGCGCGGTTTGCAATTGGGGCTTGGCATCAGTTTGTGTTCTTTAGCATTTAAGAATTATATATCATCCGACTCTGTTAATGGATATATTCTGGCGGCTGCCTCTTTTGTTATTGTTTTGATCTTTATCGATAATAAAAAATACCCGGCTTCACTTTTAGTGATTGGATTGGGCGTCATTTATGCTTTCATTTTTAAGATCGATGCCTCAGCTATCCCTCAGTCATTGGGTGTAAACCTTCCTGTTTTTGGAGTGCCTACTTTTGAAGACATATCCAAAGGGTTTTTATTGTTGGCCTTACCTCAGATTCCACTTTCGTTAGGTAATTCTATTATCGCTACCAAGCAGGTGGCAAAAGACCTGTTCCCGGAAAGACCTGAAATGAGTATCAAAAAAATTGGAATTACTTATTCAATTATGAATCTTATCAACCCTTTTTTTGGTGGAATTCCAACATGCCATGGCTCAGGAGGGATGGTGGGACATTATACTTTTGGAGGTAGAACAGGTGGATCAGTTATTATTTACGGGTCGCTTTATATTGTGTTGGGGTTATTTCTCGCCAACGGATTTCACAACCTGGTGCAGGCATTTCCGCTTCCTGTTTTGGGAGTGATATTAATGGTGGAAGGTGTCTCCCTAAGTTCTCTGATCAAAGATGTTGTGAGCGACCGTAAAGGGTTTGTTATTGCGTTGTTGGTTGGAGTGATAGCCTTTGGACTTCCCTATGGTTTTGTTGTATCAATGATTGTGGGAACGGTTATTTATTACCTTCCCTTATCACTTGATTCAATATCTAACTTAGGGTCAAAGGATAAATAATCGAATCAACCTGCCTTAATTCTCTTCACCAACTTCGGCCCATACCATAACCAAAATCCACTTAGGGTAAGTACTAATAAGCCCCAGCCAATGATGTTGCTGTAGGTGAGCTTTACGAAATCGTTAATGATAGAGCCATCGTGTACCTGCTCTATCCAATCGGTATGGCGTTGCATTACTGATAGTGATTTTCCGGTAGTTCCATCTACCTGTACTTCCCAGTATCCTTCTTTGAAAAGCACCTTGATAATTCCTTTGCTGGGCCTTACGTCCAACTTGTCTACCTCTATACTCCTGCCTACAACAGAGTCGATAGCATGCGTTGCCGATTGAACTATTGATGCTACGCTTACCCATTGGGCAAGATCCGCTGATGTTCCTTTTTGTTCTGGAGGTTGAAGCAAATCAACATTTTTTTTCCAACTCAAAAGAATGCCGGTAATGGATATAATAATTACAAAGAGACCAAGCCCAGTTCCAATGAAACGATGCCAGGTTCTATACTTGCGTAGGGAGTCAACTATTTTTTTGTAGTTCATGCTTAAAAAGTGCAGGATGCTTAGCTAAGAATCCCGCTTTTAAATAGTTTATAATTTAACGGCTAGAGACAAAATGAAATTTCTTCCTGGTGCTGAAATGCCAGAACTAAATGGCCGGTATCTTTGATCTGTTATGTTCTCTAATCCAGCACTCAGCGTAAAATGTTCTGTGATCCCATACATTGCTTTTAAATTTAGCGTATACCAGGAGGGAGAATAGTTATTTCCATTAGCGTCCTTTGCATAGATTTCATCTTTCCCCTGTTCTTCTACAGCCAGGCCTTCAAATTTTCGCTCGCCTTGATAAGCTACATAGAATTGTAAGTTGAGATTACTGGTCTTGTAGGTAAGTCTTGAAACTCCAAATAGGGGAGCTGCGTGCCGAGAAGCACTTGTCGTTTCATCGTCCAACTCCTCTTCTCCTTGTTGCGTGTTGAGATCTGATGAAATACTAAACCCGGCAGGGAGCTTTACTTCCAAACCAGCTTGTATTCCATATACATTAGCAACAGCAGCATTTTGAATAGCTTGTACCTGACTCAATGCTCCATCGTAAACAATACTATCTTGGCCATTCAGTTGAAAGCTTCTACGTACCATGGCATTGTTCAAAAGAGTATAGTACCCTGTAATATCTAGCTTCACAGCCTCTCCTAATACTTTCGCAAAACCTAAATCCAGGCTATAGGCATTCTCGGCTTTTAGATTGGGATTAGGAACGGTAACCGCGCCTGGTTCCGAATCAAAAACTTTACCTACATCATCCACATTAGGAGAGCGAAATGCAGTACCGAAGTTGGAACTGATAACCCAGGTGTTGGAAGGGCGGTATACTGCGCCAAAGCTTCCGGTAACGGCTCCATTTTTAATGGTGGCATCGCTAAAAGGGAAAGGAAAAAAAGTGTTGTCAAACTCGGCTTCTAATTTAAATTGATTGTAACGAATGCCGGCCTGTAAAGTAATTTGATCCGACATGCTGTACTCGTCATTGATATATGCTGCGGTTGAACTCCATGTAGATTGAGGGTATCGCGCTGGTCCTGCGGTTTTAATTCCCGTAGAGATATCAGTGATCATTCCTGTAGAGGCAACGTCATTGAACACGTATTCAATTCCATAAAACAACTTATTCTTACTGCTTGTTGATTTGGTAAAATCAAGATTGGCAGAATAGGCTTGCACCTGGTCAATAGCAGAATTTCTGTAATCGCTGTTAAGTGATCGGTCGACTCTGCTTTCCTCAAAGGACTGTTGTGCGAGTCGGAGGGTTATTTTATCGTATGCCTTATTGCTGTTGTTTGCACTATGGGTAATGTTTAAATTATTCATCATCCAACTTTGTGGACCGTAATTCCACTCTGCATAGCGGGCGGTGCCGTTAATTTCACGGTTATGTCGATCGTACCTTCCGTAAGGTGATGTTTCAGAATAGTGAAATCCATATTGAAAGTCCCACTTGTCATTAGGGCTAAACCTGACTTTTTGCATCATATTGATCTGTGAGTAGGCAGATGGGATTTGGAGCAAGGGATCATCTTGTACAATGACCTTATCTTCATCATTTTGTCGCTGAACAAAGTAGGGTTTTAGATAGTCATCCGGGCCGTGGCTTCCCTGTCGTAAATGATCATAATCCCAGGAGCTGAAACTCGTGACAAACGCCCATTTTTTCCACCCCACATTGATGTCAAAGTGCCCAGTCTTTTCATCGTTAGCAGATGAGTAACGTGTGACGGCCTTTCCGGTGATAAGGGGTTCATCATCCAAAGAAAACTGAGGAGTGAGGGTTTGAAAACTCATTACGCCCCCAATGGCATCACTGCCATAAATTACCGATCCGGGGCCAAAGAAAACCTCTGTGTTCTCGGTTGCAAAAGGATCAAGGTTGATTACATTTTGAATGTTACCACCTCTGAGTATTGCTGTATTCATACGCACGCCATCTACCGTATAAAGCAATCTATTGGTGGCAAAACCTCTGATCATCGGGCTTCCTCCACCTTGTTGGCTTTTTTGAATGTAGACTTTTCCTGAAACGCCCAGTAAGTCAGCTGCTGTTTGCGGATTCTGCAAAGTGATATCGCTTGAAGAAATAGATATGACTTTTGAAGGAATGTTCGCTGTTGTTTGCCTCCATCGGGTGGCAGATACAACGACCTCATCAAGGCTGAGATTTGATGATTCCATCCATAATTCAAAACCCTCAGCGGATAGCTCATCGTAGCTTTTTACCAGTGTTTGAAAGCCTAACATTCTAATTTCTATTTTTTCTGCTCCTTTGAATTCAGTGATGTCAGCCTGTCCGTTTGAATTCGTAATGACGGATGCATTCGGATTTTGAGATGATAAAGTCACCAGATTCAAAGGGCTTTTAGTCTCTTGTTCTTTTATGGTTATCGTTTGCGAATAGGAAAAAGACGCAACACCTATTGTTAACCATAGAAGTATAATATGTCTCATCAATAATAATTTGTATGAGAAACCACAGCCTTAGTAACCAAGTCATTATAGCAGCAACCGAAGTAATGCGTGATTGAGCATCACTCGTTACCTGACAGCACTGTTTAAAGGCGCAATTTCTTCTCTAATAAATCTTGTAATAAACTCAGGCCATAGGAGTATATCCTGGCTGGCTTAGTTGAGTAATGATTTATTAAGATCGAGGCGGAGGTGACTCAACAGGAAATGACTGAGTCAAAAGACTAGGGCTATAGCAATCGAATAATTTTGTGTGATCAGTTGAAATAGTCAGCGTCAATGAAGCAGGTGATAAATAGGTAAGGCTGAAAAAACTAAGCAATTGTGAAGGGACGGGTTTTTTATCCTCGTTAGACGAGTTGACAATCTTGGTGATAAAACTGATAAGGTCATCTTCATCTTTGTCATGACGAGCAAAAAGAATGACTTTTCCGTCTTCAAATTTGGGTGTACTGTGATCGTACATCTTGCCATCAATTTTCACTTCAAATCCATTCACTTTTACCTTTTGATATACTTCAAGGGTAAAAACAAAAGTTTCAAATTCTTCATCAGGCAATGATCCAATTGACTCTCGCATTTCCTGACGGATTTGCCCCTGTCTTACTACAAAGTAGACATAGAACCCAATGAGGTGGGTGAGGAGTACGCTCAGCACAATTACGGATGTGATCCTTTTCACAAGTTCTAATTTACGCAAAAGAACAAAGTGATGTTGAAAAATTACAAGAATGGATAAAGTCGTCCGAATGTGGGGAATTCGGACGACTTTAGGGGTTATGGATTTATCGTTTTAGTCCTGGAATACCTTCAGGTTTGGCTTGCTCGTTGCCAAAAGAAGGTGCTTTGCGAGCGTTGGGGTATACCTCATCCAAGGTATTGCCATCATATAATCTTCCATTTTTCATCACCTGATAAACAGTATTGGTGTTGCGAATATTTTCAAGGGGGTTTTTGTCGAGTATGACCAGGTCAGCAAGTTTGCCGGCTTCAATGCTTCCTAAATCTCCATCCAATCCCAGCGCAGTTGCACCTAAAATAGTGGCGACTTTTAAAGCATCATGATTGTTCATTCCACCAGAAGCAATACTCCAAACTTCCCAATGATAACCAAGACCTTGCAACTGACCATGTGAACCGACACCTGCCAATCCGCCCGCCTTTACTAAATCGTTTACAAACTTTGCATGGTCTTCAAATACGTGTTCTTCATCCATAAACCATCCTGGTCTTCTTCTCGACTTTTGATCCAATTCACTCTTCGCTGTAAAGTGATTGAGTTTAGGATCACTGTTTACTTTTTCTGTTGAGTAGTAGTAGTTCTCCGCCCAGGGGCCCCCGTAAGCTACAAGTAGCGTGGGGGTGTATGCCATTTTTGACTTGGCGACAGCTTGCGCAAAGTCGTTGTATAATGGATAAATAGGAAACGAGTGCTCGTGCCCTGGGTAACCGTCTATAAGATTGGTCATGTTGAGCTTGAAATCTAATCCACCTTCTGTAGTGGGCATTAGCTTTTGCTCTCTCGCTGCTTGTATAATCCATTGACGATGTTGACGATTACCGGTGAGGTACATCTTGATCGTTTTGGTATTGTAGTATTCTGAATATTGTTTTAGAATATCTTTGGCTTGTTCGTAACTTTTTAAGTTGTAAGCCCAGAAACCAACACCTGGGCCCGTACTATAGATTCGTGGGCCAATCATCTCACCTGCTTCTACCATATCTCCGTAGGTGATTACGTCAGAAGAAGCAGTCTGTGGATCGCGTGTAGTAGTTACACCATAAGCAAGATTAGCCGCATACATCCACAATTGGGCTTTATGAATTCCCCAGGTGGGCCACATATGTGCATGCGTATCTACAAAACCAGGCACAACTGTTTTTCCATTCAGATCGATTTTTTTTGTTGACCCATCTGTAGAGATAGAACCAGCGGCACCCACTTGTTTAATGCGTGAATTTTCGATCAATACATCACCTTGTTCAATCACTTCATTTCCTTTCATTGTGATAATGCGTGCATTTTGAAGCAGCACCTTTCCAGAAGGGATGTCTCTTTGAACTTTTACTCTGATGCGGAGTTCAGCCGGTTTATAGCTTTCGTCTTTATCCTTGTCCTTATCCTTTTCTTTATCTCCATCGGTCTTACTTTCGTCTTTCTTCTCTTCTTTCTTTTTCTTCTCTTCTTCTGCTTTCTTTTTCTTTATTTCCAATTCTTTGGCTTCGGCTGAATCCAGATCGTAGGTAAACAATGCATTTCCCAGGGTAAAATACACCACCTTCCCATTAGGGCTCCAGCTTGCAAACTCACCACCGAGGTTAGTTAGCTTGCGGGCAGGAAACTGCGCTTTGTCGGCATCAGCCACGGAGATTTTTGGAGTTTCTCCTCCCACCATTGGAATCTCGACTACGTAGATTTCATTGTTGATTTGCGCCAGTGCTTTGTCTCCTACCGGAGCCATCTTTATCACAGCCGCATTGGAAGGTTCTTTCTTTGGTTCTTGGGTTGTTTCTTTCAACATACAACTGTTTGCCTCGAGAATCGAACCATACGTTGTAATTCCAGTGACTTTAACGTGCTCCTTCTGGTCAGATCCATCCCAGCGAATAGAGACGAGACCCTCTTTGCCACTGTAGAGATATATTCTGTCTTTTGATTTTGCAAAATGAGGAGTGCTTCTGTTGTGGGCATGATCAATAAAATTTGCAGCTCCGCCATCACCAGATATCCACATAATTTTATCCTGACCGTTGATGAAAAATGGATCAGAATTATCTTTTAGCACCTGAGCTGAACCTCTCATAAAAACAATTCGGTTTGAATTCAATGACCAGGCAGGTTCCGTGTAAAGACCAGATTCTGTTGTAAGCCGAACAGGCCTCGCAGCTTTTGACTTGAAGTTGAGCTTATAAATATGCCCTGCTTCGTTATTCTCCCAAGTCACCCACGCCAATTGAGAGCCATCTGCATTCCAGGTGGGTTGTGCTTCAGTAAAATTGAGATTCGAAACACGCTTAGGTGTTCCATTGGGCAAAGCCATTGTGTACAAACGATTGAGCGCTGTAAATGCTATTTGTTTTCCATCGGGCGAAATAGCTGCATCCCGGATCTGAGTGACGATCATCTCTTTTTCATCGCTGATGGGATATTTAAATTCTACAGCAGGCCCAAGGAGGAATTCTGTTTCCACTTGAAAGGGAATGTTTATGGCATCACCTCCCGCTACTGGAATTCTATAAAATTTGCCGCCATAGGAAGCTAATACCTCTTTACTGTCGGGAGTAAAAGACATGGCAGGCAGTACACCCAAGGCTGCTATGGATTCCTGTTCATCGTGTTGAACGGGATAAGCCAGCCACTGCTCAGCACCTGACTCTAAATTTCTCAACATCAAACCTGTCTGATCATTGTACCGTGAACCGTACACCAGCCATTTTCCATCCGGAGAAAGCGTTGGGCTAAAAGCTGATCCATACTGCTGGGTCTTGGTTTCGAACTCACCATTGTCGCGATCGTATACCGCCAATTGATATTGCGGAAATTGCGCATTGTAATCCCACGCTTTGGTTCTGCGGGCAAACCAGATGTATCGATTGTCTGGGCCAAATGCTGGTTCTACCATTTTTAAGTTGTCAGGCTTGTCCACAAGTTGGGCTCCGCTTCCACCATCTTTGTGAAATAGCCAGAGTTTAAAATTTCTTGTGCCTCTTGAGCCAACTACATAATTTCCATCGGGTGTCCATTCTGCAGACTGGTAATGATCGGTATTGCCGGTAGTCACTTGTAAAGAATCTTTCATGTCGAGTGAAAACCACCAAATGTTTTCCCCTCCACTTCTATCGGAGATGAATAAAATTTTCTTTCCGTCAGGGCTAAATTTTGGATGAGAATCGAAGGCCATACCTGAAGTGAATTGAGTAGCCTTTCCGCCAGTTATCGGCATGGTAAATATGTCTCCCAGAAAATCAAATGCTATTAGTTTTCCATCAGGACTTACATCCAACGACATCCAGGTGCCTTCATTGGTCTTAATGGGAATTTTTCTTCCCACTTCAAGAGGTAAATCTTTTTTAGATTTCTTTTTGAGGCTGTCGGCCTTTGGTTTTTCAGTGTCTTGGGCAGTAGCAACAGTTGTTAATAAGAATGCTATGCAAGCGCACACATTGAGAAAGATTCTTTTAGTCATATTCATAACGTTTTGGGGCACCGAATATAGTGGTTCGTTTCTAAAGTAAATACATTTGAGGGATTGTGAACTCTAATTTTTATTGCGAATGAAACAAATTGTAGGACTATTCTTTCTAGTCTGTATTCAAGTGACCGCCAGCGCACAAATTTTGAAAGTTGATAAGGGGAGCCTCCTATTAGACTCGGCCAGCGTGGTGATTGGAAAAATGGGATTGAATTTTAATATTCATAATAGAAGTGCCACTTCAGAACAGGAAATCATTTTTGTGGGCTTAAACGGAACAACTGATATTGTTTACCTGAGCGATAAGCACGCCTATATCTCCATCAACAATATTCATTATTATAAATCAACTGGAGGCCCACTGAGCAGCAATGGTTATTCTCACTTTAGGGTTAACATTTTAAGGAAGAACAAATTGAGTTATGAAGGGTTTGTTCAGGTGCAATATGATGATGGACGAAATATGCCATTTCGACTTTTGGGGGGTGGAGGTTTGAGGTTAAACCTTATCGAAACTAAAAAGACGAGCGTTAACCTGGGAATAGGCGGAATGCGTGAGCGAGAAAATTGGAAAATGATAGATGAGGAAAGATTATTAGTTGAAAAAGGAATGTGGAAAACCTCTGACTACATTGGTATCAATACAGTATTAAATGATATCGTAAGCTTTCATTTGATTGCTTACTATCAGGGTGGATGGGACAGTGATGACAGCGTTTTTAGAAATAGAATCAGCGGAGACTTTCAGTTTGCTGTTAAAGTGACAGATAAATTATCTTTTGTAACCAATTTTACGAGCCAGTATGAGGACAAGCCCATTATACCAATTAAGAAAATGGTATATACGCTTACGAATGGAATCAACTGGAATTTTTAAATAGGCCTATGGCGCGGCAATACTTTTTTCTCTACCCAATGAAAAAGCCCAATCAATAAGGCAGCAAATACCAGAAGACCTCCATAATTGCCAACAAACTTAAAAGCACCGGAGTCGGGCTTGAATCCTGTTAGGAAAATTGTAACTAGTGCGGTAATTGTTAAAACAAAAACACCAAGGCCTAACCAGATAAAATCTTTCTGAGAGGCTCGTTTTTCTTCAATTTCAATAATTTGATTGATGACCTTATTCGAGAATTGTGGGGAAAGATGCACAAGGGGTTCCTTTTTGGCAGCACCAAAAACGATGTGATAAGCCTGGCTATCTAAATCTGACGACTCAAACATCCCTTGCTCAATGGATTCCTGAAGTTTTTCGTCTGGTGTTTTCATCTCAATTCTTCCGTACCAAGGTACTTCTTTAGTTTTTCCTTTAATAGATTTCGTGCCCTGAAAAGATAATTTTTTACTGTCCCTTCAGGCATAGCAGTAATTTTTCCGATTTCCTGATAACTCATCCCATCCACATGATACATGGTTAATACAGCGCGATAATGGACAGGCAGTTGATCAATGTAAAACAGCACATGTTCTTCAAGGTCTTTTTCGGCCAATTCTTCTTCCAGGTTATCATTTGCAATAAACCGTTCTTTAAAATCTTCCCACTCACCGTACTCACTAATCGCAATTTGTTTTTTTCTTATATGATTAATCGCATGGCGATAAGCAATAGTGGCGATCCATGTTGATAGTTTGGACCTAGCATTAAACTCTCTCAATTTGTCATAGACCTTAAGGAAAACATCCTGACAAATTTCTTCCTGGTCTTCTGCGTTTTTTACTAATCTACCCACCATATGGGCCACGAGCCTCTCGTGCTGCTTGATAAGCTGCCTGAAAGACTCCATATCTCCCTCTAGTACTTTAGAGATAAGGGCCACATCTTCTGTCATTGGGCTATTAGACACGTGAATCTGATATAATGTTGCAGGAAAAGTTTTGTCCTATATCCCATTATACGAGCCTTTTCAAAAAATTGTCACGGGGACTGCAACATTTAATGGGGGCACCAGTGTCTTATTGCTCAAAACGAATCGAGAATAATTTAAAAGCAATAAATCATGAACGAGAATTTATCGGAAGTACTTATGCCTTTAGCCATTTTTGGCGGATTTGGCGCGTCACTCTATTTTTTCACCAAAGTGCTTACTGAGTACATTTTGAAGAAAAAAATGATTGATAAGGGATATGTCAATGAAGATACGCAAGCCATCTTCAAAAAACAGGCTGATGAAAACAAGTATGCTGCACTTAAGTGGGGCTTGATTATCCTCTTTGGTGGGTTGGCCCTTATTATTATGGAATTTATTCCTACCAGTCCGGAATCGCCATTGCCTTATGGATTACTGGCGTTCTTCATATCCCTTGGATTTTTGCTTTACTATGTTATTGTAAAGAAGGAATCCGATAAATAATATTTGATGACACCTTATTTCATTACACCATGATTAAGAACTACTTCCGCACAGCAGTAAGAAATATATTGCGCCATCGCTTCTTTTCTTTTATCAACATTTTCGGCTTGTCGGTGAGCATGACAATCTGTATGGGGATAATCATGCTGGTTGCCGATCAAATGACGTATGACATTCATAATTCTAAAAGGGATCGTATTTACAGAGTAACCAGCAAGCCAATTGATGGGGATGGTATATTTAGCGATATGGAATTTGCTACATCACCTTTGCCCATTGGGCCAGAATTAAAAAACAATTACTCTGGCATTGAAAAGGTAGCGCGTCTTAAAAGGGGATTTGGAAATGGATGGGTAGAGTTTGACAGAGATATTAATATTCCGTTGGCAGGTTTCTATGCTGATCCAAATGTGTTTGATGTGCTGGAGTATGAATTAGAGTATGGAGACCCCAATACGGCCTTGGTTGAACCATTCACCGTGGTAATAACCAAACGTGCTGCCGAAAAACTATTTAAGATTGAAAATCCGGTCGGGGAAACTGTAAAAGTAGGTGAGCTTGGACTGTTTACCATTACGGGGGTATTGAAGGAGACCACTAAAAAATCACATATTGTATTTGAAGCATTGGCGAGTATGGCTACGGTTCCCAGCCTTGAAGCGGCAGGAACTTATCGCAAGGATATGGACAACTGGCACAATCACTACAATGCATGTACATATCTGCTTTTGGAAGAAGGAAAGGACGTGAAAGAATTGGAGCCATATCTTGAAGATATTTATGAAAATCATATTGCCCCTAACCCGAATCCTGATGTGAGAAAGGCAAAATTTGATGTGCAAAGTTTAAAAGATATCACGCCAGGAAAAATGTTGAGTAACCAGATTGGCCCCTTCTTGCCATGGATTTTTATTTACTTTTTAGGGGGGCTAGCAAGCGTGGTAATGCTAACATCATGTTTTAATTTTACCAATCTTTCTATCGCAAGGTCATTGACACGTGCCAAAGAAATTGGCATTAGAAAAGTCTCAGGTGCTGCACGCTGGCAAATCTTCACTCAATTTATTTCGGAGGCAATTGTTACTGCACTCGTTGCACTGGGTTTGTCCTTGATTTTTTTATTGGCGCTAAAGCCAGTGATGCTGAATCTCAATTTTGCCCGCTTGCTGAAATGGGATCTTGAAGCCAATATTTATGTATATGGTGTGTTTTTAATTTTCGCTGTTGTAGTGGGAATTTTTGCTGGGTTATTTCCAGCGGTTGTCTTGTCTGGATTTCAACCTGTTAAAGTATTGAAGCAGCTGGGGACAATGAAAATGTTTTCAAAACTGGGCTTAAGAAAGGCGTTATTGGTAGCGCAGTTTTCTTTGTCCTTGATTTTTATTTTGAGTGTGATCGTCATCTATAACCAACTCGCACTTTTTGTAAAGGCAGATCATGGCTTCGATATGAAGAACAATGTGGTGGTACGCTTGGGAGAAACCAAGCCAAAGGAATTGAAGACTGAACTATTGCAACATTCCAATATTGTTAATGTATCTGCGGCCTCTCACGTGCCCGCAGCTGGTTCCACTTATGGCGAGGGTTTTAAGCAGTCATTGGATGAAGAGGAATGGCTGGAGTTAAGTTACTATGCAGTAGATGAAGATTACTTAGACAATATTGGTTTAACACTGGTGGAGGGGAGATATTTTGATGAAAGCGCAGGGGAATCAAACGCTAATTTTGTTGTGATCAATGAAGCAGCTGTAGATGCCTTTCATTATGGCACTCCACTCGAAGCCATCGGGCAGCAAATTATTGCTCAGACTGATTCTTCTAAGAAAGAGATAATTGGGGTGATCAAAAATTATAATCATCAGGTGTTAATGGCAGAGATCGGGCCAGAAGCGCTAATGTACAGACCAGATGAAATTAACCTGCTCCAGGTGAAGTATTCTGGAGACTATCCTTCAGCTGTGGCCACCATCGAGACAGCATGGAACAAAGTAAACCCCGCATTAAAAGTAGAGCACAAAGTATTTGAAGACGAAATAAGGGGATTCTATCAGTTGATCTTTGGTGACATTGTGAATGTTGTGGGCGTTATTTCGGCAATAGCGATAATTATATCATGTCTGGGGTTGTTGGGCATGGCCACCTATACTACTGAGACCAGGATAAAGGAGATATCAATCAGGAAGGTATTAGGAGCAAGCAACAATACGTTGGTACTGTTATTATCGAAGGGATTCTTAAAGTTGCTGTTGTTATCGATTTTAATTGCAGTGCCTTCAGCTTATTTTCTTAACAATCTCTGGTTGGAGCTTATCGCCTACCACACTTCGTTTGACCTGACTGTAATTTTGCTGGGGGTATTTATCCTCTTGTTGCTTGGAATACTTACAATCGGATCGCAAACGTGGAGAGCGACTTATGTAAATCCGGTGGATAACCTGAAAGGGGAATAGTCTACTTACTTAAAGTGCTTCAGTTTTACTACTTCCTCGGGCTTGAGAAACCTCCATTCTCCCCGGGGAAGATCTTTTTTGTCCAATCCAGCAAAGATGACACGATCAAGCTTAACCACTTCGTATTCCAACGACTCAAAAATTCTTCTTACGATACGATTCCAGCCAATGTGTAATTCTATTCCAATGGTTTTTTTATCATCGCTTACAATGGCCACATCGTCAACTATTGCTTTTCCTTCCTCCAGCCTTACGCCCTCCTGAATCTTTTGAAGATCATTTTTAGTAAGAGGGCGATCTAGTTCTACTTTATAAATCTTTTTAGTGTTGTAAGAAGGGTGGGTGAGTTTCTCAGCCAGGTCTCCATCGTTGGTAAGTAGTAGCAAACCTGTTGTATTGCGATCTAATCGACCTACCGGATACAAGCGCTCCTTGCAAGCATTGGCTACCAGATTCATTATTGTTTTTCTCTCTTTAGGATCAGAGGTAGTGGTAATAAAGCCCTTGGGTTTGTTGAGTAATACGTACACCGGCTTTTCAGCTTTAAGTACCTGATCCTCATAACGGACTACATCTCCTTGCTTCACCTTATGGCCCATTTCAGTAATGGTCACTCCATTGACACTGATGAGGCCCTTCTTGATCATTTCGTCCGCCTCTCTTCGAGATCCCAATCCACTGTTGGCAATGTATTTATTGAGCCTTGTGAGCCCGTCACTACTTTCCTTTGGTTTTCCAACTTTATCATAAGAGGGAGCACTTTTAGGTGCTGATTTCCCTTTTTTGACAAAGCCTAACGCACGGCCTGACTTCGGCTTGAAATGATCTTTGTCGGTTTCTCTTTGATCTTTGGAATATGGCTTACCAGTGCTTTTCCTGTCTGAACTTCTTTTGGTAAACTCAGACCTTTTGAAGGGCCTTTCTTCACTGTCAGAGGGTCTTGTGCGCTTAATAAAACTCTTCTTAGGTCTCTCATCCGGATTGGATGATCGGGGTGTATCACGTTTGGAAAAACGAGTGTCCTCTGGTTTTACCCTTCTACTGCCGGGGCCAGATGGACGTCCAAAGGAGCGTTTGGGTTTTCCATCCTCCTCGTCTTTGCGTGTGTTGCGTCCTTTTTTTAGAAAGGCTTTGTGAGGAGCTGTTCTTTTCCCGAAGGAAGTTTTCTTATCTGAACGTCTGTGTGCCATAGGTAATTAATTAGGCACTGCTGCCTGTTGAGAGCTTACTGATTTTCTTCAGGAGATTCACCAATTGTGTTTACTTCCTGAGTAAAATCTTTCGGTGTTGGTAGCTCGTTCAGGTCATTGATGCCAAAGTATTCCATAAACTTCTGACTGGTGCCATAAAGCATAGGGCGACCTACCGTATCGGCCTTACCTCTAATTTCAACCAAGCCTTTGTCCAGCAGTTTTTGAACAGCATAGTCGCAGTTCACACCGCGGATATTTTCAATCTCACCCTTGGAGATGGGTTGCTTATAGGCAATAATTGAAAGCGTTTCCAATGCCGAGGTAGACAGTCTCTTTTTGGACTGTTGCTTAAGCATGATTCCAATGCTTGCCTGGTAGGCCGGCTTGGTTAAAAACTGATAACCCCCACCTGCCTTGGTTAATTGGAAAGCGTACTCCTCAGACTGATATTTTTCATCAAGCACAAGAATAGCGCCCTGAATATCCTCTTCTGGAACGTCTGCATTAAACATTTCTGAAAGACAGGCTTTGATGTCAGCCAACTTGGCCGGGCCTGGCGAACAGAAAATAAGCGCTTCAATATGGTTTTGTAAAAAATTCACGTTAGTCAGTTTGCATCATTTTGGCCTCAATCGATTGTGTGGTATGGGGTACAGCAATCAGCCTTTCTTTTGGAATCAATTTGCCTGTAACAGAGCATATGCCATAAGTTCCGTTCTTAATACGGATTAAGGCATTTTCTAAATTTGAAATGTATTTCAATTGACGTGCGGCCAACTGACTTAGGTTTTCCTTTTCAGCAGTTTCAGCGCCATCTTCCAATACCTTAGTATTTCCTCCAGAAGTACTGTCCGTGCCTTCGTCATTGTTACGGTTGAGTGTCTCCTTCAAAATTTTGAACTCGCCTTTTGCTTTTTCAAGCTTTCCATTGATAAGTGTTTCAAATTCCTTCAATTCATCGTCATTGTAGCGTGTTTTATCTGAAGGAGGAGAGGCCTTTGCAGGCTTATGTGCTATAGGTCTTTGTGTCAATGCTGGAAAAATATTTAGCTGTGGTGGTGTCTTTGGCAATGGGGAAATAGGGTTATCCTTTTTCTTTCCCACACTGGGCACAGTAGGTGTGGCCGCTCTTCTCATGGGCTTTGCCGGAGCAATTTCCTTTTTAGGGGCAACCTTTTTTACTGCTTTTTTAGGGGTGGTTTTAGCGACTACCTTCTTTTTTACGGCCTTCTTTATTGCCTTTTTAGGGGCAGCTTTTTTCGCTACAGTTTTTTTAGCAGTTTTCTTAGGTTTGGCCACTTTTTTGGCTTTAGTCACCTTTTTAGCTTTTACCGCTTTTTTCTTCACCGCTTTCTTTGCCTTCGCCACTTTCTTTGTTTTCACAGTTTTCTTAGCCTTTTTAGGTGCTTTTTTAACTTTTTTAGCCTTTTTAACTGATTTAGCCATAGTTCCTCTCGTTTTATGGTATTCGAAAAAGATGCGCAAAAATAACCGCTCGGCCTCTAAACAAAAAATGTATTTGGATTAATTCCAAATCCCTGAATTATAATGGGTTTTGCCTTGGGAAATAAGGATTTTGATAGGGAGCACCAGATTACCTATCTACTGGCAACAATTACCCTTTTGCGATAGGTTTGAACGCTACCAGAGGAGTTAAATACCTCGAACCACACCAAATAATAGCCAGCTCTGGCTTTATTTCCATCTTCCGTATCTCCATCCCACCTGAACGACCCCGAATAGCTGAGCACTTCATTGTTGGCCACGGTCTTAATTAACCTGCCCTGATGGTCAAGAATTTTTACGTTGGCTACAAACCCAGGCTGGTCAAACTGAAAGCTGATTTGAGAAAAATCCGAATTACCGGAGGAGGGTGTAAAAATGGGTGGGTTGACTTCAACCTTGCCAATATCTATGGTAGGGTCGGGCCTGAAATTAGAATTGGCATAGCCGGGTGTTGCAAAACCTGCGTTTGAACTTGCGGATGCCCAGTTATCTCTTGCATTGGTAATGGACGAAAATGAGATTCGTTCTAGAGAAACACCTTCTTCATCTTTGATGAAGCTGGAATGGAAGTCTTTACTGTAATATAAATGGTCAATAAAAGCGCCATTACTGTTGGTCAAAGCAACTGATCCCTCATCATCTGGAAATGAAGGAAGGGACAACGTAAGAAACCTTTCTTCTTTACCCTGCGGGTAGTAGCTTTTTAGGGTGATAGGATTGGAGGTAAATACGTAGTAGGCTGAGGGTGCTATGGTATGATCAGAAGTTGATAAGGTTCGGTCGTTCTCAACTGACTCCCCATTGATATTTCCAATTTTAACCTCTTTAAGATTGATGTATTTGTCCGAGTGATTGTATAATTCTACAAAGTCTACACCGTTTGGTTTAGGGTCAAAGAGTATCTCATTGATAAGCAAATCTCCCGGCTCGGGATTTTCGTGAAGGGCAAACGTGAGTTTGTTTAATTCTGAGTCGATTTTGTTTCCGTTGCAATCAAAAATATTATTTGCAGTAACCTCATAAAGTTGTTTGGAGATGAGTTCAGAATTCAACTCCAGAACGATTGTGCGAAGTGATTTTGAGGTAAAGGAGTAATCGATCACTTCAATGTTAGGTGACACCGAAAAGACTGCACTATTTGAAATTGGGCTTTCTAGTTTTTCATTGAAAGAAAGAAGAAGCTGTGTGTTCGACAATATGTTAACACTACTCAACTGCGGGCCAGTTAAGTCAGGCTTGTTGGCATTGATTGAATTCACTCTACCCGGTGTGCCACCTTCTTTATTCTCTGAGGCGGCCCAATTTTCTTCGTCTCCACATGGATTGTTGGTATCGATAAGTTCTAATGACCAGCCTCCTTCTTGCTTATCAATATTTTTGTACCACGACAGGTGATAATTTAATGAATCGATGGTTTCTCCTGTTGTAATTTTTATTGTTAGCGTATCACTTGTGTTATTCAATGTAGGAAAATTGGATACGCCCAGTACAGGTGACCCCATACCAAACTTGGAAACATTTGAAGATGCGGTGATTACATAATACTCATTGGGCAGGATGATTTTATCAGGCAGGGTGGCATTAGAACTGCCATCGGATAAGATCCACCCAAAAATATTAATAGGATTTTCACTTCTGTTGTAGACTTCAACGTATTCGGCATCGGGTAAACTTATTTGTGGACTCGGGTCGGCAAATATTTCTGTAAAAATGATATCCTTGGCTTGGGTGGGAGTCGGTTGGAAGTAAAGAAATGTTTTTGTTGTGGAAAGTGCATTGCCTGTTAAATCCTTTACTTCACTAACCGTTAATTCGCTGGTTAATCCATTTTGAAATGGTTGATTAAATGAGAGTTTTACCGACTTTCCGTCAGGTTCAATAATAGCTTCGGTAGGGTTGATCAGATTATTTATCGTATACACATTTTTGTCAGCAGCAGTAGGGTCAATGGGTTCATTAAACCGGAGCAGTAATTCTTGTGGTGAAAGCACTTCAATTTCGTTGAGGGCGGGTGGATCAACGTCCACATAAGGATCTCCAACTACATTAAAATCATCAAAGAAGAATTTATCAGATCGGGTAGAGGTGTAAATACAAACGATACCAAAATAAGAGGACGCATTGAAAGTGTTATCAAATGCTGTTCCTTCTGAATAAAAGGTTCCAGTGTTTCCAACATCGGATAAAAGCTCCCAGTTGCCTGCATCATCCCGTGTTGCTTTTATAGTCACATTAACCATAGATTGATTAACTGAGCCGTCCGAACCATCAATAAGTTTGGAGGCGGACAGTCCAGCCTGTTGATACAAGCTTATTTCATCCGCAGTTCCTCCAATCATTACAAAGTATCCGTTTAATGAATTGGTTAAGTCACCTTGATCCGACACTAAATAAACTTTAGCCAGATTACTGCTGGAGGGATTGAAGTCTAAAGTGACCTTGAATTCCCAAATGGCGTTGTTGATGGATTCACTGACTGTTGTTAGGTAGGCCATACTCGCTTCTGTTGGGGCCTGTAGTTTCAATTGGAAGCTTTCAATGGTAAATTTTGCTCCGTCTCCAACCCATTCAGGGTTGGAGGTGAAGTCATTATCGCTGAAACTATCGGCTACTTGCGAATAACAGGTCTGAGAAAAAATTAAAACCAGTAAGGGGGCAAATACTTTTACGGGTAAAGTCAAAAATGGTAATTTTGCCCTTTGATTAACTAAACAAAACAAATAATGAAACTGGCGATAGTAGGTGCCACCGGATTGGTGGGACAGGAAGTGTTGAAAGTGATTGAAGAAAGGCATGTTGAATTTTCAGAGTTATACCTGGTGGCTTCTTCCAAATCAGTGGGACAAACCCTATTATTTAAAGATAAACAGTATACAATAAAAAGCATAGAAGAGGCATGTAATCTTGCGCCAGAAGTAGCGATTTTCTCAGCGGGAGGCAGTACTTCCTTGGAATGGGCTCCCCGTTTTGCTGAAAAGGGATGCATTGTTATTGATAATTCCTCAGCCTGGCGCATGGATCCTGGCAAGAAATTGGTAGTGCCGGAGGTAAATGGCCATGTACTTCGCATTGATGATAGGATTATCGCTAACCCGAATTGTTCTACTATCCAAATGGTGTTGGCTTTGGCACCGCTTCATGTAAAATACAAGATTAAGAGAGTCGTAGTTTCCACCTATCAGTCCGTGACAGGAACCGGTAAGAATGCCGTGGATCAAATGATGAATGAGCGCAAAGGGGATAAGACCCTTAACGTTTACCCTCACCCAATCGACATGAATATTCTTCCTCACATTGATTCCTTTTTGGAAAGTGGGTACACTAAAGAGGAGATGAAGATGGTGAATGAAACTAAGAAAATTATGGGTGATCAGTCTATTGCAGTAACGGCCACAACCGTACGCGTGCCTGCAGTGGGTGGGCATTCAGAATCAGTCAATGTCGAATTTCATAACGACTACGACCTGAGTGAAGTGCGCAGTCTATTGGAATCGACTCCTGGGATAATTGTTGAAGATGACGTACAAAACAATATTTACCCCATGCCCATTAATGCTCATGGAAAAGATGAGGTTTTTGTGGGCAGGCTTCGCAGGGATGAATCTCAGCCAAACACCTTAAATATGTGGATTGTAGCTGATAATCTCCGAAAAGGAGCAGCTACCAATGCAGTGCAAATAGCTGAGTTTTTGATGGAGAAAAGCCTGGTGGTTTAATCATTTGATAAATTTTAATTAGCTTCAAAATAATATGCAAAAGTTTAAAAAATATATTCCGTGGATCGGTCTTGGAGTTCTTCTGTTGTGGGGAGGGGGTATTTATAACGGATTCGTTAGCCTAGAACAGGAGGTTAATAGGACATGGGCTAATGTTGAATCCAACTACCAAAGAAGAATGGATCTCATACCAAATTTAGTAAATACGGTTAAGGGATACGCGGATTTTGAACAAGAGACTCTTACAGGAGTTATTGAAGCGAGAGCTAAGGCAACCTCTGTTAATATTGATCCTTCCAATGTTACACCCGATCAATTGGCACAATTCCAGCAGGCACAGGATGGTTTGAGTTCTGCCCTTTCAAGATTGATGGTTGTAGTGGAGCGTTATCCGGATTTGAAGGCCAATCAAAATTTTCTTGACCTACAATCTCAGTTGGAAGGAACAGAAAATAGAATATCAGTAGCAAGACAAAGATTCAACGATGCTGTTGGCGCTTATAATACTTCAATTAAGCAGCTGCCTGGAAGGTTAATTGCTTCTGTTACAGGGTTTGAGGAAAAAGGCTTTTTTAAATCTGCGGAAGGCGCAGATACTGCACCGGTAGTTCAGTTTTAAAAAATTTTAAACTGTTGAAATAAAAAAGCCCCGTGAATTTTCATGGGGCTTTTCTTTTGAAATGAATTTCTATTATTTCTTCACCTCACGGTTCTCATAACTTTCTATCACGTCACCCACCTGAATGTCATTAAAGCTTTTGATGCTGATACCGCAATCAAATCCAGACTTCACTTCGGCCACATCATCTTTAAAGCGTTTCAAGGCAGTCATTTCGCCAGAGTAGATAACAATACCATCGCGAATGAGTCGGATCGGGTTAGCGCGTTTGATGTAACCATCGGTCACCATACAACCCGCTACAGTTCCAATTTTAGAAATCTTGAATACTTCTCTTACCTCCACATTACCCACGATCACTTCTTCAAACTCTTTCTCCAACATACCCTCCATAGCCGCTTTCACGTCATTGATGGCATCATAGATAATGCTGTACAGGCGAATTTCAATCTCTTCATTTTCCGCTACTTTTCTGGCCGAACCGGATGGTCTTACCTGGAAACCAACGATAACCGCGTCAGAGGCCGAAGCCAGCAATACGTCAGATTCAGATATCTGACCTACGCCTTTATGTATAATGCTGATTTGAATTTTCGGAGTTGAAAGTTTCAGCAAAGAGTCAGCCAGGGCTTCAACGGATCCATCAAAGTCACCTTTAACGATGATTCGAAGTTCTTTGAATGAACCAATGGCCAATCGTCTTCCGATTTCATCAAGCGTAATATGCTTCTTGGTTCTGATACTTTGCTCTCTTAGAATTTGACCGCGTTTGGCGGCTATCTCGCGCGCTTCACGGTCAGTTTCCATTACATTAAACTTCTCACCAGCCTGAGTTGCTCCATCCAGTCCAAGTACCAATACCGGAGTAGACGGGCCAACAGACTTGACCTTGCTACCTGTATCATCGAACATCGCCTTTACACGACCAAAGTTGGATCCGGCAAGAATGATATCTCCAATTTTAAGCGTACCGGCCTGTACCATTACAGTAGTTACATAACCACGTCCTTTATCAAGGGCAGCTTCCACTACTGATCCGGTACCAGGCTTGTTAGGGTTGGCCCTAAGGTTAAGTAATTCTGATTCCAGAAGTACCTTCTCCAGAAGATCATCAACTCCCTGTCCTGTCTTGGCTGAAATTTCCTGACACTGATATTTTCCACCCCAGTCTTCAACAAGGATGTTAATTTTTGATAACGATTCCTTAACCTTCTCTGGGTTGGCACCAGGCTTGTCAATCTTATTAATCGCAATGACAATAGGTACGCCCGCCACTTGTGCATGGTTGATGGCCTCTTTGGTTTGTGGCATCACGTCATCGTCAGCAGCTACTACTATGATGGCTACGTCAGTGATTTTGGCACCACGGGCACGCATCGCAGTAAAGGCTTCGTGACCTGGTGTATCAAGGAAAGCTATCTTTTGATTACTCTTTGTGGTAACGTTATATGCACCGATATGCTGAGTAATACCTCCAGCCTCCTGATCGGTAACTTTTGTATTTCTTATGTAGTCTAGAAGTGATGTTTTACCATGGTCAACGTGACCCATTATGGTTACAATCGGAGCGCGTGGCTCTAAATCCTCTTCTGCATCCACTTCTTCTACAACATCATCCTCTTCTTCAGTGGATGAGAATTGTACGTCAAAACCAAACTCATCTGTAATTACGGTTATAGCTTCTGCATCCAGACGTTGGTTGATAGAAACGAACATCCCCAGATTCAAACAGGTAGAGATCACATCATTAACTGACACGTTCATCAAAGAAGCCAGGTCGTTGGCGGAGATAAACTCCGTCACTTTCAGTGTTTTTGAATCCTCTTGCTCTTGTTGTAGTCTTTCGTCCTCAGCATCTGATACAGCCTGACGTTTTTCCTTTCTGTACTTGGCGCCACCAGTTTTTTTCTGATTTCCGCTCAGTTTTGCCAATGTGGCCCTTACCTGCTCCTGAATTTCTTTTTCTGTTGGCTCAGCTTTCGGAGTGCGTGGTGCAAATGGTTTTTTGCCTTTACCTCCACCACTGCGGTCATCTCGTTGAGGGGTAATTCTTTTGCGAGGTCTTCTTTTTCTGGCTTCGTCACGCTTGTCAGAAGAAGCAACTGGTTGCTCTTTTTTCTTTTCAGCGGGAAGCTCAATTCTATCCACTACTTTCAAACCCTGCAGCTTGTTGGCTTTGGCTTTAATGAGTTCTTGTTCCTTCTTTTCTTCTTTTTGAGGAGTAATTTCTTTTTTCGTCTCTTTTACTTCCTCCTTTGCCTCTTCCTTTGCTTCTGGTTTTTCTTTCTCCTTCTCCTTTTTCTCGGCAACAGGCTCTTCTTTCTTAGGCTCCTCTTTTACCTTTTTCTTTTCAAGGTCTATCTTTCCAAGAACCTTGATACCTTCCAGTTTTGTTTTTTCCAGCTCAACCTTTTCCGGTTGCTTAGGCTCTTCCTTCGGCTTGATTTCGCTTGAGCCTAGATTTTTGATTAAAATCTGCTCGTCTTCATCCGTTTTCTTTCGTGCAGCTTCATTTTCAGTTTCAATGGTCACATTCTCTATGTGCTTGACACCAATGGTTAACCCTGAGGCTTCACGTTTTTCGGAGGCGGATGTGGCGAATTCCTTTGAAAGCATGGCAAACTGCTCTCCGGTTAATTTGGCGTTGGGATTGTTTTCTACGTCAAATCCCTTTTCTGAAAGAAAATCCAATATGGTATTGTGTCCCACATTGAGTTTTCTAGATGCCTGCCCCAACCGTATCATTTTGTTTTCTGCCATGATGCCCAAATATCGGTATTTTTTGGTTTTTTAACTGTTTCTATTCTTATTCAAACTCTTTCTTAAGTGCTTTAAGAACCATCTCCACTGTTTCTTCTTCCAAATCGGTTCTTCTCACCAGCTCTTCCACATCCAATGCCAATACACTCTTCGCTGTGTCCAATCCAATTCGCTTCAGTTCTTCAATCACCCATGCTTCAATTTCATCAGAGAATTCTTGCAGATCAACATCCTCATCCTGCAACTCCATATCTTCTCTAAATACATCAATCTCCATGTCTACCAAACGGCTTGCCAGCTTGATGTTCAAGCCGCCTTTGCCTATGGCCAGTGATACCTGATCAGGTTTTAAATAGACAGAGACACGTCCATTGTCTTTATCTACTTTGATACTGGTAATTTTTGCAGGACTTAATGCACGCGTGATATAGAGGTCAAGGTTTTCGGTGTAATTGATAACATCTATGTTCTCATTTTGCAACTCTCTTACAATGGCGTGTATCCTTGATCCTTTCATACCAACGCAAGCACCCACTGGGTCAATGCGATCGTCATAGGATTCTACAGCTACCTTGGCGCGTTCACCAGGCTCACGTATTACCTTCTTGATCGTAATTAATCCATCATAGACCTCTGGTACTTCCTGCTCGAACAAACGCTCAAGAAAGACTGGAGACGTTCTGGAAAGGATAATCTTTGGGTTACCATTGATCATTTCCACTTTATGCACAATGGCGCGGATTGTTTCTCCTTTTCTGTAGCGATCTTTTGGAATCTGCTCAGTTCTTGGTAATGAAATCTCATTACCCTCACCATCAATTAGCAATACTTCACGACTCAATACCTGATAAACTTCGCCAGCGATGATTTCGCCTACGATCTCTTTGTACTTTTCAAAAAGAATATCCTTTTCAAGGTCTTTTACTTTTTGCATCAGTGTTTGGCGTGCGGTGCTTACCGCTCTCCTTCCAAAGTCTTCCAGATGGATTTCTTCCGCTACCTCTTCCCCCACCTCAAAATCAGGTTCGATCTTTTGGGCTTCAGACAAGCTGATCTTGTCGTGATCCCAGATATCTTCAGAGTCATCATCTACGATTTCGCGGAAGCGCCAGATCTCAAGGTCTCCTTTGTCTGAGTTTACAATGATGTCAAAATTGTCATCATGCTCGTATTTTTTGCGGATCATATTCCGAAATACATCTTCCAGAATCCGAATCATGGTCGGTCTGTCTATGTTCTTTTGCTTTGCAAAGTCAGCAAAAGATTCTACTAAAGTTGAAGCATCCATGTTACTACTTATTTAAAAGAAATTTGTACAAACGCCTTGTCTATCATATCAAATGGTAATTCCATTGTTTTTATATCCTTCTTCTTACTCTTTTTATCCTTTTTCTCTTCTAATTCTACTTCGATGAACTCATCACCAATCCCTATCAACTTCCCTTTTACGAGTGATTTATCTGTTAAGGAAATTTTAAAACCTCTCCCTATATGCTTCTTATATTGCCTTTTCAGTTTTAGTGGGAAGTCAACTCCCGGGGTTGACACCTCAAGGGTATATTTCTCGGGGATGATTTCATCTTCATCCAGCTTTGCCGATAAGGAACGGCTCAATTTCGCGCAGTCTTCAATGGTTGCGCCTTCGTCACCATCAATAATTACAACTACTTTTTTTTGAACCCGGTTTCCGGATATGACCACGTCCACCAAAAAAAGGTGAGGATCCTTGAGTAAGGAAGCCGCCATTTCTGTGATACTGGTAATCAAATCCATAAGTTATTATAAACAAAGAGGGGACTTTTTAGTCCCCTCTTATTGTTTTTTACATAAGTTGACGCAAAGGTAATTGATTTTTAATTTATTGCAAAATATTGCTAGGTTGTCGGATCAGATGGAAATAAAGATGAATAAAGAGCGGTTAGGTTTATTGTTAGTCCAGGTGGTTGTAATAATTATTTTGTCAGGGTGCTCGGGTGGTGGTGATAAGGTAAAGGAAAAAAATAAACCTACGAGGGTTGTTAATGTACCCAGGTTCAATGCCGACTCCGCTTATGCTTTTGTAAACAAACAAGTCGACTTTGGTCCAAGGGTGCCGAACAGCAAGGCTCACAAAGAAACAGGAGATTTTTTGGTCAATCAACTAAAGGAGTATGGTGCTTTAGTAGTCACCCAGGAGTTTACCGCTCCATCCTACCATGGGCAACAGCTTCAGCTTAGAAATATTATTGGTTCCTATGGAGAAGAAAAGCAGAAGAGAATATTGCTGGCTGCCCATTGGGATACTCGCCCTATTGCAGATAAAGATCCAAATAATCCTACTGGCCCAATGGATGGTGCCAATGATGGCGCCAGTGGGGTAGGTGTATTATTAGAAATGGCGAGGCAGCTAGACGGTGACACTACCATTCAGGTGGGGGTAGACATTATATTTTTTGATGGAGAAGATTGGGGCGAACCCGAAACGGATCAGGGACAGCGAAAACCCCCTGGAGACTGGGACAGTTGGTGGTGTATGGGGTCTCAATATTGGTCGCGGAATAAACATAAGTCCAACTACTCTGCCTATTATGGAATACTACTGGACATGGTTGGGGCAAAGAAATCTCAGTTTTTTAGAGAGGGTGCCAGCCTGCAATATGCTCCTAATATTGTAGCTAAGGTATGGGATACGGGAGCGAGGTTAGGGTATTCTGATTATTTTGTAAAACAAAATGCACATGCGATAACAGATGATCATATTTATGTGAACGAATGGGGGAAGATCCCCATGATCGACATTGTGCACTACCAGCAAGGCATCGGTTATTTTGGTGATTACCACCACTCTCAGAAAGACAATATGGATTTGATCAGCAAAGAGACGCTGGAAGCTGTTGGTGCTACTTTGTTAAATGTGATTTACTACGAAGAGTAATTTGCAATCATTTTCAGATAAGTACCATATCCACTTTTCTCAAGTGGTTGTGCCAATTCCAGTAGTTGTTCTTTAGTAATGTACTTCATGCGGTAGGCTACCTCCTCAATACATCCCACTTTTAAATTTTGTCTTTGCTCGATGACTTGTACAAAGTTAGAGGCTTGCATGAGTGAGTCAAATGTACCGGTGTCGAGCCAGGCTGTACCCCGGCTCATTTGAGCAACAGTAAGTTTCCCCTTTTTAAGGTAAATGTTATTTACATCGGTGATTTCTAATTCACCGCGCTTACTGGGTTTAAGGGCTTTGGCAATTGCCACCACTTCATTATCGTAAAAGTACAGGCCCGGAACCGCAAAATTTGATTTGGGATTTTCTGGTTTTTCTTCGATAGAGATTGCTTTGTTGTTATCGTCAAATTCCACAACACCATAGCGTTCCGGGTCATGCACGTGATAGGCAAAAACAACTCCGCCTTGAGGGTCTTTATTCGCCTGAAGCAGGTTAACTAATCCAGACCCGTAAAATATATTATCACCTAGGATGAGTGCCACTTTGTCATCACCAATAAATTCTTCACCAATGGTAAATGCTTGCGCCAATCCTTCAGGCTTTGGCTGTTCGGCATAGGAAAAAGAACATCCAATCCTTGAACCATCACCCAATAACTTTTCAAATAGTGGAAGGTCCTGTGGGGTAGAAATGATAAGAATTTCCCTTATTCCAGACATCATCAATACCGAAAGGGGGTAATAAATCATCGGCTTGTCGTACAATGGCATTAGCTGTTTGCTTATCACCAGCGTCAAGGGGTGTAAGCGCGTACCTGAGCCGCCAGCTAGAATTATTCCTTTCATCTCTTGCTATACATTTGAGTGTAATAATCTTTGTACTGCCCGGAGGTTACGTGACTTAGCCATTCTTTGTTATTGAGATACCAGTCAACAGTTTTTTCTAAGCCAACTTCAAAAGTGAGGGAGGGTGACCAGCCTAAATCGTTTTGCAATTTTGATGAATCAATGGCATAGCGTAAATCATGCCCGGGACGGTCTTTTACATAAGTGATCAGTTTAGCTGATGTGCCTTCAACTCTATTCAACTTTTTGTCCATTAAGCGGCATAAGAAGTTAACGAGGTCAATGTTTCTCCATTCATTGTTTCCACCGATGTTATACACTTCCCCTGTTTTACCTTTGTGAAAAATGGCATCAATGGCGCTAGCATGATCTTCTACGTACAACCAATCCCTGATGTTTTCACCTTTTCCATAAACCGGAAGAGGTTTGTTCTCCAGGATGTTGTTAATCATTAGCGGAATTAGTTTTTCCGGAAAATGATTGGGGCCGTAATTATTAGAACAGCGGCTGATCAAGACCGGTAGCTTATAGCTGTTATGAAAAGCCTTTACAAAGTGATCGCTCCCTGCTTTAGATGACGAATAAGGTGAATGAGGATCGATAGGAGTATGTTCAGTAAAAAGACCACCATCAATAGAGCCATAGACTTCGTCTGTGGAAATGTGGTAAAATCTTTTTGAAGCGTCATTGCTCCAGCTTTTTAAAGCTGCCTGAAGTAGGTTAACGGTCCCAATAATGTTGGTCATTACAAACTCATTGGGATTTTCAAGAGACCTGTCTACGTGTGACTCAGCGGCCAGATGGACTACTCCATCAAATTTTTCTTTTGAGAATAATTCAAGCATGGAGGCAGCGTCTACAATATCGCCTTTAATGAAACGGTAGTTAGGTTTTTTTTCTATGTCCCGTAAGTTCTCCAAATTGCCTGCATAGGTTAGTTTATCGAGGTTTACTATTTCGTAATCCGGGTATTTGTTAACAAACAAACGAACCACATGTGAGCCAATAAAACCCGCACCTCCGGTAATTAATATTTTCTTAGCACTCATTTAATGTATTGCTCGAAGTTTTTATGATCACGATCAAACAAGACATCCTTCGGTAAGGATTTAAAATAGTCGTAAGTAATTTTTAATCCTTCAGCCCGGTTCACTTTTGGTTCCCATTTCAAAATGGATTTGGCTTTAGTGATATCAGGTTGTCTTTGTTTTGGGTCGTTCACAGGTAATGGTTTTCTGATAATTTTTTGTGTTGTGCCAGTAAGCTTTACAATCTCTTCTGCAAATTGAAGAATTGTGATTTCATCGGGGTTGCCAATATTAACCGGAAGATGATAATCTGAAAGAAGAAGTCGGTAGATACCTTCAACTAAATCATCAACATAGCAGAAAGACCTTGTCTGCGAGCCATCACCAAAGACCGTTAAATCCTCACCTCTCAATGCTTGTCCTATAAATGCAGGAAGTACTCTTCCGTCATTCAATCGCATGCGAGGTCCGTAGGTATTGAATATTCTGATGATACGGGTTTCTAATCCATGGAAGGTGTGATAGGCCATGGTCATGGCTTCCTGAAAGCGCTTGGCCTCATCGTAAACACCACGCGGCCCAACAGGATCAACGTTTCCGTAATATTCTTCCACCTGTGGGTGAACAAGAGGATCACCGTAGACTTCCGAAGTGGAGGCAACAAGAATTCTGGCTTTCTTTGCCAATGCCAATCCCAAAAGGTTGTGTGTTCCCAGTGAACCCACTTTTAATGTTTGGATTGGGATTTTTAAATAATCGATTGGACTAGCAGGAGACGCAAAGTGCAGGATGTAATCCAATTTTCCTGGAACGTGAACAAACTTAGAAACATCAGAATGAGAAAATTCAAAATCCGGATGTTTGAAAAGGTGTTCTATGTTCTTAAGGTCACCGGTGATAAGGTTATCCATGGCAATCACTTGATAACCTTCTTTGATGTATCTATCACATAGATGAGAGCCGAGAAAACCTGCACCTCCTGTAATTAATATCCTTTTTTTACTCATACTGATTTTCTTCCAATGCTTGTATAGGTAAAGCCGAGTTCTTTCATGGCATTTACATCGTATAAATTTCTTCCATCAAAGATCACCTTATTTTTCAAAAGGGTAGATAATCTTTCAAAGTCCGGAGCTCTGAATTCAGGCCATTCTGTAGCAATTAGAATAGCATCTGCTCCTTCTGCTGCATCATATGGATTGGAGAAATAGGTAATTTTTTCACCCAATATTTTTTTCACATTGTCCATGGCTTCCGGATCATGGGTAGTTACTGTGGCTCCCGCTTCTAACAGATATTCGATATTATAAAGGGCTGGTGCTTCTCTAATGTCATCAGTGTGAGGCTTAAAAGCCAGACCCCAAACGGCTATTTTTTTTCCCTTGAGATCTCCGTTGAAATGTTTTTTAACACGATCCATCAGCTTAATCCGCTGAGTCACATTCACATCCATTACTGAGTTTAAAATCTTAAAATCGTAGTTGGCGTCAGCAGACGATTTTGCCAGTGCCTGTACGTCTTTTGGGAAGCAGCTTCCTCCATACCCTATTCCGGGGAACAAGAAACGCTTTCCAATTCTGCTGTCTGAACCTATTCCCTTGCGCACTGCATCTACATCAGCACCTAAAAGCTCACACAGGTTAGCAATCTCATTCATGAAGCTGATTTTTGTAGCTAGAAATGAGTTAGCTGCATATTTTGTCAATTCAGCAGAGCGTTCGTCCATAAAAATAACTGGGTTACCCTGCCGAACAAATGGAGCATATAGCTCTTCCATTAGTTTTTGTGCTTTAGGTGAGTTAGTTCCAACGACCACTCGTTCAGGTTTCATAAAGTCATCAACAGCAACACCCTCCCTTAAAAACTCAGGGTTAGAAACTACATCAAATTCAACCTTGGCATTTGCAGCAATTGCAGTCTTTACCTTTTCGGCAGTTCCTACCGGAACAGTGCTTTTGTCCACAATAACTGTATAGTTATCCAGTATAGAGCCAAGGTCATCCGCTACTTTTAATATGTATTTTAAATCAGCTGAGCCATCTTCGCCAGGAGGAGTAGGGAGTGCAAGAAAAATAATCTTTGCATCCTTAATGCCTTCCTTTAGGTCAGTGGTAAAGAATAAGCGGTTTTGCTTAATATTCCTATCAAATAGCGGGGTAAGCCCAGGTTCGTAGATAGTCACTTTTCCTCCCTGAAGAGTTTTTACCTTTTCCTGGTCATTATCAACGCAGGTTACCGTATTTCCAGTTTCGGCCAGGCACGTTCCAGTAACTAAACCTACATACCCAGTTCCAACAACCGCAATTTTCATAAGTCAATGAAAAGTTAAAATGAGGCGCAAAAATAGACGTTTTCGCGGGTTTTAGGGTAAACTATGTATTAAATAGCAACCAAACTAACATTCGTTTGGTAATTCCGTTATAACAAAATACTTTTGAGGCCCTTAAAAAAACAGTAAGAGAAATGGCGACAATGACAGAACCTGCAGTAGGTATAAACTTTGACGAATCGGAGAACCAAAAAATGATTGCTCAGATGATCAAAGATTTTGGTGAATTGGAGATTAAGCCCAACATCATGGGTTGGGATGAAAGCCAGGAGTTCCCAGTTCCGTTGTTTCGTAAAATGGGTGAACTTGGCTTAATGGGAGTTTTAGTTCCTGAAGAATATGGAGGCTCAGGTTTTGGCTATCCTGAATATGTAACTGCTGTTTCCGAGGTGGCAAGAATAGATGGTTCCATTGGGCTGTCTGTGGCGGCACACAATTCTTTGTGTACTGGCCATATTTTGCAATTTGGTAGTGAAGAACAAAAGAGAAAATATTTACCCAAGTTAGCTTCTGGCCAATGGATAGGCGCCTGGGGGCTTACTGAGCCAAATACGGGCTCTGATGCTGGAAACATGCGTACGGTTGCTGTTAAGGATGGTGATCACTATGTAATTAATGGAGCGAAGAACTTTATCACTCATGGTAAATCAGGAGATGTTGCAGTTGTGATTGTTCGGACGGGTGAGGTTGGGGATTCTCATGGCATGACTGCCTTTATCATTGAAAAAGGCACTCCCGGATTTAGTGCTGGGAAGAAAGAAAATAAATTGGGCATGCGCGCTTCTGAAACGGCAGAACTCATATTTACGGATTGCCGTGTGCACGAAAGCCAGGTGATGGGTCAGGTAGGCGATGGTTTTGTACAATCACTTAAAGTGTTGGATGGTGGAAGAATTTCTATTGCAGCGCTTAGCTTGGGAATAGCGCAAGGGGCATATGATGCTGCATTACAATACTCAAAAGAACGTCATCAGTTTAATAAGCCCATCTCTTCTTTTCAGGGGATATCTTTTAAACTCGCGGATATGGCAACAAAGGTGGAGGCAGCCAAACTGCTTACCTTCAGAGCTGCAGACTTAAAAAATAGAGGAAGAAGCGTAAATCTGGAATCTGCCATGGCTAAACTATATGCTTCTGAGATAGCAGTAGAGGTAGCCAACGATGCTGTACAGATATTTGGAGGGTATGGGTATACAAAAGATTTCCCAGTGGAGAAGTTTTACCGGGACGCAAAACTTTGTACGATTGGTGAGGGAACCTCTGAGATTCAAAAATTGGTGATTTCAAGGGCTGTTTTAAAGTAAAATTTGCAAAACTCATTTAGATGGGGCTATATTTGCAGCCCGAATAGAAATTTTACATTATGCTGATTATCAACGTAAAGGAGAACGAATCAATTGACAAAGCTTTAAAGCGCTTCAAGAAGAAGTTTGAAAAAACAGGTGTTTTGAAGGAATTGCGCTCAAGAACAGCTTTTGAGAAGCCCTCAGTGAAGAGAAGACAAGAGGTGTTGGGAGCAGCTTACAGACAGAAAATGTACGCCAAAGAGAACTATTAATTTAGTTTTGAAATAAATTAACATATCCCCTTGGGTGCTTTACCCAAGGGGATATTTTTTTTACATTGCTTTACACGAAGGGACGGAAAGCAATGGTGGACTCATTTTTTAAATATCTTCAATACGAAAAAAGGTATAGTCCAAAAACGATCACGTCTTACCAGACCGATATCCATCAATTTTCTGAATTTCTGAAAAAGTTCTATGAGGAGAAGCGCCCTGAGTTGGCGACCTATGGAATGATCAGATCCTGGATTGTAAGTCTGGTAGAGGCTAAACTTGATCCAAGATCGATAAACAGGAAAATAGCCTGCCTTCGGAGTTTCTTCAAATTCTGCTTAAAGCAAGAGGCCATCGAAAAGAACCCGATGCAAAAAATCAAGGTTCTTAAAACCTCAAAAAAACTTCCGCACTTTGTTCATGAAGAAGACATGACAAAACTCCTTGATAATATTGAATTTGAGAATACCCTGGAGGGCTGGAGAGATCGGCTGATTATTGAATTGTTTTATGGAACTGGAATTCGATTGTCGGAGCTGATTGGGTTAAAAGACCAGAACATCAATTTGCATGATCGTACAATCAAAGTTTTAGGAAAAAGAAATAAAGAAAGGGTAATACCTTTTTCGAAAAGCATCGTTTCTATAATAGAAGAGTATCGATTGGTAAGGGATAGGGAGGTGATTAAAAAAGACCATGATTTTCTATTTGTAAACAATTCTGGGGAGCCCATTTACCCGATGATGGTCTATCGGCTGGTGCGAAAGTACCTGGATAAGTTTACCGCGGTGGAGAAAAGAAGCCCGCACGTTTTGCGGCACTCTTTTGCCACCCATTTATTAAATAAAGGTGCAGAAATTAATGCTGTGAAAGATTTACTAGGCCACACAAGTCTAGCAGCCACTCAAGTATACACCCATAACTCTATGGAAAAATTGAAGAAAGTTTTTGATCAGGCGCACCCCAAAGCTTAACTTTTTAGTAAATTATAGTTGAAACCAATGTAACCCCGAAGAAAAGAAAGAAGAAAAGAAAGTTTAACCTACCTGATGGGTCTTGTTAAATCAGGATAAAAAATTGTTTAACCTTTAAATTTTTGTGTATGAAGTTGCAAGTTCATTCGATTCATTTTGATGCAGATCAGAAGCTAATTGATTTTATTCAAAGGAAAGTGGATAAGTTGGAGACGTTTTATGATCGAATGGTTGATGGAGAAGTCTTTCTGAAAATAAATAATGAAGGAGTAGAAAATAAAACAGTAGAAATAAAATTAAAGGTGCCGGGAAGCCAGCTCTTTGCAAAGGAACAAGCGGCCTCATTTGAAGCTGCCACAGATTTGGCCACTGAGGCGCTTCGAAAACAATTAAGAAAATTCAAAACGAAAGTCACTAACGGCCGTGTATAAAAAAAGGCTCCGAATTGGAGCCTTTTTTATTTTATCAGTCTATTGAAACTACACTTTGAAAGCTTTCTTAAGTGTATCTACATAATCGAGTTTTTCCCATGGGAATAACTCTACTTTTGTCTTAATTTGATTTTTCTTCCCTTTATTAAAAACCTTTTCTACTGTTCTTGGCTCACGACCCATGTGACCATAGGCTGCTGTTTCGCTGTATATGGGTGAGCGAAGCTTAAATCTATTCTCAATAAAATAGGGGCGCATGTCAAAGATCTTAGCAATCTTTTGAGCAATTGCTCCATCATTCATCTTCACTTTAGATGTTCCATAAGTATCGATATATAATCCAACGGGCTTGGCAACGCCAATGGCATATGCCACTTGTACCAGCACTTCATCACAAATGCCAGCGGCTACCATGTTTTTAGCAATATGGCGTGTGGCGTACGCAGCAGAACGATCTACTTTTGATGGATCTTTTCCGGAGAAAGCACCACCACCGTGAGCTCCTTTTCCTCCGTAAGTATCTACGATAATTTTTCTTCCAGTAAGGCCTGTGTCACCGTGAGGACCACCAATTACGAATTTACCGGTAGGGTTAATATGGTATTGAATCTTATCGGTGAAGAGCTTTTGAATTCTCTTTGGTAATTTTTTCTTGATTCTTGGGATAAGGATAGAAACCATATCCTGTCTTATTTTTTTCAGCATTGCACTATCACTGCCAAAGTCATCATGTTGAGTAGAGATTACTATGGTGTCTATTCGTTGAGGCTTCTTATCGTCATCATACTCAATCGTCACTTGCGACTTCGCATCCGGACGCAGGTAGGTCATTGTCTTTCCTGCTTTTCTGATGGCAGCAAGTTCCCTTAGAATAAGGTGAGCCAATTCCAAAGGTAAAGGCATGTAGTTGTCCGTCTCATTGGTGGCATAACCAAACATCATTCCCTGGTCGCCAGCACCCTGATCTTCCTTTTTCTTTCTTTCAACTCCCTGATTGATATCTGGTGATTGTTCGTGAATGGCAGACAGAATCCCACAGGAGTTGGCTTCGAACATATATTCGCTCTTGGTATATCCAATCTTACGGATTACCTCCCGTGCGATATCCTGAACATCCAAATAGGCTTCCGACTTTACCTCACCTGCCAGCACAACCTGACCCGTAGTGACCAATGTTTCGCAGGCAACCTTAGAATTGGCATCGTATGCCAAAAAGTAATCAATAAGTGCATCTGAAATTTGATCAGAGACTTTGTCAGGATGACCTTCTGAAACTGACTCTGAGGTGAATAAATACGGCATATAATATGGTTGAAATTTAAGCGGCAAATTTAGGTGGTATGCCCTTAAAACAAAACTTTAGAATGCCAGAAATAAGAACAGTGCTGCCTCCTTTGGCAGTGTGAGTTCAGTAGACTTCCATGCTTTCACGGTTTGGGTCTTAATCATCTCAGAATCTCCCGTGATATTAAGAGCAATGCATAGCAAGGTCTCGTCATGTAAAGATTTGAGTAAATGGCCAATCAAAGCATTATTCCGATAAGGCGTTTCAATAAAGATTTGTGTTTGATTCTTTGTCTTAGACTCACTCTCAAGTTTTTTAATGACCTGTGATGCTTCCTGGGCTTCTACGGGTAGGTACCCATTGAATGCAAATCGCTGACCGTTCAATCCCGATGCCATTAGTGCAAGAAGAATGCTGGAAGGTCCTACAAGTGGTTCGACCGTTATTCCTTTTTGATGCGCATACCGAACAGCAAGAGCACCGGGGTCAGCAACACCAGGGCAACCTGATTCGGAAATAATACCAATGGGTTTTCCTTCCAATAGGGGTCCCATGAGCTGAGGGAGTTCTGCCTCTGTTGTATTTTTGTCGAGTGTATTAAAGTAAAGTTGCTCAATGCTCTCAAAGATGGACAAGCTGCTCAAAAACCTTCGTGCAGTCCTAATATCCTCTACTAGAAAGAAACGAATTGGTTTAAGAATTTCTCGTACATAAGGAGATATTACTTTTTTAGCTGTGTTGTCAGCGATTACAGTGGGTATCAAATAGAGTTTCCCTTTTTCCTTCATACTACCGCATTAGATTTTACTCATTCACGAAGTTAAAAACTGCCTCCATAAAACCTTTCGGATTTTCCGCCTGAACCCAATGTCCGGTATCTAATGTAGTAATCTCGGCTTTAGGAAAGTAGGATTTAATTGTGGCATCATCCCCGGGTTCAAAATAATTGGATTTTGAACCGACAATAAAAAGTGTCGCCCCGTTAAACTGTCCTTCATATTGCAACGCAGTTCCCATGTCGTCTATGTGAGCTTCTAAAACCGGAATGTTAATTCTCCATTCAAAATTTTGGCTTGCATTTCTCGCTAGATTTTTAAGTAAAAACTGCCGAACAGCTGGTTCCGGGATGAACGGACTTAGTATTTTATCGGCTTGTCCTCTTGATTCAAGTTGATCAAGGTTTATAGTATTAAGCCCTTTTAGGATGGAATCATGGTGAATCGGGTATGCCTTAGGCACAATGTCTACTACAATGAGTTTTGATAATTTTTCAGGGAATCTTATGGCAAAATTCATGGCTGTTTTTCCACCCATGGAATGCCCTATGATAATTGGCTTATCTATTTTATGGTCTTCGATAAACTCATTCAGGTCATCAGTCAAAGCATTATAGTCATGAACAGGATCGTGAGGAGACTGGCCATGGTTCCTTTGATCAATAACATATACTTTGTATTTCTCCGCAAAAATTTTTGACAGGCTAAACCAATTGTCTGAAGAGCCAAATAGCCCATGAAGAATAATAAGTGGTGAACCTTGACCCAATTCCCTAAAGAACAATTTCATAACTCCTTACAAATTAAAATTCAGGCTCGAAGATACGAATGCCGAAGGCATTCATGATATATTTGTTGATTGCTCTTACAATATTAACAGGAGCTTTTTAATAATACATGCTAATGATGGAATTGATCAACGGGACTTACAAGATTCAAGGGTTGAATGTACTAGACATTTGTCATGAATTTGGTACACCACTTTATGTTTACGATACTGAGAAAATATCAAAACAGATACAAAATCTTAAGACCGCCTTCTCTGATAGTGATCTTAAAATAAAATATGCAGCGAAAGCACTCACCAATATTTCCATTCTAAAGCATATACAACAACAGGGCTGTGGCATTGATGTAGTATCCCTTAATGAAGCAAAGCTAGCCTTGAAGGCAGGGTTCAAGCCTGATGATATAATGTTTACACCAAGCTGTGTTGACTTTGATGAGATTGTTGAGGGGGTGGAGATGGGGGTTTACATTAATCTGGATAATCTTTCCGTACTGGAAAAATTCGGTAAGAAATTCAAGGATGAATATCCATGTTGCATCAGACTTAATCCTCACATCCTGGCTGGGGGAAATTATAAAATCTCCACCGGGCATGGTAATTCAAAGTTTGGTATCTCCGTATTCCAAATGCCGCAAATTATGGAGATCGTAAGTAAATATAACATCACTATTAATGGATTGCATATTCATACTGGATCTGAAATATCGGAAACGGACGTGTATTTGAAGATGTCAGAGATTTTATTTGGCGTAGCAAGGGATTTTCCTTCTTTGAAATTCATTGATTTTGGTAGCGGTTTTAAAGTAGCCTACAAAGAAGGCGATATGATCACCAATGTGTATGATCTTGGACTAAAACTTGGAAAGGCTTTCAGGGAATTTTATGAAAGCTATGGACGTAAACTAGAGTTGTGGATAGAGCCGGGGAAATATATCGTGAGTGAAGCTGGCACTTTGTTGGTGAATACTAATGTGGTTAAATCTACTCCATCCGTAACATTTGCCGGTGTGAATTCAGGATTGAATCATCTTATACGTCCGATGATGTATGACGCTTACCATGAAATTGTCAACATCTCCAATCCAAGTGGAGGTCAAAAAGTGTATACTGTTGTTGGAAACATCTGTGAAACAGACACTTTTGGTGCAGATAGAAAAATTAGTGAAGTAAGAGAAGGTGACATACTGGCGTTAAAAAATGCTGGTGCTTATGGTTATTCGATGGCTTCTACATTTAACTCTCGACTAAGACCTGCAGAGGTAATGGTAAAAAATGGGAAGGCACATCTGATCCGTCAGCGCGATACATTTGAAGACTTGGTTCGTGGACAAATTGAAGTGGATTAAATGAATTTCCTTCAACTATGAAGGCTCAGGATTCATTTGACTTGATTGTAATAGGAGGAGGAGCCGCAGGTTTCTTTGGGGCAATCAATGCCGCTTCTAATAATCCAAACCTGAATATTCTCATTCTTGAAAAGACCAACAAGCTTTTGTCTAAAGTAAGGGTGTCTGGTGGTGGACGGTGTAATGTGACACACCATTGTTTTGAACCCACCCCGTTATCAAAACACTATCCAAGAGGGCAACGCGAACTGAAGAAATTATTCAGACATTTTCAAGCCAAAGATGTAGTGGCGTGGTTTGGTCAAAGAGGTGTAGAACTCAAGACAGAAGAAGACGGAAGAATGTTTCCGGTAACCAATCAATCAGAGACAATCATAGACTGCTTTCTGTCAGAAGCTTACAGACTCAACATCAAGATTGAAAAGAACGCTGAGGTTATCAATGTAAAAAGTGAAAATGATGGGTTTTCGGTTCTTGATTCCAGTCAAAAAATATATCAATCAAAAAAAGTATTAATTGCCAACGGTGGTGTGCCAAAGCGTTCTTCCTATCAATGGATAGTGGAACTAGGCCATTCACTTGTTGAACCGATTCCTTCATTATTTACCTTTAATGATAGCCTTAAAAAGTTCAAGGATTTGATGGGCGTATCCGTTGAGAATTCAACTGTTCAAATAGCAGGAACTAAATTCAAAGAAACTGGGCCTGTTTTAATTACACATTGGGGCTTAAGTGGTCCCGCGGTAATTAAACTTTCTGCCTGGGCAGCTGAGTATTTATTCAGTAGGAATTATGAATTCGTTGCCCTCATTAATTGGACGGGCCAAAACTCTGAAGATGAGGTAAGGGATTTATTGAGTACTTATCAAATGGAGCATCCTAAACAAAAGATAATTGGTCGTGCTTTATTTGGGTTGCCGAATAGACTATGGGTACGCTTGTGTTTGTTGTCTGAAATTGATGATGCGAAGATTTGGGGTGAGCTACCTAAGAAGAGTTTGAATAGGTTGATTGAAAACCTTGTGCGATGCGAATTTCGGATTAAAGGCAAAACCACCTTTAAGGAAGAGTTTGTTACCTGTGGCGGAGTGCGTCTTGACGAAATCGACCTGCATACAATGGAAAGTAAAATTGTTCCAGGAGTCTACTTTGCTGGCGAAGTACTTGACATCGATGGTGAGACAGGGGGTTTTAATTTTCAGTCGGCATGGACCACTGCTTTCGTTGCGGCCAAAGCTATCGCAAGTGCTGAAGGTTAAAATCCTTTTGAGGTAATTTGATGGTAAATACGCTGCCAATGTTTTCAGCAGAGACCAACTCGATTGTTCCGTTTAACTTTAGAAGCGCCTCCTTTACAAGATACAACCCAAGCCCGGTACCTTCAGCTTTTAGAGAGGCCCTGTAAAACATATTAAAAATTTTAGATTGTGCTTCCTTGGCTATTCCTTCGCCATTGTCTTCGATCGTTATTATAACCTCTTTGCTACTTTTCGTAAATGTTATTTTTATAAAAGGATTTACTTGGTCAGTATTATGATACTTGATGGCATTTGCAATAAGATTATCAAAAACAATTTTTAATTGCCCGGAGTCGCTAAGCAACGTATTATTTGGGTGAGGTTGATACTGGATAGATATTCCTTCTGAGCCCTGGCGGTACTTTCCATCCGAAATACTATTTTTTATCAATGCATTAAAATCCACATGGGTCAACTCGATTTCACTTTTAATGGTTTTGGCAAGTAAAAGAATATCCGAAATTACCTTATCAAGTTTTTTGGTCCTGTTTTCTATCTTGGTGATGTACTCAGTAGCCTTTTGATCTTTCACCTCATACTTCGCCAAATTGGTTAAGCCCAATATAGAAGCAATAGGAGATCGCAAGTCGTGTGATGTCGTGTATAAAAAACTATCCAATTCCTTATTGGCTTTAGAGAGACGGGCTCTTTCATCTTCCAGTAACCACATTACCATGCTGAATCCGATCATCGAAATGGTTGCTAAATCGACAAAGCCAAAAAAACTGGGAATCTCAAATTGTACCCCAAAGGCATTGGACACAACAATTCCAAAATAGCTGAGTTGGGTAAGGGAAAAAAGCAAAAATGAACTCAATAGAATGCGTTGGCCTAAGTTTTTATGACTGTCTGAGTTGTTGTAAATGATTATTGTTGATATCAAAAAACTGGTAGCTAGTACCAAACATCTTAGCCCAAACCTAAGAACATAACGAAAAGTGGGCGCATCTGAAGAAACAGAATTGTTATAAAAAAGGACTGAAATGACTGCTATAGAAACTCCAAGTGCTATAGCTAATAGCCTGTTGCGCTGGGATACAGGTTTTTCCTTGGTTAATTCAAGGGATCCAATTAGCAGAAACACGCACTGCAGAAAGCAACCAATTTGGGAAAGTAGACTGCTAACCGTTCTGCTTAATTCGGTAGGACTAAGAGTAAGTTGAAGAACCAACGTACACAACCCCAACATGTAAATGCAAAAGGCTAGCCAGCTCCAAGACCAAGTGGTGAGAAATTTAAGCCCATATTGTTTACTAAAGTGCCGGAACACTATATAAAGTATGAAACCAACGAGCAGCTGGGACAGGTAGGTGGCCAGAAGTCTAACTGTTATTTCTGGCATTGCATAATCGGATATTAGAAACCATTAGGGAAGAAAGTAACCTTGTGCAATATATACAGTGGAAAACCTCCTTGGTATGAGCGTGTAAGAAATGGAAGCTTTTAAACAAAAAAATGCCTCCCTTAGAGAAAGGAGGCATTTGTGGTGACGGAGGGAATGCTGACGCTCCGGTCAGCATCCTGACTGGCGTACTGCGCCACGTCAGGATTGAACAGGGAAAACCGTTAATCCGCTGATAGTATTAGTGACAGGATATTTTGAGATGAACTCAATAGTTCTCTTAACTGACAAGTTTTTCAGTTTCCTTTCAAGAGCCACAGCTTCAGACCGATTGTCCTTTGTGGTATACCACACCAAATTCCAAGGTAGAAACCTTCGAGTGGCAAAATCTTTACCGTTGTTGTGTTGATTAAATCTTCTTAAAAGATTGTCAGTAGATCCCTTATAAAAAGAACCGTTTTTCTGACTTTGAAGAATATAAACAAAGCATTCCATGATCCATAAAAAATGCCTCCCTTAGAGAAAGGAGGCATTTGTGGTGACGGAGGGAATTGAACCCCCGACACAAGGATTTTCAGTCCTTTGCTCTACCAACTGAGCTACGTCACCATTTGATCCAGAACATTTTAAGTCCTTTGCTCTACCTCCCGATAATTATCGGGATGAGCTACGTTACCGAAAAGTTTCCAACTCTGATTTGAGCGGGGCACAAAACTAGACAAATTTAGTTTTGCCGCAAAAATTGGCTATATTTTTCTGGTTAAGAGAATTATGTCACCTATTTTCGTCCCATGGCCGTAGTTCAGCAAGTTTTGTTTTTTATTACCCTGGTTGTTGCCTCCTTCTTTATCTGGAAAAGGGTTGCCAGAATCAAGTCCAACATACAATTGGGAAAGCCAACACCTCTTAACGGGGCCACTTCAGCCCGATGGAGAAACGTTCTTTTGATTGCCTTTGGGCAGAAAAAAATGTTTAAAAGAATCATTCCTGCCTTCCTCCACTTTTGGATTTATGCCGGTTTTATCATTATCAACCTGGAGGTTTTGGAATTCATTTTAGACGGATTACTAGGAACCCACCGTCTATTTGCTCCGTTATTGGGAGACTTTTACCCGGTGCTCATGAACTTCTTTGAGTTTCTGGCGGTGGCAGTACTTGTTTCTTGTGTGGTCTTTTTGATCAGAAGAAACGTTTTGAGAATTAAGCGTTTCTGGTCAGCGGAGATGACTTCATGGCCAAGACTAGATGGAAATTTGATTCTGGTGATAGAAGTTACTTTAATGCTGGCAATTCTTACCATGAATGCATCCGATCAACTGTTGCAATCAAGGGATGACCATTATGTGCAGACCGGCAGACTGTTTTTTAGTTCTTTTTTAATGCCTCTTTTTGAAGGCCTTAGTACTTCCTCTTTAATCATTTTGGAACGATCGGCCTGGTGGTTTCACATCGTAGGCATTTTAGGTTTTGCACTTTACGTGACTTACTCAAAGCACCTTCATATTTTTCTGGCTTTCCCCAACACCTATTTCTCTAAGCTGGAAGTAAAAGGTCATATAAATAATATGCCTGTTGTCACCAATGAAGTGAAGTCGATGCTGGGCTTAGGAGCTGTAGAAACACCTGCTGGCGAGCCAGGGAGGTTTGGAGCGAAAGACGTAAATGACCTGACAAGAGCTAATCTGATGGCTGCCTACGCCTGTACTGAGTGCGGTAGGTGCACCTCAGAATGCCCCGCTAATCTGACTGGAAAAAAACTTTCCCCTCGCAAGATTATGATGGATACCAGAGATAGAATGGAAGACGTGGGTAAAAGTGTAGCAGCCGGAGGGCCAGGTTTACAAGATGGCAAATCTTTGCTTGGAGACTACATTACAAAAGAAGAGATCAATGCGTGTACCAGTTGTAATGCCTGTGTAGAGGCGTGTCCAGTATTGATCAATCCTTTGGAGATCATTTTAGAAATGAGAAGATACGTGGCGATGGAAGAGTCGGGGTCACCGGCTCAATGGAATGCGATGTTTCAAAATATTGAAACAAGTTTTGCGCCCTGGAAATTTCCTGCAAGTGACAGGTTTAACTGGGCGAACGAATTAAAATCTAAATCATAGCAATGAGCGAAGAGAATTACGCTGTTCCCACAGTAGCTGAAATGGCAGCTAATAATGAATCACCAGAGATTCTTTTCTGGGTGGGTTGTGCCGGCTCCTTTGATGACAGGTACAAAAAAGTAACAAAGGCGTTTGTAAAAATATTATCGACAGTAGGTATCAAGTTTGCTGTATTAGGACCGGAGGAGACTTGTACCGGAGACCCTGCACGGAGAGCGGGCAATGAATTTTTATTTCAGATGCAGGCAGTGAGCAACATTACTGTTTTGAATGGCTACAATATTAAAAAAATAGTGACGGCCTGTCCACACTGCTTTAATACCATTAAAAATGAGTACCCGGAACTGGGAGGAAATTATGAGGTGATCCATCATTCTACCTATCTACAACAGTTGATTAATGAAGGTAGAGTGAAGATGAAAGAGGGCGGAACTTTTAAAGGGAGGAAAATCACTTATCATGACTCGTGCTACTTGGGCAGAGCCAATGGCGTGTATGAAGCACCCAGAAAAGTGTTAGAGTCATTGGATGCCGATTTGGTAGAGATGAAACGCTGCAGAACCACCGGATTGTGCTGTGGAGCTGGAGGAGCTCAGATGTTCAAAGAGCCTGAAAAGGGGAATAAAGACATTAATGTGGAACGCACTGAAGAGGCATTAAAGACAGGAGCTACTACCGTGGCAGTTGCTTGTCCTTTTTGTATGACAATGATGAGTGACGGTGTGAAGAATAAAGAGAAAGAAAACGAGGTGCAGGTTAAAGATTTGGCTGAACTAATAGCGGAATCGCAGGGTTTATAGGAAAAAGAGACCATATGTTCATTCCTTTCAACGAAATATCAAATCAGGCCAGAGTGTGGGTTTACCAGACGAGCAGGGAAATAAATGCGTCCGAAGCGGAAGAAATAAATGAAGTATTGAACGCGTTTTGCTCGCAATGGCAGGCTCATGGTGCTCCATTGAAAACATCTTTTGATATCGCATTTAATCATTTTATCATTTTGGCGGTAGACGAAAATTCAGGAGGAGCCAGCGGGTGCTCTATTGACGGCTCTGTTCGAATACTGAAGGATTTAGGGGCAAAATTAAATATTGATTTCTTTGACAGGACGCAGGTTGCATTTTTGCTGAATAATAAAGTTTCGCTATTCCCAATGACAAAATTGAAGGAATTATTTGCTGAGGGAACGCTAAATGCATCTACCAGTACGTTTAATAATCTGGTGGCCACCAAAGAAGAATACCTCCGGAATTGGAAGGTTGAAGTGGGTGACTCATGGCTGGCGAGATATCTACCTAAAAGCACGTTAGCCTGAGAGCATTTTCTTTTTTGTAATTTTATCTGCTTTTTGATGAAAATATGAGGTTAAGGGCAGTATCATTTTTTGTAATCATTTTGCTGCTGGGCTGCGGTCCGGAGAAGAAGGCGATGAAAGCGATGCGTTTTGGTAAGTACCAAAATGTAATCAATTACTATAAGTCGGTTCTGGAAAAGGATCCCAACAATAGTAAAGCCAACTACTATGTAGCTGAGTCTTATCGGCTATCCAATCGAATCAAAGAATCTGAACCCTTTTATGCGAAAGCAAAAGGCCGCGATGTTAACCGGGATTCCGTAACGCTTTATTATTCTCAGGCATTAAAGGCAAACGGGAAATACAATGAGGCGAAATCCCAACTGGAAGACCTGGTGGTGAGCACAAAAGATGAGGACTTTAAAGGCCGAGTACAAAAAGAAATTGATGGACTTAACTACATAGATGAACTTTCCAGAAAGCAAAGCTATTACAAGGTAAAGAACCTCGATGCCATCAATACCCCGTTAAGTGAGTATTCACCTGCTTACCTAAATGGAGAACTTTATTTTACAGCAAGTCGTGACGACAGTAGAATTTATCTGGCAACCGGAACGCCTTTCACAAAGCTTTATAAGGCACAAACATCTGGCGCCAATGTAGATTTAAGTACGCTGGCTCCCCTTCCTGAAAGAATCAATACACCCAATGTTAATGATGGCTGTGTAACGTTTTCACCCGATGGCAGGATTATGATTTTTGCTAAAGGGAACACAGGAAAAAGAAAAGGTAATCCTGATGTGGACCTATACATGTCACGGTTTAGAAATGGGGAGTGGGAAGAACCAAGACAAATTAATATTAATCAGCCCGATTCATGGGAGTCTACACCTGCATTCGGTCCTGACGGGCGTACACTTTATTTTTCTTCCAATAGAAAAGGAGGCTTTGGAGGGCTGGATATCTACACAGCGAGAATGGATTCAAGGGGCCGCTTCTCCAGAGTGAGAAATATGGGTCCGGATATTAATACTTCCGGTAACGAAACTTTTCCCTATGTGAGTGAAAGCAACAAACTTTTTATTGCTTCGGACGGGCATCCTGGCTATGGTATGTTGGACATGTTTGAAATAAAAAGAGCAAACGGAAGAAATGTGGTGGAGAATTTGGGGCAGCCGATGAACTCTACCAGTGATGATTTTGGAATATTTTTATTTAAGCCCGATCGTGGATTCTTCACGTCCAATCGTGATGGAGGGAAAGGCGATGACGATATCTACACTTTCGTTAATGAAGACCCTAACCTGAAAGTGGTTAACTATTACCTCCAGGGAATAACTATGACCCCTAAAAAGGACAGTACACTTGAGGTACTTGCCAATACTAAAGTGACGCTGCTGGATTCACGGGGTGAGGTAATGCAGGATTTTGTGACTGGAAATGATGGTAAGTTTTTCTTTCGGGTTTATGAAAATGAAGACTATACACTGGTGGGGGAAACTGATGGCTATCTGGTGAAAAGGCAACTATTTACAACCAACGGAAAATCCATTCCGCCAGAGTCATTAAAAGAATTGGTGACCGAGGTGACATTTGATACCCTGATGGTACTTGATAAGTTAGAAAAGAACAAAATCTTTGTCCTTAACAATATTTACTTTGATCTGGATAAATCAGATATACGGTCTGACGCAGCAACTGAATTGGATAAACTGGTGGACTTGCTCACCGACAATCCTGAGATTAAAATAGAATTGAGTTCACACACGGATAGTATTGCATCTAATTCTTATAACATACAGCTGTCACAACGGAGGGCAGAGTCTACCGTGGCGTATCTGATAACCAAAGGAATTGCACCAGACCGACTGGTGGCCAAGGGATATGGTGAAGAAAAACCTATTGCTAGAAACACTAATCCCGATGGTACGGATAATCCGGAAGGCCGCCAGCGCAACCGTAGAACAGAGTTTAAAATACTTGAAATCGGAATTACCCAGAAAAAGAATTTCGATGAGTTTGATGAAGACAAGTACTTTAAAAACGAGAATTAGCTTCTCCTGTTTTCCAATCCTTTTAAGAATAACCCTTTAGAGGGGAGTTGAGTATCGTGCAATAATCGTAGTTTTATTGTTATCGGATTATTCTCATTGGTAGATCATAACTAATACTTGATCGGCTTATCTGCCAAATGTTTTGCATCCAAAACCAATGGATCCTATGAAAAAATTTTTAACTCCTCTTCTTTTTATCCTTATAACAGTTCAGTTTATTTCCTGTAAGGATGAAGAAGTACCCCCGCCTGCAACGTTAACATTTGCTAGTGAATTTACTGTGGCAAAAGAGAATGAAGGAACCGTTCTGATCACATTAAATCTTGACAAAGCTGCTTATCGAGATGTTGTTGTTGATTTTACGATTAAGGGATCAGCACAGTTAGATGCCGATTACCAAACTACAGCAATGGCCACCATTGTGGAGGGCAGTACAAGTGGGGAATTAACCATAATGCTCATTGATGATACTGAATTTGAATTTGATCAGGATTTGATTGACTTGGCTGGCATACTTGGAGAAACTTTAGAAATAAGTCTTGCGCGTATTACGGGCAACGCACTTCCTTCTGAAAATGAAGATGAAATTTCTCATTTATTAATCATACAGGAAGATGAGGAGGTTGAAAAGTCATTGACTATTGACTTGTCATGGGATTCAGGAGATGGAACGCCTGGGGATGTGGATATGGATTTGGCTATATTTTTTATTGATCCTGAAGATGGGCCATTATTATTAGCGGCATCTGTTTCAATAGGCACAGATTTTGAAAAAATCACCATAACAACACCTGCTCCAGATGGCCTTTACGGTTTAGCCTTTAGATATTATGAGGGTCAATCTGATAATGTAACCTTTACTTCAAAATTTGTTGCGGAGAAAGGTACTTTACCTGGTGGAGTAGTGGAAACTGCACGTGTAGGAGTGTATACACAAGCCAATTTAAATGGCGCGGAAAACAATCCAGTACAAATTGTTCAGACTTTTGAAAAGAATGGGTCTGCCTACACAGCAATTTCTGATATTAGCATTCCAACATCGGGAAGCAGAAGGAAAGGATTATGGGGCATGGTGCCAACAAGGGTTGAGTAGAATTACCAGTGCAGATTAGTACTCGAATTCTCCTAGCGCAGTTTTGATGGTTACTTTCTTTTGGGATGATTCCTCCACTCGGCCAATCACCTGTGCATCTACGCCAAATGATTTGGAGATCGCAATAACCTCTTGAGCATATTTTTTTTCAAGATAGATCTCCATGCGATGCCCCATGTTGAACACTTTGTACATCTCCTTCCATTCGGTTCCGGATTGTTGTTGGATCAGTTTGAACAAAGGAGGAATGGGGAGAAGGTTATCTTTTATGATGTGAAGGTTTTCAATGAAGTGTAACACTTTTGTCTGAGCCCCACCACTGCAGTGTACCAACCCATGTATTTGATTGCGAAGATTTTTTAAGATCTCAATAATGATAGGGGCATAAGTTCGGGTTGGAGAAAGAACAAGTTTCCCTACGTTCACAGTCGCATCGTCAATGGTATCTGTGAGTTTGCAATCTCCACTGTATATCAAATCTAACGGAACATTATTATCGAATGATTCGGGATACTTATCGCGATAAATCTTTGAGAAAACATCATGACGGGCAGATGTAAGGCCATTGCTGCCCATACCACCATTGTATTCGTTTTCATAGGTAGCTTGTCCTGAAGAAGCTAGCCCAACAATTACATCTCCCGGTTTAATATTGTCATTGGAGATCACCTCACTGCGTTTCATTCGTGCAGTTACCGTACTATCGACAATGATAGTTCGAACAAGATCTCCGACATCTGCAGTTTCTCCACCTGTACTTTTTATGTTCATGCCATGCTTTCGTAGGGTGGCGAGTACCTCTTCAGTGCCATTAATTATTGCTGCTATCACTTCACCGGGAATGAGATTCTTATTTCGACCAATCGTGGAGGAGAGCAAAATATTATTGGTCGCACCAACACACAGCAAGTCATCTACATTCATAATGATGGCGTCTTGGGCTATCCCTTTCCATACAGAGAGATCTCCGGTTTCTTTCCAGTAGATATAAGCCAGAGATGACTTGGTGCCGGCACCATCAGCATGCATTACAGTGCAAAACTCTGGATCACCGGCAAGATGATCTTCTACGATCTTACAGAATGCCTTTGGGTACAAGCCTTTATCCAGTTGGCTTATGGCTTTATGAACATCTTCTTTAGATGCGGAAACTCCTCTTTGGTTGTATCTGTCTGACATATTTTAGATGCTTTGCAAAAATGCAAATAATACTTGACTATGGCTCATGTGTGATATCACAATGCAATCCTAAATAAATTTTTTAGCCATCTCCCAAACCACGATCCCTACACATACGGATACATTGATGGAATGCTTGGTACCGGATTGCGGAATTTCGATAGCCAAATGGGCATGTTCAATGACTTCTTCACTTACCCCATTTACTTCATTCCCGAAAACCAGGCAATATTTTCCGTCAGATGCAGGAGTAAAATCCTGCAGGGCCAAACTTTCTGATGTCTGTTCAATAACAACCAGGGTATACCCTTCAGATTTTAGGTTTTGAACCAGTTCGCCTACATTTTTATAATATTCCCAGTTTACGGATTCTGTAGCACCTAAAGCAGTTTTTTGAATTTCACGATGTGGAGGTTGTCCTGTGATTCCGGTAAGATAAATTTTGTCCACCCTAAAGGCATCGGCAGTTCTAAATGCAGACCCAACATTGTGGAGACTCCTTACATTGTCCAGAACTATGACAATGGGCAGTTTAGCAGCTGTTTTATACTCCTCGGTTGAAATTCTTCCTAACTCTTCCAGTTTTAACTTTTTCACCTCGCAAAAGTAGAATGAAAAAGTTACTTTGGGTTCAATCGATCCATTTTCGTAACAGTAAATTGGAAATAGACGTTTCTGTAGAATATGAAGTCAATTCGAATTGTAGCATTGTTTATCCTTTCCGCATCCACCGCCTTTGGACAGGATCAATGGAAGAATATTTATACCCAAAATGCATGGAAAGAGCGGGATCAATGGCAACAGGCCGATGGCATTATTGCCAAACTGAACTTGAAAGAGGGAGACAAGGTAGGTGATGTGGGTTGCCATGAAGGCTACATGACAATGAAGTTGACCAAGGTAGTGGGTAAAACAGGTGAAGTTTATGCGGTAGATGTACAGCAAAATCGACTCGATAAATTAAATGCGATAATAAAGGAGGAAGGAATCTCCAATGTTACAACTGTTAAGGGGGATTATGACAACCCTCATTTGCCGCTTAATACTTTGGATGGAGCCATAATTATTGATACTTATCATGAGATGGATGACCATGACGATATGCTCAGGCACATTAAGGCGGCTCTTAAGACAGGAGGTAGACTCATTATTTGTGAACCTATTGCCTCCGACCGTAGAAATTTATCAAGGGCTGAGCAAGAAAGGCGGCATGAATTGGGGATGAACTATGTATTGGAAGATCTTCAAAAGGCAGGCTTTAAAATAGTGCTGAGGAAAGACCCCTACATTGATCGCGAAAAAATAAAAGGTGATAAAATGTGGTTGATCGTTGCTGAGAAGTAGAATATAATTCAATATACAGCCTTGCATCTTGCGCGCGGATTTTATCTTTGCCCTTCATGGCTTCAAGCTCCTCCGAAACCCCGTTAATGAAACAATACAATGCCATCAAGGTGAAATACCCTGGGGCGTTGCTGTTATTTCGTGTGGGAGACTTTTACGAAACTTTTGGCGAAGATGCCATCAAGGCGAGTAAGGTACTTGATATTGTGCTCACCAAACGAGGCAATGGTTCCGCATCTGAAATCGAACTGGCGGGTTTCCCTCATCATGCTTTAGATAATTATTTGCCAAAGTTGGTGAGGGCTGGTCATCGCGTTGCTATATGTGATCAGCTGGAAGACCCTCGATTTGTAAAAGGGATCGTTAAGCGCGGAGTTACAGAGTTGGTTACGCCAGGAGTTTCTTTCAATGATAATGTTCTCGAAAAGAAGCAAAATAATTTCTTGGCCTCAATTCATGCAGGTAAAGGTTTATTGGGAATTGCCTTTTTAGACATCAGTACTGGAGAGTTCTATGCGGCTCAGGGGACTGAAATCTATGTATACAAGCTTATCCAAAGTTTTTCGCCAGCTGAAATTATTTACAGCAAACCACATAGGGAAAGATTTGAAAACCAGTTTGGTGAAGAATACGCCACCTTTGCATTGGACGAGTGGGTGTTTGCCTCAGATTATACCTACGAAAAACTGATCACCCAATTCAAGACAGCCAACTTAAAAGGGTTTGGTATTGACGGAATGGCCGAAGCCATCGTAGCGGCAGGAGCTATTCTTCACTATCTGGAAGCAACCGAGCACAAGGAGACACACCATATTGCTTCCATTTCAAGAATTGACGAAGACAAGTATGTGTGGCTGGATAAGTTCACAATACGCAATCTGGAGATAGTAAACCCTCAACAGGAAGGAGGGGTTCCACTCATTCAAATTCTTGACAAGACCGTTACCGCAATGGGATCACGGCAATTGCGCAAGTGGATGATACTTCCATTGAAAGAGCAATCAGCTGTGCAGGAACGACTTGATGTCGTAGAGACTTTCCTGCAGGATGAGGAGCTATTAGAAAAGATAGTAGAACAACTCAGTCACATTGCAGATTTAGAACGCCTTATTTCAAAAGTGGCGGTGGGAAGAATCAATCCGCGGGAGATGATTCAGATGAAAAGATCTTTGCAGGCGGCATTGCCTATAAAGGATTTGCTCATGGAGCAAAAATCTGTTGCCCTTAAAAAATTGGGAGACCAACTGGAGCGATGCGAATTCTTACTGGATAAGATTGAAAAAGAACTGAAGGAAGATGCGCCTATGCTCGTTCATCAGGGCGGCATAATTAAAGAAGGAGTAAACGAAGAGTTGGATGAGCTTCGCAGTATTGCATTTTCGGGGAAGGATTATTTGGTGAGAATTCAAAAGCGAGAAATTGAAAAGACTGGAATCACCTCGCTAAAGATATCTTACAATAAAGTATTTGGTTATTATCTGGAGGTAAGCAATGCCCATAAAGACAAGGTACCAGCAGAATGGATTCGTAAACAAACCCTTGTAAATGCAGAGCGATATATCACCGAGGAATTAAAAACGTACGAAGAAAAAATTCTGCACGCAGAAGAAAAGCTAACCGTCATTGAACAAAAGCTTTTTCAGGATTTGGTGTTGAATGCTTCTGACTTCATTGCGCAAATACAGCAAAATGCTAAAGTAATTGCTGTGTTGGATTGCCTCCTTTCGTTTGCTGTTGTAGCAAGGCTGAACAAGTACAGCAAACCTGAAATCAATGACACTACTATCATTGATATTAAGGAAGGTCGCCACCCCGTGATTGAGAAACAATTACCTGTGGGTGAGAACTATGTTCCCAATGATATTTATCTCGATAATGAATCACAGCAGGTACTTATTATCACCGGACCCAATATGGCAGGTAAGTCTGCGCTTTTAAGACAAACTGCCTTGATTGTGTTAATGGCTCAAATAGGGAGCTTTGTTCCTGCTGAGGCTGCAAAAATTGGGATCGTTGATAAGGTGTTTACGCGGGTCGGTGCTTCCGATAATTTGTCAAAAGGGGAGTCGACATTTATGGTGGAAATGACGGAGACGGCCAGCATCCTTAACAACCTAAGCAACCGCAGTTTGATTTTAATGGATGAGATTGGGAGGGGTACCAGCACCTACGATGGTGTTTCTATTGCCTGGGCGATAGTAGAGTATTTGCACAATCACAAAGAGTTTAAACCCAAGACCCTTTTCGCCACACACTATCATGAGCTGAATCAATTGGCTGAGGACCTGGTGAGAGTGAAAAACTTTAATGTTTCCGTTAAAGAAACTGGGGAAAAGATTATTTTCATGCGCAAGCTGAAAGAAGGCGGTAGTGAACACAGTTTTGGTATCCACGTGGCACAATTGGCAGGAATGCCAAATAGAATTGTGATCAGGGCCAATGAAATTCTTCATTTTCTCGAAAAGGACAAGCAGAAGAATAAGTCCAAAAAGAAGATGGAAGAACTCCCCAAGCCCACTGCCCAAATGGGTCTGTTTGAAGTAGATCCTAAATTGAAGAAGATGGAAGAGATGCTGGGCAAAATTGATATTAATACCATTAGCCCGGTGGAGGCGCTGTTAAAGCTGAATGAGTTGTTGTCTCATCTGAAAAAAGAATGAAGAAGACGGGGCTGATATTATTATTGATAATTTTTAGCTCGGTTGGTTTTGCTCAAAAGCAATCTTTTAACAAAACAGCCAAAATAATTTCCTTTAGGGTAGAATCAGCTAACCCAGGTATTGATGACCGTACCTTACTATTGCCACTGTCAAAGGAGCTGACCCAGTTGTTTAATTTTTCAGAAGTGGAAATGAATGATGGAGGGTATATTCAGTGGAAAGGGGAGAATCCGTTCAATAAGTTTAAAAAATTGAACAAGAAGGAGCTGCTTGCAATTTCAGCCAACCCGGATGAGGTATTACTAAAAATAGAAATAGAGCATCGGTACAATCCAGTTTTGGGAGGATTAATAAATAAAAGCAGGAGACACGTGATGCGCTTGAAAGTGGCACTCTTTTCATCTACAGGCAAAAGGGTTTGGTATCATAAAAGAAAAGATTCCTGTTGTATCGATTTTGGTGTGGAGGATGAAGACGAATATTTCTATCAGGATATGGACGCTGCCTCATTTCTTGAGTTGTACGAATCTGTGTTGAGAAAAACCTTCGGCAAAGATTAGTGGTAGCAGTATTGATCATTCATTTTAATTTTAAAATATATTTTCACCCCTTCTATTATTCGAATCTTCATTTTAGTATCTTACTCAAATGAAGATTAAAAAGATATTAGTAGCCAATCGTGGAGAGATAGCCATCCGGGTCTTCCGTGCAAGCGTTGAAATTGGCCTTAGAACAGTAGCGGTATATACCCATGAAGACAGATATTCGCTTCACCGGTACAAAGCAGATGAAAGTTATCAAATTGGTAAGGAAGGAGATCCGCTCAAGCCCTATCTCGACATCGATGAAATCATTCGTGTAGCGGTAAATAAAAATGTAGACGCGATCCATCCTGGTTACGGATTCCTTTCGGAGAATGCGGAGTTCGCCAAAAAATGCGAGGAGAATGGGATTATTTGGGTGGGGCCCAATCCGAGATCAATGACTTTGCTTGGTGACAAAATATCGGCAAAGAAAATTGCAGAAAAAAATGGCTTGCCTCTAATTGAAAGCAGCAAGGTGGCGCTAACATCAGCGAAAATTGCAGTGAAGGAAGGAAAGCGTATAGGATTCCCTGTGATGCTTAAAGCCGCATCAGGTGGTGGTGGAAGAGGAATGCGCGTGGTGCGAACAGAGGAGGAGCTGGAAAATGCATACAATGAAGGCACAAGAGAAGCTTTAAATGCTTTTGGTGATGGTACTGTGTTTCTTGAAAAATTTGTTGAAGAGCCGAAGCACATTGAAGTTCAGATTGCTGCTGACAAACACGGCAACTCTGTGCATTTATTTGAAAGAGATTGTTCCGTGCAAAGAAGATTTCAAAAAGTGGTGGAGGTGGCGCCATCTTTTGGATTAAAACAATCTGTTCTTGACAAATTGTATGAATATGCACTGAAGATTACCAGGGCTGTAAAGTATGATAATGTAGGGACGGTCGAGTTTTTAGTAGATAAGAAAGGAGAAATTTTCTTTATAGAGGTTAATCCCCGCATTCAGGTGGAGCACACCGTTACGGAAATGGTAACGGGAATTGATTTGATTAAAGCTCAAATTTTTATTGCTGGTGGATACAAGCTTTCGGATGAGCAAATAAAAATCCCTTCTCAGGAATCTTTATCAACCAATGGCTATGCCATGCAGTGTAGGATCACTACGGAAGATCCAGAAAATGATTTCAAGCCGGACTACGGAACTATTATTACTTATAGAAGTGTGGGTGGCTTCGGTATTCGTCTCGATGCGGGTAGCTTATATCAGGGCGTGGAAATCAGTCCGTTCTTTGATTCGATGCTTGTAAAAGTATCCGCGCACTCACGCACGTTGGATGGAGCGAGCAGAAAAATGCACCGTGCTCTTCGTGAATTCAGAACGCGCGGGGTAAAAACAAACGTTGCTTTTCTGGATAACATTATTAATCATGAAGTTTTCAAGTCGGGAAAAGCGACCGTAAACTTCATTCAAAAACACAAGGAGCTTTTTACATTTACTCGTCAGCAGGACAGGGCTACCAAAGTGGTGAAATACCTGGCGGATGTTACCGTCAATGGAAATTCAGACGTAAGGTTTGTTGACAAGACCAAGTTGTTCCGCACTCCTTTCATACCTGAGTATAACCTGGATACAGCTCCTCCTAAGGGAACGAAAGACTTACTCACCAAATTGGGACCACAAAAATTTAGTGAGTGGTTGCTCAAGGAAAAAAAGATTCACTACACAGACACCACGTTGCGCGATGCGCATCAATCGTTGCTGGCTACACGAATGCGTACCATTGATATGTTGGATGTGGCCACCAGCTTTGCGCATCATCACCCCCAAACGTTTAGTATGGAGGTGTGGGGTGGTGCTACATTTGATGTGTGCATGCGTTTTTTACTTGAAAACCCGTGGAGAAGGTTGCGCGAATTAAGAAAAGCGGTTCCTAACATTTTACTGCAAATGCTTATCAGGGGATCCAATGGTGTGGGTTACACCGCTTACCCTGATAATCTGATTGAATCCTTTGTGGAAAAATCATGGGAGGAGGGTGTTGATGTGTTCCGCATTTTTGATTCCCTCAACTGGCTGAAGAACATGGAGCCTTGCATTAAGTTTGTCAACAAAAGGACAAAGGGACTGGCTGAAGTTTCCATCTGTTATACCGGTGATATTCTTGATCCTTCACGTACGAAGTACACACTGGATTATTATGTAAAGCTTGCCAAACAGATAGAAGATAGTGGTGCTCATATTCTTGCCATCAAGGATATGACAGGGTTATTAAAGCCCTATGCTGCCAAAGAATTGGTGTCAGCATTAAAAGATGCTACTAACCTTCCTGTTCATTTGCATACGCATGACACTTCTTCCATACAGAGTGCTACTTATTTAAAAGCCATTGAAGCAGGTGTAGATGTTGTAGATGTAGCACTGGGTGGTGTGTCTGGATTAACTTCTCAACCCAATTTCAATGCAATAGCGGAGATGATGAAAGGGCAGAAGAGAGAAAATAAATATGACATTGCTTCGCTTAACCAATTTTCAAACTATTGGGAAATTGTAAGGGAATACTATTATCCTTTTGAGTCTGGGTTGAAAGCAGGAACAGCCGATGTGTACCATCATGAAATACCAGGAGGACAATATTCTAATCTGGGGCCGCAGGCCAGAGGTCTTGGACTTATTGAGAAATTTGAAGAAATCAAACAACGTTACGCTGAGGTCAATGAGTTATTTGGCGACATTGTTAAAGTAACACCGAGTTCAAAAGTTGTTGGTGATATGGCATTGTATATGGTCTCCAACGGACTTACAAAAGAAGATGTATTGGAGAGAGGCGATACCATTTCTTTTCCGGAGTCAGTTCAGGCATTTTTCCGTGGAGATTTGGGACAACCTACAGGAGGCTTTCCCAAGGAACTTCAAAAAATTGTACTGAAAGGAAAGAAATCTTACAAAGACAGACCAAATGCTCATCTCGATGCGGTGGATATGAAAGGAGAATTTGCAGCCTTTCAGAAAAAATTTCAGCCGGGCTTTGGGAGAGAACTTGAGTTCGTGGATTTTCTTTCATGGAAGCTGTATCCAAAAGTCTTTGAAGATATGTTGAAGAAACAAATTGAGTACGGTGATGTGATGAACATTCCTACTTTGAATTTCTTTTATGGTATGGAGCTTCACGAAGAAACCATTGTTGAGATTGGAGAGGGAAAGAAAGTGATCATCGAATTGCTTTCCATTGGTACTGTGAACGAAGAGGGAATCAGAACTGTATTTTTCAAGGTAAATGGCCAAACAAGAAATATTGACGTAAAAGACAAATCAGTAAAGATTGAGAAAGTAGAACATGTAAAAGTGGAGCCGGGTAATGCCAAGCAGATTGGGGTTCCGTTACAAGGTTTGCTTTCAAAAATACTGGTCAAAAAAGGGCAGAAGTTGAAAAAGAATGAACCTTTGTTTGTGATTGAAGCCATGAAAATGGAAACAACAATTACGGCCAATGAGGCGTGTGAGGTGAAGGCCATTCATCTGAAAGAAGCCACAATGGTAGGAACTGACGATTTGGTGATTTCATTAGTATGATAAACTTCAGGTATTTGATGGTTTGAATACCGGCACAAAAGACAATAACTTTGTTACTCAAAGTTTTTTGAATTTTTACAGCTCACTTTTGTTTATCATATAATGGAAACCACAGTTACTCCTGAAGTAAGAAGAAAACCAATCCTGAAGCAGGAAATTGCTTTTTTGATTATTCACTTACTCCCTTTGGCTGCCATCTGGACAGGGGCTACTCTTTTTGACTGGATGGTATGTATATTTTTATACATCTTCCGTATGTTTTGGGTTACTGGAGGATATCACCGGTACTTTGCGCATAAATCGTACAACACTTCGCGCTGGTTTCAATTTGTGATAGCGTTTATGGCACAGACTTCTGCGCAAAAAGGAGCGTTGTGGTGGGCAGCACATCATCGTCATCACCACCGTCATAGCGATACGCCAGCAGATCCACATTCCATGAAAATTTATGGATTTTGGTATTCTCATGTGGGTTGGATTGTAGGTCCGGACTTTAAAGAAACTGATTACAAAGTTATTGGTGACTATGCCAAGTACCCGGAGTTGGTATGGTTGAATAAGCATTATCTCGTGCCACCTGTTACACTGGCTGTTTTAGTTACAGCCTTGGGCGGAATTGTAAATGGAGGAAGTATACTTACGATGTTTACGTCTGCAGGTCTTTCTACATTATTTATTGGATTCTTTCTAAGTACAGTTATTTTATACCATGGCACTTTTTCTATCAACTCCATCATGCACAAGTTTGGCAAGCAGCGTTATGAAACTGGTGATGAATCCAAAAACAGTTTATGGTTAGCATTACTTACACTTGGAGAGGGATGGCACAACAACCACCATTATTATGAAGTGGCATCGCGTCAGGGATTTTTTTGGTGGGAGATTGATATTACGTGGTATACCCTCAAGGTACTTTCTTGGCTGGGCTTAATTTGGGATTTGAAAGGAGTGCCTAAGCATGTCAAATTATCTAAGAATAAAGCGCATGCCAAGGAGTTGAAAAAAGAGTACGAAGAGGTACTAAATTCGGCCTAAATGACATCAGTTAATCAGAATTTTTTACAAAGCGCTATAAAGTTGTTTAGGTATTACAAGGGGTTGGGAGACAAAACCTTTGATCAACTTTCGGTTGAGGAGTTGCAATGGCGGCCCAACGAAGCAAGTAATAGTATTGCATTAATTGTGCATCACTTATCAGGAAATATGCTATCACGCTGGACAGATTTTCTTACCAGCGATGGGGAAAAACCATGGCGGGACAGAGAGGCTGAATTTGAAACAGGATATTCGGATAAGCAGAGTATGATAGATGCCTGGAATAAAGGGTGGACTTGTTTGCTTTCTACGCTGGAGGAATTAAAACCCGAGGACATCGAAAAGATCATTTACATCAGGAATGAAGGGCAAACAGTGGTCGAAGCCATTCAAAGGCAACTGGCTCATTACGCTTCACATGTTGGTCAAATAATGTTTGTTGGCAAGCAAGTAAAAGGAGATGGCTGGGTCTCTCTCTCCATTTCAAAAGGGGGGTCAAAAGATTTTAACGAGGATAAATTCAGCCAATCTAAGGAGAGAAAACATTTTACTGAAGGGTTGAAATAGGCACTAAATATCCACCTTACTGTGGAACCAGTTAAGAACAATTGGGGTTGGCTGTTTTGAATGGATTATCCATCTTTAAATTAAGAATTGGCAATGTGACTAAAATCACTGTTTTTGGAGCTGATTGTGCCGATTTTTGTAAATGAGTAACTTAAAAGAGAATTATGCAAGTAGAGCAAATATATACAGGGTGTCTGGCGCAGGGAGCGTACTACATTGAGTCTGAAGGAGAGGTAGCAATCATTGATCCGTTAAGAGAAACATCTCCGTATGTTGATCGAGCAAAAAAGAACAATGCTACAATTAAGTATATTTTAGAAACTCACTTCCATGCCGATTTTGTTTCTGGTCATATCGACTTAGCAAAGAAGACCGGAGCAACTATAGTTTACGGGCCTACAGCTTCTCCAAAGTTTGACTGTCATATAGCTAAAGATGGAGAGGAGATAAAAGTTGGGAAAGTGACCATTAAAGTATTGCATACCCCAGGTCATACCACTGAGTCTACCACCTATTTGTTAAAGGATGAAAATGGAAAAGATCACGCGATTTTTTCTGGCGATACACTTTTTCTTGGAGATGTGGGAAGACCAGATTTGGCACAAAAAGCTGCTCATATGACACAAGAGGAATTGGCCGGAATGTTGTTTGATTCTCTTCGCAATAAAATCATGCCATTGGCAGATGATGTTACTGTGTATCCTGCACACGGAGCCGGTTCCGCCTGCGGGAAAAACATGATGAAGGAAACGGTAGACACGTTGGGTAATCAGAAAAAAATGAATTATGCGCTGCGTGCCGATATGACCAAAGAAGAGTTTGTGAAAGAAGTAACAGATGGTTTATTGCCACCTCCCGCTTATTTTCCTGAAAATGTAAGGTTGAATAAGGAGGGATATGAAAGCATAGATAATGTGATGAGACAAGGACTTAGGGAGTTGTCTCCGGAAGAATTTGAAGTAGCGGCCAATGAAATCGGGGCACTTGTTTTAGATACACGTGCGGCTCAGGTTTTTGCTAAGGGATTTATACCCAACTCAATAAACATTGGAATCGATGGAAGTTTTGCGCCTTGGGTAGGTGCACTGATCCCTGGTGTTGATCAACCTTTGTTGATCGTTGCAGCAGATGGACGTGAAGAAGAAGTAGTCACCAGATTGGCAAGAGTTGGTTATGACAATTCGATAGGATTCTTAAAAGGAGGATTTCAATCCTGGGTAAAATCAGGAAAAGAAATAGATAGTATCGAATCCATCTCAGCTGAAGAGTATATAAAGCGGGCAAAGAACGAAAAAGCAAAAGTAATTGACGTTCGAAGGCCAACTGAATTTGTGGCAGAGCACGTAGATGGAGCAATTAGTTTACCGCTTGATTTTATTAATGAGCACCTGGCTGAGTTTCCTAAAGAAGAAAAATTCTATATGCATTGCGCAACTGGTTATCGATCTATGGTTGCAGCATCCATATTGAAATCCCGTGGATGGGATAACTTCATTGAGGTTGCAGGAGGAATAAAAGCTTTAGGCGAAGTGGGAGTACCATTGACTGACTACGTTTGTCCCACAACCCTTCAAAAATAAGTCAACAATATCTGGACTATTAAGTGCTGAATTTTTGGATATAGTTCCTATTGCATTTGAGTAGATCCATTGTGAATACCTGAAGAGAAGTTTAACTCAGATACATATTCTAAATAATAGAAATGAAAATTTTTAATGATTGGAAAACAGTCATTCTTTTTTGCCTTACGCTTGGCTTAGCTCCCTTTTTTCCGGAGCCACATATTTGGGGAAAATTAAAATGGATTATCGGGGGTGCTGTGGGAATGAAACCTATGGACTGGTTTGATACGTTATTTCATGGCTTACCATGGTTATTGCTAATACGAATAGTAGTATTACACTTAATACGTTTAGTAAGACCTAGTCAACAATAGTATAAGCTGAACTATGATTTATACGGTGTCAAAGTAGAGATGATAGTGTCTCGAGCAGTTAGGATTGAATAGTGATTTACAATGTGGACAGGTGTCATTGCTTGCCATGTACTCGCGAATGGTGAGTTCGGTTTTGCAAACACCACACAATATGGCTTTAGTGTCAAATTCACCCGCTGACCATACTTCTGAAGAATGATCGACCTCCTCTTCATGGCATTGATAGCAGGGGTAGTACTGTTGACAACATTTGAATTTAATGGCAATTACATCTTTGGGAGTATGATAGTGAATACAGCGCGTTTCCTGATCAATTGTTTTGCCTCTAATTTTCATCGTATGTACGTTCATGCACCATTGATAAACAAAAATAGCCGTCTTACATGCAATGCGGTTGCAAGTAATAGACTCAGCCTCTACTTTTGTTTGAAATTAGTAAAATTATAGCCAGTGCGTTTTTTGAGATTCACACATAACAATAGAGATAAAAGCGGTTTTGCGGCCTGCATTGTTCTCTTTTTGTTGGTTATATATTTAGTGGGTACAGTTGAAGTCAGTTCATTACATGCCCTCCTTCACAATACTGAGAATCAAAAAGAACTACACTCTGCTGTTAATGAGACCAATGGTTGCCACCAAAGCATTTACCATAATAAAACTGATCAGGGCTGTGAACACAAGTCTCACATTGTAGCTAATAAGAAATGTGATCTATGTCAGTTGTCATTGGAATCATTCCATTTTGCCAGCATAAGACCTGCTGATTATTTCACTATTTCTTTGGAATTGCCTAGTTGTGAAATTGATGCGGCTATAGTTGGCGGAACATTTTCACACCTTCCCTCAAGGGCTCCCCCTGTTGTTTAGTTGATCTCCCAACAAACAATTTTGCATTCCTGAATTTTTTTTCAGGATATGTTTACTCTTTTTGAATTTTATAAACCGTGAAAAATTTTGTAGCACTTATTGTAGTGTTAACGCTGTTGCACACGCTTGGCTTCTCTCAAACGAGATGTACGGGTGTGTTCTCTGGCCAAATACTTGATGAGCAAGATAATCCCTTGATTGGAGCTGCTATTATCCTGAATCCAACGAGCAAAGGAATGGTTTCTGATATTGAAGGAAACTTTGAGCTGAAGGAAATATGTGCCGGTAGCTATCAGGTAACGGTACAATTTCTTGGCTACCAGGAACAAGTATTTGAAATTTCTATTAATGGGCGTGCTGAAAAAATAATACGGTTACAGCCTGATGTGCAAACTCTTCACGAAATATTGGTGGAGGAGAAAGTGGCTCACCTTGAAACAACACAAAATTATGCTGTGCTGAGTGGAGAAAAGTTGGCAGAGACTGCCGGAAAAACTTTAGGGGAGTCATTGAAGGAAGTTTCAGGTGTAAATTCGATTCAGGCAGGTCCTGGAATATTTAAGCCTGTAATTCATGGGGTGCATAGCCAGAGGGTGCTAATTCTTAATCATGGAATCAGACAAGAAGGCCAGCAGTGGGGGTCGGAGCACGCACCAGAAATTGATCCTTTTATTGCTTCGAATATCGTGGTGGTGAAAGATGCATCTTCTATTAAATACGGAACAGATGCATTAGGCGGAGTGGTGATTGTGAATCCAGCGGAACTTCCTGAAATGGAAGGAATAGGAGGGACGATGAATCTCATCGGTCAAAGTAATGGTCGATCAGGCACCGTGTCTGGTTTGTTGGAAGGAGGAATAAAAAACCATAAAGGTTGGGGATGGCGAATGCAAGGTACTGGTAAGCGGTCTGGAGATTTTCATACACCTGACTATTCACTGACGAATACGGGCATTAAGGAATTGAATTTTTCGGGAGCTGTTGGTTATCATGATGAGCAAAAAGGTTTTGAGGTTTTTGTCAGCCACTTTAGAACCGATTTAGGAATTCTAAGAGGAGTTGCCATAAGCAACCTTGATGATTTGATTGCTGCCATGGAAAGAGAACCACCACAGTCAACGGAAGATTTCAGCTATGATATCGGAGAGCCAAGACAAAAAGTAAGTCATAATCTGGTAAAAGTCAGCGCACATAAGCAAAATGACAATGGAGACTGGAGGGTGCAGTATGGATTCCAAAACAATAACCGTCAGGAGTTTGATATTCGTAGGGGAGCCCTGGCAGGAGTACCTAGCATAGACTTACAGCTGAATACACACACTGTTGAGTTGGAGTGGGAGACTCCCCACGAAGCTATCAATGGACTTTGCATTGGAGTGAATGGGATGTATCAAAACAACGATAACATTTTCGGCACGCAACGCATACCGTTTATTCCCAACTACAGGAATTTTTCCGGTGGAGTTTTCGGTGTCGCTAAGTTTGTTCGCAATGACTGGGTTTTCGATGTCGGTGGGCGATATGATTACAGGTATTATAATGCTAAAGGTTTCGATTTTAAAAATGCCAGTTATAATGAATCGCTAACGTTCGGCAACGTTAGTGTAACAACTGGCGCTACAAAACAAATTGATCCGAATCAAACCTTGGCTATTAATCTTAGTAGTTCATGGCGACCTCCTCACGTAGCAGAATTGTATAGTTTGGGTACTCATCAAAGTGCAGCGGCCATAGAATATGGGTTGTTGCTCAATGATTCCACCAATGAAGTGATGGATATTGATAATGTTCCATTTAGTATAGAAAGAGCACTGAAAGGAGTGAGTACCTATAAGAGACAATGGCGCAACTTTCAGTTGGAGTTAAGCGGCTTTGCCAACTATATCTTCAACTACATTTACTTGAAACCGACAGGTATTACACAAAACCTACGGGGAACTTATCCTTATTTTAGATATACTCAAACGGATGCATTTTTTGTGGGCGCAGATTTGATGGCGGTTTGGAACCTGACCAGGCAAGTTAAGGTGACACCTCAGGTATCTCTAATACGGGCATCTGACGTGACCAACAATGATAAGTTGGTATTCATTCCATCCAACAAATATGATTTGACAATCCGTTTTGAAGAACCTAATCAATATAAAATCAAACGGTTCTTCATTGAATCCAGGGTAAAGTATGTTGCTCGTCAGGGTAGAGCTCCAAGAGTGATCACTCCACGTCAGATTCAGGAGGCCGCAGAACAAAATATAGATTTATTTACCAACGATAATACGATTTTTGATTTCATGGAAGCTCCTGATGGATATGCACTTTTGAATTTAAGCACAGGTTTTTCTATCAACAGAGAAAAGGTACGGTATGATATCAGGTTGGCAGCTGAGAATGTGCTCAACACATCATACCGGGAATACACCAACCGATTCCGCTATTATGCGGATGATCTGGGAAGGAATTTTTTGATCTCCCTAAAATGTAATTTTTAAAAAATTAAAAAACAGAAAATAAAATGACACAATATTTTAAATCAATTAAGTTTCAATTTTTGGTATTAATGTTAGGCCTTTTGATTGCAGGTTGTGAATCAGATGATCCTCAAAAAGAAGACACTCCTGAACTAATCACTAAGGCCACACTCACTTTTACTCCTGTAGGAGGAGGCACAGTTGTAACTGCAACGGCTACTGATCCAGATGGAGAAGGAGTACAGGACATAGCAGTGGATGGAGCAATTAATCTTACCGCTGGGGTAAATTACACCCTTTCCCTAAGTTTGATCAACGAGCTGGCAGAAGTGACCTCACCGGAATATAACATCACTGAAGAGGTGGAAGAAGAAGGTGACGAGCATATGTTCTTCTTTGCCTGGACAGGGGATGTATTTTCAGACCCATCAGGAAATGGAAATATTGATAACAGGGCTGATGCAGTAAACTACGAAGATGAAGATGAGGGTGGTTTACCAATAGGTATTGTTACCAGTTGGACAGCGGGAGCGGCAGCCAGCTCGGGCACGTTTCGTATAGTTTTAAAACATCAACCTGATCTGAAAACATCAACCTCCGGTTCTGATACCGGAGAAAGTGATTTGGATATCGAGTTTGAGATTAATGTGAACTAATGAAAGTACCCGAGACGGGAGTTGAACCCGTACAGCTATTACTAGCCACAGGATTTTAAGTCCTGCGTGTCTACCAATTCCACCACTCGGGTATTGGGTACTAAAAACAAAGCCCCTTCTCTCATCAGAGAGGGGCTTTTTTGTTTCTGAGCGGGAAACGAGACTCGAACTCGCGACCCCGACCTTGGCAAGGTCGTGCTCTACCAACTGAGCTATTCCCGCTTGATTTCAGAACTAAAATGGCTTAATTGCTATTTAGAATTCTAAAGGGACTGCAAATTTAATGACCTGTGGCTAATTTGCAATAACAATCAAAAAACGATTATTTTTTGATGGAACTGGCCATTTACCTTTTGATGTTCGGTGGCATAATAACTGTATAGGTAGACTGGAGTCATAATATATATAGCTATGAGACGAATCATCCTTCTATTCTTCTTAACTACCAGTTACTTGGGTGCCTTGGCTCAGGAGGTAGATTTATTGCGGTTGGGTTATGATCTGCCCGCTATACAATCGAAGCAGAAGGGTATGGCTGTTTCTCCTGATGGCAAAATCATCGCATTTCTGTATGAGGATAAGACCGTAAAAGTATTTGATGTGACGATCGGGCGGTTTACCAAAAAATTTAAAGCGCCTTACGAGAATCTTTTTGATGTCCAGCTGTCATCCAATCAGCAACTCGTCCTGGTCGAAAATACAGTAGTAAGAGTAATCGACCTTAAGACGGAGAGTGAAATAAGCCAATATCCACTGGAGGCTGAAGCCACTAAAACGACTTTCTCCGGAAAGCACAATTTGATGGCCATTGGCCAAAAGGAAGGTTATGTAGCAGTGATTGATTTGACGGCTCAAAAGCAAACCTTTGCAACACAATATAAAAAACACCATGTGAGTGCTCTCGCCTTCCACCCCGATGGTAAAAAGATTTTGGTAGGTGTGATGTCATTTTTGAAAAGCAACAACCCATTGAAACAATATGATCTGGTTACAGGGGAAGAAATTAGTGAGTCTCCTGGGGGCACCTTTACCATGGCGACATATGATGAGTCTGGGGATCATCTTATTATTTCAGGATTGAATTATCTGGGAACGAAATCGATTGTGCAAGTGTGGGATGCAAATACTTATGAGTTGACAAAGAGTCTGGAATCAGAATTCTTTATTGCCACCATTACTGCCAATGGAGGAATCTTTACTAATAATAAACTACTTGCCCTGACCGCATCCCGATCATTCAATGTATATGATGCCAAATCAGGAAGTTCAGTATTCACTACCAAATCAGACAGGTGGAAGTTTTCCGGGTATCCGGGAATGGGAGTTGGCTCATTTAATATATTTCCTTTGGATCGGGAGAATGAAACATTTTTTCTCAATGCATCAGGAAATAACATCAACCAGATTTATGACTTAAAATCAAACTCAATCATCGCTTATTTCTATTCAGATAGTAATGATGATTATGCTGTGGTTGCTAAAGATGGTCGTGTAGATGGAACAGCTGATGCTCTTTCAAAAGTATTTTGGACCACCCGATTGACTTTACAGCGGACAACACTGGAAAGTTCGATGGAAAAAGGATTTACGCCCCGCCTTTTTAATGCAGTGCTCAATGAAGAGTCAACTGCGATGGCCAGTTTTGATGTGGATGATGCGGTTGCTAAAGTTCCTGTACTGGCAATAAAAAGTATCAACGCAAAGCCCTACGCTGATAATTCTACGATAACAGCAAGTCAAAAAAACTCTTCCGTGACAGTTGAAGTAACTGGGAATGCAGATGAAGTAACCGAGGTAAGACTTTACCAAAACGCAAAATTGATGAAGTCGGTGCCAGGCACTGGTGCTACTACTTACACCTTTGACTTAAGCTTGTCGACATCGTTTGGCGAAGAGAATTTTTTCTATGTTAATGCGGGAAGCAAAAACGGCATTGATGCCGAAAAAGCAAAATTCACTATTTTATACAAAGGAGCAACAGAGGAAAAGCCTACGCTTTACCTGATTACTATAGGAATCAATAAGTATAAAAATCCCAAATACAATTTGAATTATGCGGAGGCAGATGCCAACGGAGTGGAGAGCAGCATAAAGAAATCTTCATCTGGAATTTTTAAGGCTATTGTTCCTTACAACATAAGAAATGAAAAGGCGAATAAGTCAAATATTCTTGCAGCGCTGGATGATGTAAAAAAGAAATCATTGGAGCAGGATATGTTGGTGGTCTATTATGCAGGGCACGGTGTAATGGCCGGAGAGTCAGCAGCCGACAATGAGTTTTATGTAGTGCCTACGGATGTAACACAGCTATATGGTCGCGAGGAGATGCTAAAGGAGAAGGCCATTGCAGCTTCATCGTTAAAAGAATATGCGGAGTCAATCAATGCGCAGAAGCAGGTTTTTATTTTAGATGCTTGTCAATCTGCAGGTGCGCTGGAAACGGTAACGGTGCGAGGGGCGGCAGAAGAAAAGGCCATTGCCCAATTGGCCAGGAGTACGGGTACTTTTTGGATAACCTCAACGGGATCGGATCAATTCGCCTCCGAGTTTGAAAAGCTTGGACACGGTATTTTCACTTATTCCTTAATAGAAGGGATCAATGGAAAAGCAGATACCAATGGCGATAAAAAACTAACAGTGCGGGAGTTGAGCACTTATATTGAGAACAAGGTGCCTGAACTTTCGGAACAACTGAAGGGAACAGCCCAATACCCATCCGGCTATTCATTTGGTAACGACTTTCCCCTTGTAGTATATAAATAACTACATATCTCCGATAAACCTTTTCCTATTCATAATTGTAGTATTAATCCTAAAATTGTCAATTTTGCCCTGCGGGTGACGATTTCTGACGATTCGTCAGGAATATCAGGATTAACCCTGATATTGAAAATGAAAACTTATTTCAAATAAATATCTGCATGTGTTTCATTTTCAATCATCAGAACGCAGTGTAAAAAAATCATTAGATTTTTTTAGGTTAATTGCATCCTCATTTGTGAAACCCCTTAATGGCCCGATCTTCAGCTCAAAAAAAGAATTCCAAGTTAACTGACCTCGAAACCATTCAAATCATTGGTGCCAGGGAGCATAACTTAAAAAACATAAGCCTTACTTTTCCTCGGAATAAGCTCATCGTAATTACGGGAATAAGTGGGAGTGGGAAGTCATCTTTGGCTTTTGACACTATCTATGCAGAAGGGCAACGCAGGTACATGGAAAGTTTTTCCGCCTATGCACGCAGCTTTATAGGCAACCTGGAGCGGCCTGATGTGGATAAAATCAATGGATTAAGTCCCGTTATCTCCATTGAACAGAAAACTACTTCCCGAAATCCACGCTCAACGGTGGGAACGGTTACTGAAATTTATGATTTCATGCGCCTCTTGTATGCCCGTGCAGGCGAAGCATTCTCTTATCTCTCTGGTGATAAAATGATCCGCCAGTCGGAGGATCAGATTTTGGACGCACTGATTAACACTTTTAAAGGCAAAAAATTGAGTTTGCTGGCCCCTGTCGTGAAAGGCCGAAAGGGCCATTATCGGGAATTGTTTGTGCAGATAAGGAAAAGTGGTTATTCAAAAGTGCGCATTGACGGAGAGATTCAGGAGATTAAACCTAAAATGCAGGTCGATCGATTTAAGATCCATGATATTGAAATTGTCATTGATAGGATCGTTGTAGACAATAAAGATCGTCATCGCATTGCACAGTCTGTAAATACTGCTTTAAAAGAGGGGAAAGGAGTTTTGATAGCAATTGAGGAGAACGGTACGGCCCATCATTATTCAAAATACCTGATGGATCCGAAAACCGGGTTGTCTTATGATGAGCCTGCGCCTAATAATTTTTCCTTCAACTCTCCTTATGGAGCGTGTACAGTTTGTAATGGCTTGGGGCAGATTGAGGAGATTACGGAAGAGTCAATTATTCCGGACAAAAAATTAAGCATTAGCAGAGGGGGTATCCTGCCGCTTGGAGAGTACCGCGACATCTGGATTTTTAAAAAAGTAGAGGCGCTGCTCAAGCGCAATAAGCTGACCCTTTCTACACCTATAAAGGATATTCCAAAAGATGTTTTAAAGGTATTAATGTATGGTGACGATGTACCAGTAGCGGTGGCGTCTGTAAAATATCCAGGAACAGAGTGGAATACCAAGTTTGAGGGAATTATCAATTTTCTTCAAAAGCAAAAAGAGGAAGGTTCCGAAGCCATACGCAAGTGGGTAGATGACTTTACAGTTGTGAAAATTTGTCCGGAGTGTGATGGAGCCCGACTCAAAAAAGAATCACTGCACTTTTTGATTGACAATACCAATATAGCACAGCTAGCAAGGTTGGATATCAACGCGCTGAAAAAATGGTTTGATGGATTGGAGAGCAGACTGAGTGATAAGCAAAATGTAATTGCAACAGAAGTACTGAAAGAAATCCGTAAACGCATTGGCTTTTTGCTTGATGTAGGTTTGGATTACCTTAGCCTCAACAGGCCGTTGCGAACGCTTAGCGGTGGTGAAGCGCAGCGCATTAGATTGGCTACGCAGATTGGCACTCAACTGGTGGGTGTGTTATACATTTTAGATGAGCCAAGTATTGGTCTTCATGCCCGCGACAATGTAAAATTAATTAAGGCATTAAAGGATCTCCGTGATTTAGGTAATTCTGTAATTGTGGTAGAACATGATAAGGAGATGATGCTCGAGTGCGATTATATTATTGATATAGGTCCGGGAGCGGGACGTCATGGGGGAAGCGTGGTGGCAGAAGGAGACCCTAAAACCTTTTTGAAAACCAATAGTACAACAGCTCAATATTTAAAAGGCAAACTAAAAATTGATTACGGTAAGGAGAGGAGAAAACTCACCGGTAATAAGTTGTCGTTATCTGGCGCAAGAGGCAATAACTTAAAAAATGTAGATCTGAAAATTCCACTAGGCACACTCACATGCATTACAGGAGTTTCGGGAAGCGGTAAATCTACGTTGATACACGATACGCTTTTCCCAATTTTAAATACACACTTTTACCGGTCAAGAACAAACCCATTGCCCTTCCAAAAAGTAGAAGGGTTAGAACATCTCGACAAAGTGATTGAAGTGGATCAATCCCCGATTGGAAGAACACCAAGATCAAACCCTGCCACTTATACTGGTGTGTTTACAGATATCAGGGATCTATTTGCGCAACTTCCTGAAGCAAAAATCCGTGGATATAAGCCGGGGAGGTTTTCATTCAACGTGAAAGGGGGCAGATGCGAAACTTGTGAAGGAGCAGGTTTGCGATTGATCGAAATGGAATTTCTTCCTGATATTCATGTGCCGTGCGACACCTGTAAAGGAAGAAGGTACAACAGAGAAACATTGGAGGTCAGATTCAAAGGAAAATCTATTTCTGATGTATTGGACATGACGGTAGAAGAAGCGGTTGCATTTTTTGAAAATCAACCTCGTATTCTTAGAAAGATTCAAACTTTAAGTGAAGTAGGATTAGGATATATTTCTCTTGGTCAGCATGCAACAACACTTTCAGGAGGCGAAGCGCAACGGGTGAAGTTAGCCACAGAACTTTCTAAAAGAGATACCGGAAAAACATTTTACATTTTAGATGAACCTACTACAGGTCTTCACTTTCAAGACATCAGTCACCTGCTGGACGTATTGCAAAAATTAGTAGATAAAGGCAATACCGTTTTAATCATTGAGCACAATATGGATGTGATCAAATCCGCAGATTACATTGTGGATCTCGGGCCGGAAGGTGGAGAAAAGGGAGGGCAGATAATAGCATTAGGAACACCAGAAGAAGTAGCCAATAATCCTGCAGGGTATACGGGTAAATACCTTAAAATGGAGTTGAAATAGCACCGTTTATCAAAGAACGGTCATTGTGATTTTTCAATTCAGTAATTTAGAGGGAGGGTTTTATCATGCTTAACAAGCAAAAACTATATTGGAGTTTGCAACTGGGGGGATGGACACTCTATGCCGGAGTGCAAATTATTGCCAGCTTTATCGCAGCTGGCGGATTGGGCGTGAGTACACAAAGAATTATTTTCCTTGCTTACGAAGCTGTGTTTTGTTTACTGGTTTCTCATGGCTTTCGTTACTATATCAATAAGTGGAGGTGGCTCAATCTTGGTATGACACGCCTTATACCTAAGGTTATCATGAGTGTGTTTGCCATGGGACTCATCATGTATTTTCTGAGAATTCCCATTTCTTTACCATTGCGTTTGTTCAGCAAAGAGGTAGCGTTCGATCTGCAGAATATTTTTGGTCTTTCATTTTATTATGCCATCATCTTCTTTATCTGGTCGGCACTCTATTTTATATATAATTATTTTGAACGCTACAGTAAGTCATTAAAACTGGAAGCGTATGCTAGGGAGATCGAATTGAACAACCTGAAGTCTCAACTCAATCCTCACTTTATTTTTAATGCGTTGAACAGCGTGAGGGCTTTGGTGGACGAAAATCCGACCAAATCAAAGTTGGCCATCAATCAGCTTTCAAGTATCCTTCGCAATTCGCTTGTAGCAGACAAACGAACCCTAACAAGATTCAAAGACGAATTGAAGGTAGTGAAGGATTACCTTGGGTTGGAGAGTATTCGATTTGAAGAGCGATTGCGAACTGAGTTTATTATCGACCCCAATTCCAAGGATTTTTTGGTGCCTCCCCTGATGATTCAGACTCTTGTGGAGAATGGAATTAAACATGGAATTTCTCGGTTAACAGAAGGCGGGCTTATTCAGATCAAAACTGTTGTTGAAAATAATGTGCTCAGTATTCAAATCAGGAACAGTGGACAATACATAAATGGTGTAAAAAGGACTACAGGCGGTTTGGGACTTGAAAATACCAAGCAGCGATTAAAACTTGTTTACGGAAAGTCAGCCACTTTTAGAATATTAACAGAAAACGATAGTTTTGTACTCACAGAAATAAGAATCCCACAGATAAATTCAATATGAGAGCACTGATTGTTGATGACGAAAGATTAGCGAGGAAAGAGCTAATAAAGTTGCTGGAAGATCATCCTTCGATAGAAGTAGTTGGAGAGGCGATGAATGCTGACGAAGCAGAGCAAATGGTAAATGAGCTCAATCCCGATTTATTATTCCTGGACATACAAATGCCAGGAAGAACAGGCTTTCAATTATTGGAATCGCTTGACTCAGCGCCTTTGGTAGTTTTTACCACAGCTTATGACGAGTTTGCGCTGAAGGCGTTTGAAGTAAATGCGCTGGACTATGTGCTCAAACCTATCCATCCGGAACGGTTGTCCGAAGCAGTTCAGAAAGTAAACGAAAAGGAAAAAAGCAGAGGCGGCAGATCGAAAGATAAAAAACTGGGTCTGGATGATCAGGTCTTTGTGAAAGACGGAGACCGCTGCTGGTTTGTAAGCCTGACCAACATAAGGTTATTTGAATCCGATGGAAATTACATCAAAGTGTACTTTGATAACAACCGCCCGATGATTCACAAGTCGCTGAATGCCTTGGATGAAAAATTGGATGAACGTGCTTTCTTCAGAGCAAGTCGCAAGCACATTATCAATCTTAGTTGGGTTGAAAGTATTGAGCCTTGGTTTAATGGAGGGCTGATGGTGAAATTAAAAGGAGGAGATAAAGTAGAAGTAAGTCGCAGGCAGGCAGCCAAGTTTAAAGACATGATGTCTTTGTAGGCTATTTGAGTACAAGTGCAATTAACTCTTTTTCAACGTTCCAGTCTTTGGCAAGCTTAAGCATAGCGGTAGCCTCCATTTCTGTAACATATCCTTTAAGGTTGTTGGCTTCCCATACCATATTAATGAGATTGATGCGATCATCTTTTGGATAATCTCCGATGATGTCATTGAGGTAGGAGCGTGCTCTTTCAAAAGCGGTAATAAAATCTTCGGCTATAAAATCCAAAGCCCATTTAAGCTCATCGTTGGCTTCAAGCTTTTCTGCAGTTTGCTCCAGGTTTTTCTTTTCATCCTCATCTAGGCCGTGATAACTGAAAATCACAGTCTTTAGAAGCATGTACACCTGTTTTTCTTCTTTGGTCATAAATAGGCTTGTGCTCCGAAAATTAACTATTTTAGTTGGTATAGTATTAAGGGCTAATTAGGAAATTTATGGTCACACCATAAGATCCAAAGCAATCTGATCGGCTAGCAGTTTCCCCTCTTTAGTCAGCTTTAGGATATTTTTATCTAGGGTAGCCAAATTCTTTTCAATCAACTTACTGATATAAGCTTCGTTTTGCTGTAGTAAATCGTGTTGATATTCCTTCCGAAGTGAATCCAGGTCACAACCCCACATTGTTCTTAAAGTTGTGAATACATATTCATTGATTTTGTTTTCGGCAGTAAGTGTTTCCAGTTGAAAGGGCACTTCGTTGTTGGCGATGGCTTTTATATAGGCTGCATTATTGTTGATGTTATGCTGTCGGCTTACTTTGTTATAAGAGTGCGCGCTGGGTCCAATGCCCAGATAAGGTGTTTGCTTCCAATAACTACTGTTGTGTTTTGAATAGTATCCCGGCTTACAGTAATTGGATATTTCATAATGTTCATATCCTCGTGTTGTAAGTTCATTGCTAATTACTTCAAACTGATCAGCATTAATACGCTCATCAACGGGGGTTAATTTTTTTTTTGAAGCCCAATTTCCAAAGACTGTTTTGGGCTCGATGGTAAGACCGTACGCTGATATATGGTCGGGAGAAAATTGTAAAGCCAATTCAATATTGGTCTTTAATTGTTCAGTATTCTGGCCGGGAATGGCATAAATCAAATCTAGGCTAAAGTTTTTAAAGCCTGTTTTTCTAACATTTTCGAGGGCTTCAATAGCCATTTTGCTATCATGAGCTCTGTTCATAAATCTCAGAATTTCATCATCAAAGGATTGGATGCCAATGCTTAATCGATTAATTCCTGCTTTGAAAAACACTTCTAGCTGAGCGACTGTAAGATCATCAGGGTTGGCTTCCAGCGTAATCTCACAAGTAGGGTCGAGCTGATAAATACTATGAACTGCATCAAATATTTTTTTAAAATGATTAGCGTGCAGCAGGGAGGGAGTGCCTCCGCCAAAGTAGATACTTGTCAGTCTTTTATTATCGAGGTAGTCCTTTTGCAAAGTGAGTTCCTTAATCATATCATCTATCATCTCGTTCGTTCGGTTGAGATTGGTAGAAAAATGAAAATCGCAATAATGGCATGCCTGTTTACAGAAAGGAATATGGAAGTAAAGTCCGGGCATTAACCAGTAAATTGATGAGCTACAAAGGTAGAAAGAACCTGTTGGTTTACTTAACTCATTAATATTGATAATCTTTGCAAAGATTTTTTGAATTTTTCAGGTGAGGTCACTTCTCTTTGTATTTATTTTTTTAAGCACCTTAATGGGGTTTGCTCAGCCTCTTGTTGAGCATCCTGTAGTTACGGATTTACAAAAAGACTGGAAGGTATTCGCTGACGGTCAATTTGAAAATTATGAACCCAAAGCTCATCTTAAAGATCATACTATTTATTTTGAAGTTGATCCTGGGCGATACAGCAAAGGGAGTCAGATTCAAATTGAAGGAGCAAGATCTTTCTCTGTCTATCTCAATTATCAGCAAATTGCATCGGACAGCAAAAAAATTTTATTAGATATAGATAGCCTCAGGGCCAAAGTGCCAGAGCCGTGGCTATTAAGTGTTTATAACAGCAAGGGGTTATCGTGGTTACAAACGTATGTAGTTTCTCCACCGGAGTTGCGCGCTGATTTAAGCAACTCTGTTCGTAGTTCAGACTTTTATCTGGATTTCTCCATCATCGCTTCGATCTTCCTTCTGATATTCTTTATTATTTTACTCAGAACCAACCCCCGCCTTACATTTGATTACTTGAATTTTGTAAGGTTGTTCTCCATTCAGGAGCGCGAAGACACGCTGTTGAATAGTCGGATATCCGCCAGTGTAAACATCCTTTATTATTTATTGAGTAGCCTGGTAGCAGGTTTTGTTTTGCTTACCATTTTCCATTTTGGGGCTAACCTAATTCCAATAGCTGAATCGTTTGCTGTAAATTCATTAGGGCAAAGCTTTTTGCAATGGCTTAAACTTTCTGGAATAATTCTTATCATTCTTTTGGTTAAGTTATTATTAGTATTAGGTCTTGCGAGGTTATTTGACTTTCGTGAAGCTCCCACCGCACAGTTTTATAACTATGTGCGGCTTATATTTTTTATGAGTATCATTTCGGGGTTGGGGTGTCTATGCTATTTTGTTTTTGAAATTCAAAGCCTGGAAGCCTATAGTTTTTTGCTAAGTGCTATTGTTTTTATTCTATTTTTTTGGATAGCGGTTGTTGGATTAAAATTAATGAGACGATCCACGTTCAGATTTTTTCATTTATTTTCCTACCTTTGCGCTTCGGAATTAATACCGATTGTTATCCTCGTTAAGGTCTTAAATTCTTAGGAAGAAAACTGATTTAGTGTAGTTATGACTGAAACTATGAATGACAGGATGAGTAAGGTTAAAAGCATCCTGGTCTCTCAAGAAGCACCATCTGATCCCAATTCTCCATACCTCAAACTTGCTGAGAAGTACAATTTAAAAATTGACTTCAGGCAATTTATACAGGTGGAGCCTGTAGATATCAAGGAGTTCAGAAAGCAGAAAGTAGATATTCTCGCCCATACGGCTATCATCTTCACAAGCAGAAATGCTGTGGACCATTTTTTTCAAATCTGCAGGGAATTGAAAATTGAGATGCCTGCAGATATGAAGTATTTCTGTATCAATGAGCAGACCGCCTACTATCTTCAGAAGTACATTGTTATAAGGAAGAGAAAAATTTTCTCAGGCCTTAGAGATACCAAAGACCTGCTGGAGATAATCAAGAAACACAAAAACGAAAAGTTTCTTTTCCCTTGTTCGGATATTCGCATCAACGATATACCTGATTTTTTAAAGGAGAATAATTTTAACTATTCAGAGGCAGTTATTTATCACACAATGGCTGCAAATCTGAGTGACCTGACGGATGTCTACTATGATATTTTGGCATTTTTTACTCCGGCTGGGATCAACTCACTTTTGTTAAACTTCCCTGATTTTAAGCAAAACAATACGAGAATTGCTGCCTTTGGACCTACCACTTCCAAAGCTGTAAGGGATGCTGGTTTGATACTTGACATTGAAGCGCCCCACCCAAATGCCCCCTCAATGACGGGAGCATTGGAGCTCTACATTGTGAAGGCAAATGGCATTAAGTAACTCATTAAGGGTTAAGTTTTTACTCTGGCTTAGATTTTATTACACTTTAATTACATTGGATTGATTGTGTAATTATAAATGCTGTATATTTAAATCTGTTTTTTGGGTAATTGTGAGTAGAAGATTAATCATAGGTGTTGCACTGTTGTTATGGACTTGGAAGGTTTCTGCCCAGCAGGATCCCCAGTTCACGCAGTATATGTTTAATACCCTTTATTATAATCCTGGGTATGCTGGTGTAGAAGGCGTGACCAAACTGACGGCCATACACAGAAGCCAGTGGCTGGGATACACCCCAAGCTTTGGAGGAGGTACTGCGCCCACCACACAAATTGTGAGCATGACCACACCTATATATAAGCTTAATAGTGGTTTCGGAGCCTATATTGTTAATGATAAATTGGGTCCTCAAAATAACCTGGAGGCGCAAGCATCCTACGCATATCATCTGGGAATTAAAGATGCCAAGCTCAGTTTAGGGATGAGAGTGGGGATGTATTCCCAAACGATCAATTTTGATCAGTACAGAGCTACTGATCCCAACGACCCTTTGTTAAATGCCACTGGAAAACAATCTCAGGTAAGACCTGATCTTGCCGTAGGGGCCTTCCTTAGAAAAGAAAAGTATTATGCCGGGGTGAGCTTTAATCACCTGATCAAGTCCGAGTTTGATTTTGGCGTTAATCAAAGAAACGCTTTGGCGAGTCATGTTTATGTGACTGGGGGATATTTTTATGATGTTAATTTCGATCTCAGATTCCAGTTTACGGGCCTTGTTAAGTCAGATTTTACCAAAACCACCTTCGATATCGGGGGATTGGCCTACTTTAAGGATACTATGTGGGGAGGTTTGTCGTTTCGTCAGTCAGAAGCAGCTATTTTAATGCTGGGATACAGTTTATTGAAGGATAAATCTTTGAAGTTGGGTTACGGATTGGACTATATCATTAAGGATCAGGCTGCTAAGCAGCCAACTTCGCACGAATTTATGCTTACCTACGAATTGCCGGTTAATCCGGGTAGCGGTAAAAAAGTGGTTCGCACCCCGAGATACAGGCACTAATCGTAGATTTATTTTGCTTTTTTTAGGATTTTATAGAATTTGGGAGCTACATTTTTTAATAATAAGCGCTAAAAAGATAACTTTCGGATCGGTTTAGGTTGGCTTTGACCTGTTAAATTGATTTTTAATATCACTTAAGAATATGAATAAGATGGTTTCTCCAAAAGGTTTGAGCTACGTGGCTTTAATAGTGATGGCAGCAGTACTTGGTAGCTGCGGACTATTGGGAATCGGTGGTGGTGGCGGTGGCGACAACGGTGAGTTGGTGGGTGTGCCCAATCGTCAAGGCTGGGTGATGACTATTCCTTATGGAATGGTTCCTGTTCCTGCTGGTACTTTCCACATGGGTCAAGCAGATGAAGATCCTGCTTCCACGCAAATCAACTTTAACAAGCAGGTAACCATCGGGCCATTCTTTATGGATGACTCTGAGATTACGAATAATGAGTACCGTCAGTTCACCAATTTCTTTTTGGTCGACAATGGTACTATCGAAGGTTTCCCAACAGTAAGTGAAGCTGAGTTTCGCCAGAACTACTATCCTGATACCACTTCCTGGGTAAAAGACTTTGCTCACCATATGGGAGATCCTATTCAAGACTATTACTACTGGCATCCAGGTTATGATGATTATCCTGTGGTAGGCATCAACTGGGATGCGGCTGTGTTCTTTGGAAAATGGAGAACAGCATATCTCAACGATTACAGAAAAACAATTGGAGAGTTTCCGATGCCAGAATTCCGTTTGCCTTCTGAGGCAGAGTGGGAATATGCAGCACGAGGTGGTCGCGATATGGCGAAGTACCCATGGGGTAACCCTTATATAAGAAACTCGAAAGGATGTATGTTGGCCAACTTTAAGCCAGGGCGTGGTAACTTCTACGATGATGGATTTGCCTACACATCTCCTGTGCAATCTTATTTCCCTAATGACTACGGAATTTTCGATACATCAGGGAACGTATCTGAGTGGTGTCTTGATGATTTTAATCCTGCTTCAGTTCCTACTGTTTGGGATTTGAACCCTCAGTTTATTGATGAAAGAACTAACCCTGAAAGCTCGAAGTACAACGCTGATGTGGCACCTAAGAAAGTGATTCGCGGTGGCTCATGGAAAGACGTAGCTTACTTTCTTGAAACGGGAACAAGGACATATGAATTTAAAGATTCAACGAGAGCTTACATCGGATTCAGATGTGCAGTTACTCACCTTGGAAGGTCATCGGGAACAGAATTTTAATAATTAAAAACTCTCGTTATATTTAGAAACTAATTGCCAAAAACTTAAATCTATACTACAATGAGCAAGAAAAAAGGCGGATTCATGGAACTACTCTACAAGACCATTATGCCAAAGGTATATGGTATTGGAGCCGCAGTCGTTATCATAGGTGCTTTGTTTAAAATTCTTCACTTAACCGGTGCCGATGAGATGCTAATGATTGGTCTTTCTGTGGAGGCAGCCATCTTCTTCCTTAGTGCATTTGAACCACCTCATCCAGAGCCAGATTGGTCAAAGGTATATCCCGAATTGTCTGAGGATTTTGAAGGAGCGGTATCACCTACAGCTACTCGCATCAGTAACAAGCCTGCTGCAGGAGATTCTCCTCTTTTGAAGATTGATGAGATGTTAAAAACTGCCAAAGTTGACCAGAACCTATTAGACAACCTGGGTAAGGGATTAACAAACCTTGCAACATCGGCTTCACAGATGAACAGTCTGTCTAACGCTGCGGTGGCCACTAATGAATATGCTAAAAATGTTCAATCAGCTTCTTCAGCTTTGACTGAAATGAACAAATCATACGGAACTGCTATGAAAGCAGTATCGGCAATGGCTGATGCTTCTAAAGATACCAGCGAATATCATAGCCAGGTTCAGAAAGTAACTAAAAATTTGGCTGCACTTAATTCTGTTTATGAAATGGAGTTGAAGGATGCTGATTCTCATGTGAAAAACATGAATAAGTTCTATGAGAGCTTATCAGGAGCAATGCAGGGAATGACGAAAGTGGGAGAAAACACTTCGAAATTCACTGGAGAGCTTTCTAAGTTAACTGACAATCTTACTTCTTTGAACAAAGTATACGGAAGTATGCTAAGCGCAATGAAGGGATCAGGAAACTAGTTTAAAATCAATTGAAATCATTCACCTTTAAATACATAGATCATGGCAGGCGGTAAGGAAACCCCAAGGCAGAAGATGATTGGTATGATGTACCTGGTGCTTACAGCATTGTTGGCGCTACAGGTTAGTAGTGCCGTGTTGCAAAAATTTGCCATCATTAACGTTACATTGGAAGAACTCGTAGCTGAGGAAAATAAGAAAAATGGTGCTGTATTAGCTGCTATCCACGAAGCGGGACAAGGAAAAACAAACCCGAAAGTTGTTACTGCAGTTGCAAACGCTGACAAGGTGAGAGCAGCAACTCAGGACGTAATGAATAAAATTGCTGAGGTAAAGAAGAAAATGATTGACCTATCTACTACTTCAGGAAAAGTGGATGATATTTTAATCAATAATCATGGGTCTCAAGTAGCTACCCTAATGATTGACCCCAGAAGTACCACAGGTAAGGAATTTGAAAAAGTGCTGAACAATTACATCACCACTTTGAATCAATTAACCGGGGAGGAATATCACAAGATCGCTAAAGCACCGGCCGATATCGACTTTTTTAAGGATGATCCTAATCACAAATCAAAAGATTTTCTAACATTCACGTTTGAAAATACACCTCCTATTGCTGCTATTGCATCACTTAATCAGTTTCAGACTGAAGTGTTGGCTACAGAAGCTTTGGCTTTAGGTAAGCTTGCAGTTGATGCAGACGCAGGGGTGGTAAGGTTTGATAAAATTGTCCCCATGGTTAAGCCTAAGTCCTCTATAGTGGCTGCTGGCGATAAGTATGAGGCGGATATGTTTATTACAGCATCTGCAGAAGGACTTACTCCTGAGATGTTTAGAAATGGACAAAAACTGGATGTAGCTCTTGATCCTGCATATGGTGTGATGATGGGAAAAGTATCTTTCCCAGCTTCAGCCAGCAACTATGACGCTCAAGGCCTTTCAAAGCAGACGTTTGAGGCTGAGATTAGAATTGGTGACAGTGAAGATCAAATCTACAAGCAGACCATAGAATATTTTGTAGCTAAGCCCGTTATCCGTGTAACAACAGGTAATGCGCCAACGCTTTATATGAACTGTGGAAACACGGTAAATATTGAAGTTCCAGCATTGGGAACAAACTACAATCCTTCCTTCAGCGCAAGGGGTGGTTCAGTTATAAAAGGTGACAAGCCGGGTAGAGTAACGCTTGTTCCAAAAGAAAGGAAAATGGCTGTTACTGTAGCCAACGGTGGAGCTACTTTGGGAACTGAGAATTTTGATGTAAAGCCTATACCTGCACCGAAGTATGTTGCACTTGACAACAACAGACGCCCAATTGACTTGAAAAATGGTGTTCGTGGTGCCAGTTTGACTGGGTTGAGAATCTCAGCTGAGGCAGATGAAAACTTCAAATCTGAGGTGCCTCAGGATGCTAACTACAGAATCAGAAGTATGGAGGTAATTCTTGCAAGGGGAACTCAGCGTGTGGCAACTTTGAATGCCAACTCTGAAATATTGGATATGGGTGCATGGCGCTCACAGTTCAGACCTGGAGACAGAATTATTATTGATATTAAATCAGTTACAAGGAGAACGTTCCAGGGACAAGATGAAAAGGTGCCTATTCGTTCTGAAGTAATTCAGATTGCTATTAATTAAAAATGATCAAAATGCGATTTAATAGATTTTTGTTGGTGTTGGCTTTAGTTGGAACGGGTTCCTTTGCTGTTGCACAGGAATATGAGGGACAAATCAACCCTAATTCTTTGGTTCCAATCCCAAGATATGAGCAGCTTTTTAAAGTAAGGCTTTGGAGAAACATTGACCTTAGAGAGAAGCAAAACAAAGGCTATTTCGCTCGTGGAAATGAAATCACTAAGCTTATTCTTGATGCTGTTAAATCAGGAGAGTTGGCTGATATCTACTATAAAGATTCAGTTAATCGTAAGATGCCTAAGGATGAGTTTTTAAATGGATTAGTAGCTCAGCAAGGGCAAACTTTCCCTGCCTGGGATCCTAATCAGGATTGGTATGGCGGAGATCGCGTTACTCACAATGGTAGAAACTACGAAGCTATTGTTGATTCAAGAGGTGTAAACCCAGAAGGTTCAATGGACTGGCAGGAGACATCTGCCGGTAAGGCAATTGAATTCTTGCCATTTGAGGTGTACAAAATGACAATGCAAGAGGATGTGATTTTTGATAAGCGCAGGTCACGTTTGTATTACGATATTCAAGCCATTCAATTATCGGCATTTGATATCAATACTGGTACTTTCAAAGATTTGGGATGGTTCAAATACAAAGATTTAGAAAAGGTGTTTAGAAACCACCCTGACGAGGCGATTTGGTTCAATCGCTACAATACAGCTGAAAACAAGAATTATGCGGATGCATTTTTGTTGAGATTATTCCATGGTACTATCGAGAAGGTGGAGAATCCAGACAACGAAAGTATTTACGATACTTATGCAGCTAACGGAAGACCTTATAAGGAGTCAGTTTGGGCACGTGAATGGGAGGAAATGAAGTTGATGGAGCGTGAGCATAACCTGTGGGAGTATTAAGAACTACACAAAAACATTCAGGGAGCCTATGGCTCCCTTTTTTTTTGCTTATCAATAAGTTGGGCTTTTGATTTGCCTACAACCTGAGTTAACTCCTCAAGACTGGCCTCCTTTATCTTTTTCCAGGATTTAAACTCCTTTAATAATTTGTCCGCTGTTTTTACACCTATACCTTCAATGGCTTCTACCTCTGAACTCAGTGCAGCTTTACCTCTCTTTTGCCGATGGAAAGTGATGGCAAATCTATGAGCCTCGTCCCTTATTCGCTGAATAAGTAGCAGGCCTGCTGATTTCTTATTAATGTGCAATGGAAGGGAATCTTCCGGGTAATATATTTCTTCAAGTTTTTTCGCAATACCAATAATGGGAATCCTTCCGTATAGGTGAAGATCCTTAAGGGCTTCGGTGGCGCTACTGAGTTGTCCTTTCCCACCATCCACAATTATCAAATCCGGGAGTTCCTTGTTTTCATTGAGCAGTCTGCTGTACCTCCTTAGGACGATTTCTTTCATCGATGCGAAATCGTCAGGACCGACAACCGTTTTGATATTAAAGTGTCTGTACCCTGCTTTATTGGGCTTGCCATTTACAAACCTTACCATGGAGGCTACCGGATGTGTTCCCTGCAGGTTGGAGTTGTCAAAGCATTCTATAATGTTGGGAAACTGCTTTAATCTTAGGTCCTCCATGAGTATGGAGAGTACCTTGTTGCCCTTTGACTTACTTTCTTCCTTCTGTATCTCTTTTTGCTTTCGCTGATATAACGCGTTTTTTAGCGAAAGTGCAATGAGTTTTCTTTTGTCTCCTATTTGTGGTGTAATGTTTTCAACACCATCGGCTTTGATGGTGATAGGAATATTACTGTAGATTATGTTGTGGGGGCTACGGTGTTTGGATCTTATTTCATGAGCTACGTAACTTAGTATCTCTTCATCCTGCTCCTCTATTTTCTTTTTCACCTCAATATTTTCTGAGAAGACGATTGATCCTTCCTTTACTTGCATAAAATTGATAAATGCATGTAGGTTTGAACTTGTTATCGTTATAACATCGATATCGGTCAACTTTTTGTTTACCACCAATGACTTGGTTTGAAATTTCTCTAGCAGCGAAAGTTTGTTTTTGAATTGATCGGCCTTCTCAAACTCCATGCTGGAAGCATAAGATTTCATTTGATGCGTAAAATATTCGATTACAACGCTTAGGTTACCCTTCAGTATATTTCTGGCCTGATCGATGTCGTCATTATAGTCTTCAACATTTTGTAATCCTACGCACGGGCCTTTACAATTTCCAATATGATACTCAAGGCAAACTTTAAATTTTTCTTCTTTGATGTTCTCCTCTGATAGTAAAAGGTTGCAAGTTCGAATAGTATAGAGTTGGCGCAATAATTCTAATACGCTATTCATGGAAACCACACTGGTGTATGGCCCAAAGTACTCACCTTTCTTTTGGAGGTACTTGCGGGTTGAGATAATACGTGGAAATCTTTCTTTTACAATGCAGAGATAGGGAAAGGTTTTATCATCCTTTAAAAGGATATTGTATTTAGGTTGATTTTGTTTGATGAAATTGTTTTCAAGGAGGAGTGCATCAAATTCTGAATTGGTAATGGTGTAGTCTATATTACGTATTTCAGAAACGAGTTTCTCTGTTTTTCGATTGTATTGAGATTGCTTGGTGAAGTAGCTTCCTACTCTTTTTTTCAGGCTTTTGGCTTTCCCTACATAGATAAGCACTCCTTCTGCATTGGAGAATTTATAAATGCCTGGGGCATCAGGTAATGATGCAACTTGCTCTTTAAGTGCATCTGATTTCATCAAATCTGTTTAGTCGTTAATATCCCAGGGCTGCACCTCTACTTCAACAGAGTCTGGGTTTTGATTTACTTTTAGGCAATCCAGGGTAATATCGAGTCCTGTAGAAGGTCTTTTGAATTGTCCCTTGGTAATGCCGCTTTCAGGGTCAGCGTAAGCCCTCGTCATATATTTATCCCATATAGGTCTTGCGGTACGTCCCCCTTGTCCAAATAACCAGGAAGGGAAGTGTATACTTCTTTCATCGCCTCCAACCCAAACTCCTGTAACTAAATCATGGGTGATTCCCATGTACCAACCATCCGAAGCATTATTGGTGGTTCCGGTTTTTCCTCCTATTTCATTATCCTCTTTTACTTCTTTGCTCAATCCACCAGAAGTCCCTCCACGTTCTTCTACTCCTCCCATCAGCATATAAACCATTTTATAGGCGGTTTGTTCGTTAATCGCTTGTCTCGTTTTAGGTACGAAGTTTTCGATTACGTTTCCGTGTTTATCTTCAATGCGTGTAATAAAGAAAGGTTCAGTGTAAATGCCACTGTTTACAAAAGTGCCATATGCACCCACCAATTCAAAGAGTGATACATCGCTTGTGCCTAAGCATAATGAAGGTACCGGATCTAAATTGCTGTTGATACCTACTCGATGCGCAAACTCCACCACGTTCTCCGCGCCTAATGCTTGTAACATTTGAGCTGTGATTGAATTAACGGAGCGTGCCATTGCCTGACGTATGGTCATCTCACTTCCATCACCTCTTTTACCATCTGAATTGGGTGGCCACCAAACACCACCGGGTACTTTGAAGCTGGGAGAAATGTCCTTCATGGGATGACATGGAGAATATCCTGATTCCATAGCAAGCCCGTAAACAAACGGCTTAAACGTTGAGCCAGGTTGTCTTGTGCCTTGCTTTACATGATCGTATTTAAAATACTTATGATTTACTCCGCCTACCCAGGCTTTGATATGTCCTGTTGATGGATCCATAGACATCATACCTGCCTGAAGGTAGCGCATGTAGTGATTAAGAGAATCCATAAAGCTGAATAAGGTATCTCTTTCCCCATCGGCTGTATAAACAGTCATTGGTCGCTTGATCCTCAGAGCGATCTTTAGTGAATCTGAGTTTTCTCCATACTTCTCGGCAAGTGCTTTGTAATTGGCTGTCCTTTTAATTCTTGAATCCAAAAAGCCTCTGATTTCCCGGCCATTGTCATCTTCCCATGGATTGCGGCCTACTCTTTTCCATTCCTCTTCGAACTGTTTTTGAAGAGGTTTCATGTGTTCCTCCATGGCCTGTTCTGCGTAAAGTTGAAGCTTGCTGTCTATGGTGGTGTGTATTCTCAAGCCTGAATTCCAAAGGTCAATTCCTCTCTCTTCACAAAACTTCATGAGATAATTACTCATCACTGTTCGGAAATAAGTAGCCAGTCCTTCATTTTGATTTTGAATACTGTATTTCAAATCAATAGGTAGGGCAGTGATGGAGTCGTATTGTTCCCGGGTTTTGATCTTATAGCCATGCTTGTACACTTTGTACAATACTTCGTTGCGTTTGCGCAAAGAGTTCTCAGGGTTCCGTTGTGGGTTGAAAAAAGTCGCAGCTTGAAGCATACCCACCAGCACCGCAGACTCCTGAAGGTTGAGGCTATCAGGTTGCTTATTAAAATATGTTTCAGCGGCTACCTTTATCCCAAAAGTGTTGCTACTGAATGTCACCGTGTTCAGGTACATGGCAAGAATTTCGTGCTTGGTGAAATTCCTCTCCAGGTTAACGGAGATTATCCACTCTTTTGTTTTTTGGATAACGCGTCTTGGTATGCTTCCCAGCCTGCTCAATGTCCCATCCAGGCTATGGTCTGGATTCATGGTGTAAAGATTTTTGGCCAGCTGTTGTGTGATCGTGCTGCCGCCTCCTTGATGATTAAAGGTGATCAACCCAAAAAGCACCCTGAGGTAAGCCGGGAAATCAAGCCCAGAATGATTGTAAAAGCGGTGGTCTTCAGAAATGATTAAAGTATTGATCAGATCATCAGAAAGTTCATCATAAAGCACCTGACTTCTGTTGTACCGGAAATAACGGCCCAAAGAAACACCATCTGCCGAAATGATCTCGGAAGAAAGGTCATTTTCAGGATTTTCAACTTCCTTAATACTGGGCATTTCTCCATATAATCCGAATAGATTAATGCTTACTGTGAATACGTAAACGGGTAAGCCAAGCAGAATACCCAAAAGTGCTATCCAAGCCCATTTGGTAACAATGCCAAACCACTTATTCCTGTAGGTAAGTAGTTTATTGATTTTTGACTTTATAGTTTCTATCAAAGAAGGTGAGGTACTCATCCAGCGCTTTGGTTCTGTATAGAATGTCGGAGTTTTCTTTTGTTATAACAAAAATATTGAATTTATAGCTTGAAAGTGTGTTGTCGGATAAAGTTTGATCACGGAACTTATCGAGAAATTCGACCGCTGAAAGGGGGTCTTCAAACCCCGTCACCATAGTAAGGATATACTCTTCATTAAGAATCAGCCGGCTGGTTTTTAACGTGCTTCCTTTCCGTTCTTTCCGGATGATACCATCGAGGGTGGTGGATAGTACATCTGACATTTTGCTTAACTGCAGGTGAGAGATTACAAAATAGTGAGATCCCTCAAGGGCATTTACATATCGGATGTTTCTTGATTTTTCGAATTCTTCCTGAAGCTCTTTCGAGGTAGTCAACAAGGATTTTGCATAGTTATTGAGTGGCCCATCCGGGTTTTTTTCTAAAAAGATCTCCAGTTCGGACTGATAACGAGTGATGTCTTCCGTTTTTCCAGTGATTAATATTTTCAGTAGCTCTAGCTGAGGCGTAAAACTTGTTTCTCCAAGGGCAAAGGCTTGATTTAGTTTTTCCTGCGAATCTTGAGATCGTCCATTCTCAAAATCTTTGTATGCATCCTTATAAATTTCCTTTTGTTTCTCCGCAGCTACACTTGTTTCCTTAAGATAATTAGGGTTGAGCAACAACTTGGCGAAGCTGGAGTTGGGGTGATTCTCAATAAGTCTATCGTAATAACTTTTCCCTTTATCATTTTCCAATTCTGTATTGATGAGGTAGAGTTTGTAAAGTACCTCGGGTTCAAACTCGGAATCAGGGAATCGATCTAAAAGCGTTGTATAGGAATCTGTTGCATTTAGTTTTTCATTTAGTTTCAAGTAGTAGAGATCACCCAGATTGAAATAAGCATCTTCGATTTTGGCAAGCGCTTTTGCCTTATCACTTTCAGTAAGTGGGAGTTGTAAGAAAATTTTCCCGACTTCGTCTGCAGCTTTCTCACCTTCCGTTGTTTCAGCTGACTCCTCACTTTCTTCAACATTTGCTACTTGTGTTAATTCATCTCTTATTACTGAAGATTTGTTGGAACGCCTCCAATTATCTTCCAGGGGAATGCTTCCCCAAATTCGGCTAAACTCTGATTGACCCGCAGCTACTGCAGAAAGATTCCCAAAGTACCAATCTATTGTTGTATTGGAGTCCTCCAGAAAGAAGGGGTTACTTTGATTGGATGTGCCACCGCCTTGAGACCTTCTTTTTTTCTTCTTTCCGGCTTCTTCTGTTTTTTTTCTTGATGTAATCACCGAATCAAGCTGGGCACGAAGCGTTAAGGAATCCATTGATGCCATTAGCAACAAACTATCCTGCCAGATGATTGTCTCAGTGTATTTGGCAAAGTCGCCCAATACCTCTTGTCTCTTTTTGATGTTGTCCAGATTTTCAAAGTCAGGTGGCAAAGCACTTACGGCACTGTCGTAATAATTTTTCGCGATACTGTATTTTTTCAGTGAGTCAAAATGAATTTGCCCCAGCTGCAAATAGGAACTACCCTGAATTCTTTTATTAGTGCCTGCGTGGGCTGCATAAGTATAATTAGTAATGGCTTCAGAGAGGTTTCCTTGTTTCAGCTCAAACTTCGCCAGTTCGAAATAAATTTTATCTCTAAATTCCTGATTCTTGGCATCGGTCAGCATTTTTTCAAATTGCTTTCTTACAGCCTTCATATCTCTTTTATCATCGAGCCTTGCTACTTGAGCCATATTCAGTCTGGCGTAGAAATCTATTTCATAGTCAGGATTGGTGGCAATGCATTTTCGGTAATAGTTGTAGGCTTCAGATCCGAAACCCAGTTTTTGGTAAACTTGCCCGATAATAAAATATATTCTTCCCTTGCGATCTTGCTTGCTCAATAAACTATCAGCAAGGGTGAGGTTTCGCACCATATTATCATAGTCACTGAGTACTTGATAGTAGTAGGCTTTTTCAAGATAAAGCTTCTTGGCGTTGGGTTTGTTGAGTGGCTCTTTCTCTAAAAATCTAAAGGCTTCCTCTGCTTTTTCGTACTCTTCATTCTCAGTAAAAGCTCGAATCAGATTGAGCAGCCCCTGATGGCGGGTATTGATGTCTTTACTTTTTGTATTTACATATTTAAAGGTCTGCACAGCATTGACGAAATCGCAATCATACATTCTGGCAAGCCCTACCATAATATAATTGTCATCCACCCATTTGCTATTGGGGTGTCTTTGGATGGAGAGTGACGCCATCTTGATGGCCTCTTCCGTATCCTTTTGATAAGTCTTGGCCAGGGTCGTGTCCAACTTGGGATAAAGCCTCAGTATTTGGTTGTGATCATCATCCAGACTTTGCTGGATGGTTTGTTCTACTTCCCTGATTTTTTCCCGTGCATAATAATATCCATTATAATGTGCGGTAAGGTTATGATATACGTTACTAGTGACAGTAGTTTGCTCGGACGAGCATCCTGCCAGAAGTGAGGTAACAATAACTAAGAGAAAAAATGCGCGCAAGGCCAATAAAAGGGTTTATTCCAGCTTACAAACGTAAAAAACAGATAATCAATATTATAATTAACGATTATATCTATTTTTGTGCAAAATTTAACGGTTTTTGAAGCCAAAAAAGACACTTTCCGAACGACTCACCACCAAATACCAGTTGGTCATCCGCAATGAGGAGAACCTGGCTGAAAAGTCAAACTTTGCCTTTACGTATGCCAAATTGCTGGTGGTATCCATTACCTTCTTCATTGTAGTCTTTTCACTGAGCATGTTGCTGTCCAAAACGGTGTTGGCCAAATGGTTCGACCCAAAGCATGCACAAATGGAAGCGAATAAAAAATTATATGAGCTGGCCATCAAAGTGGATTCACTTTCGATTGAAGTAGATAATAAGGATAAGTTCATTATGAACTTTCAGCGGATATTGAGTGGAGATACTTCAAGTGGATTTATTGATCCTGTTGAGGCGCTGGGAAATGACAACAGTGTTGTTCCATCCATTACTGATATGCAGCTGGCGGCATCTGACTCTCAATTCCGTCAGGAGTTTGAGCAAACAGAGATGTCGCTGATCGCACTTACCAGTACTAAATACCGTGAGCTGCAGGAGATGTATTTCTTTTCCCCAATCACAGGTTTTATTTCAGATCATTACGACCTTAAGAAAAGTCATTTTGGGATAGACATTGTGGCCAAAACCAATGAGCCAGTGAAGGCTATTGCTGACGGCACCGTTATTATGGCTTCCTGGACACAGGATTCCGGGTATGTAATAGCAGTGCAGCACAGAAGCAACCTTATATCGGTATATAAGCACAATGCTGAACTGTTGAAAAAAGTTGGTAATTTTGTTAATGCCGGAGACATTATCTCTATAGTTGGCAACAGTGGAGAGATGACCGATGGTCCGCACCTGCATTTTGAATTGTGGTACAACGGAAACTCCCTTAACCCGGAAGAGTTTGTAACCTTTTAATCAGAGAATCATGTTTACCTCTAAAGAACAAAAAAAAGTGGCAGAAGAAATTAGTAACTCAACCAATACGATCGGTAAAGGCACCGTGCTTGAAGGTAACATAGAAACCTACGGCAACATCCGTATTGAAGGTAAGGTAATTGGTAACATCAAATCGAAATCTAAAATTGCATTAGGCAATAGCAGTCAGGTGGAAGGCAACATCATTGCGCAAAATGCCGACCTTGAAGGTGAGGTGAAAGGGAAAATTGAGATTTCGGAAATGTTGATTCTGAAAGCAACAGCAGTTGTGCATGGAGATATCGTTACAGGCAAGTTGGTGGTGGAGCCAGGAGCCGTATTTAACGGAACATGTAAGATGGGAGCTGCCGTACGCGATATAAAATTGGGTGACAATGGGCAAGGATCAAGATCCCTCAGACCAGAACAAGCCAAAACCATATAATACTTATTTAAAGTACAGTGGCCTTGCTATCCAGCTTGTGTTAACCATTGGGGTAGCAGGGTGGCTTGGGCATTTATTGGATAATTATTTAAACCTTCGGTTTCCACTGTTTATCGTGCTATTTACCATAGCCGCTTTTTCAGGGGTTTTATATCAAGTCTACAAGTCGATAAATCAACGTTAAAATATGCTGTTCTTAATCAGCTTGCTGATGTGCGCGATGATGATCGTAGGTGTGAGTTATTTAATTTTCCCTGTATTCCCATCATTCTTTTTTCAAACCATTATCCTGCTCTTTTTAGGGGCAGCGGGCATATATTATTATCTGGTAGATATCAAGAATGAGAAGCCGAAGTATTTCGCACAATTATACCTGCTTACACTATTCGTCAAGCTAGTTGCCTATGGGGCTTATATACTGTTTGTGCTCATGAAGAGCCCCAATCAGGCAGCCGCCAATGCGGGGGTATTTATGGTCACCTACATCCTTTTTACGGGCCTGGAGGTCGGTTTTTTGTACCGAAGAATCACCGGAAAAAAGAGCGAATAAATAAGGTTCCGAAAGTGCCGGAATATTTTTTTCTGGTTCTTTAATTTATACCTTTGCGGCAAAATTAAACGCCATAAAAGAGTCAAAATGACCGCTTTTCCTGATAAAAACGCTCTCACTCGAATTTTATTAATAATCCTTCTTTTTATTGGGAATTCGGCCCCTTCGTTGGCTGCTGACAGCAGCGAGGAGGAAGGCTTTGACGTAAGTGGGGTAATCATCCACCACGTTCTTGATGATCATATTTGGCACTTTTTCGATGGGCACTATGGTACCCTGTATCTGCCGGTGATTGTCTATTCTGCAGAGCGAGGTTTGGAAGTGTTTTCGTCATCCAATTTTTATGATGACAACCACAATTTGATCCCATACAACGGATATAAGCTGGAACACAGTCATATCTACCTGGGGGATACTCAGGTGCTTGATTTCTCAATTACCAAGAACGTAGCTATGCTGTTCATCACGGCAACCCTGTTGTTGTTGGTGTTTCGTGCGGCAGCAAAGGGAGCCAAGAAAAATGCAGGAAAGGCCCCAAAGGGGATTCAATCCTTTATGGAGCCCATCATCCTTTTTGTGACTGATGAGGTGATTAAACCAAATGCAGGGCCAAAAGCGAATAAATACGTTCCGTACCTGTTAACGCTTTTCTTCTTTATCCTCTTCGGTAACTTATTGGGGCTGCTGCCTGGTGCAGGAAACCTTACTGGAAATATTGCCGTGACGATAACCCTTGCGGTATTTACTTTCTTGATTACAAATATCAGTGGTAACAAAGCCTACTGGAGCCATATTTTCTGGACTCCCGGAGTGCCGTTGCCATTACGCCCTATTTTATTGATGGTAGAGGTAATCGGAATATTTACAAAGCCTATCGCCTTGTTCATTCGTTTGTTTGCAGCGATGACAGCCGGCCATATTGTATTGTTAAGTATAATGTCATTGACATTTATATTTCATAGCTGGATTGTGGGTGTTGGTTCATCCATTTTAGTAGTATTTATCAGCTTGATTGAGTTGTTGGTAGCAGGGATTCAAGCCTATGTGTTTACACTGTTTTCATCCCTTTATATAGGATTGGCTACAGCGGAGCATGAGCATCATTAGATAATAAAATGTGCAAATGAGAATTTTGCACTTGAAGATATCCGGGAAATGCCCGGTGTTGTTTAACCTAAAAAAGAAGTGAGTATGTTGTTTGCTTTATTATTGGACATTGGCTACGCAGTTATGGGTGCGGGCATCGGAGCTGGTCTTGCTGCAATTGGCGCAGGTATCGGTGTTGGTCGCATTGGAGGTTCTGCTATGGAAGCCATGGCCCGTCAACCTGAATCTGCAGATAAACTACAAGGATCTATGTTGATCATTGCAGCCCTGGTTGAGGTAATTGCTCTCTTTGCGGTGGTGGTTTGTTTCTTGATTGCAACAAGTCCAGCAGCGTAAAACAATTTAAGAAACTTGCCTTTGGCATTGGGCCTGGGCAGGTTTCTTGTTTTTAGAAAACAACAAAAAAAGATTTTAAATAAAGAATAGCCAATATGGATTTATTAACCCCGGGCGTTGGTCTCATTTTCTGGCAGGCAGTTGTCTTCCTTGTTTTGGTATTTGCATTGTCAAAAATGGCATGGAAGCCAATTCTAAACAGTTTAAAGCAGAGAGAAGAAACCATTCAAGGTTCGCTTGATGCAGCAGATAAAGCCAGGCAGCAAATGGCCTCTATGCAGGCAGATAGTGAAGCATTGCTGAAAGAAGCGCGTGAGGAGAGAGATAAAATTCTTCGTGAGGCCAGAGAAGCGGGCAACAGACTTCACGATCAGGCGCAAGCTGATGCCAAGAAGAATGCTGATAAAATCATTGAAGACGCAAAAGCTGTTATCCAAACTGAGAAAAATGCAGCTCTTAGAGATGTAAAGGAGCAAGTGGCAATATTCTCGTTGGAGGTTGCAGAAAAATTAATGAAGAAAAATCTTTCGGACGACAAGGCGCAAAAGGATTTGACCAATCGCTTTGTAGAAGAACTCAAGTTAAATTAAGAAAATGTCAGACTTTAGAGCTGCATCGCGATATGTAAGATCACTTTTGGGACTAGCCCAAGAGCAAGGGGTGTTGGATGAGGTGCATAAGGATATGCAATTCATTGATAAAACTTGCAATGAGAACCTCGAGTTGGTTTCATTGCTTCGAAGCCCCATTATCAAGAGTGATAAAAAAAAGGCGGTCCTTTATAAAATATTTGAAGGAAAGGTGCAGAAGCTTACCATGGCAATAATTGATATCGTTACCCGCAAAAACAGGGAGTCGATTTTACCTTCAATTGCCAGGGAATTTCACAATGCCTATAATGATTTTAAAGGCATACAAAAGGCAACTATCACATCTACAGTAGCCCTGGATGCTGATATTCTCAAAGAGGTTGAAGAGATGGTGAAGAAACTGAGCGAGAAGAAAATTATCGAATTGGAAGAAAGAGTAGATAGCAGCCTAATTGGAGGATTCATCCTTAACGTGGGCGACAAACAAGTGGACGCATCTATCAGCAATAAACTGAAGTCATTGAAGGTGATGTTCAAGAAGAACCCTTATATCAAAGAATTTTAGACCCGCGAATAAAAAATAAAGACCTAATAAGAAATCATATATAAATCATGGCAGAAATTAGACCCGAAGAAGTATCAGCAATATTAAGAGAGCAGCTTTCTGGCGCCAGAACAAGTGCCGAGTTGGAGGAAGTAGGTACAGTACTTACTGTAGGTGATGGTGTTGCTAGAGTTTATGGACTTACCAAAGCACAAGCTGGAGAGCTCATTCAATTTGAGAATGGACTTCGCGCAATGGTACTTAACCTTGAAGAGGACAACGTAGGAGCCGTGCTCTTAGGCGAGTCGAAGGGTATCAAAGAAGGAGATACCGTAAAACGTACTGGCCTTATTGCTTCCATTAAAGTAGGTGAAGGGGTGTTGGGAAGAGTAGTAGATACTTTGGCTGAGCCTATTGATGGAAAAGGACCTTTGAAAGGTGAGCTTTTCGAGATGCCTATGGAGCGTAAAGCACCAGGTGTAATTTTCCGTGAGCCGGTAAGTGAGCCTTTGCAAACAGGTATCAAAGCCATTGACTCTATGATTCCTGTAGGTAGAGGTCAGCGTGAATTGATCATTGGTGATCGTCAGACTGGTAAAACAGCTGTCGCTATCGATACTATTATTAATCAAAAAGAATTTTACGAAAAAGGTGAGCCAGTATACTGTATTTATGTTGCCATCGGACAGAAGGCATCTACAGTAGCGGGTATCGTAAATACCTTGGAGAAAGCCGGAGCCATGGATTACACCGTGATCGTTTCAGCTTCTGCTGCCGATCCGGCCCCTATGCAGTTCTTTGCACCATTTACAGGCGCAGCGATTGGTGAGTATTTCAGAGATACTGGTCGTCCGGCCCTTGTAATTTATGATGACTTGTCAAAACAAGCTGTTGCATACCGTGAGGTGTCCCTTCTGTTGAGAAGACCACCGGGACGTGAGGCATATCCTGGTGATGTATTTTATTTGCACTCTCGCTTACTTGAGCGTGCAGCAAAAATTATTGCCAATGACGAAATTGCTTCTCAAATGAATGACTTACCTCCATCGTTGAAAGGTAAAGTTAAGGGTGGTGGGTCATTGACAGCACTTCCAATTATCGAAACTCAGGCGAATGACGTGTCTGCGTATATTCCAACTAACGTAATTTCAATTACTGACGGTCAGATATTCCTTGAGACGAACTTGTTTAACTCTGGTGTACGCCCTGCGATCAACGTTGGTATCTCTGTGTCACGTGTGGGGGGTAATGCTCAAATCAAGCCAATGAAGAAAGTGGCAGGTACACTTAAATTGGATCAGGCACAGTTTAGAGAGCTTGAGGCGTTTGCAAAGTTTGGGTCTGATCTTGATGCTTCAACCAAGCTGACTATTGAACGAGGAAGGAGAAACACGGAAGTATTAAAGCAACCGCAATACGCGCCAGTTCCTGTAGAGGAGCAGGTAGCTATGATTTTAGCATCTACAAAGGGCTACATTGATAATGTGCCTGTAGAGAAAGTAAAGGAGTTCGAAAAAGAATTTCTCGGCTTGTTGAGAGCGCAAAACAAGAATGTGCTTGACAACTTCAGGGCTGGTAAATTTGAAGATGCGGACATTGAAACAATTAAAAAAGCAGCATTAGAATTAGCTGCCAAATATTAAGAACGATAAATGGCCAGTTTAAAGGAGGTAAAAAACAGGATCACCTCAATCATTTCTACGCAGCAGATCACCAAAGCCATGAAAATGGTGGCGGCTGCTAAGTTGAGAAAGTCGCAGGAGAGGATTATCCAAATGAGACCGTTTTCTGAAAAGCTTTCTGAAGTGCTGCGCAGTGTGTCTGGAGCTGGTGAGGAAGGACAAAGTTGGTACAACGCTGAGCGTGAAGAAAAAAACATTTTAGTTGTTGTAGTTAGTGCTGATCGTGGTTTATGCGGATCTTTTAACTCAACCGTTTTTAAGGCAGCTATCAAACTTATTAAGGATAAGTATGCACGTCAGCAGGAGCAAGGTCGTCTTACTATTTTGACAATAGGTAAAAAGGGGCAAGAGTATTTTAAGAAGAGAGGTTACAAAGTAGAGGAGACTTACACCACATTATTCCAAGACCTTACTTTTGAAAACGTTTCTGAGGCTGCGGAATTCATGATGTCCTCTTTTAAGAATGGCACCTACGATAAAATTGATATCGTCTACAACGAGTTTAAGAATGTGGCTACTCAGATATTAAGAGTAGAACCATACTTGCCAATAATTGCCTCGGCTACTGAAACCAATGCAGCTGATGTTGATTATATCTATCAGCCTGATCGTGAAGAAATTGTAACCGGGCTTATTCCTAAGTCGTTAAGGGTTCAATTGTTCAAAGCTGTTTTGGATTCAAATGCAGCGTTTAACGGTGCTCAAATGACTGCCATGGATAAGGCAACGGAGAACGCAGGCGAATTGCTGAAGGAATTGAAGCTTGCCTATAACCGTACACGTCAGGCGGCCATTACAAAGGAGATTTTGGAGATTGTAGGAGGTGCTGAAGCATTAAAATCTTCTTAAAAGCAGATTAATTATTTTTAAATTGAAAGCTCTCCCCACGGAGGGCTTTCTTTTTTTAATGCAACGTATACTTAGTTATTACCGGTACTTCAACTTGTTGAGCTTGGATGTGGCTATGGGCGCCACCATCTCAGCTCTTTTTTTAACCAGGATATTCAAAGTGGACATCAGGTTTCAAGGACTTTTATGTCTTGGCTTGACGGTGTGGCTCATCTATACCATGGATCATTTGGTGGACGCAAGTAAACTAAAGAATCAGGCTTCTACAGAGCGCCATAGATTTCACCAAAGGAATTTTAGAGCGATTTTGGTCTTGGCAGTGGTTATCCTGCTCACCATAATACCACTCCTTTTTTTTATTTATAAACCAGTGCTTAGTATGGGTATTGGCCTTGGCATTTTAGTGGTGATTTATTTTACAGTACAACGGAAATTGAGTTTTCTTAAAGAATTTTTAGGAGCAATGCTTTATAGTGTAGGGGTAATGTTGCCCGTTATCGCTTTGTCCGAATTGTCGTACAATAGCCTGATTGCAATCCCCTCAATTCTATTTTTTAATACCGCTCTTATTAACCTCGTATTGTTCTCATGGTTTGACAGGGATAAAGACAAGTTGGACAATCATCCTTCTCTGGTGACAAGTGTGGGGGATAAAATATCAAAAGGGATTTTATATTTTCTTTTTGCCTTTCAGATGGTGGTATTTATTTATGCGTTTAGTAGAGGAATGAGTTATTTATTGTTGTTGATTTTTGTCGCAATGTATCTGGTGCTGTTACTGATCTTTGTTCAATCAAGATGGTTTGCGTTGAATGACAGGTATCGCTTAGCCGGAGATGCAGTTTTTTTACTTCCCTTGATTTACCTTATTCACTAGTGTCTAATTCTCAACTAAATCGATTTGATAGGGTTGTTCCATTTTATGATGCACTGGCAAATTTTGTATTTGGCAGGAGTTTAAAACAGTCTAGGGAATGTAACCTTGAAGAAGTAGCCCAGCATGCGGACGTGCTCGTACTGGGAGGTGGCACGGGAAAATGGCTGAATAAGCTGTTAGATGGAAATAAAGATTGCAGGGTTTGGTATGTAGAGGCTTCTGGAAAAATGATGAATGAAGCGAGGAAAAATTTGAAGGGCAAGGATCAGGTAGTCTTTATTCATGGAACACAGGAGACTGTTTATATACAAAAATTTGATGTAGTCATTACTCATTTTTTTGTTGATATGTTCACGGATATGGAGTTACGCGTACTTGCGGATAAAATTAGTGGTGATCTTAAGGATGGAGGGAAATGGATTGTGGCTGATTTTGTAAATGAGAAGATATGGCATTGGATTTTTTTAAAAGGAATGTATTTATTTTTTAACATAATGGGAGTGCTGGATTTGGGCTTTCTTTCAGATTGGGAGCAGATAATTAAAGAAAAGGGGTTTAAAAGTTCCAGCGTCTGTTCTTTTTATTCAGGCTTCATTAGAAGCATTGCATTTGTTAAGCAATAAGTAGCATTAGGGGATTAATGCCTTGATCTAATTTTGGTTATCTTCAAGCCCTCAAAAATTAACCCATGTATAGAATAATACTGCTGTTCGCATTGTTTGCTGTTTCTTGTCATAAAGAGCCAACAAGTAACTCGTCAACTTCATTAGCACCTGTTTATCCAGAGAAGGAATTAAATGCTGGATTATTAATAGTGGAGGGGGTTTATAATTCAGAGTTAATAGCTCCAATGGATGTGTTGCACCATACCGTTTTCCATACGGATCCTGCCATTAAGGTTTTTACGATTGCAGAACGACATGAGACCATTACTTCATTTGAAGGGTTGAAAATTATTCCTGACTATGCTTTTTCTACAGATTCCATTCCACCAATAGATATTCTAATAGTTCCTAGCGCTGAACATAGCATGGATAGTGATTTGAAAAATAAAGCACTGACAGATTTTGTTCGCAAAACTGGTAATGAAGCCGCTTATATCATGTCACTTTGTGACGGGGCGTTTGTTCTAGCCAATGCAGGTTTTTTGAACACCTATGAAAGCACTACATTCCCAGGAGATATTCAGCGTTACAAAGAGACCTACCCCAGTCTTACCGTTCATGAAGGGATAAGTTTTGTTCATGACCGTAAAGCCATTACCTCTGCTGGTGGGGCTAAATCCTATGACCCGGCTTTATATCTTGTTGAGTTGCTCTATGGGAAAAAAGTAGCTGAGGGGATTGCAAAAGGACTCGTTATTGATTGGCAGCTTGACGAAGTTAAACACATAAAAGTATCCCGTTAGACATAATCGTTTAATTCCTTACGCTGTAAGGTGCAAATCAGTTGAATCCATTATATTGCTTTTTATGCCCTTAAGTAATTATGAATCAAAAGCTTGCAAGTTCTAAGATTGGAGGATTTCAGCATATAATTGACAACATTCCTGCTGTTGTTTTTGAATACACCATTTCACCAGATGGTTCTGGTGATTTTACCTATTTGAGTCCGAGGTGTGAAGAGCTTTTAGGTTTGAAACCGGAAGTTTTGTTGAGTGGAGTAATACCCATGAAAGACTTCATTCATCGGGAGGACTGGGAAGGGTTGGAGTGCAACAAGAAAAAAAGTATTGAACAATGCGCTGATTTCTATTGGGAAGGCAGATTAGGTGATGACGCCAGTCCGATTTGGGTGGAGGCCAAGGGGAGTCCAGCTATGCTTGAGGATGGGTCTATTCTGTACAGTGGAATTATCAATAATATTTCTAAAAGAAAAGGTATAGAGGTTAGCGAAAAGGCTGCTGAAACTGAGTATAAGAAACTGCTTGAGCTGCTGCCAATTGGGGTTAGTATTCATGCAAAGGGTAGGTTATTATATGTCAATAGATATGCATCAGAAATGTTGGGAGCGCAGAGCAGCTCTGAGTTGATAGGTATGGAGGTGGCAAATATTGTACATCCAGACTTTAGGGAATTACTAGAACGAAGAGTGAAACAGGTAATGGATGGTAATTCAGTTCCACAAGTCGAGAAAAAATTGTTAAGGCTGGATGGAAAATCTATTACTGTATTGTCAAGCGGACTGCCGGTTGTATTTGATGGTATGCCTGCAGTTCAAAATATAGTATTAAATGTAAGCGATCAGCGAGATGCAGAGATTGAAGTAAGAAAGGCTGAAATGCTTTTTTCTCAATTATTTCATAATGCCCCCCTGGCAATTGTTATGCTGGGACCAGATGGTAAGGTTGTGCAAATTAATAAGGGCTTCCAGGAAATGTTTGGCTATGATCAAGGTACTCTCCGGCAGAAAACGCTGGAGACTTTTATTGTGCCGAAAGAATTGGAAGAGGAAGGAAGTGATTTGAACAGTATTATCTCAGGGTACAATGTAGTTCGTCTTGAAACAATTAGGGTTAATAAAGAAGGAGAGCGGTTATCAGTAATAATTTATGGAGTTCCCGTAAGGTTTGAGGATGAAACCATTGGAATATTCGGGCTCTATGTTGATATCACGGAACGGAAGAAGGTAGAGGAGGAATTGAAAATTCGAAATTCAGAATTGGACAATTTTGTTTACAAAGTATCACATGATTTGCGAGCTCCGTTATCTTCTATTCTTGGTATTGTGAACCTGGCAAAACTTCCCAATAATACAGATAGCCTTGATCAGTATTTGGAAATCGTAGGAAGAAAAGCAGTCCAACTTGATAATTTTATTGGAGATGTGCTCAGTCATTCCAAAAATTTAAAAATGGAATTTAAAGTCAGTAAAATAAATTTCAATCAACTGATTGAAGATTCATTTGCTGACCTAACCTATCTGTCCGGAGCAGAAAATGTTCAACAGCATATTTCAATTAGAGGCTGTGATTTTTACAGCGACCTTTGGAGGATTAAGGAGGTATTTAGAAATCTTATATCTAACGCGATTAAATATCGAAATCATAAGCAGTCTTCAATAGAGATTTCAATTGATATAAATATTGGAGATGAGTTGTGCTGTATTACTTTTACAGATAATGGAATTGGAATTGATGACGATAAGATTGATTCAATTTTCGAAATGTTTTATCGTGCCAGTGAAATTTCAGAAGGGTCTGGGCTAGGCCTTTATATTGTAAAGAATGCGATAGATAAACTAAAGGGGTCGATTGTGGTAGAAAGTAAGCCTGGCCAGGGGACTACCTTTACAATCACCTTACCGAACGAGCATAGTTGATGGTATGACAATTCAAGAAGTAGTTACCAGAGAGGACATCAAAGATTTTCTAAATCTGCCAGTGCGATTATTTCAAAATAGTAAGAACTGGATCCGTCCTCTTGATGCCGATGTTGAGTCAGTTTTTGATAAGGAGAAAAACAAAACCTTTCGCCATGGAGAATGCTGCCGCTGGATACTAAAAGATTCTGCCGGCATTACCATAGGTAGAGTTGCCGCCTTTGTTAATGAAAAAACAGTTAAAAAGGGTAACGATCAGCCTACGGGTGGTATGGGATTTTTTGATTGTGTTGAAAATAAAGAAGCGGCTTTTTTACTTTTTGATAAATGTAAAGAATGGCTTTCAGAGCGGGGGATGGAAGCAATGGATGGTCCCATCAACTTTGGTAATAAAGATAGATGGTGGGGACTATTGGTAGATGGATTCGATCGTGATCCTAACTATCAATGCAATTACAATTTTCCATACTATCAGGATTTTTTTGAATCTTATGGTTTTCAGGTCTACTTTAAGCAGTTCACCTTTGCAAGGAAAATTATGGATCCGCTGTCGCCTAAGTTAGAGGCAAAAGCCAAACGATTGGCAGAGGATAAAGATTATGAATTTCGTCATTTACAAAAGAGCGAAGCGCATAGATTGCCTGAGTATCTCCTAACAGTTTATAACAATGCGTGGGCGAACAGGGCAGAGCTGCCGGAGCTGACCTCTCAACAAGCAAAGCTGATTGTAAAACAAATGAAGCCGATCATGGACCTTCGGCTGCTCTATTTTGGTTTTTACAAAGGAGAACCCGTTTCATTCTTTCTTTCACTTCCTGAAATCAATCAAATCTTCAGGTATGTCAACGGGAAGTTGGATTGGATTGGTAAAGCCAAGTTCCTTTGGCATAGTTTACTGAAGACAAATAAGAAAGCATTTGGTATCTTGTTCGGCATTGTGCCTGAACATCAGGGAAAAGGACTTGACGGTGCTATGGTATTAAATGCCAGAGAAATACTTCAGGTGAAGTATAAGCGATATGATGAGTACGAGATGAACTGGATAGGAGATTTTAATCCAAAAATGATTGTTGTTGTTGAGCAGGTGGGCGCCCATGTTTGTAAGGTACATCATACCTATCGCAAGCTGTTTGATGAACAAAAACCATTTAAGCGGCATCCGATTTTAAACTAAGGGAGAATGGAACCAGTTGAGGAAGAAACCAAATCAGGGTTTCTGTTGAAAAATCTTGCAAGAGGCTTACTGTGGTTTGCTGTAATTATTACTGCCTTCATATTGCTGGAAGGCTATATTCAGGATAATTTCATGCCTCATATTGCCCGGATACATGCTAATCCGGTAATTTTTTATCTCGTCTTTACCATTTCAGAAATTGTATTTGGCTTGGTGCCACCCGAGTTTTTTATGATTGTGTATGTATTCAACCATGTACCTGTTTCAGAATATATAGTTAACCTTACTCTTCTTACCATAATATCTTATGGGGCGGGTATGCTGGGTTATTATATCGGGCGTAATTTTTCTAAAACCGGTTTCTTCATTAAGATCAATGAAAAATACCTGAGTGCCTACCAGAGTCAGATCAGAAAGTATGGAGGGTATTTGATTTTTGTTGGTGCTGTTACGCCAGTTCCGTTCTCTGCCATGTGTATGCTGGCTGGCTCTATCAATTTTCCGTTTAGGCCTTTTGTGTTGATCTCAATTTCTCGAGTACTCAGATTCGCAGCTTACGGCTGGATGGTGTGGAGTTTCCCTAATATTTTTAACGGATAAAAAGAATACTATGGCACTACTTGAAAGCGCCACAGTAAGCTTTCATTACGAAGTTTTTTTGGCTGGACAAGTGTTCATGCCAAAAATTGTATATATCGGACAGAAGCCCAATAGGCTAGTGGCAGCGAAAATGACTGAAAGTACAATTAGTGCAATACCAATTAGACCGGTTACTGTGCCTGTATAGTACAAAGCGATAAAGGCTATAACGACTAAGATGCGGATGATTCGATCTGCATTTCCCATATTCTTTTTCATAAATATTATATTTTAATTAATAATCGTTTTGTAGAGAAGGGCTATCCCAAAAGCTACTGTCAGGCAAACAAGACAAACCAACAATAGTTTAATAAGTTTATAGCCCATCAATAACTGAATGTTGAACGAAATTATGTAGTCACCGATTTATAAATAGTGACTAATATCATCTTGCATTATGATTCTTTATGGTTTTAGGATTACTTTTTCGTATGCCGACTTTTCAATAAGTGGCTTGCTAAAGTAGACGGGGAAATGTTTGTCATTAGCCCATAGCAGGAACAAGTTGTCATAAAACTTATTTCCTGGCACTCCGCTCTGACCGGGAGAATTAGTAAACATGGATTTGTCCCAATCTTTTGTATCTACTACAATTCTGAAAGTTGCCCCATGTGTTTGATTATCGCCATTGCCAGTCATGCCTGGAGTTGAGCCATAACCACTTCTTGGATAAGGGCCAAGCTCAATCTTTTTTCTTGTTGCAGGGTCTGCCGCATTACTCAGAGGATGCTTGATGTGTACATGGTGATTTTTTGCCTGACCATATTGCCACTTTCGCATATCAGACCCGAGCTTACTGGAAAGGTCGGAGGTAGCATCTTTCAATGCCTTTAGTATGAATTCGTCTCTGGCGGTGACGGAATTATTTCCGAACTCCGGACGTGCTGTCAATATCCAGTCAATCACTTTGCTCAACGGCAAAGAGCGCACCAGGTCCATTCCATTCTCAGGAACAAATAAAGGTTTGATGTTGTCTTTTAGACGATCCTCCCAGGCTTTGTAAATAGAGGCTTCCACAGAATTTTTATCCATAACAAAATCCCATTTTGTTAACATGAGCCGGGCAGTTTCTGTTGTTTTATCACTCGACTTAAGTTCATTGAGTAATGGCACGAGTGTTCTGGCAGGAATAGACAAGTAATCCGTCTGTAATCTCATCATGTCACCAATTGAAAACTTTCTATTCATGGCGAGTACCTCATTGATACGATCTGCGCGATAACTTTCTGCCCAGCTCCAACCTACAGCGTTGCGATGCTCATATTTGTAGGGCACAAGATTCTCATTGGCAGTAGCCAAAAATCCTTTTTCGGGATTAAGGGCATTTGGCAATGATTTTATAGGCAAAAAACCAGCCCATTCGTAGCGGCCATCTCCAGGTACGGGCACCATGCCACTCCAGTTTTTTCGCATTGGAGCAACGCCTACTACTTGCCAGCCGATGTTCCCTTCTTTGTCGGCCCATATCATGTTTTCACCAGGAAGATGACTGTAGGAGCAAGCTTCTCTAAACTCCTCCCACGTTTTGGCCTGATCCATTCTAAGGCTTGCCAGGTAGGGTGATCCGCCAATCTCCATCCAACCTGCACGGACAGCATATGCAATATTGTTTTTTTCGTCTACCATGGTTACAGGACCGTGTCTTGTATACTTGTGTTCCACATTTACATCTGGAGCTCCTTTTACTTTTATCACATCCTTTTCAAGGCGCATATCTTCCCATCCTCCTTTGTACTTGTATTGATTTTTGTTGGCTGGGTTCAATTCATACACATACAAATCTTCGCTATCTATTTCAAAAACAGTAAGCCCCCAGGCGCCATAGTCGTTGTGTCCTATTGAAATGCCTGGTATGGTCGGTTCACCGCCACCTACTACATTCCATCCAGGTGCGTTTAGATGAACCATGTAACGAAGAGAAGGCGCTGAGATAGAACGATGAGGGTCATTGGCCAGTAGAGGATATCCGCTCTGTGAATAACGACCACTTACTATCCAGTTATTACTACCTATAATCTGTTTCTCTTCGTCTAGTACGCTTTGCCGGGCTTCTTCATCGAGTTTTACCAGATAGCGATATTCTTCAAGGTTAGTGTTGGCATCCGCTACCAAATCTTCAGGAGCAAATGCAACTGGTCTTCTGAAAGCATTGTACAAACCAATTACATCATCGGAGAGTCGCTCTGCATTGATGGCAGGATCTAATTCAAGGACAGGATCGCCAGGACCATAGTTTTGAATTTCTTTCACTTTTTCAGCACCAAGTGCTGCTACCATCCTACCCACACTTATCTCTTCAGTGAGGTTCATCACCAATCCCTGATGTCGGGAAATCACTATGTCTGGAGTCCATTTTTGAGGTTTGGTTCCCAGTAGTTCAAATTCAAGAGGTAGAAGGTTTGGATTTTTTTCAGTTTCACTGATGTAGGCATTCACCCCTTCCGTATATGCTGTGATTATGGCTTCACCATTTTCATGGTAATGATTGAGTTCTTGTATTAAATTTCCTCTGAAACGAAACAATCTTGCTCCAATGTCTCTGTTTATTTCTCTGGGCCCTAATAACTCAGCTACTGTTCCGGTAGCTTGTCGTCTCCATACTTCAAATTGAAATAACCGATCCTTTGCCGCACAGTAGCCCTGGGCAAAAAACAGATCGTGTTCGTTTTTGGCGTAAATATGGTTTACTCCATAATTATCCCGGATCACCTCAACGGATTCCTGCAATCCTGGAACATTCAGTGAGGTCTGTCCAAAGACTTGCAATGGAAGGGTGAAGAAAATTGCGATGATAACGTGCTTCATAGGTCTTGGTTTAAGACAAAAAGCTAACACTATGAAAAGGAAATTAAAAATGAAAAGTGATGATTGGTGTTATGATTGAGAATATCTTAATTCTCTTCTTCACTATCCAGTTGGTCAAGCTGCGTCAGTTCTCTGGCCTTCCAGGCCGTAATACCTACTGTGAGCAGGGTCATGGCACCACCAAAAACTACTGATGCCACTGCACCCATTAGTTTGGCAGTTACCCCTGATTCGAATGCACCAATCTCGTTGGAAGATCCTATAAAGATGCTATTGACTGCAGAGACACGACCTTTCATATTCTCTGGAGTGCGCGTATGGATCAAAGTGCTTCTTATGATCATACTGATGCTGTCGAACATACCACTCAGCATTAGCATACAAAGTGAAAAGATGAAGCTGGTGGATAAGCCGAACCCAACCATACTGGCGCCAAAGCCTGCTACGCTAATCAGCATTACTTTGCCAGTGCTTCTTTGGATGGGATTGTGGGAGATATAAAGCGCCATTAGAACAGCCCCTAGTGCAGGAGCTGCGCGTAGCATACCCAAACCCTGTGGGCCAACTTCAAGAATTTCGGCAGCAAAAATAGGGAGCAATGCAACAGCACCCCCAAACAGGACTGCGAACATATCGAGGCTTATGGCACCAAGAATTATCTGAGTTTTCATTACGAATTTCAACCCTGATTTTATTTTTTGCCTTACGCCTTGTTCGTCAGAGGCGGGAGGAACAGGCCGTGATGGAATGGCGGCATAAAACCCAAGTGCAGCAATGGCAAGTACTGCCCCAACAGCATAAGATGCGCTGATGCCAATCCAGGCATAGATGAAGCCAGCGAGCATAGGGCCAACAATTGAGGCCACCAACCAAAATGTGGTATTTAAAGAAATAGCGTTGCCGTAGAGATGCCTCGGTATCAATTGAGGCATAAATGAAAAGTTGGCGGGGGATAGAAATCCTCGAGCCAAACCACTCAGAAAAATAACAAGGTAGATGGGAAACACTCCGTGTTGAATTATGAAGGCTCCGGGTTCTATAGTAAAGAAAAGCAATGACAGGCAACAGAAGAGGAGAAGAGAAACTGTGATTAGAATTATCTTTTTACGCGCTACGATGTCTGCAATATGACCGGCATATAACGAAACAGTTATTGCTGGAATTGCTTCTGTAAGGCCGACTAATCCAAGAGCTAAAGGGTCGTGGGTGATATCATACAATTGCCAGCCTACAATTGTTGCTTGTATTTGAATGGCCAGCGTAGCACACTGGCGTGCCATAATAAAGAATCGAAAATCTCTAATTCCTAATGCTGCGTAGGCTCCGATCTTTTCAGCCATCACTCATTCAACAGTTGCTCAATGGCATTAACAGCCAAAGCTCTTCTTGTGTCGCGATCACCTTGAATTTCAATATAGGGGGTGTTTTGCAGCGCCAATTCTTCCTTATAGATTTTCCATAGTTCTTCCCTTTGCCCAGGATGTTCCCGTTGAGGATCTTCCTGCCAAGGGATGTCTATGTAGGTAAGCAAATACAAATCATAAGTTCTGTCCTGAATCATCTGCAATATTTCTTCATTACAACGGCCATATTTAAAATTGCTCCAAACTTTGATGACCAATAAATTGGTATCGCAAATTAAAACCTTGTTGGCTTCACTCATCCATTCGTCTTCCAACCGGATTTGGCCATGGGCTATTTTTACCAGATCACTTTCCTTATAAGGACTATTTAAATTGTCAAGATAGGCTCTGGCATACTCAGCCACCCAGCAGGTGTTGAAATGCGTGGAGAGGTACTCAGATAACTCTGATTTGCCAGTACATTCTGGGCCAATGATGGCAATCTTCTTTATTTTTTGTGGATTGCTTTTTACCATGTTAAAATCACTCCGTGAATTAGGTATCCGCTTTACCGCAAGGATAAGACAATAGGCTGCTAATTACTGCGCAACCTCGAATTTGTCGCAATTAGGGCAATAGAACCCCAATTTTCAATAAATCTGTTCATATATTTATCTTTCCGACAAAGTAGAAAAGGTGAAGAGAAGAAAATTACTCAAGCAATTAGGTTTTGGCCTTTCAGGAGGTTTGTTATTGCCTCATTTGATATCCTCATGCAGCAAAGACGATCCGGGGCCAGAAGTGCCTTTTGATGGAGATGTAGTTGTAATAGGGGCTGGTGCTGCCGGAATGTATACGGCAGACATCCTAAAAGCTAAAGGTATTAAGGTTACCGTATTGGAGGCAGGGAATCAGATTGGAGGACGTGTGCGATCTCTGCGTAATCAAAAAGAACTTGTTAATCTGTCGGTGGCGGACTTTCCTGTAGAATTGGGGGCTGAAGTAATTTATGGTTCTGATTCCATATGGGGAACAAACACAAAAAATTTCTCTGTCAATACCGTTAATATTGATGAGGTTTCTTCTGACAGGTACATATTGGATAACATATCCAAGCTTGCTGAGGATTGGAATGTGGATGGTGATTTTACCAATGCGCAAAATTTTGTGGAGTCCCTGCAGAATTTTTCAGGATCGGGTGTAACCGTAGAGCAGGCTACGGCTGGGTTACCAGCAAGGGTAAAGGCATTGATCAATTCTCAGATAGGGAATTTATATGGATCATCCAATAGTACAGTGGGTATGGCAGGGGTCTCTGAAGCACTTCAGGCAAGGACACATGACGGAGCTCGGCTGGTGCTGAGAACCAACCCCATGCAAGACTTTCTGATTTTTAGGTTTGATCAGGTAAGGGATCTGGTTCAACTCAATACTCAGGTCACTTCTATTGACTCTACAGGAAGCAAGGTGGTAATTACCGATGCGAATGGTAATCAAATAGAAACCAATAAAGTGGTAGTAACCGTACCTATTTCTATTCTGAAACAGAACGCAATATCATTTAGTCCGGGCTTACCGGGCACGATGACATCTGCCATGAGTCGAATTGGTATGGATCACTCCATTCGTGTAGTGATTGACTTTAAGAAAAATTTTTGGGGAGAAACGACAGGCCTCCTTTGGGGAGGAGAATCAATACCTGGATGCTTTAGTGCAGGTGTAGGAAGGGGTGAATTCAATCAGACCTTATCCATTACCATCAATGGACCTAAGGCGGTGGAGCTTTCTGCGCAAGGTCCTGACATGGTCAACACAATTTTGGCTGAATTGGATGCTATCTATGATGGACAGGCCACAACTTTCGTAAGAAGAGATTTAGATACCAGCCAGGTGCTTTCCGTTATTCAAGATTGGGGGAAAGATGAATTTATTCAGGGAGGTTACTCCTACCCATTGGCATCGGGCACCTTGGAGGATCGTGAGAATCTTGGAAAACCTGTTGGAGATAAAATATTTTTTGCCGGTGAGGCTACCGATATAAGTGGTGATGCAGGTACCATCAATGGAGCTTTGGCTTCAGCAGAACGTGTGGTTGAAGAAATTATCAAGTCGATAACTGGCGAATAGACCTCTTACCGGTAATTACTTACTTAGGTAAATAATTATTAACTACAGATTTCAATTGATGACCCGGAATAGCGCCTGACTGTCGCCAAACAATTTTACCTTTCTGGAATAGGATGAATGTGGGTACCCCTTGAATTTGATAAGCAGCAGCCGCTTTTTGATTTTTGTCAATGTCGACTTTAATAACTTTCACCTTGTCTCCCATCTCTTTCGAGAAATCCTGAAGAATCGGTGCCATCATTTTACAAGGGCCGCACCACTCTGCAAAAAAATCTACCAAAACAGGCTTTTCGTCCTGAATCAATTCATTGAAGGTTTTCTTATCTGCCATAATCAATTACAAAGGTCGGAAAAGCAACTAACAAAGTGAGTGACGAAAGTCACCTACAAACCCCTAGAGAATAATTTCTTCAATTAAAATCCAGCAACCCATTGCAAGTGTAAACCATCCGAAAGCAATTCGCAGATGTGATGCTTTTATTTTGTGAGAAAGCCAATTGCCTATGAAAGTTCCAAGAATGGCAAGCGCTGTTATTGAAAGTAAAAATGGCCATTGAATTTCCAGGTTGAAAATATCGCCAGTAAACCCAATAAGGGAATTAAACGCAATTATAAATAGTGAAGTACCCGTAGCTACTTTCATGGGCAGACCTGCCAAAAGTACAAGTGCCGGAATGATAAGGAAACCCCCTCCTGCTCCCACCAGGCCTGTGAGCAGGCCAATAACAGCACCTAGAAAAAGAACTTGGATGAAACTGACTTTAGCAGGCTCTTTCTTTCGTTTTTGTTTTCTCATCATTGAAAAGGAAGTAATGATCATGAGCATAGCAAAAAGCCCAAGCAGTAGTATTCTTTTGGTAATAATGAGATGGGAGGTACTAAAAATAATATCCGGTAGGGCGGGAACAATCCACCTCCGGGTTGCAAAAACAGTGAGCAACGAAGGGGCACCGAAAATTAATCCCGTTTTGAAATTGATTAACCCTTTTTTTCCTTTCCATACTACAGCCACTGAGCTGGTAGAACCAACAATAAAGAGGGAATAAGCGGTGGCAATAACAGGATCGAGATGAAAAAGATAAACAAGGATTGGGATGGCCAGAATAGAGCCACCTCCACCAAGCAGGCCTAAAATAAGTCCAATAAAAACTGAAGCTGCGTAACTAAAGATCAACAATGAAAGAGGAGGGCCATAAAGTGAGAAAGAAAAGGGGATTTATTTCTAAAGTCCATTGAACTCTACAATAAATGCGTCTGGAAATTTTTTCTTAATATCTGCCAGGAAGTCTCCCGCCTTGGCTCTCTTTGAAAACTGTCCTAAAATTATACTGTAGTATTTGATACCGTTAAGCACCTTTACCTGAATGGTCACATCTCTTTTGTATGAGTTTTTAAGGTTCTCGGATAGCCGCATGAGGTTTACCAATTCCTGATAAGTTCCAATCTGCACTCCAAATCCAGATGGTTTCAATCGGGAAATGGAAAGGTCGTAGAACTCTTTTTCCTCAACCGATACTTTTCCGATCGCTACTGGTTGGGTCTTTCCCTTGCCATCTCCTGCATCGATAACCTCCATTTTCACATCAGCCAGCCCAAGGTTAATGAAACCGAGCTGTTCGGCAGCAGACTTCGAAAGGTCAATTATCCTGCCATCTACATATGGGCCACGGTCGTTAATAACCACCTCAACGGTTTGATTATTAGCCAAATTGGTTACCTTAACTTTCGTACCAAATGGCAGGGTTTTGTGTGCAGCAGTCAATTTGTTGTGCTTGTATTTTTCGCCACTGGCTGTGGGTCGTCCTTCGAACTTGTCTGCATAAAAGGAAGCCTTACCGGTTTGGGTTTGTGCAAATGATCCTAGAGCAAGGAACAATATGAATGATGATGCAATAAGTCTGATCATGTGAATTGGGTTGAATCTTATCTGATTTAGAATCAGATTGTAAAGTTAATGAGATAAATTAGAGGGGAGCAATTGAGTTGTGCTCAAATTAGGCTAGCTTTGCTCGGCAAATAATGGATCGTAAATATTATTTGCTATGACCCCCCTTAATTCATCTAAATTTCTCTTTGAAGCGCTCACATATGATGATGTGCTGTTGGTACCCGCCTATTCTGAAGTGCTTCCGCGAGAGACGGACATAAGTGCTCATTTAACCAGTAAAATAAAACTCAACATACCCATCATTTCAGCCGCCATGGATACCGTGACGGAGGTGGATTTGGCTATTGCTATGGCACTGGAAGGCGGTTTAGGGTTTATTCATAAGAACATGTCTATTGAGGCACAGGCTGCTCAGGTGCGCAAAGTAAAGCGTTCACAAAGTGGTATGATCCTCGACCCCATTACACTTCAGGTAAACTCCACCTTGAGAGACGCAGAGAATATTATGCGTGAGTTTAAGATTGGAGGCATCCCAGTAGTAGATGGAAATGGAAAGCTCTTAGGGATCATTACAAACCGTGATCTGCGCTTTCAAAAAGATATGTCCAAGCCGGTAGAATTGCTGATGACAAAAGAGAATCTGATCACCGCTCAGGATGGGATTACGCTCGAGAAAGCGGAGGTCATCCTACAAAAGCATAAGATCGAAAAACTCCCTATCGTAAACAAAAAGGGTAAGCTCACAGGCTTGATCACCTTTAAGGACATTCAGAAAAAGAAAAATAAACCCAATGCTTGCCAGGATAGCTTTGGACGCTTGAGGGTTGGAGCTGCCGTTGGGGTTACCCCTGATATTATTGATCGGATAACAGCCTTAAAAGCAGCAGGTGTAGATGTCATTAGCATCGACACTGCTCATGGGCATCACAAGTTTGTTATCGACAACGCCAAAAAGGTAAAAAGGAAGTTTCCGGAAGTGGAGTTAGTGGTAGGTAATGTGGCTACAGGTGCAGGAGCCAAAATGCTGGCCCAGGCGGGTGCAGATACTGTAAAAGTGGGTGTAGGCCCAGGAAGTATTTGTACCACCAGAATTGTTGCCGGTGTAGGACTTCCACAATTGTCGGCTGTTTATGAAGCTGCCAAAGCGCTAAAGGGATCCGGAGTGAAAGTTATAGCTGATGGAGGAATTCGTTTTTCAGGCGATATGGTAAAGGCAATAGCTGCCGGTGCGGATAGTGTGATGGTGGGTTCGATGCTTGCAGGAACCGTTGAAGCGCCTGGTGAAATGATTTTGTATGAAGGACGAAAATTCAAGTCTTACAGAGGAATGGGTTCAGTTGAGGCCATGGGCAAAGGATCTAAGGACAGGTATTTTCAGGATGTGGAGGATGACGTAAAAAAACTGGTTCCCGAAGGCATTTCAGGAAGGGTACCTTATAAGGGTCATGTGTCAGAAGTATTGTACCAAATGGTTGGAGGACTAAGGGCTGGTATGGGATACTGTGGAGCCAAAAATGTACAGAAACTGAAAGGAGCCAAGTTTGTGAAAATTACGGCCGCTGGAGTCAATGAGAGCCATCCACACGATGTTTCTATTACCCAGGAGGCTCCTAACTATAGCAGAAACTAGAATCCTCTAGGGGTATTTTAAATAGAAAAAGCGTTTTTTAGCTCATAAACCTGTATCTATCAATGATATAGATTTCATGAGCTAGACTCCTTTTCCTATAATTGTAAGGCCAATTTTCCGATTGGCTTATTTTTTTATCAATTCATTCCTCATTTGCGAGCCAGGGCCCTCATACGGATTACATTTTTAGGCGCATTTATAGCCTGGCTGGTATTGATTTTTTCAGATGTCACCATCCTGTTTAGCGATATCCGTGGGCTCCATCCAGACATCCCGGTATGGCTTCCCAGGTTTATGTTTGACCTGTACGTGCTGTGCCTCTTCTATTATTACAAATTCAAAATAGAGAAGGAGGAGAGCCTCAATTTTACCGATCTGCTGTGGCGTGTATTTGCAACAGGGTTGGTTGCCACAGTGGTTTCGTTAGGCTTACGCCTGATATTGTTCCTGCTGGGCGATACCGCCTTGGCAACTAACATTCTCTTCACAGATGTAGTTTATCATATCAACCTTGCCCTTTTCCTAAGTTTCCTCATGGCCGCCTTCACATCGTGGAAGCGACTGATTTTATACCAAAAATCGAAATGGCTCATCAGGGTATGGAGCGTGTTCGAGTTCACCCTCTTGTTCGCGCTTTTGTACGATAGCCTCAACTCCGGCACCAACGGAACACTGAGCACCATTATTGCCGTGCTGCTGGGAGGTTTAGGGCTTGTGTTGTCCGCCAATATGAAGTGGGTGGCTTACCTCAACTTTAAACAAAAGTGGACCAGCCTCTTGTTACTATTATTGGCTTTTTTCTACCTGGGTTATTTCTTTTACACCACCACCCGGCTGGCAGATTTTATTGGTATTCAGTCTACCTCCTTTTTAGACTTTAGGGAACACACTTTTAGCCTTTCCATTTTTGGTTTTGTGATGGTGTACAGTCTTTTTTCTTTTCTGGTGATCTTGTTCAATCTGCCAACTTCTTCCGTGTTTGAGCAAAAGCTGGAGGAGGTAGTCAACTTCCAGCGGATCAGCCAATCTATTCAAACCGAACAAAGTGAGGAGAGTGTATATAATATACTGTTGGAAAGCTCGGTTAGCTCTGTGTTTGCCGATGCAGCCTGGTTGGAAATAAAGAGCGCTTCTCAGGAGGATCGTTTATTTACCTACGGAATATCCGAGCCGGAAGCAAAAGCGATCAAGGACCATGTCTTTAGCAACAAAATTAAAGGCGTACTGGATCAAGGAGTCGACAAAACAAAAAATTTATCCAAGCATCTTGGCTCACTAAAAGGCGCAAGGTTTAGGTCATTACTGTCCTTCCCAATTGTGGTAAAAGGTGAGTCTATTGGTACGTTGGCGATACTTAAGGAATTGCCAGAAGGGTTTAACAAGGAAATGACAAGGGTGGTATCCACGTTTGCCAATCAGGCGGGTATTTCCATTGAGAATTTTAGGTTGCTGGAGGAGGCTTTTCAAAATGAGCGATATAAGGAAGAGCTTAAAATTGCCAAGAAAGTCCAGAAGAGTTTGTTGCCGGAAAACCTTGAATCTAATGGTGATTTTGATATTGCAGCCTTCTCCCAGTCTGCTGATGAAGTGGGTGGAGATTATTATGACACCATTCGAATAAATGACCACAAAGTTGCTTTAATAATTGCTGATGTTTCCGGTAAGGGAACCACCGCAGCTTTTCACATGTCGCAAATGAAGGGGATATTTCACAGTCTGGCACAGCAAGAACTGGATCCTCGCGAATTCATGGTGAGAGCAAATCAGGCGCTTGAGTTTTGTCTTGAAAGGGGATCATTTATTTCTGCTATATATTTTGTGTTGGATAGTGAAAAGAGAGAAATCACCTATTGCAGAGCGGGCCATTGCCCGGTACTCTATTACCACAGCGACACCAATAAGTCTGAGTATTTGCAAGACAAAGGCGCAGCTTTGGGAATGGTGAAAAACAAAAGCTATTGCAACATGATCGATGTGTACCGATTAGCCTACAAGAAAGGCGATGTGATGGTTTTGTATACGGATGGCATTACAGAAGCCAATGACGGTAAGGGAGAGGAATTTGGCTATGAAAACCTGGAAAAAACGGTATTGGAAGCAAGGGATAAAGGGGCAAAAGAAATTCAGGAGCACTTGATATCCAGGTTGTATGAGTACTCAGGTACAGACGATATAAATGATGATTTTACGACTATGATTGTGAGATTTAAATAGAACAGAACTTATAAAAATTAAAATCGTTAATAAAGATGGTTCAAATCAAAAGACTACAAGAAGACGGAATAGACACTTTGGCAGTAATCGGTGAGATTGACGCCAGTTCGTCCATTGAATTGGACCTCTCCATAGCCAAAAGCGTAGGTGAGGGGTTCAAAAAAATTCTCGTGGATTGTAGTTCCTTGGAATATATCTCCTCTGCCGGGCTCGGTGTTTTCATGTCTTACATTGAAGAATTTAAAGACAAAGGGATCAGCATGGTGATGTTTGGTTTGAACGAAAAAGTGGCAAACAATTTCAGTATTCTTGGCCTTGCCGATCTACTGCACATTTGTACTACAAAAGAAGAAGCTAAGCAATTAGTAAATGAATTATCGGTATAACATAGGGTGTAGCCTTAACAACCTGAAGGGAATTCGCGAGTTCATCAGAACATCGTTAAAGAACTATGACGTTCCTGAATTGGAGTTGAGCGCAATTGTACTTGCCATTGACGAGATGTGCTCTAATCTTATGATCCATGCGCATCATTGTAATCCCGATCACAAAATCGAACTCTGCATCGTTGAACCATCCGAAGGGGAACTGGTTTTTGAAATTATTGATGATGGGAACGTATTTGATATCAATGCCTTCAACGAACCTAAAGTGGATAATTTAATTCATGAGAAGAGGAAAGGAGGGCTAGGCATAAGGCTTGTGAAATCCATTATGGATAAGGTGGAATATGGATCGAAGGATGGAAAAAATGTATGTCGGTTAACAAAGGTTTATAAAAAGGAAAATTAAGAAATGGATAAGAAGACAAAAGGGAGTGTGAAACTCGTGTTAGGTGTGGCGTTAGGGCTGATGGCATTAATGATGAGCAGTTGCGGATCTGGAGATTCTACGCCTGTGAGCATGGGTGAGCTAGACAGACTTAACCTGTTGAATTTGGACAGCACTCAGTTTGAATTTACCAAAGGAGATTTACGTGGTTCACTTATTGCAGTTGTATTTAGTCCTGGGTGTGATCATTGCCAGGCGCAAGCACAGGAGTTTCGCCAAAGCATAGATAAGCTTGAGGATGTTACACTCTTAATGATTGCCTCGGAATCCTTGCAAAGAATTAATAATTTTTCTGTGGAGTATGGACTTAATGAATTTAAGAATGTTCGGTTTGCTTATGCCAGTCCGGTTAACGCACTCAGTCTATGGAACATTGATAACCTGCCTCACATTGTTTTATATAACCAAGACCTTAAGCCCCTCCAAACTTTTAAGAGTACTACAACTGTGGATAAAATACTTTCCGGGCTGAAGTAGATCAAAATGATTTTGGAGATACCCTCATGCGAGAGATGATACGCAGTAAATTCTTAGCAATCCTTTTCCTGTTGTTAGTTCCTTATTTGACGAAAGGTCAAAAAAGTGGATTGGATATTCCTTTGTTCACTATCGATGATAGGGTGGTAAAAGTTGATGAGTTTATTTATCTGTACAACAAAAATCATCAGGGGAAAGACAACGAGTTTACAAAAGAAAAGATTGAAGAATACCTGGAGCTATTTATCAATTTCAAGCTGAAAGTGGTGGAGGCAGAATCGAGAGGAATGGATTTGAGTCAGGAATTTATTGATGAACTCAATACTTATAAGGAAGAGTTAAAAAAACCATTTGTGGCAGAAACAGATGTGCTTGATAAGCTGGTGAGGGAAGCATATGATCGATTGGGATGGGAAGTTAAAGCTTCTCATATACTTATTAATGTGCAGCAGGATGCCACACCTTCCGATACACTTTCAGCCTATAACAAGGCAATGGGCCTTCGTGAAAGAGCTATTGGTGGAGAATCATTTGAAAAACTTGCCCGCGAATTTTCTGAAGACCCTTCAGCAAAATCTAACGGTGGCGTGCTAGGATATTTTTCGGCTTTGCAAATGGTTTTTCCGTTTGAAGAAGCGGTATTTCATTTAAACACAGGTGAAATCTCAATGCCCGTACGAACCAAGTTTGGTTATCATGTAATCAAGGTAGAAGACAAAAGGCCATCGAGTGGCGAAGTACAGGTTTCGCATATATTGGTTCGGGGTGCGGGTGAAGAATCGAAGCGTACGATTGATGAGGTATATAAAAAATTGAAGGAGAATGGTGATTGGGACAAATTGTGCAGTCAGTATTCTCAAGATCCTGGTACAAAAGATAATGGAGGGATGTTAAGGCCGTTTGGTCCAGGTGCGTTGGCATCAGCACCTCAATTTGAAGAAGTAGCTTTTTCAATGAGTGAACCTGGTGAGCTATCAGTTCCTTTTCAAACTTCATTCGGGTGGCATATTATTAAGTTTGAAAAAAAGATACCACTCCCACCATTCAGCGAACTGGAAGAGTCATTGAAAAGAAGAGTGGCACGGGATGAGCGAATGAGTATTTCTCAGTCTGCATTAGTTGAGAAAAGAAAAAAAGAGTTGGGTTACAGGGAAGGCATTGAGACGTTGAATAAAATCACTGCATTAGCAGACACTAGTTTGACAAAAGGAAATTGGAAATCGGAACTTTCAGAACTGGATAAAGGATTTGTTCTTTTCACGTTGGATGCTGAGCCATATTCTTTAGGAAAATTTGCAACGTATATGGCAAAGCGACAATCTCCCACCAATGTTTCGCCCCAGGTTTATATAAAACAATTGTACAGTCAATTTGTAGAAGAAAGTCTTAGTGGCATGGAAGACTTGCGGTTGCAAGCAACAAACCCCGAATATAAAAGCCTTGTGAATGAATACCGGGAAGGTATTTTGCTCTTCAGTATTATGGAGAAAGAAATATGGAACAAGGCATCGGAGGATACGGTAGGCCAACGGGCTTATTATGATAAAAATGTAGATCAATATGCAGCAGACCTCAGGGTGGAGGCAAGAGTGTTTTCCGCAGCTACGAAAGACATTACTAATTCTGCCAAAGTCAAGATTGCAGCTGGAGATACTTTGAAAAAAGAAGACCTGAAAAAATTCAAGTCGGTTACTAATAGGAGGGCCTTTGAAAAGGGGGAGCATGAGGCGATCGATAAAATTAGTTGGACGGTAGGTTTGCATGAAACTGAAGCAGCTGGAATGTACTATCTTGTGGAGGTAAATAGCCTGATCCCACCGGGTAATAAGAAATTTGAGGAAGTGCGCGCCAGTGTGATTTCAGATTACCAGGATAAATTAGAAAAGGATTGGATTGCTCAATTGAAAAGTAAATACAAAATTAAGATCAATTCAAAGGGCAAGAAGAAGGCCGTAATGGAGTTAACATCTAAAGAAAAATCTTGAAGAATAGAATTTTAGAATTAGTTGACATATTAAAGAAACCTGTATTGGGGGTTTTGCTGCTGAGTACAATGCTTTGTGTCAATGGCTGCGAACTTATCCGAATGAAAAAAGAAAATTCGGGACAAGATCTCACCAGAAGACCAATAGCCCGGGTAAATGATACTTACTTGTACCTGGACGAACTCGAAGGAATAGTGACTGCCAACACACCAAGAGAAGACAGCATAGCCAGACTGGGTGCATATATCAACAGTTGGGTTAGAAAGCAGCTGCTGATTAATGAGGCGTTAAAACGAATAGACATTAATGAGGCAGAGGTGGAAAGAAAAATTCTTGACTACAGGTATAGCCTCATCGGATACCAGTTTCAAAAATTGTACATCCAGCAGAACATGAGCACAGAAGTTTCAGATGCTGAAGTGGAAGAATATTACAATGCCAATCTGGATAACTTTATTTTGAAGCAGAATATTATACGAGGCGCGTATATCAAAGTGCCACAAGGAGCACCCAGAACCAACCGCATCAAGGATTTAATTTTCTCCAATAAGGAGAAAGACAGAAACGATTTGAAATCTTATTGTTTGAGTTTTTCAACAGCTTATCATCTTTCGGATTCAAGCTGGATTGAGTTTGATAAACTGGTGGTGAACTCACCGCTGGCTGAGATTCCTAATAAAATACAATTTTTAAAAAGCTATCCTTACTATGAAACAAGTGATGCGGGCTTCTTGTATTATCTCAAAATAGATGCCTACAAAATATCAGACAATGTGTCTCCTCTTGAATTCGTTAAAGAGGACATAAAAAATATTATTATTAACAAAAGAAAAGTAGAACTTGCGCGAAAATTGGAAGAAGAAGTGTATGAAAAGGCTGCAGAAAACAAGGATTTTGAAGTATTCTCTAAGTAATTGCCTGTTTGTAGGGCTATTGTTGTTGTCACCCATTTTGGGGGCTCAGGACAACCCGGGCTTTTTGGTGGATAAAATAATTGCCAAGGTAGATAACTATATCGTGCTCAAATCTGAATTGGAGGGCACCTACCAAAATTATCTGGCAGAAGGAAACCCATCATCTCAGGAGGCAAAGTGTGGACTTCTCAACAGGCTTATCGTTAATAAACTAATGGTGGCCAAAGCGGAAATTGACTCCGTGGTGGTGACGGATGATCAGGTAGATCAGAATACAGCCCGTAGGATGCAGTTGATTTTGCAAAGCTCAGGGAACTCACCTGAAGAACTTGAACGTGCTTATGGTAAGACTTTGGATGAAATCAGGTTGGATCTGAGAGAGCAAATCCGTGAGCAGATGCTTGGCAGTGAAATGACTCAGTTGATTACAAAGGATATTACGGTTACACCTTCTGAGGTCAGGAGATTTTTTAACAGGATTCCCGAGGACAGTCTTCCTTTTTACTCTTCGGATGTAGAAGTAGCGCAAATTGTAAGAGTGGCGAAGGTAAGTGAGACTCAAAAAGAGGAAGTAAAGCAAAAGCTCAGAGAGCTGCGTGAGAGAATATTAAAAGGAGAAAATTTCAATGAGTTAGCAAGACAGTTTTCGGAAGATCCCAGTGCGCAAATGAACGGGGGAGAGATGGGCTTTGTAGGAAGAGGTGCAATGGTGCCTTCATTTGAAGCAACAGCGTTTAAGTTACGCAAAGGCGATATCTCTCAACCCTTCGAATCTCCATTCGGATTTCACATTATGCAATTGATTGATCGAAGAGGAAACGAATACAATTCACGTCATATTTTGATCTCAGCTGAACCATCTGAGGAGGACATCAACCGTACAGAGAAATTTATGGACAGCTTGAGAATGAAAATCGTAACTGACAGCATAGATTTTCAAAGAGCAGCAAAAGAATACTCAGATGACCAGGGAACGAAAGGACAAGGCGGGTTTTTTACAGACGCAGATGGAGGTACTAAAATCTCAATTAAAGAAATAGATCCTGTGGTATACTTTACAATTGATACGATGAAAACAGGAACAGTGAGCAGACCGATCAGATACAGAACGGATGATGGCAAGGATGCTGTGAGAATATTATTTTTTAAGACAAAACTTCCTCCTCATCAAGCGAGCTTGAAAGAGGACTGGCACAGAATACAAGCCGCTGCGCTGGCAGAAAAGAAGGACATGGCGCTGGAGAAATGGTTCAACAAAGCAAGGAGAGATGTTTTTATTAACATAGACCCTGAGTACAACTCTTGTCACCTGCTTGAATAAAATTTATTAAATAAATACAATTTCACTTTTAATCCCATCTAATAAGAATGGCTTCACAATTTTCAAATGATGTAGAGGCAGCGGACGCGCTTTCGGAGGCTCACAAAAGACTTAAGAATGAAATTGCCAAAGTAGTGGTTGGCCAGGATGAGGTAGTTCGTTTACTCCTTACATCAATTTTTTGTCAAGGACACTCTTTATTGGTGGGTGTGCCCGGATTGGCGAAGACTCTTTTGGTGCACACTATCGCAACTTCACTTGACTTACAATTCAAGAGGATACAGTTTACGCCAGATCTTATGCCCTCCGATATAGTGGGTGCTGAGACAATGGATAAGGAAAGAAATTTTCAATTTGTGAAGGGTCCTGTGTTTGCCAATATAGTCTTGGCAGATGAAATTAATAGAACTCCTCCTAAGACTCAGGCTGCGCTTTTGGAGTCCATGCAAGAGTATTCGGTTACAATAGCAGGACAACAATATGCCTTACCAAAACCATTTTTTGTTTTGGCTACTCAAAACCCAATTGAACAGGAGGGTACTTATCCACTTCCGGAAGCACAGTTGGATCGTTTTATGTTCAATATATTATTGGACTACCCAACCTACGATCAGGAAGTTACAATTGTTAAAAATACTACTGCGGATGTTACTCAAAGTGTTGAAAAGGTATTGACAGCTGAGCAAATTATAGAATTTCAACATTTGGTGAGGCGCGTTCCCATTGCAGATAATGTAGTGGAGTATGCCGTAAAACTCAGTCACCTTACTCGCCCAAGTTTAAATGGGTCTGCTATAGCCAACGAATTTTTGGAATGGGGGGCAGGTCCTCGCGCATCTCAGTTTTTGGTGCTTGGCGCAAAATGTAATGCACTATTGCAAGGCAAATATTCACCTGACATCGAAGATGTACAAGCCATTGCCAAGCCAGTATTACGCCACAGAATTGTAAGAAACTTTAAAGCGGAAGCTGAGGGAATTACCCTTGACGGTATTATTGATAAGTTAATCCAGGCTTAGATTAAGCTGTTTTAAATCTTCTCACCACCGCGATAGTAAAACCTACCATCAGAATTCCTGTGCCCAGCCAGAGTAGATTGATGAATGGCTTTTCCATGGCTTTGATAATCACCCAATCTTTTTGACGGGCATTTAGCCCCAGTGAAAACTCGTTGGTTTCGGGGTGAATATTGAGCAAGGTAATTTTCACACCAAGATCATTTATTTCAGATGAAATTCTCCCGACTTGGGTTTTGTCTTTAATAAGAAAGATAGGATCTGCATAATAGGTGTCACGCTCGCCAATCACACTTACTTTTGCTTGTACAGCCACATCTTCTGCCCTTAAGGTTATTCCCTGTATATCATCGAGGCGGTTTACCTCTTCCAATACAGCTACATAGTCATTAACAAAAAATTGTTCTCCAATTTTTACTTTCACTTCTTCCAACTCACTCCACTCCACCTCGGCCTCCCGGTTCATCGGAGCTGAAACGTGAGTGTATATATCTCTGGCAGGGCCTCGACTGATGTCAGGAGAGGCAACAAATCCTCCCATGGCTTCATTGATTTGTACCCGTGGGAATAACACAGCTTCAACCTTGTCTCCTTTTCGAAGTTCTATTTCGTAGTAAGTATTTTCAGGATAAATTTCAAAAGTGTCTTTTGCAGCGTATAGTTTTTTGTCCTTATAGATAATGTCATTTTTGGCAACAACTGTATAGGGGTCAGGCGTAAGCAAAACATCGCTCTTCTTGATATAACCCCACTTATCTTTAGCTTCTATTCTCTCCCCAAGGAACTCGATGTCGTAGCCGGCCATGGTGCGAGGTTCGTTGATAAAGAGCAAGAGATTATCACGGTTAAATTCTGTGCTTAGCTCTGTAGAAATCAACATCCCCGTGTTGTTAAGGGAAACCACATTGGAGTAGCCAGCCGAAAACATAATGCCGATGAGTGCCAAACCGATCCCGATATGAGACAGAGCCCCCCCTGACAATGAAGGATTAACCTTAATTACGCTTCTAAGCACTTTAAGATTAGAGATGATGATATAAACACCTGCAAGAGTCAATACCAGGTAGGAAGGTTCGTTGACACCAGCAATGGAAATGATCAATGCAAATACGATCAGAGAGATAAGTACGGGGGTGAGTAACTCCTTTTTCAGTTTAGTTTTGTCAATACGCTTGTACCAGAAAAACTGACCCGTGCCCGAAAGGAAAGCTACTGCCACACCAAACCATAATTGAAATTTAGAATAAAAAGCAATTTGATCTGCTGGAGGCGCCAGGTTAGAGGTAATTCCAAACAACCCAACTATGCTATTGTAAACAGGGATGGAGGTAGGAATGATTACCTGGAAGCCCATCAAACACAACGTAGTAACACCAAGGAAAATCCAAAATTCACGAGAGTAGGTTGATACTTCCTTTTCTGATGATGGAATTTCTTTCCAACGCACTATGGCCAACACAATTGCTACCAGAGTAAAAAACAGCAGATATATGAGAAGTTGTCCTGAAAGCCCCAAATCTGTGAAGGAATGGACGGAAGAGTCTCCAAGAATCCCGCTTCTTGTTAGAAATGTTGAGTAGAGAATGAGGATAAATACACTGATTACAAGAATAATAGAAGTCTTTAGGGCTGTCTGACTGTTTTTGTAAACAATCATGGTGTGAATGGAGGCAATAAGCACCAACCAGGGCACGTACACCGCATTTTCGACAGGGTCCCAATTCCAGTACCCTCCAAAATTGAGTGTCTCATAGGCCCAATAACCACCCATCAGAATGCCCAAGCCAAGAATGGCTCCTCCCAACAAGGTCCATGGCAGGGCAGGCTTTATCCACTCCGAGTATTTTTTCTCCCATAGTCCGGCAATACAAAATGCAAATGGAACGATGGTGAGAGCGAAACCTAAGAATAAGGTAGGAGGATGAATGACCATCCAATAGTTCTGCAGTAATGGATTGAGGCCGCTGCCATCAGCCGGAATGAAGTCAGGCTGAATTTTAAAAATGGGGTCGTCAAGAGCGTCTCTGAGAAGAATAAAAGGTGAGCTGCCAAGTCTTAGATCCGCGAAAGGAATGACTATCCCTAATATCATAGAAGCCAGAAATGCCTGCACCAAAGCAAAAACGATCATCACAGGGGCTTCCCATTCTTTTTGGGTATGAATGATTACCAGACCGATTAATGCCTGCCAGAAAATCCAAAGCAAAAAGCTTCCTTCTTGCCCTTCCCAAAAGCAGGAAACCATGTAGTGGGCAGGGAGGTGTCTTGAGGAGTGACTGTAAGCGTAATGGTATTCGAAATAATGATTGTAGATGATGTAGAACAGCGCAACAAACACTCCGATTACTGCGAAAGTATGAGCGTAAAAAGCAATGCGGGCATTATTTATCCAGGCTTGCTTGCTATCTACATCTGTGATCGTTTTTGCTTTCCAGTAAGCAAACGCAGCAACTAACGAGGTGACAAAAGAAACAATAACAAAAAGGTGACCCAGGTCACCAATGAAATAATGAATCATGAATTTTCTACCCTAAGTTTTAAATACCTGCAGTCACGCCTTCTTCCTGATATTTGGATGGGCATTTGAGCAAGATCTTATTGGCAACGAAATTTTCCCCCTGATAGCCACCAATTACAACAACATTTTCTGAACGGGTAAAATCGGGGGGCATTGGTTCATTATAGAAAACACTTTGCTCTTTTCCATTATCATCCACCAGGATAAAGGAAAATGAAAGGTTGTCTGGAGCATTCTTTAAGCCCAGCACGTGACCACTCTGGTCTTTTTTAAGTTGACCCACCACGTGGATGCTGGTGTTGTTACCTGTAGCGGCCATTTCATACGCCTGATTAAAATTCACGTAAGTGCTGGCATCGCCTGCTGTAGAGACAATAATACCAATGGCTACCGCGATGACAACAATGGCAAGAATGTGTGATTTTTTCATTTTACCTCCCCTTTTTTCCGATTGCAAAGTTAAGGCAAAATTATGGATTTAGTGACTCGAAAATATGATTCAAGTCACCGTTTTGGACTCAATTTACTTTCGCTCGGAAAGCCTTTTTTCAAGTTTTGATACTTTTCTATCCAGTTGTACCAAATACCCCACCAGGCCAATTAGGATCAATAGCAAAATGGCGACAACAACATAAATTTTTCCTTCAGAACGCATGGTGTCTGCCATTTCTACTTCTTGCTGGGCGGAAGAGGCCAGCGATGAAAGTGTTAAAAATATCAGTAATAAATATTTACGCATAATCTTCAATTTCCAGAATCTGTTCTTCCGCATTCCTCATTCTTACTCTCAGGGTGGCAATCCATACACCTAGTAGTATCCACCCTATCACTGCCGGGTAAAAAACCATCCTCATTCTGCTATCAAGGTCGTAGGTGTTGAAGCCTGGGTTTCCTCCATTCCCAGGGTGCATGGAACTTGTCATGCGAGGGATAATGAAGATCAGTGGAATCATGGCTGCAAAAGCAAAAATATTATATACGGCACTCAGTCTTGACCTTTGTTCCTGATTGTCAACAGACCCCCTCAATACAAAGTAAGCGAGGTATACCAAGAGAGCTATGGCGGCAGCATTTTGTTTAGGATCACCATGCCAGGGGCTTCCCCAAGTGTAGTTAGCCCAAACCATTCCAGTGAAAATGCCGAGCAGACCGAATACAAGTCCGGTATTGGCAAACTCAACTGAAAGAATATCACTTTTTATTGACGGAGTTCTCAGGTATTTGATGGCGTAAATGGTTGAAATCAAAAACATAACCACCATTCCAAACCACATGGGCACGTGAAAATAAAGGGCGCGAATAGATTCGTTGACAATAACCAGCCTGGGTACTGCCATCAAGAATCCGGCTATCACGGTATAAATTAGCAGAAGGACTGCAGCTATTTTCCACCAATTTTTGGCCATTTTCAATGTATTTTGAATGTCAGAACGCTAAGAGAGCACTTTTTTAATTAGCTCCGCCAAATATAGGGGAAGAGTAAATAGGACACCGCAGCGACAAGGCAATTTATAGACAAAAGTGTGAGCATTTCATCCCAGCTGGCATCCCAGCCCAGTCCGTCTATGCAATTTTTGGTCACTTTTATGGCCATCAATAAAATGGATATTACCACTGGGAAACTTAGTACAGCCATCAGGATGGTGCTGTTGTTGGCCTTGGCGGCAATACTGGAGAGAAGCGTTAAAGATGATGCGAAGCCCAAGGAAGTCAGAAGAATGAGCGATGCGAAGATCAGCCGGTCATCAATAGGATCTCCAAGAAACAAAACAAAAAGAATGTAGCCAGAGGCGGATAGTAATGAGCAGAGCAAAAAATTGTAGAGGATTTTAGAGATGATAATGGACGCAGGATTAGCGATGGAATAGTAGTAGATGTCGCGCCCTTTTTTTTCTCCTATAAAGCTTTTGGCTACAGAGTTGACTGCTGTAAAAAGGATGGTAATCCAGAATAATGCACTCCAAACCAGAGGGTTGACAAGGTTCTGCCGGAGATTAAACGTGAGGTAACAAATGAAAGCAGTGCTGAACAGATATAGTGCCAAGCCTGAGACAACAGATTTTCTTCTCAGTTCAAGGGTAAATTCTTTTTTGAAGAGGGTTGCAATCAAATTGTTGGCTTTTGACTGGGGTGATCTTCGGCAAAACGCACCAATTTTCTTATTGATTTGAAGGCGATTAAAATGCCTACTAAAAACAGCCCCAAAGTAGCCCCAGCAGCCAAAGAAACTGATTTTTTGGGCCAAATGGGCTTGTCGAAAACAGTGAAACCTTCTACTACCTCCACACTATTGATTAGGGCAAGTCTTTCCTCCAGGCTTTCTCTTTCCTGCGTAAGGCCAACAATTTTCGAATTTACGGTTGTGGGGTCGAACATTACATCGCCTTTAGTGCGGCTAAAAAATGATCCATCACTAATTTCGGTTTTGAATTTCTCAAGGGATTTAATCTCCTCATCAATTTTTGAAATAATTTGCTGATGCATTTTTCGTTTTGCCTCCACCCTTAGTTTAACAAAATCATTTTGTTCAAAATAATTAAGGAAGCCTGTCTGAAGTTTTGGGAGCACGCTCTGGTCAGTAAGTTCAACGGTAATAAGGAAGAATTTTTTTTCGTCTTCTTTTTGGGGCTTGTCTTTTAGAGCACTTTCAATTTTGATTTTTGATAAGGCTTTAGCCTCATCGTTGCTAAGCCCAAGAACTGAGGATACAGAGCTATAATTCCTTTCCTTGATTAGATTTTGCAAATTCTCAAAGAGCTTTTCACTATAAGATTCTGTCAATATTTCAGAGCTTACAAGCATCTTACTTTCATACACTTTAGGAGCCAGTGATGCATAAGCATAACCGAGCCCGGTACCCACGACAAAGAAAATAAGGATCTGGATCAGGTTACGCTTGATCAATAGCACGGTTTTTACCAAAAGCTCTACTAAATCAATCTCATCGTTGGTTACATGCTTTTCCATAGTTATAAATTGAGGGCTGCAAATTAGAGAATAATACAAAATCAACCTAAAATCTTAATTTTGCAGTTCATTTTTATGCTTATGTCGAAAAAACAAGTTTTAGTTACTGGCGCTGCTGGGTTTATTGGATTTCACCTTTCTAAGCGACTTTTGCAGGCTGGCTATGCAGTGGTAGGAATTGATAATATGAATGATTACTACGAAGTTTCCCTCAAGGAGAGTCGCCTTAATCTTCTTAAAGAAATTGAAGGCTTCGAATTCAGGCAACTGAGTATTGTAGATAATGAGAATATAGATCAATTATTTAAGGACAATAGTTTCTCATTTGTAGTCAATTTGGCCGCGCAGGCAGGCGTAAGGTATTCGATAACAAACCCCCAAGCCTATATTGATAGCAATATTCAGGGCTTTATAAACATTCTTGAGGCATGTCGCCATAATAAGCCGAAACATCTTGTTTACGCCTCCTCCAGTTCAGTTTACGGGGCTAATACTAAGATGCCTTTTTCTGTTCACCATAATGTGGATCACCCACTTTCCTTGTATGCAGCTACAAAAAAAGCCAACGAGTTGATGGCCCACACCTATTCTAGTCTTTATAATCTTCCTACGACAGGTTTGCGTTTCTTTACCGTATATGGACCTTATGGTCGACCTGACATGGCACTTTTCCTATTCACAAAAGCAATTCTAGAAGGAAAGCCAATTGATGTTTATAACCACGGTAAAATGAAAAGAGATTTTACTTATGTGGAGGACATTGTAGAGGGAATCTTAAAGTTGCTACCAGAAGCACCAGTTGGAAATAAAGCCTGGAGTGGAGAGGCCCCCGACCCAGCCACCAGTTTTGCTCCTTATAGGGTCTTTAACATTGGAAATAACAAGCCCGTAGAATTGCTGGAGTTTATTGAAGTGCTCGAAGATAAACTTGGGAAGAAAGCAATAAAAAATTTTATGCCTATTCAGCCAGGTGACGTACCTGAGACTTATGCTGACATTGAAGCATTGGAAAAGGCAGTAGGGTTTAGGCCATCAACTTCTATCGAGGAGGGCATCGGTAATTTTGTGGATTGGTTTTTTGAGTATTATAAAGTGAAAAAATAAATGGAAAAGATAGGAATAATTGGACTTGGGTATGTTGGGCTTCCGCTTGCTGTAGAGTTTGGGAAGACCATGGAGGTAATTGGATTTGATATTGATCAGGAAAGAATAGATGAACTGGCCAAAGGCTTCGATCGCACAAGGGAAGTAGAGTCAAATGAGTTAAAGGGAGCAGTAAAACTTTCTTTTTCGACAGATGTGAATGATTTGACTGATGTGAACTACTTTATTATAACCGTGCCCACACCGGTGGACGAATTCAAGAAACCGGATTTGCGGCCAGTTGAAAGTGCTAGCAGAACCGTGGGCAGAGCACTTAAAAAAGGAGATATCGCCATCTTTGAATCTACTGTATACCCTGGGTGTACAGAAGAAATTTGTGTGCCTATCCTTGAAAAGGAAAGTGGCCTAAAGTTTAATAAAGATTTTTTCTGTGGGTATTCCCCCGAACGAATTAATCCTGGAGACAAACAACACCGTGTTACTACTATTAAAAAGGTGACCAGTGGAAGCACCCCCGAAATAGCTGAGAAAGTAGATCAACTCTATAAAAAAATCATCAAAGCAGGTACCCATAAAGCATCTTCCATCAAAGTGGCTGAGGCAGCTAAGGTAATTGAGAACTCACAACGCGATTTAAATATCGCTTTTGTCAATGAACTGGCACTAATTTTTGAGAAGGTGGGAATTGATACCCACGAAGTTTTGGAGGCAGCTGGAACCAAATGGAATTTTCTTCCATTCAAACCAGGGCTGGTAGGGGGACATTGCATTGGTGTGGATCCATACTACCTAACGTATAAAGCGGAAGGCCTCGGTTATCGGCCGGAGGTAATTTTGTCAGGAAGAAGAATTAATGACAACATGCCGGTTTATATTGCTAATGCGGTAATTAAGTTGATGGCTAAGAACGATTTGCCCATCAATAAAAGCAGAATATTAGTGCTAGGCGTTACTTTCAAAGAAGACTGTCCTGATATACGGAATAGTAAAGTGGCAGATGTGGTTAAGGAGCTTCAAACCTATGGTGCAATAGTTGACGTGTACGATCCGCATGCGGATGTTAAGGAAGTAGCGCATGAGTATGGCTTAAAGTTGATTAACAATCTTAAGGAACAGTATCACGGTATCGTATTGGCTGTAGGGCATCAGGAGTTTAAAAATTTGGATTGGGGTAGCATTAGAGGAGACAGAACAGTAGTGTATGATGTCAAGGGATTTTTAGATAAATCATTTGTAACAGCAAGATTATAATGGCTTCAAAAAAAATACTGGTAACCGGTGGAGCGGGGTACATTGGCGCACATACAGTGGTGGAGCTGTATGCCAATGGGTATTCACCAGTAATCATCGATAATTTTTCAAAATCTGACAAAACCCTTCTTCAAGGGATCGAAAAGATAACAGGCAAGTCTTTGGTATTTTATGAAGGAGATTGTGCGGATAAACAATTTCTGAAAGAGATGTTTGAGAAGGAAGGTAAGTTTGACGGGGTAATGCATTTTGCAGCTTACAAATCAGTAGGAGAATCGGTAGAATATCCTGTCATGTACTATCGCAACAATCTGGACTCTTTGTTGACACTGCTTGAAGTAATGAAGGATGAACGGGTTAACAATCTCATTTTCTCTTCTAGCTGCACAGTATATGGTGAGCCTGATGCAATTCCAGTAGATGAACAAGCACCATTCAAAAAAGCAGAATCCCCCTATGGAGCCACCAAGCAAATGTGTGAGCAAATATTGGAAGATGCGGTGAGGGCTGATCAAAATCTTAATGTGATATCTCTTCGTTACTTCAATCCGATTGGCGCACACCCCAGCGCAATGCTAGGGGAACTACCCATTGATAAACCTAACAATCTCGTTCCTTACATTACTCAAACTGCCGCAGGTATTCGTGAGAAGCTGGTCATTTTTGGAGGTGACTATGGCACCCCGGATGGAACCTGTATTAGGGATTTTATTCATATTACAGATTTGGCAACAGCCCATGTAAAAGCTATTGACAAGCTTTTGGTGGAGGATAAAAATAAAGGTTATCAGTATTACAACCTTGGCACAGGTCAGGGTGTCTCAGTTTTGCAGCTGGTAAAGGAATTTATTGAAGTAAGTGGCGTCAAGCTTAATTATGAAATTGGCCCAAGACGAGCGGGTGATGTAGTGAAGACTTATGCGAATCCAACTAAAGTGGAGAAGGAACTTGGATGGCAGGCAGAATATTCAACCAAAGAGGCGCTACAGCATGCTTGGGAATGGGAGAAGAAACTCAAGAACTTAACCACATAGGCACATAGTTAACATAGGGCCGTTTCGTTGATTGCTATGTTTACTATGTTTCTATGTGGTAAAAAAATGGAATGAAAACAACCACTAAAAAATATCTTGATGACCTTACCTACCAGATAGTAGGCGCTGCCATCGAGGTTCATAAAGCGTTGGGTCCGGGGTTGTTGGAAAGCGTTTATCATAAATGCCTTAAACAAGAGTTCCTTGCCAGGCAGGTAGCTTTTAATTCAGAACATATAGTGCCCGTTGTTTATAAAGGATTAGAAATTGAAGCAGAGTTACGATGTGATTTTGTTATTGAGGATTTGATTGTGGTGGAGTTGAAGGCCGTAGATGCAATTTGCACCAGTTCATGAAGCTCAACTATTGACTTACATGAAACTTCTGGAGCTACCTAAAGGAATTCTGATCAACTTTAACTGCGCTAATTTGTTTAAGGAAGGGCAAAAAACTTATGTCAATGAATATTTTCGCGGATTACCCGATTAAAAATTTCTGTGTTTCCTATGAGCCTATGTGGTTAAAAATTTAAGAGTGTGAAGAAAATTTCCATGGTTGACCTTCAAGGTCAGTACCAACACATTAAGCCAGAAATTGACCAAGCCATTCAAAACGTACTTGATTCGACTGCCTTTATCAAAGGCCAGCAAGTGATCCAGTTTGAAAAATCGTTATCGGATTTTCATGAAGGAGCTCATGCCGTTTCTTGTGGGAATGGGACAGATGCATTGCAGATTGCTATGATGGCCTTAGGTTTTAAACCCGGTGACGAAATAATCCTGCCTGTTTTTACCTATGTTGCTACTGCAGAGGTAATAGCACTGCTTGGATTGAAGCCTGTCTTCGTTGATGTAAAAGAGGATTCATTCAACATTGATGTCGCTCAGGTTGAAGCAAAGATTACACCTAAAACTGTAGCCATCGTTCCGGTGCACTTGTATGGTCAATGCGCTGATATGGAGCCTTTGTTGGCAATAGCTAAGAAAAATAAGCTGCATGTAATCGAAGATTATGCCCAGGCATTTGGATCGGAGTATACTTTTAAAGATGGCAGCATAAAAAAAGCAGGCACGATGGGCAGCATTGGATGCACCTCTTTCTTCCCATCGAAAAACCTGGGATGTTACGGAGATGGAGGAGCTCTGGTTACTACTGATAGAGACCTTGCTGAAAGGATCAGGATGATTGCCAACCATGGTCAGCAAATTAAATATTACCATGATGTGGTAGGGGTTAACAGCCGCCTGGACACCCTACAAGCTGCCATTTTAGATATAAAAATCAAACACATTGGCAGGTATGAAAAAAACAGACAAGTTGCTGCGGATTTCTATGATCGCGAATTAAAGGAAATCCCATTCCTTACTATTCCCGCCAGAAGTTCATATGCCACGCATGTATTTCATCAATATACTTTGCAATTGGAAGGGATTGATCGGAATCAATTCAGGAGCCACCTGGATTCAAACGAGATCCCTTCAATGGTGTATTATCCAGTGCCTCTGCATTTACAGAAAGCTTATCAAAAGACTGGTGTAGGAAAAGGTTCATTTCCGGTAAGTGAAAAACTTTCCGATTGCGTGATATCACTTCCCATTCATACTGAAATGGATAATGATCAATTGTCTTACATTTGCCAAAAAATAAAGGAATACAAAGCCTAAAAAATGACTGAAAAAACATTTTTTTCACATGAGACGGCCGTAATCGATGAGGGGTGTGATATTGGTTCAGGTACCAAAATCTGGCACTTTAGTCATATCATGCCAGGGTGCAAAATTGGCAGCAACTGCAACATTGGACAGAATGTGGTGATCTCACCGGAGGTGGTGCTGGGAGACAACGTAAAGGTTCAGAACAATGTGTCCATCTATACAGGAGTAATTTGTGAAGATGATGTTTTCTTGGGGCCTAGTATGGTGTTTACTAACGTGGTTAATCCAAGGAGTGCCGTTAATCGAAGAGGGCAATATTCAAAAACCTCGGTAAAAAAAGGTGCTTCTATTGGTGCGAATGCCACTATTGTTTGTGGACATGATATAGGAAGGTTTGCATTTATAGGTGCAGGCGCTGTTGTAACCAAAGAAGTTCCTGATTATGCATTGGTTGTAGGAAATCCAGCTAAACAAACAGGATGGATGAGCGAGTACGGGCATAAATTGATATTTGATAAAGAGGGAATAGCTGAATGCAATGAAAGTGGGGAGAAGTATAGATTAGAAAAAGGAGTAGTGAGTAAAATACTATGAAGAATTTTGCGTTAATCGGAGCAGCGGGATACATTGCCCCCAGGCACATGCAGGCTATTAAAGCTGTGGGAGGTAATCTTGTGGCGGCATTGGACAAGCACGATAGCGTGGGCATTTTAGATTCCTATTTTCCTGATTGCGATTTTTTTACAGAGTTCGAGCGCTTCGACCGGCATTTGGATAAACTCAAAAGAAAGGGAATTAAGATTGACTACGTCAGCATTTGTTCACCCAACTACCTGCATGATTCTCACATTCGTTTTGCCCTACGACATGGGGCAGATGCAATTTGTGAGAAACCACTAGTATTGAACCCATGGAATATTGATGCGTTGGCAGAAATTGAAAAGGAAACTGGGAGAAAAATTTATACTATCCTTCAACTTCGCCTTCATCCAAGTATTATTGCTTTGCAAGAAAAAATAAAGAATGGACCTAAGGATAAAATATATGAAGTAGACTTAACTTATATCACTTCCCGTGGTCATTGGTACCATCACAGCTGGAAAGGAGATGTTTCTAAATCTGGTGGAATTGCAACCAATATCGGTATTCACTTTTTCGATATGTTGATTTGGGTGTTTGGTGAGGTAAAAGAAAGTAAGTTATTGGAATCTACAGCTTCTAAAGCCTCGGGACAATTGAAATTGGATCGAGCAAATGTAAATTGGGAGCTTAGTGTAGATTATGATGATATTCCTGATAAATTAAAACATGAGGGGAAAAGAACTTACCGATCTCTTAAATTAGAAGGTGAAGAAGTGGAGTTTAGTGATGGGTTTGTCGATCTTCATACTAATAGCTATCTAGAAATACTTGACAATAAGGGTTGTACCTTGTATGATACACTCCAAGCAATTACACTTGCGCTTGAATTTCGAAAATTCAAGCCTAGGCCTTTCTGAGATTATGCAATTCATTAAAAGTATCAAAAACCTCTTAAGTTTAAGAATGGCAACTAAACATATTTGGAGTGTTGAAATTGAATTAGGATTATTATATGGGTAATTATGGGCAAATAGTTAATTTTATTCGAAGATCATTCTTTTCTGACCAAGAAAAAAAAACGGTAATTAGAAATGCTTTTTATTTGTTGTTATCTCAAGGGGTTAATTATTTAATTCCTCTAGTCCAGCTACCCATTCTATTTAGGATACTCTCAATTGAGAAAATTGGCGCACTTAATATTGCCCAGTCATATAGTCAATATTTTATTGTATTAATAGAATTTGGCTTTAATTACACCGCTACAAAATATGTAGCCCTAAATAGGGATAACCGTTACAAATTAGATTCCATATTTTCTGGAATACTTTCAATAAGGTTCATTCTAGCAAGTATTGGAGCAATAGTTTACTTTCCACTCTTAGGGAAAATATCACAATCTGGTGAAATGTATTTTTTTTATATAATATATTTCGGAGTAGTTTTCAGTTATGTTTTAAATGTGTCGTGGTTCTTTCAGGGGATGCAGGACATGAAGATTTTCACAATTATTTCTACTGGAATGAAATTGCTAATTCTTCTTTGTATTGTGACTCTAGTGAATTCAGATGATGAATTTACGAAAATTGGTATAATCTATAGTATCTTTTATATCACAAGCGCTCTAATAGGGTTTACCGTTGCCATCTTTCGATTCAAAATTCGTTTTAATCTAGTGAAAATTCATGAACTTTTTGAATTTGTTAAAGATGCCGTAGTTGTTTTTTTGGGTAATGTATCCGCCATGCTTTATACCTATTCTAATATTTTTTTACTGGGTGTGTTAATTTCTGAAACTGCTGTCGGGATATTTGTCAGTGCTGATAAATTAATGAAAATAGGACAAACGATGTTTGCATCTGCCTCAATCGCACTATTCCCATACCTAAGCACTAAATTCTCCAAATCAAACAGCAGACAATTTGTAAGAAAGCTTTCATTATTTTGCTCAATCCCAATGGTCATTTTTACCATGGTATTGTTTTTTGGAGCAGATTTCTTAGTCGAAGTATTTACGGGGGATGTTAATATCAATGCATCAACTTGCCTCAAGGTATTATCACCTGTGCCTATAATAGTCACGCTAAGCCATGTTTTTGGGGTTCAAGTAATGTTGAATAAAGGTTATAATAAGGAATATTTACTAATATTGGTTGCGGTAGCTTTAATCAATTTTATTATTTCTCCAATTTTAATTAGGACTTATCAGTATGTTGGTTTGTCGATAGCCACGGTTATAGTCGAGTTTATTGTAACGATTTCAATGGGGTTTTTTCTCTATTCAAAAAAAATAATATAAAATATGTATGATTATTTGATTGTAGGGGCAGGAGTTTTTGGAGCCGTTTCAGCAAGATTACTCACTGACGCTGGGAAGAAATGTTTAGTGATCGATAAGAGGGATCATATTGCTGGTAATTGTTTCACGGAATTATCAGAGGGCATCAATGTGCATCGATATGGCGCTCATATTTTTCATACTAATGATGAAAATATATGGAATTTTATAAAAAAGTATTCAGATTTTAATAATTATATAAATAGTCCGGTAGCAAATTACAAGGGTAAATTATATTCATTACCATTTAATATGTGGACTTTTTATCAACTTTGGGGTGTTCGAACACCTGAAGAGGCTAAACAAAAAATTGAGAGTCAAAGATTTACTGGAGTACCAACAAATCTTGAGGAGCAGGCTTTATCCATGGTAGGAAGCGATATATACAATACCTTGATCAAAGGTTACACTCAAAAGCAATGGATGACAGATCCGAAGAATTTGCCAAAATTCATCATTAGTAGATTGCCAGTTAGGTATACATTTGATAATAACTATTTTAATGATCGTTTTCAGGGTATCCCAGTCGGAGGGTACACTTCAATTTTCAAAAAATTACTTAAAGGTATTGACGTAAAATTAGAAGCAGATTTTTTTTCCGATCGTGATTACTTTGAAAGTTTATCTAGAAAGATTGTGTATACTGGCTCAATTGATCAATTTTTTAATTACAAATTTGGCCATTTGAATTACAGAACCTTAAAGTTTGAAAGTCAACTACTTGAAATGGAAAATTATCAAGGCAACGCGGTTTGTAACTATACTGATGAATCAACCCCTTTTACTAGGATTTTGGAGCATAAGCATTTTGAGTTTGGAACCCAAAAACACACTATAGTGACTCATGAGTACCCCGAAATTTGGTCTAAAGAAAAGATACCATATTATCCTATAAATGATGGTATCAATAATTCTATATACCAACAATATCGAAAACTTTCTCTAGAGGCTAAGAATTGCATTTTTGGAGGTCGTCTAGCTGACTACAAGTATTATGATATGCATCAAGTAATAGGTTCTGCCCTATCCCGAATTAGTAAAGAGATTGATCTATTTTAAAATAATTATCAAGTGATAAAAGTCCTATATTTCTGTAGTACCTTTTACCCCGAAAATTCCGGCTATTCAAATGCCTTCCAAAATTTTCTAAGGGCGATATCAAGCACTGGAGAATTTGACATTCAAATCCTTACTTCAAAACAATTAGAAAATAATGAGGAGCTTGTTATTCCTCGTTCGAGTATTAAAAGGCTAAAACCTTTATTCCACAAATCAAAAATTGGGGCGTGGTTGAATAAATTTTACTTTGCGATTCAATTAAATCAATATTTGAATTCCAACTATTTTAATGTTATACTTTTTGAAACGATTGAGGAAGGTGTAATTCTGTCTCTACTTAGGCGAAAGTACTTAAATAAGATTCTATTTAGGATACACGCAACCTTTGAAACAGAATACACTATTTTTTTTCCAAAGTTCATTTTTAAGTTAAACAAATATCTACTTAAGCACTTTGTTGTGCCTCATGTAAGATACATATCTGCTACTAATTCATATCATAATAATTTTTACAAAAAATACTTTTTAAATGATAATCTTTTTTCTATTGTAAATAGAAATTTCTTTGTGCTCCCGAATACTATTCTTGTCCCAAGAATAGACTTAAATAAAACTGAAAATGAATTTAGATCAATATTTATTTTGGGGAGAATGAATGAAGAAGGGTTTTTGCAAAAAGGGTTTGAGGATTTTATCAATGCGTGTATTCTTTTGGGTGATGAATATCTTGAAAAAAAGGTCAGAATTACAATTGTGGGTCAAGGGGTGAACAGTTCGAAAATCCGTAAAAAGATCGAAGAAAATAATTTATCAAAGATTGTTAAGCAAATTCCAACTCTTTCACATGAGATGGTTCAGTCCACACTTCGAGAAACTGATATTGTCGTGTTGCCGTCAAGATTTGAGGGTATGTCTATGTTCGGGCTTGAGGCAATAGCAAATGGGGCGTTCGTTATCTTCTCAAATACTGGAGGTCTAATAGAACTGGTCGATAAAAATGGATTATTATTCGAACCCCAAAATGTTGAGGATTTAGCTAATAAAATTAAAATATCTCTTGAGCTCTCCAATGAAGAAATATTATTGGCTCGTAATAGATCAATCGAATTGTTTTGGGACAACTTTTCTCCTCAAATTGTTGCACAGCGATTCCAAAGGATAGTGTCAATCATTAATTCTTAATATTTAGATTCCTTAGTATGTGCGGTATTGTCGGTTGTATAAAACGAGACGCTTCAGAAATTACAAGCTCGCTTATTAAGGAGATGTCATCTTACTTAAAACATAGGGGGCCAGATGATTTTGGTTGCTTAATTACAAAAATAGGGGATGTCTCAGTTGGACTTGGGCATAGGAGGTTAGCTATACTTGATTTATCTCCATCCGGACATCAGCCAATGTCTTTTGATGGACTTCATGTATCTTATAACGGTGAGATATATAATTTTTTGGAGCTTAGAAAAGAACTTGAAAATTTTGGTTATAATTTTAGCTCTAACTCTGATACGGAGATTATTCTCAAGTCATATCACAAATGGGGAATAAGTGCAATTAATAAATTCATAGGAATATTTGCTTTTGCTCTTGTGGATTCAAAAAATGAGTTGCTTTATCTTGTCAGGGATCGTGCTGGAGTGAAACCTTTGTACTATTTCAGTAATTCAACAACAATTTTGTTTTCTTCAGAGCTAAAAAGTTTTAAGGCCAATGTAGATTTTGATGACACAATAGATTTTAGGTCTTTGTCGCTTTATTTCAAATATGGGTATGTTCCGGCTCCGAGATCAATATTTGCTGGAACAAATAAAGTTCAGCCAGGAACTTATATTAAAGTTGACTTAAAAGCCTGGACTCAAGAGATAAAAGTATATTGGGATCCTATTGCATACGTAAATAAACCAAAATTAAGAATAGGGTATAACGAGGCAGCAAGACAGCTAGAAGAATTACTAATAAGTTCATTTAAATATAGGATGGTTTCAGATGTTCCTGTGGGAGTTTTTCTTAGTGGTGGGTACGACAGCTCCATTGTTGCTGCTATTTTGCAAAAGCATACAGGGAGCCAAATAAATACTTTTTCTATCGGTTTTAATGAAGAGAAATACAATGAAGCTCATCATGCAAAAAATATTTCTAATTATTTAGGCACAAAACATCATGAAGAGTATTGTTCAATCGATGTAGCGAAAGGTATTATTCAAAATTTGCCTAAAATGTTTGATGAGCCTTTTGGGGATAGCTCTGCTGTGCCAACAAGTTTAGTTAGCCAATTTGCTGCTAAACACGTCAAAGTTGTTTTATCAGCGGATGGTGGTGATGAATTATTCGCTGGATACGGCCAGTATTTCTACTTTTTAAAACTATTTTCTAATTTTAAAAAAATCCCCAAATCACTTAATAAACCTATAATTCGGATTTTAAATAGTTTACATTATTTAAATAGAATTGGTGGGGATATGATATATAATTTTGATTCAAGAATTGATAAGGTGCCTCGACTCTTAGAGTCTAACAATATCCTTGAGTTCAATGAAATAGTTAGTGAATTTTTTACTTCTAGCGAGCTGTCAAACCTTTTAAAAACGAATTTTAGTAATTTAGTCAATGATGACCTGAGGCCTCAGATTGATCTTTCGGTGAATGATGAGCTAAATGCGTTGTTAGGTGTGAGTTACATTACATCCTTGCCAGGTGATATGTTAACAAAAGTTGATAGGGCAACAATGTTTTCAAGCATTGAAGGAAGAGAGCCAATGCTAGATCATAGGTTGTTTGAATTTGTATCTCAATTGCCTTCTGAATTTAAATACAAGGAAGGTGTAGGTAAGCGTATTTTGAAAGATATAACCCATAACTATATACCTAAGGAGTTAATGGACAGACCAAAGATGGGATTTTCGATTCCCGTTGAATCATGGTTAAAAGGAGATTTATATTATCTAATTGATGAATACGTTGATCCAAATAGAAATAACCTTCATGACTTTTTCACGAGAAGCTATTTAGAAAAGATAATTAAAGAATTTCAAAGTGGCCGACAGTTTAATTTTGCTAAAATTTGGTACATATTAATGTTTCAAATGTGGTATAAGGACTGGTTTACAAAGTAGCAATTGGTCCGATTCCTAAACTGTTTTAGAAATTTAAATTATTTTACTTTAGGCTGAAATATTGTGAGTAATAGGATTAAATTATTATTTATTGTGCCGTCCCTATACATTGGTGGTTCTGAGCGAGTCATTGTACATCTCGTTAGAAATTTAAGTAGAACGGTTTTCGATATTAACTTATTGGTCTTAAATAAACAGGGCGAGCTTCTATCTGAATTGCCAAGTGATATTTCCATTCAATATTTCTATTTTAAAAGAACAATTTTTTCTATTTTTAGAATATTCTCATTGCTAAGAAAGCGACAGCCAGATATTGTTTTTACAACTCTTGGTCAACTAAACTTACTTGCTTCGATAATTCGACCATTTATTAATAAAAGAGTAATTTTTGTTGCGCGCGAGTCCAGCATAGTTAGTCTTAGAAACAAGGATGACAAATATCCAGCCATTTTTCGATTCCTTTTAAGGTATTTTTACTTTAGGTTAGATTTCATTGTAAGTCAATCTAATGCCATGAAAATGGATTTGATTACTCATACAAAAATTCCAAGTGAAAAAATTTTTGTAATTCATAACCCCATTGATATTGCTCAATTAAAAAAAGCTGCTCCTGTTAAGAAATGGAATACTGAAAATAGAGCTTTGTTAAGCATAGGGCAGCTAAGACCTGAAAAAGGGTATGAAAGATTAATTAGAGCCATTTCTGGCCTAAAATGTAGCTATGCATATCACATTATTGGTGGAGGAGATTTAGAGAAGAACCTTAGATCATTAGTTAAGCAATTAGCACTTACAGATAATGTCAAGTTTTTAGGAGCAATTTCTAATCCGTATGGTTATTTGCAGAACGCTGATTGTCTTCTTTTAGGATCTTACTACGAGGGATTTCCAAATGTTGTTATTGAAGCCAATGCACTTGGGGTGCCTGTTGTTGCATGGGCATCCCCGGGTGGTCACAATGAAATTATAATCAATGGATTTAATGGCTGGCTAGTAAATAATGAGGATGAGCTAGTTTCTATAATCGAAAATAAACGATATCTTAACCTAGACTCACATAAAATAATCAGTCACACAATTTTAAAATATGATATTCGCAAAGTGATAGGGGAGTATGAGAAACTGTTTCTGAATTTGAGAGAGAACCTTGGAGTGAATTGAAGTTCATTCATAATGTAATTTTAAAATAGTCTAACTTGTTTTTTTTTGACAAAAAAAAGTATTTTCTCTTATTGAATTTGTGAATATCATGTTTTTTATTTTCACCTATATTAATGTTAGTTTAAGAAGGATCCAACGATCAAGATAGCTTAATGAAAAAGTCTAATATTTTTCGAAGAGAATATATGCTTTAGACATGAATAAGGGATTTGGCTCCAATTTACTGGGCGTTTTTACCGAGAAGGAGTACTTTACCTTTATCGATAATACCAAAGTTAATGTTAGAGTAGCTAAGCCAGGTGATGGCTCAACCTTTATCAGTTATCGTCAATACATACAACTGAGTAAGGGAAAATATAAAATTCGATTCTATGTATTGTTTTTTTCTCAGAGAAAATTTCTAAATATAATGTTTAGCTTTCATAGAGATTAACTTTCTTAGAGTTTGGTTATCCATTATTAACTCCATCTTATTTGCTAGGGATTCTGGGTTTCCGGATTCAAACAATAGACCTGTTTTTACATTAATGATAAGCTCCGTGTTTCCTCCGGAATCTGAATCAATTACGGGACGCCTAATATTTGACTTTTATAAACGCCTCTCGATGGTGCCTCTCCTTCAGAACAAATTAAAACGCAATCAGTTTAATGACCTAATGACAATTTCACTGCCTTATGTGCTTACTTATCTATCAAGATATTTCATGCAATTTATTGATCGCCTACTTATAACGTCTTTCTTCAGCCTTTCTACACTTGGTTTATATGCATTGGTCAATCGCATTGGTCAAGTGTTTACATTTACATTGCAAATCATCTCAAGTAGATTTAGACCAATAATCACTGTCAACTATTCTTCTCAGGAAGGTCAAGGGTTAAGCAGGAAAATATTTAACGTATATTGGATTGCTTCAGCGCCTGTAAGTATTATCTCAATTTTGATTGCGCCACTTTTGGTTAATTTGTTTTGGGGTGAGCAGTATCTACTTGCAGCACCTGTGCTTCCTTACATTGTTTTATCAGTTTGGTTCCTTGGAAGCTTTTTTTTATTTGGATTTGCGTATCAAATTAAAAGAAAAACCATATATGTTACATTGATCACATTTTCGGTTGTAATATTAGTTTATTTGTTGAGTCTCATGTTTATTAAATTCTCAGGCATGTTGGGCATAGCGCAGGCTACTACAATATCAGCAGCTTTGGGGGCCTTTATTTACATTTTTGGTTCAGAGCAATTGTTTTCGTTTAGATATTCAATGAAGTTAATGCTAGTCTGCATGCTAGCATCCCTAGTAATAATATTTAGCTTTTAATAACCTTTGTATTTTTGCCAACGCCAGAAACGTAAGATCGGTCGGTTATAATATAGTGGGGATGAGCAACACCTTAAATAGACCAACCTTTAGATTATTAGGTATTTGATTCAAATACGGACTTTCAAGAGCCAAGTTCTCATCAAAAAATCTATTTAATTACCTCCTACAAGTCCCTGGAGCCCGAAAACTAGGTTGATCTATTATAATTAATTTCTAATCTGATTTAAGGCATTTCCATTGGGAAGTTATGTTGGTTCCTCCTGTCTCCCTAATTTCCATGAATATAAAGTAAAGACCATTCTCCAACCCTTTAGAATTCCAAGTGAGTTCATTTATTCCGACAGGCGGCTCATCAAGAACAATACCGTACACTTTCTTCCCTTTTAAATTGAAAATGCTAATTTCAACGTTACTTGCTTCATTAAGCCAGTAAATAACCCTAGTCTCCTCCCCAAAGGGGTTGGGTGATACTATTATTATACCCGGCTTTTGATCAAAAAGAATCTTGAGTGGATATGTTTTAGTTACCGATGTTCCTAAGGCATCGTAAACTTTAACAATTACGACCGTATCACCTTTATTATCTAGGTGTGGGATTCCTTGAAGATTAATTGAACCATCAATTACACTTATCTCTGCCTCGAGCCAAAAAGGTTTTTGAATTACTTCAATTTTGCTTATGTAATCACCATAATTAATATCCGAATCCGTAGCAGTAATTGTTTGGTTAAATAGAAAACCGATATGCGCAATTGAATCTATATTTGATAGACTAGGCTTTGAATTTTCATTTATTGTTGGCTTAAATACCTGAATGCTCTCATAGCCTGTATTTGTTCCTTTAAACTTTACGACTATTGAATCTTTCTTATGGGCTTCCACATAATTAGCTACACCTATTATGGCGTTTTCCTTTTCGTTAAACTTGATCCAACTTGGTTTAGAGATGAAATCCATTATTACAAAATCTTCAATTTCATAATTGATGTAATCCCCAGCAATCACTAGTCCATCGGTCGTAAATATCTTATTAGTTTCTAAAGGAATTTTGAATTGTCGATTAGGAATTAGAGAATCTATTTTGTTGTATATATGCGGATATGGAATAGAAACGAAATTGGAAGGTCCACTTTTTGAACCATTGTGGTCCACAGCAACTATTCGGTAAAATGTATTAATTGATGAATCCTCAAAAGGAATAGATATTATTGGAATTTTGGTCGTATGTAATAATGTTTGCTCATCTGGGCTAAAACCATGAGCCTCGTTACTCGCATGAATTTCGTAGTATAATACAGTGGAACCGCTCTTATTCTCATCCCAATGTAATATTATATTGTTGCCTTCGATCTTCGCTTCCTTCAGATGAGGCGGCATTGGGCCTTGTGCTGTGAAGCTCCAAACAGGACTCCATTCGCTCCATGCTCCTTTAGAATCCTTTGCTCTAACTTTCCAGTAATATTGAGTATTCGAATTAAGCATACCAGCAAATGGAATTGTAAAACTTGATATCCCACCCATTGAATTTGTTAAACTTGTATAAACTTCAAATGAAGGGGAAAGAGGAAATCTCATATCAGCCCTATCGCTTAACATGAATTCATAATCAACAATTCCATCTGTATCAATTGCACTATTCCATTTAAATGTAAACGCCAAGCTGTCCACTAAAGAATTGTCAGTTGGGAAAATCGGTTGGTTAGTAATGGAAGGAGGATTGTTTTCAGATGTCTCACGCCATTCAAGCTTGACTTCTATATTCCTTTCGGATTGATTATTGTCGGAATAGGAAATAAGATTCTCACCCAATTGCAGCGAAGGTAAAAAGAACTTGCTCACCTGAAAATCTGTAACAATTTGTATTGAATCAATACCACACGGTTGTGAGGGATTTGTTGATAACATTTCAAATTTTAAGAAATAATTATAAACAGCAGCAGAGCCTATCGGCTGTATTAAATTATAAAAAGTAATGGAATCCTTATGATTTCCTTCTAAGTTTGATTTCCAAATTTGATTCCATGTTATAGAATCTTTTGAGAATGAGATCTGAAGCAGATCATCAAGGTTTTCTTTATAAAATTTACCATCAATATAGCCATTCACTATGACGAATGGTGACGTAATCTTAATTAGGAAACTGGAGGGTTCATTGGTCTTGGCAGGGTGAATATTGGGAGTTAATCCGTCTTCAAGATAAGTAGAAATGTTATTATAGGTATTAGATAGATTGTCAAGATCAGTGTTAGTAAAATTAGTTTCAAATTTAAATTGCCCATTTCCGATATCCTCTGGGGGAGCGTTTGGTTCCCATATAAAATTATGATGAAAATACTTTGCTGGCTCCCAATTGTATACCAAGGATTCCCCTGGTCTTAATTGAAAGTCAAGTGTATGGAAATCAATGTCACGGTATATCCCAGTGAAATTGGCCGGGGTATCTGCTTCATAAACAGAATTTGCAACATAAGTATTTAGAGCATTAAATTGTTCAGCTTTGCCATAGTGATGGGTGCGTGTCATTAAATATTTATCATTTGCCAGGACGTCATATGTTGCAATATTTTTATTATCATGGTTGAGATAAAAAACTTCAATATCCGGATCGATCAACATGAAGGTAGAGTCGAAAAGAATATCCTTAACAGAATGTCGATTTCGAGGACTATATTCTCGATACGGAATTTCATTATATGGGTACTTAGATGCAATAAAAGCAGTGGCGTAACTTATATTGTAGCAGGCTCCGTAACCGTAAACGCCTAAAAGTTTTATTGGGTCGTCAATCTCCTTACCCTGATCAGGTTCACTATAATGCATTCGATTATTTTTCATGAAACTCCACAGACTTAACGCCCTTTCTTTGGATGAAGTAGCTTCAGAAAAAATTTCATTTCTTAACGAGTTTATATCAAACCAATTCCTTTCATTATTTATAACTAGCCTAGGGTGATAAACAATTTCATCACCAAGATTAGAAATGGACACTCTTTTCATATGCTGGAATGTCCTAACATTGGGATATGTGAAAGTATTATTGCCATCCAAATTGCCATTCATTAGCAGGCTTACGGTATCCTGAGGTTGACTAAATGAGATAATTGCAGCATGATCTGTTGCATCGATCTGTGCAATTGTTGTAGATATTTTTAAAATTAGTATAGGGAGTATAAATCTTAAAGGCGTCATTTCAAGGCATTAAATATTACATAGATATTACATGGTGTTTTGACTTCTCTTATTTTTTTAAAGGTTCAGTTTAAGAATTAAAAATAGTGTGGGGAAACCTTAATTGCAATAGGATTCATAATCTACTCTGGGTAATAGAAATAATTTTGAGGACTAACATAAATCTTTATTTAATTCAAGAAGTTGCTGAGTAATATAATAGTCATATTCTTTAGCCAATTTTAGTTAGCCTGTGATATTCATTCATTTCTTTCACGATAGTGTTTTCCGAAGAAAAAAGTTCAAATATTTTTTCTTTGGCTTTAATTGAAATTGACTTTTGTAGCTCTCTATCACTGAGTAAGATTTCCATTTTGTTAGCTAGCGATTTGAAATTGGAAGTTTCATAAAGTAGCCCCGTCTCTTCATCAATTATTAATTCTGTATTACCTCCAGATTTTGTCGCAATAACGGGAATCCCCAAGGCTTGACTTTCATATACTCCACGGGAAAGAGCTTCACCCTCGGTGCATAGCACCACACAGTTTAATAGGGAAGTCATCTCATGTACAGGAGAGATGAAGCCAGTGAATTCAAAAAATTGAGTTAGTCCTTTTGACTTGATTTGAGACTGAATCTCTTGGTAGTAGGTGTCACCCTCAGCCGCTGAATTGGCGCCAATAAATAATATTTTAAAATTATTATTTTTCTGAATCAGTATTTCAGCAGCTTCTACAACATCATGCAGCTTTTTGAATGATTCTATTCTTCCAATCAAACCGAAATAAAAGTGTTCTGAATTTCCGAAATACTTTTTGCGTAAAGCGAATTGATTTGAAGTGTTAAGTGTAAACTTTTGAGGCAATGGATTGTATACCACCTTGACATTTTCGCACGAACCAAATCGTTCAACAAATGTATCTTTTACATATTTTGAGTTTGCGAGAATTAAATGAGCTCTTTTAAAAATTATCCAATCTAATAAGCCATGAGAAAGTAAAATTATCCCTAACCGAGCGCGAAAAATAAATTGATAGGAAGTAAAGAATGTAAGCGCTGCCCCCATGAATCCACTTTTAAATGTATTGCAATGCAGTATTTCACATTTTAATTTTTTAGTTAATAAGAATAATTTTAAAATGACAATGGGTACAAGAATGTACTCTAGATATTTAGTATTTATATAATTGATCTTGGCATATGATACATTTAACTTTTGTAATTCTTTTTCAGTTTTAAGCGCCAAAGAATCTATAACAACAAAAGGATCAATTTTATTTCTATCTATAAGGGAAAGTAGGGTCAATAAACTTTTCTGACCACCTGAGAAATCATTGGAATGATCAAGATAAACAACTTTTATTTTTTTCGGGATAGTCAAGACCTTGGGTGTTAAGAAAAATTATTTTTCTTAAGCCAGAGTCCCAAGTACATCAGACTATGTAATTGAGGGACAAAATTACGATCACCTTTTTTATGTAGATCTAGGATTTTTTGAATGCCTTTAGGATCAATTAGCGATGGTGGAAGATGACTAATGCATTCATCGAAAAAAGGCCTTAAGTCTGAAAGAATTAATTCTTTTAACGGGAATGTAAATCCCATTTTCTTTCTATACAAAATTGAATTTGGAAGCAATTTTTCCAGACTTTTCTTAAGGAAATATTTATCAGTTTTTGAAGTAACTAACTCATTTGGAGTAAGGCTAAAGGAAAAATCGGTGATCAGCGGATGCAAGTAAAAGGGGCGTACTTCGATTGAGTTAGCCATACTTGCTCTGTCAACCTTGACCAGCATGTCGTCCCCTAAAGTCATTTTAATATCCAAGTATCTTTGCTTTTGAATCAGTGACGTTTCGTCATCAATTTCTGACAGATAGTTGTCAATGATACTGTCTGATGAATATGTTGAAGCTGTTTCAAGTAAATCATTTCCATATACCATAGGCGCCATATCTGGAGAAAAATTCATGCACATGATGTAGAAAAAGAAGTCTGAACCTGAGCGTTCTAACAAAACACCTTGCCTTCGAATATTTGATGATTTAGGAAGTAGTGATGTAGCCTTAGAAATTATTGTACTTAATGACCTGAAAGATTTGATCGATCCAAATTTCTTTAACTTATGGTACCGTGGGTAACCGCAAAAAATCTCATCAGCCCCATCTCCTGATATCATCACTGTGTGATGCTTAGCGGCTTCTCTACAGATTAAGTCTGTGGGAATAAATGAAAAGTCATTGTGTGGTTCATCATACATGAAAACCATTTTATCGTATGCATCAATAAAGTCTTCATAATTTATCTTCTTATTGGTGTTTTTTACATTTAAGTGTTTAGCTACAATTGTAGCGTAAGATGATTCATCAAATTTATCACTTTCAAATCCTGCAGTAAAGGTGCTGATATTTTCATTTATTTGTTTTAAAAAAGCAACCGATCCACTTGAGTCCACACCCCCGCTAAGAAAAGCTCCAAGTGGGACATCAGAAATTGAAACCTCTGAGGCAACTGTTTTGGCCAAAGCGGTAAAACATTCAATTTTTTCTTGGAAAGAGCCGGTTGCCTTTTTTGAGAAATCAATTGAATAATAAGCTTGATTAGATAATATTTTTTTTGTTTCAATTGAATACTCTAAAAAGTACCCAGGCTTAAGTTTAAAAACGTTTTTGTAAATCGTTTTAGGGGCAGGAATATATCCGAAATGAAGAAAGTCAATTATGGATTTATTGTCTAAAATCGGTTTGGAACTATTTATCTTAAGCAAAGCCTTAAGTTCTGAAGCAAATGAAATGCCATCGGATGTACATTGATAAAAAAGCGGCTTTTCCCCAAATCGATCTCTACATAGGACAATTTTTTTTGTCTTTTTATCCAGGATGCATAAAGCGAACATTCCATGAAACTTTTTAAAGGAATGTGTTCCCCATTGTTTGTAAGCATTAAGTAAAACTTCAGTGTCTGAGTCTGTATAGAAAACATGGCCTAACGATATAAGTTCCTGCCTAATGCTTTTAAAGTTGTAAACTTCACCGTTGTAAACCATAACCATATCATTCTCACTTGATTTGAATGGTTGGTTTGACCTTGGGTCGAGGTCAAGTATAGATAGACGATTGTGCCCTAATACAACATTATCCCAATGAAATGTTCCGGTATTATCCGGCCCTCTATATTTGATCAACTTCAGGGCTTCGTTTACAGAAATTTCATTAAAGTTTGACCCTACATACCCTACAATTCCACACATTTAAAAATAAATAAGGTTAATAATAAATTTTAAATCATTTTTGGACAAAAATAAGGTTTTAACAGAAGTAAGATGAGAATAAGATTCAGCCGAGATAGATTTGATGATATATTATTGTCTTTTTTTACTATAAGTTTATTAGCGCCAATTAGTATAAACTCATTTTTTTTGGTATTAATTGCTATTAGGTGGATTGTTGGCAAGGGTTACAAACGCTCATATGAGAGACTCAAATTTAATAAGTTATTTATAGCTTTTATTATTTTTTATATTGTACTGCTCCTCAGTCTTATTTATTCTTCAGACCTTTCTCAAGGTGTGAGATCGCTTGAAACTAAGCTTGGAATTATTCTGATCCCCCTATTCCTAACTGGATTTGACTTTAGTTATTATAGAGTAGTAGGGTTTGTTAGAGTTTACGTGTATGCTGTGATTCTCTTTTGTTTATTTAGTCTGGTATCAACACTAATAGTTTATAAAATTGATTTTTCAGATTTAAGCTATTTCTCCTGGGTGTTGCCAAATACTTTAGGGCAAAGCGCGGGGTATTATGGTATATTTGTATCTTTTGCATTGATTTTTCTTGTGGGCGGTGGAATAGAGCATGATTATTTTGGGAAAGCTGAATCGATTCTGGCGGGACTGTTTTTGTACATTTTTCTTGCCCTACTGAGTTCAAGGATGCCAATCATTCTTGTTACCGCTTACCTTGTTGTATTTTTTGGATATCGAATGATTAAATTCAAAAAGGAGCGGCTTAGGTATTTGATCATCTTTGGATCAATAATTATTTTGTTTGGAACTCTTTCTCAAGTAATTCCTTACCTTCATTCGCGAATGAATTTTATTTTTAATTCATTAAGCAGTGATCCGAGACTTGAGATATTCAAAGCTTCATATACTTTGGTTAAATCAGATTTTTTATTTGGCGTAGGTATTGGAGACGTAGGAGCACAGTTAGTTGAGCAATATGGAATTATTGGATTTGAAGAAGGAATTAGGAATGGGTATAACCCTCATAACCTATGGTTTACTGCTGTGTTGTCAGCGGGTGTTTTTGGTTTATTAGCATTGATTGGAATATTCTACATTCTAGCTAGGCAAATTTTGGTGAGCCCTAGTTTTTTTAATTATTTCTTTTTCATTTTCTTTTTGGCATCATCATTCACCGAATCATATTTCAATCGAAATAAGGGAGTTGTTGCTTTCAGTGTTTTCGCGACACTTATCTTTATATTAAATCTATTTGATACAAGTAAAAGGATAAAGGAAATCAATAATGTTTGATTTTGTTTTTAAATATTTTTTGCTTTTTCCTAAAATTCTTATTACCGGGCATTGGGGAATATTAATTGGGGAGATCTTTTTGATTTCCTATTTGGCTTTTAGTGCAGTTACGAATAAGAAAGCTGGACGGTCTACTATTGTGCCAGTTTATTTTAGTTTTATTGCATACTATGTATTCATTTCATCAATATTGGCTTCTGTGGGTTGGGGCATTATTCCTACACATGCAATATTTTACATGATCAGAATCCTACTTTATTTGGGAGTTTTTATTTGGGCATATGACTATTCACGTAGAGTTTCTTGCGAAAATGCGTATATCGTAAAAAAGGTATTCAATAGTCAGTTTATCTTTCATTTCTTTGTCTGTTTGTTGATAATGGTTGTTTACTATGTTAATAATCATCCATCTGCTAACAAAATCATGTGGGGGTATGAAGTAGGCCTTCGAATGATTCCACTGGCAGGACTAATCATCGATTTTAATTCTTTTTTTTTCCTAAAAGCAATTAGTGGATCTGGGAATCTGCTGTCTACATGGGCGCTGGCGATAATGGTACTCAACCATAATTTAGGAACAGTTAAATCTAAGCGACTAATCTTTATTATTTGTGTTCTTACAGTTCTCTTGACTGTTTCGAGAGGAGGATTTTTGACATTGGTTTTGTATATCATTTATAGCCAGTCAAGTGGGATCAGGTATAAGGTTTCATTAAAGAGCTTAATTGTTCTGCTATTATTTGTAACTGGACTAATTGCCTATTTTTCATATTCACAAGAAAATCCTCTTCCTAATATTTTTGATAGGTTAACAAATACATATGAAGAAGGCAATTTTGATGGGTCATCGCAGGGGCGCTTGGATAACTACATTATTTTGTTAGAAAATTGGATTTCGCACTGGAACTATATTTTGTTTGGATTTGGCTTTGATGAGGAAACTTTATTGTTGGCAACAAATCAAACCGTTGTTGAATCGTTTTTCTTACAAGTCCTAGTTTGTTCAGGCTTAATCGGAATTGCTTTACTTTTCATATTTTATTATTGCGTATTTAAATATAGGAAACAAAACTTTTGGTTTAAATGTCTATGGGAATTTATTCTATTTCAAAGTATTATTCAATGGACTATAACAGGTGGTGATTTTTTAGCACCCCATGCCCTTTATATAGTTCTAACTCTGATTGGTTTTGGGGCTGCTGAAAAGAAAAGGTTGACTGCGATATGAAAATACTTCAATTCGGAAAGTTTTACCCTCCAAATATTGGTGGAATGGAGAAGGTAATATTTAATATTACGGAAGGTCTAAATGAGGAAAATATTAAATGTGATGTTTTGTGTTCTAATGATAGGCTTAAGTCGGTTGTGGACATCATCAATAACTATAAAATTTATCGAACTGCTTCTTTTGGTCAGCTCTTTTCAGTTTCAGTTTCACCAATCATAATTTTTTGGTTATTTAAATTATCAAGGAAAAAATATTACGATATTATTCATTTTCATCACCCAGATCCAATGGCAGTTTTGGCTTTAATAATTGTTCGACCAAAACAAAAAATAGTTTTACATTGGCATTTAGATATTACAAAACAAAAAATAACCTATCTGTTATTTCGGCCACTTGAAAAATGGCTTTTAAGAAGGGCGGATAGCATAATTGCAACAAGTCCTAATTATTTGGAGAGCTCGTTGCCATTGAAGCCTTTTAAAGAAAAGTGTATAGTTATACCATTAGGTATTGATCCCCCCAAAGAGGTTTCTAGTACTGAGGTTAATAATGTGATTAAAAGATATAATAAAAAAATTATTTTTGCTTTAGGAAGATTTACCGAATATAAGGGATTTGAATACCTAATCGAATCTGCAAAGGACTTACCTGAAGACTACGTGATTTGTATTGGAGGTGATGGTCCTCTCAGAAATAAGTACACTACATTAATTAATCGCAATCAATTATCAAAGAAGGTGCTCATGTTGGGAAGGCTTTCCGATGAACAGATTAATCAATATTATAAGGCTTGTAATGTTTTTTGTCTTCCATCAATTTCAAGGAATGAAGCATTTGGATTGGTTATATTAGAAGCAATGAGTTTTCATAAACCTGTTGTAACGACAAAGATTCCGGGTTCTGGAACATCCTGGATTAATTTGGACAACGTGACAGGCTTAAATGTTGCGCCTATGGATTCAAAAAAATTGGCGGAGGCGCTTATTCAAATATGCTCGGATAGAAATAAGGCTTTGGATTTTGGGCATGCGGGATTCCTCAGATATAAGAAATTATTCACAACGGATATGATGTTAAAGGATATAATATCTACATATAATAGTGCTCTACTTTTTAAATAATAAATGATGTATCTGAAGTTTATTCTTGGACTTCTAATTATTAGTGTTGGGACAATTCCACTCTCTTCATATTTAAGTGCTAGATTATTCTTTCTGACTTTTTTGTTATCGCTACCATTTTTGAATAGGGTGAATTCAGCTCGATTGCTCCATTACATTGTTGATGGCGGAATCTATTTATTGGTTATGGTAATGGGGCTTTATTATTCTGATGACTTAAATACTGGATTGAAAGTTCTGGAAACTAGTTTTACCTTGCTCGCAATTCCTATTATTTTTTCGTTAGTTGACCGTCAATTAAGTCGGTATCGGAGTCTTATATTTTATTCCTTTATGGCAGGGCTAAGCTTAGCTTGCTTAATTTCTTTAAGTGCAGGATTAGTGAATTACTTTGCAACAAATGACATGCAATCCTTTTTCTATTATAACTTAACTGCCATTATTTATTCACACCCAACTTATTTTGCCTATTACCTTATAGCATCAATAACATATTGTCTGTATCTTCTGCATAATGAGGTTAGGAAAAAACGTCAAGTAATTTTAGTGGTTGGAATTATATTCTTTTTTAGTATTCTGATGTTAACTGGAGGGCAGACAGCCTATGTTAGCCTTCTACTCATTTTTTCTTTTTTTATTCTAAAGTATATCCTTGAAGTGAGAAGTGAATCGAAAACTATTTCGTTTGTTTTAGTGACTTTGTTGCTTATTGGCTTGTTTTGGTTAAATAGCGTGGATTATTTCAGAGGTGAGTTGATGCAAAATAACGATTACTGGGAACGATCTGCGCTTTGGAAGGCAGCAATTAATGCAAACCCAAATCCATTTTTAGGTGTAGGAACTGGAGATTATAAATCTGTATTAAATGAGTATTATAAGGAGCATGGCATGAATGAGTTCGTAACAGATAGTTATAATTCTCATAATCAATTCATTCAATTATATTTTTCCAATGGTATATTAGGTCTGTTATCACTTATTATTCTCATTGGCCGCCCACTTTATCTCTCCACCATAGATCAAAATGTCTTGGGCGTTTTATTAATTTTCCCATTTATTATTTATGGTGTGACTGAGGTGTTTCTTGGAAGATATCAAGGGGTAGTTTTTTTTGCCTTGCTTCACCAGATCGTTATTTGTCAACATTATTCGAATAGGCAATATTCACCGTTGAAGCAGGCCTAGATTTTATTTAATCTTGCTTAAAGATCATAGGAATGTCTAACCTTATTAAAGGACTTTTTTTTCTCGGGGATTTAATCTTTTTGAATCTAGCGATTCTAATATCCTCTTATTTTTTTACTGTCAGTAATGAACTGACGGAATTAAATAGTATTTATTTGCTCATATTTAGCAATCTAGTTTGGTTTTTTCTTGTGATGGTCTCCACGCCATATAATGTGAGTAAAAGTTGGTCTATTTCTAAAATTCTAAAAAGTCAACTAGCTTTTATTTTTGTCCACTCAATGGTCGTGGCATCTCTGTTTATTTTCTTCAACCAAACCTATTCAATTTTCCAGATACTGTTTTTGTATCTGATCTTTGTTCCCTTGTTTTTTTTCTTTCGAGTTGTCGTATTCTATATAAGAAAAGTTTTGACAAGCGAAATATCGGAAAAGAACTACATTTTGATTGGAAAAAACGATCTGTCAAATGAAATAAGAAAATACTTTTTAATGAATCCCGAAAGCGGATATAAATTTCTGGGATATTTTGAGTTTGGAGCGGGTACTTTTAATTACCTTGAAATACAAGAGTTTTGTGAGAAAAAGGAAGTTCATGAAATATATTATTGTTTGCCTAATGCTCCTAAGTCGGAAGTTGAGCAGTTGGTCAATTATGGACTAAACTCTCTGGTTAAAATTAAATTGATTGTAGAGTCAAGCTTTTCTCAGCAACAATCAATTAGCTTGGATAGATATGAGATTCAGCCTGGCTTAAATTTAGTCACTATACCTCTTGATGATTCGAGGAATCAATTGATCAAACGAATTTTTGACATCGTTTTTTCTGGGATTTTCACTGTTTTGGTTTTGTCATGGCTGGTTCCATTGATTGGGCTGATTATAAAACTGGATTCAAGAGGACCAATATTCTTTGTGCAACTGAGAAGTGGAGAAGGTAACCGACCCTTTAAGTGCCTTAAGTTTCGTTCTATGAAAGTCAATCAGGAGGCTGATACAAAGCAAGCCACCAAAGATGATCCTAGGATCACTAAACTTGGTCACTTTTTAAGGAAAAGCAGTATTGATGAATTGCCTCAGTTTATAAACGTTCTAATGGGATCAATGTCTGTAGTTGGTCCACGACCACATATGTTAAAGCACACAGAGGAGTACAGCAAATTGATTGATAAATTTTTAGGGCGTCATTATGTGAAACCAGGTATTACAGGCCTTGCACAGTGTATGGGTTACAGAGGAGAGACTAGAGATCTTGCTGATATGGAAAATAGAGTTCGTTTGGATCGACACTACATTGAAAACTGGACTTTTTGGTTAGATATCAAAATCATTTTCCTTACTGTAATTAGTTTGATACGAGGTAGCGATAAAGCTTTTTAATTGTGCAGTCCCTGACCTTCCTATTTACTCCTGTACTCGCATTCGTAATTTCATTTCTACTATTTCCTGTTTTAATAAAATTATTAACGAAATGGGAATTGTATGATTCTGAAAAAGAGCATAGGATTCATGAGTCATTTAAACCATCAATGGGAGGGATAGTTATTTATCTAGGGCTGTTTTTAGCACTGGTAATAGCGTTACCGTTTCAGGAGTGGGTCAAGTTAAAATATTTTTTTGTTGCTATCACTTTGATGTTTATGATTGGACTCAGAGATGATGTTTTGGGCCTCAGTCCTGCGAAGAAACTCGTTAGCCAATTACTCCCAATTTCAATTTTAGTGATTTTCGGAAACATAGTCATAACAGCAACTATTCTTTCTATTGACTTTAATGAATTATCGATTTGGCTGAACTTGACTATTGCAATTATAGTTATTGTACTTATTACCAACTCCTACAATTTAATTGATGGACTTGATGGACTGGCAGGGACTATAGGTGCTATATGTCTGTCTGTTTTTGGCGTTTGGTTTTATTGGGTGGATTCAATGTACCTTGGACTTATAGCTTTCTGTGCAGTTGGTACAATTTTGTCTTTTCTGATATTTAATTGGCAACCCTCCAAAATATTTATGGGCGATACTGGAGCACTCTTGGTTGGGCTTTTACTCTCTTATTTTTCAATTGAATTTTTGAACTATAACTCAACATTACCTGAAGATCATATCATGAAATTTCAGAGCTCTATAGGCACCTTAATTTGTATTTTGATTATACCTGTATTTGATACGTCTCGCGTGGTCGTCTTTCGATTAAGAAAAGGCCTTTCCCCATTTAGGGCAGATAAAAATCATATTCACCATCAATTCCTTAAACTGGGATTTAGCCATTCGAAGTCAGTATTAAGCATTTTGTCAATAAACCTGATTTTCATCTTACTAGCTTGGTCGCTGAGAAATCAGCCAGATGTCGTGATCTTGCCGTTGGTTGTCATCCTGTGTTTATTCATTAATTTTGCCCTCAAATGGGCACAAAAGAATGCAGGAACTCATAACAAAACTATCTGAAGAGCTAAATCAAGTTACAGCTAATACCAAAGACTCCCTCGAGGCGTTCCGCCTTCGCTTTATCAGCAAAAAGGGGCAAATAGCACAGTTGTTTGAGGAGTTTAAGCAGATGTCTGGTGAGGAGAAAAAGAAGGTGGGTAAGGCCTTGAATGAGCTCAAGAGATCGGCAGAGTCCAGGTTCAAGGAGCTGCAGGAGCAGTTGGATTCACAAGGATCTGGGGCCACTGTGGATATTGACCTGAGTTTGCCTCCTGTTACGGATGCCATAGGGAACCTGCACCCTCTCAATCTGACTCGTTACAAGATTATTCAAATCTTTGAAAGGCTTGGGTTCAACGTTTCCGATGGGCCAGAAATAGAGGACGACTCGCATAATTTCTCCGCACTCAATTTTCCGGACAATCATCCGGCCAGGGAAATGCAGGACACGTTCTTTATCGAGAAGAACCCTGATATGTTGTTGCGTACGCATACCTCGAACGTTCAAATCAGGTTGATGCAGAAGCAGAAGCCTCCTATTCGTTCTATTATGCCTGGGAGAGTGTATCGCAATGAGGCCATATCCGCAAGGGCGCATTGTTTCTTCCATCAGGTGGAGGGGCTTTATGTAGATAAAAACGTGAGTTTTGCTGACTTAAAACAGACACTCTACCACTTTGCCAAAGAGATGTATGGCAAGGATATCAAAATTCGCTTCAGACCGTCTTTCTTTCCATTTACTGAGCCCAGCGCAGAGATTGATATCTCTTGCTTGATTTGTCAAGGAGCTGGCTGTGCGGTCTGCAAACATAGCGGTTGGGTGGAGATTGCAGGCTCTGGAATGGTGCACCCCAACGTGTTGAAAAATTGTGGTATTGACCCTGAGGAGTATACCGGGTTTGCCTTTGGAATGGGCATTGAGCGGGTTACACAATTGCGCTATCGTGTGAATGATCTCAGGCTTTATTCTGAAAATGACATCCGATTCTTGAAACAATTCAAACCAGTCTTTTAACCACAGCGAGCACAGAGTTTACACAGAGTAAGAATGAGCGATTCCTTGACTGAGAAAATCATTGGTTGTGCAATGAAGGTGCACACAGCCCTCGGCCCTGGTCTTTTGGAGTCTGTGTACCACGAGTGCTTGTACTATGAGTTAAGAAAAGGAGGTTTTGCACTGGAAAAAGAAAAACCACTTCCGTTGATTTATCAAGAAGTAAAACTTGACTGTGGCTATAGATTAGATTTACTTGTAGATGGAAAAATAATCATTGAAGTGAAGGCAGTAGATGCGTTAGCAGACATTCATTTAGCACAGGTTTTAACCTATTTGAAACTTACTGGTAATCGATTCGGATTACTTATTAATTTTAATGTGTTGAGATTAAAGGATGGTATTAAACGAGTGGTAAATGGATATTAACTTTGTGCCCTCTGTGAAAACCTCTGTTTCCTCTGTGGTAAAAATATGATAAACAAAATAAAATCAGTAGGTATTGTAGGAGCAGGCACTATGGGTATTGGTATTGCTCAAGTTTGTGCGTTGTCTGGGTACAATACTTATTTGTTCGACATCAATGCTGAACGGCTTTCAAAAGCATTCATCCAAATTGAAAAAAACATTGAAGGGGGAGTAGCCAAAGGCAAAGTTACCCCTGAGCAAAAAAAGGAAGCATTAGCGAGATTGATTTCAGTAAATGAATTAGTCAACTTAAAGACTGACTTAATCATAGAAGCTATAATTGAAAAACTGGAGGTTAAACAACAACTATTTTTGGAGCTTGAGCAGATAAATGCTGGCAATGCAATTTTAGCCACTAATACTTCCTCCATTCCGATTACACAAATTGCGACTGCCCTTAAGAACCCCTCTATGTGCGTTGGTTTGCATTTTTTTAACCCTGCCCACATTATGAAGTTGGTAGAGGTTATTTCTGGAGCAGCAACAACTCCAGAGCTGGTAGAGAAAATGAAGGCGTTTTCGGTTTCACTTAAAAAAGTACCTGTAGTGGCAAAAGATTCTCCGGGGTTCATCGTTAACCGGGTAGCCAGGCATTATTACGTTGAGGCATTACAGATATTAGAAGAGAGTGTTGCTGATGTGGAGACCATTGATGCCTTAATTCAATCATGTGGGTTTAAAATGGGGCCTTTTAAATTGATGGATCTTATTGGAGTGGATACTAATTTTTCTGTAACCACTTCTATGTACAATAGTTTTCACCAAGCTCCTAAATTCAGACCAAGCCGAATTCAGGAACAAAAGGTAAATGCAAAGGAGTTAGGGAGAAAGACTGGAAAAGGTTTTTATGATTATTCGAATAAGTAAATTTCTACTGTTATCAGTAATCTTGTTTTCATGTGACCCTAACCTCGTAGATGATCCGATTCCGATTGTGAACTTCGATGAGTTGGTAGTCAATTTGTCTTTTCCGGACTACACCGAATTAAACAGAGAAGGTGGGTATAAAGACGTGAGTGATTTGGGAGGTGGAGTGAGAGGAATTATTCTGTATAGAGTTTCTTCAACAGTATTTGTAGCCTATGAAAAGAATTGTTCTTACACACCCAATGAGGCTTGTGCCACCGTGGAAGCCCACAGTTCAGGCTTATATATGATCGATCCTTGCTGCACCTCATCGTTTAATTTTTCTGATGGCTTGCCTACAGGAGGTCCTGCCTGGCGACCATTAAGGCAATATAGAACCCAATTCAATGGGAACGTCTTGACGATTACAGACGAGATAATAAATTGAAAAGATCAATTAGGAAGCTCAAAGTTAAATTTGAGCGATACTTTTTCTTTCATAAGAGCACCATCATGTTGGGCGGGTATCCATTTCGGCCCTCCCTGGATGAGTCGAATAAGTTCCTGGGCGCAACCAAAACCAATATCCTTATCTATACTGAATGATGACAATGACCCATTGATGTCAACTAAAAAACTCACTACCACATCTCCGCTGACCTTGTTGTCAATTGCTTCCTTTGGGTATTGAATATTTTCTTTGAGGTAGTTTTGATATTCTTCATGTCCGATTATAGGGCTTGCTGTGGTGAAGACAGTTGGTGATGACTCCATTTCCTTGCTGCCTGCACCTGAGAGCGTGGAAGCAGGTGCACTTTTTTTGAGGGCATCAGATCTCACTCTTCCTGATTCGGTTTTAAATCCTGAAACTTTTTCATTTTCTAAGATCATAAGATCTTGCTTAGAAGAGGAAGCGTCTTCACTTGTAGCTTCCTCTTCAACTTGAGGTGCTAATGAAATTGCTTCCTCTAAGGGCTCTGAAGTGGGTTCAGGGCTTTCACTATCCTCAATAATCTCTCTTGGAACTGCCTTAGGCTTAGTAATTGGTTTGTCTTCTGATTTTAATGCCAAATTATTTTTTCTTCTCTCCTCTGTATTGTCTTTAATTTTTTCGACAGAATCAGTTTCTTCAATGGTGACCTCTTCAGTTTTGCTTTCAGTATTTTTTTCTTCTTTGTTTAGCGCTAGTGACTCGTTTGTGTTTTCTGGTTTTACTTGGAATATCAAATAAGTGATGGAGATGATTAACAGAATGGATGCGGCAAGACGCAATGGCCAATAATTCTTTTTAGCACTTTTGGTGTTTACTTTCTTATTTAGAGAAATTACATCTTCAGAAAACTGCTCTGGAGTTATTATCTCTGCGCCTTCAAGAGCATCAGCCAGAAAGGGATCGTGGAGAGCCTGCATTTCTAACTTATGCATTTCTGCAGGACTTAATTCTCCTTTAAGATACTTAGCAATATCGTTTTTTCTGTCATCCACTTTGCTCCATGCAAATTTTAAGATTTCGTTTTCCGTTTTGAATATGACTTTTTACTTTCTTTAGCTCGAGTCCTGTTAAATCAACAATCTCTTTGTAACACATTTCCTTCAAATAGAACAACTCTACACAATCCTTTTGTCCCTGCCCTAGTTGTTCAATACATTTTTCAAGTTTGGAAAGTTCAATTTCATTATTGTTCTCATTATCATGATGCAATATGAATGTGGTTTCCATAATATTTTCATCAATTTCTTCCTGTATCACCTTTTTTCGTCCCCTTATTTGCATCAAACAATGGTTTTTGGTAGTGGTATAAAGCCAGCTTTTGAAGTATTCTATTTCATGTGTTTTAAGGTTTTGGTTCAATTTTTCAAAGATTTGCATTACGGCATCCTTTGCGTCATCACGATCTTTAAGGTATTTGAGGCATACACCGTACATGAGTGAGCTGTACCTCACAAACAAATTGGCAAGAGCAGATGGGTCACTTTTTGATTTAAAAAGCTCAATTAACTCAGCATCACTGCGTTCAGATAATTCCTTGCCTCCAAACATTTTGCCTCAATTTAACCCGAATTATGAAATAGATCTATTTGCATAATCAGGCGATTTGAAAATCAATGATTATATAATTCAATTCAAAAGCTATTGGATGATTTTCAAATGTCTGGGTTAACCCTGATAATCCTGACGGTACCGTCAGGATTCGTCAATTATTCATTTCTAAATGAATAATCCAGGGTTAATTTATTTCTGAAAATATTATGGAATTCTGGATGGCGCGGCATCCTAAGGGTACATCAAACATAAAATGTCATGAAAAGGAAAATTTTTGCAATGCTCATAATGGTATTGTCAACGATCGGATTGACCCTGGGGCAAGGGAGAACAATCACAGGAACTGTATCAATGACCAATGGTCTGCCGCTAAAGGGAGTAAATGTGCTGCTTGTTGGGTCTTCAGAGTCAACTGCAACTGATCGACAAGGCAAATATTTTATTACTGTACCTGTCAGGGGAGGAACCTTGCTCTTTTCTATTTCTGGCTTTCAATCACAAGAGTTGAAAATAGGGACTGCAAACACAATAAATGTGGTGCTAAACTCAGTTCCATTGCCCTTGGTAGAGGCTGAGGACCATGCAGAAATGAAACTTAAGTCAACCAAAAGGTATGACATGGGCAAGTCCTTATCAACTGGAAGCCATGCGCCTTCTCACTATAGAGAAGTGCAACAGCCAGAATGGAATACAGAAGAGTATGATGGAATCAATGAAAATATTTTTCATGGGGCTTTACAAAATCCATTATCAACATTTTCTATCGATGTGGATGCAGCCTCTTACAGCAACATACGAAGGTTCATCAATAATGGACAAAGGCCACCTAAAGATGCTGTGCGGATAGAAGAGATGATCAATTATTTTCAATATGATTATCAACAACCCAAAGGGAGTGATCCGTTTTCAATCTTTACGGAAATATCAAGTGCGCCTTGGAATGAGAATCACCGCTTAGTGCATATTGGCCTTCAGGGCAAGAAGATTCCGACTGAAAATCTGCCCGCTTCAAATCTTGTTTTTTTAATTGATGTATCCGGATCGATGTCTAGTGCCAATAAACTTCCCTTATTGAAAGCTTCATTTAAGTTACTTGTTAACCAGCTTCGTGCGCAAGATCGGGTTGCCATAGTAGTGTATGCGGGTGCAGCTGGCTTAGTATTGCCATCTACTTCTGGCGCGTGCAAAGAAGAAATAATAGAGGCTTTAGATAACCTGCAGGCTGGAGGCTCTACGGCTGGCGGAGCGGGAATTGAATTGGCTTATAAAGTAGCAAAGGAGAATTTTAAGGACGGTGGAAATAATCGTGTAATCATCGCAACTGATGGTGATTTCAACGTAGGCTCTTCCAGCAATGCTTCCATGGAGCGCCTTATTGAAGAAAAGCGTGGTGATGGAATATTTCTAACGGCATTGGGATATGGTATGGGTAACTACAAGGATTCGAAAATGGAGATATTGGCAGACAAGGGAAATGGAAACTACGCCTATATTGACAATATCCTTGAAGCTCAGAAAGTATTTGTGAGCGAATTTGGAGGTACACTTTTCACCATCGCTAAGGATGTAAAATTGCAGGTTGAGTTTAACCCAGCTAAAGTTCAGGCCTATCGTTTAATTGGGTATGAGAACAGAGTTTTGCGCAATGAGGATTTTAATAACGATAAAAAAGATGCAGGTGATTTAGGTTCTGGACATACAGTAACAGCGCTTTATGAAATAATACCAGTTGGAGTAGAGAGTGAGTTTTATACGATAGATAAGCTGAAATATCAAAACCTTTCCAACAACGCCTTTGCTTCAAGCTCAAAGGAGTTGTTGACTGTGAAGTTTAGATACAAAGACCCAAGTGAGGATAAGAGTAAACTCATTATTCATTCTTTAAAAGATGATATGATTCAGTTGGACAGGACTTCAGATAATTTCAGGTGGTCTGCAGCTGTTGCTGGGTTTGGGATGATTCTTCGTGAATCTGATTTTGCTAAAGAATTAACTGTAGAGCAGGTGTTGAATTTAGCTCAAAATGCCCGGGGGACTGACAAAGAAGGGTATAGGCTGGAATTTATTAACCTTGTTAGAACTCAGAGCATAGTTGCAAAAAAGTAACAAATGGCCTAGCATACTCAAAAAGCCTTGTAAATTCAAGGCTTTTTGTTTTTTTGCTCTTGTTTTGTTTTGATTCAAACAGGAACTTTGCAATTCAATTCTTTCTGATGGGAAACACGATAAGTGCAGTTATTATTACGTTTAACGAGGAAGCGAATATTGGGCGTTGTATAGATTCGCTTAAACCTCTAGCTGATGAGATTATCGTTGTAGATTGCTATTCTACTGATTCCACTAAAGAGATTTGCCTGAGAAAGAAGGTAACATTTGTTGAAAATGAATTCCTTGGGTTTGCCAATCAGAAGAATTTTGCGGCTTCACTGGCTACCAAAGAATATATATTGTCTCTTGATGCTGACGAATATTTATCTCCAGATTTGACTCAATCCCTTTTGAAGGTGAAGCAAAATTTGGCGTATGATGGGTATACGATGAATCGCCTCTCTAGTTATGCCGGGGAATGGATTAGAACCTGTGGTTGGTATCCTGATACGAAATTGAGATTGTGGAAAAAGGGACTGGGGGTTTGGACAGGGCAAGGAATTCATGAACGCGTTGAAATTGAGGGTGATTATACTTCAAAGCACCTTGAAGGAGATTTACTTCACCATGCTTACGACAACATCACTCAGTTTCTGGAAAAGATTCAAAGGTATTCAGACATCTATGCGCGAGAGCACAGGTACAAAATACGTTCCTCTGGTTTTAAAATTTTTTATAAAACGACTTTCGCATTCGCAAAAAGCTTTTTTCTTAAGCGCGGAATACTTGATGGTTATAAGGGGCTATTGATTTCTGTTTGTAATGCCAATTTTGTTTTTTACAAGTATTCAAAGCTGAGAGAAGCGAATATTGATATTAGCACGTCTCTCATTATTTCTACTTACAATAGGGAGGATGCATTAGAATTAACTCTACTAAGTGTTCTCCAACAATCGGAACTTCCCAACGAGATAATTATTGCCGATGATGGATCAGGATTGGAAACTAAGAGATTGATTGAGCGCTACAAAGAAACATTTCCGATACCAATTATCCATTGTTGGCACGAAGATTTAGGCTTCAGGCTCGCAACAATTAGAAATAAAGCAATTGCCATGGCAAGCTGTGAATATGTAGTGATGATTGATGGAGATATTGTAATGAGTAAGCACTTTATAAGTAGCCATAAGAGAAATGCTAGATTAAATCAGTTTATTCAAGGATCACGAGTGTTGCTACAGCCTGAGCTAACACACAAGGTTCTTGAAAGAAAGCACATAAGGTTCAGTTTTTTTACCAGCGGAATTACAAACCGTTTCAACACCATTCATTCTAAATCATTGTCATCATTATTCTCTTTCTATAGTGCTAAGCCAAATAGAATCAGAGGAGCTAATTTATCATTCTGGAAGGATGATGTGATAAAGGTGAATGGCTTTAATGAAGATTTTGTGGGATGGGGAAGAGAAGATTCTGAATTTGCTGTTAGATTAAAAAATGTTGGAATTAGACGAAAGCATCTCAAGTTTGCTGGATTTGGTTATCATCTATATCACAAGGAAAGCTCTAGAGAGGCATTAAGAAAGAATGACCTTATACTCGAACGTGCTATCTCTGAACAATTAGTTAGCTGTCAAAATGGGATTGGTAAATATTTAAAAATGGAAAAGGAAGGATTTGAAGTGGTATAACTTTAGTGGAATTAGATGGACTCGTTATCTTATTTCTTGATTTTAGCCACACAAGACCCTAAGAATGATGAAGGTTAGTGGTTTTACTTTCGTGCGCAATGCAGTACAATATGATTATCCAGTAGTTGAAGCTATCACATCGATTCTTCCTTTGTGTGATGAATTCATTGTGGCGGTTGGAAACTCTACGGACTCCACTCGTGAATTGATCCAATCAATCGACTCACCCAAGATCAAAATAATTGATACCATCTGGGATGATTCTCTTCGGGAAGGGGGGCAAACTTTTGCAATCGAAACCAATAAGGCCTTTGAAGGTATTTCTCCTGACGCTGACTGGGCATTTTATATCCAGGCAGATGAGGTGGTTCATGAGAAATACCATGATACCATTCGTGAGGCGATGAATAAATACAAGGATGAAAGGCGAGTAGAGGGACTTTTATTCAACTATATCCATTTTTATGGGTCATATGATTATGTAGGTGATGCCTATAGGTGGTATCGCAGAGAAGTGCGGGTTATCAAAAATGATAAGTCAATTGCCTCCTATAAAGATGCTCAGGGTTTTCGTAAGAAACCCAACATAAAAATCAATGCAAAATTGATTGACGCCTACATCTACCACTATGGTTGGGTGCGGGATCCTAGAAAAATGCAGGGAAAAAGAAGGTCATTTAACCACTTCTATTTCGATGATGAATGGATTGAAAAGAATGTGGGTGAGGCTGAATCATTCGACTATAGCGAAATTGATGCTTTAAGGAGATTTAATGGAACTCACCCCAAGATAATGCAACCTCGAATTGAGGCCATGAACTGGAAATTTGACCATGATATATCCAGAAATAATCTTAAGCCAAAAGACAGGCTAAAACGGATCATTGAAAAGCTCACCGGATGGCGCATGGGCGAATTTCGCAATTATAAAATCATCTGATCCTTCTCCCATTCTTTTACTATTTTTGGGTCTTTATGGAAGAAACCCCACGTGAAAAATATACAGAGAAAGAGAAGGTAAGTGTCTTCAATAACGAGTTTTTGCCGCATATCAACTCCATGTATAATTTTGGATACAGGCTTACACTGGATGAAGATGATGCCAAAGATCTCGTTCAGGATACCTACCTGAAGGCCTATCGCTTTATAGAATCATTCCAAAAAGGAACTAATGCCAAAGCATGGCTGTTCCGAATTTTGAAAAACAGTTTCATTAATGATTATAGGAAGAAGAGTAAGGAGCCTAATAAAGTTGATTATCAGGAGGTAGAAAGTTATTATAACTCTGATGATGTAGATCGTCAGATTACTACTGACTTAAGGGTCGAGTCTCTGAAGGATATGATTGGAGATGAAATCTCTAATGCACTGAATTCATTGGATGTGGATTTCCGAACGGTTATCATTTTATGTGATCTGGAAGGATTCAAATACGATGAAATGGCAAAAATTTTGGATATTCCGATTGGAACAGTTCGAAGTAGATTACACAGAGCAAGAAATTTATTAAAAGATAAATTAAGTGTTTACGCAAAAAAAATGGGTTACAAAAATCCTTAGCTTATGAGCCTTCTCGACAATCCCTTTACCAGCCCAGATGGTAAGAAAGTTACCTGCCTCGAAATGCTACAAGCCATACTCGATGGTGATGCTACGGAAGAACAGCAACAATATTTCAGAAAGCACATGGATGAATGCATGCCATGCTACAAATCACATGAGCTCAATATGCAAATCAAGGAGTTGATAAAAACCAAATGCTGTGGCAACCACGTTCCTCCTGATCTGATTGAGAAAATTAAAAGTCAGGTGAACTCAATCTCCTGATGTCAGGGAAAGCCATTATTTTCTCCGCTCCATCTGGATCTGGAAAAACAACCCTCGTTCGATATCTTCTCGACAACAATTCGGATTTGGACTTCTCTGTCTCTGCTTCTACACGGGACAGGAGAGGACGAACTGAACAAGATGGTAAAGACTATCACTTTCTTACTCCGGAAACATTTAAACAGAAAATTGATAATGATGAGTTTGTAGAATGGGAGGAAGTGTATGAAGGGAATTTTTATGGCACACTAAAATCTGAGATTCAACGAATTTGGGATTCGGGGAAGAATGTGATTTTTGATGTAGATGTGAAGGGTGGTATCAATTTGAAAAAATATTTTGGAGATAAAGCACTATCCGTCTTTGTAAAGGTACCTTCCCTGGAAGTGTTAACCGAAAGATTAAAGGATAGAGGTACCGAAACAGAAGAAAGCCTGTCGAGAAGACTTTTTAAAGTAAAGTTTGAGATGACTTTCGAAAACAAGTTTGATGTGGTGTTATTGAATGACGACCTGGAACTTTCAAAGAAGAAAGCTCAGACGCTCTACGATGAATTCAAAAAATCATAGATATTTCTATGGAGTTGAAGAAAAAGATTGGACTTTTTTTTGGATCCTTTAACCCCATCCATATTGGTCATTTGATCATTGCCAATAGCATGCTTGAAAATGGGGGTCTGGATAGAGTCTGGTTTGTAGTAACACCACACAATCCTTTGAAGTCGAGCAAAAGTTTATTGCATGAATTTGATCGCTTTGATCTAGTAAAGGCTGCTGTGGCTGACAATTTTAAATTTGAAGTATCTGACGTAGAATTTCATCTCCCCAAGCCCAGCTATACGGCCTATACGTTAGCCCATCTCTCTGAGAAAAACCCCGATAAGGACTTTGTACTCATCATTGGAGAAGATAATTTGAAGAACTTTACCAAATGGAAAAACTATTCTCAGATACTTGAAAACTATCAATTGTATGTTTATCCGCGCCCTCAGGTAACAAAATCAGATTTGATGCGTCATCAGAATGTAAAATTGATAGATTCTCCCCTGCTTGATATATCAGCTACATTTATAAGAAAATCAATACGCGACAACAAGTCTATCCGTTATCTCGTACCTGAAGCTGTAGAGCAGTTGATTAAATCCAAAGGCTTCTACCTTTCTTAAAAAAATTCATTTAATCCAACATGCCATTGTTTTTGTTTTTACGCACATTAGTTATTCACATACTGCTGTTCTCAACGGGGACGATGTTATTTGGAGGAGGAATTAAAGGAACGGTAAAAGCGGACGATGGCACACCCTTAGCTTTTGCAACTATTTTTGTGAAACAAACAGGGTCTGGAGCTGTAACCGGGCTTGAGGGACAGTACGAGGTTGTACTCCTTCCCGGCACCTATGATATTACTTTTCAATACCTTGGCTATGAGGCTGTTACGCGACAGGTAACAATTGTAGAGGATTTTATAGAATTAAACCTGACGCTTAAAAGCCAGGCAATAGTCCTTCAAAATGTGATTATTACAGCTGGCAATGAGGATCCGGCTTACACGATCATGAGAAAAGCGATTGCAAAAGCAAAATTTCATACACAACAAATTGACACTTACTCAGCAAAGGTCTATATCAAAGGAAAGGGAAAATTAAAAGATTATCCCTGGTTGGCAAAGAAGGCTTTGGAGAAGGAGGGGGTTACTAAAGACAGACTTTTTATTTCTGAGTCGGTGAGTGAGGTAACATACACCCGTCCGAATAAATTTGAAGAAAAAGTAATTGCCGTATATAGTGATGGTAATGATAATAATACGTCACCTAACGAATATGTTTTTGGAAGTTTTTATGAACCTGAAATAGCAGAGACTATTTCGCCTCTCTCACCAAGAGCATTTTCTTATTATCGATTCGAATATCTGGGTACGTTCACGGATCGTGATTACAGTGTGAGTAAGATTAATGTCACGCCAAGGTCAAAGGGTGATAATGTATTTGAGGGAGTTTTGTTTATCGTTGAAGACTGGTGGAGTATTCACAGTTTGGATTTCCATGTAACTAAACTGGGTATCGACTTCGAGGTGAAACAGATTTATAATCCAATAGAAGATAAAGCGTGGCTTCCTGTGTCTCAGCAATTCAAAGTAGATGGAAAGGTGTTTGGTTTTGAGTTTGAGTACAATTATCTCGCTACCGTAAAAGATTATAAAATATCACTTAACCCAGATCTTGAATTGGACATGAAGGTGATTGATGAAAAAATAGATAAGGATTACGCTAAAGAAGTTAAAACGCAGTTTAGTGAAAAGGATCAGAATCTTAAGGAACGACTGGAGGGCGGTAAGGAGATCACTAATAAGGAATTGCGAAAGCTGATAAGGGACTATGAGAAGGAGGAGCGTAAACAGACGGATCAACCTGAGGTGATTTCGGATACAAAATATTCTGTTGATTCTCTTGCCTTTAAGAAGGACTCCATTTTCTGGGCTGATATCAGACCGATTGCCCTGACCCTGGAGGAAATAAAAGGTTATAAAAAATCTGACAGCCTTGCAGAGGTAGAAAGAAAGAAACAAGAAGGAGATACCTTGAAATCTTCGAAACACAAAGGGTTTCAGGTCTGGGATGTGCTTATTGGTGACAACTATAAATTATCAGAGACTTCGAATTTTTTGATCCATTCTCCCTGGGGAGGTTTTAATACTGTTGAAGGGCTTAACCTGATTTATAAATTGGGTTATGTGAAAAGATGGGTAGAAAGGGATTCATTAGATAAAACACTAAGGCCAAAAGTAAAGCGGTTGGAGATTACCCCGATTGGGAGATATGCATTTGCAAGGGAGCAGCTTACGGGTATGCTTCGCGCAGATTACCGTTCTACTAATAGTAGGATCACCCTTGAAGGTGGCCGATATGTGCAACAGTTTAATGCCGATGAACCGATTCATCCGATTGTAAATACCTTTACCACACTGTTTCTTGAGAGGAATTTAATGAAGCTCTATGAGCAGGATTTTGTTCGGATCAATTACAGGCAGCGGCTGGATGCTAAATTCACCATGGCAACTAATTGGAGTATTGCGAAAAGATATGAACTCTTTAATTCATCAGATTTCAAATTGGTCAATAGAGATAAAGAAGCTTATACGCCCAATGCACCTTACAATCAATTATTGGCAACTACAGGCTTCCAAAGTCACAATGTATTGATTGGATCAATTACTGTTGAGGCAAGGCCATGGCAAAAATTTAGAATTAGAAATGGGAGGAGGTATAGTGTAAAAAATTCCTCACCACTTATTACGCTGAATTATAAAAAAGGATTTGATAATGTGTTCAATAGCAATGTGGATTTTGATTTAATTGAATTGGGATATAAGCAAAGCATACGTGTGGGTATTCGCGGTAGACTTGATATTGCATTGAAGGGAGGTAAGTTCATTAATAGCAATAAAATGTATTTTATGGACTATGCCCATTTCTTGGGCAATCAAACGCCATTTATTACCACGGATCCGGTGGGTAGTTATAGACTGCTTGATTATTACCTTTATAGCACTAAAGACAAATACTTTACAGGGAGTGCGCACTATCACTTCAGAAAATTTTTATTCACTCAGTTGGCTTTGGTTCGACTTACTGGAGTAACTGAGAATGTCTTTATCAATTACCTGGCATCTCCTCTCTCCAATGATTACACCGAGTTGGGATATTCATTAGACGGAATTCTTAGAATCTTTCGTTTGGAAGGTGCGGTTTCATTATCAGGGGGTAGTTATCAGACTTATGGATTCAGGATCGGTGTTGCAACAAGCGTAGGTGTAAACTTCGATTGATTTTTCGGGGCTTTGTTGTACTTTAAATTCCTACTTTTGCGAGGAATTTTAATCAACTATGATTAAAGAAATTGATTGGAATGATTTCCTAACCCTTCGTGCCTCTATTCCTGTGGTGGATGTGCGTTCTCAACTTGAATTTGCAGCTGGGCACATTGCTGATGCTGTAAATATTCCTCTATTAAATAATGAGGAAAGGGTAGCCGTGGGGACTGACTATAAACAAAAGGGGAGGAAAGAAGCTATAAGAACTGGTTTTAGGCTTGTAGGGCCACGCATCAATCAAATTGTAGATGCTGCAGAAGAAGTTGCCGTAAACAGCGAGTTGATCACCCATTGCTGGAGGGGAGGTATGAGGTCTTCTAATTTTAGCCAGTTTGTGGGAATGGCGGGTATCAATACACACATTCTAAAAGGTGGTTATAAGACATACCGCCAAAAGGCTCATGAATTTTTTAAGCGCCCTTACAAGATCATATTAATATCTGGATGTACAGGGAGTGGTAAAACTGAGGTGCTGCTTAAATTGAAAGAGCAGGGTGAGCAGGTAATTGACCTGGAAGGAATGGCCAATCACAAAGGCTCCGCGTTTGGTGGGTTGATGATGCCTCCGCAACCGACTACAGAGCAATTTGAGAATAATCTTTTTGAGCAACTTAACGCATTTGATATTTTCAAACCGGTTTGGGTAGAAGATGAATCTATTGCGGTGGGCAGAATTTTTTTACCAACTGATTTTTGGGCAACTATGCGACAGAGTGCTGTTGTTATGTTGGATGTTGACAAGTCGATACGGATACAAAGGCTGGTGAATGAATATGGCCATGCTGATCGCACTGAGTTTCTCGAATCAATGAAAAGAATTACGAAGAAATTAGGAGGGCAGCATTTTAAAGAAGCGAAAGAGAAATTGGATCAGAATGAAATGCACAGTGTGATGGAAATTTTGCTTACGTATTATGATAAAGCATATCTGGGAAGTTTAAAAAAAAGAAATCCTGAAGTTTTTGGTAATGTAGGCTGGGATGGAGAAGATGCATTGATTGCAGCGAATGAATTGATAGAGATATCAAAACAAAATAAAGTTGTCTGAATGGAAATTAAACTAACACAGTATAGTCATGGTGCCGGGTGTGGATGTAAGATATCACCAGCAATATTAGAAACTATGCTGCACTCGGATCAAATCAAGTCAACATTTTCGTCTCTATTGGTAGGCAATGAATCGAAGGATGATGCGGCAGTATTTGATTTGGGTGATGGTACTTGTATAGTTAGCACCACAGACTTTTTTATGCCCATAGTAGATGATCCATTTTTATTTGGAGGGATTGCTTCGGTAAATGCCATTAGCGATGTGTATGCAATGGGAGGTGAGCCGCTCATGGCCATTGCAATACTGGGTTGGCCTATTAATAAGATTCCACCAGAAGTCGCTAAGCAGGTGTTGGAAGGGAGTAGAAGCGTATGTAAACAAGCAGGAATTCCGTTAGCGGGTGGGCACAGTATTGATTGCCCTGAACCTGTTTTTGGATTGGCCGTAACCGGCAAAGTAAAGAGAGAACATTTAAAACAGAATAATCAAGCTAAGGCTGGATCTTTGCTTTATTTGACTAAACCGTTGGGAATTGGGATTGTCACCACTGCACAAAAGAAAGGAATTGTGAAAGAAGAACATTTGAAAGTAGCAGTCGACAGTATGTTGACGCTCAATAGCTTTGGAGCTGTAATTGGCAAGCTTCCGTATGTAAATGCGCTTACCGATGTTACTGGTTTCGGATTGCTGGGGCACCTTACCGAGGTTTGTGATGGAAGTAATCTTTCTGCAGTGATTGAGTTTGATAAAGTGCCAGTTCTAAATTTTCTTGATGCGTATATCCAACAAAAGAGTATGCCCGGAGGAACCCAAAGAAACTGGGAAAGTTATGGTCATAAGATAAGTCAAATACCCGATGTGCAACGTACTATTTTAGCTGACCCTCAAACGAGCGGAGGATTATTAATTGCTGTAGATGCAGATAATGCTGAAGAATTTGAAAGGATAGCTCTGGAAAATGGTTTAAGCTTGAAGCCATTTGGAGAATTAACGACAAAGACGGACACCGTGGTTACTGTAAAATAATTCAGAGATCAGTACGCTCAACTCCATCAAATTCTAATACCAAATCTGATCCATAAGCGAGAGAAGGCGTTTGAAATCCGTTTTTGAAATTGCCGTTTACTATTTTATTCGCAATGGAAACACTGGAAAGTGCGGTAAGGGTATAACCATTGGGTGTTACCAATTGTGTTTTTACTTTTTTCTCATCGTTCCACACCAACCCCACCAGGTAGCTCTTTGCTATATCTCTTTTGCTTTCACTTGGCCCGGTAGTTTGATCAATTTTTTTAAGCAAAAACTTTTTTAACCATCTTTTCTTTAAAAGCCAATTAAAGAATTGACTTAGTTTGATCATTCTGGCTACCTTTTCATTAATGCCCATGTAAACTTCAATATTGGGGATGCCGGTACTGTGATAGGCAGTTGATACATCTCCCCAGGGTATTCTTGCTGAAATGGTTTCGAACTTTCTGAAGTCAATTTTTTTCAACCCCTTATGCAGTGGCACCTTGGTAATATGCCCTGATTGACGAATCATACTTCCTTCACCCAGACCAAGTACAGCAGTTTTAGAAGTTCCTCTCGAACTGCCACCTCCTGAAGTAGCGAAAGCCAGCTCCAGGTGAGTAGCATCAGGAAGTCTCTTTTTCAAATGTGCAGCAAGGCAGTCTGAAGGAACAACATCAAACCCCGCCCCTGGCAGCAGCATTATACCCGCATGCTTCGCTCTAGCATCGTATGTGGCAACAAGTTCAAATACTCCAATCTCGCCAGTTATATCTGTATAATGCGTTTTGGTTTCAAGGCAAGCCTCGATCATGTGTTTGGCTGTAAATTGAAAAGGACCTCCACAGTGTATGACCAATGTTGCTGCCTGCAGTAGGCTTACAAGTTTTTCTTTTTCTTTGATTTCAACTACCTGATAGGGATATCCGGTATCCGTACTTTGCGCTTTCAACTTGGCTTCGTTTCGGCCAGCAAGCACAATATTCATTTGTTGGTTTTTGCACTGCTCTACAATCAGGCTTCCTGTGTAGCCGTATGATCCATATATTACTATCTGATTGTCACTTTTCAATTTTCAGCTTTTTCGGTGCGCTCTACTTGTGTTACAAAATATTTTGTGTCTCCTCTCCACGGAAATCGCATGTATCGTTTTACGAAAGTAAGATTAACGCGCTCACCACTTAGTGCAACATCAGAAAGTTTTTGAATCAACTCTGTCTGATCAGACTCAACTGAAAAGTCAAAGGTTTCAGCAATAGGACTTACACCTTTCAGGGCACCATAGGAATCAAGACTAATCTTTCCTTCATAAGTTTTGAAGACCACACCTTTTTCGGTCACACGAAGTACTTTTCCGGCCATTACTCCTTTTTCGTAAGTTCCCCAATAAGCAAAACTAAGGACGGCCAAACCGATAATAATGACAATAAGTAATAGTCTTTTAACCAACTTCATGGTGGTTCGTCCAGCTTTTCTAAAAAAGTTATCTTGTTCCATGGAATTAATTGTTAGGAGATAAGCAATTTACCTTTTCTCTTCAATTTAACATAGAAGTAAATGGCTACAGCTATAACCATAATTGAAATAAACTGAGAGTGTGAAAGTACATCCTGAATGATAAAGCCCCTTTCTTCATCCCCGCGAAGTATTTCCAGAAAACTTCGTCCAATCGAATATAGGATGAGGTAAATGAGAAAAAGTTGCCCGTCAAATTGTTTTCTGTTGCTAATCCAAACAAGTAAACCCATTAAAGAGAATATAAAAGCGGACTCATATAATTGGGTAGGATGAAGCGGTGTGTTAAGCGGTTCAGCCTGGCATATGGGGTTGGTGAAAATGACACTCAAAAAACTATCGGTAGGCTTTCCGTGGCAACAACCAGACATGAAACAACCAATACGGCCAAAGCCATGAACAATGCATGTGACAATGGCCATGACATCAAGCATAGGCAAAACTGGAATTTTGTTTCTCTTGAAAAACCATAGCATGACGGGAATGGCAAAGAGCAACGATCCAAAAAACACGAACCCATTGCCGCTAAAAAGTTGACCAATATGTTGTGTGTAGTAGGCTGGCTTTTCGAAAAAGAAGAAAACTTTTCCACCTATATAGGCAGCAACTACGATATAGATGAAAAGGGAATTGGATTGATCATAAGTGGTGCCAAATCGTTTCTTACCCTGACGGGCCATATAAATCAATCCAAGGATAGCGCCTAAAGCAATGAAGAATCCATAGGAGTAAATAGTGATCGGCCCGATTTCGAAGAGAATGGGATGCACCTACAGGATTGAAGTATAGTGAAGGCTGTCAACCGACAACCATGAAAATCAGACAGTCATGATTTCAACCTCTTTCTTTTTCATGAGGCTATCAATCTTATTGATGTATTCGTTGGTCAACTCCTGAACCCTGTCTTCAGCATTTTTAATATCATCTTCAGAAACACCAGTAACTTTTTTAAGGCTTTCATTGGTGTCTTTGCGCACATTTCGCACACTGATACGGCCATGCTCACACTCTTGCCCCACCTGCTTCACCAATTGCTTTCTTCGCTCTTCTGTAAGCATGGGAACATTGATGATAATCTGCTGCCCATCATTTTGAGGGTTTAGGCCAAGGTTGGCAGTCATAATTGCCTTTTCAATTTCTGGGATAAGACTTTTTTCCCAGGGCTTAATGAAAATAGATCTTGCATCAGGAGTTGTTACCGATGCTACCTGACTCAACGGACTCATGGCGCCATAATAAGATACCGAAAGTCCATCCAACATAGCAGGGTTGGCTTTTCCTGCCCGAATTTTTGTCAGCTCATGGCTCAGGTGAGTCACGGCTTTTCCCATTAATTCTTTTGCTTCTTCAAGGTATAGTTCTATTTCTTCCATAGCCTTATTACTTTTTTAGAATATAACTCAGCTTTAACAATTTAACTTATAAGTGTTCCGGTCTTTTCTCCCTGTACAACTTTCAGGAGATTGCCTTTCTTGTTCATATCAAATACTACGATCGGTAAATTATTTTCCATGCAGAGGGTAAATGCGGTCATATCCATGATGTTCAGACTCTTCTCATACGCTTCCTGGAAGGAAAGTGTTTCAAAACGCACTGCATCGTCAAATTTTTCGGGGTCTTTTGAGTACACTCCATCTACGCGGGTTCCCTTCAGCACCACGTCAGCTTGAACTTCAATGGCCCTTAAGCTGGCAGTAGAGTCTGTGGTGAAGTATGGGTTCCCTATTCCGGCACCGAAAATTACAATTCTTCCTTTTTCCAGATGTCGAATTGCTCTTCTTCTGATAAATGGTTCGCATACTTGCTCCATTTTTATTCCAGACATAAGGCGGGTATACATGCCATGTCTCTCCAATGCGCTCTGAAGGGCCATTCCATTAACTACTGTGGCAAGCATGCCCATATAGTCTCCCTGAACGCGGTCGATGCCTAAAGTCTCTGCCTGACCACCCCTAAAAATATTGCCACCACCGATTACAATAGCAATTTCTACACCCTCGTCTTTGATCTTCTTAATTTCTTCTGAATACTGCTCCAAAACAGCGGGATCAATATTAGTCCCCTTATTATTTCCTTGAAGAGATTCGCCACTGAGTTTGATTAGAATGCGCTTGTATTTCATGAAAGTGGTTTAGGCTATAATTTGTCGATGCAAATATATCAGGTTTTGAGGATTTGCAGGGTATTTATGAATCAGCAGGAAGTGGTTAAAACTCAATTAATACCTGTCCCTTCTCTACACTATTCCCTTTTTCCACCTTTACGGTTTTCACAGTTCCATCCCCGGGTGACTTGATGATGTTTTCCATTTTCATTGCCTCCAGGATAAGCAGTTGGTCGCCAGCCTTCACCTCATCACCAGCTTTTACTTTCAAATCGATAATTAAACCAGGCATAGGTGCCTTAATCGAATTGACTTTATTGGCTGCTCCCACATTCATTCCCATTTTTTCAAGGAGTAGTTCGAACTTATCCTTAACACTCACAGGGTATTTTTGCCCATTGATCTTTATAATGAATGTTTTTGTAGCATAGTCAGCTTTGACTACTTCTGCTTTGTAACTTTTTTGTTCGTGGATGATATGAAAGTAGGTGTCAGTGATTTTTACTAAATCCCATTGAACTGGTTTACCGTCAACTTGCCATCCTTCTTCAGAAGGGAGGACTTCATAACTGGATTGATTTACTGTAGTCTTGAACATGGTTCAAAAATAGAGTACTTGAAGTAGAAATAGCAATTCAGAACGAAAATTGTGATTGCGATGAGATGTATATAGATTTGTACCATCAAAAATAGGGGTGCCAAAAACACGGGCTGAGATTATACCCAATGAACCTGATGCCGATAATGCGGCCGAAGGGAGGCAAGGTTAAAACGTAAGTGAGTGCATTCCCCTGTGCGTCACGGGTTTAAACCATTTTAAAAAAATGTTAAAAATTATTCTGACAGCAATGTGCTGTGCAGCCTACCTAAGTGGATGGGCTCAATTTTCAATTTCTGGTACTGTGAGTGGTGCTTCAGGACCGCTGGCAGGCGCCACTGTTCAAACTGATCGCGGCAATTATTTTGCAATCACGAATGATCAAGGTGAGTTTCAACTGACCAATGTGAACGAGGGTGAGTACACACTACTCATTCGATTTTTGGGGTTTAAGGAAATGCAGGAGCGACTGATGGTCGATCAAAGTAAAACAATAACGATTACCCTGGAGGAAGACACAAGGTTAACTGATGAGGTAACCGTGTATGCTACACGAGCGGCAGAAAAAAGCCCAACCACTTTCACTAATGTGAATAAGAAGGAACTGACAAAGCAAAACTTTGGACAGGATCTTCCATTTGTTCTTAATTACACTCCTTCACTTGTCACCACTTCTGATGCAGGTGCCGGTATAGGTTATACGGGATTGCGAATAAGAGGAAGTGATGCAACTCGTATTAACGTTACCATAAATGGGATACCGTACAACGACAGTGAGTCCCAGGGCGTGTTTTGGGTGAATATTCCCGACATCGCCACCTCGACACAAAGCGTTCAGATACAGCGCGGTGTGGGTACCTCTACTAATGGGCCCGGGGCATTTGGCGCATCTATAAATTTGCAAACCAATACTAAAAATGAAGTGCCTTACGTAGATGTTATTAACTCTGTAGGATCATTTAACACTCACAGACATACAGTAGGTTTTGGCACGGGAATAATAAATGATCATTTCAGTTTTGATGCCAGAGCATCCTTTATCAACTCTGACGGTTTTATTGATCGCGCATCTTCTGATTTAAAATCGTATTACGCCTCTGGTGGCTACTATGGAGAGAACACCATAATAAAAGCTATTGCATTTGGTGGCCATGAGGTAACGTATCAGAGTTGGTATGGAGTACCTGAGTCTCGGCTCAACAATGATGTAGCGGGGATGATGTCTACTGCAGCCAATGAAGGATGGAATACCCAACAAACGGATAATCTCCTTAATGCAAACAGCAGAACCTTTAATATTTATGACTATAAGGATCAGGTTGATAATTACACACAAGATAATTTTCAGCTCCATTTTTCTCACAAGGCATCATCTTTAGTAACCGCCAATATGTCCTTTCACTACACTCCGGGAAAAGGATATTATGAAGAGTTCAAATATGATCAGGCGCTGGCAGACTATGGATTGTCAGATGTTGTAATTGGAACTGAAACGGTTACAGATACCGATTTGATAAGAAAACGATGGTTGGACAATGACTTTTATGGTATAACCTACTCTGTTAATTATGACAAAGACAGATACAGCAGTGTGCTGGGGGGTGCGTGGAATAGATACGTAGGTGATCATTTTGGAGAAATCACATGGGCAGGAGTAGCCTTAAGTGCTCCTAAGGATTTTCGATACTACAATAATAAGGGTGAGAAAAAGGACTTTAATGTATTCTGGAAAAGCAATTACACCATCACAAATAAGCTAGTGGGTTACTTAGATCTTCAATTCCGAAGCGTTGATTATAAATCTGAAGGAATTGATGATGACTTAACCGTTTTTAGTGTAGGAGAAAACTACAATTTTTTTAATCCAAAAATCGGATTAACGTATCAATTGAGGGGTGGGAGTCAACTTTATTCATCCTATGCTATTGGGCAACGGGAGCCTGTCAGAAGTGATTTTATAAATGCGGCTTCGGGTGTTGACCCTAAGCCAGAGGTTTTAAACAACATTGAAGCAGGCTGGAGATTGCAACGAAGCAAGTACAGTTTTAATTTGAATTACTACTTGATGAGTTATAAAGACCAGCTGGTATTGACAGGTGAATTGAATGACGTAGGTGCTTCTATCAGAACCAATGTAGATGATAGTTATCGTACAGGAGTTGAGTTGGAGGGTGCTTTAAGGATCAGTCCAAAAGTTACTTTTGGGGCGAATGTCACTTTTAGTGAAAATAAAATCAAAAACTTCACGGAGGTTATCTACGATTACGGAGTAGCCTATGATGAATACAATGAAATTCAGAATCAGTTAAAGGAAGTTGATATATCATTTTCGCCTTCAGTGATTGCCGGGTCGAGTTTGAGTTATAATCCCTTCAATAATTTTGAAGCTTCATTGTTATCAAAATATGTCGGGGAACAGTTTTTGGATAACACCTCGAACCAAAATAGGAAAATAGAAGCCTACTTTGTAAACGATTTGAGGCTTACTTACAACCCCTCAATTAAAGGGTTGAAAGATTTTAGCTTGAGTGTGCTGGCTAGCAATATTTTTGATGAAGCCTATGAGTCAAATGGATATACCTGGGGCTTTGTAGGAGGAGGTGAGACAGTAAGGCAAAACTATTATTATCCCCAGGCAGGCCGGAATTATTTGGCGATGCTTTCTTTCAAGTTTTAGTAAAAGGCTGTATGGACATATTTTGTGGCTAAATGACCATTTCCCTTGTTACCTTTGCGTGTAATGAGGTCATTGTCTATACAGCTTTTAAAATTTTTTAGAGCGCTATTCCGCCTTACCCGGTTTTGGAACCTCGTAATTATTGGTTTTGCTCAGTATTTTACTGCCTATTTTCTAATAGGGGTTCATACACTTACAGATTGGCGTTTGCTGTTATTGTCTGCTTCTACCATGATGATAGCAGCTGCTGGTTATATTATTAATGATTACTATGATGTAAAAATTGACCTGATCAATAAACCGGAGCGGGTTGTGATTGGTAAAGGCATTACCAGACGCTATGCCATTTTTTTTCATTCGGCATTATCTATTTCAGGTGTAGCTGTTGGTTTGATACTCAGCTGGCAAATTGCTTTAGTGAATTTCTTTTCAGCGTTTCTGCTTTGGCTTTATTCTAATAATCTAAAGCGGTTGCCTTTTGTTGGCAATTTAGCAATCGGTCTCCTAACAGCCCTTTCGATCCTAATTGTAAATTTGCTTTACACACCATTTAATTCTTTTATTCTCATTTATGCGCTGTTTGCCATGGGGATGACATTGGTAAGGGAGATTATAAAGGATATGGAAGATTGGAAAGGAGATAACTCTTTTGGATGTAGAACACTTCCTATTGTGTGGGGCCTTAGAAAAACAAAATTATTCCTTTACCTGTTACTGGGACTGTTTTCCTTGCTCGTTCTTTTAATAAACAATTTGTATGTCGGACTCCCCATTTATTACTTTTTGATTTTTCTTTTTTTGCCGATGGGATACATGGTAGCAAAACTAATGCGGGCAGATACGATTCGTGATTTCACCAGGCTAAGTTCACTTTGTAAGCTTATTCTGTTATTGGGTATTGTAAGTATGGCCTTGGTTTAACCTAACTATTGAGTTTTCTTTGCGATAATGAACAGAAAATATAGACTGGCCATTTTTGCTTCCGGTAGTGGAACTAACGCTGAACGTTTCTTTGAACACTTCAAAGACCATCAGCAAATTGAAGTGGCTTTGCTGCTAAGTAACAACCCCAAAGCATTTGTGCTGGAGCGAGCCAAAAAAGCAGCAGTGCCTGCGAGGGTTTTTGATAAGCGACAATTAAAAGAGGGCGAGGTATTGAACTGGCTGCGCGAAGATGGGATTACACACATAGTGCTTGCCGGATTCTTATGGCTTATTCCAGATAACTTACTACATGCATACCCGGAGCAAATAATAAATATTCATCCAGCTCTACTTCCTAAATATGGAGGGAAAGGAATGTATGGATCGAAGGTGCATGAAGCGGTGAAGGAAGCTGGTGAAATGGAAACAGGGATTACCATTCACTTGGTGAATCATCACTATGATGAAGGAGCTATTCTTTTTCAGGCAAAAACTATTGTCAATCAAAAAGATACACCTGATGAGATTGCCAGCAAAGTACATAAACTGGAGTATGCGCACTATCCGGTTGTAACCGAGAAATGGATATTAGGGGAACAGCCTTAAGATGCAGGCGTAAGTTTAAAATCGCTGCTCTGCTGAAATGACCTGAATATATCTTTTACAAATTCCGGTGGTTGAGTAAGTTTTCTTTTTGTCAAGTCGAGAAATGCACCATCCATATTAATTATGGCAGCAATGGTTCCGTCTTCTTTTTTCATGGTGTGCCTGAGGCTCCACCTTGAAAAATCTTCTCGAGCAGAGCAAATCTCAACATCAACTGTGATTTTATCTTCGAGCGTTATTTCTCTCCTGAAGAGTGCTTCTTCACGAAAAAGAATCGGGCCTACTTGTAGTTCCTCCATTTTTTCAGTGGTAAGCCCGCCCTCATTAAGAAATCTCATTCGAACCATTGCGCCATAGTCATAGTAAGCAGAATGCCGAAGGTGTCTGTTCTGATCAATATCAGACCAACGAATTTGAATAGGTACTATATACTTGCTCAATGTTTATGGGGTGTTAATCTCGTTGAAAGGATCTGTTGATTCGTCTGTCCAGCTCATTGGATATTTTTCATCCAGAAACTCCAATGAATCTTCAGTGAGGAACAAAGGTTTGAAAGTATCGATCATTACAGCGAGCTCATGGGTTTCTTTGGCACCAATACTTTTTTCAACCGTGCCTGGGTGTGGACCGTGTGGCAAGCCACCAGGGTGAAGCGTAAACGATCCACGGTCAATTCCTTTGCGGCTCATGAAATTTCCTTCTGCATAGTAGAGCACTTCATCAGAGTCTATGTTGCTGTGATTGTAGGGTGCTGGTATTGCCTGTGGGTGATAGTCAAACAATCGAGGAACAAACGAACAGATTACAAAATTGTGTGCCTGAAAGGTTTGATGCACAGGTGGTGGCTGATGAATTCTTCCCGTAATAGGTTCAAAATCATGAATAGAAAAGGCATAAGGCCAAAGGAATCCATCCCAGCCTACCAAGTCCAACGGACTGTAGTCATATACATACTGATGAAGGTAGCCTTGCTTTTTAATCTTCATCAAGTGATCGCCTTTCTTTGTGTCAGTAACCAATTCGTGAGGAGGCCGAATATCTCTTTCGCAGTAGGGAGAATGTTCCAGCAACTGCCCGAGTTGATTGCGGTAGCGTTTTACAGTTTCGATCGGTGATGCAGACTCTACAATCAACAATCGAAGAGGATCTTCATTAAATTCTAGTTTATAAATGACAGTGCGAGGTATGACAACATAATCGCCCTGTTTGATTTCCAGTTTACCAAACTGAGAGATAAGTGCGCCACTTCCATCATGAACGTAGATTACTTCGTCTCCCTCGGCATTCTTATAGAAGTAATCCATCTTGCGCTGCTTTGGCGAACAAATAGAAATGAAGCAGTCATTGTTCATCAACAAAACCTTTCTTGCACTTAGATAATCGTCACCAGTGGTTTCTACTTTACTCGTATTCAGGTGGGTTTGACGCAAGGCATAATCCTTGATCATTTTTGGGCCGTACTTCACGGGCTTGCTTACTTCCTTAACCCGAGTTGGTGCATTGATATGATAGAGGTTAGAATAAATTCCGGAAAAGCCTTCCGAGCTTACTAGTTCCTCTTTATACAAACTTCCATCCGGCTGACGAAATTGTGTGTGTCTCTTGGGTGGAATTTTTCCTAATCGATGATAATACATGATGTGGCGTTTTACTTCGGTTTCGAAGTTAGCAAATTCTTAAATGAAAAGTGCCAGATTGAAACATCCAAAAAATTCAGCAATACTTACTTCTCAAAAGTGAATGAAATGGGGAAAATAGATTTGTCTTAATAAATCATTTTGTGGCTGCATTTTTTATGAGTTACTTTAGGGGTATTTTTTAGTTGGTCAAGCAATGAAAAGAACCTTGCTATTTATATCCATTGTTCTATTTTGTAGTTGTAAAGAGGATCAGACTCGAGCAATTGTACCACCAGTTATTCCTCCAATTTTTAGCATAGTCGAAGTCAATATTGGTTCCCCATTTCAAATAACCGTTTCTTTAAAAATTTCTGATATAGGCTCTATAGACCTCTCTGAGGTTGGAGTATATGTTGGTACAGAGCCCAACTCGAAAAATATATTTAAAACTCAAAAACTTGATTTTGATCCGATTTCTTCTGTCTATAAGAATGAGATTTGGAATTTACCTGTCGGAAAATATTATTTACGCCCATATTTAATGGACAAATCAAAAATGGTTTTTGAAGGTTCTGAAGTTTCAGTTGCCACATTCGAAAGCATTAAATATTGGGAATTTAACCCAACTAGCGGGGGGGTAGGTAGTAGCATTACAATTAGAGGCTTGTACATAGGTGCTGAGACAATTCAACCTGAGGTATACATAGGAAATGTTAGGGCAGAAATCTTGTTCATGCATCCAAATGATATAACAGTAATTGTTCCAAAGGGCATAACTGCAAATCCTATAAAGATTAGAATTAAGAATTCGGTTGGGGAATTCACATTTCCTCAAAATTTCATACTGTTAAAGGGAGTTTGGACACAATTGTTGAATTATCAACTTCCATCGGACGCTACAGGAATTTTCTCACACATGAGTAATGGCTATGGTTATGTAGGCGCATATAATAATGATAACGATGTCAGCAGGCTGAGTCAAAATTTTGAAAATTGGACTTATGGTTATTCTTTTCCTAATACTTTTAATTCAAATGGAGATGGGCTGGCTATGGGTTCCGACAAAACTTATTATGTGACGTCAAATAATGAAGTATGGGAATTTGTAGTTGAAACAGGCTCATGGGAGAATAAATCAACATTTCCAATTTCCGGTGAAAGCACTCCGGTCTCATTTACGTTTTCAATAAATGATGTTGGCTATGTTGGAAAAATGTATTTCGATGAAGGGAACCAAAAAATTGGATTTTGGAAAAAAAAATCAACTGATTTTACTTGGTCACGGCTTCAAGATCCACCGTTCAATCCTGGGAAGTATACGGTTGTTAGTCTAAATGGGATTGCTTATTTATTTGAAGGATATAATGGAAATCCATCAAAAAAATTATGGAAGTTTGACCCAGCAAGTGAGTTGTGGGAGCCACTGCAAGATGCGCCTTATTTACCTAGGTATAACTCACTTGCATTCAATTTTCAAGATAAACTATATGTGGGAGGAGGGTTGAGTAATGGTATTTCATGGTTAACTGATTTCTATGAGTATGATCCACCACTTAATAAGTGGATCCAAATTGCAAATATTCCATCGTGGTCTAACTCTCTCTATTTTTATACCATGCAGGGACCCACAACAGTTCTTGTTGGACATGGTCATTTATTATATCGATTTGAACTAGAAAATTAGCAGACTTAAATAATTTTAAGCCGCTACATCTTCCCTCGGTCCGGAATCCGGTCAAACAATTGTAAAGCTTGCTGTAATATCTCGTTGGTCTCGTTGAAGATGGGGTAGAAACTTTCGCTTCCCCAAATTCTTCTGGCAACATTGGCCTTTAGGAATATTTCAAAAACTTCCTTGTTCTTGTTCAGATCAGCCCAGTTAGGCTTCACACTGTTGCGCTTACCTACACTAACAAGGTCATTGTACATGGCATCATTTACTTTGAAGCCGTGATAAAACTCTTTGAAACCCATTTTCTCTAGCCTGTCTTTGTTTTCCAACGCATAATTAAATGCATACTCCTGAAAGGAGTTGGAGTTAAATAGGGCATTCAAATAGGGACTGTTGAGTGTGGTATCTAATGGCACAAAGTAATCTGGCATGATTCCACCACCACCATACACCGTTCTGCCATTCATGGTCAGGTATTTCAAGGAGTCATTGAATTTAATGCTATCTGCATGGAAAAATTCTCCATGACTGTAGCGCTTCATAATATCTTTTGAATACTCCTGATTGTCATCATAAGGTTTTTGAATCGACCTGCCGCTGGGTGTGTAATACCTGGAAATGGTCAATCGTAGCTCTGATCCATCGTCTAGAACAAATGGAGATTGAACCAATCCTTTTCCATAAGACCTCCTTCCCACAATCAAGGCCCTGTCATTGTCTTGAAGTGCTCCTGCAACAATTTCTGAAGCTGATGCGCTACCCTCGTTGATGAGCACAATAATGTCACCTTTTTCAAACTCTCCTTTTGCAGATGACATTGCATCTGAATTGTAGCGGGTATCTTTTCCGTTGGTAAAAACTATTTTTTCTCCGTTGGGTAAAAAGTCATCAGCCAGATCAATAGCCTGATTCATATAACCTCCTGGGTTGCCTTGCAAGTCGAGCACTAACTTCTTCATTCCTTCCTTCTTCAACTTCTCCATGGCCGTGCGAAACTCTGAATAAGTGGTTTGAGAAAACCTGCTCACTTTAATATATCCCACTTCCTCGTTGACCATATAGGAAGCATCAACTGAGAATTGAGGAATTTTATCCCGAATGATATTGAAGCTGATTGGTTTGTTGGAGCTTCGCCTTATTACTTCAATTTTTACTTCGGTCCCCTTAGGTCCTTTCAGTTTTTTGGAGACATCGCTGTTGCGCAAGCCAATGCCTGCAATATTTTCTCCATCTACTTTCACTATGCGATCACCGCTACGAAGGCCTACGGCTTCGGAAGGACCGCCACCCAAAGCGGCCACCACCACCAGTGTGTCTTGAAAAATGCTGAATTCAATTCCTATGCCTTCAAAGTTTCCACGCAGGTCTTCGTTGGCCTCTAGTCTTTCCTTGGCGGGGATGTAAGCAGAGTGTGGATCCAGTTTAGCTAAAATGTGCTCAATAGCATCATCAACCAACTCGTCAGTCTGAGTTTCATCTACGTACTCGGTCTTAATCAGCGAGAGTACTTCCCTGAATTTCTGCACATCCGCACCAATGTCATCGGCTGCAGTGGATGTATTCAAGCTGGCTCCGATCAGTACACCGCCAGCCAGGCCGATACACAGGATCAAAGGGAGTTTTATTTGATATTTCGAATTATTCGGCTCACTCATGTCAAAAAAAATACGGTTAATAACTTCTAACGTTTTAACCGTCATCAAAGTTTTTCAGCTTCAAAAAACAGAAAAAACAGGCTGTTATTCAAATTCTATCTCACTTGGGGCAATAAATGACCTTGGCTAGCGCTATGGGTATTGCTATATTTACTACCTAAATGGCAAAAACTACCCTTAAGAATAAGCGAATACAGGACTTGGTAGACCAGAATAACGTGCATGCTTATGTGCTTTATTTCTTTGGTATCAAATTCTACGAATATTCGGAGCAAACGCTCGAGCAGGTATGCCACGACAAGGGGTTGAGAGTAGAGCAGGTGGTGCGAGAGTTGGAATCACCTAATGCAAATTTTCAGGAGGCTGATCTGCCCCTCATTTCTTATCCAATAGATCTTATACTGGAGTATCTCAAGCATGCTCATTTTACCTTTGTAAAACATAAGCTCCCATACATTGCCCGATTGGTAGAGTCATTTAGGGCTGACCACAAGGATTATTTGACTGTAGAAAAAGATTTAAAAGAATTGTTTCCTCTCTTTTTGGAGGATTTTATTCACCATATCTACGAGGAAGAGGATACGCTTTTTGGTTACATCCGACTTTTGGAGAAAGCAACAAAAGGCATCTACAATCCATCTCAGCTGTATTATATGCTGGAGAAGAATTCCCTTCAACGTTTTGCCATGGAGCACGAGGCTCATGATGATGAAATGGAGGGCATAAGAAGAATAACGAATAATTACGCGCTTGGCGTGAATGCTCCCTTGCATGTAAAGGTTATTTATTCAGAGTTGACTTCATTTGAAAAAAGCCTGAAGACACATGCCCGAATAGAAAACGAAATTCTTTTTCCAAAAGCCATGATTGTAGAGAATCAGGTGAAGAAGATTTTTGGGGAGAAAGTAAAGTACAACTAATCATTTTTCTTTTTTTAAGCTTTTAATTTATGGGTCGCATAATGGCCATTGACTATGGGATGAAGCGAACCGGTTTGGCGGTAACTGACCCTATGAGGATTATTGCCACAGCGCTGGAAACAGTTGAAACTGCTAAGCTCTTATCCTATCTCACACAATACTTCTTAAAAGAGCAGGTTGATGAGGTGGTCATAGGATTGCCCAAGCAAATGGACAATACCGATTCTGAGACAGCTCCTTTTGTGAGGCAGATGGTCGCAAAGATCAACAAAGCTTTCCCCGACCTTCCCGTGAAATATGTAGACGAGCGATTTACCAGTAAGATTGCCTTACGCGCCATGATTGACGGAGGAATGAAAAAGAAAGACAGAAGGGATAAAAAAAACGTAGATAAAATCAGCGCTACACTGATTCTGCAGACCTATTTGGAATCAAGTCGCTAATCCAATAATTGAGGAAGAACCACTCAAAATCATTAAACCGAATTGACGAATGAAAGTCCATAAGATATTTACGCATAATCGCCAAAATACTTTCATTGCCAAGGTTTAACCCTGATAATTCTGACCGTATCGTCAGAATTCGTCAGCCGTTGGGCAGTTTATGGCTTCTCCAATAGACTTAATGCATAAACTGGGTTAAATTTGCAGGCTAATTATAATTTTCAATGGTTTATCCAATTGTAATGTATGGAGATCCTGTGCTTCGAAAGAAGACCCGGGACATAAAAGAGGGCTCAGAGGAGGTAAAGCAGCTTTCTGAGGATATGTTTGAAACCATGTATGCCGCACAGGGCATCGGTTTGGCTGCCCCTCAGATTGGTAAAGACATTAGAATGTTTGTTGTGGACGGCAGTGTGCTGGAAGACGAGCCGGGCATGGAGGATTTTAAAAAGGTGTTTATCAATGCAGAGATTGTGGAAGAAGATGAAGACCATGATGAGATGGAGGAGGGTTGCCTGAGTATACCCAATGTGCGCGAAAAAGTGACAAGACCATTTTCAATCCGTATCAAATACTTTGACGAAAACTGGGAAGCGCATGATGAGGAGTATGAAGGGATGAAGGCAAGGATCATTCAGCATGAATATGATCACATTGAAGGAGTCTTGTTTATCGATTACCTCACGCCCCTTAAGAAAAGGCTCCTCAAAGGCAAGCTCAACGATATCAGTCGTGGAGATGTAGACACGGAATACAGAATCATTGCTCCGTTAAGCAAATAATGGAAATCCGATCCAGGCTACCGGATATTGGGACGTCCATTTTCGCGGTGATGTCCAAGATGGCCCAGGAGCACGGTGCCATTAATTTATCTCAAGGGTTCCCTGATTTTAAAGTTTCCGAAAAGCTGGTCGAACTCATTCATCAGCAAATGAAGGAGGGGCACAACCAGTATGCTCCCATGCCCGGAGTGCCTTCATTGCGCCAAACGATTGCCTCAGTGATTTTTCAATCTTATGGACATCAAGTTGATCCGGAAACTGATATCACCATTACTGCTGGAGCCACAGAAGCTATTTATGCAACCATCACGGGGTTGGTGAGTCCGGGAGATGAAGTGATTTTGTTTGATCCCTCCTACGATTGTTATGACCCAGCCATTCGCCTCAATGGAGGTACACCGGTTCCGATAAATATCCTGCCTCCCGATTTTTCAATTGATTGGGATAAGGTAAAAAGTAAGATCACCTCTCGTACCCGAATGATCATGATCAATACGCCCCAAAACCCAAGTGGAGCCGTGTTGAAGGAGGAGGACATGAAAATCCTTGAGGAGATAGTAAATACTCATGGAATTCTGGTGTTGAGTGATGAGGTGTACGAACGTATTATTTTTGACCAGTTGGAGCATCAAAGTGTCATGAAGTTTCCGGGATTGGCGGCTCATAGTATTGCCGTCTTTTCCTTTGGAAAGACTTTTCATGCCACCGGATGGAAAGTGGGCTATACCGTGGCGCCAGCATCGATTACGAAGGAAATCAGAAAAGCACACCAGTTTATAACCTTTAGTGTCAACACTCCGGTTCAATTGGCATTAGCTGAATATATGCGGCAACCCGCTCATTATCTGGAGTTGTCAAAGTTTTACCAACAAAAACGGGATTTTTTCCTTGATCAGATCAAAGGGTCATCTTTTGAGCCCATGATATGCCATGGGTCCTATTTTCAGTTGTTGTCTTTTAAGGGGATTTCCTCAAAGTCTGAAGTTGAAATGTCCGAATGGCTGACCAGGGAGCACAAACTTGCCTCTATTCCTATCTCAGTTTTTTACAAAGACAGAACCGACAACCAGCTTCTTCGGTTTTGCTTTGCCAAAGGAGAAGACACGCTGGCGGAGGCTGGAGAAATTCTGAACCGTTTTTAGTGGGTAAATTGTTATAAAGGCGTTCTCTATTTAATCAGGGATCGCTTTCTTTGCAGAAGAATTAATCAGGAGTGATGCAGGACCTTAAGATTACAGTAATTCAATCAGACCTTCACTGGGAAGACATTGATGCCAATTTGGCCATGTTTGAAGAGAAAATATGGCGAATCAATGAGTCAACTGATGTAATAGTGCTTCCTGAGATGTTTACTACAGGCTTTTCAATGGCAGCTCCAAGGTTAGCTGAGCGGATGAATATGCGCACGTTTAAGTGGATGAAGCAAATGGCCGACCAGACAGGCGCACTGGTTTTGGGAAGTTTCATATCCTTGGTTCATGACCGATATTACAACCGCCTGCTCTGGATGGAGCCAGGTGGAAATTTTAAAACTTACGATAAGCGCCACCTTTTTAGAATGGCCGATGAGCAACATGTTTATTCGCCCGGAGAAAGCCTTCTGATTGGCCATTGGAAAGGGTGGAGAATTTGTCCTTTGATTTGTTATGACCTTCGCTTTCCAGTGTGGAGTCGCAACCGATGGAATGCTACGCTTAGAAAACCAACGTATGACCTGGCCATCTATATAGCCAACTGGCCTAAAGTTAGAATCAATGCGTGGGATACCTTGTTAAAGGCACGTGCCATCGAGAATTTATCTTATGTCGTGGGTGTCAATCGAGTAGGGACCGATGGGAAAGGAATTGAATACAATGGCCTTTCATCCATCATCAGTCCGAAAGGAGATGCTGTTTTCACGGTCGAGGGTATGGAGGCCATAAAGACAGTGGCTATTAGCGGTAACTCACTTCTTTCCTATCGTGATAAGTTTCCAACTTTTCTCGATGCGGACGATTTTTCAGTGGAGGTGGAGCCTATCCCGGAAGAGGACTATTAGTAGTTTCGGAAGCATTTAATTTATGGAATTTTTGAGGGTGCAAGTTTCGCTATCCTTAAAATAGCCCTACTTTTGCAGCTTCGAAAAAACTCCTAAACCGCTTTTTAATGGCATCCAAGAAGATCTCTAGGGCACTAATTTCAGTTTATTACAAAGACAATTTAGAACCCATCATTGAAGCCCTTGCCGCGGAGGGAGTCGAGTTTGTCTCCACAGGCGGAACTCAAACTTTTATCGAAGGACTCGGTCACAAAGTGGTGCCTGTAGAGGAGTTAACCGGATACCCATCCATATTTGGGGGTCGGGTAAAAACCCTTCATCCTGTTGTTTTCGGAGGCATACTTTACCGGAGAGACAATGAAGGAGATCTGAGCCAATCCAAAGAGTATAAGATTCCTCCAATTGATCTGGTAATTGTGGATTTGTATCCATTTGAAGAAACGGTGGCGAGTGGTGGAGCAGAAAGCGAGATCATTGAAAAAATTGACATCGGAGGTATTTCTTTGATCCGGGGGGCAGCGAAAAATTTTCAAGACGTAATGATCATCTCATCGAGGAACCAATACGAAGAGGCATTGAATTTATTGGTGTCAACCAAGTGCCAGCCTTCATTGAGTGATAGGAAGCACTTTGCCGCGATGGCATTTGATGTGACCTCACATTACGATACAGCTATCTTCAACTATTTCAATCGGGAAGAAGGAATTGAGAGTTTGAAAGTGAGCATCCCTGGCGGTAGCTCATTGCGTTATGGAGAGAACCCCCATCAGCAAGCAGTCTACTACGGAGACCTTGAGCAGTTGTTTGAGAAGCTTAATGGCAAAGACCTTTCCTATAACAATCTTGTGGACGTAGATGCTGCTGTTCATTTGCTCAATGAATTTAAAAGCGAAACTGCATTCATCATCATTAAGCATACCAATGCCTGTGGGGTGGCTACTGGCAAATCTGTTAAAGAGGCGTATCTGAAAGCACTACAAGCAGATACTGTTTCAGCATTTGGTGGCATTTTGTGTACTAACCAGCCGGTAGACATTGCCGCTGCGGAGGAGATCAATAAATTATTTTTTGAGATTCTTATTGCTCCTGACTTTACACCGGATGCGCTGGAGTTATTGAAATCAAAGAAAAATAGGAACCTGTTGAAGCAAAAGGAAAACTTAAAGCCGGGACAACAGTTTAAAAGCTTATTGAATGGAGTAATTGCTCAGGACTTTGATAACCATACCGATGGCAAGGAAGATTTGAAGGTGGTAACAAAGAAAAAACCTACTGATGCTGAGTTGGAAGCCATGTTGTTTGCCGGAAAAATCGCAAAACATACTAAGTCCAATACCATTGTGCTGGCGGTAGATGGTCAAATGCTCTCCAGCGGAGTGGGGCAAACCTCCAGAGTAGATGCGCTAAAGCAAGCAATTGCCAAAGCTCAAAGTTTTGGTTTTGACTTAAAAGGTTCGGCCATGGCCTCCGATGCATTTTTCCCATTCCCAGATTGTGTAGAGATTGCTCATGAGCAGGGGATCAAGGCAGTCATTCAGCCGGGAGGTTCAATCAAAGATCAGGACTCAATTGACTTTTGTGATGGACACGATATGACGATGGTAACAACCGGCTATCGACACTTTAAGCACTAGTCAATTTCTACTTGTAAGTTTTCAGGCGATTAAACGCTAAAATCACGGTTATATTTGCTTAATTTCGGCCTTCTAGAATAACCACAGTTGTAATACCAATGGGACTTTTTGACTTCTTTACTCAGGATATAGCCATTGACCTTGGCACGGCAAACACACTCATCATTCACAAAGACAAGATTGTGGTGGATGAGCCATCTATCATTGCCATTGATAAGAATACCAACAAGGTGTTGGCCATAGGTAGAGAAGCCATGCAGATGCATGAAAAAACCCATGACAACATTAAAACCATTCGCCCTTTAAAAGAAGGAGTGATAGCCGACTTTCATGCTGCTGAGATGATGATCCGTGGTATGATCAAGTTGATTGACACCGGAAAGAGATTGTTTCCGCCTTCACTCAGGATGGTGATTTGTATTCCTTCAGGAATCACAGAGGTGGAGAAAAGAGCTGTGCGCGATTCTGCGGAACACGCCAACGCAAAAGAGGTATACATGATTCATGAGCCCATCGCTGCTGCGATTGGTATAGGCATTGATATTGAGCAGCCGGTGGGAAATATGATTGTCGATATTGGAGGAGGTACCACAGACATTGCGGTAATAGCTTTGTCCGGTATCGTGTGCGATCAATCCATTCGTATTGCAGGAGATACTTTTAACAGAGATATTCTTGATTATATGCGCAGGCAGCACAATCTGCTTATCGGTGAGCGTTCAGCCGAACGTGTGAAGATTGAGGTTGGGTCTGCGTTGACCGAGTTGGATGACGGACCAGATGACTATGAGATCCGTGGCCGTGATTTAATGACGGGTATTCCAAAGACAATAAAAATTTCATACTCGGAAGTGGCATTCGCTTTAGATAAGTCAATCTCCAAATTAGAGGAGGCAGTATTGAAGGCACTGGAGATATCTCCTCCTGAACTTTCTGCTGATATTTACGAGCGAGGTATCTACCTGACTGGTGGAGGGGCGTTGCTCCGTGGCCTGGACAAACGACTTGCATTGAAAACCAAACTACCCATCCATGTGGCTGATGATCCGCTACGGGCTGTGGTAAGAGGTACAGGGCAAGCACTCAAGAATCTGAATCATTTCAAATCTGTATTGATGACCTGATTGCATGGAGAGGCTCTTTTACTTTTTCTATCAGTATAGGGCTTTCTTTACATTTTTGGCGTTGGAATTATTTGCCGCCTGGTTGATCGTAGAGAATAATCAATACCAAAGCACAAAATTTTTCAATTCGTCAAATAAGTTGGCTGCAAACATCATTGGAACAACCCAGGGGATTAAAGAATACTTTTCGCTTAGAAGGATAAATGCAGAGCTGGCTGAAGAAAATGCCCTGTTAAGAACCAAACTTGAGCAACGCAACCAAAGCTTGTACACCCTTGAGATGAGGGAAATTCAAGATCCTGAAATCATCAATCGTTTTGATTTTATTAGTGCAAAAGTAATTAACAACTCAGTTGAGCGTTTTAAGAATTATATCACCATTGACAAGGGGGCATTGGATGGCATATCTCCGGGGATGGCGGTAATCAGTGCTGCCGGTGCAGTGGGTAAGGTAAAATCAGTATCAGATCATTATGCGGTTTTGATTTCACTACTTAACACCGATGAGTTTACATCTTCAATGATTAAAAGAACAAATCATTTTGGGTCGATCAACTGGGATGGGAAGGACCCTCTGTACAGCCAGTTGAACTTTATTCCACGGCATGCCAACCCTTCTGTGGGAGATACAGTTGTTACATCGGGCTTTAATGCGGTTTTTCCTAAAGGCATTTTAGTGGGTGTAATTGATGAAGTAAGCCTGGGCCCTGAAGCGCAATTTTATGACTTGAAAGTAAGACTGGCACAAGACTTCAATAAACTGGCCTTTGTAGAAATTGTACGTAGTAATCTTTTGGAAGAAAAAGATTCGCTTGAACAAGTAACAATTGGAGAACCAAAATGAGCAGAGCAGGTATTTGGCAATTTTTATCCTTCTTCATCTATCTGTTGGCTCAGGTTGTTTTGATGAAGAACCTTGTACTTTTTAATACTGCCTTCTGCTTTATTTATATAGCTTTCATTTTATTCCTTCCTATTGAAACCAACATCTTGTTATTAATGGTACTTGGTTTCATAATGGGTTTCTTTGTCGATATTTTTTACGACAGCTTGGGTATGCATGCTTCAGCACTGGTACTGGTGGCTTTTATTAGAAACTTTTGGCTGTCACGCATTACTCCTCAGGGAGGATATGACGCAGGCGAAGGGCCAACATTGGCGGCCAACGGGCTCCAATGGGTTTTGATTTACACACTTCCCATCATTTTTATTCATCATTTTGCTTTGTTTTTCATTGAGGCCGGTGGTTTTGGGTTGATTTGGTACACGCTTTCAAAAGTTTTTTTTAGCACTATCTTTACTCTTCTTACCCTACTGATGTTGCAGTACATGTTACCCGGGCAGCGAAGATTATGAACGAAGGGCGCAAGGAAATATTACAACTTATTTTTATCCTGACTGGTCTGGTTTTTTTAGTAAAACTCTTTTCCATTCAGGTGTTGGATAATAAGTATGCTGAACTCGCAGACAGTAATGCTATTTTGCGAGAGGTGGAGTATCCTTTTCGCGGACTTATCTATGATCGTAACAATAAGCTTGTAGTCTACAACACACCTGAATTTGACATTAACGTCATCAGAAAGGATATTAAAGAATTTGACTCCGCGAAATTTTGTAAGGTTTTTCAAATGTCCAGGGAGGAATTGAGGAAGAAGTTTAAGGAGATGCGGGCCCGTAAGGAGTACTCCCCTTACAAGCCTACCTTATTTATTGATCGCCTTACCAACGAAGAGTTTGCCAGAATTCAAGATCATCTTGATGAATTCCCAGGTTTATATGTGCAGGCAAGAACCACCAGATCCTACGCTACATCAGGATTGGCCAATGCCTTGGGTTATGTAAGTGAAATTTCTAAAGGACAGCTGGAGAGGGATAATACGGGGATCTATAAACAAGGTGACTATATCGGGCAAAGCGGAATAGAGTCTTTTTACGAGGAACAGCTGAGAGGTAAGCGGGGGGTGAAGTTCAAATTGAGAAATGTTCGTGGTATTGAGAAGGGATCCTTCAAAGATGGCGAATACGACACTCTGTCTGTCCCTGGCAAGGATTTAATTACCAGTATTGATATCGATCTTCAGCAGTATGGCGAATTTCTTATGAATGGAAAGTCGGGAAGTATAGTTGCGATTGAACCTGGCTCCGGAGAAATTCTTTCATTGGTATCTGGCCCATCCTATGACCCCAACTTGCTAACTGGAAGAAATTATAGTTCCAACTTTGTATTAATTAGCAACGATACACTGAAGCCATTGTTCACCCGACCATTGATGGCACAGTACCGGCCTGGCTCCATTTTTAAAATTGCTCAGGCCATGACGGCTCTCCAGGAAGGTGTAATTAAACCTGAGACAAGAATTCGCTGCGACCGGTCAATTATCGGCTGTCATGGAAACCATTCCAATGAAGATTTGCGCGGTGCTATTGAGAATTCTTGTAATCCCTACTTCCATGGTGTGTTGAGAAGAATGTTAAATAAGGGTGTGTCTGATGATCCATACGAAGATACCCGCATAGGGCTCGATGAATGGAATAAGCACATCCGAAGCTTTGGGTTTGGTAGCAATTTGGGTGTGGATTTGCCCAATGAAAAGGGTGGCCTTATTCCCAACTCCGCTTACTATGACAAAGCGTACAATAATCGGCCGTGGAAATTTTCAAATATTTATTCAATTGCTATAGGTGAGGGAGAAAACCTGGTTGTTCCGATACAGATGGCCAACTTTGCAGCTATAGTTGCCAATCGTGGATTTTATTACAAACCTCATTTAATTAAATCAATTGGTGAGGATGGGCCGTTGCCACAGTATAAGGAAAAACAATTTACCACGATAGATCCAGCTTACTTTGATATTGCAGTAGATGCTATGGAGCGCGTGGTACAATCGGGTACCGGCCAGTACCGTGCAAAGCTTCAGGATATAATCGTTTGTGGAAAAACAGGTACCGTGCAGAACGACCCGCTTCCGGATCACTCTGTATTTATTGCTTTTGCGCCAAAGGATGATCCTAAAATAGCAGTATCTGTTTATGTGGAAGATGCAGGCCAGGGTGCAAGGGCAGCTGCGTCTATTGCCAGTTTGATGATTGAAAAATATTTGATTGGGGAAACAAAAAGGCCTCACATTGAACAGTATGTTTTAAATGGACAATTTTTGTATTGAGAAAAGGCGCTGACATATATGGCAAACTGGATTGGCCGACCATCTTTATTTATATGGCACTGGTCATATTGGGGTGGTTTAATATCTATGCTGCCGTTTATGACGAAACAGTGAGTCAATCGATGTGGGATTTGTCCCTCAACTCTGGAAGACAACTGATTTTTATTGCGGCATCATTGGTAATCATAATGGGCATTATCATTATTGATATGCGCTTTTATGAAGCCTTTGCTTACATCGCTTACGGCATCATATTATTCCTTCTGATTTTGGTTCCTATTATTGGTAAGGAAGTAGGAGGTAACAAAGCCTGGTTGGGGATTGGTTCTTTTGGTGTGCAACCTTCTGAGTTTGCAAAATTTATAACGGCATTGGCTGCAGCCAAAATGATTGGTACGGTTGGTTTTAGAATGGACAACCTTAGAAATCAGGCAATGTTGTTCGGGCTTATTGGGCTGCCTATGGTATTAATCCTTTTGCAGAAGGATACAGGAACCGCATTGGTTTTTACATCATTTATTTTTGTTTTTTTTAGAGAGGGAATGTCGCCTTTCCTGATGATCGTAGGGATATGTGCGGCATTTATTTTTATTCTGACTTTACTGATACCTAACCAACTTTATCTTCATGGGGCGATTGTTATTGTGCTGGCATTGTTGATTGTATTTGGTAAAAAGAAACTTAAACGTATTTCAGTTTTAGTAGTAGGGGCCATCATAGTGATGGGCGTGATTGAAAGTGTGGACTACGTAATTACTGATGTATTAAAGCCGCATCAGCAGAATAGGATAAAAGCACTTATTAATCCGGATGCAGACCCTCTTGGCTATGGGTGGAATGTAACACAATCCAAAATAGCTATTGGAAGTGGAGGTTTTTTCGGTAAAGGATTTTTAAAAGGCACTCAAACAAAATTTGATTTTGTGCCAGAGCAAAGCACCGACTTTATTTTCTGCACAATAGGTGAGGAGTGGGGCTGGGTGGGCAGTTTCGTGGTGGTGGTGCTTTTTATGGCCTTACTACTTAGAGTTATTTTTATTGCTGAGCGCCAAAAGAGCAGGTTTGCCAGGGCCTATGGATATGGAGTGGTGAGTATTTTCTTCTTCCATTTCGCTATTAATATTGGCATGACCATCGGTCTTTTTCCGGTTATTGGAATTCCTCTTCCGTTTTTTAGCTACGGAGGATCGGCTCTATGGGGCTTTACTATTCTCCTGTTTATTCTCTTAAAGCTGGATGCCCACCGCGGACAGGTGCTTCAGCGCCTTTGATCAGGCAAATCGTTTCGTAATCATTTCCATAAACTCTTCGTACTCTTCGGATTCCCGATCCCAATTTGAATAATGGGAATCCAGATAACTTGTTGCTTCATCCAGAGAGCTGAGTGAATCAATCTTTAGGACGGCACTATTAAATAAATCAAAATCACCATTGAAGAGCATTTTGGTGAACATGAATTTTTGATTGATCGTAAGGCGATTTTGAAGGTCAGGAATTCTTTGAAAATCATCTGCCACTGTAGTGACAGGTGCTGAAGTTTGTTCGTTGATAATGGGCCGTGGTGTATTTTGTTTTTTTTGGGGCTGACTCAATGGTTCACTTTTGCTATCAAAAAGCTTTTCCATTTCGAGCGGAAGCACGGTACTTAGTTGTTGAATATAAGGCTCTACGTCCTCAGGGGTAAAGTTCACTTCTTCCAATATCTGGTCAAGAAGCGCAAACGCTTCATTGCCAGAGATGGACTCCAGTTTTTTCTCTTCTAACTTTTGAACAAGCCTTTCCAATGGGCGGTTGTTAATTTTAATGTATTTGATCTCATTTTTCAACTCCGTAACCTTAATGATGCCATTGCCATTTTTGTCCAGGGTATCAGAGTAAAAGTCGTAAGGGTCGAGTACTAGATAAACGGTTAGGCTCACCCCCTTCTTCAATAAAGGCAGGAAATGATCTTTGGCAATCAAGATGTTGTTGGAAAGTGTGTTTTGAAACTGGGTAAGACTTTCTTTTACGTCTTGCGCCTCATAATTAAAGTAGGGGCTTTTATATTTTGCTGTCTCTTGTTTCCAGGCTTTTAGCAATTCGCGGAGAACAAAGAGGTTAATTTGTTTGGTCTGACAAAGTTTGAGTATTTCAGCCCCACTGATTTTTTGGTGCTGGGCAAAGAACTCATCAGCTATTTTGGAGGAAAATGCAACACTGTACTCTTCTACTGCTTGTAAACTTATTTTTTCGTCCATCGCTTTTAAGGATTCACTTTATTGGCTTTCTTGTAAACGATGGCTAAAGCCATACGTTGTGCCATGGTAAAGATAGTGATAGAAAATCTCGACAGAAAAGAACTGGAGGTTAACAATTCCTCAAAAACAGTATTAAGTCACCTGCATGAACATTATTTGGACTGGATGCACGCTTGTGGGGCAAAAGGACGTTGTACTACCTGTAAAATGGAGGTTGTAAAAGGCGTTGAAAATCTGAATGAGTTTACCGATGCAGAGATGAGGTATATTAATAAAGGTGAACTAGGGCTGAACGAGCGTCTTGCGTGTCAGGCGAAAGCCTATGGAGATATTATTATTCGAGTGCCCAATTCAGGGAAACTTCCACATTTGAATTATTCAGATTAGTAATCTCACAAAAGGCTAAATTTACAGCATGTTTGTTGAGCGACCATTAAACGGTATAGACAATAGCCATAAATCTGGGTGGATTGAGGTGATATGCGGATGCATGTTTTCAGGAAAGACCGAAGAGTTGATCAGAAGAATTAACAGGGCAATTATTGCTAAGCAAAAGGTGGAAATATTTAAGCCCATTGTAGACGATCGTTACCATCCATCCAATGTGGTTTCTCATAATGAGAGGCAGGTGCGCTCCACACCTGTTAACTTCGCCAACGATATTCTATTGCTTGCAGGAAATTGTGATGTGGTGGGTATTGATGAAGCGCAATTTTTTGATGAAGATATTGTTGACGTTTGCAATACGTTGGCCAATAAAGGAAAGAGAGTGATTGTAGCCGGGCTGGATATGGACTTTGAGGGAAAGCCTTTTGGTCCAATGCCTAATTTGCTGGCTGTAGCAGAATTTGTCACAAAACTCCACGCTATATGCGCGCAGACAGGTGAATTAGCATCATTTTCTTATCGTCTGAATAATAAAGACCTTGACAAAATTAAGGTAGGTGAAAAGGACTTGTACGAAGCCAGAAGCCGCAGTTCATTTATAAAAGGTGTTAAGTCAAAAGAATGAGTCGACAACGTTTTTTTGTGATAGTGATCTTGTGTTGTTCATTTAGTACAACTGGTTGGTCACAGGAAAATATTCCTGTAGGAACCTGGCGACTTCACCTGTCATTTAATGACTTAAATGCTTTGGCAATAGCATCGGATAATATTTATGCAGCTAATGATGTTGGTATTATTGACTTCGAAAAGGACAGTCAGGAAATAACAATTATTTCAAAGACCAATGGATTGAGTGGCGCACCTATCTCCTCACTTGCGTATGATGAACAACGAAAATTATTATTGATTGCTTTTGAAAATGGATTGATCAATTTGTTTAGCGAGAATAAGATTTCTGTCTACAGTAATTTGGCTAATTCTTCTGCCATTTCCGGTTCCAGAAAAATCAATCATATCACTTTATACAATGCGTTGGCATACCTATCAACTGATTTTGGTGTAGTGGTTTTTGATTTGGACAAAAGAGAAGTAAAGGAAACTTACCGTGATTTAAATGATGCAGGTGAAAATTTGATAATCAACGAATCTGTTGTCTTTCAGGATTCAATTTATCTGGCTACCGAGCAAGGTGTAGTGGTAGGAGCAACCAATGGCTCCGATAATTTATTGGATTTCAGAAGTTGGAAAAGGTACTCTGCAGGGCCGTTAAGTGGTTCAATTGCTTCTGTAACAAGTTTTAATGGACAAATTTATGCTGCTGTAAATTCTTCGGGTGTTTTCCTGCTTCAGGATGGAACTTGGCTCCAACAACCGTTTTTACAAACGGAAACATTTAAAAGTATTTTCGGTTCAGCTGATCAATTGTTTATAACAACTGTTGATAACGTGTGGTCGGTAAGTAATGGAGTTGTGGAGGAAATAGGAGCTGGATCATTCAACAAGCCAGACGTTGCACGGAGTGATGCTGACGGGATTATTTGGGTTGCAGATGGATCAAATGGATTACTTTCAGTTAATGGTGGAGCAGTGAACAGCGTGAAACCTAATGGTCCCTCGTCCAATTCGATATGGAGGATTACCTATTCAGGCGATAGGATTCTTTATTCTAAAGGAGGGTTTTCGGGTTCACTTCTTCCGTATGGAAATATTTCAGGTGTAGATCAGTTTATGAATGGCCAATGGAGTGTATTGCCATCTGAACTAAAAACAGATATTACGGATCAGGTGAAAGATGTCAGTACCATTTTTATTGCTTCGTTTGGCAAAGGGTTAGAAAAATTCACGGGATCGGAATCAACCATTTTTGATGAAACCAATAGCCCACTAAAGAAATCTCAAGCAGTCAATCAAATATTGATTCCATCCATTGAATTGTCTTCGGATGGGGTTTGGGTAAGCAACTATGGAGTATCTCCTTCGTTGCATTTGTTGTCAGGCGCTTCTACATGGGAGTCATTTTCATTAAGTCAGTCACAAGCGCAGCACCCGCTTGATATCCTGGTAGATCGGAATGGTTTGGTTTGGATGGCAATTGATCCCCTACAAGGTGGTGGCATTGTTGTTTTTGACAAGGAGGATAGCAATAGTGTTTACCTGACTAGTCTTGCTGGCAGTGGTGGGTTACCCTCATCTGTTGTAAAATCCATTGCTAACGACAGAGATGGGTACGTGTGGGTAGGAACTGATATGGGAGTCGTCTTTTTTTCTAACCCCGGCAATGTATTTAATGGCAGTGTGGATGCCTCACGACCCATTTTTGAAAATCGGTTTCTACTCCGGGATGAAACGGTTACTGCAATAGCTGTTGATGGAGGAAACAGGAAATGGCTAGGTACAAATAATGGGGTGTGGTTGTTTGACCCCGCAGGTGAGGAACTCATTTATAATTTTACAGTGGATAACAGTCCTTTGCTCTCTGATCAGATAATTTCCATTGCCATTGATCCTAATAGTGGTGAAGTATTTTTCGGAACTGATAAAGGAATGTCATCATTTCGGTCTACAGCAACTCAAAGCACTAATCAGTTCAATGCTGTAAAAATATTTCCGAACCCTGTAAGTACTGATTTCAATGGCCAGGTGGCCATTAATGGGTTGTATACTGATGCCATTGTAAAAATTACTGATATTAGCGGAAGGTTGATTTGGCAAACCAGAGCCAATGGGGGTACTGCAGTTTGGAATGCCAGACAAGTAAATGGCAACCGTGTAAACACCGGAATGTATCTGGTGTTTGCGACAGCAGAGGATGGTACAGAAAGGCATGTTGGAAAAATTGCTGTTATTGAATAATGCTTCATAAAACCAAAGGCATCGTTTTTCGCTACACACCTTATGGTGAAACCTCAATCATCGTTAACATTTTCACTGAGTCATTTGGACTGCAGAGTTATATCGTTAACAGTGTAAGATCTAAATCGGGCAAAAGTAAGATTGCCATCTTTCAACCGCTTACGCTATTAGACCTGGTGGTGTATCATAAAGAGAATGCTGGAATTTTAAGAATAAAGGAAGCAACTTGTGCGCATCCCTATCATTCTATTCAGTCTGATCCAAAGAAATCCTGCATCGGTATGTTCATCAATGAGGTACTGAATAAAACGGTAAAAGAGCAGGTACATGCCGATGAGCTATGCAATTTTATTTTTGATGCTTTAATCCGGCTGGATAGGTTGGAGCATCCTGAGAACTTTCATTTGGTATTTTTGATTAAGCTAAGCAAGTACCTTGGTTTTGGCCCGTTTGCAAAAGCAGAGTTAGGCGCTTTAATGCTTAATGAAGAGGAAGAGAAAGTGCTTGATAAATTGTTGGAATGTGAGTTCGAGGATTTTGTAAGAGTGAGTAACGATAAAAGGAGAATTTTACTGGATGCTTTTATAAGATTTTATGGCAACCATATCGATGCAATGGGGACAATCAAATCTGTGCAGGTTTTACGAGAGGTATTGAGTTAACGAATTTCAAGCCGGAACCCTACTCCATGATAATTTACAATCTGAATGGAGGGGTCATATTTAAGATACTTTCTGAGTTTGGAAATAAAAACATCAAGACTTCGACCCATAAAGTAATCATCGTCACCCCAAATTGATTTTAAAATCTCTTCTCGTTTCAGCACTCTGTCTTTATTGTTGTAAAGCAGTTTTAGTACTTCAGCTTCTTTTTGTGTAAGCGTTTTTAAACCTTTATCGTGGGATAACGAAATACTGTTTCCGTCAAATTGGTAAGAGCCAATGGAAAATGATGTTGCCCCTTCCTGTATGCTGGTCCGTCTGAGGAAAACTTCTATTCGGCAATACAACTCTTCCATACTGAATGGTTTTACAATATAGTCGTCACCACCACTTTCGAATCCGGTAATTTTATCTTCAATTAACCCTTTGGCGGTGACAAACAGGATAGGCACATTTTTATTCTTGCTTCTGAAAGATTGTGCCAGCGAAAATCCATCCTTTTTAGGAAGCATTACGTCCAGTATACATAAGTCAAAAGATTGATCAAAAAATGCTCTGTGCGCTTCTTCCCCATCCGTACATAGGGTGACGTCATACTGTTTATGAGTGAGGTTGTCTTTGATAACAAATCCCAAGCCTGGATCATCTTCTACCAACAATATCTTAGTACTCATACCGTGGGTAGAAAAATTTTGAAAATCGTTCCTTTGTCCAAAGTGCTTTCAAGTGAAATGCTCCCCTTGTGTGCTTCTACTATAAGTTTTACATAATTGAGCCCCAGCCCAAAACCCTTTACGTTATGTACGTTACCGGTGGGTACTCTATAGAATCGCTCAAATATCTTATTGTGATTTTCTGCGGCAATGCCCATTCCGTTATCCTCTACTTCTATACAGAATGCGTTCTTCTTGTTGTAGGTTCTTACAATAATATGAGGTTCATTGTTGTTGTACTTAACCGCATTATCGATCAGGTTGTTAACAACGTTGGTCAGGTGCAACTTGTCTCCGGTAATGGTATGTTGTGCTCCGTTTAATTTAAGTTCAATGTTTCCCTTCTCCTGAAGATTGAGGGAGCAATTTTTAACAACATCTTTGAGTAGCTCATTGGCATCAAATGTTTCGGTGTTAAGCTCAATTTTTTTCTCATCGAGTTGGGCCATTTGCAGTACGCGATCTACCTGTTGCTTTAGCCGATTGCTTTCATTTTCAATCACTGTTGCGTATTTCAATAATCGACCAGGTTCTTTTGAGATATCCGGGTTTTTCAAAACTTCGCTGGAAATGGCAATAGTAGCAATTGGAGTTTTGAATTCGTGCGTCATGTTGTTGATAAAGTCTTTCTGAACCTCAGAAAGTCTTTTCTGTTTCAATATGGCCAACAACGTATACACAAAGAATAGTATCACTACCAAAAGGACAGCGGAGGAGAATCCCCAAATACCCATTTGACTTAATAGATTAGCTTGTAGAAAGGGGAACTGAACTCCGAAATAATACCCCTCATCTTTCCAGGTGGGAAGATCCGTGATACTGGCCAGTTTTCTTTCTGGTTTGGAGGAGACGAAATTGCCATAGACCATACATCTGTCGCTGCAATCGTACACCCCAAATTCAAAATCTGCCGTAATATTTTTCTTTTCAAATTCATTCACGAGAAGAAACTCCAGTAAGCTCACATCTACAACACCATTGACGGCCACAACAAAATAGTTGGTTGACAATTGGTTGACCGGGTTGTTGGCAGGGGAAGGAGTTTTATTGATTTCAAAAATCCGGGTTGCTACGTTTCTAAGGGCAGTATTTACATCCCTGTTGAATTGATTTTCCCGAATATCGAGCGCCCGACTCACCCAATAGATTTGTGTAACCGCAATACCTATAATGCTGATAGCGGCTAAAACAATTACAATTCTTAGCGTATTTCTGCTCACCTTACAAAGTTAAGGAGTATTTATACTCAAAATTAAGTTTAACAAGTTGTTAACACTTATTAGCATCTCATTAACAGCCCTATTTCAACGCATTATCGATGTTTGTGTAGAACGGTCTGGGACACAAAAAGGATTTTTTGTATTTTTGAGTTACAGGTTGGGCAATAAGTTTTAACCTTTAAAATCTAAAGAAATGAAAAAATTAGGAATTTTAGTTGTGATGTTCTTTGTATCAGCTGCCTGCTTTGCTCAGGTTGCGGCCACCAATAGCAATGATGCAGGAGCGTCTAATATGGCTGTTTTCGGTTGGGAATCGGCAGTTCATGATTTTGGTAAAATCAAACAGGGTGTACCTGTATCCCATGAATTTACGTTCACCAACACCGGAAAAACACCGCTTGTTATTACAAACGTACAGGCCTCATGTGGCTGCACCACACCAGCCTGGACCAAAGATCCAATTCCTCCAGGAGGACAAGGTTTTATCAAAGCTACTTACAATGCAGCCGCTATGGGTGGATTCAATAAAACAGTAACCGTGATGGCCAATGTAGAGAATGGGTTCAAGCAACTTTCTATTAAAGGAGAGGTTGTTCAGGAATAAAAAGGAAAATATTTTTGTTTTAAAAAGGCGGTGATCATCATCGCCTTTTTTTATTTCAGCTAGTCAACGTCATATCGATCAATAATATGCTGGCTGACTAATTTATAAATCTTGGCCAGGGATTCATCATGTTGTAAAAATTCAATGTGCTTGTCGAGTATCTCAAAATCACCTCTTTTTGCGGGGCCTGTTTGAGAATTATCTGGTCCGATGGACAATCCCTTATTGATCGTTTCTGAAATCAATGGTTTCAGAAGGTCAAAGCTCAATTTGTTTTGCTGCAAGAGATCTTGGCTGATTGTAAGCATGTGATTCGCAAAGTTGGAGGCAAATACTGCAGCAACGTGAAGGGCTTTCCTTTCCCTGCTACCAATTTTTTTAACATCATTGCTGATTTGCCTGGCCATCCTCATACAGATAGCTTCTGCTTCTTCTGTTTCTGTCTCTATGAATATGGGAATATTCTTAAAATCAATTTTTTTAGTTTTTGAGAAGGTTTGAAGCGGATAGAAAACCCCAATGTTGGGAGTAGCTGCATATCCCAATACACTTAACGGCTGACTACCCGATGTGTGGACCAGAACAGCATCATCTGGCAGAATAATATCTTGTGCAATGGGCCGAATCGCATCATCAGCAACTGCAATAATAAATACATCTGACGGGCTGGTAGAAAAGTCGAGTGTAGCTTTTACTTCTGCTTGATAAAGTCTTTCTGTGAGTTGCTTCGCATTTTTAGGGTTCCTGCTATAAACTTCCTTCACACTATAACCCATATTGTCAAGTGCAGGGGCAAGATGCCATGCTAAATTCCCTGATCCAATAAATGAGATTGAAGGCGAAGCCATTATGAGTGCAAATTATTCAAATTAACTGACTAATATCACAACTACTCATCGCTGTGGCTTGTAATTTAACACCCTATATTTGAATCATGAAACCAGTATTTGTCTCAGCCGAAGAGGCTGTAAAGTTGATTAAGTCAGAGGACCGTGTATATATTCACGGAAGTGCGGCTACACCCCATCTTTTGTTAAATGCGTTGGCCAAATCGTCATCATCTCTTAGAAATGTTGAGTTGGTAGCCATAAGCACTTTGGGTAAAATGGAGATTGCCAGCAAGGATTATGCATCTAGCTTTTATTTTAATTCATTGTTTGTTTCAGATAATGTGCGTGAAGCAATCAATTCAGAGCGAGGTGAGTATATTCCGATTTTCCTCAGCGAAATCAACAGGTTGTTTGAAAAGAAAATTTTAAAGTTGGATGTGGCCATGGTACATCTTTCTACGCCTGATAAACATGGATTTTGTTCTTTGGGAACTTCTGTGGATGTAGCCAGGTCTGCTATCATTCATGCTGAAAAGGTGATCGCTCAAATCAATCCCAATATGCCTCGAACTCACGGAGATGGATTTGTTCATTTGAGCGAAATTGATGCGTTGGTCGAGTGTTCTGATCCTTTGCCTGAGGTTATATATGGAAATCGAATCACCGAGGCTGATATGGCCATTGGGAAATATTGTGCAGGGCTTATAGAAGATGGTTCTACTTTGCAAATGGGGATTGGGTGCATTCCTGATGCGGTTCTTAAAAACCTTGATCATTGCAAGGATCTAGGTATACATACTGAAATGTTTTCGGATGGAGTGATGGATCTTATCAAGAAGGGAATTGTCACTAATCGTTTTAAAAAGAAACATCCTCATAAAGTTGTGTCATCCTTTGCAATCGGTTCTCGTGCATTGTACGATTTCATTGATGATAATCCCCAGTTTGAATTCCTGGAAGCTGATTACGTTAATGATGGAAGAATTATTCGGTCCAATCCAAAAGTAGTAGCGATCAATAGCGCGCTGGAAATAGACTTGACAGGTCAAGTTTGCTCCGATTCAATAGGTTCCTATCACTACTCTGGGGTGGGTGGACAAATGGATTTTATTCGCGGGGCATCACTATCTATAGATGGAAAACCCATTATTGCATTAAAGTCAACAACTAAGAAAGGCGACTCTAAGATTGTTCCCTTTTTAAAACAAGGTGCTGGGGTGGTAACTACACGAGCACATGTTCACTATGTAATTACTGAGTATGGCGTAGCCTATCTTTATGGTAAAAATCTCCATCAGCGTGCGCTGGCGCTCACTAAAATAGCACACCCGGATCATAGAGCATCGCTCGAACAGGAGGTGATAAAGCGTTTTGGGAGCAGGAATTTTTTCGTACAATAGAGCCACAAAATTCCGATTTAACAAAACAAGAAACTAAGAGCGAATCTAAATGTCATATTGTGACTAGATGGATAGTGTTAGAAATTTTTTAATAGTAATATTTGCTGGTCTAAGTTTCGTTTGGTCCTGTTCAATTGATATTGATCAGGAGATCGATTGCACTTCACTTAGCTTGGTATTGAAGAGTTCAGCAGACCCAACAACTTGTTCACCTTCTGATGGGGAAATTAGAGTTTTTGCTGTTGGAGGTGTGCCACCTTATTTTTTTCGTTTAAATAATGGAGCCTTTCAGAGTGACAGTATTTTCCAGGGCTTATCCGGAGGGAAATATAAAATAGAGTTGAAGGATGCTCAACAATGTACTAAAACCATTGATGTAGACTTGGTGAATTTTGATTCAGATCTCTTTGCCACATTTGAAGTAACTGAGGATACGGATTGCCTGACCGGAAATGGCGCTGCGGTGTTTATGCCCTCTGGAGGAATTCCTCCGTACCAAATAAAATTTCAAGATGTTGTTATTGAAGCCCCACTGGAGCTAACTGCCTTGAAGGCGGGACTTCATCAGGTAACGTTGATGGATGCTGAATCCTGCGAGTTTATTTTGGCTGTGGACATACCAAGAGGCTTAACCAGTACAAGTTGGGTATCCGATGTAAAGCCAATAATTGACATGCGATGTGCTAAGCCAATTTGTCATGTGGAAGGAACGGGTAGATCTGATTTAACAAAATTTGCGAATGTAAAACAGTTGGCCAATGAGATAAAAACAAAAACGCAAAATGGTTCTATGCCTTTTGATGAGTCTATGCCTGCGTCACAAATTCAGATAATTGCCTGTTGGGTCAACGATGGTGCCTTAGATAACTAGGCTGTTACTTTGAACAGTTCGGCAAGCTTCTCAACCGTATATTCAATGTCTTCCGGTTTGGTGAATTTGCTAAATGAAAACCTCACAGCCCCTCGTTTCGAACCTGGGTAAATAGCGTTGAGTACGTGTGAACCTGTAGATGCTCCACTTGAGCAGGCACTTCCACCGGAAGCAGATATGCCGATCATGTCCAGATTAAATAAAAGCATCTCATTCTCTTCTGACTCTGGAAAGCTTACGTTCAGTACAGTATAAAGACTATTATCAAGATCTCCGGAAGTTCCGTTGAATGTAACTCTTGGAATATTTTCTTTTAAAAGTTCAATCATTCTTGCCTTAAGCCCTTTGATATATTCGGCATGGTGTTCCAATTCTTGATAGGCAATTTCCATCGCTTTGGTCAGCCCAACTATTCCAAAAGTGTTTTCAGTGCCGCCTCGCATGTTACGTTCCTGCGCTCCTCCATGCACAAATGGTTGTATTTTTTTGTCTTTGCTAATGTACATAAAGCCAATACCCTTTGGACCGTGAAACTTATGAGCAGCAGCTGTCATTGCATGAATTTTTAGTTTCTTTAAATCATGACGATAATGACCAACAGATTGTACGGTATCTGAATGAAAGTAGCCGTTGTATTGGTTAACTAGTTCAGCAACACGATCAATGTCGAGTAAATTGCCAATTTCATTGTTGGCGTGCATCAGTGACACTAAAGCACCAGGATAGGACTTTAGCAATCGTTCAAGATCATTGTAATCTACATTCCCACTTTCATCCAGCTTTACAAGGTGCAACTCAATAACTCCCTCTTTTGCCAATACCTCCAGCGTATGACTAACCGCATGGTGTTCAACCGCTGAAGAGATAGCATGTTTAATATTATACGTTTGAATGCTGCTTACAATTATGGCATTATCAGCTTCAGTACCACCAGATGTAAAAATTATCTCCCCTGGTGTGCAATTAAGTATTTCGGCAATTTTTTTTCGACCCATTTCAATAGCGGACCGTACTTTTCGTCCGTGGCTGTGAGTAGAAGATGGGTTACCGAAGTCCTCTAATAGGAAGGGCTTCATGGCTTCAAAAACCTCAGGATCCAGTGGCGTGGTAGCCGCATTGTCTAAATAGATGCTCATGACAATTATGATTTAGCTGTAATCAATTTAATATCTTTTATAATCTGTTGCGCCAGCTGATCTGCCTTTTTTTCTGATTGTGATTCAGCGTAGATTCTTATAATGGGCTCAGTATTGGATTTGCGAAGGTGAACCCATTCCTTTTCTTTTTCAAAATCAATTTTTACACCGTCAATGGTGTTGACTTTTTCAGATTGGTATTTGGATTTAATCTGATCAAGAATGTCATCTACGTTGAGATCAGGAGTTAGCTCAATTTTATTTTTTGAAATAAAGTAGGCAGGGTATGAGTGGCGGAGAGCCGAAACCTTTTTGCCGGATTTTGCCAAATGAGTTAAGAATAGGGCTACTCCGATGAGCGCATCTCTTCCATAATGAAAGTCTGGAACAATAATTCCACCATTCCCTTCTCCACCGATAACCGCTTTCACCTTTTTCATTTCACTTACTACATTCACCTCACCTACAGCGGCTGCATAGTATTTTCCTTTTGCAGCTTCTGTAACATCGCGTAGGGCTCTTGAAGAGGAAAAGTTTGAAACAGTATTTCCTTTTTTCTTACTTAACACATAGTCAGCAACGGCTACGAGTGTATATTCTTCACCGAAGGGTTTACCATCTTCTTGAATCAGCGCCAGTCTGTCTACATCAGGGTCTACTACAATTCCTAAGTTGTATTTTCCTTTCTTTACCAGGCTGCTTATTTCTTTAAGGTGTTCTGGAAGGGGTTCAGGGTTATGCGGAAACTTTCCGTTGGGCTTACAATATAATTTTTTAACCTTCTTCACTCCTAAAGCCTCCAGTAATTCAGGTATGGCAATCCCGCCAGTAGAGTTTACTGCATCTACTACAATTTTAAAATTGGCTTTTTTGATAGCCTTTGCATCAACCAGAGGATGCTTTTTTACGAGTGCAATATGTTTTTTGATATAATCTTTCTTGCGTTCATAAGACCCCAGTTTTTCTACAGGAGAAAAACTGATTGGTCCTTCTTCAGCAATTTTTAAAATGGCAGCACCATCCTCAGCAGAGATAAATTCACCTTTGTTATTTAATAGTTTGAGCGCATTCCATTGGATGGGATTGTGGCTCGCAGTTAAAATAATTCCTCCACCGGCTTTCTCTATGGGCACAGCAATTTCAACGGTAGGTGTGGTAGATAAACCAAGGTCTATCACATCCAGGCCCATGCCCTGCAATGTGGCACTTACCAATTGGCTTACCATCTCTCCGGAAATTCTGGCATCTCTTCCTATGATTACCTTTTTTCCTTTCTGACCCTTAATCCAGGTGCCATAAGCTGCTGAAAATTTTACAACATCAAGGGGTGTAAGTGCCTCTCCGGGCTTTCCTCCAATAGTCCCTCTGATTCCAGAAATAGATTTAATTAACGTCACGAGCGTAAATGAAAAAATGAGACTGCGAATTTAAGGACTATAGTGCAGAATCAAATGAACGACTAAATAGATATATTAGTCCAGTGGGCTTATAGGGTGTTATTGAAAGCTTATGGAGTGCGGTTGATCTGAGGGAAGTTCGCTTCAGATCCCTTATCAGGGTCAGCGCAGCCTTCTCCTGCCGTCAGGGTTTTTCCACAATAGCCACAGGTAGCGCCTTCTTTGACCAACCACGGACTTTGTGAGGCACAGGTTCCCTTGAATTCTCCGTTTTTGAGAAGCAAAAGGCGAACGGACATTAGCACAAAGAAGAGGCCGATAAATCCGATGGAAAAAAGTAGAACTGTCATCTTTCTTAACTTTAGGCAAAAATAATCATCTTAATAACACCTCGTTAATAATTTAAGTTTAATTGAAAATGAGAAAGCCCCCTGTTTCACCTGATTTAAATCGTGATGCCAAATTAAAAGCCTTCGATAGGTTATTAACGGTAATGGATGAGCTCAGGGAGAATTGTCCCTGGGACAAAAAGCAAACCCTTGAAAGTTTACGCCATCTGACTATTGAAGAGACCTATGAGCTATCAGATGCAATCCTTGAGGGTAATTTGGATGAGATTAAAAAAGAACTGGGGGATCTCATGCTTCATAATGTGTTTTATGCAAGAATTGCTTCAGAGAAGAGAGCCTTTGATATGGCGGATGTACTCAACTCCATCTGTGATAAGCTGGTGGAGCGCCACCCCCATGTTTATGGCGATACCATCGCGGAAAATGAGGAGGTAGTAAAGGCAAATTGGGAAAAATTGAAACTGAAGCATGGCAATAAGTCAGTGCTTGAAGGAGTACCTGCTTCATTACCTGCGTTGGTGAAGGCGATTCGCATCCAGGATAAAGCAAGAGGGATAGGGTTTGATTGGGAGCATAAGGGACAGGTTTGGGAAAAGATGGAAGAGGAAATGCGCGAATTCAGGGAGGAAGTGGAGGCTACATCTCCGGATGATGCCAATAGTGAAAAAATAATGAGTGAGTTTGGCGACTTACTATTTTCATTGGTTAACTACGCCCGATTCATTGATATAGATCCTGAAGAAGCGCTGGAACGTACAAACAAGAAATTTATAAAGCGATTTCAGTATTTGGAGTCCGAATCGGTAAAAGATGGCAGAAAGCTGGGGGAAATGACCTTAGAGGAAATGGATATGTACTGGGAGCGAGCAAAAAAATTGTAATTAGGTAGGTAATTTCTTCTATTATCAACTAAACCTTACACTGGCTTACCTCGTGAGCCTTTTTGACCTTATTTTGGTCTTTAATAATTATAAGGAGTGAGTTGGGACGATAAGTTTAAGGAAATAAAAGGTCTTCCTCTTTGGGGGTTGCTTGTTTCTATTTTTATGTCCTCCATTGTCCTGATTGTTATTAATTATTATACCCTCAAGACAATGTCTTCTGTGAGGGCATATATCAATGGCGAATCCAACTATTCAAAGGGGGAGAAAGATGCCACACAAAGCCTTATTTCCTATATCCATACCAGAGACACTGAAGACTGGGAAGCGTTTATTCGCAGTATCAATGTGCCACGAGGAGATAGCATTGCGAGGGTAACATTACTTAGTGAAGGGCCGGATGGAATAGTAAGAAAAGGATTTTTGCAAGGGATGAATCATGAGGAGGATATTGATGATATGATATGGCTCTTCAAGACATTTAAGGATTTTTCCTTAATGGCCGAGCCAATTGCAATTTGGAAGTTGGGTGATTCGCTGGTATATCAGAAATATGTTATTGCCAACGAAATTAAATCTGCCATAGAACAGGGCACCATTGACGAAAATGAATCGCGGTTTCTCAATGAACTAAATAGAAACAGAGTTGCCATTACATCTAAAGAGATAGAATTTTCTGCAAGCCTTGGAACTGCAGCAAGGAAAATCAGAGATTATCTTTTTTATGTAAACACCATAATTGTTTTATTAATTCTTGGCAACGTTAGTGCTTATGCCATGATGATGGTGAGGAAGAGGAATCAACAGAACAAAGCCCTTGCCAATGCCAACAAGGAATTGGACAGGATAGCCTATGGGGTATCTCATGATTTAAGGGCTCCGATTAATTCTATGTTGGGGCTGGTTAATCTGGCTCAGAAGGAGAGGAGTGAGGAAAAACTCAAAACCTATCTTGAAATGATGCGCCAGACGCTCGAAAAGCAAGAGCGTTTTATTAAAGAGATGATTACCGTTTCAAAGGAAAACAGACAAGCTGTAAAAAAGGAAATTGTAGAGTTATATTACCTGATAGAGCAGGTAATAAACAACCATAAGCATATGCCTGTGGCAGTTGATATTAAATTCTATATGCATATTGGCGTTCATCGTGTGTTCACAGACCCACATCGATTAGAGGTTGTTCTCAATAATTTGGTTTCTAATGCCATCAAATACCATGACCAATCCAAAGAGGACAGATTTATTGAGATTAATACTTACTCTGAGAAGGACAAAATCAGGATTGATGTGATAGACAATGGAATAGGAATTGATAGTAAAGACAAATCAAAAATATTTGAAATGTACTACATGTCTAAAGACCGTGAAAAGGGATCTGGCCTGGGGCTCTTTCTGGTAAAAGAAGCGCTCGAAAAATTAGAAGGGACGATAGAGGTGAAGTCAGAGAAGGGTCAAGGATCTACTTTTAGTGTGGTCTTGAAGAAATAATTTGATGCTTTAGGATTACCTGAAATCAAAGGTCTTCCTGATTGTTATTCACCTTAGTAGAATCTCCCCAATCAAAGTAATCGTCTTTTTGTAATTCTATTTCTTTCTTTTTTATTTTTCCTTTTAGCTTGAAGGCTTCTTTTAGCTCTACAACCTCTTTTTTCAAATCACTCACAATTTTCTTTTTAACTGCTTCTTTATCATAGATCACACTGTAGTTGTCTGTGGTGCCAATTATTTTTAAGAATATTTTGGTACTTCCCGTATTGGTTTCTTCAATGGCACCAAAAGCTTCATCCGGATCAATTTTCTTTTTACTTCGTAATGGAGCGATTACGCGATAATCAATTCGCTGATCGAATGTGTGAGTACCACTAATTTGTATTGTAGTAACATTGCTACTAACCTCCATTTGTGGAATGTATACAATTTTGTTTTCGATGTGAATGTCATTCTTCAGGTCTGCAAATCGCAAACGATTAAGGTTGTCATCGTCAAGGTATTTGTCCAGTTTGCGTAACGGCTCAAAATTGTTGAGCTCTCCGTTTTTAATGGTGGTACTAATATTGGCGATCAGCGTTTCCTGGAATAATTTCAACTTTTCATTCAACGTCATTTCCAATTCTACATCTGCGTAGGCCAGCCCTTTCAAATGTTTGTCCTGAATAAATGTCTGCTGGAAATTATCAAATACATAAAAAGCACTGTCAAGATGAACACCATTCACTTTAAATGAACTGATGACATCAATAGCTTTGTTGTTTTTTGCATCCATAATTCCGTTAAGGGATAATGCACCTCCCATTGCTTTAAAATCTACATTTCGGGCAATGGCCATTTTGTTTTTAATCAGGAGATTACCTGTAATGTTAGTAGGACTAAATTTTTTGTAGTGTAGTGACTTCACATCACAATTGAAATTGAGGTATAAATCCGGAGAGATGGTGAATTGATAATCGGCTGAACCTTCTTCTCCAAAACCAATGGCAAACAGTTGATCTAAATCGATGTAATTGGATTTGAGATCTGTTTCAATTCCAATCGGCTGATTTTCGAATAGCAGAAAAGTGATAATGTTTTTAAAGAAACCATTCATTTCAAAATCACTGTTCTCCAGCTTTCCTGATACTTCACTCAGGGCAAGGTCGTTGTTGGTAAACTGCAATACACCATTGAGATCTTTAAATTGTACAGCCTGCTTGCCAAACTTGAAGTTTAATTCCCGCATATCGACTGATCCATTGGCGATCACTTTTTGTGCAGTTGCTTTTTTCTTCAGCAATGCGGTTTGTCCTTCAAAGGAGACATCAATGCCAATGTCTCCGGTGAGTTCCTGAAGATCATTGATCGGATAAAAATTGATGATGGAGGCTGCATCTAAATCACCTTTGAACACAAATTTGACATAAGGGTTTTCGAAGTTTTGTATGGAAAGATCCGTTTGAAAAGGGCGATCGTTCAAAGTTCCACTTACATTTTTTAGAAAGAGTACCGCCTCCGTAAGTCGCGTGAAAGAAGAAGTTGCAAATGACCCTTCCATGTTGGCATTTTCAATTCTGGATTTATAGTCAGGGTGAAAAAGTGTGGCATTTTCACAGCCGAATCGGATGGAGATCGTGGGGTCTTTCCTTTCGCTTATTTCCCCTTTCAATAGCATATTGAAATATACATCCCCATCACTTTCGTATTTTGAAAATCGTTCATTGACGTTTTCGGGTAACAATGAAAGCAACGTTTGTATGTCTGTTTTTTTTCCGTTGCAGGTCATGTCAATCATATTCTTGTCTTTGAATTGGTAGGTACCTTCCAGTTCAAATTGTGATTGATGAAGACTAAGTTGTGAGGGTTTGATAAGAAGATCTTTTTCTTTGTCGTTATAGAGCAAATCGGCATTTACCTGAAAACGTTTCATTTTCAAAAATCGATTGGATTGCACACCGATTTGGTCGGTTGTCACATCCCCGTTGGCCAGGATTTTATAAAATTCATTGTCAATACCAATGGAGGCAATCAGCTCTTCGCTTGAAAAAGAGTGATCCTGATCTCTACTTAGGTCGCGATAATGCACTCTGGTATCGAATAATTTTACGTTGCGAAGATCAAACCTGACCCCTCCATTGTTATCGGTATTTTTATTGACAACGGTATAGTTATTAGCGCCATCGCTATTGATTTTCAGATTCGTCTCACTGTTGCGGATTTGCAGGCCTCGAATGGCATATTGACCTTGCCATACTTCAATTGGATTAAGAAAAAAAGAGACTTTTTTTGCGGTCAGCAACGGATAGTTGCCTTTATGGCTATCCTCCACGTAAACATCGTGAAATACAATAGCCATATTGGGAAAGCCGTCCCATGGAGAAATATCGATTTTACCGATTTTCACAGGAGTACTCAGGCTCTTGTTGGCCTCAGTGATGAATTGTTGTATGATGCGATCCTTAAACAGAAAAACTGATGTCAGGGAAGCAATAATAACAGCACCGAGGGCGAGTGATAGATAAAAAAGTAAGCGCTTAAGCGTTTTCAATTTAAAAAATGGGTTACTCGCTTGTAACGCAAAATTCAGCCCAATCTGATTGAAAAACAAAGACTTAGCTAAAGAATAAGAAAATACAGGAGAAATTTTGGTATTTTAAGATACCGATTGGTATCTTTGTGCGTGCGCAACCCTGAAATAACCAGAGAAAAAATCCTTAAGCAGTCGGGCCACCTGTTCAATACACAGGGGTATAAGGCTACATCCATTAGTGATATCACCAAGGCCACAGGCTTTACTAAAGGAGCTATCTACAGGCACTTTGAAAATAAGGCGGATTTGGAATTGGAAACATTGAGCCACCTTTCGGCTCAAATGTTTAGTTACTTGCGCGTGAAAATAAAAGAGCAGCAGACGGCACCAGAAAAACTGAGAGCGATATTTCATTTTTTTGAAACGTATGTATCCAAGCCTCCGGTAAAAGGAGGATGTCCATTGCTTAACGTGGCTATCGAGGTAGACGATGCGCATCCTGCTTTGCGTAAGAGGGCAATACTGATGCTGGATTTATTCAAAGATGCCATCATTACGATTTTAAATAATGGTGTAAAATACAATCAGCTGAAGGCAGACATTGATAAAGAGTATTATGCCACGGTAATCATCGCAAGCCTGGAAGGTGCCATCATGATGAGCAAGCTTCGGGGTAATGATGACGACATTGCCAGAGTGGCGAGGCACCTGACTCAAACGATTAACGAAATAGAATTGTAAAAATTTTTTGAATTAACTGATACCGATTGGTATCTAATAAATATGAAAAAAATTGTTCCAAAGCTGATAGGTACTTATTTAAATACACTTTCAGTTGTGGCGCCATCCAAGGTGGGTAAAATAGGTTTCAACATATTTAGCACACCATTGGCGCCTCCCGTCAAACCTCATCATAGGCTGTTTCTGGAAACTGCTTCACAGTTTACCTTCAAAAGCGATGGCATTGATATTCAGGGATATCAATGGGGAAAGGGAGAAAAGAAAATTCTTTTTTTGCATGGGTGGCAAAGTCACACCTATCGATGGAAAAAATACATTGAATCATTTTCTCAAGAAGAGTATACCATCTACGCCTTTGACGCACCTGCTCACGGCATGTCGGGTGGCAAGTATGCTAATATTCCAATCTATAGTAAAGCAATACAGTCATTTCTAGAACGATCAGGCGCTATGGATGCAATTGTAACTCATAGCATGGGCAGCTTTGCTACATTACACTTGCTCTATCATCACACTCAATTCGATCTGGGCCGAATAGTTTTATTGGGTTCCCCGGGTGAAGCCAATGACTTCATTTCTTTTTATCAGAGTTTCACTGGCCTTAACGACCGAACGTTTAAGTACATTATTGATTATTTAGAACAGGTTTTTGGACAAGCTCCTGATTACTTCTCTGCTCCTAAATTTGCCGCGGCTTTGAAAATACCGGGCTTAATCATTCACGATGAGGGAGACGAAGAGGCTCCTTATGCGCATGCTCAGCGAATCCACTCCGCCTGGCCTCAGTCTCAATTAATTACCACACAAGGCTTTGGGCATAATCTCAGGGCACCGGAGGTGGTCGAGATGGTAAGGGATTATGTGATGAAGGAGCAACTGCAAAGCATTGATGCCCGATAAAAGGGGGCATTTCAGTTAAATTCAGATTTGAGTAACTTTTTTTGTTCAAAAGGAAATCTATTCTAGATTTGCAGTCCCAAATGAAGGGGAGCTTAGCTCTCCCGATAGTTATCGGGAGGTTCAGAGCATCTTAGAGGTAATAAATATTATTTAGGGAGCTTAGCTCAGCTGGTTCAGAGCATCTGCCTTACAAGCAGAGGGTCGGGGGTTCGAATCCCTCAGCTCCCACAATCGAAAGCCATCGAAAGCCATCGAAAGATGGCTTTTTTTGTTTGGTGCGGTTGCCAAGCCTACTTGAGCAACCGAAGAAAAACTCACTTTAAATTTAAAAGCCTTAGTTTTGCTGAGGTTTTTTTATGACTGCCACATTTTTATATTCAGCACGCTACGGTTGTTCAGAGGCTAAGTCTTTTTCCTGTAGTGAATAGTAGATCTCCCCGGGGTCTTTGTCGTTTTTAAAGTATATTCTTTAAGATAACCTCTATAACTCAAGGCCTTCAAAAGGTTTTGAACGGAAGTAACACTCACCTCTATATTTTCATTTTTCAACGCTGTATATACATCGTGAAAGGTAAACCCATCCTGTTGATTGATAATTATCTTAAAAATCTCTTCTCTGGTGGGGGTACTTATTAGTTCTTGAACCCGAGGAGGATATTCACTCATATCCCCAGTCTGATCAATGCCAATCCAGCATAGATAAACATGATGAGGGAACCCCATACGATAACGCCAAGAAACCAATAGTAAGGAATGTTACATTGGAAAAGCATGCACTCTCTTACAAAACCGTTTCCTTTAAGCCTGAGTAAAATGGTCTTAAACATAACGGGGCTGAAATTGCAATTTTTTTTTATTAATAAATGATCATCATTATAGGTTTTATTACATGGGTTAGCAATCATTTTTCGCACCTATTCCATTGAAATAGAGGGATTAACCTACATCCTGGGTACATATTTCAATAGAATCTTACTTCATGATATTTTTTACTTGTTAACTGATGGCCGCGCTGTTCGAAAAAACGGGGTAGTCGTGTTTTTTTAGTGGTTATTTTCTGTTGGATCAACAAAAACAACAATTTGACGAGAATCATTAAAAATTGATGGGTTTGAAGTATCCGTCATACGCACCAACTACTTGGATTTAATAAGTAATTTTAAGCTTATTAAATTCTGATATGGTACGTATTACATTCATCAGCCTTATAGTATTGTCCCTAATTGGCTGTTCTACCAAAGAAAAGTCTGATGGTTTTATTGATCCGGAAACTGTTTTTAAAGATGAATCCTTCAGAAGCACCGTAAAGACAGGAAATTTTGCGAGACTGAGTGCCGGTTATACCTATTATGAATATGAAAATCAGGAGTCAGATACTTTATTGGTGATGGTTCATGGTTTTTCTGTTCCCTCTTACATTTGGGATTCTACTTATCAGGCGGCATTGAGTCGTGGATATGGTGCTTTGCGCTACGATGCATACGGACGAGGTTACTCTGACAATCCGGATGTAGTCTATGATGTAGCACTTTATGCCAATCAACTGCGTGAGTTGCTGGATGCTCTTCGAATTAATAAAAAAATAAACTTGTTGGGGTTATCGTATGGCGGAAGAACTATTTCCGCTTTTGCTTTTCAATACCCTGAAAGAATACAAAATTTGATCTATGTAGACCCTACCGGTTTCGAGACGGTGAATGAAAATGTTGAGTATCCTGTAATGATTTCTGAACAGGAAATTATTGACTTTAAACAAAGTGAAAGTTATTCTACCATAGCAAGCGGACAGCTGGGTGATTTTTATGATGCTACGCCTTTTGAAGGGTGGGATAAGCGTTATGAAGAGATGATGAAGTTCAAAGGATTTGTAAATGCTTTGCTCTCAACAACGATGAACAGTCCTTCATTAGAAAATGAGCAGAGGAAGATTGCCGAATCGGGATTGCCGGTGTTTGCCATTTGGGGAGAGCATGATACAGTGGTGAAACTAGACGAGGTTCGAGCTAACTTAATGGAAAGAATACCTGAAGTAGAGTTGTATGTATTGCCAAATGCTGGTCACTTACCTCATATGGAACAAACAACCATGTTCAATTCTATCTTGTTTGATCAAATTATTTGTTGTGCTCATTAGTAGTTAAGGCCAGTGGAATAATTTTTGCGATTTTTCCTGTGCGATTACATGCTCAGGCAAAAAAAAATATGCTCATATCCTCCATTGAAGAACATATGAACACATTAAATCAGATTCTTACCTTTTTGATTGGGCGACCTTGTTGATTTTGTTAAATTCAAGATTGAGGATATTTTTTTGAATGAAATTTTGGCTCAATGAGGACTTCGAATCCCATTATTATTTTGTTGCTGTTTCTTGGATCATGCTCGATTATTAAAGATGAGGATATCCAAAGCAAGGAAGACTTAGATGCGAAACTCAGATTGACCAGGGTTGAAATCTCTGAAGGGACTCAAGCATTCTCCGACATAAATCCAGATGGCACCTACGTTCTATATGGACGAAGCTTCGCAGAAGCTTCTTTCAATAGTCAGGGACAATTAAGTGCCCTAGCTTGGTCTGGGCTTAGTGCAAGTAATGCCAGTTTTAATAGCGGATCAAAACTGAGAGTTAACCATAAATCAGAATCAGCTGACCCGATTGACCCCATCGAGTTCACAAATAAAATTGACTACAATTCAAATGGATATCCATCCAGGATAACGTCAGTTACCGAGACAGATAATTTTGAATTTGAAAGCTTCGAATTCACTTATAACAGCGATGGCAATATTTTCTCTATTGTCACTCTTCGTAAGTCAAAAGATGGAATACTGAATCAGAAGACTACTGATGTTTTGGGGTATGTGAATAATCGTGTGTCAAGGGTTGATCGATTAATTGACAATTTGAATTCAATGACTGAGAAATCGGAAACAATTGAGGTTACGAGATCGGGCAATGGTGTGATCACAATGATTGAATATACTTTCTCCAATGGGACAATCCGATTCTATGATCAACAGTGTCCTAATGAAAATTGCTTTTGGTACTTCTCAGAAATTGAGCAACCAAATTTGGGCCCTTTTGGAAATCCAAATATAAGTTATAACAACACTGCGTTAGGATTTTTACCAACACAATTGGTTGATTCCAGGACAGGTCTTAATCAGACCTTTGGAGAAGATAGACCACCGGACATCTTTTTTGTTCATCCACTGCTGATTCTTCCACATCTTTTTAAGAACGGTGTGGAGGTGAGTCAAATATTTATCAATGATTGGTGGCTGGTCAGCTCCATCATAGATCCCGATCTCAATATGAATCAGGACGAAACAGTATTAATAGACTACACCTTTGAAGTGCCGTAATTATGATGAGGATTGTATTAAATAGTGTTTTTATTTTATGCATTGTCGGGTTATCAAGTTCAGCGGGTCTAGCGCAATTGCGTATACCCTCGATGGACGTCTCTTTGAAAGGAGGCTATTCCTTATTGACTAGCACGACAACAGATGTTGAAGGAGTAATTTTTTCTGGCTCATTATTGGTGCACATTAATGAAATCATTGCTGTTGGCCCATATTTTTCAAGGGATTTAGAAGTGAATTCCATTGAATTCACTAATACGGGAGATGAAATTAAAAACACAGCGCATGTGTCTGTGCTCGGACTTACTGCGCGCCTTTCAACAAATAGAAATGGACGAGTGAGACCATATCTGAATCTAATTTTTTACCAAATGGAGCTCGTGAATGACTATGAAACTTATCGACTGGCTCAAAAAACTGCCGGTTTTGCAGGGGGGGTTGGATTGATGATAAAACTGAATAGAAATCTCTATTTGAATGCAGTTGAAGCTACGGTCTACCAATTGGGAGATGATATATTCTTTCTCGAAGGAGCCAAGCAGGTTCTTCAACTCCAAACTGGTCTTTCATACAATTTTGGAAGAAAGAAATAAAATTAACTACTGCAATAATGAGTAAATATTCCAACGTAAAATTAAAAGTCATAGTGCTTGGCTTAATAATTTGTTTTTCGCTGGAAGCCGGTGGTCAAAACCTTTTAAAGATTGGGATCAAAGCGAAAGATGCGTCAGCCGCAAACTATTCTCCCGATAATGCTTTTTTGGCTATCGCCAACGGCAATGATATCATTCTTTATAACGCAGGAAACGATACCCAAATAAGAACATTAGAAGGTCACAAGAAGAAAATACTTGACATTGCGTTTGATGACAAAAATGAGTTCCTGATTTCCACAAGTTTGGATAAAACCATTAAACTCTGGAACCCTAATACAGGAAAGTTATTGAAAACCTTTGAAGGTCACTCCAAGGAAGTGATTTCAGCTCAGTTTGTTCGGGGCACTAATTACATCGTATCCATTTCAGATGATATGAGTGTTAGACTCTGGGACACTACTTCAGGTCAGATGGTTTATAACAAGAAAGAGCACACAAAACCATTAAGAGGCCTGGCGGTAAGTAGTGATGGAAAATATGCGGCTACAGCTGGTGGAGATAAGAAAATAATTATTTGGGATGTTCAGACAGGATCGGTACTTCATAAAATTGACGGACACACTGACTGGGTTCGTTGCCTGGCCATTAGCCCTGACAACAAAACACTGGCAAGCGGTGGTGATGATAAGAAAGTAAAATTGTGGGAACTCGAAACAGGTAAATTAATTCAAACCTTTAGCAACCAAAAAGCGTGGATCCACGATTTAGATTTTAGTGGAGACGCCAAATACTTAGCCTCTGCCGCGGATGATAAATCACTTTATTTTTATGAAGTAAGCAGCGGCAACGTCAGCCTAAACTTGGACGATTTTAAAGGGGGAGTACTCGACATACATTTTAGTCCACAAGGCAAAGAAATATCTGTTGTTGAACAGTACAACCCAGACGTCCAAATTTGGGATGTATCATCTTTGAATATTTCGCCCGTTTTTCGTTTTAGAGATGAGAACGATCGCACTCCTCCTCAAATCTACGTGGCAAACCCACCCAATATTCAAAATGACCGTGTTCGTTTTTCAGGAGATATCATTGACATCCGGGGAAGTGTAATTGATGAGTCTGGTGTGCGAAGGTTACGCATCAACGGAATTGAAACACCCTTAAAAGACAATGGAAGTTTTGTGATCAACCTTCCGCTTGTAGCTGGTGATAATTTTGTAACCATGGAAGTTACAGATGTTAATGACAACATCGCTTTAAAAAAATTCATCATTTCACGCAAAGATCTGGTTGGTGGTGATTATGATCCGCGAGAAGCCAACAATTTTTTGTTTGTTGTGGGTATTAACGATTACCAATACTGGCCTAAATTGAATAATGCAGTAAAAGATGCTACCGATGTAGCCGGCACTTTGATGGGGCAATACGATTTTGACTTTTCAAATGTTACCATTATCAAAAATGAGCAGGCGACCCGCGGCAATATCTATAAAGGATTACGCTCCTTGATTTCTCAGGTGACCGAAAAAGATAACCTGATGATATATTTCTCTGGCCATGGTTTCTTTGATGAGCTAGTTAATGAAGGATATTGGGTGCCTGTAGATGCTAAGTTGAGCAGTACAGGTGACTATCTTTCTAACTCTGATATATTAAAAATCATTGGTAACATAGAGTCACAGCATACTTTTCTGGTAGCTGATGCATGTTTCTCCGGTTCGCTCTTTAATGAAACCACTCGCGGATATGCGGAGAATGTGGAGCAATACCGGTCGCGCTGGGGGCTTGCATCGGGAAGATTGGAAGTGGTTTCAGATGGTGCGGTAGGCAACAACAGTCCCTTTGCGCGGAATTTCATTTCCTTCCTCAAAGACAACGATAAAGATAAAATTGCTGTTAGCGAGTTGGTTCAATATGTAAAAATGCAAGTAGCCGAGGAATCAGATCAAACACCAATAGGCAATCCACTCAAAGGTGCAGGAGACGAGGGTGGTGAATTCGTTTTTTATAAAAAGAATTGATAACCAGTTTTCAAATTGCCATTATTGTCCTTAAATAAACATAAGGAACAATGACATTCAACTCCATTTTGGCCACTCACGGTATTGAGACGACAACTAATAATAAATCCTCTGGCTTTATTTCTGTAGAGGGCACACCTGTTAAAATGCCTGCAACATTAATTGCTGGGGCAAAACCTGGAAAGCAGATTTTAATAACGGGTGGTGTTCATGGTGGTGAGTATCCATGTATTGAAACATCCATTCAACTCGCTCGTCAAATCGATCCAAGTGAAGTTTCAGGCTCAATTGTTATTATACATCCAGTTAACGTCCCTGCTTTCTTGTCCAAGCTGCAATACTACGGCCCTTATGATGGTAAAAATTTAAATCGCGTATTTCCCGGGAAGGCAACAGGCACGGTAAGTGAGCGGATTGCTTACACTGTGCATCAACTGCAACTGGCAGCAGACTTTTACATTGATTTACATGGCGGAGATATTCATGAATCTCTGGTGCCTTTTGTGATTTACTCTAATCTGGGCGGTGAGGAAACTGCAAAGCAATCGAAGGCTGCATCAGCTGCATTGGGATTCCCCTATGTAGTGGGTTCTGTTTCAGATAATGGTAGCATGGGTGCTGCTGCAAAGGCAGGTACACCAGGTTTTTTGGCAGAGCTGGGTCAGTGTGGGAGATGGAGTGATGATGAGGTAACACAATATATGGAAGCTACGTACAACGTATTGAGGTCATTAGATGTCCTGGATGGGGAAGTGAAAACTTCAGAGGTCACTTTTTTGAAAAAAATGGCTGTAATGACTGCGGAGCAAGAGGGATGTTGGTATGCATCTAAAAAGCTAGAAGATAAGGTGAGGAAAGGGGATGCATTAGGAGAGATAAGGGACTTCTTCGGCAATGTATTGGGCGAATATAAAGCTGAGGAGGATGGCATATTGCTTTATGTGGTCACATCTCTTGCGATTACCAAAGGAGATCCCCTAACGGCTATTGGAGTGGTTTAGAGATTTAATATCGGACAATAAGAAAAACTAAACATGCGTCTGGCTTGCGTGCTTTTTATCCTTTTCTCCCAATCTGCCTTTTCGCAAAAAACAGGAGTAGTGGATTACCCTTATCTGGGAATAAAATTTACGATACCTACGGACTGGAAGGGAGCAGAGTCTGGCGATGGTTTCCTTATTGTGTCCGACACACAACCTGGTTTAATATTCATGGTTGCTCATGAAGTTAATGATCTTAGTATTTTAAAGCAGGAGGCAGAAACTGGATTGCAGGAAGAAGGGGTCTCATTACAAAAGTCAAGTGAATTTGATGAGATTGGAAAAGGTGGTGTAGGTGCTGAGTTTGATGGGGTTATTCAGGGACAACAAGCCAAGGCTTACGTAGTGGGAATAATTAATCCGTTTGGGTATGGTGTGTCAATTATTTCTGCGACAACAAAGGAGGGGTATACTGATGTTTATAAAAAATTGGCACAGCAAATTGCAATGAGTATTCAATTTTCTGAACCTATCGAAGCCCCTGTTACCCAAGAATGGAGGGATGCACTTAAAGGCGCCAAGCTTACCTACATGAACTCAAATTATAGTAGCGGAGGAGTATCTGTTGGAGGTTACAGTACTTACAGCAGTTATAGTTCGCACAGTGAGATTGTACTCTGCCCGAATAGCAATTTCTCCTATTACAGTAGCAATAGTTTCTCCGTTGATACAGGAGGTGCATTTGCAGGTAATGCTGGAGACAAAAATGGTCAAGGTAGTTGGGAGGTAATTAATAACGGTAAAGGCGAACCGGTTTTAAAGCTTCTTTTTAATAATGGACAGACTCATACTTATCAACTTAGTTATGAGAACGAAAAAACTTATCTCAATGACACACGCTATTTCAGAACCTATGATGCTAAATGTAACTAAGGGGGTAAGGACAATTTTGATTGCCCTATTGTTGCTATTAACAATTCCTTCATTTAGCCAGGAGAATCACCAAAATGATAGCTTGTTTATCGTGACATATACAACCGGACCTGCGTGGGATTTTGATAAAACACCTAACGATCAACTCTATTTTTCTGACCATTCCCAACATCTCTCGGCACTAAGAAAGAATGGAACGATTAAACTAGGTGCACGGGCTGGTGAAAAAGGAATTATAGTTTTCTCAGCTAAGACATTACAAAAGGCCAGGGAAATTATTAACAATGACATCGCTATAATAAACGGTCTTTTCAGAACGGAAATTCAGCCGTTCAATGTTTTCTATCCTGGATGTATTGAGCGCTAGCTTAAAAGGCTGATTTTACAAATTCGAAAATTAATTCTTTGCCATCTCCGGATGTAATGGCTTTAAGGGTGTCGCTTCTCAACTGGTATTCGATTCTTTTTGGGAAATCGTGCTCAGGGTTTGCGCAAACGAAGCCAGTCTCTGTAATCGATTCAAATTTGAAGAACACCGGATTCGGATTTTCGGGAACGTCAGCAACGTAGTATAACGTGTCCTCCTTTTCAACAATACGAAGTACTTCCATAAACGAAGTGTCTATGCCTCGAAAAGAAACACCCCAGCCTTTCAGCTCTTGATCATTTACTGCTTCCCATCGTTCATGAGCCGATCTACCTTCTTTTACATTGATCCTTTCCCATTGACCCATCAGCCAGTTAATTTTCTCCATGTCGCTTTTGTCAGATTCTTGTGGTGAACATGCGGCACCCGTGATCAAAAGTATTATGGCTAGAAACAGGGTTTTCATATTACAATTTACAACATAACTATCCGATATGTACTTAATATTTGTATAAACAACAATAGTACCTACATTTACATAAGTCAATCTACTATGGGATTAGAGGAGGATGTAAAACAGACGAAATTTACCAATGAGCATCAAAAGGCGATGGTCAATATCCTGTATACCAGCAGTTGGCTGAACAACAGGAATGCAGCATACTTCAAAAAATTCAATATTTCTCCTGAACAATTCAATGTGCTGAGGATTTTGAGGGGTAGCCACCCCAACCCCATGCGCCTGGCGGATGTAGCCGAACGCATGATAGAAAAGAACAGCAATTGTACCCGATTGGTGGAGAAGTTGAGGCAGAAAGACATGGTAGATCGCCAGTTATGCGAGGCGAACCGCAGACAGGTGGATATTTCCATTACGGCAAAAGGACTCAAGGTATTGTCTGATATTGATAAAGACTACGACCAGTGGTTGTCCATTCAAAAATCAATAACCAAAGCAGAAGCCATTGAACTGAACAGAATATTGGATAAATTACGGTTATAGTATTTTCCTAGAACTGCTATGACTGAGGATATTGATGTAGAAATGAGTCACTTTGCTGAAACAACCCTTCAGTTCATCAATAGTACCTCAGGCCATATTTTTCTCACAGGCAAGGCAGGAACGGGGAAAACCACGTTTTTAAAAAATTTAGAAAAGCACACTCACAAACAATTTGCTATAGTTGCGCCAACAGGAATTGCAGCACTTAACGCAGGTGGTGTTACCATTCATTCTCAATTCTTGTTCCCGCTAGGAACATTTCTTCCTGATCGTACTATTCCATCAGACTTTAATGGGGAAGAGGGTTTTTTTACTCAGAATACACTGGCAAGAAAACACCCTCTCAATAGTGTTCGGAAGCAGGTATTGAGATCCATTGACTTATTGGTGATTGATGAGGTAAGTATGTTACGCGCAGATGTTTTGGATGCCATTGACTACCGTTTGCGATCAGCCAGAGGAAATTTCAGAAGAAGTTTTGGGGGTGTTCAGTTGTTGTTGATCGGAGATCTTTACCAACTGCCACCAGTTGTGAGGAGAAATGAGGAGAGTATGCTACAACGCTATTATCAAAGCGCCTGGTTTTACGAATCGATTGCACTTAAACAGGATGGATTTGTTTATATAGAATTGGATAAAATATTCAGACAACAAGATGATGTGTTTATCAACATCCTCAATAACCTCAGAAATAACACTCCTACGCAAAAAGATATTAATGAGCTGAATTCTCATTTTCAAAATGAAGAAGAAATTAAAGGAGTTAAGGAAGTAATCACGCTTACTACACACAATTACAAGGCAGACGAAATGAATAAAACTGCTTTGCAGGAGTTGCCATCGGATTCACACTTTTTTGAAGCGCAAATTGAAGGTGACTTCCCGGAGTCAATGTTTCCCGTTCAGGAACGATTGGAGTTGAAGGAAGGGGCACAGATTATGTTCATTCGCAATGACAGTGAAAACCAAATGTACTTTAATGGAAAGCTCGCAACGGTAGACAAAATTCAAGGAGATGCTGTGGAAGTAATACTGGCAGAAAGCCATACTTCTTTTAAACTAAAACGAGAGCAATGGGAGAATAAAAAGTACACCATTAATAAAAACACGAATGATTTGGATGATGAAGTGGTGGGGAGTTTTTCTCAGTATCCGGTAAAGCTGGCATGGGCGATAACAGTGCACAAAAGCCAGGGACTCACTTTTGAAAAAGCAATTGTTGATGTGGGTCAGGCTTTTACTGGCGGACAGGTCTATGTAGCACTATCACGACTCAGATCATTGGAGGGATTGATTCTTCGGTCTCACATACACCCCGGGGTGATCAGTGCAGATAATCAGATTGTTTCCTTTAGTAAAAATAACAACAAGCCTTCGGAGTTGCCTAAGGTAATGAAGCAGAAGCAATCAGAATTCATTTCTTTTCTGATTGACAAGACCTTTGACTTTAGTGGGTTAGTGAAAGAAATTGGATACATCACAAAAACAAAAACTGTATCGCTTAAAGAAGTAAGCATGCAGCCCGTACTGGAGCAAATTTCTCGTTCCTTAGAGGAGGAGAAAGAGAATACGGAGAAGTTTAGATGGCAATTACAAAGCCTTCTGAAGGCTGATGACCAGAAAAAATTGCTGGAACGCATCAAGAAGGGGAGTGGTTATTATAAAAGCATTCTTAAAGAGAACGTAAAAATGCTGTTGACCCACACAGCGGAAATGAAACAACACAAACGTGTAAAGACCTATTTGAATAACTTGGAAGAGTTGGATCAATTGTTTTCGAAATCATTGGAGGAGGTAGATAAGTCACAACTATTGATTGAAGGTATTTTAAATGGTAATCAATCGTTTGATTTTTCTGAATTGACCCGTTCGCGATTAAAAGAAAGAGAAAATCTTCTAAAAGAAATTAAAGCTCAATTTCCAGATTCTGTAAAAGGATCCGGTAAGAAAAAGGGAAGGAAGAAGGATGGACCAAGTACGTATGATATTACTCTGCTGATGTGGAAAGAAGGCAAGGATATTGAAACGATTGCCAAGGAAAGAGAGTTGGTGCCCGGTACAATCGAAGGTCATTTGGCGAAGGCAGTTCAAAATGGCCAAATAGAAATATTTGATTTTATTAAAGAAGAAGAGGTAAAGCTAATCTCTAAGGCCATCGAAGATTTACCGAAGGGATTTACGTCAAAAGATTTATTTGGTAAACTCGAAGCCAAATACAGCTACGCTAAACTTAGGGCGGTGATGAGCTATGTTGGGGCAAAGTACTCACTCGTTTTTATTCATTTCTTAGTGTTTGAGACGGATTGTTTTTTATTACCCGTCTGATTTGACTACTCACGGTGATCGCTACTGTTACCACCATAATGGCAATTCCAGTCACGAAGGGCACGGCACTGGTTTCAATAGGTTCCGGGTAGATCACTTCGATTAAACTATTAATGCCAAAGAAACCTAAGGGGGCTCCAATGACTAAAGCGATGGACAAAATCCAGATGTAATCTTTGTTCATCAATTTAAATATGTGATTTACGCTTGCTCCAAATATTTTTCGAACGCTGAATTCTTTCATCCTACGAGTGATATTGTAAGAGACCAAACCAAATAAACCCATGCAAGAGAGGAGTATTGTAACAATGGATACAAACATCAACAATTTCATATTGCTGTTATTGTCTCTATGAAACCCTTCAAATACTGCGTCTTGAAAATATCCCGCGTAAGGATCATCTGGAGCAACTTGTTTCCAAATACTTTTTAAGTAATCTTCAGTGTCGGTGAGAGACCCGGCTTCAACTTTTACAGCCAGGTACTTCAAGTTTTCTTCCGGTGTGATGAGAAACATAACGGGATCAACGGATGCATAGAAATCGTAGTAGTGGAACTTCTCTATTACACCTACCACAAAACGCTTTACACTATCATATTCGAAACTCTGGCCTATTGGATTATCCCATCCCATCTTTTCCGCAAACACCGTGTTGATGATTGCGGATTCGGAATGGTCGGATTGAATGGATTCATCAAATAGTCTGCCTTCCTTGAGTCGGAGGTTCATGGTCTCCAGGTAATTAAACCCAACTTTGAACATCATGACCGATAATTTTTCTTCCTGGTAGGTTACGGAGGTTCTGGTAGCACTTTCACCCAGGCTGTTGACGGCTCCACCATAATTAAGGATGTTTTTGTTTTGGCGTACACCATCCCGCATGGCAATGTAAGTTTCGTAATTTTCTGTAGGAACTACATAGGTCTGATCATGGTCATACCCCCAGTCTTTGTTTTTTAAACTTAGACTATTCGCGATAAATACAAAGCAGGCGATAATGGTTGTGAAGGCAAGGATGAATTGCGTGGTGAGAAGGGCTTTGCTGAATAAACTCTTTTGGCCAAACTTTTCTTTGCCTCGCAGTATATTCACTGGCTGAAAAGATGAAATATAAAGTGCAGGGTAAGCCCCTGAGATAAGAGCTACAAAAACGAGTAATGAGATAAAGAAGATGCTGAAGTCAAACAAAGAGATGGTGGAAAATGAAACGGTTATCGGGAAAAGCGAACTAAGCCCGGGCATAAAGAAAAGATAAGCCATGAGAACTCCTAGCATCATTGACCCCATACAGAGTACTAGATTTTCGGTAAGAAATTGCATGATGAGTTCTTTCCTTCGTCCGCCAACTACTTTTCTAATCCCGATTTCTTTAAGCCTGGTAGTAACGGTTGCAACCGAAATGTTCATATAATTAAAACATGCTAATAGCAACAACATTAATGAAATTGTGCCCAGGGCAATCATTCCAGCCGGGTGTGCACCTTGTGATATCTCTTGAGAGATCTCATTATTTTTTCGTGAAAGACCATTTAAAGAGTAAAATTTAAATTCAATTATCGGCCAATTGAGACTAGCCTCATTTTGGATGGATTTATATTTATCCATACGGGAAGAAACTTCTGATATCTGATGGCTGGGTTTTAACATGATAAAGGTGGCATCGGTAAAGAAACTCCAATCATTGGCATCTTCAGGTTTCAGGTTTTCAAAAGCATTCATTGCAATGAGATTGTCAAATCGAATGCTTGAATTACCTGGCAGGTCGTTGAGTACTGCACCTACGGTGAATTCTTCTTTGGTGCCGTTGCTGAATTTAATGGAGAAGACTTCTCCAACCGGATTGATGTTTCCAAAATATTTTTCTGAAATGGGTTTGGTGATAACAATTCCTTGAGGATTGTTGAGTGTTTTGATATTTCCATATTGGAGGGGAAATGAAAAAATATCCAAAAAGGAAGGATCTACAAACCAAATGGACTCATTAAAAACAGTTTCGTTATAGCGCATGGCGCCTTGTTCGAATTCAACTCGTGTATAGGATTCAATGGAGGGGTTGTCTTCCATTAAAGCTGGAGCTAATGGAATAGGGGAGTCACTCCAATTGTCGCTGTTATTATCACCTGAGTTTTTAACAAGATTGGTGATTTGATACACGCGGTCACTATTACTATGAAAGGAGTCCATGTTGAACATGTAATCAACGAACGCAAAAATGGTAATGGCAACTCCCAATGCCAGGGCCAGCCCGAATAAGTTAATTGACGATGTCAATTTGTTGCGAATGGCATTTCTGAATCCAAGTTTGAGATAGCTGCTTAACATGGTAAATGAATTTGATGAATGAGTCTGTTTTGTTCTTTTGATATTGGACCAGCGTAAAAACCGAAATACATCCCAGAGAAATTTTCTTCGTGCACTGGATTTACCTTCTTCTTCTAATCGTATTTGATAAAGTTCATGAACGTCTCCCTGTATTTCTTCTAACAGGTCAGGATTACAGTACCATTCCAAAAATCGATCAGCCCATTTTGGTGGTACGTTCATCTTAGTAGGTGTTGAATTGTAAAGCGACTTTCGGGATTTGATTATAGAGCTGGGTGCGAACCTCATTGGCCTGGTCCAGTGCCTTTTTGCCCAATGTGGTAAGTGTAAAAAGCCTTTTTCTTCTTCCTCCTCGTTCAGCAGTAGCTCCACCCATCGAGGAATTGATCAACGCTTTATCTTCCAATCGTTTGAGTACTGCGTGCACTGCACTGATGTTTAACTTTCTCCCAACCTGTTTTTCGATTTCGTCCTTAATGGCAACGCCATAGGCGTTTTCATACAATACCCCTACAGTTAATAAGATGAGTTCTTCTAATTCGCCTAAATAAGCTCCTTTCATAGGTATTTACATGTTAGTTCTACAAACGTGAATGTAATTTATTTGTTTCATGTTTGTAGATATATGATTAAGATTTCATAAATAGTTGTATATACAATAATTGTATGTATCTTTATATTAGAATTCACGTTTAAACACATATAGACTTTAAATAGTAGAAACAAATGAAAACTGCATTGCATAAATCAGATACCCGAGGTCATGCCAATCATGGCTGGTTGGACACAAATCACACTTTTAGTTTTGCCAATTACTATAATGAAGAAAGGATGCACTTCGGAGCCCTAAGGGTGTTGAATGATGATTTTGTGGAAGGAGGAATGGGCTTTGGCAAGCACCCCCATGACAATATGGAAATTATTTCAATTCCTCTGTCTGGCGATTTGGAGCATAGAGACAGCATGGGGAATACCACAGTGATCAAACAAAATGATGTCCAGATCATGAGTGCTGGTACGGGAGTTCAGCATTCAGAATACAATAAAAACAAGGGAGAGAAGGTCAACTTTCTTCAACTCTGGATATTTCCGAAAGTAAGGAACATTGCACCGCGATATGATCAAAAAACATTTGATCCGAATGAAAGGGTTAATAAGCTTCAGCAAATTGTAAGTCCTGTTGAAACAGACCCTGGAGTTACTATCAATCAGGATGCATGGTTGCACCTTGGCAATTTTGAAAACGGTTTTAATAGTAACTATACTATTCATCAAAAGGGCAATGGTGTATATGTATTTGTACTCAATGGGAAAGTCGCCATCAATGATCAACAACTGAACAAAAGAGATGGTTTGGGAATTTGGGAAGTAGATGAGTTTTCTATTACAGCAAACTCTAATGCAGAAATATTGTTGATAGAAGTACCTATGAAATAAATGAATATGAAAATGAAGAATAGATCAGTAGCACGGTTGCTTTTTGCACATCAGGTAGATATGGGAGGTATGCCCATTCGGCAACCGCTTCCAACACAGCAAGTTGAGCAAATTGATCCTTTTTTATTGTTGCATCATGCCAACATAAAAGCTCCTAAACATTTGAAGCCGGGAAGTGCCGGAGTGGGCCCGCATCCTCATCGGGGTTTTTCTCCTGTTACTTTTATTTTTCAAGGTGGTGTTCATCATCGGGATAGCCGTGGCAATGACAGCAATGTATATGCAGGCGGTGTTCAATGGATGAATGCAGGAATGGGGATCATCCACAGTGAGCGCCCAACAGATAACATTCACGAAATCGGGGGTCGGCAGGAAATTATTCAATTATGGGTAAATACACCTGCCAAAAATAAAATGGATCAACCCGCGTACTTTCCTTTAAGTGCGGAAGAGGCACCCACCACAACCAGCGAGGATGGAAAAGTAAGCGCCCGCATATTTTCCGGAGAAGTCCTGGGAATAAAAGGCCCTGTTCCATCACAGACAATTGTCAATTCTGCTACGCTTGAATTTAAAAAAGGAGGGAAAATTTCAATTCCTATCCCTGAAAGCCATAATGCAATGATCTATTTATTGGATGGCAAATTGAATGTAAGTGGATTTGGACAAGTAGAGGAGCTTCATATTGTCCATTTTAAAAACGATGGAGAAGGGATATCATTGGAAGCATTAGATGACACATGTGTTTTGCTTTTAAGCGGTGAGCCGCTTAATGAAGAGGTGGTGTCGCACGGGCCTTTTGTGATGAATTCACAAACGCAAATTATGGAAGCAATGCGCGATTATCAGATGGGAAAAATGGGCGTGCTCATTGAGGATTAAATAAATATTTAAGATATTATTTTTAAGATAAAGAGATGATAGAACGTCAATTAAGTAAAGTAGAATTTCCTGTAAATAGTTTAATTGAACAGAGGAGAAGTAAAAGATCTTTTCTGAATAAACCAGTGGAGCAGGAGAAAATCAGTTCGCTGTTTGAAGCAGCGCGATGGGCTCCTTCCAGTATGAACGAACAACCATGGTCGTATCTATATGCTACGAAGGATCAGGGTGAACTCTGGAATAAGTTGTTCGATACGCTGATGGAAGGAAACAAAATTTGGGTGAAGGATGCGCCACTTCTTGTGCTGAGTTTGGCTCGAAAATCTTTTGAGAGAAACGACAGAACAAATACAACAGCTAAATATGACCTTGGAGGAGCCAATGCGTTTTTATCCTTGCAAGCCACTGAAATGGGTTTGAACGTGCATCAGATGGGAGGTTATGATGCACAAAAAGTGAGACTTGATTTTAACGTACCGGATCACTATGAGATAGGCGTGATCATGGCCATTGGTTATCCTGGAGACCCAGAGCAACTACCGGAAAATTTAAAACAAAGGGAGGTAGCACCAAGACGGAGAAAGCCACAGGATGAATTTGTAATGAATGAAGTTTTTTGATACTCTAAATAATTAAAATACCGCTGACTAAACTTTTGACCTATGAAAGACATTACAAAGAAATATTCCAATGGTGAAGTAACAGTAGTTTGGAAGCCAGCTATGTGCATTCATTCTAAAAATTGCTTTCACGGATTAAGCAGTGTGTTTGATCCTAAAAACAGACCATGGGTAAATGCAGAAGGAGCCAGCACAAAGAAAATTGTGGAGCAGATAAAAAAATGTCCTTCCGGTGCACTGAGCTATTTAATGAACAATGAAGAAGAACTGCCCGAAAGTGTACAATCTGAAACAATTATTGAGATGGCTCAGGATGGACCTCTAATGGTGTATGGAAATCTTACCATTACAACTGCTGAAGGAAAATCCCTAAAAAAGAATAAGGTAACGGCATTCTGTCGCTGTGGTGCTTCAGGCAATAAGCCCTTCTGTGATGGTTCACATAAAAAGGTGGGTTTTAAGGGTTGATTCCTGAATAGGGCGGGGGCTTTTCTTGCTTATATAAGTAAAGGATTACCCACAATCTAAAATTTTTTAGGTTTTGTGGCATAGTTTGTGGTTATTGGTGAGCATAACCAACTTTAATTTTTCTTATGAAAAAACTACTCAAACAAAATTTTCTGGTACCAGTTTTGCTGGTTCTGTTTTCGGTTGGGGCAAGCAAAGTTAATGCACAGAGTACTGTGAAAATTAACATTTTGAGCCCAATCGTAAAGACCCTTAATTTACAGTATGAGAAAGTACTGAATGAAAGCAGCAGCTTCCAGCTAGGGTTCTTTTATACAGGGGCGTCAACAGGGGGAACCGCACTAAAAGGATTCGGGTTAACTCCAGAATATCGCTTTTACTTATCTGAGTCCGAAGCACCCGAGGGTGTTTATGTGGCACCTTTCGTAAGGTACCAAAGCTTTAACTTAAAGGATGATGATTTTGGTAACAATGAAGCCGACTATAGTTCGTTTGGAGGAGGCTTGATATTAGGAAAGCAATGGGTGTTTAAAGAAAAGGTAGTTCTTGATATTTTTCTCGGACCATCTTATTCGTCAGGTAGTGTCAAAGTAAAATCAGGTACTGATACATTTGATACTGGAGCTTTTGACGGATTTGGCCTTAGAACCGGACTTTGCTTTGGTATTAAGATTTAATAATACTTTATCAGATAAAAAAAGGAGGCCAATAACCTCCTTTTTTTTAATCATTTTTTAGTGCCTGAGCGGGATTTATTTCTCTTAGGGAAATGAACTTTATCATTCCAATAAGGGTGATGGAGAGCATAACAGTAATGAAGGCAATCACATACCAATAGGGGTTGATATCTACCTTATAACTAAAATTGTTAAGCCATTGGGTCATTACTTTCAATACAATAGGTACAGCAACCAGGAAGGCAATAAACATGAGCTTGTAGTACGACTTGGAAATTAGTATTAGCAAATCCTTTGGACCTACCCCCAATACTTTTCTGATGGCAATCTCCTTGGTTTTATTTTCAATGCTGAAGCTTATGAGCCCGTAAACGCCCAGTAAGGCAAATACTGCAATTACAATAGTCAGCGCGGAAACTATCCTTTTCACTCTTGTCTCTTTTTCATACAACTGATTGATGCGATCATCCATAAATGCATATTCAAAAGGGATATCACCTAAAACCTGTTGGTAAGTTTCCTCGATGGAAGCAATGGAAGAAGGCATATCGCTTCCAGCCACTTTTATACAAAGTTGGTTCAGCGCAAAATCATCAGAGATTACCAACACCAATGGAGCTATTTGATAATGAAGCGACATAAAATTAAAATTGGAAGTCACCGCTGCGATGGGTTGTTTTCTGTTTTCTCCGAAGGGAGAGAAAGATCGCCCTGTTGCCTTTTTCCATCCTATTAAATCTATAGCAGATTGGTTAAGAATATATTGAGTTTCTTTGCTGGATTCAATTTGCGCCATACTTCCCTCTATCAAATAAATGCCCATTGTTCTTAGAAAGTCCTTATCTACGGAGATGATAAACATTGATACGGGATCAGTCTGCCCCTCCCACCATACGGTTTGATTCCAATTGGCTGTACCGGGCGTAAAACTGGATGCCGCAACATCAACCACGCTGGATGTTTGGTGCAATTGATTTTTTAATTCCTCTACACTTTGATGGGTGAGAGCCGAACTCAAAGGAACAGTAATCACCTGATCATGGTTAAATCCAAGATTTTTCCCCTGGAGGAAATTCATCTGATTGCTGATGATAAAGCTGCATACGATTAATATGATAGAAATGCTGAACTGAATAAATACCAGAGCCTTTTGAAGGCTTAATCCACCGCGAACATTTTTTAGCCCACTTTTTAGAATGGAGGATGCTTGATGGCCACTTACATAGAAAGCCAGGTAACTGCCGGAGATAAATCCAACGACAAGGGTAATCCCAAAGCTAAAAAGTAAAAAATGAAAATCAGTGTAGTGGGTAGTTAATTCAGAGCCGAATAATGAATTGATAAAGGGTAGGGCCCCTTCCAATAATATCAAGCCCAATCCTAGAGAGATAAAAGCAGTAACGATTCCTTCGTTGATGAATTGAAGAATAAGCTGTGAACGGTTGGCACCCATCACTTTTCTTACACCCACCTCTTTTATGCGTTTGATGGAAAGTGCAATAGATAAATTAATAAAATTAATGCACGCGATCACCAGGAGGCTAAGTGCTATGGTCGCAAAAACATAAATATATCTTTTGTCATAGGAAGGAAGTTGATTTCCCCTATTGTCTTGAAAATGAATATCTTTTAGCGACTGCAGATAAATAGATTCGAAAGTAAGTTCTCTGTTGGGTAGAGAATGCTTGGCTTCGTGAATTTTCTTTTGTGTTTCGGGTACGCTTGCTGTGTTGTGAAGTTGCACGTAAGCAAAATAATTGTACGCTCCCCACGATGTAGAATTTCCTTCACCAAGAATTCTATCCAGGTTTTCAAACGAGATAAGGTAATCAAATCTCAAATGAGATTGCTCCGGAGTATCTTTTACTACTGCGCCTACTTGAAAATCAATGCCATTGTCTTTGAGTTGAATGACTTTCCCCAGAGCGCTTTCATTGCCAAATAATTTTTTAGCAATAGATGCTGTAATGACAACCGTATTCAAATCCTGAAGAGATTTTTGTGGATCTCCTTCAAGGGCAGGGAAGTCGAAAATTGTAAAAAGGGAGGGATCAGCCATAAGAAAGTTAGGTTCCAGATAGTTGTTGTTTTCGTGGGCAACCAACACTTTAGGATTATAGGAGGCATTGGCCAGTCTGACATATTCTTTTATTTCTGGAATTTGGCTTTTAAAAGTGGGAGACATAGGGGCTGCAACTTTAACCCAGAATTTATCGTCTGCGGGATTGCCAGCAACAAGTCTATGGATCGAATTGTAGTTGGTGTTGAATCGATCAAAATTCAATTCAAATTGAATATGCAGATAACACAAAACACAGCAAGCAATACCAAAGGAGAGGCCGATGATGTTTAAGGAATTGCTCCCCTTGTACTTTAACAGATTGCGAAACGAAATTTTGAAATAGTTGGTAATCATAGCTTTTTGATTTACTCTGGACCTTTCAGATTTGAAACCTACTAATCGCCATCGCATAAGTTTTAAAACTTCAATGGTGAGTAGCCGGTTTGCTTTAGTTTTTCCGAATTTAGTTTTCCATTCATGGTATGATTCGTGCAAGTCGCCCTCAATATCTTCCAGATAGGCAGGTCGAATCATCCATCTCAGTATACCGAACATTGCTTTCTTCATAGCACCGGGGATTACAATTCTAACGAAAGACCGGGTGCAGCCTGCCAAAGTTGCAAGCGCACCTTCATGGTATGCGTTAGTGCTTTTATACCGTAAGCTGTAATGGTGAAGTAACGCTTTCTTTTCCCCCCTCTTTCGGCAGTTGCTTCACCGAGGATTGATTTTACGTAACCTTTATCCTCCATTCTCTTCAGCGCGGTTTGTAGGGCTCCCATGCTTACAGTTCGCGATAATCGATCTTCAATATCCTTCCTTATTGATACACCATAGCCATTTTCTAAGATGGAGACGGTCAGTAAGACGATCTCCTCAAATTCACCTAGTTGAAACTTTTTCATAGTATTTATACCTAAATGTAGTTAAAATAGGTAAAAAAATGAGGATAAATAAAATTTCTAATTATTAATAGAAAACAGATATCCATGCCCTTTGATAGTAATGATCTCTACATCAGGGTCTGCTTTCAGGTATTCGCGTATTTTGGTCACGTATACATCCAAATTCCGGGAGTTAAAAAATGAATCATCTCCCCAAATTTCCATTAGGATGTCTTTTCTATCTAACGGAGTATTTTGACTATCGCACAACATTTGTAGAAGCGTTGCTTCACGGTGGGACAGTTTTTTTATTTCACCTTTAACTGTTAAAGTGTAACGTAAAGGTATGAATTGACTTCCACCGAAGGAGATTACTTCTTGGGCTATTTGAGGTTTTGCCTTCGATAAGTGTAGTAGGTTGTTAATCCTAACCAGTAGTTCTTCTATACTAAACGGTTTTTTGATGTAGTCATTTCCACCGGATTCAAACCCTTTAATCAAATCTGTTGTTTGTGTTTTTGCTGTGACAAAAATGATAGGAATATTTTTTTTGAGGGATCTAATTTCATTTGCAATAGTATAGCCATCTTTACCTGGTAACATAATGTCGAGAACGCATAGATCTGGCTGAACGGAATTAAAAAGCGAGATGGCTTGCGCTCCATTGTCGGTCATGGAGACAGAAAAGGACCTTGTTTCAAGGCTTTCCTTTACAATTCTTCCAAGGAAAGGCTCGTCTTCAACGTATAGAATTTTATTTTTTACCTTCATCTCGGGATAAACTTATAATGAAAGTGCTACCAGTTTCGGAATCGCTTGATAAAGTAATTTTTCCCTTATGCTGATGGATAACCTTTCGTACATAACTTAAACCCAGTCCATATCCCTTTACTGAATGAAGATCGCCAGTAGGAACGCGGAAAAACTTATCAAAGATCTTTGAATGATATTCTTTTGCTATACCAATACCATTGTCCTTTATGGAGCATTGGATTTTATTGTTTTCAATTGAAAGATGAATGGTAATTTCGGGCTTACCCTCAGAGTATTTCAATGCATTGTCCAGGAGATTCAATAATGCATTTGATAAATGATCTGAATCCCCCAAAACATGATAATCCCCCTCCTCAATTTTTAATGTTACTGTTGCGCCATGCTTTTCAGATATGAGCTTGAAGGATTGAACTATTTCTTTCACCACAGCAGAAAAGTCAATGGATTGCAGATTATAGCTGACAGCATTGCTCTCACCAAGTGAAGTATTTAGCACTTTGTCAGTTAAAATGGTCAAACGTTTCAGCTCATTTTCAGCAATCGAAATATATTCATTAGAGGTAATTGAGTCTTTTTGTCCTTTGAAATTTCTCAAAGCCTCAAGGGCAACACCTACAGTTGTTATTGGTGTTTTTAATTCGTGCGAAATATTACTTATTAAATCATCTTTGATTACTACTAATCGCTGTTGAAGCCTTAGACTTCGATAAAGGAGAATAAAAGACCCGATCACCAGCAAACTTAAGACGATTGAAAATGAAATCTGTGGAGCAATTCCTCTTAGCAACAACTGGCTTAATTCTGAAAATTCTAATTTAAAAACCCCGCTAGGGGTATGAACCATTTGACTTGATATCAAGATGGGGTCATCATTGTGCAAGGTTTGAGCACTCACAAATACTAACCGAGTAGGTAAATCAAATCCCGCTTTTGAAAGCTCAGTGAGGTATTGTTTTTCTATTACCTCTTTATCCAATTCATCTTGAAAACCCAACGAATAATTAAACACGAATCCTTTTACTTTATGCCCGCTTTCATTTAGATCATTCCCCTGAAAGGTTCTTGCCTGGGTAGTGTCTGTGCTATCTTTCAAGACCTTTAAGGCAAACTTTTTTGGTATAGATCGAATCGAGTCAATTCTTTTAATGGGTTGACCCTTATTTTCGGCTGTGAGAATCTGCCTGTGAATAAGGGAGTCATTCAATTCAAATACGGTGTTACGCAAAAGCATATGTGTTTCGCGATTAAACCGATTCAGCTCATCTTCATACTCCATCTTTAGCCAGAATACCTCTAAAGTAAACAGCAGTATGATACTGCTAATAATAAAAAAGAGAGTAATTGAATTTTTGTGATGTGCCACTATGTAAAGGTACGCGCAAAATCGTTTTGTGATTCGCTTTTAACCTTAATTAACATTCCATTCAGGTCATTTAACTCTTCTCATTGGAATAGCCACGTACATTGGAATAAGAAATTTAAAATTATTTGAACTTAACAAATGCCGTAATGAAAAAGATAGTTCTGTTGATTGGAATAATAACCCTTGTGCTTGCAGCTTCCCAGGCCTTTTCACAAGGTATGGAAGGAGTAATAACTTATGAATCTAAAACAAATTTGCATCGGAGGTTGCCACCAGAGAGGGAGGAAATGAAAAAAATGATGCCTCAGTTCAGAACTTCCAAGGAGCAATTATTTTTCAATGCCACGGAATCTGTCTATAAACCTGTGATTGAGGATGATCTGGATGAACTTGACAATGGAGGAGGTATGCGCGTACAAATAGCAAGGCCCTATTTTGAATTCTATTTGAATAGTGAGTCTAAAACAGCCACGAACAAGAGAGAGTTCATGGGTAAAAATTACCTCATCACGAAGTCAATGGAAATTGCGCCATGGAAATTTTCTGATGAAACAAAAATTATTCTAGGGTATGAGTGCAAGCAAGCATATTATACAACGGAAGATGGGCAAACCATAACTGCGTGGTACACGGACAAACTAAGAGCTTTCCTTGGCCCAAATACTTACTATACTTTACCTGGGGCAATTTTGGCACTTGACATAAATAATGAGGAGCAAGTGTATGAAGCAAAACAAATTGAACTTAAAGCGCTGAAAAATAATGAAATGAAAATCCCAAAGGGAGGACAAGAAACAACTGATGATGAATTTAAAATAATAGTGGATGAACAAATGAAGAAAATGGGTGCTCATGGAGGTATGATAATTCGGAATTAAAAACACATACCACATTAATTACTCCCATTGCTATGAATAAAATTTTACTAATTAGTTTTTGTTTGATTGCACATTTGTCCTACGCTCAGAAGGTATCGATTACAGGAAGTTTGATAGATCCAGATGCAAATCCGCTTTCGTCTGCTACCGTAATGTTGTTAAATAGAACCGACTCATCACTTGTTAATTTTACAGTATCCGATGACAAGGGTTTTTTCAGATTAAAGGGAATAAACAAGGGAGCGTATCAATTGAAAATCACATTTGTGGGATTTCAAACCTTTGTGGAAAATGTTGACATCAATGAATCAGATATTCAGACGGGAAATATAGCAATGCGTATTGCGACTAAAGAATTAGAAGAGCTTGTGGTTGCAGGAGAGAAGGCCCCAGTGACGGTTAAGCAGGATACCATTGAGTTCAATGCAGGATCTTTTAAAACAAGAGCAAACGCGAGTGTTGAGGATTTACTCAAAAAATTACCTGGATTGGAAGTAGAAAATGACGGAACAGTAAAGGCACAAGGTGAAAATGTGCAGCGTGTTACTGTGGATGGTAGGGAGTTTTTTGGCCGTGATCCAAAATTGGCAACACGTAACCTGCCTGCTGATGCGATAGACAAGGTGCAGGTATTTGATAAAAAATCTGATCAGGCTGAGTTTACAGGAATAGATGATGGACAGCGAGAAAAAACCATAAATCTGGAATTAAAGGAAGAGAAAAGAAATGGGGCATTTGGTAGTTTAATGGCCGCTGGGGGAACAACGGATAGGTTTGAGTCAAAGGCAAGTATGAATCGGTTCACTAAAACAAAGCAGCTATCATTTCTTGGTATGGGCAACAACATCAACGAGCAAGGCTTCTCTCTTGATGATTATATGAATTTCTCAGGATCATCTCAGCAAATGATGGGAGGTGGGGGTATGAGAATTGAAATAAATGATAATAATATGAATGGTGTGCCCCTTAATTTGGGAGATAACCAAAATGGGATCACTTCCAATTATGCTGGTGGCTTAAATCTAAACAGAGATTTTGGCCCCAAAACCAAATTAGGCGGCAGTTATTTCTATAATCATATCGATCAGGATGTTTTAACTTCTCTGAATAGAATTAATTACCTGCCAACAGGTAACTATACATTTAATCAATCAAGTAGGCAGAAGAATGTTTCGAATAACCATAGGCTTAATCTAATCTTTGATCAACGTATTGATTCTGCCAACTCCGTTAAACTGAATGCCAGTGTTTCAAGTTCGAATAGCAGATCAACTATTTTGAGCCAAAGCCAAACATTTGATGTGAACGGAGTATTACAAAATGAGAGTGACAGAACAACAACTATGGATGGTGCTGGAATGAATCTTAATTCGAATTTGCTATTCAGGCACAAGTTTTCTAAGAAAGGCAGATCTTTTTCTGTTAACACATCCCTTGCGATTAACGATTTTGACAATGTGGGGAGTGTGGGTTCATTGAATCAGTTTTATGTTGGGTCTTCAGAAACACAGAATATAACTCAATCGAATAGCCAAGTGAATGAAGCGTTGTCTTATGCAGTCACATCCTCTTATACTGAGCCTTTGGGCGGCCGCAAGTACCTGGAGGTGAATTATAGCTATGGTGTCAATGCAAATGATGTGAATCGTTCTGTTTGGGATGAGTCAGGAACAATACAAACATTTGACTCACTACTTAGTAATAAATATGCAAGCAAATATATATTTAACCGTCCTGGCCTTAACCTAAGGCTTATCAGGCAAAAATTTAATTTCTCCCTAGGGGCAGCATGGCAGAGCACTCAACTTAATGGAGACTTGATTTATCAAGAGACTGCTATTAATAGGTCATTCAGCAATGTGTTGCCTACAATGAGATTTAATTATGATTTTTCTAATTTCAAACATTTCAGTCTTGATTACGAAACCGCAATGCAGGAGCCGAATATTCAGGACTTGCAACCAGTAGTGAATAATAATGACCCGCTAAATCTGGTGCTTGGAAACCCGGAGCTACAGCCTGGTTATTCCCATCAACTTAGGGGAAGTTTTACTTTATTTGATCCGGGCACTTTTATCAATTTCTTTTCTTTTGTGAATGCCACCTACACCACAGATGCGATTTCTACCTCCCAGCAAGTAGATGAGAATCTGATTCGTACAACAAAACCAGTGAACGTAAAGAACAACTATTCCATCGATGCCACTATGCATTTCGGATTTCCATTAAAAGTCATAAAAAGTCGTGTGGGTATTAGAACAAGCGCTGTTAGTTCTAATGGGATCACTCTATTAAATACTGTGGAGAACTCAATTCAGAGAACAACATTGGGAGGAATGGTTAGGTATTCACTTTCCCTTGATGAGGTGTATAACCTGGACCTAAGTGCTTCCTTAGAGGAACAGAAATCGGAGTATCAATTTGATGTACAGGATCAATCGTTTCTTAACAAAACGTATGAGGCGGAGTCGAACCTCAAAATGTTGAAGAATTATCAGTTCAATGCGCAATTTCAATTCATGGATTATAGCAGCAGAACCACAGGATTTAGCCAGACCATCCCGCTCCTGAATATTTCATTTTCGAGATTTTTGTTTAAAAATAAAGGAGAATTTAAAGTAGGTGTAAATAATTTACTGGATAAGAATATTAACATAAACCAAACAGCAAACACCAATTATCTGGAGCAAAGAACTTCAAATAATATTGGAAGATATTTTATGGCAAGCTTTACCTATGCTTTAAATAAACAACTTAATCCAATGGCAGGAACTCGTGGGCATATGATTAGAAGATAGTTGCTTAAGGAATCCCGGATTAATTTTATCTTTGACGGATGAGATTAATACCAGTTGTCCTGATCTTCGCAATTATGCTCCCTTCAGTAGGTTTTTCACAAAAGAAACTCCCCACGTTTGACGTACAGGGGCATCGTGGCGCTCGTGGACTCAGACCGGAAAATACTATTCCTGCATTCCTGGTAGCGCTTGATTCTGGTGTAACAACAGTGGAGATGGACCTGGCGGTTACAAAAGATCGTCAAATCATTGTTTCACATGAGCCTTGGATGTCATCAGCGATCTGTCTCAACCCCTCAGGCAATGCTTACACTAAAAGAGAAGAAAAGGATTTTAACATTTATCAAATGACCTATGAGGAGGTCACCCAATTTGATTGTGGCTCCTTGGGGAATAATAGATTTCCTGAACAGGTAAAAATGAGTGTCACCAAGCCCTTATTAAAGGATGTAATTGTAGCCATTGAAGATCACATAAAAAGTTATACACTATTCGAAGTGGATTACAATATCGAAATCAAATCGGGTGAAGATGGTGATGGGAAGTTTCATCCGGCTCCGGCAGAATTCTCAGATATGGTTTACCAATTGCTTGATGAATACCTTCCACTGGATCGAATTGTAATTCAATCTTTTGATTTTCGTGTTTTGAAATATTGGCATGAAAAATACCCCGACATAAGATTAGCTGCTTTGGTTGAAAGCAAGAGATCTGTGGAGGCGCATCTCGAAGAGCTTGGATTTAATCCTGCTATTTATTCTCCTTACTATCGCAATATCAATCAGGCCAAAGTGAAAGCGCTTCACGAAAAGAACATTAAAGTAATACCATGGACGGTCAACGAGGTTTCTGAAATGTTGGCGTTAAAGGGAATGGGAGTAGATGGTTTTATCACAGACTATCCCAACCGTGCCAAGCAGTTTACCAACACGTTGAACATTGTCCCAAAACGATAGGCACTGAATACTGTTTACTGATTACCGAATACCGATTTTCAGCGTTAAAATAAGTATTCTTGCATACTGGATTAAAAAATGATTTTATGAGTAAAAAATATGATGTGTACGGCATTGGTAATGCCCTTGTGGATATTGTAACTGAAGTGGATAGTGCCTTTTTTGAGCAAAATGAAATAGAAAAGGGGGTGATGACGCTGGTGGATGAAAAACGTCAGTTGCAACTGATGAAAGCCATAGACAGTAAGAAAAGCAGAATGTCTGCAGGGGGTTCTGCGGCAAATACGGTTATAGGTGTAAATCAATTTGGAGGAAAAAGTTACTACTCCTGTCTGGTAGCAAAGGACGAGTTGGGTAAGTTTTTTCTGGAGGACATGAAGCGTAATGGGGTGGACACAAATCTAACTTATGAAGATTGCCCGCAAGGTCATTCCGGTAGATGTCTGGTAATGACAACTCCTGATACTGATCGTACTATGAATACTTTTTTAGGGATGAGTTCATTTCTTTCTCCCGATCAAATCAATGAGGAAGCGATTATCAATTCATCCTATGTATACCTGGAGGGCTATTTGGTAGCTAGTCCTAAAGGAACAGATGCACTTATGGAGACTAAAAAGATCGCTGAAAAGAACAATGTACATACAGCGCTTACTTTTTCCGATCCTAACATGCTGCGTTTCTTCTCCAAAAATTTCGAACAAGTAGTGGGTGCAAGTGTTGATCTGCTTTTTTGCAATGAGGAGGAAGCATTGATGTTTAGTGAGACGGATAACCTCAATGATGCCAGAGAAAAAATCAAGCAGGCCGCGAAGAAATTTGCCATTACGCTAGGTGCAAATGGCGCATTAATCTTTGATGGTGACACCTTTATTGAGATTGAACCGTATAAAGTAAGAGCGCTGGACACCAATGGGGCTGGAGACATGTTCGCAGGGGCATTTTTGTACGGAATTACCCATGGACATAGCTATGCTGAGGCGGGTAAAATTGCATCTTTAGCGTCTTCCCGTGTGGTTTCACAGTTCGGCCCCAGGTTAGAACCCCAGCAGGAACAGCGTGTGCTGAAGGATTTGATTGAGCAGTAGCATTATGATAAAATATTTTTTGACGGTAGTGATGATGGTGGGTTGGGTTTGGTCAACAGCCCAGGCACCAAAAATTGAATTCACTGAATACGATCTGGATAATGGGTTGCATGTTATTCTCCATCAGGATAACAGTACGCCAATTGTGGCTGTTTCTGTTTTGTACCATGTGGGTTCAAAAAATGAAGATCCGGAGAGAACGGGATTTGCTCACTTCTTTGAGCATCTTCTTTTTGAAGGATCAGAAAACATAAAAAGAGGAGAGTTCGATAAATACATTACCAATGCGGGCGGTACCAACAATGCCAATACCTCCAATGACCGTACCTATTATTATGAAATTCTACCCTCGAATCAATTGGAGCTAGGCCTGTGGTTGGAATCGGAGCGGATGATGCACGCCAAGATTGAACCCGAAGGCGTTGAAACACAAAGAGAGGTGGTGAAGGAGGAAAAGCGCCAGCGGATGGACAACCAACCGTATGGAAGTATTCTTACAGAGATATTAAAGAGAGCGTATACGGTTCACCCTTACCGATGGCCTACAATCGGATCGCTGGAACATTTGAACAGTGCAACACTGGAGGAGTTCATCGACTTTTATAAAACTTTTTATGTGCCTGAAAACGCAACGCTGTCAATTGCAGGTGATATAGATATTAAAGAGACGAAAGCTGCCATTGACAAATATTTCAAAGACATCAAGAAGGGAGGAAAGCCCATACCAAGGCCAACTGTTGTAGAGCCGCCTCAAAAGGAAGAGATCAGGGATGTGGTATTTGACAATATCCAGCTACCTGCGGTAATTCAGACGTATCATATGCCTGCGCAAGGAACCCCTGATTCTTATGCACTCAACATGCTAAGTACGGTGTTAAGTGGAGGTCAAAGTTCACGCATGTACAAATCACTGGTGGACGAACAAAAGAAGGCCTATGTCGTACAGGCATTCCCATTCTCATCAGAAGACCCAGGCTTATACATTGCTTTTGGCTTGGCCAATGTGGGTGTAAGCGTGGATGAATTGGAAAAAGGTATGGACGAAGAAATAATAAAGGTGCAGGAAGAGCTTATTCCTGAGGAAGAGTTTCAAAAAGTGCGCAACCAAATTGAGAGCGATTATGTGCAAGGTAATTCATCAATGATTGGTATTGCCGAACAGTTGGCCAACTACCATGTGTATTATGGAGATGCGGGTTTGATTAATAATGAGTTGGATCGCTTTATGAAAATTACGAGAGAAGATTTGCAGCGGGTGGCCAAAAAATACTTAACAAAGGAAAACAGAGTGGTGCTGCATTACTTGCCCAAGTCAGCGCAACAACAACCTGATGAAACCAAAGTAAAATCCGACAACTAATTCAAAGAAGGATATCGCATGAGAGCAGTATTGATTGTATGTTTTGTTTTAGGTGTGCTGGGCAATGTTTTTGGTCAGGTGGACAGGAGTAAAGCACCGTTGCCAGCCCCGGCAAGAGAAATCAAAATTGGTGAATATCAATCGTTCACTTTAAAAAATGGTTTGCAGGTTTTTGTGGTAGAAGATCATAAGTTGCCCCGGTTGCAATTCTCTATTCAACTGAAACACGATCCACTTTTTGAAGGAGAAAAGGCAGGTTATGTCTCTATTGCAGGTAATTTAATAGGAACAGGTACCAGCAGCAGAACCAAAGCACAACTGGATGAAGAAGTAGATTTTATTGGAGCTTCTTTAAATACAAGTGCCTACAGCCTTTACGGTTCCAGTCTTTCCAAGCACACTGAAAAATTGCTGGAACTCATGACAGATGTTCTCTACAATCCATCTTTTGAGCAATCAGAATTAGACAAGTTAAAAACGCAAACCATATCGGGCATTGCAGCCGGCAAAGATGACCCAGGTACGATTGCAGGCAATGTACGAGGTTTCTTATTGTATGGGAAAGATCACCCTTACGGGGAAGTCGCTACCGAGAAAACCGTGGAGTCTGTCACCATTGACGACTGTAAAGAATATTATCAAACTTACTTTAAACCCAACAATGCCTACCTGGTAATGGTAGGAGATATTACATTGAAGGAAGCAAAAAAGATGGCTGTCAAAAATTTTTCTAAATGGGAAGCGGGGCCGATAAAGAATGAGTCATTTTCAATACCCAAAGCACCGGAAAAAACTTTTGTAGCCTTGGTCGACAGACCATCCTCTGTTCAATCCATTATCAATATTACCTACCCTGTTGAACTCAAAGTGGGAAGTGAAGATGTCATTAAGGTAAGAGTAATGAATCAGATTTTGGGTGGAAGTTTTTCAGCCAGACTCAATCAAAACCTTCGTGAAAAACATGGCTACACATATGGATCCAACTCTCAGCTAACCAGTGATGATCTGGTAGGTCGGTTTGTTGCTTCAGCAAGCGTGAGGAATGAAGTGACAGATAGCGCTGTACAGGAGATCATGTATGAACTCAACAGAATTGTGAAAGAGCCCGTTACTCCAGAAGAATTACAAGCAGCAAAAGCTTCCATTGCCGGGTCTTTTGGTCGATCGCTGGAACGGCCTCAGACTATTGCCAGTTTTGCGGTAAACACCGCCAAGTACAACTTACCAAAAGATTATTATTCAACTTTTTTAAAACGATTGGACGCTGTCACTATTGAGCAAGTTCAGGCTACAGCCAAAAAATATATCACCCCTGATCATGCTTACATTGAGATAGTAGGCAAAGGAGCAGACGTAGCCAGTTCATTAAAGCGATTTGGAGAGGTAAAGTATTACGACATCAATGGTGATGAATACGAACCGGAACCAGAAAAAGCATTGCCTGAAGGATTAACTGCGCAAAAGGTAATTGACAAATACATTCAGGAAATAGGAGGAGCCCAAAGAGCCAAAGAAATAAAAAGCCTTAAAATGGTATATAAGGCGCAGGCCATGGGAACTGAATTAACCATGACGGTGATTAAATCGGCCCCTAAAAAAAGCTTGCTGGAAATTACTGCCAACGGCTCAATCTTTCAAAAAGTGGTATCCACAGGAAAAGAGGCTTCGATTTCTTCTATGGGCCAAGCCGTTCCATTGGACAATGGAACAACGGAAAAGACCCTATTTGAAAGCGCCCTATTTCCCGAGTTAGTTTTGGAAGGGGTGTCAACTAAATTATTAGCCATAGAAAAGGTAGATAACATAGATGCCTATGCTATTGAATTTACCCTGGCCTCTGGCGGTACGTCCACATATTACTATGATGTGGAATCCGGGTTAAAAGTAAAGCAAACTGAAAGTATTGAAACCCCACAGGGTACCATGGTTTCAGCAACCACCTATTCCGATTACAAAGAGGTAGAGGGTGTCAGATTCCCTCAGAAGATCGGGCAGCAACAAGGCCCAATGAACCTTATTTTCGAATTGACTGAAATAGAGGTAAATCCGGAGGTAAAAGATTCGCTTTTCAGCTTGAAATAGGCAGAATGAGCAGATCGAATGAGTTTTCGTCCTTCGTAGACCTTGGATTTAATAAAAATACTAAGCATCTTTGCAGCCCTTTAATAAAATAAGGTAAATCGAGAATTGCAATGAAAAGGACTTACCAGCCATCGAAGAGAAAAAGAAAGAATAAGCACGGTTTCCGCGAGAGAATGGCATCAGCCAACGGTCGCAGAGTATTAGCTTCCCGCAGAAGGGCTGGCCGTAAGAGACTTACCGTGTCTGACGAGAAAACACCTAAGGGTTAATAAACCCCTCACCTGATTTCGCGTGAGGATTCATTAATTTGGCCTCATGGGCAAATTCAGCTTTCATACAGGCGAAAGACTCAAAAAGGAAAAATTGATAAAGGAACTCTTCAGCAAGGGTTCCTCTTTTAATTTATACCCGTTCAGAATCATGTACCTGCCCAACCCTGATGATACTCCCTTTCATCAGGTGCTTTTTACGGCTTCCACCAGAAATTTTAAGAAAGCCGTAGATCGTAATAAAATTAAAAGGAGATCGAGAGAGGCATACCGACTGCAAAAAGCACAGTTGAACGAAACCCCAAAGCTGCTAATAGGGTTTATTTACATAGCAAAAGAAATACTCGACTATAACCAAATCTCGGGGGCCGTATCAAAAGCCTTAAATAGGCTCAATGAGGTCAAAATGAGGAAATAGCCTCAAAAGCCTCCGATTTGTATATTTACAGATACGAATGAAACTCAGAATGAAAAAAGGTCTTTTTGGTATTCTCATCGCAGCCGCAGCAATCATTGGCTTTTCATTTACTGCGCCAGCAGAGAAATACTTCGACATTGCCAAAAGCCTCGACATTTTCGCAACCCTTTTTAAAGAAGTCAATGCCTACTATGTAGATGAAGTAGATCCCAAGGATTTAGTAAGCATAGGTATAGATGGCATGTTGCAATCCCTCGATCCCTATACGGATTATATTCCGGAAGAAAACCTGGAAGAATTTAGCATTCAAACAACAGGTCAATATGCAGGCATCGGAGCATTAATTGGAGTCATTAATAATAAGACGGTAATCACTAATCCCTACGAAGGGTTTCCGGCCAACAAAGCGGGCCTAAAAGTGGGAGACCAGATCATCTCAGTAAACGGAGTAAATATTGAAGGTAAAAACACTACCCAGGTGAGCACCTTGCTCAAAGGAAAGCCAAACACAGAAGTGAAACTGGTAGTGAGGCGTGCTGGCAACAATGAAGACCTGACGCTTAACATCAACCGTGAAAAGATAAAGCTTAATAATGTAGTCTATCAGGGAATCGTACGGGAAAACATCGGTTACATTAAGTTGGATGATTTTACACCGGGAGCCGGCAAGGAAGTGGAGGCTGCTGTTATCGATTTAAAAAGTCAAGGAGCTGAAAAACTAATCCTCGACCTGAGAGATAATCCAGGTGGCTTGCTCTACGAGGCAGTCAACATCGTGAGCCTATTTATTCCCAAAGGACAGGAAGTCGTGTCAACGAAAGGAAAGGTAAAAGACTGGAATAAAACTTATGTTTCATTGAACAAGCCCATCGATACCACTACACCTTTGGCAGTGCTTACCAGTGGAGGAAGTGCTTCAGCGGCAGAAATTGTAGCTGGTGCGCTACAGGATTATGACAGGGCCATACTGGTAGGACAAAAAACATTTGGGAAAGGACTGGTGCAGACCACGCGTCAACTCTCTTACAATGCGCAGCTAAAAGTGACTACCGCAAAATATTATATTCCAAGTGGGCGGTGCATTCAGGCATTGGATTATTCACATCGCAATAAAGATGGTTCAGTGGATAAATTTGCTGACTCTTTAAAAGCAGAATTCCTTACAAAAGGTGGCCGCAAAGTATATGATGGTGGTGGTCTTGATCCCGATGTGGAAGTAGATAATGAATACTTAAGCCCGGCTGCGATCCAGCTCATCACTTCAGGCTACATGTTCGACTACGCAACAATTTATGTTGCCGAGCATCCACAATTGAACTCCGTGAAAAACTTCAAACTTTCTGATGAGGAGTACAAAAAATTTGGAGATTGGTTAGCCTCAAAAAAATTCACCTTCAGTTCTGAGCTGGAAGAACAAATGGAGCAGTTGGTGGAAGTAGCTAAAAAAGAACGCACCTATGGAGAAATTCAAGGACAGCTGAATACTTTGAAAAAACAATTGGAGCAAAACCGCTCCAAAGACTTGGTGCGGTACAAAGATGAAATTGGAAGAATTCTGGAAGAAGAAATCGCTTTTCATTTTGGACTGATCAAGGCGCAGGTTGAACTGTCATTGCAGCGCGATAATGAACTGAATGAAGCTGTTATAAACCTTCAGCAAGAAGATCAGTACAAAAATTTACTTTCCTCGAAATAATGTCGCTCATCCTTAGCTTGGAGACAGCTTCACCCGTTTGTTCTGTTGCACTGCACGATGAAGGGGTGATCAAAGCTTCGTCCCATTTATACATAAGCCAGACAGCATCATCCCAACTGGCTGTTATGATAGATGAGTTGCTCAAACGATGCGAACTTAAACCAAGCCAGCTCAGTGCAGTTGCTGTTTCTGAAGGCCCCGGATCATATACAGGTTTGCGAATAGGGGTGGCTAGTGCCAAAGGCTTATGCTACACATTAGATATTCCATTAATAGCTGTGAACACTCTGGAGGCTCTTGTTCAAAAAGTAGCTGCTCAGTTTTCGGATGAAGTGATCTTATGCCCTATGTTGGATGCGAGGCGTATGGAAGTGTATTGTTTGCTGGCCAACAACAAAGGCGATGTGTTGGAGCCTACTCAGGCAAAGGTGATTGATGAATCTAGCTTCGCAGAAGTATTGTCAAAAAATAAAATGGTATTCTTTGGCAACGGAGCCGCTAAGTGCAAAGAACTAATCACTAGCCCCAATGCTGTTTTCCTTTCAGATATCGTCCCCTCTGCTGAACAAATTGGAGAGCTGGCCTTCAAAAAATTTCAAACTCAACAATTTGAAGACCTGGCCGACTTCGAGCCCTTTTATTTAAAAGATTTCCTCATCAAAAAACCAAAACCCGCCTTTTAGTGTTGGAAGGGGAACAGTAAGATATGAGCGAAGAGATCATCAACAAAGTAGCGAGAAGCCCCCTGCAGACCATCGACTTGGAAGAGTTCTATATCGCTGGTGAACGGATCAATCTGGACATTAAAGACCAGCTATTCCAAGGCATTGCTCTGCGCGAAAAAGATTTTAGGGAGTTCATCAAAACAAACGACTGGGCCAGCTTCGAAGGAAAACACGTAGCCATTCAATGTTCTGCCGATGCCATCGTTCCCACCTGGGCCTACATGTTGTTATCGGTAGCACTAAAACCTTTTGCAAAAACCATTTTGTTTGGAAGCCTGGAAGAACTGGAAACACAACTTTTCAAATCTACTCTGGACACCATCGATTGGAGTAAATACGAAAATGCCAAAGTGGTAATTAAAGGATGCAGCAAAGTGAAGGTTCCCATCGCTACCTATGTAGATGTCACCAGTCGGCTGCAACCCATCGCCTCCAGCATTATGTTTGGCGAACCTTGCAGTACGGTTCCCATTTTTAAACGTCCAAAAAAGTAAACTTTGGGCGTGTCCCCGGCCTCCTTCCGGGGTCGGGCTATCCGCTGCTACTCCTCGCCCCAACCCTCAAAACAAACCCCGGCTGCGGGGTATCCGCTACTATCCCTCACGCAAAGCCATTGATAATCAGCTGATCACATTTCCATACTGGGTCAACCCTGGTCCAACGAATCCTCTTACTACTATCTCATTGTCATTGGCCCACAAAATCGCCCTCAAACTTATCTTGTAATTATTTTAAAACTTTCTGCTCCATCTTTGCTTAGATGTCATTAAAGATTACCTTTGCGCTCCCGTTTAGGGGAATGTGTGTCATTCAGACGGTTTGACCACTCTAGTAACGACTTAAAAGTCAACAATGAATACTCCGAAAATCAATTGATAGAGGAGATTCAAACGTTCTTTGAATAGATGGAATTTTGATAGCGGACCCGTATATAAATCGATAGAGGTTTATATGCGAGTCGATTCTTTTTAAACGAAGATTGATGAGACTAAGGAAAAATGAACATAGTTTGAGCATGTCGAAAGACAT
>JBDVKV010000021.1:0-70650 GCA_039971015.1 Cyclobacteriaceae bacterium
TTGGACAAATGCACTTCATCGTTTTCATAGGAAGTGACCTGCACATTTAGAATCACATGGATGCCAAGGCGCTTGAGTATGGAGTAAGCAGCTTTATGTGTTTTGCCGCTCATGGGTGCCAGCAAATGGGGTGCTCCATCCACCACATACACCTTCAGTGTAGCATTCAACATTTCAGGATACTCCTCTGCAAGGATGGTATCTTTAAATTCTGCCAGCATGCCCGCTACCTCCACTCCGGTGGGGCCGCCTCCTGCAATCACTACAGTGAGCAGCTTAGCTTTTTCAATGGGATCCTGCTCCACGGATGCTTTCTCAAGAATTTCAATAAGCCGATTGCGCATGTAAAGGGCATCGTCAATTCCCTTCAGCGCGGTAGCGTTTTTGCGCACGCTTTCATTTCCGTAAAAGTTAGATTTGGAACCGGCTGCGAATACCAACAGATCGTAGACCAAAGTGCCACCATCACTTAAATACACGGTATTCCTTTCCGCATTTACCCGCACCACATCCGCCATACGAAATGCTACCTCCTTGCCCTGAAATAATTTCCGAAAAGGATAGCTGATGCTGGAAGGTTCGAGGAAACCCGTAGCTACCTGATAGAGCAATGGAGTAAAATAATTGTAATTGTTGGTATCGACTAAGGTGATGTGATAGTCCTTGCTGTTGTACAGTCTCTTGATAAAGTTGAGCCCGGCAAATCCGCCTCCGATGAGCACCACTCGCTTTTTTTTGTCCATGTTTTTGTTGGCGACCCATCTACCCTAACGATTTATTATCAAAATTGATTCAATAATTCTACTTGAAAATGCTAGCGCAAGAGCCATTTTTTGAGTGGTCAATAATCTTCTACATTTAGGTGCTCAACAGCGTCTTGGGGCAATTTAAATTTGAAATAATAAATATCACTGAAACCCACACAGAGACCCTATGAACTTCCCCCGAAGTAAAGGAGTGAAAAAGGCCTTTAGCGGCAATCCGTCCTATAATGCTTGAATTTCGTGTCTGGATTTAGGAACTTACTGGGTATATTGAAATGCGGAACGCTCATTAATAACATAACACAAAAACATGGCAGCCATCAACATTACGGTAAACGGAAAAAAACAGGCACTCGATATCGACCCGACCACACCGGTGCTCTGGGTATTGCGCGATCACCTGGACCTTGTGGGCACAAAATTCGGATGTGGCATGGCCATGTGCGGAGCATGTACTGTTCATATTGATGGTGTGGCCACCCGTTCCTGTGTTTTGCCCGTTTCGGAAGTAGCAGATAAAGCCATTACTACCATTGAAGGACTTTCAGAAAAAGGAGATCATCCTGTGCAGAAAGCCTGGTTGGAACATGATGTGCCTCAATGTGGCTATTGCCAGGCAGGCCAGGTCATGAACGCGGCATCACTGCTGAAGGACAACCCCAACCCTACGGATGAAGAGATTGAAACCGCCATGAGCGGAAACATTTGCCGCTGTGGTACTTATGTGCGCATCAAGGCCGCCATCAAAACTGCCGCTAATTCCTCCAACCAATAACCTTTAACAGCTACCAACATGACAATCGTAAAAACAACTATAGGAAGAAGGTCATTTTTGAAAGCTTCAGCGCTGGCCGGAGGTGGAATGATCCTGGGTTTTAACTGGCTGATGTCTGCCTGCTCCAAGCCGGAAGATGTATTGGCACTCCCCAAAGAATGGTTTGAGTTAAATGGGTTTTTAAAAATAGGAGACAACGGTGTTGTTACCATCATGTCACCCAATCCAGAAATCGGACAGAATGTAAAAACTTCCATGCCGATGATTGTGGCGGAAGAATTGGATGTAGACTGGAAGCGTGTGATTGTAGAACAAGCTCCATTGAACACAGATATTTTTACCCGACAGTTGGCAGGTGGTAGTCAATCTATTCGCCAGGGCTGGACAAGTCTGAGAACGGCTGGTGCAACTGCCCGGCAAATGTTGCGCGAAGCAGCCGCAGCTTCATGGCAAGTACCCGTAGATGAAATTACTACAGAGGCAGGTATGCTGTACCACAAATCCAGTAACAAGTCTGCCGGTTTTGGTGAAATGGCTTCGGCCGCTGCCAGCGTGGAAATACCCAAAGAAGTAACACTCAAGGACGCTAAGGATTTTAAAATCATTGGCACACCACGCACCAATGTAGATGGTCAGAAAATTGTAACCGGCCAACCGTTGTTTGGTCTGGACTATAAGAAAGAGGGAATGTTAGTCGCCATGATTGCACATGCTCCTGCATTTGGGTTAAAATTAAAAAGCATGGATGGTGCTGAGGCGAAGAGTATGCCGGGTATCAAAGATGTTTTTACCATTAAAGCGTATGAAGACGATTATGCACGGCAATGGTCGGATGTAAGTGCCTTCCCTGAACTCGTAGTCGTAGTGGGTAACACTACGTGGGAAGTGATGAAAGCGAGAAAGGCACTCAAGTTAGAGTGGGAACCCTTTGGCGATCATAACGAATCGTTCTCTACCTTCTCGGGCGGAAGTGAGGATAAAAAGGTACCCGGAGGTCTTGAGAATTCAAACAAACACACTCAGTTGATGGCCAGCCTGGCTGCCAAAAAAGGCAGGGTGGTGCGTAAAGACGGTGACCCTGATGCGGTCTTTAAGAAAGCAGCCAAAGTGATAGAACGCAGTTACACGGCACCGTTCCTCGCCCACAACACCATGGAGCCCATGAACTTCTTTGCGGACGTCACTGCAGACAAGGCCGTGCTGGTGGGACCTACACAAACGCCAGAGTTTATGGAGAAAAGTGTATCCGCCCGATTGGGATTACCCTTAGAGAAAATCGATATACAAATGACCCGCATGGGCGGTGGATTTGGGAGAAGACTTTATGGACACTTCCTGGTAGAGGCCGCTGTGATTTCACAAAAGATGCAAGCACCGGTGAAGTTGATTTATTCCCGCGAAGATGACATGACCTTTGGTACCTATCGGCCTGCTTACCATGCGATGTACCGTGCGGCTTTGGATGAGAACAATAATCTGATCGCCTTCCATGTGCGTGCCGGGGGTATTCCAGAAAGTCCGCTTTTCGCTAATCGTTTTCCTGCAGGATCAGTAACGAATTACCTGGCGGAAGAGTGGTCGCAAGAATCAAACATTACGGTAGGTGCATTCCGGGCTCCGCGCTCCAACTTCATTGCAGGTGCTGAGCAGGCCTTTCTTGATGAAGTGGCAGAGACCGCAGGAAAAGACCCGATTGACTTTCGACTTGAATTGCTGGCACGTGCCAAGAGCGATCCGGTTGGAGAAAAGAATGACTACGAACCAGATCGTTATGCAGGAGTGCTGGAGCTGGTGAAAGAAAAATCAAACTGGGGGCAAGAAACTCCGGGTGTGTACCGTGGCGTATCTGCCTATTTCTGTCACAACAGTTATGTGGCCCACGTGGTAGATCTGGTGATGGAGAATGGTAAACCCCGTGTTGAGAAAGTACACTGCGCTGTAGATTGTGGAATTGTAGTCAATCCCATTGCGGCAACGAATCTAATTGAAGGAGGAAGTGTGGATGGCATTGGTCATTCCATGTTCAGCAACTTGACGTTTACGGATGGCGTTCCTGATCAAAGTAACTTTGACAAGTATCGTCTCATCCGGCACCGCGAGGCACCAAAATCAATTGACGTACACTTCGTGCAAAATGATATCGATCCAACCGGGTTGGGTGAACCGCCATTTCCACCTGTGGTAGGCGCACTGGCCAACGCACTCTATAAGTCAAATGGTAAACGCTTTTACTCACAACCATTTATTAAAGACATAGAGACTTCTTCGTTGAGAATGTAATCACCACAAATTATTATTAGGTCGTTCTTCCTGTGTAGATACGGATATGCGTCCCAAAACTTGTGTGATACCTTCCGTAGGCCAATTTCTTACCGCTAAAGCCAAACAGCTAAGTTTTTTTTCGGAATTTGAACAGAATACAAAAAGAGCTATTTTGGTATTAACCAACGTATTATGGATAAGTCCTATTTAAAGACTATAGTGCGTTACATTGTAACACTGCTTTTTGTAATTGCAGTGATTGGGCTGTATCACATAGTTAATATCAGGCTCTTTAGTTTTGATATCACAAGAATAACAAAGAATGCACTGTTTGAAATCAGAAATGTTCCACCGATTGACAGAAGCGTTATGTTATTTAATGTTGGAAAACTGTCACCTGGTGAACTGGAAATTAAGATTGATTCCCTACTTATTGCAGAACCAAAACAAATTGGGATTAATCCGTGTCACTTCGACCAAACCCCTTCCGACCTTATTAAGAAATATAAAAACAATGAAAGGGTAATTTTCGCCAATTGTGATAATTTAAAGTCAGGTTCGCTTAGCCAAGTTATTAGTGGTTTTAACACTGTCACTCACTTCATGACAGATCGTTCTGATTACTTTGAACTAAATCTTACCAATTTCAAAGGACGAGGCAATGAAAAGGAACGCATTAACTATGGGCCAAAATTGAAGTATCCGATGGATAAGGGAGAACTGACGGACTCCTACTTTTGGTTTAACCCATATCTCCTTAAGGATAAAACAGTACTTCTCGGATACATGGGTGACTACCTCACAGACAGCATTTATTATTACCAGAACTGCCGGGTAACTCCATTAAATGAGTACTATGGTGAGCGCAATATATTACCGGATATGTATGATATTGAGATCTCCGCAAATATTATGAGGACAATAAATGACAATGACTTTATTGAAGAAATTAATCAAGTGGTTAGGGTTCTTATAATCCTGGTATTTAGTTTATTAAATGTGACAGCATTAACATTCATTAAAACAAAATGGACTATAGTTAACCTCATTATCGCCACTGTTCTTTTTATATTATTAAACATCGCTGGCTCCTTACTTCTCGTATACATGTTTGACAAGGGATACTATTTAGAAATGGATGAGTTGCCATTGATCTTGATGATTACAACAGCATTTACGGTAATCCTGAACATTAGTGAAAAAAAGGGCCAATCCACAACGCAATGATTATATCATGCATTTTTCTCTTTCTTGTTGGTGTTAAGCGCAAAACATTACTTGGTTCACCAACACGCACGATAAAAACCGGGTAGCAATATCTTCTATTTTTCTATAGGATATTGAGAATAAATTAAAAAAATCCTATTTTGCTAGGAAATTACTATAAATGCCGGACCACGACCATGGTCAAAATCCAATAATTCTTCCAATTTCTATGTCCCCTAAAATATTATTTGGCAGTATACTATTATTTATCGGCATCTCATCTTCGAAAGCGCAAACAGATGTAATTGATAATGCCAAGTACAACGAAGCAGTGGAATTTTATAACAGAGGTAAAATCGATTACGATATCAAACAATTTCAATCTGCTATAGAAAATTTTAGACGAGCATTTCTCCTTAATCCTACCAATTCTGATTACCCTTTTGACCTTTCCATTTCCTATTATGAAATCAAAAAATATGACAGTGCATTGAAGTACATCGAACTGGCCATAGCACTTGAACCCAACCAACCTGACTATCATTACAGAGCTGGCAATATATTTTTCCATAAAAAAGATTATTCAAATGCAGTTCACAATTACAACATAACTTTAGCGAACTTAAATGATGAACATCCGATAAATATTCAAAACTGTTATTACAACAAGGCTGTAAGTGAATACAACTTGGGCAACTACACCTCCACCATAAGTGATTTGACAAAACTTATTAAAGAAGACTCTACAGACTTTACTTACCTGCATCTTAGGGGTGTTTCTTACCTCAGGACAAAAAAGGTCAGGGAAGGTTGTGTTGACCTTCTCAAGGCCTACAAATTGGGAAACTCAAAATCAGAAGAATATCTTGGCAGATACTGCCCATAATTCAATGAGGTTACAATAAATTACCTCTCGTTCCTGATTGATGCTGCGTGTATGAGATACCCTACTTTGTTTCTACACAACACCAACAAAGGCAGGGGCTTTTTTCACGAGCTTGAAAGAAAACTCAAAAAGCGCTATTTTGCGGTATGAATACAACACCAGAACATGATGAGCGAATGGCAAAAATGACATTCTCCTCCGTCTACCCTCACTATGTCACCAAAGTGGAAAAGAAGGGCAGAACGAAGGAGGAGCTGCATGCCGTCATTCAATGGCTGACTGGTTTTAATGAAAAACAATTGCAAAAATTGATCGAGGAGAAAGTGACATTTGAAGCTTTCTTTAAGAAAGCAAAAGTCCATCCCAATGCACATTTAATAACAGGTATGATTTGCGGATACCGGATAGAGGAAATTGAAACTCCATTGACCCAACAGGTGCGGTATCTGGACAAGCTGGTAGATGAGCTGGCTAAGGGCAGAAAAATGGAAAAGATATTGCGAAGTGCATGAAAAAACCCTACCGTAATTTTACTTTGGTGTCATCCGAGCAGTGATAAAGGATTCACACCGTAAAATTGAAAAGTTCTGGGACAGATCCGCTGACTCCTATGACAGGGAAGAGCAGCAACACGAGCCCACGTATCAATTAATTTTAGAAAAACTGAAGGACTATCTCCAATCCACTGACATCGTTCTGGACTTTGGATGTGGAACGGGGCTTGTGTCCAACAAAATTGCAAAGTCAGTAGAGGAAATACATGGAATAGACATCTCCTCCAAAATGATAATGTTGGCAAAAGCAAAAGCTGATGCACTGCACCTCGAAAACCTCACCTATGCACATGCAACCATCGATGGTACCAATTTGAAAGCGGACACATATGATGTGATCCTGGCTTTTCATATTCTGCATTTAGTAGAAAATACATCAAGCACCATTCAAAGGATAAAGGAGTTATTGAAGCCCGGTGGTATGCTGATATCGGTCACACCTTGCATGGCGAATAAGCCCTTGTTCAGTGGCATGCTTTCCATCTTGAGTAAAATTGGGATGGTTCCTAAAATTCAGTCTTTTCAACGTCAGGAACTAGAGCATTTGTTGACAGCCGCATCTTTCAAAATAATCCAAAGTGAAAAACTGACAGGAACTTCCAATCAATACTTTATGGTTGGCCGTAAATAATTGCTATAGTTCTATTGTAGAAAAATTTCTATTTTAGATGTAAAAGCATACACTGAGGAATGAAAGACTATTTCCTGGAAAAATATAAAACAAAGTCAAAGTACGACCTTCAAAAAATTATTGATAATAAAGATCAGTACCAACCTGAAGCAATAATTGCAGCAACTCATTTATTGAATCACTGGAAGGATGCTCCCGTATCACCTGATAAAGGTGTAATATTAAATAGCCACAAAGAAACTGAGTCAAAAACTAAGTCATTCTCGACAATTTTTGATTACAAGCCCTTTGTCAGATCTCTAAGTTATCGAGAGTTTCTTACAAGCATAACGTTAGCATTATTTTGCCAAGCATTTATTGACACTATTAACTATTATAGTGATGAGCACATATTTGAGGAATATCACAATAATATAAAATTTACCTTTTTGATATTAATCTTCTTAGCTAATCACATCTACTATAGATATGAGCATGGAAGGTCAAATAATTTTATAGGAAGATCGCTTAATGATCTCGTTTTGCTTTTTTCTATAATCCTAACTCGAACCTTATATCTATATATTGTTACTGGAAGCTTGGAAATTATATTCAATGCAAATGGTATGGGTGCATTTTCCGTAATTTTAGGGTTGGTAATATTGATAAGCATCTTCGAACTTCTGGTAGCTCTACTTAACCTTATACTGAAACAATTCAAGTGTCAAATCTTCTAAAATCGAAGCTAATCTTACTTCTTGGGTCTATTACTATTCTAGTATTCTTACCTCTGTTAAGGAGTAACTTCAACGCTCCCGTGTTATTCCATAAATGGAAGCAATTGACTTGGGATGATTTTCAAGGTTTCGCGAAGCCATTCACTAGTTGGGCCGCAGGGATAAATAGCAATGTATATGTAGAGTATGACTCCTCCAAAGCGAAATACATTGCATACGCTGCCATGAACAACCAGTTATCCTGGAAGAAAAAAGACGCCACCGAATCGAATTACCTACTTAACCATGAACAATATCATTTTAATTTGACAGAATATTTTTCTAGGAAACTCAATGAGATCATTGAGAGAGAACGAATCGATACAGAGGAGGCACTACTTATAAAACTAACCTCAATCAGAAACGAACTTGACAATATCCAGGACAAGTATGATAATGAATCAGATCACAGTATAAATAGAGATCATCAAAGAAAATGGGAATTTAAAATCGATTCACTGCTTAGTTCCCTTAAAGAGAATTCAGGATATGCAATCGACTATTATTCAGGGGGGAGTGTCCATATGCCATCTAATTTTAATTTAGATGAAGGAATACATGAATCAGCAGTGTATAGAACCTACCAGCTAGAAAAATACGACATGATTCTTTCTATGACATCATACCAATACATTTCCTTATCATCAGAAGGCATGACACAAAAACTAAAGGAATATTACAAAATTGATTCACTTGAAATTATCGACTTCAAACATGATACTATAAACTATGAGTATCAAGCATATGTTGAAGCATATGACTCTATTGAACAAACATCAAAACTTCATTTGTGGGTAAATCACAAAAATTACTTTTATCTTCTAATAGCTAGCTTCCCAAAAGATTCATCAAACCCCGCGTATCGAGATATTGCAAAATCATTCATAAATAGTTTTAAAATAATTGATACTGAAGCGTACTGGTTAGAGCAACTTATCAACTCCAATTCAGAAGTAAGAATTACTAAAGCAACTCCATTGCAATCAAGAGATAGAAAGAATTCAAACGAAAGCTATCGATGTGCAACTTACGGAGAATCTGAGCAATATGGATTTTATGGAAAGCCAATATTTCGAGAAGATGGAGGCCTATTATTTCCTTATAAAATAGTTAAACATCCTGATAGTCTTATTCAAGAGGTCATGCTAATTCATAGAGGTGAATGGTACTCCTATGAGAAAGATACTAAAAATCAGATTTTCTTCATACCGAAAGAAAAATTAAATCTAGAAAGTGGTTCAATCCATTTTGGGTACCTATTAAAGGAAGACTCGATAAAGGAGTGTTATACATTCTACCATCAGAACCTTGAAGTAAATCCACAACTAATAAGTACTACATTCAATAATTAACTCGATTGATTGTCAATCAGATACTCCATACAAAATGATACAAACACGGAAAGTAGCATACAGTGATTCAACCCAAAAATATGAAGGTGTAGTCGCCTATCAGGAAAGCGCTACACCACAACCCGTAATTATGATTGCACATGCCTATGGTGGTCAATCTGCATTTGAAGAGAATAAGGCTTTAACACTGGCTCAATTAGGGTATGTAGGTTTTGCTATTGATGTCTATGGAAAAGGCAAACGCGCCAAGTCACCCGATGAAGCACAACAACTGATGGACACCCTCAATTCAGACAGGGCATTGCTCCTGGAAAGAATGAAGACATCCTTGGCACAGGCCAGAAATTTTGAATTCGGAGACGAAACAAAAATTGGAGCCATAGGATTTTGCTTTGGTGGCAAGTGTGTGTTGGATCTGGCAAGATCAGGAGCATCGCTCAAAGGAGCTGTGAGTTTTCATGGGCTTTATGATGCTCCCAGCTTCAACACCAATCAAAAAATAGTGACTCCACTCCTTATTCTACATGGCTGGGATGATCCATTGGCTCCACCTGCAGATATGGTTGCCATTGCGAATGAACTGACAAAAAAGGGTGCCGACTGGGAAATCAATGCGTATGGACATACGGGTCATGCATTCACTAACCCCAACGCAAAATTTCCTGAGAAGGGATTGGTCTATAATCAGGATGTAAGCGACAAAGCCTGGGCGAGAATGAAATCGTTTTTTCAAAAAGCTTTTGAACAATAGTTTCTGCCTATCAGATAATTAATAGAATGGTTATCTTTAGCTAAGTGATCTACAGAATAATAATTTTTTTAGTACTCAACTTTGGTGCACTGGGCATTGGCGGACTATTTACAAGCAAGGGCACGTCATCGCAATGGTACACTAACCTGAACCAGGCCCCATGGACACCACCAGGATGGGCTTTTGGTTTTGCATGGACTACCATCATGATTTGTTTTACGGTCTATATGGCTCATGTTTGGGGCAAGGTTTCTGATATCAAATTTCTAGCCCTTTTATTTACGCTTCAATGGATTCTCAATGTTTCATGGAATCCCATCTTTTTCTATTATCACAACATTGTAGCGGGTCTTGTTGTTATCACCTCACTCACTCTCCTCATAGGCTATTTTCTAATTCATTATTGGCCCATTACCAAATTATACTCCTTACTGTTGGCACCTTATTTTGTATGGATATTAGTGGCCACATCACTGAATGGGTACATTTTCTTAAAAAATTAGGCTTATCACTCTGCTGGGGCGCAAAAAATGATTCCGAAAGTTTTTTCTTAACTTAGTTCTGACGGGCACTGCAAATTTTAAACCCCAACAGATATGAAGTTCATCCACCTCCTCATTTCCACGCTCTCTCTTTTGATAAGCTGCGGAACCCCAAAGCATGGTAATTATGACATGGTAATCTCCAATGTTAATCTGATAGATGGAACAGGCAGCGCAATGCAAAGTCATGTGAATGTATATATCCAGGATGGTAAAATCAATGCTATAGGCACTACACCAGTTACTCAAACAGAAAACGTGATTGATGGTACCGATAAATATCTTATTCCAGGGTTGTTCGATTGCCATGCCCATACAAGCTCCTACCAGGAAGACCTCCCCAGATTTATTCATTTTGGCATTACGAATATCCTCTGCCCCGGAGGCAGCAAAACTACCAACGAATATTTTTCTAATATGAGAGCAATGGGTGATCAGGATTCACTACCTGCCCCGCGTGTGTTCCACACCAGTCAGCATTTTACCATGGAAGGAAGGCATCCTGTAAAAACTTATCCAGGGGGAAGTTGGGAAGAAGGAAAAACTGTATTTTATCTCAGAGACACCCTTCAAATTGAATCATTGGTTAAACAGGTCGTTGAATATCCTATCGTTGGTATTAAACTTACTATTGAAGAGGGCCCTGCCCCTCCCTTTGTAGAACGCATGCCTCAAGCCTTGGTTAACAAAGTAGCTCAAGAGGCCCGCAAAAACGGAACAGAAGTTTTTGCGCATGTCAGCGATAACACAGAGTTGTCGATGGCACTTCAAGCAGGTATAAAAAATATTCTTCATTTTACAGGTGTTGATCTGCATTTTAAAAATGACAAAGCACTTATCGATTCTATTTACAACAGTGACCTTTCCTGGGTAACCACATTGATGCTGGACAAAAGTTTCATCTACCCTCTTCACAATGACTGGATTGAAGAAGTGGAAAAACTAAGTTTATTCAATCCTGATGAAGTGAGAATGTTGAGAGACCCGGCACAAGTAAAGCAAGCCCAACAAATGAGTGTTCTCTACAAAGAGTATTTTGGAATTGAAAGCATCGCCCTGAAAGCCATTATTGAACCTCAGGTTGCTGACATTAAAATCCTTGTTGAAAACGGGGTGAATATGGTGATGGGAACAGATACAGGAAATAATTTCATTTTTCCTGGGTACAGCCTGCATGAGGAAATGCAGTTGATGGAACTCGGTGGATTAGCGCCCTTGGATATTATTAAAATGGCCAGTTTCAATGCTGCCAAAATGCTGAAGGTATTGGACAGCCAGGGTTCATTGGAAGCCGGGAAAGTGGCAGACATGGTTCTCCTTGACAAAAACCCACTTGAAACAATCAGCAATACACTATCTATTAATACTGTGGTTAAAAACGGAAAAATTCAACGTAGAATTAATCCATCATTATCCCTGGTTAAGAAATAAGGTAATTATATGTACACTTCTGTAACTTTGCACTTTACTCAACTACATATTTTTGCCTTTTAACCAACTTTTAGCCAACCCCTCCCTCCCCTTCAAGGAGCAACGCATTTACAGGATTTTTAACATACTGTTGATACTGGCCATTATTCTATTGGTCATTATTTCCATATTCCAGTTGAGTATTAATGCCATCACTCTATTCTGGATTTGTGCCGCTGAGGTGGTTGTTTTCTTTGCGCTTCTGGTGATGCATGTAAGGGGTCACTTTGCAATCTCGAGGTATATATTTTTCACCTTCTCCATAATAATGGAAGTATTCGGAAGTTTGGTCAGTGGTGAAAATGGAGGTTTTGATTTCCTCTTCTTTGTTACTGCCTTATCTCCACTATTGTTTTTCGACAAACGCTGGCAATACCTATCCCTATTTATTTTCAGCATGTCAGGTTTTATAGCAGTGAAAGTATTGTACTCTTATATACCCCCGGTATTAGATCTTGAAAGGCAATTTTTCCCTTATTATTTCAACATCGCAACAAGCGCCATCCTTATCTATTTTGGCTATGAGCTTTTTAAGAAAGAACACCTGAAGCATGAGGCTGATTTGAACAAACAAAAGGATATGGTTCACAATCAAAAAGAAATTCTATTAGCAACAAAGCAACAACTGGAAACATTGCTTGAAGCCAGAACAAAAAAACTAGAAGAAAAAAACGAGGGCATTACCAAATACGCTTACCTGAATTCCCATAAGGTAAGAAGTCCGTTGGCTCGTATTTTGGGTTTAGTCAACCTGACTCAATATGAAGATCTTGATGCAGACGAAACGAGAAGCTATTATTTTAAGGAACTCAAAACCAATGCTACGGATTTGGATAATGTATTGAAGGAGATAAGTGAAATTCTAAACAGTGACTTGGAGAAGTAAAACTTAACTAGTCTTGCTCATCATTATGGGCAAAGTATTGAATCCCTAAACTACCTCCGGAAAAAGATTTAAACCTTAACACTCCTCCGATTTTCTTATTCTCAAAATGATGCAGTTTGCAATTGACCTTTACAAGATTACCATCTTTCATTTTCACTGTAGCTATCCATTTGTCACGAGCTTGAGATGACACCAACTGTGGCCGAGACCTGCTCCCCAAATGATATTGACCACTTTGCATTTTACCAGGGATATATTCCATACTTACAATTATCCCTTCGTGTGTGTCAGGCTGAGCAAATAGGAGATCGTAGACAAACCAGGAAATAATCCCTGTTATAAGAATAACCACCAACCAGGAGACTGGATGAGTCTTAATTGATTTAGCTTTTTCCATACCCTGTATCCCTTATTGCCTATTAATGTAATCATTAAAATGAGGTAAATCCAACAGGACATCCTTCTACAGCCTAAAAAAGAAGAAAAGACAGAATATTTATTTAAGAGGGCGTTTTTTAATCATTCCCCCGTGGGTGTCTTTTACACTGCTCATCACAATAAAAGCATTGGGATCGATTTTTTCAGTTTCTGTTTTGAGTTTGGCAATTTCCAATCGGGTAATCACCGTATAGACGATATCAGAAGGATTCAAATTATCACCCCGCTTTCCATAACCCCGCTTTCCATTATAAATTGTTACCCCCCGGCCCATTCGCTCTGTAATCATAACTCTCACCTCTTCACTGTGAGATGATATAATCGTAACTCCTGTATACTCCTCTACCCCCTCCACAATAAAATCTACTGTTTTCGATGCAGCCAGGTAAGTGAGGATAGAATACAAAGCAATCTCCATACTCAACAGATAGGCTGCCACACCAAATATCATAATATTAAAAACCAAAATAATGTCACCGATGGTTAGCCCTGTGCGCTTGCTCAGGTGGATGGCCAATACCTCTGTACCATCCAGCACACCCCCACCTCTAATGGACAAACCAATTCCTGCACCGAGAAAAAATCCACCAAAAACCGATATTAATAGTTTATCTGAAGTAATCACAGGATACTCTATTAAAGACAATGCAATAGCAAGTCCTAGAATGGCGGCTATGCTTTTGACAGCAAATGAGCGACTGATTTGGGCATAACCCAAAATCATAAATGGTAAATTGATTACGATAATAAGTATCGGCAACGAAAAGATGGTAACGTGAGTAACCAACAGGGAAATACCGGTAACACCTCCATCTATAAAGTTATTCGGTAAGAGGAATCCCTTCAAACCAAAACCCGCAGACAAAATACCAATTCCGATAAGCAAAGCATCCTTAAATAAGTGAGTCGCAGTAACCCTTATTTTATAAAATTCCTTGGCTACATCATAGTTGCTTATTTTCTCTTCGGGATTATTCTTCTTTAAATGATTCCAGACCCGTTGAAAAATAACTTGCTTAAAAAATGGATTGGGTTTATTCATTGTCGGATAAAAATAAGGAACTACCTGTAGGTCTTATTTACAAGTTAACGATAATACCTGCTTACTTAATGCGCTAAAATAAGAACTTACTTTTTCTTAAATTTTCCTTCCCACCACCTTGCCTCTTTTTGCTTTTGGATCTCTCCTTCGTCCAGCATTTTCTTTAGGCGCGGATTGACTTCACCCTGGGAGGTGAGATGGTACTGCCCGCAATCATCACACTGATAAACACCGACAGGACGGCTTCCAGTATTATAATTAAAAGTAATGTGAGCACCAATGAGCGCCTCCTCCGCCAGATCATAGGTAAGGTAACATCGCTTACGGGTGGTACAGGTTTGCATTCAAGGAGGTTTTAAAGTCATTTTAGCAAATTTTCTATTAACTTATACTATCGACTACGTAAACAAAAAGCATTAAACTATGAAAACACTCAAAATCAATCATGCAGCGGTTTGGACATGCATTATTTTACTTCACCTTCTTGGTTTTGTTTGGTACGGATATCTATTTGTTGATCCCTGGATGGAAATGGTGGGATTGGACATGGCCACTGCTGAAGCCAATCCACCCGGCACAGGTGTATGGCTTACCAACACTGTTGCCACCATTGTGCCCGTTTATGTTCTCGCCTGGCTTTTCACCAAGCTCAATGTTGATTCAGTGGTAAAAGGAATAGGACTAGGATTACTCATCACTTTCTCGTTTGAATTCCTCAGTACCATGGCTGGTAATATGTTTGCTGCACAACCTTACGGATTAGCCTGGATAACTGGTGGATTCAATCTCACAGGAATAGGACTGAGTGGCGCCATTCTGGGAGGATGGAAAAAGTATTATAAATAACAACCGTTTGCAACTCTTTGCCATAGTTGTCACCTTAGCAAAAATTTTAGGACTTCCATGGCACTTACTTATTGGATCATTGGCATCACTGCTGTTGTTAGCTGGTACTCATTCGATAAACCAGAAATACTTGGTAAACTCTTACTGAATCCTTACAAGGTTTCTAAAAACAAAGAGTATTATCGATTGATCACCAGCGGTTTTGTGCACGCCAATTTTCCTCATTTGCTGTGGAACATGTTCTCCTTCTATTTCTTTGGTCAGGTGGTAGAGTACTACTTCAATTACCTATTCGGGGCAGCAGGTCCCGTTCTGTTTATTGTCCTCTATATCCTGGCTATCATCATTTCAGATTTACCGTCCTGCTTCAACCACAAAGACAATCCTCGTTATAATTCATTGGGAGCCTCAGGAGGTGTTGCCGCCATTATTTTTGCCTCCATTTTGTTTCAACCCTTGCAAGACATTTGCTTGTACGGAATCCTGTGCTTCCCGGGGTTCATCTTCGGTATCGCCTACATTATTGGATCGTATTACTATGGAAAGCGAGGGAAAGACAATATCAATCATGCAGCCCATATCTATGGAGCATTGGTGGGACTCGTTTTCTGCATTATAATATACCCGCGTTCTATCATGCTATTTATTGACCAAATTAAGGAATGGCGCATTTTCTGATGAGTATTGATTGAATTTACCTTCCCTGTCTGTTAATTCTTAATAGTATTTCGTTTCTTGCGCCTCGTTTAAACAGAAAATCATGCGTTATCTACTAATAGGGCTATTATTTATAAGCCAACTTGTATCTGCCCAATCCAAAAAAGAGTTAAAAGCAGAAGTACTCCAATTAAAATCCGAAGTGGAAAGCTTGAACTCCGAGCTTGACGCCCTCAAAAACCCACCCAAGGCCGAGCTCAACAACGAACACGAAAAGGCAAGCTACGGGCTAGGTGTATTAATGGCCTCCAACCTCCAAAAGCAAGGATCAGATTCTTTACTTGTTGAGATCCTTAACGAGGGTATGCGTGATGTGCTGAACGGATTACCAACACAAATGAATGAAGAAGAAGCAATGGCCATTGTACAGCCTTACATGACCAGGGCTATGGAGAGAGAAATAGAAGCATTAAAAAAAGAAGGGGTTGATTTTCTAGCCGCCAACAAAACCAAGGAAGGTGTAAAAGAGACTGAAAGCGGATTACAATACAAGGTGTTGACAGCCGGATCTGGAAAAATGCCTAATGCCGCCAGCAACGTAACCGTACACTACACCGGTAAACTTATAGATGGAACCGTTTTTGATAGTTCAGTAGAAAGAGGCGAGCCTGCCACCTTTGGTGTAAGCCAGGTAATTAGCGGATGGACTGAAGCACTACAACTTATGCACGAAGGTGATAAGTGGGAACTTTACATTCCTTACGAACTGGGATATGGTGAGCGTGGTGCCGGAGCACAAATACCTCCCTTTTCTACCTTGGTGTTTGAAGTGGAATTGATTTCCGTTAACTAATCAGTACTTCACTTTAATTCTCGTTCCGGGCATTGGCATCATGAAGTAGTCATTGGGTTTACCCAATCGATCGATTCGTTTCCTTACCTTCTTAGGACTAGTACTTCTAACCAATCTCTGATCGTGAAATGACTTTGGGGTACGGAAAAAATCTTCCCAGTGTACCAACATCAGTTTTTGGGGTTGAATGAATTCAATTAATTGATTCGGATAATCGTCTACATTGGGTGTAGACGCATAGCATACCAAAGCTAAATCCACTCCTTTTTTACCTAATTCTTCTTTTGGAGGAAATCCGTTCGGATACTGGCTGGCCGATGTTTGTAAAAATACACGAAGCGTATCTGACCCCAGAAAGTCAACCAGAAATGAATAGGTTTCTCCAGTGGACCATTTAAATGCTTTCGTTTTGCTATTGGAGTAAATCAAGTGCTCATCGAAGTGTTCTTCGTCCAGCGGCTTATCCATGTACAATTTCTTTTTCGTGTGAGGTGCATGACTGGATAGTATGGGAAGAACGCGAATGCCTGACGTTATTGAAATCCATTCATATTCTCTATCCGTGCCAGTCGGATCATAAACCTGATCTTTTGTAAGAGCAGCCAACCGTACTCCCTCCTTCTCAAAATTTTGCATGATCTTTGGCAGGTAACTATTGCCATATACTACTTTCATATTGGTGAAGTAGCGATCTTCCAAAAGTAATGGCAAATCCATGGCATGGTCATAATGGGTATGCGAAACCAAACCTGCCTGCACTACTGACGGTGATAAAAAATATTCAAAATTGGTTTTCCACGTATTATACAATGATGGGTTGCTTTTCACTTTTCCCAGTAACTTCAGCAATTTCTGATTAGAAAAGAACGGGTCAGTCATGATGGCCTCCCCATCTCGTTCTAATATTAGGTTACCACTTCCCAGATAAACGATGTTAACTTCGCTTTTACCATCAGAGCGAACAGGAAGTACCGCTTCACTTTTCTTGGGAACTATTTCAGGATAGAATTTTGAAATGGAATGGGTACAACCACTTGAAATAAGTGTTAGAAATAAAATGTATCGTATCAACATCGAATAAAGATATGAAAAATGAGTCCTTGACTCAACCCCGTTTCGTTGCATCGATGGCTTGATAATTTCTTAATTTCGCACCTTACCTAACCATGCACATTGCCATTCGATCCATTCCATATTGATTTACCGATTACAGAAGTAATAAACGATGTTAAGGATCACCTTAACGCAGGTAATACCCTCATTGTGAATGCCCCTCCAGGAGCGGGAAAAAGCACCCTACTTCCTCTGGCCTTATGGAATGAACCCTGGCTGGATGGACAGAAGATTCTAATGTTGGAACCGAGAAGATTGGCAGCCCGATCGATCGCTGCCAGAATGGCTTCATTGCTTGGTGAAGAAGTAGGACAAACTGTTGGTTATCGCATCCGTTTTGAAAACCGCATCACTGAAAAAACAAAAATTGAAGTTCTTACCGAGGGTATTCTTACGCGTATGCTTCATAGTGACAATTCACTTGAAGGCATCGGGCTGGTGATCTTCGATGAGTTTCATGAACGAAGTATCCATGCCGATGTTGCACTGGCATTGTGTAGAGAAGCGCAACAGGTATTAAGGCCTGACCTTCGTATCATGATCATGTCCGCAACCCTGGACATGCCACAACTTACGGATTTATTAAAAGCTCCCGCTGTAGTAAGCCAAGGAAGGCAATACCCCGTTGATGTCCATTATGGAAATGGCGTTGACATGTTTCTTATTCCTGAACTGATTGCGCGCACTATTTCAAAAGCAAGTAAAGAACAACAGGGTGATATCCTGGCCTTCTTCCCCGGTGAAGGGGAAATAAGAAAATGTGAAGAGTTATTAAAAAAAGAACTGAAAGGTTTTTCAATACATCCATTATTTGGACAACTGCCCTTTCACAAGCAGCAAGCTGCCATTATGCCGAATAAGTCCGGCAAGCGGAAAATAGTACTGGCCACCTCCATCGCTGAAACCAGTTTGACCATTGAAGGCATTACCACAGTAGTAGATTGTGGTTACGGAAGAACTTCCCGATTTGATCCCAACTCTGCTTTGTCAAGACTGGAAACAGTAATGATATCCAAAGATGCTGCCGACCAAAGAGCAGGAAGAGCGGGTAGACTTGGTCCTGGCAATTGTTATCGTTTGTGGACGAAAGCAACACAAGCACAACTACAGGCCCATCGTTCCCCTGAAATACTAGAAACAGATCTTTCTTCTCTCGTACTTGACATGGCACAGTGGGGAATCATCGATATCAACCAGCTCACCTGGTTAACTCCTCCTCCTAAAGGCACTGTAGCGCAAGCTTCAGAACTATTGCATGAGTTAGATGCATTGGAGAATGGAAGGATAACTGAACATGGAAAAAAAATTCATGCACTCCCTTGTCACCCTCGCATTGCGCACATGCTGGTTTTGGCTGATGAAAACGATTCACTGGAACTGGCCACTGACATTGCTGCTATTCTGGAAGAGCGTGATCCCTTACCTCGTGACTCAGGGATTGACATCAATCTCCGCATTGAAGCATTAAGGCGTCATCGAAAAGAAAACAATTCAGGAAAAAAGTTTAGTCGAATTGAAAAGATAGCCGCATCATATCGAAAACTTTTTGATGCGGAACCGGATAACGGAACGTTCGATCCATTTGAGACTGGAGTGTTGTTGGCGTATGCATATCCAGAACGTATTGCTTGTGCCAGACCGGGCAACAATGCACAATTTCAAATGGCTAATGGCAAGTTGGCTATGGCTGGTCATCGTGACGATCTGGCACATGAAGCCTGGCTTTCTATTGCACACGTTAATGCGAGAGATGGAATGGGAAAGATATTCATGGCGGCTCCCCTTAATCCTAAAGATCTTGCGCCCTTGGTGAAAGAAAAAGAAGTGATCACCTGGGATACACGCAAAGGTGGATTAATTGCCACCAAAGACCTTCGCATTGGCAGTATTGTTTTACAATCAAAACCATTGCCTTCACCCGACCCTAAACATTTATCAAAAGCTATTTCAGATGCGATAAAACAAGAAGGTGAACGACTTCTTTCATTTGATGAAAATGTAGAGCAATGGCAAAACCGTGTATTGAGTTTACGCAAGTGGAATCCGGAAGAAGAATGGCCGGATGTGAGCACTCACACGCTATTAATTACTAATGAAGAATGGCTGGCACCTTACCTTAATGATGTAAAGAAACCTGATGATCTAAAAAAAATTGACCTGGTATCCGTACTGAACAATACCCTCGAATGGCAAAAGCAAAAGGAATTAAATCGCTCAGCCCCTACTTCTATTGAAGTCCCCAGTGGATCGACCATAAAGATCAATTATGCTGCACCCGGAGAACCTCCTGTGATTGCAGTAAGGCTACAAGAAGTTTTTGGGATGGCTGACACGCCAAAAGTAAACAACGGAAAAAACAATTGCGTCCTTCATTTACTGTCACCAGGTTACAAGCCAGTTCAAATTACTTCTGACCTGAAAAGCTTTTGGAACACCACTTATTATGAAGTGAGAAAGGACCTAAAACGAAGGTACCCTAAACACAGTTGGCCCGATGACCCGTGGACGGCAGAAGCAGTGAGAGGAGTCAAAAGAAAGAATTAAATTTTGACTTCTCTGATAGAGTAAAATCAATATTTATCTGGACTCCACTTCTTTCAAAAACTCCCTTAGTGAATTTATATAGTCCTCCGGGTTGTCGCGTGTCTTGGCGTGCCCTGCATTGGGTACGATAGCCACTTTAGAATTAGGAACGAGTGTTTGATAGTAGTATAGTGTCTCAGGTAGCACCTCATCATACTCACCCCCAATAAAAAGAGTTGGTTTAGTGATCGTAGGAAGGTCAGCTACTCGATCAAAATCACGTAACGTGCCTGTTGCGTTAAATTCCGTAGGACCCCACATGTAATTGTATATCGCACGATTAGAGCCTGGAACTCCTTCACAATCTGGTGCTGTTTTCCTCGGGCCTTTCTTTCTAGAACCAAAGGTGATGTTAAATGTATCAGTCGCTGCCTTGTAAGATGGAGATGTATAGTCACCTAACGCTTCATACTTATTAATGGTGTCCTGAATGGGTTGTGATAATCTTGAAATCAACACTTTCGAATCCTTCATCCATTGTGGTGTCCCTATAAGGGGTCCGGAAAAAATAACAGAAGCAATAGCGTCTGTATTTTTGGTTACCATGTACTCCACAGCAATGGATCCTCCCCATGAACTTCCTAATAAATGAAAGCTCTCCAACTTTAATTCTTTCCGTAGTGCCTCTACCTGCTCCACGAAATAAGGAACCTTCCAAAGACTGGTATCATTAGGATGATCTGACATTCCTGATTCTAGTTGATCAAAAAATATAACAGGTCGATCATTGGCAAGCGGCTGGTAAGCTTCAATAGCACCACAACTCCTTCCTCCAGGCCCACCGTGCATCACCATCAAGGGTTTGCCTGGACCGCTTCCAATTACTTTATACCAAATTTTTCCACCAGTTACCTGCACATAGCCTTCATGAGGATGAAGAGGCTTTTCACAACCAATAATGGACAAAGCGATAATTCCAACAAGTGCGATAAACTGTAGTTTCATAATTTTATTTAAAAAAGAAATTGAATAGCTCCGGGGAATTCACGCTCCCAATACCATATTTTGTGCTCACCATCTACATCAATTTTTAAAAACAGATTATCAGGAGGCCTCGATTTTGTCTGAAGAAGGTTGAACAAAATCTGATTGTCTTCGGGAAAGTTGACCAAATTATTAAATTCTTGTTCACCCACAACGGCATATATTTTTGCATCTAACCTCACTTCTCCACGTGTCGCTTTTTTAAACACTGAATCAGCATTAAAATGAAGCGCAGCAGAAAAAAGTGCTGCCTTACCAAATACATCCGGGTATTCAGTTAACGCATAGAAACAAGCAAGTCCCCCCAGGCTCGCTCCCATAATACTGGTATTTTCGCGCTCTGGCTTGGTTCGATATTCTGCATCAATTTTTGGCTTTAGGGTTTGTGCTAAGAAATCAAGATAAGCCTGTCCATTTCCACCCAGATGATCTTTATTCTTAAATAAACTAAATTCCTCATGGCGCGTGTCTTCGTCACTTTCAATCCCAACTACAATAGCTCCATCAAACCCATCTCGCTCAAAATCCCTCATCATCTCGTCTACATGCATCTCCTGACTGTAGTTGGTGTTAGCTTCAAATAGCCATTGCGCATCAGAGAAATAGATCACTGGATATGATTTATCCGAACTATCATAGTCGCCCGGAAGATAAAGCCAGATTCTTTTCGTCACACCCAGTTCTGAACTCTCAATGTCAAATACAGTATAGTGTTTAGGATCCTCATCTTCTTTACATGAAAGAAGCATTAAACAGCACAACAAAAAAGTGACTAACCGTGTCATATTTAGTCACACAAGATAAAAGGAATTTATTAATGACTTAAGTTATTCAGTCTTTAACTTCTTCTACGCCATTGGCATGCCTGGCAAACCTACCCCTTTCGCGGGGATGAACATGATCATGGCTGCTCCACGGCCACCCACCAAATTCTGTTTGCTGATATTCCTGCATGGCTTGTTGAATTTCAGATTGTGTATTCATCACAAATGGACCATACTGTGCAACAGGTTCCAGAATTGGCTTTCCCTGCAACAATAAAATGGATGCTGGCTTTGCACCGTTTTCAATTCTAATTTCACTATCTGGTTTTACAACCACAGAATGATAATTAGAAATTCTTTCTCCATCTACATGTATATCCTCCCCTTCGTAGAGGTAAAGCGTTCTGTTGATTCCTACACTTGCCTTGGGTATCGTAAATACTGAATTATCTTCCATTTTTAAAATCCATATGGCTACTTCATTGTCTCTGTCATTTGCCCATGAATTGGGAGCTGGATCGGGAGCGTTGGAATTGTTCAAGTTACCCGCAATTATTTTTACTAAAGTCTTTCTCCCATTATCGTCAACCACTTCTTGTTGGGGAATGAGCTCATTCCATAGCATGGCAAAGTGAGGCTCCACGAGTTTATTCTTTTTAGGTAAATTCAACCATATTTGAAAAAGCTCTAATGGGTTTTCTTTTTCTTTATTTAGCAATGGAAACATCTCCGCATGTTGAACACCTTTACCTGCAGTCATCCATTGCACATCCCCATTACCAAACCGACCAGCAGCTCCCAGAGAATCTGAGTGATCTACCAGGCCTTTTGTCACTATCGTAACTGTTTCGAAACCCCGGTGTGGGTGAGCTGGAAACCCCGGCACTTTACTTCCATGATACATGCGCCATCCATCTTTTACGGTAAAATCATTACCGATATTCCTCCCAGCCAGGGAGGCATCCGGTCCCATGTTATCGTTTCCTTTGGGATAATAATCTGCGTGATGTACGCAAAATAAAAAAGGGTCACTCGTTTCCCATGGAAACCCAAGAGGTTTTATGCTAATAACAGATTTACTCATGTTGATTTTTTTTAGACTTGAATGAATGTGTATAACATTGACAACAATAAATATGTTCAAAATGTAAAGAACCTAAGCACCTCCTTATATACCAAATTCCCGAAAGGAGGGTGATGGATTTCTAAATAAAGTAATTCAACTTTGAATGGTTGTGAAGGGTCAAAAAGTGAAGTTGCAAAAAGGTATTATGTGCTCATCTCAACTAAAACGGTGACTATCATGTCGGTCACCGTTTTTTTACTTCTCACCCATTCTAATCTTTTCCAACCAATCGAACTTTAACTGTTCCATTGTCTTGCCTGTCCTTGATTCAATTACCTGATGTTCATGTGTGAAATTGGAAATGGCATCTAACAACACCTCTTGTCCATATTTCTCTCCAATGTATTTATTAAAGGAGAATGAACAATTATAAAAGATAGGTGCATAATCCTGTCTATTCTCACCAAAAAGTTCTGGCAGTGGACCTTCTCTTCCAATATACTCTAATACATATTCTCCATTAGGTTCTTCCAACTTCGTAAGGCATGACTTATCAGTCATCATAAATCCTCCATCACCCCAAAGATCAAATCTTGAGAGATGATTTTGATAGGATGTTTTGGATTCTAAATAATCAGGCAACCCTTCGGTAAGCCATAGCGGCATCAATTTTTTTCTTTCTTCAAATGGAACGTCTGACCAGGACCCTTTCGATGTCCGCAATAGAATATGCAACGCTTCATGCAACCAGGGCGACTTTCCTTCCTTCACTCTCCAAAAAGGAATAAATACAAACCCTGTCCACGAAGCGTGAGATATGAATTTCTCAGGACTGAAATAATAAACAATTGGAAGATTGGCATACACTTGCCACGGGAGAGGAGCTCCCATCATTTCCTCCACCTTTGTTACCCCTAAATTCAAAGTATCTGCAATACTTTTCATTCGCGACATTGAAAGTGAATCTTTCGGAAACCATGCAACAACTCTCCCCTTCTCTACCTTCACCCCCTGGTTATGCAAATGAACAACCCGAAGACTATCATTATCTCCCCATCCCTGAGCATTTAAGGCGCAAGTAAAAAGTGATAAAGTGAAGGCCAGATAAAATCTCATTTATTCTTAATCAAATAAATCCCAACTGCAACCATTCCCATTACCAACAATAATTTCAAAAATTCACTTGTTCCCCACACCTGCGTATTGATTACACTGTAAATACCGAAAGCAACACCTAAGCCTACATATAGGTAGCCACGCAAATCCTTTAATCCTTGCTTGCTCATGCACCGTTATTGTTTAATTTTTTCTCCAGTCGCTCCATCCGCTCGCTCAACTCCTGAAGTTTATTCAGAATTAGTATGTGCGTCTTCTTGGCATCAATACCAACCGGACTTGCGTCACTGTGGATCAATTTCGCTATTAGCTCATAATCGTTCTGAGCCACTTCAAAGTTTTTACTTTCCATAACCTTTAATTAAATAAATCTAAACACTCCATTCATAATAATTGTGATCCGAATCCAACTCAAAACCTGTTTTGGGATACAGTTTATTTCCCTCCACATTTGTTTTTGCAGTTTCCAACATCATCCCACAAGCTCCAGATTCCCTGCAAAGGGCTTTAGCTCTTTCGATCAAACCCACAGAAAACCCCTGCCTGCGATAATTCCCGTTTACGTATAAATCATTGAGTAACCAGAAGCGTTGCATGCGTGTAGAGGAGAAAAGTGGGTAAAGTTGTGTAAACCCGGTCATTATTCCTTCCTCATTAAATGAAACAAAGATTTCTGATTCATTCTTTTCGATACGCTCCTTAAGAAAAGATTGCGCACTTAAAATATCAGAATCTTTTTTATAAAAAACCCTGTACTCATCGAACAATACAGCCAAAGACCGAAGGTCACCTAATTCTGCCTTTCTTATGATCATTTTTAACGCTGGTTTTTAGATTAACATACCTTCTACTCAAGATAGATATTTTGTTTATTATTATCCATCAATCTAACGGATCGTTTCTTCAGTTTAAAACCTAACCTAAGCCATAATTATGAGTTCAGATCGCAGAAAATTTATTAAACAAATGGGGCTTGGCCTTGCTGCTTCTAGTTTGGCGGCAACCCATTTGGCATGTTCAAATTCCAATACCTCAATCAGTGGAAATTCAGAAAGCTTGCTCGCCACCCGTGAAGGGCAACCTGAACCTGCACCGCTTGGTTACGATCGGCTTCCCGTAGAGTGGTACAAAGCCAACACACAGCGGCTGAAAGAAAGAATAGCAGACAAAAATGCTGATGCCATACTTATCCAAAACGATATCAATGCGGTTTACTTTACAGGCTGTTTCAGAGGTAGTGGTGAGCGTACCACATGGGTTATGTTTCCAACCCATGAAAAAGATACTGCCTATTGGTATGGCCCAGCTATTGACCGGGATCTCATTACATCCTGGTGGGCTACCGAATTTGAATATTACTTTTGTTATCCCCATGCCGTTGGAGGATTTCCCAACAAAGGGCAAGTAGTTCAAGGTGAACGTAAAGATTTGTTTGAGTGGTTACTGGAAGGACTCGAGAAAAAAGGGATGGCAGGTAAAACCATTGCCACGGACTTCACTCCTAGCCCATCACAACTTGCTACCGCAGCTAAAATATTACCAGGGGCAACATTTGTAAACATCAGTGATGAATGCTTGCAAATGAAAATTATTAAATCGAAAGAAGAGATTGCACTCTTTCAGCGCGCGTATCGTTACTTCGACAAAGTACATGCTTTCGCCCGTGATTTTATTTTAGAACATGGCACCAACACTACTGACTTTGAAATCGGGCAGGCACTACAATTGTATGCCATACAGATGATCATGAAGGATGTAAAGTACGATGGCAAGCCCCACTCAGCCGTAGGTATAGATTCTACTTCACACTATGTACGTACAGGCGTTTCTACTGCCTACCCTCATCCCAACCAATTCTTTTACACCAAAGTAAAAAAAGGAGAATCACTCTACGTCAATACAGATCTTTACCTGGGAGGTATGGGTGGAGAGTGCTATCGCAATTACCTTATCGCCCCATGGACAGATCATCAAAGTAAGATGTGGGAAATCGTTTCTGACACTGTGCAAATCATGGTAGAAGAAAGTAAACCCGGAGCCATTTGTTCCGATGTGGCTTTCAAGGTACATCAGCATCAGGTAAAAAATGGTATGCAACAATATATCTACCATCGCCCCGGCCATGGAACTGGACAAAATTTACAGGGACATCAAGCTCCATTTCTTGCTTTGGGCGATTATACCCTCATGGAGGAAGGGATGATGTTTAGTGTAGAGCCGGGATTGTACGATTCAGAAAAAGGAATTGGTATCAATCCCAGTGACAACTTGTTAATTACAAAAGATGGAGCTGTTCTCATGAGCCGTGTACCCTTTAGCAAAGAGTGGAGTTACCTCACTTTGTAATTATTCTTTGCGGATGAACAAACCATATCGTTGAGTCTCTTGATTTTCAGGAGACTTGGCGATGTGTCCATTAATTATCACATAATCAAAACCTGTAGCATATTGGTGTGGTTCCTCATAGGTTGCATTGTCCTTTACTTCCTCTGGATCAAAGATCAATAGATCAGCCTTGTGCCCAACTTTTACCTCGCCTCTTTTTTTCAAACCAATGATGGCAGCAGGCAGTGAAGTCATTTTTCTTATGGCATCTGTCAACTCCAGGCTGTTTGTTTCATTCACATAGTGTCTTATGATTTTAGCAAACGATCCATATCCTCTTGGATGATGCATGGTAGGCGACCCGTCAGAAGAAATACATACTAACGAATCTTGAATAAGCTCGGTTTGCAATTCTTCACTCATCACGAAATAAGCACCCGAAGTACCCTCCGGTCCTACTACATCAATCAATACCTTTTCAAAAGGCATTTTTAATGAATCGGACACCTGTTCCAAGGTCATTCCTCGCCATTCTCCATTACCAAATAATGTGGCCTTAGGTCCGTTACGTTTCGCAATGCGTGTTCGCAAAAAGTCTTCCAGCTCTTCTCTCCTCGTAGTTTTTATCTTTTCAAAGTCATTCGGGGCTTTTGCCCAATCCGGAAAAACAATACCGATGCCCGTATAACTTGCGGAGTAGGGATATACATCAGCAGTTACGCTTACCCCAGCGTGCCTGGCTGAATCCAAAATGGATAACAAGTGCCTCGCTCTTTCTTTACCTTTTCCATACACTACTTTAAAATGAGAGATGTGAACGGGCGCAAAAGAACCTTGCAACAACAATTCGTGAATTGATTTTTCAACCTGATCATCATCCTCATTACGCATATGACTCATGATCATCCCATTATTCTCCCCAACAACTTTTGCCAATGCTTCCATTTCACGAGCCCCGGCATAATAGCCAGGGGTATATTCCAAACCTGTACTCAACCCAAAAGCTCCCCGTCTCATACTTTGTCGCAAGATTTCCTGCATAGATGCCATTTGCTCCTCAGTAGGTTGTGGCGAATAATTGGTTCCCGATACTTCCCTCAATGTACTGTGCCCCGCAAAGGTGATCACATTTACACCCAAACCCGTGGAGTCAATTTGACTCATCCAAGGTGATAGATTTTCAGAAGCATAACTAAATCCGTCTTGCCCCAAGACTATCGTAGTCACACCCATGTCCCTGAAATTTTTAAAATCTGCATCAGCCACAGGATCTCCATGTGCATGAGCATCGATAAATCCAGGAGTAACAATTTTTCCCTTTGCTTCAATAAAAGAATCTACATCTACCTTCTTCTTATCGACATCGCCAATAAATGCTATGGTATCCGCACGAATTAAAATATCACCCGAAAATCCTTTCGCCCCGGTGCCATCAATTATTGTAGCATCAGTAATCAGGATGTCAAAGTTACCCGTGGGTGCGTCTGGCTTACCACACCCATAAAGTAACAATCCCAAAAAGATGAGGAATGAAAATTTAAATACCATCACACACTTCATAAAATATTTTTTATCCAACCACCATCAACAGCCAAGGATACGCCAGTAATATAGCTTGCACGCTCACTCGCTAAGAATGCCACAGCCGCAGCAAACTCTTCTGGTTGACCAAACCTTCCCAAAGGAATTTCATTAGTGACATTAGCCACAGCGGGATTACCTTCAATCAATTTTGTTAATCTGGTGGTCTGAGTGTACCCAGGCATCACATTATTCACCGTAATGTTATATTGCCCTAATTCATTGGATAGCGACTTCATCAAACCAGCCACGGAAGCCCTTACCGCATTCGACAAAATTAAATTATCAACGGGCTGCTTCACAGCTTGAGAGGTAATAGCAATGATGCGACCCCAATTTTGCTTTTTCATTCCAGGTAAAAAACCCTTCACTAAGCCAACAGCACTTCCTAATAACTGTTGAGTAGCTTTATCCCAATCTTCCTGTGCAAAAGATTCAAACTTACCCGCGGGTGGACCACCTGTATTGGTTACTAATACATCTACTGTACCCAATTCCTTGAGCGTAGTTTCAATTATGCGATTGCGATCAGCAATGTTCGACAGATCACCTGTTAGTGAAAGTACGTGTGCTCCAGTAGCTTCGATCTCCTCAGCAGTCTTAATCAGAGTTTTCTCATTTCGGCCACAGATAACTACAGATGCGCCTTCCTCAGCCAACATCATGGCCACTGCTTTTCCAAGTCCCTGACTTGAGGCAGCGATAAAGGCTACCTTATCTTTTAATCCTAAATCCATTATTTCCTTAAGTAATCATCGGTACCATCCAACCAGTCTTCCCGTGGTGGTGACCACGAATCAATTTCTACCACATCGCCAATCATCAGTGCCTCATGAGGAACATTGGAAGGAATCACAACAACATCTCCCGGGTCCAAGTCCATTTGCTGCTCCTTATTGGCCCCAAACCAAAATCTCATCTTCCCAGAAACCACCTGTGTGATTTGCTCATGAACATGATGATGAAGAGGCACAACAAACCCATCTTTAAAATTCATTTTGGCTATCATCATTTTCTCCCCAGTGATAATTCTTCTTTTCATAGATGGATTTACTTCCTCCTGAGGAACTGAATCCCAATTAATTTTTTCTACCATGGTTAACTAAGTCGGTTTACAAATAACTGTTGAAGGACTAAGGTAAAATATTTTGGCCAATTGTACGGTATCGTACACCCCTGTACACTTATGAATTAACCACAGCACCTGAAATTGCTATTGGACCACATCACAGCAATATTTCTCAACTGGCATGTTCCTTGATGAAATAGGAATCACTAACCAATCAACCTTACAATGCGCACCCTTTTTACAATCACACTCATTCTATTTGGTCTTACCTCCTATGCACAACAAACGGTAAAAGCCCAGGACATTATCAGAGCGATCAATGAAGGCGATGATGTAACATATAAAAATATAACCGTTGAGGGGTATCTGGACTTAACTGATTTGCGCAACAAAAGACACACTGACTCTTCATTTGATTTTTTCGGAGGAGGCAACGACACTTATGAAAGTTCAGTGGAAGGGTCACTCACTTTTATCAATTGCACTTTTACTGATGATGTTATTGCCTATTATCATGTAGAGCGTGACAATGACACTTTTATCGCTCACTTTGAGGAAGATGTAGTTTTTCAAAATTGTACATTCAAAAGAAAAAGTGAATTCAAATACTCAGAATTTGAGGAAAACGCTGACTTCAGTGGATCTGTGTTCAACAGAGAAGCTAATTTTAAATATGCAGAGTTTTCAGATGCTCCTAATTTCTCTGATGTCGATTTCAGGGATGATGCTAATTTCAAATATGCAGAGTTTCCTCAAGGCGCCTCTTTCCAGTCGGCCGCATTTATGCAGTTGGCCAATTTCAAGTACACCAAATTTCGCACCCCGCTCAACCTTAAAAACATCCAATTTAGAGGTGAAGAGGACTTCAAATACACTAAAGTAGACGGACAAAGCTTTACATCGTATTTGCTTGAAAATCGCTAATACTCTTCAATTATTGAATGAGAACTTTTATTATTAAATTAAATACCGCACTTATAAGACAATAAGACCACCCATCAACTGAAAGCCTTAAATGGAAGGGCTAATCCAATACTTTTGCATGAAATTGGGTGTGAATTGAGATTATACATAGGATTGGCTTTAAGCTGGCTTTTGGCAACCTCAGCCACAGCACAGGAGATCTCCAGAAAAACTGTAAATATTAATGAGACTAATGCTCTTATTAAAATTGATGGGAAGCTGGATGAACCCATATGGAATGATATTTCCTCAGCTAAAAACTTCTATCAAACTTTTCCTTACGATTCTTCCCTGTCTGATACCCAATGTGAGATTTATTTGACCTACGATAAAAATTTCATTTATGTGGGTACAAAGTGTAATGATCTCGACACCAGTAAAAAATTTGCTATTCTTTCCAAACGCAGAGATTTTCGAGGTCCAGGAATTGAAAGTATAAATGTGGTTCTGGATCCATTTATGGATCAAACAAATGCCTATTCATTTGGAATTAACCCAATGGGCGTGCAAAAGGAAGGACTGGTAGCCAATGGAGGAAATCAATCCAGTGACTTTTCTCTGGATTGGGACAACAAATGGACTGGCGAATCATATATGGGTGACGGATTCTGGACTTCGGAAATGGCTATCCCTTTCAAAACAATTCGATTTCCAGAGGGTTCTTCCAAATGGTATTTCAATTCCTATAGGGTGGACAGCAAAACTAATGAACGTGCGACATGGAACAGGGTACCCCGTAACTTCAGACCTTACTCGTTGTCCTATACGGGCGAGTTGATATGGGATAAGCCATTACCAAAACCAGGCGCTAACATCTCTGTTATCCCATTTGTTTCATCTGGCCTGGACAAAGACTTTGAAGAAGAAACCGGAACAGTTTTTCAAAAAGCTATTGGAGGGGATGTAAAGATAGCACTGACCCCCTCAATGAATCTTGATCTGACAATCAATCCTGATTTCTCTCAGGTAGAAGTAGACAGACAAGTTACTAATGTTGATCGCTTTGAAATTTTCTTCCCTGAACGAAGACAATTCTTCCTGGAAAATGCAGACTTATTCGCTGCGTTTGGAACAGAAGATACCCGACCATTTTTCTCCAGAAGAATAGGCGTTGCTATTGACACCTCCACCGGTTCGAATGTGCAAAACAAAATATATGGTGGATTCAGGCTGAATGGGAAATTAAATAATCGATTGAGAATCGGGTTACTCAACATGCAAGCGGCTGAGGACAAAGACATACAACTGCCCAGTATTAATTACACAGTTGCTGCGATACAACAGCAGATTTTTAGCAGATCTAATATTTCAACATTCTTCATTAATAAACAGTCATTCAACGGCACCTTTTCCGACAAACTCTTTGAAGAGCAGGTGAGTTACAACCGAGTAATGGGAATTGATTATAATCTCGCATCCGTTACCAATACCTGGACCGGAAAAATTTTCTACCATCAAAGTTTTCAGGAGCAAAAACCTGATGATCAGTATTCACATGGGGCATCACTTCGCTACAGTACTCAAAAATGGGAAGTGGAGTGGAACCATGCCATGATAGGCGAAAATTACAATGCAGAGGTAGGCTTTGTGAAGCGAACTAATGTCAATAGCATTACACCTAAAATAGGTTACAAGTTCTATCCAAAATCCGGTAAAATAAATAACCACGGGCCAGGCTCAGATATTGAATATTTTTGGAATGCAGATGGTCGTACCGATCAACTTATTCGTCTTTCCTATGATGTTCGATTTCAAAATAATGCCAGCGCCAGAATCTCTTATAATAATAGGTATACTAAATTATTAGATGAGTTTGATCCTACACGCACCCCTGATGAGGACAATCCTATTCTTCTCCCAGCAGGATCCGGCTATAAGTACCAAAGTTATTGGATGCGCTACGAATCCGACCCTAGAAAACTTCTCTCTATTGAATTAAGACATTCTGGTGGAGAATACTACAATGGAACACGATATGAGTATAGTCCATCACTCACATATCGCTTCCAACCTTTCGGAAGCTTCACTATCGATTATAGTTTAAACAGAATAGAACTTCCGTTTCCTTACCCAACCCGCAATATTCATTTGATAGGGCCAAGGTTAGATCTAACGCTAACCAAAAAGTTGTTCCTTACCAACTTCATGCAGTTTAATACACAGAATGAAAACGTGAATATCAACGCAAGATTACAGTGGAGGTTTAAACCCGCCAGTGACTTATTCTTAGTGTATACTGATAACTATATATTCAGCTTTGAAGATCCCAATGCCAACTGGATGCCGCGTACAAGGGCACTTGTTTTTAAGATGACTTACTGGTTGAATTTATAATTCCTCATCAAGCAACGGACTTTAACCCATCCTCCACTTCTTTACTGATATCAAAATCCTTTTGCTTTCTCTTCCATCGCTTGTGCGTCCAAAGCCAATAAGAGGGTTCCTTTCGAATATCCCCTTCCAGCATCCGTGTATGGATTTCACTTATCTCACCTATGGGCAATTCATCAGGGTTTTCACACACCAGCTTGTATTCCACTTCATAGTACCCCCGTTTCATTTTATGAATAAAGCCATAGATAACTGGTGTATTATTATCTCTGGAGAATTTTTCAGTTCCAAACTGCACTGCTGTCTCCTGATTTAAGAATTCCGTAAAGTACGGTTTTTGAAAATGTTTAGGACACTGATCCGATCCGAATATAAACGCAACAGGTTTTGACCCTTCTTCCTTTACAATTTCTTTAGCTTCAGCATAACTTCTCATCCACAATCCAAATTTGGACCTGCTTTGGGTAATTTTATTGTTCATGAATTTATTATTCAACGGAGTAAACAGTGCCAAAGGCTGGTGGGGCAAGTGCCTGGCGATACTCACAGCAAATAATTCCCAATTGCCATTGTGCCCACCCACCAATGTAACATGCTGTCCCTTATCAAAATACTTTTGAAAGATTTCTGGGTTGCGATGAGTAAATCTTCTGTTCAATTCAGATTCAGAAATAGTAAATGCTTTAATTGACTCAACAATTAAATCACAGAAATGAACATAAAATTGACGTTCGATCTCCAAGTGCCTTCTTACAGTTAATTCCGGAAAGGAGTTTTGAAGATTAGCTCGCACCGCTGCTTTACGGTAACCTACCAAATGATACACAATTACAAACAAACCATTTGATATTCCATATAGTACCCAACTAGGCAATAAACTAAAGGGGCGCAATACCACATAATACAAAACAGACATAAATCCTTAAAGTAACTACAACAACAGCTGGAATATAAGAGCATTATCAGCGCATTCCAAAATTAGTAGTACAAATGGTGGCCATCAATTGGCAAGTTACGAGCCCTCACTCCACCATCAACCAACATTAAATAAAAAAAGATTTAGTGTTTTTGTTTCGATCCGCTCAAAGCTTTAAGCATCACTTCTTCTGATGGTGGATTTTTTACGTTGCTCTCCGCAAACTCTGATGCATGCGGGTAGGCTGTGTTCTTTATCCATTCCACTGCTTTTTCAATATCATACTCAACACGGTGAAACGTTACATTTGAATCGAGTTGCAACCAATATGCCCCGGGTTTTCCAAATGGCATACCCACACTTCCGGCATTCAATACTCTTGTTTTACCAATTGCACGATCGAACTGCATATGCGTGTGACCACAAACAACAATATCCTCTTCGACTTTACTAAATACAGGAAGTAGAATTTCTTCAGGAGTTATAGAAGTAAAATTATCATTTTCATTTTCTGGTGTAGCATGACAAAAAAGAATCTCCCCTAATTGCTCCATTTTCAAACTGATGGTCATTGGCCAATTTTTCATCACCTCTTCATGGATAGGATGAAGCTGTTGAGCGGTCCAACGAATATCTTCCAAAACACTTTGTGGCAATTTCCCTTTAAATCCATCCTTCAATTCTTCCAATACAGCCACCTCACAATTGCCTTTAATAAATTGGACAGGTAATTCTACTGCTAATAACATATCCAGGCACTCGCGAGACATGGGCCCGAGTACCACATCTCCTCCAACTATTATTTGATCAACATCCGAACGGTATATATCCTGGAGCGCAGCCTCCAATGCCGGCTGGTTTCCATGAATATCATAAATCGCTGCAATCTTCATGTTGAGGGGATATTTCTTGCAAAATTCATTTCAAATTCAGATTCAATTTACCGAAAGTGTAAAAACTCCCCACTTGAAACAGAAAATATACCACATTTACCCGTTATGAGGTTTTCTGTAATTCATGCGTTATGCTTCTTCCTGTTCTTTTTTTCTGCTACTGGACAAGCTCAAACCAATGGTCAACTAAAAACACTCCATGCTAGTGAAGCTGTTGACCCCATTACGATAGATGGGATTTTGGATGAAGAATCATGGCAGGTAGCTGAAATGGGTGTCGATTTCTGGCAATACTGGCCCAGCGATTCCATTCGTGCCAAAACGAACACGGAAGTCAGAATTACTTATGATGACAATTTTTTGTACGTAGGCGCAAAACTCTATCACTACGATGGAAATAGATTCATTATCAATTCCTTGAACAGGGATTTTCAAGGCCCTGAAATTGATGGCTTTCATGTCAACTTTGATACCTACTATGACAACACCAATGCATTTAACTTTGCCATCAATCCTTCCGGAGCACAAAGAGAAGGCTCCATAGCAGATGGCGGCACCGGCAGAATTGATGTCTCCTGGGACAACAAATGGTTTTCTGAAGTGAAAGTGACTGACGAGTACTGGATTGCCGAAATGGCTATTCCCTTCAAAACGCTTCGATACAAAGAAGGAAGCACCAAGTGGGGTTTTAACTCTTTCAGACTGGATGGTGTGGCTAATGAAAGAGTAATATGGACTTCCATCCCACAGGGATTCTCCATGAGCTCACTGGCATTAGATGGTGAATTGATTTTTGACAAACCCTTAAAAAAACCAGGACCTAACATTTCTCTTATTCCCTTTATCGCAGGGGGTAGCTTAAAAGACTATGAAGAGGGAACGCCCAGGGAAAATAATTTATCCATTGGTGGAGATGCAAAAATAGGATTAACACCCGGGCTCAATTTAGACTTAACGGTAAACCCTGACTTTTCGCAAGTGGAAGTGGACCGGCAGCAAACTAATATCTCAAGGTTTGAACTCTTCTTTCCGGAAAAGCGACAATTCTTTTTAGAGAACAACGATTTGTTCTCCAATTACGGAGGAGAAACCTCAAGGCCATTTTTCTCCAGAAGGATTGGTATTACACAAGACACCGCCACAGGTCAAAATATACAGAATACCATTCATGCAGGTGTGCGCCTTAGTGGAAAATTGGATAAAAACTGGAGAATTGGATTGCTCAACATGCAGGCCGCCCCTGACGATAAAAACGGACTTCCATCTTTTAATTATGGAATGGCCGTTTTGCAAAGAAAAATATTTACCAACTCCACCGTATCGGCCTTTATGGTCAATAAAGAAGCCGCCTTTAATGACACAGAAAAAGCATACGACATAGGCCTGGATCATTACAACAGGGTGTTGGGATCTGAATTCAATTATCGATCAATCAACGGACGATTTAGTACGGTGGCATATTTTCACCGATCTTTTACAGAGGTAGATACACTCAATAAAGAATTTACAACGGGCCTTACCGCCACCTATCTCACCAGAAGATTTAGCATCTCAAGTCAGTTTAATGAAGTGGGCGATGATTATACTGCCGAAGTGGGTTTTGTACCACGCTTGGGTTTTAAACGATCATTTACACAAGGTAAACTCAATTTCTATCCACAAGACAATGGCATCAGTAGTCATGGTGCCACCCTTGAATACGAGCACATTTGGAATGATGATCGTGCGCGCACCGACCAACTGGCCAGCTTAGGCTACGAAATCAATTTCAGAAATCTTTCGCGTGTTGCTGTTAAGGGAACAGTTGACTATACTTTTTTATTGGATGACTTTGATCCGGCCAGAAAGGACAATAATATCTTTCTCGCTGCTGGCACCAATTACACCTACAAAAGAGCGACCTGGGAATATAGTTCCAACACAAGAAAAACTGTTTTTTACAACTTCAACGGAGCCGTAGGTGAATTCTTCAATGGCAAAATCTTTAACCTTAACGGAAACATCAATTATCGTATTCGACCTATTTTCAACTTCTCTGTAGACTACAACTACAACAGGCTAAGAATGCCAGAAGGATACAACGATGCTGACCTGTTTCTGGTAGGCCCAAGATTTGAGTTTACTTTTACCAGAAATCTTTTCTTCACTTCTTTAATCCAATACAATAATCAATTGGACAACATTAACCTCAACGCAAGATTTCAGTGGAGATATAAACCTGTTTCGGATTTCTTCCTTGTGTACACCGACAATTACTTTACCTCACCTGTCTTCCTTGGTGCACGCAACAGGGCTATTGTATTTAAGTTAACCTATTGGTTAAACTTATAATAGCCTGATGGTGATCTCTATTACATCATTTGCAGACTTAACTTCAGATGGTTACTTCTTATACTTTCCGTACACCGGCTGGCCGGGGTAAACATTCTTTACTGTCTTCCCTTCTTTCAAGACAAAAACTCCATTGACCAACACAAATTGAACCCCTTCAGAAAACGCCAATCCTTTTTCAAAGGTGGCCTTGTCAATAATTGTATTGGGATCGAAAACGGTAATGTCAGCATCAGTACCAACTTGTATTCTGCCTTTAAACCGCATGATAGGCGCTACACCCTCCAATCTTTTTGCAGGGAGTAGTGTCATTTTTTCAATAGCCTCAGGAAGGCTGATCACTTTCTCTTCTCTTACATACTTGCCCAACACCCTGGAAAATGTGCCAGCTGTTCGCGGATGTGCCAACTTTGCATAGGGCATTCCATCCGATGCAATCATGGTGTTATCAGAGGCAATGCCTGACTTGATCCATTCCGGTTTCATCATATGAATGATGACCACCCCTCCTTCTTTTCTGTATTTTATGAATGTTTCTTTTGTCAGTCTTTCTCCAGTAGCTACCCATTGCAATCCATCATAGGAAATTCCAAACTTATCCTGCCATCCTTCATCAAAAAGCGCTGATTCCAAACTGGTGGATGCAGCCGTATAAGGATATATCTCTGTGGTGATATCAAACCCTCTTTTTTGTGCCGTGTTGATCATCTCAACTGCCAAATCAATTTCACCCAGCGTTACACTGTTGATATGTACAACGTGCAGTGGTGCGCTAGTCACAACCGCATCAGAGATTGCTTGTTGCACAGCAATGGCACCACCCTCCCGTACGTGTGAGATAACAGGTACTTGCTTCTCTCCTGCCAGTTTATAAATATTAAACACTTCCTCCCGGGTCGCTCCGGGTAAGTAACCCACCGGTATTCCTATTCCAATACCTCCTTCATCCAAAGAAGCACTGATGTACTCCAATAATTTAGCGGTCTCCGCATTGGTCAAATTTTCATATCCATATTTCCCAATGATGCCCCATGTCTTTCCATCTCCCGATTCTCCTCTGGCAATCGAAGCTCTTAATTGCTCCAGTTCATTATCATACTTTCCCGTTGCCTTCACCCGCAGCATCGGCCACTCCACGCTGGCTCCATAGTTAATCATGGCTTTGCCTTTACGGGTGGCATACCACTCTTTTAAAAAAGGTATTCCACCTTCCAATTCAAATGCAGAAGTAACACCATCATGTGCCTGATACTCTTGTTCCACATTGGTTATGCCATGTACGTGCAAATCGATAAAGCCTGGTGACACTACCAAACCCGATACATCAATAATATCTTTCCCCAACAACTCATCTGTTGATATTTCCAGAATTCGACCATCCCGTATCCCTACATTTCTGATGGCATCCAGTTGAGTCTCCGGGTCGATTACCCTTCCCCCTTTTAATACAACATCAAATTGAGAATTAGATTGACCTACCGTGAGTGTAATACTAAGGCATAACAATACAGCGGTGATCAGGAGACCGTTTGAATTTTTCATAAGCTTATTTTGAATTATTAAGGTATGAATACCTCCCAAATAAGAGAAATTGATAGTTGCTATCTATTTCTTCAAAACATAGTATCCGTAAATCTGGTCGATTTTGAGCTCATTAACACCATCATCCGTTTCAATGAAATGATAATAAGACGATCCACTGCTCCATGTATTGTCCTTCATGTAGTAAAGCGGATGTGGATCAGCTTTAGAATAAGTGTACTGCACTAAAATGGTAGAATCATTTGATGAGACATCCATGTTAAAAAGCCCGCTCTTGTAGGTACCTACATATTTGGAAAGATCACCTTCAAAGTCAGCATATTGTTGTGTTGGCTTTCCCATCACAAAATTGGCGATCTCTCCCGCTACGTCACTAGGACTTACAGGACCTGTGGTATTCGCCAATACCACAATGCTCAAATCCTCATCGGGGTAGTAACAATTCTCAGAAAGAAAACCATAGATACCTCCTCCATGTTCAAGCATTTTCCTGCCATTCCAATCCGTAACGGTAATGCCCTTGGCGTAATGGGAAACAGTACCATCATTCAATGAAACAGGAGTCAAAAATTCTTTATAACTCTCGTCACTCAAAATTTTTCCATTGTGCAGTGCGGCATTCCATTTCACCAAGTCCTCCACAGTTGAACAAAGTGACCCCGCTGCATAAGGCCATGTTTGATCCAAATAGGCAGCATTAACCAGTCCATCTTCTCCGGTATCATAACCATGTGCTTTGTTCTTGATGATCTTGCTTTCACTGCAATAATAAGAGTTGGTCATTCCTGCTTTATCAAACAAGTTGGTCTTCACAAACTCTTCATAAGAAACCCCACTCACTTTTTCTATGATCAATCCAAGAATAAAAAAAGCAGTATTGTTATAATGAAGCATTTCCCCAGGTTCAAAATCAAATCCCTCCTTCTCCACTAACCTCAATAAGGTATCCCGATTATGATTTTGTTGAGCAAAATGCTGAAAGAAGGGTAAGCCAGTATAACTCTTTATCCCGGACGAATGACTGAGCAATTGCCGGATCGTTACCGTTCTTCCGCCAGTATTATAAGTGAGGTACTTTGTCATGTCATCATCCAACGACAGCTTTCCCTGCTCTACCAGCAAAAGAATACTGGCACCTGTAAACTGTTTGGTGACAGACCCAATTTCAAATGATGCATTTACCGGAAGTTCAACACCCCATTCCAGATCAGCATAACCATAACTCTTCAATAACAATTTTTCATTTCCTCTATATACCGCCACCGCCATACCGGCCAATTGTGCACTGTCCAGGTAAGGTTGCACCAGACTATCTACCTGATGTTCCAATGAGGAAGATACCTGCTTTTCGGTGTTGGTACAGGATAGGATAAATGTGAAGATCACAAATCCGAGTAATAGTTTTTTCATGAGAAAAATTAGATTTCGTTTAGAACCACGATTGATTAACAAAAGCATATTACTCATTCAACTCAACAAAGCCATTGAGTAAGTTATCCATATCACCAAGATAATCATCGAATAAGTTCTTGGATGTATATGTTATTAGTTGAACAGTACCTCCTTCGTTCGAAAAGTAATACCCATAGTATATAAATTCAATACCCTGGATAGTTCCTGACAATTGTATCATTAGAACTTTTGATTCATTAACATTCCTGTATTCTTCCTTTACAATTTTAACATTTGAAGCCGCATCTTTTGCGTTGCTAAGAGCAGCAGTTTTTAATATATCAAGAGGAATTGCAATCCTTTCGGTGATAAACATTGCATACAAATCCTCATTTTTTAATGTAAATAAATACTCATTGTCTCCATCACCTTTTTCGAACCGCCACAATTTTGGATTTATCCAAACTCCCACATTTACTTTATTACTTTTAACTAAAAAAGTTGACTTCTCATCTTTTAAAAAAATCTCATCATTAGTACTTATTTCACTCTCTGATACTACATCATGATCCTTGTAAGCCCATTTTCCATCCTCATAAAGCAAAACCTCATCTCCGCTTTCAGTTATAGCATTTATTTGCGCCAAGCTACTCTCCAGCAATAGCGCTACTAATACAAAAATAATCACTGCTGTTTTCGTGAATTTGCCTGTTACCATTGCATTGCAATTTTCCTTACAACTAAAATTAAGTAATTTCTTTGCATCTGTAGGCAGATAATGAATTATTTGGAACGCAATATGATTTTCTATAGAAAAAGCTTTCTAACACTATCCCATTCTGTTTTATCCTCCCCAACCTCCCAAAAATACTCCTGCTGCCATTTCTGCGTTTTTAAGGCCTGTTGACTGGTGGGGATATCCCACGGTGGGTAAACCCGCAGAGCTCTTTTTCCTTCCTTTTTCTCCGTAGAAATTATTCCCTGGCTGAGCAATATCGCTCTGGAAAACACAAACACTCCAAAGTTTTTGCTCTTTCGAACGGACACCAATAAAAAATCTACCCTGTCTTCTATTCCGTAAGGTTGAATAGGGCCATCATCTTCTCGTTTCCAGAAAGTGACAAACTGGCCAATTTTAGTAGGAGTGATCTTTGCCTTGCGGTACCTGATAGCCAGGCCATTGACTTTAAAATAATAGGCATCATACTCAGCACTCTCGGCCTCCTTTTGAGGTGTACTGTACTCAAGACCACAGGAGTCAAAAATGTGACGTTGAATGAGCAATAAGTCAGCCGGGTTATTCATAATGAGCGCTAACTTAAGCAAAGTAACGAGCCTTGTTTACCAGTACTCAAAGATTCTGGAAATCTTTCCATCCCGAAACTCGAACAAGGTCATTTGTGGATCTCCCGCCACTGCCTTACCATTCTTCTTCTTAATATATTGCCTTTCAATCACTACTCCATTAAGACCAACAATTCTGTTGACGATACGAACATCCATCACACTACCATCATAACCACCATTCTTCTGATTACGCACATAACCATTGTATAAAACTTCACGGGTATACAATCCTCCATATTTTGGATGGGTGTATGTAAAATCATCCGAAAACAATTTAAACACGTTATCGATGTCCTTAACCACAGAGTTAGACTGAAATATCCTGAGATTCAAACTATAATATTGATCTATGATCGCGTTAAGAGAATCTTTATGCGCAACAGTTGCTTCCTGCGCAAAAATCTGTGTTGAATTAATACCGATCGCCATCAGTATGGTCATCATTAATTTAGTCATAAAAAAAGAGGTTTTATCAACGCAAGACTATGGTGGTCATGCTTAATCCACTATACGTAACGTTACCTTTTTTGTTAAGAAGTTGTTCAAGTATTTTCACTCCTCCTTCCTGTTACTCATCAAAATTTCCACCCGTCTGTTTCTACCCCTTCCCCCCTCTGTTTTATTTTCTCCAATTGGTTTAGAACTGCCAAACCCCGCAAAAGATACCTGATCCTCATCAACTCCATGATTGATCAAATACTCTGCTACTACTTCTGCACGCATCGTTGACAGCTCCAGGTTATAACTCTCCCTGCCTACATTGTCCGTATGCCCGGATACCATTGCCACTAATGTAGGATTAAGCAAAAGGAACTGCCCGATAGAATCCAATGCATCCAGTTGGGCTTCTTTGAGTTTGTAGCTGTTGGTCTCAAATAAAAACTCGCTCAGCGTAATCAAACTATCCTGTTTCAAAACTGGAGCAGATGGCACTGCGACTGGCACAATAATACTATCAACAATTACTTCCATATTTTTTTGAATAGTATCAGGCATGGCTTGCTTATCTGAAGGAGTAATCCGCTTGTATTTCTCATATACTCCTTTCCTGGCGTTCTTTCTGGTTTTCTTTTTTAGTTTATCGAAACTAATGGAGTGCAATACCTTTCTCCTCCCTATCATCTTCCTGCACGGGTAGTTGAAGCATAGTATTTTCTGAAATACATTATGATGGCCAGACCTGGCCAATGCCCACTGGTTGGCCTCAGGTAAATGCGAAACAACCTTCGGTGTTTTGGGACTCCCATATTCTCTACCTGTGTTGACCGGAACCCATGGGCGTTCTGCACAAGCGTTGAGCAGTGCAACTAAGGCAATAATCAATAAAAGATTTTTGGTAAAAAAGGGGCGACCAGTATGTATATACCTCCACCTATGGTTAGGACAGACGAGTTCAATCTTTTTAAATTGCATTTGCTGGCGCCAACCATACCCAATTTAGTGATTACTCGTCTCTTAACGATATCCCTACTATGGAAATTGTGGATCGAATTGTAAATTTCGAAATTCCTAAAAAAGATACTTATCCCACCCTGTATAAATGTTGATAAAGAAAATAGAATCAGCTATACCATGAATAATGAAAAGCAGGAAAAGATTAAAATTACTTTTAACATAAATGGCCCCTAGAATGATACCCGATAACGTTGTAATGATGATACCACTAGGCCCCTGATAGATGTGTATGGACCCAAACAGCAACGCAGAAACAAGTATCGCAACCCAATTATTCTTGCTTATCCATTTAACCTTCTCCAACAGAAATCCTCTAAAAATAATTTCCTCACAAAGCGCTGCTGAAACCCATATTGAAAGCAGAAGTTGGAGTGTAGGTTTAAAATTATTTCTTAAATTTTCAAATCTGCTATAATCGGTTTCAATACTAAAAAGTGATTCGACCAATACTTTAAAAACAACATCAAAAATAAACCACAAGAAAATACCAAGCAAAATACCATAAACAACAGTCTTTAAAGTAAACTGTCTTTTAAATGTGTTAACCCATTCAAATTCCCCTTTTGAGAAATAAATATAAAGTGCTACCAGCACAGAATTACCAATTAAGAACCAGAAAGTAAAAGGCGTGAATAAATCCACAGCGACAGGCAAGATCAAGAGCCCAACGACCGATAACAGTTGCAAACTATTTTTTAGATTAATTTTCATATCAAGCATTGTTTAAAGTTTTTAATTGATCTCCCTTCCACACACCGAGCTAGTTGAAGACAGGGTATCCGTTAACTAAAATTTATAGCCAATATGTACAGTTGGGAAAAATGAAAAGGCTTGCTGCTTGTAAGCTGCATCATTGAAGTTGGCTTTTTTCAAAGGACTGTTGAAGTCTACACTACACCATGGTGCGAGATATAGGTTCTTCCATGCGCTGTCTTTACTTTTAAAGGCAAACCATCTATACCCTAAATGAACACCTACACTCACTACCTTTTGGACGTGTGTCTCATTCGTCTCTTTCCGTTCAATGGAATTGACAGCATACCCTGTACCAATTCCACCAAACCAGGTTTCTTTTTCGTTGAGCAAATAATTCAGCTTAAGCCCAATTCCATGAGTCATCACTTGAAAGCCTTTATTGCCTCCATACCCTTCTGGCTGTTTTATTCCAAAAACTCCAAGATCTGTTCTTATACTCTTGTTCACATAAATTCCGTGCAAAGAATACCCTTGCAGGCCATAAGCAATGGGGTCAATTTCAATCTCAAAATGTGATGTCTTTTTAAGTTCTTGAGCCTGAGAGGTGATGGCCATTGCCAACAGTAAAATAGTTAATCCTTTTTTCATCATGGTATTGTCTTTTGAATTCATTTCTCATTTTATCACTTGCGCACAGGGAGCCTGCGCTTTTCATTTTGAAAAAACGATGATTGATCCAGAAAGGATGCTTAACAAAAGATAAGAAATTAGGGGCTCCAGGGCTGCTGCATGCGCTTCCTGATACGGCTTAGAGACACCGGTGTAATCCCCAGGAAAGAAGCAATTATATTTTGGGGAACACGTTGAAGCAAATCTTTGTGTTGTGCCTCAAACCTCCTATATCGCTCCTCCGGGCTTTCAAGAAGGAAAGAAGAAAGAATTTGCTGTCCATTAATAAATCTTTGCTCGGCCACCTTTCTCGTAAGTACATTGATCTTAGGTAAGGTCATATATAGCTCTTCTAGTTTTTGGAACGTAATCACCAGTAATTCACATGCTTCGAGCGTTTCCAACGTTTGAAGACTGGGCACCTTTCGCAGAAAACTATCATAACTGCTGGCAAACAAATTTTCCTTGAAAATAAACCCTGTAATATCATCTTCACCTTTGGTGTAGTAGAGTCTGACAAGCCCTTTGTTAATGAAAAATAATTCAGTTGCTACCTCTCCTTTGCTGGCAAGCTTAAACTTTTTGGGTACTCTTTTAATAGTGAATGCTTGCTCAAGAATTGCCTTTTCTCGGGCGTCAAGTTCTACAAATTGTCCAACAATTTGATGTAAGGCGGAAAACATACAGTTAAATGGGATATGAAAATAGTAAAAACAAAATACTATTCTAGCGGTATTATTTGAATAGTAGATGCTGGTGATTCACCTAATGCTGTCCTAGAGTAGTGTTACCCTCCACTATTCATACACCATGCTCACATACGCTACCCAATGCCGGTTGGTGGAAAGAGCCGAAACCGTCATACCAATGTCCTCCACCTCTATCAGCGGATGATCAATGCTGGTTTCATACCCTAAGAAGGTGCCCGTCAGTTCTTCGTTGTATTCCAATTCATTCAATTTGTTGGCAAAAGACAAACCAAAAGGAACAGAATACCTTCCGCACCACACCCATTTGTATTCCTTGTAGTCTTCCTGCTGCACCGTGTATTCTGTAAATAATTTGATCTTATCAGCTGTAAGTTCGTTGGTAAGGCAGGTGTTGATAATCTCTAAATCCATCTGCCGAGCTTTTTCTGTTCCTTCTTCATCAGTACCCATAGGCGCCATATTAGTAGCACCACCCCACTCCAGATCACCATAATGAACGGCATCATTGGAAATCACAATGGCTAGATCCTTACCATACTCCCAATTCTTTTCTCTTAAAATCTCCTGAACGGCTTCAGCCAGATGCGTACTAATAGAATCTATTCCCTCGTAGTTGATGTACGGAACCAGGATGGGCACGATTTCGGCAACTCTATTCTTTTTGTGGAGCCACGGTATAATCGCCTCCAGCGAGTGCTCAATGATTTGCATACTATCATGAACGATAAAATCTTCTTCAGGCAATTTACCCATGATCTCCTCATTTAAAGCAGAGACTTTTATTCCTCCATAAGGTGATTCCCATTCCTTGAATGCGCCAAAGATGATTTTATCCTGTAAATCATAATTGCGTGCACGATGGGCCACTCCTATCAATATAATGTTAGGTGCATTGATACCCCTCAGTGATTCATAATACAATCGACCTGCAAAGCGATAATTATCATGCGGACTGATAGCTGCCTTCCATTGTAAATCATTGACACTATCTCTTATACCTAATCTATTATAGACTGAGTCCATTTGCCAATCGTGCTGGGCGTAGCCACGGGCGTGACGCACCTTCGTTTCTTCTGGTATTTTGCTTTCTGCAGGTGGCTTGCAACTGAACCCAATCAGTGCAATACTTACTATTATCAATAAACTTCTCATCGCTCTCATTGTCTTTGTCTGGAATCCGATCAAGGTATGAATTTTGAAAGCAGATTTCAAAAACAATAAAGTAGCGCGCGTTTATAACGCGTGCTTCCTTTCTTCTTCATCACTCCCCCATCGTCACTCGATAAATACAATTTCCAGCAACCCTTTCTTCTTTGTATAATAATCCCTCGCAGAGCTATAACGATATTCTTCAGGTTCATCCACAATCTCGGCCACTACAGGGTTATCATGCAGGTAATCCAACTTCTGTTCCAACATTTTGTTAGTTGACAACAACAATGGATGATTGCCATCCTGCCAAACTTTATAATCATTTACCCTATTCAATCCATTGGCCACATCCATGAAAAAATCAAGTAACCATCCCTTTCTGCTTTCATGAATCCTTTCGATTACCTTAACCAATTCTTTTGCAGTAAATTTTTTGAAATCACGGAGTATACTGGACAATGGCTCACCTTTAGTACTGGTGATAAGATGAAGGTGACTGGGCATAATGCACCAGGCATGAATGATCAATCCCTTTTGCTTTTGGCAATATTGTAAGCTATCAATGATGACATGTTTAAGCTCAGGTCTTGTGAATAAATCAACCCAACCTACTACCGTGGTTGTCACAAAGTAGATTCCTTCAGGGTCGTTGAACTTATACTTTTCAGACATAAACTATTTTGGTTATAAAAAGCACGCGTTGCAAACGCGCGCTAGTTTTTTGCCTTGATTTCATAGCGCGCGTTTGCAACGCGTGCTACCATACCCATTCCTAATAAGTCACATTTACTTCACCAGAAATAGGAAAGCTTACTTCTCGTTCCATCATGCCGCTACCTTCACCTTCAAACTTCATTTGCAGAGCATGATCCGCAATTTGAATAAACTCAATTGTTCCCTTTCTGAAAAGAACACGTTTATTCATTCTTTTCTCTGCTTTGCTTTCCGCATTAAAGAAGTTGAGGTCGATCAGTATGTTTGGTTGATTGTCATCCGGGATGGTATAGGTGGCCGGACCTTTTTCGATCACTTCTTTATTGATGTTAAGGTTGAGCTGTACGGGGTCTTCACTGTGCCACAACAAAAATTGAATCTGGTCATCCACATCATTGGCATGACTCGATTGCCAATCTACTTTTTCGGTTACGTAGAGGGTACCATCCAGCGATACTTTTAATTCCGCATTGGTGGCATCTTGTTGGGTTGCTGTTTCTCCCTCTCCGGATTTACTTCCCGAACAGGAGAACAAGAGAACAATAAAAAATAGTGAGTAACATAATTTACCAGCGTACATCTTATAAAGTTTAAGTTAACCGAGGTACACTACCTGACTCAGATAAAACCTCTTAAAATATTGAATGTTAAATATAAGAATAATAGAACTAGCGCGCGTTTGCAACGCGTGCTTTCACTCTATATCGCTCCATCATGATGGTGGCCTGGCCATATAAAACAAAAAACCCCGGCAGACGTCTTGCCGGGGTTTCATTTTTGGATCGGGTTCATCACAAATTGGGTTTGGTGAAACGTAATTCAGCCAGCAGCTGGTACTCGCTACTTTTTCTGCCAAAGACTGCTCGCACATAGTGCTTAGCCGCTTTGGCAGTTTCATACACAGCATGTTCTGCCTTATACAGGATCTCGTCCCGTTTTGCGCGGGCCTTAGCCCATGCCACTTTTGCGTTTAACACTCGATCATTGGCGGTGAGTGCCTCGCTGATGAGTTGCCTTAATGCCGGCACCTGCAACTTTACTTCGTTGGGTTTGTACAACGGTTCTGCTTCTACCGTTTGTACCAGTCTTGCAAAGTTGTCGGCTATGCTCACATAGCTCTGATGAGTGTAAGACCTGATCCGCTTGGGTGCTTCTGCTTCATCAGCAGGGATTGGTGGGCGGGGCGTGGCCCTGCGTCCTTTCACTAGTCTGTAAAACATGTACGCATCCTTAATAGTCTGCGCGGGTACACCCGATGACTTCAACATGTCCAGCACCAGAGGAGCCAGATTCTGAATTTCCATAAAGGTCAGCTCACGCTGGTTGGTGACATTGTTGTAGTCGGTCTCAGTTTGTTTAACATGTTGCAATGAACTTTGTGCTTCTTCGAGCAAGGCTCTCATCGCTTTAAGCTGGAGGGTCTGACGACCGGGGTTATAGTTACCTCCGTACCCGGTGCATATTCCTACTAACCTAGAGTAGGCGTCTGCGTTTTTTACGTGTGACATAACATTTGTTGTTAAATTGTTATACATACTAATAATACGGAAAAATCCTATTAAAAGGTTTCATGTTTTAAGAAAAAACTTAAAATATTTTTCAATTATTTTTCGGAGGCAGAATTAGCTCTCTTTCGGGGTACGGGAAGTGCAAAAACTAGCACGCGTTGCAAACGCGCGCTAGCAAAATTCCTGCGTTAGGTAGGAGGAGATTGCTTCACGCTAGCGCTCCTGGCCATCCCTTCAGTTCGCAATGACGGCTTCGGGTATCGCGACTCTCCAATTTTTCCCGGAGCTTACCTCAAACCTACAGGTGGCTTTCACAAGTCCGCAGGTCCTTACCACAAACCTGCAGGTCACTTTGGCAAACCTACTGGTGCTTACTTTAAAACCGCAGGTACTTAGCTCAAACCTACAGGTGACTTTCGCAAGTCCGCAGGTCCTTACCGCAAACCTGCAGGTCACTTTTGCAAATGGTTTGGTGCTTACCTCAAACTGAATGGTGCTTCCTTTAAACCTACCGATGGCTTTGGCAAACTGTTTGGCCCTTCCTGCAAACCAAACGGTGCTTTTCTTAAGCCATTCAAGGCTGCTGCAGCTTAGGGAGCCCGGAAGTAACTTCAGCACCAACTAAAACCGAATTAGAGATCACCGATTACTCAATACCTATTACCGACCTACCGTCTGCAAATTTCCTTATACGAGCACCAGCTGCAGGCCTTTAGGTTCGTGGTCTGGTCAAACGGGCTTTCAGGGTTGTATAAATCCGAGAGGGTATCGTTGAGCAGGGTTTCAAATTCAATAAAATGCGCTCGCGCATCTTCTATGATGGGCTTCTTGCCATATCCTTTGCCCAACGGATGACCAAAGGCATAGCTGGTTTCGAACAGGTTCTTTCTGTTCATCAGACCTGGTGTAAGCCTTGCCTCCACTTTGCGGTCTTTATAATAGAGGTAGGCGTACAGCATCGTCTGAAAAGCGGCCTTGTTGCGCTTGCCTTCCCGGTCGAAGAGGCTGGCAATGCTCTCCACACCCAGTTCATCCTTGCCGGTTTTGTAGTCGATGATGCGTACCGTCCCTGTCTTGCTATCTACTCTATCAATTTTTCCTCCCAACACAATCTCCTGCTCTCCAATTGGGACGGAGGTGGAAAACTGTTGTTCCAATGCTTCGATATCGAAAGGAGCATAGCTCCTGTCTCGCTCAATGATCTTGGCCATAAACTCCTTGACGATAGTGCGCACCACAATGCGCTGCCCTTCGTAGATCACCTTTTTACCGGGATCCAATTTGTAAAGTTCAATAAAGGCTTTGTCGATAAGGCGATCGATTCGTTTTGGCCAATCCTTAAAGGATGCCTTTTCAATGGTGCCGTTGTTCTCTTTGGCCAGCTCATCATAAAACCAAAACACCACCTCGTGCAACAAGTTGCCAAACAGGCGGGCATCAAGGTCTTCTTCCACTTCATCGGCTTCGCGCAGGCGAGCCAGGTGTTTGAGGTAAAACCGCAGCTTACATTCTATAAAATCGTTGAGGGCCGAGGGCGACAGTTCTCGCTTTTGCTCTGTATCGCTGCCATCTTTTAAATATTTCCGTAACAATTCCAGTGTAGCTTCACTCTTTTCCACCGTCACCGGCTCAATGGCATTGATCTGCACGGCATTGTGCAACACGTGATGGGCAATTTTTAATCCCGATTCGTACACGAGCTGTTGTACAAACCGGCTCATCTCCCCGTTGCCAATAAGGTCGGGTTCTGTATTATAATAGAGATTGATTTTTTTGGCGCGCTGTTGCAGTCGATAAAAGAGATAGGCATACATGGCATCCTGATGATCGTGCGTGGGCAACTGGTACGCCCTGCGAATGCTGTGCGGAATGTACGACCCTTGCCTGGCGGCAGAAGGCAACATGCCCTCGTTGAGCGACAACACAAAAACATTATCAAAATCCAGGTTACGCGTCTCCAACACCCCCATCACCTGCAGTCCCTTCAATGGTTCACCTGTGAATGGAATCTTCTGTGAGATTACCACCTGCCGAAACAGCTTTTGAAACCCTCGCCAGTCGGGGTGCTTGCCTGTGTCGTGCAACACTTCATGCAATCGCGATAGGTGGCGGTGAAAGTGAAAAGCATATTCGCGGTCAAAGCTTTGGTTGTCCGTAAAAGAGGCACCCAGTGTTTTTACAATTTGTAACAAGTACACTGAAGCCTGATCAGGTTCCACGATCTGGAACAAGTCATTCAAAATAGAATTTTCTCTCTGTAGCTCTTCCTGTGAAATGAAAATGCGATTAGCGGAAATAATGCTGTACCTGATCTTCTGCGCCTCCTCCTTCTCCAAAGCTAAAATATAGGCGTGGGCAAGGATGGCCGTCACCTGCCGATGACTAAAGTGATTGCCCTTTCGCTGCAATTGCATATCAATGAGCAAGTCTAGCAGGTTATACAAGGGGGTGTTGCGCAAAGGGTAACCCATTGTTACGTTCACATCCGATAGTTCGGGTGGCAATGAATGCAGTATCGGCAGCAACATGCTCTCGTCCGGCAGCACGATCACCGTCTTTTCTATCTCACTGGGTGGTGGCAAGTTTTCACTCAACGCCTGCCCTACCAACTTGGCCTGACCAATGCGTTGGGGCACACCGGTTAATTTTATTTCTTTATCCGCACCTTTGAAATTCTCAGGTGGTACTTCAAATGTTCTTGAAAGAACGGGATGGTTTCTATACTGCCTGAAGAACTGCCCTGCCTCCTGCCATTTGTCCTCCATGTAGTACGCATCGATGTCCCAATAGCAGTTGGCCCCCTCACCTACAAAGTAGCTGATGATGTTCTCCTCTGCTTTCGTCAGCGCGTTGAATCCGGCAAAGATGTATTGCTCTCCTTTCTCATTTTTGCCCAACACACCCTTGGCCATCACTTTTTCCGCCACTTCTTTGTGGATCATGCCCTCGTAGCCAAGCTTCTCTTTCTTCAACGACTTCACATATTCCGCATATACTTTAGGTAGCTTCCGCCATACTTTCAAAAACTCTTCCTTGCTACCCGCAGGCTTCTCTTCAAAGCTCACCCAAAATCCTTTCAGGAACTCTCTCTGCTCTTCGGTGAGAAAATCAAAAGACTCATCAAGTTCCTTTAATTTACTAAGGTCTTTGAACATCAGCTGTGCGTTCACCATGTATTTGTCTACCTCATCGAAGTCGCGCAAGAGCATATCCCCCCAGAAGTAAAAGCGATCAAATGGTTCTTCGCTTTTCATCACTTCGTTATACACTTTATATAATCTGTAGATCAGCGACAAGCGGTCCGGCTCCCTCAAGTTGGACAAAGAAGAAAAGAAAGACTCTATACTAATGAGCTTGGGCGACCATGCAGGCTTGGTCAGGCTTTCCGCCAAATACTTTTGAAAAAACAATGCCGCTCTTCTGTTGGGGAAGACGATGGTGAGATTGCTCAGGTTGGGGTGAGCAACTATCTTCTCTGCAATATCTTTAAGGAAGGGAGACAATCAATTTTAAGTTTTAAATTATTAATTTTTAATAATTGGACACGTGAATAATGTGAGCCTTCTTTTCAGATTAAATATTCTTCTGAGCGGTTTTAACGATGGCAGTAAGCATTTTTATTAATTCCGTCACATTCTCCAAATATTTTGTATAATCTCGTTTTACATATTGAGACTTATCAAGAAGTCTTAACCAATACCGGGTTTCCCGTGCCTCCTTAGAAGCAATCGATAACTTATTAATGAAATCCTTTTTTGAGATACCCGCCTGTGATTCCTCAACGTTCGCTCCAATACTAGTTCCGCTCCTTAAAATTTGTTTAGATATTACATATTCATGCTTATCCACTAACTCTCTGTATAAATCAATAATTGTAAGCGCGAAATCAAAACTCTTACCAACAATGATACTTTCTTTCATAGGCTAAAATTTTAATTGAACATTATTAATAATTAAAAATTCAACATTAAAAATTAAAATAGCGATAGCGTAGAGCCCTTCATCACCTCCACCACTTCCAGCTCATCCAAATACAACAAGTAACCCTGCACATTGGGATATCCCATTTGCGTAAGCAAGCCGGCATAGCCTTCTACCTGTCTCCTATCCTGTTCCTTTTTTGCCCCGGTTTTATAATCTATAATTATGGTGTTCTTCTTTCCTATCATCACCCGGTCAATACGGCTTTGCCTTCCTCCAGGAATGAGCACCGGCACTTCCGTCCGTACCTCCCACTCTTTACCAAACCAACTGCTCACTACTTCATGATCGAGCATTTTCTTTAAAGCCTCCGCCAATACCACCCGCTCTTCTTCTGTAAATTCATTTTGAATATGTAGTTCATTCAACACACTTTCCGCTTCGGATTTATATTTAACGTGCGCCAACAATCGATGCAACAAAATACCGTAGTTGATACTCGCGCGTTTCTCACTTACACCCTCCTCAAAAAACTCTGCACCTTCGCGCTTGATCACCAGTTTTTGCCGCCAGTCGTAAGAGGCGTAGTGCGTTAAAGATTCGGGCAGGTAGTCGTTCTTGGGCTGGGCAGCATTCAACAATTCCAGATTCCCCATGCGCAGTTGATCCTCCTTAAAGTGAGGCGACAACTTTTCATTTCCCTCAATGCACTCATGTACCAGATCTCCAGCAGTGGATGGCTTCCAATCGCTTCTTTTCTTATTTGGCTTGGATGCAAAGGCAATCAACCCCTCTTCAGCGCGAGTAAATGACACATACAACAAGTTCAGGTTATCAATAAATGCTTTGCTGAACTCTGTTTTATAAGCCTCCTCAAAATAAGTATTCTCCAGGCTGCTGCTATAGCGCACCGCCAGGTACCCCATCTTGTCAAATGGTGGCTGGTCGGACTGCACCCAAAGCAACGGAGATATTTCATGATTCAATTTCCAGTTCAAAAAAGGAATGATCACATACTTAAATTGCAATCCTTTCGACTTATGTATGGTCAGCACGTTGATCGCGTCCACATTACCTGCTACCTGTATCGACTTCTTACCACGCATGTTTTCCCACCATTCCAGAAAAGTGGCCAGATCATTTTTTTCCATAGCAGAAAACTCCAGTACCAAATCCTGAAAGGCTTGTAAATAGGCCAACTCACTTTCTTCCTTACCCAGTTCAAACATGCGAATGAGCTCTTCTGTAAGCTCAAATACAGAAAGTTTGTTCAGCCAGCCTGTTTGTTTTAGGAATTCATCTGGCAACAACTCATCCATATGAAACTTGCCTGCTTCCAGAAATACCTTGTCCAGTGGTTTGTCCTTAGTGACTTCAAAAGCCAATTGCCCCCGCACTATGGCATCGTTGGGATTATGCAGATAGCGCAATGCACTTAACAACAAATTCACAGAAGCAGCCGTATCCAACCGCAAAGACTCATTAGAAACTACATCATACTTATAGCCAGGTTTTGCTTGCGTGTTTTTGTATTGTAATAACTCCGTTGCAATGCGTTGCCCTTCCTCATTTTTACGGACAAGAATGGCAATGTCTTTAAGTTTGATTTTTTTATCCTGAAGCTCTTCTACCAATTCAGGAAGCCTTTTCATCACTTTCGCTGTCCAGTCTTCCTCGTCATCAGGCTTCTCTATAAAATTAATTTCCACATAACCCTTTCCAGGATATTTTACAGTTTCCTGTTTTACATCTTCAAACGCTTCCGATGCCATGGCTTGCCCTGTGATATCACTCACAATACCTGAAGCTTTCTCAAAGATCGAATTGTTAAAATCTACCACTACTTCTGCGCTTCGGTAGTTGGTAGTAAGCCCTTGTATTTTGGTAGCTATTTCTCCGATGGCATCTTCAACTTCCGTTTGAAGCAACTGCTGATCACCTCCCCGCCAACGATAGATGGATTGCTTCACATCACCCACCACCATACTGGATTGGTTCTGATCGATGGCATCTTTTAATAGTGGAAAAAAGTTTTTCCACTGAAATCCAGACGTATCCTGAAATTCATCAATTAAATAATTCCTAAAGTAAGACCCCACCTTCTCATATATAAATGGAGTATCGCTGTCGTTGATCACCCCATTCAAAAACTTAGGCGCATCCGCCAACAGCATGATGTTATTCTCCTGCTTATAGATTTTAAGTTTCCTTGTAATATCTGCAATCAGTCCAAAAGCATAGAAATTTTTTAGTACTTGTCGGACGGAATTGTACTTAGGGCCATTCTCCTTGTCGTAGTCAGCCATCGTCCTGAGAATAGGAACCAATTGACTATCCGCAAGATCTGTTAATACCTGATAGTTCCTCCCCTTTTTTGCACCCCAGTTGCTACCTGCTGCCAGCGCAGATTGTATGCGTGATCCTGAAGAAGGGTAATACTTTCCTTTCGAAAACTCTAAAAAATATTTTAGTGCCGTTCCCTGATCTTTATAATTAAAATCCGCAGCAGTAATACCATTGTCATCGATGATACCTAACGCCTTAACAGCGTATTGCTTCATGTCATCTACAAAGGCATCCATTTCATTTTGCAGCACCTTCATGGTTTCTACATAAGGATTGGCTTCTCCGGTCGGCTTCTCGAGTTTATCTTCTATGGCCTGAAACTCCTCACTGAAAATTTCTCTGGCAAATCCATTGAGGGCAGCCACAATGTTCCAGTTCTCACCTTCCAGCAACCTGTCTCTCGAAAATTCAACCACCCAGTTGGTAAGCTGTTGGTTGGTACCAAGCTCATCCATCAGTTCGTTCACCACTTCCTTCATCACCAGATCGTTCTCCACCTCCAGTCTGAAGTTGCCCAACAACCCTGCTTCACGTGTAAACGATCGGATTACTTTTTGAAAAAATGCATCAATAGTACTGATAGCAAACTGCGAATATTGATGAAGTATAGCAGATTGCACCACCTTGCTCCTTTTTCGCAACTCCTCGGGCGTAAAGCCCAGTTCCTTTTCAATTTCTGCGGCCAGATTATTTTCCAACCCATTGGCAAAGTCATTGAGGTAGTGAAGGATACGCTCTTTCATCTCCTGAGTGGCCTTGTTGGTAAAGGTTACGGCAAGGATGTGTTTGAAATAATCCGTTCTGGATTTTAAAGCCAGCTTGAGGTATGCCTTTGCCAGGGTTCTGGTTTTACCCGAACCAGCTGAGGATCTGTAGATATGAAAAGGCTTCTCCAGTGTGATAAGATTTTCCGACTAATGATTCCTGAAAGATAAGAAGCAGTTAACAGATAGGCGACTAAATTTACTTTGAAATTATAAGGATTGTAGTATGTCATGCGAAATGCATAAATTGAGATAATTCGGTTATGGTGAAACTAACTACGATCTGGAATCATTTCTTTTACTCGTTCCCCATGCAGTTGTTATTCAACAATTTCAAGCGGAACCATGTACTCCTGCTCTGTTGGATTCTTTTAATAACCATGATTACGGGCAACTTTGGCAAATACCTGGGCATCCCGTACCTCTTCCTTGACCCTGAATACCTCAACGAGGTAAATTTCATGAGCTTCTTCATTATTGGGGCTGTACTGTCTGGGTTTACGGTTGCCTTTCAAATCACCTGCTATATCACAGATGGCCATCGATTTTCGTTTGTGGGTGCTTTACGAAAGCCTTTTACGAAGTTTGCCCTCAACAACAGCATTCTGCCCATTGCTTTTCTGGTGATGTATATACAGCAAATCATCAGCTTCCAAATTAACAATCAGTATTGCACCCCGCAGGATTTAATGATGAATTTGCTGGGCCTGCTTTGCGGGTTTGGTGTTTTTACCGCATTATATTTTATTTATTTCTGGTTTACCAATAAGGACATCTTCAAGTACATGGTATGCCGGCTGGATGAAAAACTAAAGCAAAATGTAAGAGTAACCCGCGCCAGTGCCATGAAGAAACTGGATATTGCACGTAAAAAGCAGGTGCGTGTCGATAACTATTTCGATTACACTTTTCGATTTAAGAAAGTAGACGACCATAAAGACTTTTACGATCGACAAACCATTGTACAAGTATTTGATCAAAATCACTTTAATCTGGTAGTCATACAGGCATTGATTCTGGCAGTGGTGCTTGTACTAGGCATTTTTAAAGACAACCCAGCATTTCAGTTGCCTGCAGCGGCCAGTTTTATTATTCTGCTTACCATCCTTGTCATGTTAGCAGGTGCGTTTTCGTATTGGTTTGGGTCATGGTCGGGTACTGCCAGCCTTATAGTATTTCTTATTTTTAATTATCTCGCAGGTCAGGATTTTTTCTCTAAGCCTGAGAAAGCGTTTGGTCTGAATTACTCTGTACCTCCAGCAGAATACTCGGTTGAAAATTTGCAGCTGCTGGCTTCACCCGATTCCATTCGTAAAGACAAAGCTGCCACGCTCAAAATACTTAATAACTGGCGCAGCAAGTTTCCAGAAGACAAAAAACCAAAAATGGTCTTTGTTACCGTAAGTGGTGGTGGCAAACGAGCAGCTTTGTGGGCAATGACGGCATTGCAAACAGTGGATAGCATAACCCATGGCGCTGCCATGGAAAACACAACATTAATAACCGGAGCTTCTGGCGGTTTAATCGGTGCCAGCTTTTATCGGGAACTTAAGCTCAGACAAAAACTGGGCGAGCCAGTGGACCCTAACTCTGTAGATCACCGGGTAAGTGTGTCCACCGACAACCTCAACCCACTTATCTTCAGCTTTCTTGCCAATGGTATTTTTCTCGGACTCACGAAATATGAATATGCAGGACAAAACTATGTAAAAGATCGTGCCTTCACATTCGAAAAAGAACTGGATGAGATCACGGATCACATGATGGATAAAACCATTAGTGCGTATCGAAAACCAGAAGCCGAGTCCATCATTCCGATGATGATCTTATCTCCAATTATAACCAACGATGGCCGTAAGTTGTACATCTCCCCTCATGCAGTAAGCTATCTCGACTCAGAAGTATTGAGTGTCCCTGGTTATACCGACAATAAAATTGGCGGTGTAGATTTTGGCCGACTTTTTAAAAGGCACATGAGTGATAGCTTGAGATTTCTATCTGCATTACGCATGAGTGCTACCTTCCCATACATTACACCCAACACCACATTGCCTGCAGACCCTTCTATCGAGATTATGGATGCAGGGGTATCCGACAATTTCGGACTGTCAACTACCGCACGATTCATGTATGCTTTTAGGGACTGGATCAACGAAAATACTTCTGGTGTAATTCTACTCTCTATCAGAGATTCTCCTAAACTAGGTGAAATCCCACCTCAGCAAGGCCAGACTCTTATTGATAATATTACACAGCCTATCAGTAGTGTGTACAATAACCTTGAAAACTTTCAGGATATCAACAACGATGCGCTCATTGGGCAGGCTACATCCTGGTTGACACAACCTTTGGATCGTATTGAACTCCAATACCAGTCTGATAATTCTTATGTTCCCATCCTGCAAAAGATGGACAGCATAAGACAAAACAATGCACGTGCCTCATTGAGCTGGCGCCTTACCATGCGCGAGAAGCAAAGCGTGATGAGTAATATTCATTCCTCCAGAAACAGAGCGGAGTTAGAGCGGTTGAAGGTTTTACTTGAAAAGCCAGTTGACAAAAACCAATAGGCAATTAACAATAATTGTCAATTGTATATTGTCAACTGCCAATTCTTTTACCGTGCTCCAGGCCCCATTAACACCGTTCCACTCCTCGCTCCAGTGTGCTTGCCTTCATCAATTACGATTTCACCATTCACGATCACGTACTTAAACCCTTTAGAATAAGCATGCGGCTTTTCGAACGTGGCCATGTCCATCACATCTGATTCGGAAAAGACCACTAAATCTGCCTCAAAGCCTTCTCTTAACAAACCACGATCCTTGAATTTGAATTTTTGTGCCGGCAAGGATGTCATTCTGCGAATGGCCTCCTCAAGACCAATTACTTTTCTTTCGCCAACATACCGGCCCAGCACTCTTGCGTTGGTACCGTAAGCTCTAGGGTGTGGCATATTTTTTCCAAACTCCACAATACCCGCATCAGAAGCCGTCATGGTAAAGGGATATTTCATAATTCGCTCAACATCTTCCTCATTCATACTAAAGTACACCATCTGCACACGGCCACTCTTAATTAGTTCCATTATAGTTTCTGCTTCACTTTCGGCTTTGGCCTTCCCTCCTCTTATTCTATTCACCTCCGAAATACTTTTGCCATTGTAGGAATCGTCTGGGCCATAACGCGCAATTACAGCATAACTATAATCCTTTAATTGTTTCCTTTTTAAACTTTCCAGCATCTCCTTTCTAATTTGTAAACGCGTGGCAGGGTCATCCAACCTTATATATAACGAGTCACGTCCACCACTAAAAGCCCATTCAGGCAATGTGGTATCTAGTGTTGTACTGCTTGCGATGTAGGGATACTGATCCATCGTTACATCTATCCCTTCTTGTCTTGCCTTTGCTACTTGCTCAACAGTACTTACTGACCTTCCCCAGTTGGTTTTATAAGTAACCTTAAAGTGAGAAATCTGCACCGGCATACTTGCTTGTCGGCCAATATTCACCGCCTCCTCAATAGCATCTGTAACATTATCTCCTTCATTGCGAATGTGTGAAGCATACACCCCATTGTATTTTGATGCTGCTTTACCCAACCCAATCACTTCTGGAGTTTTTGAATAAGTGCCTGGCACATAAATCAATCCAGTGGACAAGCCCACTGCTCCATCTCTCATGGCTTGCTCCACCAGACTTTCCATTGCTTTTTGTTCAGTAGCACTGGGGTCTCTTTGCGCATCTCCCATTACTGCTCTTCTTACTGTGTTGTGCCCAATGAGGGAAGCTACATTCAAAGACATACCAATGCTATCCAATCGATGGAAGTAAGATTCCATATCTACATTGGAGCCACCACAATTTCCTGTAACCACGGAGGTCACTCCATCATAAACAAAATTATCTGCTGTAGGCACATCCCACTCGTCACCTTCGATGTGCGCGTGCACGTCTATGAATCCGGGTGCTACAATTAGTCCTTTGGCATCAATTACTTTAATGGCTTTTGCATTGGTCAACTGCCCAATAGCATAGATTTTACCATTCCAAATTCCCACATCCCCATAATACCAGGAGTTGCCAGCTCCATCTACTATTTTTCCGTTTTTGATGAGGATATCAAAGTTTTGGGCTTGCAGCATCAAACTCTGAACTAAAAGAAATAGCACAATAAGATGTTTCATCGGGTCGAGGTTTATCCAACGATATTCGAAAAATATCTTCGATGATACAAATCATATTAACTGGCCGGCTTCTCCTTGTTAGATCGCTTTGAAAACCTACAGGCCATTCACAATAAAGCTGGCTCAAATTCGTCCCTTCAAACCAGCCTACAATTCTTACAGTTGTTTTAGTAATGGAAGTTTTCTTAGTCTCTTTCCACTGGCAGCAAAAATCGCATTAGCAAGTGCAGGAGCTGCAGGAGGCAACGGTGGTTCACCAAGGCCCCTCGGAGGCATTTTATTCTCCACGAACTCAATATTGACCGGAGGTGCATCTCCCATCCTCATCCATTGGTAATCATGGAAGTTGGATTGCATAGCAACTCCATCTTTTATAGTAATCTCACCATAGAGGGCGGCACATAGTCCTTCTATTATTCCACCTTCCACTTGTGCCTTTGCACCCGATCGGTTAACTACAATTCCGCAATCCACTACTGCATCTACTCTTAAGATTTTTACCTTTTCGCTCCCAGTCATTTCTACTGTTACCACTTCTGCGATATAAGTCCCGGAATATTTATTAGCAGCAAATCCCCGACCTTGTCCTGCAGGCAATGGTGAATCCCAATTGCTTAAAGCTCTTACCTGATTTATCACCTCGATCAATCTTGCCAAATCAAGTTCGTAGTCACCTACGATAGGAACCATTCTTGCTGGACCGAGGAATCGCAAAAAATAGTCAATCGGATCCATGTTATACTTCGCTGCTAATTCGTCTAAAAAACTATGAACAGGAAATGCATTGGCTGATTGCGCCACAGCCCTCCATTGGCCTAAGGGCACATCGCTCAAAACATGACCGTACTCTAATTGCAAATTAGAAACGAAGCCGGCCGGAAAATCATATTCATCTATCTCGGTCCCTGCCGGATTACCTTCACGTCCCAATGAAGTCTTGCGCGAAGCATTGGCAACCACATACCGCCAACCCGTAACGTTCCCCTCCACATCAAGAGAAGCAGCTATTTGCTGCATACTTGCAGAGCGATACCAATCATGCTTGATATCTTCCTCTCGCGTCCAAGTTAACTTCACAGGTTTTCCCATCTTTTTCGAAAGTACTGCCGCATCCATTGCATAGTCCACGTAATATCTTCTTCCAAAACCTCCACCTATTCTTGGCATGTGAATTTTGATCTGTTCTGCCTGCAGTCCAAACAATTTTATTAAGCCATTTTGCAGCGCCTCTGGATTTTGTGTCGGTGCCCACACCTCGCAACGATCTTGCCTAAAATCCACAGTGCAATTCATAGGCTCCATCGTGACATGTGCAAGGTAAGGCACTTCATACACAGCCTCTACGTAGTCGGCAGCCCTTCTTCGCGCGTTTTCAATGTTACCGTCCTTTCTTTCGATTGTTGTCTTACGAAACTGATTTTGAAATCTCTCCAGGATCTCCTTTTGACTTTCTCTCCTGGTTGCTGAATTATCCCATTGAACCTTCAATTTTTCAGCTCCTTTTAGCGCTGCCCATGTAGAGGTAGCAATAACACCCACACCATTGACAAAGTTAGGACTATTGGCATCGACCAACCTACCACCATATTCTTTGTTGTCAAGTTCGATAACATCAAGCACACCATTGATATTTCTAGTTTCAGTATCATCCCAGCTACTTACACCTCCCTCAAAAACAGGATTCTTTACTACAGTAGCATACACCATACCTGGCAATTCTGTATCTAAACTGAATTTTGTTTCACCACGCACGAGTTTTTCAAGATCTACCTGCGGAATAGATTTACCAACGATTTCAAAAGAATCAATTGATTTGAACTCGACCTCGTCTGGTAATTGAACCTTTGATGCCTCTTCTATCAGTTCTTCAAAAGCCAAACTACTGTTGGAACTCGTATGTTCAACTCTACTATTTTTTGCGGATAATTCTGAGACAGGCACGTTCATTTTTTTTGAAGCTGCTTCAATCAACACTTGTCGCACAGCAGCTCCAGCCTTTCGCATTTCATCCCAATTCAATATGATGGCATAACTACCACCTGCCCATTGATCAGCATATGCTGTGTCATAATCCGCTTGTACAACTCTTACCTTTTCCCAATTTGCACCGAGTTCCTCAGCCAATATCATCGGCAATGCAGTTTTTATTCCTTGTCCAATTTCAGGGTTTTTTGCAACAAGCGTCACCCATCCATCAGTATCAATTTTAATAAGTGGAGAAAATACATGCTCAACAGCCGGTGTTTTTATTTCGTTGCATGATTGAAAATACAAGCCCGCCACAAGCGCACCACTAGCGGATATACTTAGCTTTATAAAGCTCCTTCTATCTAAAGTATTTTTCATTTATCAGTTACATTAAGTCCATTGATACAGATTGTATTTCCACTTAGGTGGTGGAGTCAAAAAAAAATAAGCCTATTCGCTTTTGAGTTTTTCGGCTGCCAATTTTATGGCACTTCTGATTCTGCCATAGGTTCCACATCTGCAGATATTACCTGCCATCGCTTGATCAATTTCTCTATCAGATGGGTTAGGATTAGTTGATAAAAGTTCGGCTGCAGTCATAATTTGGCCAGATTGGCAATATCCGCATTGAGGAACATCTAGCTCTATCCAAGCTTTTTGAACTGGATGCAAGGCATCTCCAGACAACCCTTCTATAGTTGTAATTTCTCCGCCCACGGCCGAAGACACTGCCAAAGTGCAAGCCCTAATGGCTTTTCCATTAAAATGGACAGTGCAGGCTCCACAAAGTGCTTTGCCACACCCAAATTTTGTTCCTGTAAGGGCTAGTTCATCCCGGAGCACCCATAGCAATGGCGTGTCAGAATCTACTTCAACAACCTTCTGGTCATTGTTTATAGTTAATGTATAAGATGGCATATTCCATTAAGTTTCACTTGACGTCAAATATTTTGACTCAATAAACTCAAATGGAATGCTGATGGGGCTCCATTTAATTAATTGTTACCTCTTTTTAGCCAATTCTCTGTACTCAGAAGGAGTCCGACCGGTATATTTTTTAAAAACTCGAGAAAAGGTATTCTTATTTGAGAATCCAGAATCAAGAGCAATAGCAAATAACTTTGAGTCTGTATCATTTTCAAGCCTTTGCTTTGCCTCCTCAATGCGATATTGATTGATATAGTCTGTAAAGCTCCTTTGGAATAAAAGGTTTATCATCTGTGAAGCATAGACAGTATTAGTATTAATGCTATCGCTCAGATCTTTTAGCGAATAGTCGGAATCGAGATATGGTTTTGAAAGCATCAATGTCTCAATTTCATTCTTCAACTCAATATCTTCCTTTCTTAGCTCACCAGCAGGCGATTTTGATACGGACAACACAGGTGAATCCTTAATCATCCAAAATCCCGTCAGATGAATAAAAGCGGTTAGCGACAAATCGAAAAGATCGCTAAAGAATTCTCGACCTTCTCTGAAGAATATAAACCCAACAAACGACACGAAGTATATAATCGACAGACTGGCCATAAAGGTATAGGTCTTGATCGTCCAGTTCCTGATAAGCAAGAACTCTCTGGTTTGGCGCTGCACCGAATTTTTGAAGGTACTGATTCTGGTAAAACTAAGCCCCAGATAAAACAATGTTTGCAACAAGTGACCGCCAAAATAAAACCCCCGCTGAACGGGTAAATCCATTTTATCAGGATTCATTATGCTTTCGAGCTTTACATTAATATCCATGAAGTAATAGGGTGATGCTGCTAAAAAACAGATTACCATTGGAGCGAGGTGAATCAAGTCAATTTTATTCCATTTCGACTTAGCTCCTGTGATGAACTGAAGATACAGCCAATAGGCAGGCCCGACTAAATACAGAAATGGCATTGAGGTACCAGATGTATATGCAATCAATAAATAATGATCAGATAGATAAATAAAACTGTTTGCTAAATAAATAGAAAAAGGCCCAATCACAATTGCAATGAGCCAGCTATAAGGACTCTTGGTCTTCGCCTGCGATGTAAGTAAGATCAGCACAAGGTAGAAACCATGCAATGCACCTGTTAAAAGAAGGTAACCGAATACAGATTGAGAGAAAATCATGATCAGGATTGAAGGTCAATTTATATGAAAGTAAAATTAAGCTGATAATACATTTTTTATATTTATTATTATCCCCTTATCGAGATGAATTACAATAAAAAAATACTGACCTTCTTTAAGAATCTACAGATAGATACCAACCTACCTGAGGGAGTAAGCGTGATGAATCCCTATCAAAATGAAATCGCATTCTCACTTTGTGAAAAGTTTTACAAAAAGTATTATAACAATACCCAATCCAGAAAAATCATACTCGGCATCAATCCGGGAAGATTTGGTGCTGGGTTAACAGGTATTCCATTCACCGATCCGGTGAAACTCGAAGAAGAATGTGGTATTAAAAATGATTTACCAAAGAAAAGAGAGTTGTCTGCCGACTTCATCTATCTGATGATAAACGCTTTTGGAGGGAAAGAGACCTTTTACAACCAATTCTATTTTGGGTCTGTAAGTCCTTTAGGGTTTACTAAGGATGGAAAGAACCTCAACTACTATGATGATCCGCAGCTTCAAAAGGCCGCCTTGCCTTTTATCATCAATACTATCAATACACAAATTAATTTGGGATTAAATACTGAAGTAGCTTACTGCCTGGGCGAAGGGAAGAACTATAAATTCCTATCTAAATTGAACCTTGAATACAAGTTCTTTAATAAAATAATTCCACTGTCTCACCCCAGATTCATCATGCAGTACCGAAGAAAGACAATGGATTTATTTATCAATGATTATTTAAAGAAGTTAAATGACCCTGACTCATTCATGCCTTAGCGCATTAACCGGATTTGTGCGCGCTGCCCTCAAAGTTTGAATGGTAACCGTCATCAACGATACTATCAACACCATACTGCCTGAAACCAAAAATATCCAAAAAGAGATTTTAGTTTGGTAGGGAAATGAATTGATCCAATTGCTCATCCCAAAATAAATTAAGGGCATAGCAATAATAATTGCCAACACCACTAACCGTATGTATTCTGACGACAGTAACATAAAGATTTTCGACTCCGAAGAACCTAAAACTTTACGTATTCCTATCTCTTTGGTTCTTTGGGTGGCCGTGTACGCTGATAATCCAAAAAGACCAAGGCAACCTACAATAACGGCAAAGGTGGCAAAGGTGGTAAACAACTTTCCAAACTGTTTTTCATTCTCATACTGTTGGTTAAAATAGTCATCCAAAAAGAAGTATTCAAAAGGATTTCCTGGAAAGGCCTTTATCCACGCTTCGCGAACATGCTCAATAGACTGATTCAGATTGTTACTATTCAGCCGAAAGGAATAAAATTCTCCACCATATTGAGTAAAGTAAAATACTGTGGGGTCCAATGCATTCTTTAATGACACCTGATGATAATCATTTACCACACCCACAATAATTGGATTCCATCGAAAGGCGGCAATAGCAATTGTTTGTCCAATGGCATCTTCCGGCTTTTCAAATCCCATTAAACGTGCAGCAGATTCAGTTACAAGAACGCTTGTATCCTGATCAGCCACATATTCCTCTGAGAAAAGTCTTCCTGCAACCAGTTTCATTTTAAAAACATCCATGAATTCGTAATCCATGCTATTGAACCTGACCGTCAACGACTGGTCATCAGGTGCGCCATAGCGTTTAATCACTGCCTTGTACTCTCGTTGTTTTCCGGGAATAGTTACCGATGCGGATACAGCACTTATCGATGGCTCTTTTTTTACTTCGTTTCTAAACACATCAATAGCTGAGTTAAAAGAGTTACGATCCAAAGGCGTGATACCCGGACGTTCTACCACCATCACCTGATCGATATTCATACCAATATCGCGCGCCATCATAAAATTGAGTTGTTGATACACAATAAATGTTCCCGCTATCAATGCCACTGACGCTGTGAATTGAATCACCACCAATGTTTTTCTTAATAATATTCCACTGATACTATTTTTTAGTTTTCCCTTTAATATGGTGACTGGCTTGAATGATGATAAGACTAATGCAGGATAGAACCCTGAAAGCAGGGTGCCTGCAACCCATAACATGCTGCACAATACCAAAAACCATGGTTGTGCCAAATAAATGAGGGTAAGGGATAACCCTGAAATAGAGTTAAAATAAGGCATAGCTAAAGCGATCAACCCTAAAGCAATTAGAAGAGATAAAAGATTAATGACTGCTGACTCTGCAAGAAATTGTGAAATCAATTGCCCCTTAAAAGCGCCCATTACTTTTCTCACCCCCACTTCCCGGGCACGCTCCATCGCTTTAGCTGTGGACAAATTAATATAATTGATCCATGCTATTATCAACACAAAAATCCCGATGATACTTAAAAATTTTACAATACGTTGATCACCATTAGGCTCCGGCTCTTCTGCCAACCGAGAGGTCAGGTGAATACCTGTTAGTGGCTGCAATGACAACACATCCAATTGATTGCGTTCCGCCTGATCGGGTTTAAATTTGGATACGATTCCCGGAATTTTTGACTCCAGTACTTTTGAATCTGTATGGGGTAATACTTTAATGAAAGTATACATATCCTTTCTTTGCCAGCTTTGATCATACCTTCCAGGTGCCCAATCACCCCTACCAAACAAGGTTTTGTAAGAAAACAACACATCATATTTTAAATGAGTGTTAGGAGGCAAGTCTTTAAAAACCCCCGTCACGCGGACCAACTCATTGTTATAGTCATCATCCTGCATACGCAACGCTTTGCCTACAGGATCATCGTTACCAAAATACATTTTGGCATACCTTTCAGAGATCACGCAAGTATTAGGCTCCGCCAACGCTGTCTCGGCATTTCCCAACACCATTTTATACCCCATCATAGGAAGAAATGAGGAATCCGCATAAAGAAAACGTCTGTGTTTAAATGCTATTGGTTCAGGTTGGGCGTCTTCGTTAGTGATGATGACATTGTTCTTATAACCCAGGTTATACAACCGCGCGTACCCTGTCACCTCAGGCAATTCATCCATTAATGCCGGGCCTACACCCGGGTAATTTTCAGCGCTGGAAATAAGCAACTCGTTGTTAAGAAATGTTTCCAGCTTTACCCGGTAGATATTATCATTGCCCTCAATAAAATTCTCATAACTCGTTTCAAATTTTACATATAGAGCAATAAGAAGAAAAACAGCCATCCCTATGGCTAGGCCAAGAATATTGAGTACTGAAAAGAATTTGTTTTTTGTGAGACTTCTAAGTGCGGTGAGTAGTACGTTTCTAATCATGAATGGTGCATTTATAAGTCATACTCCAATTCTATAAAAAAGTTTCCTGTCAATTTAAATAATTATCCAATGGCTAAGAATAATCTGGCGGGGGCTTAATAAATTTTATAGATGTATCCGAAATCGGACAGTGAATAGGCTGGATCGTCTATCTTTGTCCTTCAATGAACATTCAAGAAGAACTTTCAAATACGCTTAATCTCATCCAACTGGAAAGGGCAGCTGATTTGGAACAATACCGGCAAAAGGTACTGCTCACTCCTTTGCATAGAAAAACCAAAGAGGGAATCTGTTGGTATCCTGTTAAACTTCGAAAAGATTATATCGGAACGGGTGAAAGGCTCATCATAGAAGTAGAACGAACCACAGAGCTAGAACAAAAGCATGTCTTTCAAAGCGGCAAAATGGTGAGTGTTTTTAGTAATGCCAACCAAAAGCCCGAACGAGATCATGTGGGCGGGGTGATCAACTACGTCCGCGACAATCAAATGATCATTACACTTAATTCAGATGACCTTCCCGATTGGGTAGATCATGGGCTCCTTGGTATAGACGTGATGTTTGATGAGATGAGTTACAGGGAAATGGAGCTGGCCATGAAAAAAGTAATGAAGGCGGAGAACTCCAGACTCGCTGAACTAAGGGATATTCTGCTTGGCAAGCACCCTACGTCCAATCAGGATGAAACTGTTATCGATTACCCGGAACATCTTAATGAAAGCCAGCAAAAAGCACTCAAGCACATAACCGCATGTAATGAAGTGGGCATCATACACGGACCTCCGGGAACAGGAAAAACAACAACACTGGTGCAAGCCATTGCTCAAACCGTTAAAACAGAACAACAGGTACTGGTTTGTACCCCCAGCAATGCTTCAATTGATCTGTTGGTGGAGAAATTATCAGAATACGGATTGAGTGTGGTGCGAATTGGGCACCCTGCCCGAGTGACAGAACAAACACTGAGTAAAACACTTGACGCACAGATTGCAGCCCATCCCAATTTCAAAGAGCTCAGGATGATGCGAAAGAAAATGGAACAACTCCGCAATCAAGCCTCAAAGTATAAACGCAACTTTGGATATAAAGAAAAAGAAGAGAGAAGGTTTCTACGACAAGAGGCCAATGCCCTGAAAGCCGATGCGGATGTATTGGAATTCTATATCATCAACGACATCCTACAAAAAAGTGATGTAATTACTTGCACGCTGGTCGGTGCGTCTCATCCCACATTGCGCGGAAAAAAATACAAGACGGTATTTATAGACGAAGCTGCTCAAGCCCTGGAGCCTGCTTGCTGGATTCCCATCTGCCGGGCAGAACGTGTCATTTTCGCAGGTGATCATTTTCAACTTCCGCCAACCATAAAATCGAGAGAAGCAGCGAACAGTGGATTAGCAGAAACGCTTTTTGAAAAATGTATCAAAAGGCATCCCGAATCAGCCAGTATGTTGCAAGTACAATACCGTATGCACGAGGATATCATGGTGTTCTCATCCAACTATTTTTATAGTGGAAAATTAATTGCCGCCACCACGATAAGGCATCATCAATTGCCTGGTCAGCCACCCATAAATTTTATTGATACAGCGGGTTGTGGCTATCAAGAAACGATAGATACAGAAACCTTAAGTAAATACAACCAAGACGAGGCTAAAATTCTAATCCATTCACTTGAACAGCTGGTAGAGCAAATTGGTATTCAGGAATGGATCGATGCCGGATATACTATTGGAATCATTACACCCTATAGTGCACAAGTTACCACCTTGCTTAGTTTAGCTGAAGATTCAGCAATTCTGTCAGATATCGCTTCGCTTATATCGATCAATACTGTTGATGCTTTTCAGGGGCAGGAAAGAGATGCTATCGCCATCAGTCTGGTAAGGTCAAATGACAGTGGAGAAATAGGATTCTTAAGTGATATAAGAAGAACCAACGTAGCCATTACAAGAGCGAAAAAAAAGGTGATTATCATAGGAGACAGCAGTACGTTATGCATCAATCCATTTTATAACGAACTGGTAGAGTATGTACAAGAGAAGAACTATTACCAAAGTGCGTTTGAACTCAGTCAACCCTAGGGAGCATTATTGTAAAAGTTGTGCCCTTCCCTACTTTTGATTTAACGGTAACTGTACCCTCTAATCGATTAACTATTTCCTTAAGAATATAAAGTCCCAAACCTGATCCTGGTATTTCTTCTGTACCTCTGAAAAACATTTCAAAAACTTTTTCTATATATTCAGGCTGTATTCCTCTTCCGTTATCCTCTACGGATATCACATCCTCATCTAAAACTATATTCCTTTTAATTTTAATGGTTGGTGTTTCTTCCGAATCCACATTATGAAACTTGATGGCATTTGAAATTAGATTATTTAACGCGATTTTTAAACGCATACCGTCTGTTCGTATAGGCTTCCCGGTATTATCTTCTATTTCAAAAGTTATTTTGTCATAATTAGTGATGTATTGAAAACCCTGAAGAATATCATTAACAAATGTTTCGAATTGATAATCATCATACCTGACGGATAGTCTCGCATTTCGTGAATACTGAATCACCTCTTCTATAAAGGATTCCAGTTTGTCCACACTTTTCTGCATCATGTTGAGATATTTCAATTGATTTTCTTCTGGATTCTCAAGTTTCGCCACGTTGATTAGCCCTAAAATTGATTTAAGTGGAGAACTTAAATCATGGGAGGCGCTATAGACAAATCGGTCCAATTCAGTATTTCTTAACTTAAGTTCCGCATTGGCTTTCTCCAACTCCTCCGTCCTCTTTTGCACCAGTTTTTCTAGAATTTTTTTCCGCTTGTCGCGGATATTCATACCCAACCCGTATGATCCGAGGGAAACAAAAATCAAAAACAGTAACCCAAAAAGGATTACTTCCCATCTATATATAGCTTGTAAAAGAAGGGAGTAAAAAGAACTCATCGATCAGCAATAATCATTATCAACAACTTCATCTCACAAGCAGGATAAACACAATTTTACTTTGGATTTCCGAGGAGCAAATAGCATAATTTATCGGTAAAATCTATCACCTATTTACTCAGGAATACATATTTTTTTACAATCAGGACACCAACCAGCAATAAAATTATGATTGTTTTAAATTATTGTTCGGTGTATGTTGTCATCAAACAAACCCAATCAAAATGAACCTAACTTGCCTCAGAACAAAGGTTTTCCTCTCCATCGCACTCGTAGCTATTCTTTTCATAACCTCTCAATGCACTTCAGAGCAAGGAAAGATCACATCCAAAGATGTAAAAGGAGCCCAAAACCTAATTGGTATTGAGTTTTCCAATCAAGAAATAGATACACTTGTGAGCTATCTGGAAGAAAATAAAGAAGGTTATGATACCATGCGTCTCTTCAAATTGGATTACGGTACCGCTCCTGCCCTTTACTTTGATCCCAAACCGGATGGGTTTGAAAGAAAAATAAGGCAAGGCACATCAGACTATAGACTACCCAATGATGTAATCAATCCAGGCATAGCGGAAAAGATAGCATTCATGACTGTGGCAGAACTGTCTCACTTAATCAAGAATAAAAAAATAACAGCTACCGAGCTGACAAACATCTACCTCCACCGTTTGGAAGTTTACAATGATACTTTACAGGCAAGTGTGACTATCACCAGAGATCTTGCCCTTCAGCAAGCTAAGAAAGCAGATGAGGAGATTAACGCTGGCATTTACAGAGGTCCGCTTCATGGCATTCCTTATGGCATTAAAGATTTGTTCTCAGTGCCTGGTTATAAAACTACGTGGGGGGCCATGCCCTACAAGGATCAAGAAATTAATGAGAAAGCGGAAATCGTTCAGAAGCTGGAGGATGCAGGAGCTATACTGGTAGCAAAACTTACATCGGGCGCACTAGCCCGAGGCGATGTGTGGTTTGGTGGTAAAACAAAAAATCCATGGGATCTAAAACAGGGTGCGAGTGGCTCTTCAGCAGGATCAGCATCTGCCACTTCAGCAGGATTAGTTGCCTTTTCTATAGGAACGGAAACATTGGGTTCAATCATTTCTCCATCAACACGATGTGGAGTAACTGGGCTACGTCCAACCTTTGGAGGCGTAAGCAGAGCTGGATGTATGAGTTTATCATGGTCGATGGACAAGGTAGGCCCTATTTGCCGGTCAGCGCAAGACTGTGCAATAGTTTATTCTATAATTAAAGGAAGGTCAGGCACTTTGGAAAAGGATCATACCGTAGTTGAC
>JBDVKV010000022.1:0-89720 GCA_039971015.1 Cyclobacteriaceae bacterium
AATTGGATGGAATCAAAACTTTGAAGCAGACTTTTCTTACGAAAGATATTTAAGCGATTATTTCAGGGTTTATGGTGGTGTAAATGTGGAAAATGAAACCCCGGAAAGCTTAGATCAATTCAAGTCTGTTGCACAGGTAGGTATTCGATACTTGTTACCTTATTTCATCAATGCAGATCTAAGCATAGATAATCAGTTGCGACCACAAGTGCGGTTTACTGCAGAGTATTTGATATTCAGAAGAGTAGCAATATTTGGACGTTATGAATACCGATCAGACTTTGGTGCGGTGAATACCCTGGAAGCGGGTAAATCCTATGCCTCCGAGCAAGTATGGAACGCAGGTATAGACTATGTAGTCTCACGAAACTTCTCGCTCACTGGTACTTACGATAACCGATTTGGCGGGGGCGGAGGATTGACATGGAGGTTTTAGGATATTCCATCCAAGAGGATTGAAAATGAAAACCATCAAAACCAAAATAGAACCAGATAATTACCTGGCACCACACTTCATTAGTCGCAGTAACTGGTTGAGAGCAGCTGTACTTGGTGCCAATGACGGGATGTGTCCGGATCATCGATCATATTTTGATGCGGAACATTAAACAGAACTTGTTTTTTGCATTTGTTTACAACACACTAGGCGTTCCAATTGCTGCAGGCATCCTTTTCCCTTTTTTTTGGAATCCTTTTTTTAAGTCCCATGCTGGCAGCAGCAGCGATGAGCCTGAGTTCTGTAAGTGTGATTGTAAATAGTTTGAGGTTGAGATAATGTCGTGTCGAGCTCAGGAAGGAAAAACGGTTTAGGTAATAGCTTAGGTGCACACAAATACTTGTAGAGCTATCAATTTCACCCACCAAGCAAAGTTTGGCCTGTTGCGCCACATTGTCAAGGGCAAGCAAGTGACGATCTTCAAATGCCTGCCTAAATTTAAATCGTCACCCTTGACAATGTGTCTTAACATGCCTTTTTGCTGCTTGCCGGATTGAAATGGATTGGTTTGCTCACTAGAGAGGGGACCAAGGAAATTATACTTAAATTTTTTGTTGATTGAACTTATTAACAATGAGTAGTCTGTACAGATACGAACTCGATTTTATTTCCAGACTAATCGGAGTAAACAATGGCATGGCAAAATATCAGCAACAGGAGGTGCCTGCGGAATGGAAATGTTGGCACTCATGCAAAAACAAGTAACTTTTATTTATCGGTATGTCCTGACTTATATTGGATTCCAAGGATACGTGATCGATCACTTCTCTATTCGAAATAACCCCTCATTGCAGCCCTTCATAGAGATCGCATAGAGTGAAGAATGGTTTCTTGATTTATCCCAATTATCAAGATTACTGAGAGAAAGCTAGCGTGTTGTCTTTCTTTTAATCCTGGTACAATTTAGGCATTTGAAGCAATGAGCTGGCAAGGAACTACGGCATAAACACACAGTCACCCCCACTTGCCATTTATTCCGTTCCTCCTTGCGCAAATTTCTTCAAAAGCCTTGGGGTGCACCATAATTAAACCAAATGATTATGGAAACTACAAAACACAAAAAACACTATCAAGTTGCCGAGATTCAACTAAGCTACAAGTCCAATGTAAAGGCTTCATTAAGGCCTAAGATCAACAATTCGAATGATGCATTCAATGTATTCTTGGAAAATTGGGATGACACAAAGCTTGAGTTCGTGGAACAATTTAAAGTTATGTTAACAAACCGAGCCAATAGGGTTCTGGGTATTTTTGAACTCTCAACTGGAGGAGTAAGTGGAACAGTAGCAGATCCCAAATTGATCTTTGCAGCCGCTATCAAGGCGAATGCTTGTGGGATTATTTTGGCTCACAATCATCCATCAGGGACAACTCAACCCAGCCAATCTGACATAGCCCTTACAAAGAAGATTAAAGAGGGAGGGAAGCTGCTTGAGGTTCAACTTTTGGATCACATCATAGTCACTTCAGAAGGGCACTATTCATTTGCTGATGAAGGCCTTATCTGAATGTTTACAAGGAAATGGCTCAATAGAAATTGAATGCAATTGGGTCATTTTCTTTTAGTTAAAACCTTACAAAATTCTTATTTTTAAACAATGAATTCGTTCTCAAACAACTGCAAATTGGATCAAGTTTTCACTGGGTACCAATTCGGTGACCAAGTAGACTTGATTGTCACAAGAAATTGATAATGAGTGAGTTATGAAGTGAGTTCCGTTCCCAGCGGGATCACAAAAAAACCACTCATTTTAAATGAGTGGTTTTTTTTTGAGACATCATGAGTTAGCCGTTATTGTATTACACATGCTCCGCCAGCACATGCTGCTTCAGCCTGCAAGTCGGTAGCATCATCGGGCTCGTAAATATTTGCCAGATTTATGTTCCTCAGCGATTTTTCCAGTTCTCCATAGCGTTCCTGACTGATATCCTCAAATGGAGGTTGCTTGTAATTTCCATTATCGTAAGGAAGAACACTCAATCCATTGTAGGAGGCTTTGTTCTCCCACATCCATTCTCCTACTTCTTTCCATTCGTTTTCTTTGATCGACACAGTGGCTGAAACATTATTGGCATTATATCCTAATCGATAACCGTTACGTACCCATTCGGTATTAAAGGTTTTAACTCTTTCAAGCATATCCATAGCACTCTCTGTTCTCAATATGCTGCCCTCAGGAGCCTTTTGTGGAATACACACTATGGCTTGCTTGCTGTTGAGCATGTCTTCTTCAAGTAATTCCGGGTGATTGTCTCTCAAGTACTCATACAACGCCTCATTTTTTCCGATTCTCATTCTTCTCAGATAATAATCGTTATGCCAGGCATGTATACCTGAAGAGGTTCCGAGCACCAACGAGCTGGTACCTGATGGCTTTATGGTAGTGCAACGCGCTGCAAACTCTATTCCTATTTTTGCTGTCACCTCTACATTGATATGCTTTACTTCATCGGCCGCTTCCTTTAAATCCAACTTGGCTACTTTTCCGCTTGCAATTCCAGTCATCCCTACACCGATGAGTGCATCTTCTTCTGTGGTTTGTTTCCAGACTTCGCGGAGGTAGTGAAAGTCTGTAAAACCAGCCTGAAGAGTGCCCAAAAAACCTGCTGCTCTGGCTCGTGCATTCAATTCTTGTTGAGTGGCAACGTCAGAAACGTTTATCTCACATAAGTTACAAAATTGAAATGGACGCAGGGCGATCTCGCAACACGGATTGGTTCCCCAGTCGGGGTGGTTTGTAAAATAGAAGCCAGGTTCACCTGTTCCTGACAGTTCAATCTTTTTCCACAATTCAAAAAATTCCTCTTGTGTAGTTTCTTCTCTGGAGAGGACTGCTGAATTATTGGCTCTTCCGCGCTGTTCATTAAGCTCCCACCAATTTCCGAATTTGCATGTAAGCATCTCTTCGTCATCAGATGAGAACAAGGAGATCATGGCAGACCGTCTGATGCCCCCCGCCAATACTGCATTAGCGATGTGACACATCAGGTCGTGACATTCCAGTGAGGACAATTGCTCTCCATCTTTTTTGCGGTCTAAAATGGCAGTAATATGTGCGTGGCATACTTTAAGTGGCTCCGGTCCGGGGGCTTTACCTCCCGCTGTCACTAGCCTGGCACCTTTTGGCCTAATATCAGAATAGTCGAAATCGGGGAATGCCTTGCTTTGCCCAAAGTAAGCTTTCATGATCATCTTAATCGAATCGGCCCAGCCCTCCAGGCTATCTCCAATAAGAAACCTTCTGTGCTTAGCTGCTTTTTTTATTGGTGGTAACTCTGAAATATGATGTTGCTGAACGGAAAAACCTACGCCAGTTCCGCCTAATAAAAGAAACATGGCTTCTGAAAAAGCCCTTATGTCATCTACGGGTAGGTATGCACAATTGTAGATACGGCTGTTGTTTCTGGTAATTGAAGGCCCCGCAAATTGCATTGCCCGCATGGAGGGAAGTACTTTTTTTGCTACCACCCATTTCATATTCTCGTGAATTTCTTCTTGGAGTTGTGGGTATTTCTCTACCATCATAGCTTCATATCGTTCACATATTTCCGGCCAAAGCTCCCTCCTTTGAAGTTCAGGTATATAACGAGCATACTTCATGTAAATAACAATCTCACTTAAAATTTCCTGATTGAGTTCCATGGTTGTGGCGTTTTAGTTTAAAAAAATAGAATGATAAGTTCCTATTCGAAACACGCAGCCTCTTTTTCAAGTTGAAGTGCGGCAGGATATAGGATATTGTTTTCAATGCTTAATATATTTTTTAAAGTACTCTTCAAATTTTGTAGTTGCAGATACAAATCGTGAAATGACTGACTCGTGTTTTTAGGAACTTTGAAGTTTCGGCTAGCGGTTTTAATATCCATCATACACTGAAATATATTTTCATGTTCAGCTTTCATTACTTCAATAGGGTAGTGAAGCTGGAAAGGCTTTATTTTTTTTTGGATTTGACCTTTACTTCTATTGACAATATTTTGTATGGCGGGGAAAATTATTATTTCTTCTGTATACATATGTTTTTCTAGTCCTTCTTTGACTTTGTCGAAGGATGCTTTGATTTTAATCAACTCTGTTCGGCATGAGCCGTATTGTACTATCACCTGATGAAGTGTGGTATCTGTTTTTTTAACCAGCTGTTTTACCAATGCATGTTGCTTTTGATGAAGGGAATCGACTAACTGATCTGGCGACCAGATTGATATTTTATAATGGGGGAGATCGGAACGGTAGTTGTTGAGCAATTCCTTTTTTACTCTTTCGCTGCCAACTCCTTTTCTATAACAGGCTTCCTCAAATTCTACCTGTGTTCCAAGTAGCGAAGTCATTTGGAATTTATTGAGCACCTTACCTGCACCGGGATCAATGATGAAAATATCGTCTATTGTCACTTCTTTAAAAAGGAAAGTCTTTGTTCTTCTATCAGCAATAATAAAGGATAAAAACGTCTTTTAATAATTTTGAATAAAAAAAATGGGCGTTAACTACAACCCCCTGAAAATCCTCTTTTATGTAGATTAGCCCCTTTGCAATTAATCTTTTGAGAGGGAGATCAAGTGCTGTAGAGCTTCTATTTCCTTCTGCTTACTCGTAAGATCCTTTCTGATTTTTGTGAGGGGTTCTCCCTTTAAATTAGCCAATTCCAATGAAAGTTTGTACATCAATTCCTCTAATGCTTCCAAAAGAAGCCCCTGGTATTTTAGATCTATTTTTATCATATCAGATAATTTTAATAAAGTGTGAAAAATTATAATTTATCCAGTTATTTCCTTTGAAGGTCTATAAAAAAGAGCTTCATAAATATGACTTTAATCAACTGCTATATAGATGAAAGTCATTTTTAAATTATTTCCTAGCAAACTCAAAAGAAAAAGATAAGTTTGTCCTTTAATTAAGGATAGATCATTGGGGTACCGTATGGAATCTAAATTGGAGGAAGGTCTTACCTAAGCCATTATAAATGAATACGGTTGAATTTCTGAGATTAGACGAGACATATGCCATCGGACTCAAAATATAGAATGATTATTTTATGAAAAAACAATTAGTAAAACGTTCTTGGGCAGAGCCTTATAAAATGAAAATGGTTGAATTGCTAAAAATGACAACCATCGCCCATCGAAAAAAGGCAATTAAAGAGGCTGGATACAACACTTTTTTATTGAAATCGGAAGATGTCTACATTGACCTGCTCACTGACAGTGGCACCAATGCCATGAGCGACCAGCAATGGGCAGGGTTGATGATTGGAGATGAGGCCTATGCAGGAAGTAAAAGTTTTTTTCGGATGGAAGAAGCCATCAAGAAATATTATGGCTACAAGTATATTATACCTACGCACCAGGGTCGGGGAGCCGAAAATATACTATCAAAAATTTTGATTAAGAAGGGAGATATTGTTCCAGGTAATATGTATTTCACCACTACGCGGTTGCATCAAGAACTTGCCGGTGGAAAATTCTATGATATTATCGTTGATGAAGCCCATGACCCTAAAAATGAATTTCAATTCAAGGGAAACGTAGATATTGATAAACTCGATATACTGGTAAAAAAACATGGAGCAAAACGAATTCCCTATGTGAGCATTGCCACCACCGTAAATATGGCTGGAGGGCAACCCATAAGTATGAAGAACTTAAAGGAATTGAGGGCTTATACTAAGAAAAATGGAATTCGTATTATTCATGATATGACCCGTGTTGCAGAGAATGCTTATTTTATTCAACAAAGGGAAAAGGGATACGAAAAGAAATTAGTGAAAGACATTGTAAAAGAAATATGCTCACTTACAGACGGAGCCACTATGAGTGCCAAAAAAGATGCGTTGGTCAATATCGGTGGCTTTATGGCTATAAATGACTACGATATTTTTGAAGAGGCAAGGAACCTTGTAGTAGTTTATGAAGGATTGCATACTTACGGTGGACTCGCAGGAAGAGATATGGAGGCAATTGCTATTGGTATAGCGGAAAGTGTGGATGACCATCATCAGCGGGCACGGGTAGGGCAGGTGGAGTACCTGGGGCATCAAATGGAATCGTATGGTATTCCAATTGTAAAACCTATTGGCAGCCATGGAATTTTTGTGGATGCAAAGGCTTTTCTTCCTCATCTCAGGCAAGATGAATTTCCAGCGCAAACACTAGCCGCAGAAATTTATATTGATTCTGGAGTTCGTACAATGGAACGTGGAGTTGTATCAGCCGGGCGAAAAGCCAATGGCGAAAATTATTACCCAAAGCTCGAACTGGTTCGCTTTACAATACCGCGGAGAGTGTACACGCAGGCCCACATGGATGTGGTCGCAGAATCGGTAGCCGCAGTTTATGAAAGAAGAACTAAGATCAAAGGATTGAAAATGGTGTATGAGCCAAAGTACCTTAGATTTTTTCAAGCGAGGTTTGAGATTAAGCCATGAAATGCCCATCGGCAAAGTAGTTCTCCTGGAATGATAATTTGATATGGGCATTTAATCTGAGGTAAGAAAAATATTATTAGTAGATGAAATGATTCAACATGATTTCCATTACCAAGATTTTTAGGTTCGAAGCAGCTCATGCTATTTATGAATACCCTGGCAGTTGCCAGAATATCCATGGACATTCCTATGAACTATGGGTGACTGTACAAGCGAGACAAGCAAATGAAGAGTTTATTTCTGGGTTAGGAATAATTATTGACTTTAAAGATTTAAAAACCATGGTTCAAGAAGCAGTCATTAAAGTGTTAGACCATAAACTTATTTTATCAAACGTCTATCTTGCACAAACAAAGAATACTTTTCCATCAGATGAGCTTGTTAAATTTGATTTTGAACCTACTGCAGAAAATTTGTTAATTTTTTCTCGGAATCAAATTTGTTCCTGCTTACCCGAACACGTTCAAATCAAATCTTTAAGACTATATGAAACGCGCGATTCATTTGCAGATTGGTCAGACGTGAAATAAATAAAGGGCACTACTATTTTACCCGATCAAAGGTTGTTCTATCAATCGTAAGCGACTTGCTATACTTCCATACTAATTGACTGCGCAGGTTGAACGGAAAGTTCCAGCATAGCATTCAATGCACGCACTGCGTTTTTGCGAATGGATTCCCGAACGAAAATCTCGGGTTCTTCATTTCTTAAGCAACTTTCAAGCTTTTCCATAGTGTTCATTTTCATATAAGGGCATTCGCTACAGGCACAGGTATTGTCTTCAAATGCCGGGGCGGGAATAAGTGTCTTATGAGGAACCTCCTTTTGCATTTGATATAAAATTCCTGCTTCTGTGGCTACAATATATTGCTGGTGAGGATCGCGTTTTACGAAATTGATCATGCCCTTTGTAGAGCCAATATAAGAGGCAATGCGCAAAATATGGGGTTGTGATTCGGGATGAGCAATAAACTTAGCATCGGGATAAGCGGTATGAAGGTCAAGAATTTTATCGATTGAAAAGTTCTCATGAACAACACAACTTCCGTCCCATAATATCATATCTCTCCCTGTTTGCTGAATCAGGTATTTGCCCAGATTTACGTCTGGAGCAAAAACAATTGGCTTGTCGGTTTTGATTGAATTGATAACCTGAACGGCATTCGATGATGTGCATACAATATCACTCATTGCTTTTATCTCAGCACTGCAATTGACATAAGATACAACAGGCGAGCCGGGATGGGCTTCAATGAATTTCTTAAATTTATCAGTAGGGCAGGAGTCGGCCAAAGAGCAACCCGCACCGGTGTCAGGAAGAAGTACCTTGCGCGAGGGGTTAAGAATCTTTGCGGTCTCTGCCATAAAATAAACGCCTGCCACCACGATGATATCGGCTTGGGATTGGGCAGCATGTTGAGCCATTTGCAAACTGTCGCCCACCACATCAGCTACTTCCTGAATTTCAGGTGTTTGATAATAATGAGCTATGATGATAGCATTCTTTCTTTCCTTTAACTCTCTGATGGACTCTAAGATTGTTAGTGTGTCTACCGTAGTTTTCATAACTTATAAAAATTTTATATAACACCTTCTTCGCTTGTGTTGGAGCGCATTATAATAATTCCAAAGAGATTGTACTTGCTTATTATCTTCCAATTCAGGATTTGATTCAACTGTGAAAATTTTATTTTTAATATAGGCCTTGTTAGCCTCCTCCATCAGCAAAGCATTAATACCCTTCCCTTGGTAGTCGGGACGCACACCGATAAGCCAGAGTTCTCCGATATTATTTTTTCTCATATTCACAAATAGATGAATGAATCCAAAAGGAAGCAAACTACCATTTGCCTTTTGCAATGCTTTTGAAAGTGAAGGCATAATAATCCCAAAGGCAATGAGTGCTCCATCTTCATTGATTATCAGTGTGATGAAATCTTTTCGAATGATGGGCAAGTACTGCTTGAGATAAAACTGAATTTGTTTTTCTGTTAATTCAACCATTCCATGCAAATGACCATAGCATGTATTAATTAACTCAAAGATACCGTGAGCATGGCGTTTAATATCATGTGAATTATTCGGATTAATGACACGCACCTTGTTCCTCCTCTTCACCACGTTGGCCAACTGTTCTATTTTTTTTGGCACTTTCTTCTCCAAGGTTATTTTGTACTCCACCCAATCCACGTCTTTTTGGTACCCCGCCTTTTCGATGCAGGTAACATAATAAGGATAATTATACAATGCGGCTATGGTGGCAATTTGATCGAACCCATGAATCAACATTCCTGCCGGATCAAAATTACTAAAACCCATTGGGCCATGGATCGCCTCCATTCCATGTTCCCTTGCCCAACCCTCACAGGTGGTCAACAATGCTTTGGCTACCTCCTCATTGTCCTCAAAATCGAACCACCCAAAGCGAGCATATTTTTTATTCCATTTGTCAATAAATGCATAATTGATAATTCCGGCTATACGACCCACCACTCTGTCTTTTCTATAGGCAAGCCAATATTGAGAAATGCAATGCCCAAATGCCGGATTTTGATCTTTACTTAAGATGATTGCCTGATCTGCTTTGAGAGGAGGAACATAGTAGGGGCTGTTTCGGTATAGCTTGTAGGGGAATGAAATAAAATCTCGCAAACCCTGATCGGTTTCAATCATCTTTACGGTGACACCCTCACCGGTTTTCTCCCCTAATCCTGTATACACCATTCTCCTTAACTAATAAAGCATTTTGGGTACCGAACACAAATTTACTATAAAAGGACTAATAAGTCTTTATTTATTATAATTTTGGCTATTCTTCAATATAGTAATGGCAGAAAAAACGAAATACATATTAATTTCTTGTCTAGTAGTATCGTTTGTTATTTATACCTCAATAATTTATAAACAACCGATAGTTCCAGAGTCGGCAGAAACTTCAAAGATAATCATGGAGGGGAAAATGATATGGCAAAACAAAAATTGCGGTGCCTGTCATCAAATTTATGGATTAGGCGGTTTCCTTGGCCCTGATCTCACCAACACCTATTCAGCTGTCGGTAAAGGGCCAGTATATATAAGTGCTTTTGTGGCAGCAGGAACCCCAGTTATGCCTTCGTTTCAATTGCGGGAACATGAAATGAACGCTTTATTGCAATACATGCGTCACGTTGATACATCTGGAAAGTCGGATCCCAAACAATTTAGGATTAATTATTATGGAACCATTGAGGGTAAATAAGATTTCATCACCGCAATTATTCTTGAAAGCTGGTTTGATCTTGCTTTTGGTGGGAATGTTTTTTGGTGTGTTGGGGGGGCTACAATATGTTATTCCGGGATTTCTGAGGGACATTTTATCATTTGAGAAAATTAGACCGCTTCACGTTTCTTCTGTTGTGTTTTGGATTTTGCTAGCAGCTATGGGTACGGTCTTGCATTATACGCAAGAGTTTACGGATAGAAAATTATTTTCAGTTAGCTTATCACGGATTCAGCTCATCGTGTTTATTATGACCATCACACTTATTCTCTCCAGCTATATTTTGGGGAAATTTGGGGGACGTGAGTATTGGGAGTTTCCTCCATTTCTAGGAATTGCCATTATTGCTGGATGGGTTTTATTCGTTATTAATTTCATTAAGTCGATTGGGTCAATTAAAAACCAGCCGGTTTATGTATGGATGTGGTTTACAGGTGCGATAGGCTTTCTTTTTATTTTTACTGAATCCTACTTATGGTTATTGCCCTATTTTCAGCAAGATATTATTAGGGACATGACTGTTCAATGGAAGTCTTATGGATCATTGGTGGGTTGCTGGAACATGCTTATTTATGGTTCTGGAATCTATCTTATGGAAAAAATAAGTAAGGATAGAAAGTATGGTCGTTCCAAGATTGCCTTCTCGTTGTATTTTCTTGGGTTGTTTAATTTATTTTTTAATTGGAGTCATCATATCTATACCTTACCTATCAGTAACAACATTAAACATGTTGGTTATTTAGTGAGCATGACAGAATTGTTGATCCTTGGTAGAATGATTTACACATGGAGAGCATCATTGACGCAAGCTCAGATGTACAATAATCATTGGGCATTCCGTTTTCTTTGGACGGCCGATATTTGGATATTGATTAATCTTGTTCTTGCTATCGCGATGTCAATCCCTGCTGTCAACGTGTATACACACGGCACACATATCACGGTAGCCCATGTTATGGGAACAACTATTGGAATCAATTCCATGCTGCTTATGGCTTTTGTTTTTGATATTCTGAGTGGACAAGTTGTAAACTTCAATCGTTATCAACGTCTACTACAGAATGGATATGTCTTGTTAAATGTAGCCTTATTTGTATTTTTTTCTTCGCTTATAGTAGCAGGGGTACAGCGATCCGTATGGCAAATGAGTAAACAGGCAGTCCCTTTTAGTGTGATGATGGAGAATCTTGTTCCTTATTTTATTGTTTTTGCAACAGCTGGATTACTAGTATTTATTGCTTTTTCAATGATTATTTATCCATTTTTAAGGAGAGACAGAAGCACCCCCGTAAACGATTTGAAGGTAATTAAACCAGCCTCGGACAAGGGCCATACAAAGAAGGCACTTGAAAAGGTAATGTGATAGCCTGGTTAATGCTAATGAGCATAAAAGACCTTTCTTATTGGATTTGCACAAGCACGATTGAGTGATGAGCAATTCTGGTTGTATAAAAAAAGGAACAATCTGATTATCTGGATCACGGAAATGGTAAGTATATTAAATTCAATAAGTAGATTTTATTTTCTCTTACCAATTTTTAGAAAGGTCTTTCCTTTAGATAATTCTAGCGTTAAATCCTGAATAGTTTTACACTTCATTGTTTTTCGCACATGTTCTTTGTATTTCTTCACTTCATGGTGAATAGGGCAAGGAAATTTGTCTGAACACTCCCTTAATCCGAGAGTGCAAGTGTGCAATACATCTTCACCGTCAAAGGCCTTTACAATGGTGTTGATGGGTATGGGTTTGGCATTAGGTTCCAGATAAAACCCTCCATTTGGTCCCTTTATTGAAGAAATGATTCCTTCGCGCGAGAGTGTTTGAAGAATTTTTGCTGTGAAGGGTTCTGGTGAATCAATTTCTTTAGCAATTTCTTTAATTCCTAATCTTGAACCCTCCACACTTTTAATGGATATATATAAAGTGGCCCTAATGGCATACTCGCAAGCCTTTGAAAACATAATTCAAATTTGGTTTGGGCTAATTACAAAAAAAAACACCTAAACAAAAATCAGGCTGGAATAGCCACCTTAGCAAGGTACCCGGATAGCAATTCGGCAAGTTGGTGCTCGGCATCATCAAGCCCATTGTTAATCCTATGCTCCAATGTTGCAAACTCATCATTTAATTTTGCTGAGAGATTGCGGTAATAGGCAATACCATTGATTAGGTTCTCATGAAAATTTTTGATATAGGCGTGCTTCTTTTTGTCAACAAGGGCTTTGCTTTCTCCAAGCAATTCGCTCCAATAGTTGATATAAAGTGATAGTTCTTTAATGAACATATGTGGGCGGTTGTCATTTTGTAAGATATTAATACGTCCATAAATATGGTCGACCATCTTTTTTAGGGAAACAATCTCAGTGAAGTAAGCGATGTTAGGCCCCGGGCAGATATTAATAGCATCAAGTTTTTTGAATGGTTCAACTTTATATTCTTTAACGGCCGCGTTGCTTAAGCCAATGCACAAACATTCTTTATCAAGAACATCCTGAAGTTGCTCTTTGTATTCCTGTTCGGGCAGGCCTTGTTCTTTCAATTGTGCTATTTTCCTCTTCTGATAAACTCGGGATGCAGTGCAAATGGGCTCTTTGGTAAATTCCGTATTGGAAACCAGGTATTTTTCTGTGCAAGGACTGCCGGGCTTGCCCTTTGTTATTCTATCTAGTTTCTCCTTTTCACCTGTTGTGCCCTTCAGATAATGAAAGCGGACACCCAAAGGGGAGTTTTTACTGAGAACAACATCTTGCTCTTTTGCCTTGCTCAACAATTGCAACGTTGGTTTATCCACTGTAGTGGCTTCTGGAACAAGTAAAAAGGGAGTTCCCCAGCCAGTACTTTCCACTTCGTAATATTTGTTGAGTAATTCACTTTCTTCGTATGTACCTATGCCTCCCTGAACAGTGATTCGGGTAGGATGTGACTCTTTAAACGCTGATTTTCCTTTGGCTATTAAGGCTTGATTATAAATCTCAAACAAGATGGAGTTTAATTCTGCTTTATTTTTCTTAAACTCTTCCATGATGGGGCCTATTAAATAGCCATCAGTAGCAAATGCATGTCCACCGCAATTCAACCCTGACTCAATTCTAAATTCACTCACCCAAAGTCCTTTCTTTGCCATCATTTTACCCTGGATGAGAGCCGACCGATAATCGGACACTTTGATCACGATTTTTTTCTCAAAATTGCCGCCACTATCGGCATCAAACACATTAAGTTTCTCCATGTAGCTGAAAAGACGGGGATTCATACCAGCGGAGAGAATTACGGAAGAGTTGGATAAATCACTATTTGCATAACCACGTAAAGCGGCTACTGCGTCTGAGCCATCTTCGATAACATTTCCCTCTTTGTCATAGTTATTTTTGTCCAGTTTGGTCATGATGTTTACATCAATACTTCCCGGTTGAATTTGAGTTTTCAGCCAGTGCTCTAGTTGCAGTATGTCTTCCGGATCGTTGAGATCAGCCATCAGATTAAAGATTCTTTTCAGATCCCTGTCATCAGGCAACATTTCGAAGTATTTATTCAAATCTGAGCCGGCTTCAAACGGGGAAGCCTTCAATTCTTCAAACTGCTGATTGATGATTAGATTGACGAGATTCAGGTAATCGGTAATTCGTTTGGCACGGTAGTCCTCCTCATTAGTGGTAATTGGTATGTATGGTTTGCCAATTGATGGATAGTAATGACTTCTCATCTTCTCTACCAAGTTGTCTTCGATAATGGAAATTACAGAAGAAACTCCGAACCGGGCCACTTTAATAGGGGTATCAATGGTATAGGCTAAGCCCATAACGGGAATATGGAAGGAATGGGGTGATGTGAATTGCATGATGTATTGTTTGAATAATGTAATATCAAAGGTAAAATAAATAAAAGATAAAATAGTCCTTTATTATTATCACTTTATTAAATTTGATCTGAACCTTTGAAATCAGGCAAAAAACGAAACGTTTAAACAGAGAAGGTAAAGATGGGAGTCCATTTAATAGGTAAATAAGCCAATTTGGGAATGTGGTCTTATGAACGCCTGTTCTGAAGCTAGGCGGAAGCAGGAGGATGAGAAATGCTATAAGCAGGAATAGTTCTTTAGCTATCTCCCACAATTATCAACGATAAAGTTCACCTCATGGATTCAACAAAGGCCAGTGCGGTATACCTGATGATCAAATTATATAAAGCCAAAAATATTAATGAGGGGAGAGGCTAAACGATAAGTGGCAGTTGGTTAGGATTTAAATGCGATCCGATGCAACAGAAACTGAACATTCATAAGAGTATATCAATTCTGGTGATTTGGTTTATGGCTATTTCATCGAGTGCTAATGCCCAGTTTACAATAGGAGGCCAACTATTATCGCGGGGTGAGTATCGAAACGGCTATGGTCATCTCATAGGAAAAGGACAAAAACCTTATTTTGGTGTTGGTCAGCGTACAAGAATCGATTTTCAATATGACCATGAAAAAGTTAAGTTCTTTACCAGCGTACAGGATGTGCGTACATGGGGTAGCACTTCGCAAGCCAATCTAACTGACGATTTTCTTTCTGTTCATGAAGCCTTTACTGAAGTTCCGCTAGGAAATTTGTGGGCCCTAAAACTAGGACGGCAGGAATTGAATTATGATAACGCCCGCTTTCTGGGCAACCTTGACTGGGCTTTACAAGCAAGGTCACACGACTTTGCAGTGGTCAAATTCGAAAGAGAACACATGAAGCTGCACATTGGTGCAGGGTATAATCAAGCCAAAGCAGCTCTAGCAAGAGAGCCTTATACAGTAAACAATCAATATAAAACTGCACAACTACTCCACTATGAGAACCAATGGGGTTCTTTGGAGTCATGTTTTTTGTTTTGGAACAATGGTTTGGAACAAGACAACCAAGGGAAATTAAAAATCAGGTACACCCAGACAGTAGGATTCCCTGAAGTTTTGTACAAGGTTGGAGATTTTGCTTTTTCAGGATTTTACTACCGTCAGTTTGGTAAAAATATTACAGGCCAGAAAACAGATGCTTATAATGCCAGCATACAGGCATCTCAGAAAATAAATTGGGATGAAGATGGGGGTCGGAAACTACAGACCACATTAGGTTATGAAGTTCTTTCCGGTACTTCACAGCAGGCAAATGACAATGTCAACCGATCTTATAATCCTTTTTATGGAACCAATCATGCTTACAATGGTTACATGGATTTTTTCTACGCAGGTGGTCGACATAACAATTCTGTTGGGTTGCAAGATTTTTTTCTACGATTGCGGTTTGACCCTACGCAAAAATTATTTCTATCACTTAATACACATCATTTCTTAGCAGCTGCGGATGTATATGTCAGTAGTGAAAGGCTCAACAATACACTAGGTACAGAGTTGGATTTTACCATTGGACTCAGAGCCAATAAAGTTATATCACTACAGGGTGGGTATTCACACTTTTTTGCAAGTGAGTCTTTTAAAGTGATTAGCGCAGAAAGCAACCCTGCTACACTGCAAAACTGGGGTTATGTTTCGCTGCTTATACAGCCTGAGCAAGAAGAATAGATTTTTAGATACTTATTTTGATTACAAATGAAAATAAATAAGTCGTTGCAATTTTTACAAACATAGATTTTGTTAGCGAGAAACAATTAAGAATAGATATATGGACACACATCTTAGCACAAAATCACATCGCATGTTATTTCTTAACACCATGGCATTCACAGTCTGCTTTGCTGCATGGATGATTAATGGGGTGTTGGTAACCTTTCTGGTAGAGAATAATTTGTTTATCTGGAATTCTGTCGAGATTGGATTTTTATTAGGTGTTCCGGTTTTAGTCGGTTCGTTGATGCGATTACCGATAGGTATTCTTACAGACAAATTTGGAGGTAGATGGGTGATGACAGGCATTTTACTTTTCTGTGCTATCCCCATGTTTTTTCTGTCTTGGGCAAATAGTTATGCCTCATTTCTTCTGTTGAGTTTCGGATTTGGAATATCGGGAAGTGCCTTTGCGGCAGGAGTTGCCTACACCGCTGTTTGGTACCCTAAGGAAAAGCAAGGTACTGCACTGGGTATTTTTGGTGTAGGAAATGTAGGTGCTGCACTCACCACTTTGCTTGCTCCAAGTATACTTGATAGTCTTACTCATCAAGGTGCGGAACTTGAGGCATGGAGAACTTTGCCAAAACTGTATGCAGCACTGTTGGTTGTTTTTGCTGTTATCTTTTTGCTTGGAACAGAGAATAGAAAACCAAGCGAAGGTAAAACGATGACTCAACGACTCCTTCCGTTGAAAGAGTTTCGTGTCTGGCGTTTTGGGTTATACTACTTCTTCGTTTTTGGAAGTTTTGTGGCGCTTGCCCAATGGCTTATTCCGTATTATGTCAATGTTTATTCTATGTCGATAGTTACGGCAGGGTTTATGGCGACAGCATTCAGTTTGCCTTCTAGTGTGATAAGATCTTTTGGTGGATGGCTTTCGGATAAAGCAGGTGCAAGGATAGTGCTCTTGTGGGTATTTGGTATCTGCATGGTTTGCCTGGTCTTCCTTTTTGTTCCACGGATGGAAATAAAGGCTCCCGGGCAAGGCATTATGGCTAGCCAGCAGGGAACTGTAACTGAAGTTTCCTCCAGTGTGATTAGGATTGATGACGATAAGTACATGCTTCAAAATGCAATTGATGCAGAGGAAGAAGTTACTTTTTATTTTGGTATTGAGCACACCGATGAAGGGTTCTTATTCTTGCCTACCTCATCCTTTAATCAAGAACCGGTAGTAAAGGAAGGTGATGTGGTGAACAAGGGGCAATTGATAGCCAGGGGAGTGACACACATCTACTTTCAGGCAAACAAATGGATATTTTCGGGTTTGATATTTATAGTTGGCATTATGATGGGCATTGGCAGTGCTGCAGTTTTTAAGCATGTGTCGGATTATTATCCAAATGATATAGGAACAGTAGGAGGCATTGTCGGTGTCTTGGGAGGATTAGGAGGTTTTTTCAATCCGATAGTATTTGGATATTTCCTAAAGACCACCGGGGTTTGGACCACCTGTTGGATGTTTCTTGCTTTCATTGCTGTGATTTGTATTGTACTACAACGTGGTGCTACCAAAAAATAGATGACACAACAGCAATCTCTACTAACAAACGAAGTTGGCATAAGGGCAATTCATAAGATGATAGAGGAATTGCCTCCTTCCTATTTTGCATTGGTAATGGCAACTGGCGTAAACTCAGTAGGCTGTTATTTATTAGGGATGGAGCTTATAGCAAGCTGGATGTTTTGGTTAAATATACTTTTCTATTTGATTTTATGTGCAATGTTTTTACTGCGATTTACATGGTACAGAAAGGAATTTCTTGCAGATCTTTTTGATCATGCCAAAGGCCCTGGTTTTTTCACCATTGTAGCCGCGACTTGTATCTTGGGTACTCAATTTGTTCTCATTCAGAATAATTATTCGGTAGCATTAATACTTTGGTTCCTAGGTGTCATTTTATGGTTGCTAATCACCTATACTATTTTTACCACATTTACCATTAAGGAAAATAAGCCCACCTTGGCCGAGGGCATTAATGGAGCTTGGTTGTTGGCTGTTGTTTCAACGCAGGCACTTGCGGTTTTAAGCGCAAAACTGTCCATGCATATGGTAGAATATAAGTTGATCATGAATTTTTTTGCGTTTTCTATGTGGCTCTGGGGTGGTATGCAATATATATGGATGATGTCTCTGATATTCTATCGCTATACTTTTTTTAAATTTTCACCTAATGATCTTTCTCCACCTTACTGGATAAATATGGGGGCAATGGCGATTTCAACCATGGCGGGGTCATTACTTATTATCAATACTCCGCACGCACCATTCCTGCTCTCAACATTAGCTTTTCTTAAAGGGTTTAGCATTTTTTACTGGGCGACAGGTACCTGGTGGATACCTATGTTAGTGATACTAGCCGTATGGCGGCATGTTTATAAAAAATTTCCTATCTCTTACGATCCATTATATTGGGGGGCAGTTTTCCCATTGGGTATGTACACAGTCAGTACATTCGAAATGGCAGAAGCCATGAGTTTAGATTTTCTATTGCCCATACCAAAGTATTTTATTTATCTGGCACTTATGGCATGGGTCATAACATTTTTTGGCTTGTTACATAAGCTTGTCAGGCGACTCTTACCTTGATAACCTGGGATAAAATTATTTTTTTTCCATTTGTTCAGCTACTATTCCCATTGCTGCCATCATTGTAGGAAAGCCTATTGTTGGCAAAAATAGTAATACGAGGTGTTCAATTTCTTCACGGGATATACCAGTTGCAATCGCTTTTCGGATATGAGCTTTGAAGGCACTGCTGTACAAGTGACTTCCTGATATGGCTAGTTTGATAAGGGCACGATCACGTTCATTTAAGGGGCCTTGGTCATGGACTGCGTTACCCAACTTTTCGTATGTATCCGCTACCTGTGGGTATTTTTTTACAAATTCCTCATAAAACTTCGGTGGCTTTGGCATGTTTTTCTTTCCCATTGTATATGTCAATTAGTTATTAATATGATCTTTCAGCTTTATTTCGCCTTCAATATAATTTTTTTCCTCTATCAATAGTCCTGCCGTATCATAATATTGTTGTAACCCATCTAAGTGGTCTTCTTTATAATTTTGTGTTGATTTTATTTCTCCATTCTCAAACCAACTCTTATAGACTCCATTTAGTTTATCATTTTTGTAGATAGCTTGACTTTTTTTTTGCCCATTGCTATACCACGTACTCCAGATACCGTTACGTTTTCCCTCTATAAAAACGCCTTCACTCATCTTTCTTCCATTTTGATACCACCATGTCCATGTTCCATTGGCTCCTCCATTATCAAAATCCCCAGAGGCCTTTTCCTGGTTATTTTTATACCTAGTCGGAGTACTCGTGCGGTTGGCTGTTAACCAAATCATGATCACAATTAGGAATAATCCAATGACCTTGACAATGTGCAGTATATTATTGCTGAGGCGCATCGTTTACATTTTGTGAACATCAATAAGAGGCATTTTTAATTTAGACTAATTCTAATTAATGATGATTGATATGACTAAAACCATTTCTGCCTTAGCATAACCGTTAGAATCTTTTGTTAATAAAAGATAAAAAAGTCTTTTAATACTCATGTGAAAAATAGATATTTATCCTAACATATCCAATCCATAAGTTATGAAGCAGTCAAAGCTGATTTTCTGTGTTGTATTAATGTTTTATAATTCTGCGATTTTTGCACAGCGAAGTCCCGAATTACTTTTCAATTCTTTTTGTGCAACCTGCCATACTATAAATAAGGGAAAACTTATCGGGCCTGATCTTGTGGATGTTCACAAAAGAAGGTCAGAGGATTGGCTGTTGAACTTTATTAAGTCATCACAAACAATGATTAATAATGGAGATACAGATGCTGTTGCACTCTTCAACGAAAACAATAAAATGATCATGCCTGATGCTCCTTATTCAGCGGACGAAATCAAATCTATTCTCGAGTATGTTAAAACAAAAAGTCCAGATTATGTTGCCCAGGCGGATGAAAGTAAATCATCTGACAATGTGAATACAGAACCCGAAGTACCTATTCGATCGGTAGATGACGCTACTGGATCGGAGATTGATATAGGAAGAATGCTTTTTATTGGTGAACAACGACTTGAAGGACGCGGAGCCGCATGTATTTCTTGCCACAATGTGAAAAATGACAAGCTGATAGGAGGAGGACTTTTAGCAAAAGATCTTACCGATGTTTTTGCCAGAATGAATGAAGCCGGAGTGAGAGCTATAGTTGGCAGTTCACCATTTCCTGCAATGAGAGAAGCTTATCAAAATGCAGTTATTTCTGATGAGGAGGTATATAACATCACTGCATTTTTGAAATATGCGAATGAGCAACAATACGATCAGCGTGGACGCGACTATAAGCAGTATTTTCTTTGGGCAAGCGGTATATGCTTCATTACCCTACTCGTTGTTTATTCCCTTGCGTGGAGAAACCGCAGAAAGGAAAGCGTAAATCAACGGATATACAACAGGCAATTAAAATCAGCTCCTTATTAACCTTAAGCATATTAACAATCAGTTATGAGTTGGATAGAAGACATTATATCACCACAAACCAGAAAATGGGAAGAGTTTTATAGAAATCGTTTTCAGCACGATCGTATTGTCCGAAGTACGCATGGTGTGAACTGCACTGGTGGATGCTCTTGGCAAATTCATACAAAGGATGGTATTGTTGTATGGGAAATGCAACAAGTGGATTATCCTTTACTTGAAAATTCACTGCCTCCCTATGAGCCAAGAGGATGCCAACGTGGCATTTCCTTTTCTTGGTATTTATACAGTCCATTGCGGATTAAATACCCACTAATACGAAGTGCATTAATTGATGCATATCGCGCGGAGAGAATGAAAGCAGGAGACCCACTTCAGGCGTGGACCAACCTTCAAAATAACTCAGAACAGAGAACGAGGTATCAAAAAGCAAGAGGCAAGGGAGGATTTAGAAGGGTGCGCTGGGAAGAAGTGATGGAGATAATGGCTGTAGCCAATATATATACAGCGAAAAAATATGGACCGGATCGTGTCATAGGATTTTCTCCCATTCCTGCTATGTCCATGTTGAGTTATGCTGCAGGGAGTCGCTTCCTACAACTGTTTGGCGGTGTAAACCTGAGCTTCTATGATTGGTATTGCGACCTTCCAACTGCTTTCCCTGAAATCTGGGGTGAACAAACTGATGTTTGCGAAAGTGCGGATTGGTACAATGCAAAAATGATTGCCGATATGGGTGCGTGCTTGAATATGACACGCACACCCGATTGCCATTTCTTTGCAGAGTCAAGGCACAACGGTACAAAAACAGTAGTGTTCTCTCCTGACTTCAGCCAAGTTTGCAAATATGCAGACCAGTGGGTGCCACTGCATGCAGGAAGTGACGGTGCTTTTTGGATGGCTGTCACACATTTGATTTTGAAAGATTGGCACCACGAAAAACAAACACCCTATTTTCTGGATTACACTAAACAGTACACAGACAGTCCAATTCTTATGAAGTTAGAAGTAGATGGGGATCATTACAAACCTGGGCAATTGGTGAGGGCAAATGAACTTGCTCAGTTCTCAACAATTGAAAATGGAGATTGGAAATTTTTAAGTGTTGATGATAGGGGAAAGTTGGTAATACCCAAAGGCGCCTCAGGGCACCGATGGGAGAAAAATGGAGGTAACTGGAATATGAAGCTGGAGAATGAGGTAGATAACAAACCTTATGATCCTATGCTTACTCTTTTGAATAATAATGATGATGTGTTACAAGTTACCTTTACTGATTTTGGATTAGATAACCATCGTCACAGAGGTGTTCCTGTAAAATATATTGAAACCGTTAATGGTAAAATTCCGGTAGCAACTGTGTATGATGTAATCATGGCACAATACGGGGTGAACCGTGGATTGGCCGGTGATTATCCAAAAGATTTGACCGATAAGGATGCAGCCTACACTCCGGCATGGCAGGAGATTTTTACAGGTATTGATGCTAAAACGGTGGAGCAATTTGCACGGGAGTGGGCCAATACCGCCAATCTTACACAAGGCAAATGTATGATCATTGTGGGGGCAGGTATCAACCACTGGTATCATTCTAACTTGATGTACCGATCTGGAATCATGGCGTTGATGCTGTGCGGTTGCGTAGGTAAGAATGGCGGAGGCATGAACCACTATGTGGGCCAGGAGAAATTGGCGCCTGTGGATTCATGGGGAGCCATTGCTTTTAGTAAAGACTGGCACAGTGCATCACGACTTCAACAAGCACCCATTTGGCATTATATCAACACTTGTCAATATCGTTATGACGGTCAGTTTTCAAAATATAACACGGTGCCCAAAAATGATTGGACCAAGCAACATACAGCTGATACTATTTTCCAATCTGTGCGAATGGGATGGATGCCATTCTATCCCCAATTTAACGAGAATACGCTTGAGCTGAGTAAGGAAGCAATTGAAAAGGGATTCAAAACGGATAAGGAAATTACGGACTATGTATTAGAAAAATTGAAGTCCAAAGAATTGAAATATGCTGTAAGCGATCCGGAGGCAGAAGAGAATCATCCGAAAGTCTGGTACATATGGCGGGGCAATGCCCTCTTGGCTAGTATGAAGGGACATGAATATGCACTTAAGCATTATCTGGGAACGCATTCAAATGCAATCGCTACGGACTCTAAAGATCACACGGAAGAGGTAAAGTGGCACGACATAGCACCTGAAGGCAAGATGGATTTGGTGGTAGATCTTAACTTTAGAATGGATTCCTCTGCCTTATACTCGGATATTGTATTACCTGCCGCTTCGTGGTATGAGAAAGCGGATCTCAACACTACAGATATGCACTCTTTTATCCATCCTTTTTCTGCGGCAATTGCTCCGGTTTGGGAATCAAAAACGGATTGGGATATTTTTAAATTAATTGCGAAGCACACTAGCGAATTGGCCAAAAAATATTTAGCTGAACCACAGAAGGATATTGTTTGCTCGCCTTTGTCACACGATACAGCTTCAGAAATTTCGCAGCCAAAAGTAAAAGACTGGTACAATGGAGAGTGTGAAGCCATCCCCGGAAAAACCATGCACAGCATATCCGTGGTAGATAGAGATTACACTAAAATATACGACAAGTTTATTTCGTTAGGAGATCGCATTAAAACCACCGGACTTGGCGCACATGGCAATCATTATGAGTGTGCTGATGTGTATGAAGAGATGATTGAGTCCAGGCATTTTCCTAAAGAAAAAATAGATGATAAGGTATATCCATCTTTAAAGGAAGACAAGAGTGCAGCCAATGCGTTGCTTAAGTTATCTACCTTAACCAATGGTAAGTTGACGTTGAGGGCTTACAAAGAAGCGGAGAAAAAAACAGGGCTTGTGTTGAATGATCTGGGAGAAGGATACGAACAAGTGGAATTTTCCTATGCCGACTTGCAGGCTCAACCTCACAGATATAACTCATCTCCACTTTGGTCAGGCTTAATGCATGACGGACGTGCTTACTCTGCATATACCTATAATGTTGAGCGTCTTGTTCCATGGAGAACACTTACTGGAAGACAGCATTTTTACTTAGATCATGAGTTGTATTTGGCCTATGGTGAGAATCTACCTACTTATAAGCCATCTCCTAAGCCCGAAGCTTACGGTGATGTGCGTGATACGTTGAAAAAAGAAGAAGCCAAGACATTGAACTGTCTCACACCACACGGAAAGTGGCACATTCACTCTACTTACATGGAGAATTTACGGATGCTCACACTTTCTCGTGGATGCGAACCGTGTTGGCTTAGCGAACAGGATGCAGCTGATCTGGGTATTAGGGACAACGATTGGGTGGAAGTTTATAACGACCATGGTGTTTACTGTACCCGAGCAGTTGTCAGTTCTCGTATTCCTAAAGGTGTGTGTATTGTGTACCACGTGCCGGAGAGAACTACGGGCATTCCTAAATCACAGGTGAGAGGTAACAAAAGGGCAGGAGGGCATAATAGTTTTACCCGTATTCACCTGAAGCCAAATTTTTTGGCAGGAGGATATGGACAGTTTTCCTACCATTTTAATTATTGGGGTCCGATTGCACCAAATCGGGATACGCATGTGGTAGTTAGGAAAATGGAAAAACTTGTGTGGTAAAAGGGATGATAGAATTTATGAAAATAAAAATATAAACAGGTAGCCTTATGGATGTAAGATCTCAAATGTCAATGGTTTTCCACCTCGATAAATGCATCGGATGTCACACTTGTTCAATTGCCTGCAAAAATATTTGGACAGATCGCAAAGGAGCCGAGTATATGTGGTGGAATAATGTAGAAACCAAACCGGGAACAGGGTATCCTTCTAAATGGGAGGATCAGGATATTTACAAAGGCGGTTGGGAAAAGAAAAATGGAGATATCAGTCTAAAGGGGGCAGGAAAGCTGAGAGGGTTGATGAATATTTTTCACAATCCGCACCTACCCGTAATTGATGATTACTATGAACCATTTACATATAAGTACCTCGACCTAATTGAGTCACCTGCTATGAACGATCAGCCAACGGCCAGGCCGGTTTCGTTGATAACAGGAAAACCTATTGATATAAAATCAGGGCCTAATTGGGACGATGATCTAAGTGGAACACCTGATTATGCCAGAAAAGATCCAAACCTTTCGAAATTATCACCAGCAGAGCAAGAGGCTATGTTCCAATTGGAACGTATGGCATTTTATTATTTGCCTCGCATTTGCAACCACTGCCTGAACCCTGCCTGCGTGGCCTCTTGCCCTTCGGGCGCGATTTACAAAAGAGGGGAAGACGGGATTGTATTGATCAATCAGAATGTGTGTCGTGCATGGAGGATGTGTGTTACTGCATGCCCTTATAAAAAATCATATTACAACTGGCACACGGGAAAATCAGAAAAATGTATTTTATGCTATCCCAGACTGGAAGCAGGCCACGCACCAGCATGTATGCACTCGTGTGTAGGCCGTATTCGGTATTTGGGTGTTATGTTGTATGATGCCGACCTGATTCATGAAGCAGCCTCAGAGGATGAAAATAATTTAGTTGACCGTCAGCTTGACATGCTTCTTGATCCATTCGATCCTGAGGTAATAGCGTCTGCTAAGAAAAACGGTATTGCTGATTCTACTATTAAGGCTGCTCAGGATTCTCCAACTTACAAATTTGTTAAGAAATGGGGATTGGCCTTACCACTACATCCTGAATTTAGAACACTTCCAATGTTGTTTTATGTACCACCATTGTTACCGGTAATGGCGTCATTAAAAGAAGTAAACAACAAAGCTCAATCAGAAAAGATGGATCCGATTGCGAAGAATTGGGATGACAACTGGTTGTATGACACCAGTACCGAAGAGCTTTGGGGGACAATTGAGCAAGCACGCTTCCCATTAAAATATTTGGCCAGTCTCTTTAGCGCGGGCGATGAGGAAAAGGTAAAGCATATACTTAAAAAATTGATGGCTGTGCGTATTCACCGAAGAGGGAAGACAGTAGGGGACATTGATGAATCAAAAGTGAAACAGGCCATGAAGGACACAGGTCTTACACCGGAAGAGGCTGAAGAAATTTACTACCTCACCTCACTGGCTAAATTCGATGATCGTTTTGTGATACCGGCCTCTCATAGGGAGCAATCCATTGAGATGTTGGATTTTACCGGTGATGCGAAAGGATCTACAGGATTTGGATTTAAAGAAACCCCCGTAAGAGGTATTTAATTTATTGGAAAAAAAATAGAGCAATGTCTACAGCAAAAATAAATACAGATCACTACCGCTTGATGGCGGGGCTTCTTGATTACCCCGAACATGAATTTTTAGAGAGTGTTAACGAAGTGCAAACTTTTTTGGATAGTAGTTACCCCGATGTTGGAGGTAATTTTCGACCATTCTGTGAGCTGGTCAAAAACATTTCGATTGACAATATCCAGGAGTTATACACACGGACATTTGAAGTACAGGCCATTACCACACTTGATCTAGGCTACTTGCTTTTTGGTGATGATTACAAGAGAGCAGAGTTATTGGTGAACCTGAATCGAGAACATAATACCATTGGGAACGACTGTGGACACGAACTGGCAGATCATTTGCCTAACGTAATACGTCTAATTGCTTTGCTTGAAGATGATGAATTGCGACTGGAGCTTTTGAGGAAACTAATCGTTCCAGGATTAAGAAAAATGATAGGCGATTTTGATCCGGGAAAGTTGAAAAAAAAGAATGAGGTATATATAAAACACCATAAAACCCTGATTGAATTATCAACGCATAGCGGAACAATTTACCAAAAACCACTTGAGACACTTTTATCGATTATAGAAAAGGATTTTGGGTTGGTACCTTTTGAAAAGGATGCAACCTCTGATTTTCTTACCTCTTTAAGTACTGAAATGAAAATAGAAGATTAACTAACGGATCATGAATATATTTAATACTTTCCTATTCGTCATTCTTCCTTACATGGCATTGGTTATATTTTTAATAGGCACTATATACCGATATCGCTATGTAAAAATTCAAATATCCTCACTTTCCTCCGAATTTTTGGAGGGCAAGAAATTGTTTTGGGGATCAGTTCCCTTTCACTGGGGACTGGTATTTCTTTTCTTTGGCCATCTCATTGCTTTTCTTATCCCACAAAGCGTTTTAATATGGAACAGTCATCCGGTGCGTCTTCTCGTGTTGGAGGTTGCCTCTTTTGCTTTCGGATTGAGCATGTTGGTGGGATTGGCGAATTTAATTTACAGAAGGTCAACCAATGACCGCATACGCGTTGTCTCCAGTTGGATGGACTATGTTGTAGAAGGCTTATTGGTTATTCAAATAATACTGGGTTTATGGATTGCCTTGGAATATCGTTGGGGTTCTTCCTGGTTTGCTTCTTCATTAACACCTTACTTGTGGTCTATCTTTTTATTAGAACCAAAAATGGATGTTGTGGTGGCCATGCCTTTGGTTATTCAACTGCATATTGTTGGAGCTTATTTGATTGTATTGGCGTTTCCTTTTTCGCGATTGATGCATGCCCTGGTAGCTCCTTTGGATTACATTTGGAGACCTTACCAACGCGTAATATGGAATTGGAATAAGAACAAAGTGAGAAGCACTGCCACGAAATGGACAATACATAGACCAAGGAATAATTAATAAAAAGAATGCATGATTGATTTAAAAAAAGCTAAAAATGATGATCCCTTGAAACGGATGGTTGAAAAGGAATCGGGTATTGATGAACTTTCGCCAATGGATCCTCCCGAAGCATACGATTTACCTACTACGGATGCTATTCCTTATGAAGAAATGGATACTGTTCTCCAAAAATTTATTGACGAACACGAGAAGCTTAAGGCAGAATTGGATGTGTTTGAAAAATCTCTTATTGCATTCAAGGCGAATGGTTGGAAAACAGATTCTGAAATTGATAAAAATTTCTCAAAATTTTTTTCCTTTATGGATGACCAATTGGTAAAACATCAATTGAAAGAGGAAAAACTATTATTCCCACTTCTTCAGCAAAGGCTCCTTGAAAAAAAGGAACATAGCAATGGCAGTTTTCCAAAATCGGCTATAGATATGTTGGAGGATGATCACTTGAAAATCAGCCAACACCTGACACTCATGTTTAATTTTAATGCACTTGCTGCGCGTTTGCCTGATGTTGCCTCCAGGGCTTTGACATTTGATGTGGCTACGGAGCAGGGATTTGCTTTAATAGAGTTACTAAAGCTGCATATTTTTCGAGAGGAGAATATAATTTTCCCTAAAGCTAACAAATACATAACAAAGCAGGAATTTGAGTTGATGCAGAAGCAGCTGACTTTATATGCTCAATATTAATTGTATGGAATTTTTTGAGGTTGCCAGCGAACTGCTATGATCATCGTGTTCGGATAAAAGTATAAGTGACATTGTGATCGTACAGATCAATCAAAGGATTGATACCTTATCTTGTGGCAGAGCAATAGATAACCCCAAGGCTACATTTTCTAGGCGAAAATGTTGATGTCATATTCGTAGAAAATGGTATACCCAAAAAAAATCACGGAGATATAATTTTTAATCTGCAAGCACAACATTCAAACCGACCCCCGTCATGTAATGTGAGTGATATGTATTGAGATAAATAGAATAATCCTATTTGCTGTCAGATTCTGTATCAGCTTTCGTTTAGAAGCTCTTTTTCTAATTTTAATGCCTCTGGAAATAAGATGTTATTTTCCAGATGGATATGTTGATGAAGATCATTCAGGAATTCTTGCAACTTGGCAAAAAGTACTCGGTATGACATACACGCATCCTGAGGGGGTGTAAAGCTACTGCTTAAGCTTTCAATTGATTCCATTGCACTTCCAACTGAAGTGTGTTCCGCCTCCATCATATTGATGGGATTGGCTATAGTACCAAATGGAGGTGGGGTTATCGATACGCTATTTCTTTTGGCCTCTGCTAATTTTTTAATATAGGGAAATAGGATGGCCTCCTCTTTATGCATGTGCATTGTAAGCTCTTCAATAACTTCCTGGGTGTATTGTTCTATTTCGATAAGTTCAGGATGACGATCTCCATGTACCCGGGCTACTTTTATACTCAGTTCGTCAAGAAAAGGAATTGCCGATGTCACATACTTATGGTGATTGTTTACAATGTAATCAACCAAGAAATCCAATTCCCAATTGTTGAAATTATGCGTATTAGTTGCACCTCTACCCTCTACTTCTCTGAGCTCTGATTCAATTATGCTGACGTCTATGTTTTTCTTTGAACAGGCTTCCGCCACTGTTTTCTTTCCTCCGCAACAAAAATCAATACCGTACTTTTTAAAAACCTCAGCCTTCCGCCAATCATTTGATACTAATTCGCCTATGCTTGGTATTTGAGTTGATATTATATTTGATGTCTCCATGATGTTTGCTGGGTTAATAAAATTGTGTCTAACAAAGTTCAAAATTGCTAAACCCCATTTGTAATTTTTATGATCTTGGTCAGTTTATGTAAATAGCCGATAAAAAAAGGATAAATTTATCTTCTAATTCAAATAAAGGACTAAATTATCTTAATATGGTGTATTTGCGTGATTTGTACTTAAGTAGAGGATTAAAATGAAAGAAGAAGAAAAGCCACTCGTTAATTCATGCTCAGGCTGTTCCAGTGCGGCTCAAATGGCCAATTATTTGGCTATAAGGCTTGATCGCTGTGGACTTGCGGAGATGTCTTGCATAGCTGGTGTAGGTGGAAATGTTAAGAGCCTAGTGAGAACAGCCAAATCTGGTCGAAAATTGATAGCCATCGATGGTTGTCCTTTATCATGCGTTAAAGCCTGTTTGAGTAATCATTCATTACAACCAGACTTGCATTTTGAATTAAAGGGAATGGGTGTAACCAAAAAACAAGGGGTGGATTTTGACAAGGCAGAGGCAGAAGAACTTCTAGAGAAAATTGGCTGTGAAGTGGAATTAAGACTTTATTTACATACTGAAAAGGAACTGGCATAGGTGAAAAAGGAACGATCACCCAAATATTCTAAAACAATTAAAACGGAAGTGGTATGCCCTAATGATACCAATCCAATGGGTATTTTACAGGGCGGACGTTTGGTGCAGTGGATGGATATTGCAGCCGCTGTGTGCGCTCAAACACATGCAGGCAAAATTTGTGTCACCGCATCTATTGATACCGTTAGTTTTAAACGACCTGCTTACGTGGGGGAGATACTGACCATTGAAGCAAAGATTACTCGTGCGTTTACAACTTCCATGGAAATTATGGTTTCAGCATGGTCAAAAAGCGTATCCAGTACAAAGAAACATTTGATCAGCGAATCTTACTTTACTTTTGTAGCTATAGACGAAGATGCTAAAGTGTCTCCTATTAATGCAGTGAAGCCCACAACGCCAGAGGATCGTAAGCATTATGACGAAGCGTTGAAAAGAAAGAAACGAAAATAGGTATTCCGATGTATTGGTTATTGGTGCCGGTATAACTGGGCTATGCCTCGGAATCAAAATTGCGCAACGATTTTGCGATAAAAAAATAGTAATTCCTTCTAAAGACAGACCAATCCAATACGCAATATGCACAAGGCGGCATTGCTGTGGTAAAAGGATTTGCCGTGATACATTTCAGCAAACGATCACGGACACTTTTAAGTGCTAACGTTGAGGGACATGAATACGATTTGGGAATGACATTTAATCCCGGCTAAGAAAACCTATTCGCAAATTATTTTTTAAGACAGTATTCGCTAGAATATTGTTGAAGCAGAAGTTTAAACCTTTTCCGCATCGTTGGTTTTACTTTCGAAATCTACACCTTGGATAAGTAATTTTCTGAATCGCTCAATAAATCTTGCAGTTTGTGCACCATCCAGAATATCATGGTCCATTGCAATCGTAATGCATACCATCTCCTTTTTCACTAGTATATCATTTTTAAAGGCAGGGACATCTCGAATGCCTCCGACCATAGCGGTAAGTACGTGTGGGGTAATCGGCACAATCCAACCTGTAAGATTATGACTAAACATGCCCATCGAAGAGAACCCAACCGTGCCATTGAATTTTTTCTTGATGAATGGGTTTTTAAAGATGTATGCAAGCGCCCATCTGCGTAAAAAACCTACACGCTTGATCACTGCATTGAGTCTTTTCTTTTGCAGCATCTCTTTACTATCAATCAAATCAGTAGAAGATCTCGACTTCGCACTTTTAATCTCTTCAGAAATATCAAAAACCGATTTGTAATTGGCCCTCCTAAGAATATAGCCTACCGGCATGGGAACACCATTAACATTTCGCTCAACCATCGTGGCTACATCCACATCGTCAAAGATCACGAGCTTATTCCCTTTTCTATAGGCGTGCATAATTTTGTCTTCCGCCACAGCCTGTGCAAAACAGTATAGCAAATAACCTGTGAGTGAGGAGTGTCTTTTTGCCACGCGTCTGGCCTTGCGCATATTTTCCCTGATTCCAGTGATGTCAAAGTCCATAACAGCATAGGCGGTGTGTTTGGATTTGCCTATTCTAAGAAAATCAACAATTTGCTTTCTTTCTAGTGAAAAGGGAATGCTGATATGTTTTGGTAATGTTGAATTCATCTACCTGTTGCTTAACAATTTGATTTACGAAGTTCAGATAAATTGTAATTCTTTTGCCGTTGGTGTGTTTCACCGATTACTATGGATAAATACAGTTTACCCATTACATAAATATTTAAAGTTTATAAAAAGACAAATATATCCTTAATTACTACATTTGCACAATTATATTAATAGGAGAGAGGCTAAATGTCTTGTATGCTTTGTGAAACAACAAATTTGCTGATTGTAGCTACTCTTGTATTACAACAATCACTTGATCATAAGGAGAATAGAGGGACATTTTATAACCATGGCATTCAAGAGGTAGGTAAACCAATGCTGAAGCGCAATGTCTAAAGTCATTTATATAAGATTATGGTTATGGGTGGGCATACTACTCATCGTTTTGATGATTGTTGTGGGGGGTATCACCCGCCTAACAGGGTCAGGATTGTCAATTGTTGAGTGGAATGTAATTTCAGGAACGATTCCTCCAATTACTGAAATTCAATGGCAGCACGCTTTTGATCAATACAAGCAGTTCCCACAGTATAAAAAGCTGAACTATGGAATGGATATGGCACAGTTTAAACAAATATTCTTTTGGGAGTATGTTCACCGGCTGTTGGGGCGCTTTATTGGTCTCGTTTTTCTACTTCCATTTCTATTTTTTTATTTTGCTCGTAAACTTTCAAAATCGCTTACAAAAAAATTACTAGTGATATTTGCCCTGGGTGCATTGCAGGGTTTTATGGGTTGGTATATGGTGAAGAGCGGATTAAATGATAATCCCCATGTCAGTCATTTTCGGCTGGCTATCCATCAAAGTTTGGCATTGCTCCTTATTGTATCCATTTTATGGACAATCTTAACACTCGATGAAAGAAAAACAGCAAGCAACAATCCTTCTTCGTTATTGATTTTAATCTATTTATCTCTTGCGCTACTCTCTTTTCAAATTGTGTTAGGAGCATTTGTGGCCGGATTGAAGGCTGGGTTTTCCTACACAAACTTTCCCCTCATGGGCGACACCTTCTTTCCATCTGCAATTGTCATGAGGTCTAAACCCTATTTGTATAATGGAGTGATGTTACAATTTACTCACAGGTGGGTAGCTTTTGTTGTGTTTTTGTCTTTTTTGTGGATATTAAAAATATCGAGACCCTATTCCAAAGCAGTAAAATATGCGCGGATACTCATTGTCATTGGAATTACACAGGTAGTGTTGGGAATCACTACACTTATGCTTCGAGTACCCTTGGCATTGGGCGTAATCCATCAGTTTATTGCTATTATACTCCTCATGCTTTTGATCAAAATTATTCACACCATAAAGTATCCAATGGCTTCTGAAATATTAAAAGTATAATGGTGCTGCTCCTTCGGGACTGATAGAATGGAGAATGTTGTTCTCTCGCAACCCATACGCAGGTATCTGACCTAGAGCATAAAAATATTAACCCATGAAATCAAGTAAAGATAATGTGATGATTCTTTCTCCGGCAGGCTCTTTCGAAGCCTTGACGGCTGCTATTCAGGCTGGTGCCGATGCGATTTATTTTGGAGTAGAGCAATTGAATATGCGCGCCCGGTCTGCAAACTATTTTACGATAGAAGATATGAGGTTGATTGCACATCAGTGTAAGCAGTCTAATGTTAAAGCGTACCTTACATTGAATACAGTTTTGTATGATTATGATATGCGTTTGATGAGAGAGATTATTTCATCCGCTAAAGAATCAGATATTGATGCCGTTATTGCTTCTGACCATGCTGCTATGACATATGTAAAGTCTATTGGCATGCCACTCCATATCTCTACACAATCAAGTGTGAGCAATATTGAAACGGTGGATTTCTACTCAAACTTTGCGGATGTGATTGTATTGGCCAGGGAATTAAGTCTTAAACAAGTGGCGGAAATCACTCGCGAAATTATTCGAAGAGATATTAAGGGGCCATCCGGAAATCTTGTGAAGATTGAAGTGTTTGTGCACGGAGCATTGTGCATGGCCATTTCAGGAAAATGTCACTTAAGCTTGCATTCCCATTTTGCTTCAGCCAATAGAGGAGCGTGCTTGCAAAATTGCAGGAGACCCTATGTGGTAATAGATAAAGAAGAAGGGATGGAATTTGAAATCGACAATGAATACATCATGAGTGCGAAAGACTTGTGCACGATTGACATATTAGATCAAATGATAGATGCGGGTATATCTATTTTAAAGATTGAGGGAAGAGGGAGGTCAGCTGATTATGTAAGTGTGGTGACAAGGTGTTATAAAGAAGCGGTTGATGCCATTAAGGCAAAGCAATATAATTCTGAAAAGATTGAGCAATGGAAAAGTGAATTGTCTAAAGTATATAACCGCGGTTTTTGGGAGGGATATTATCTGGGTAGGCATTTGGGTGAATGGACGGATCAATCAGGCTCAATAGCAAGCGAGAAAAAAATCTATGTGGGTAAAGGCAGTAGGTATTACCCGAAAATTGGAATAGGGGAATTTGTTTTGGAAACTGGCACCATAGGAACAGGAGACACGCTGATGGTAATAGGTCGGACGGAAGGAGTTAGAAAGGAAAAGTTAAATGAACTGAGGGTGAATGGCATTGAGGTGATAAAGGCTAAAAAAGGAGATGTCATTTCATTACCCTGGCCAGCAAAGATTTCGAAGGACGATAAGTTGTATAAAATCCTTGAGGATAAAAATGTCTAAAATAATTTATTACCGAAAGAAATGTATTGGCTGTGGTATTTGTTATGAACGACAACCTCATCAATGGCGGATGTCCAGAAAAGATGGAAAGGCGAACTTGATAGGGTCAACTGTAAATAAGGAAATTTATTTGAAGTTTAGCACTGCATCCTTACATGGAACGCTTTTAGTAGCTGGATCTTGTCCTGCGGGAGCTATAAAGGTTGTTCTATAGTCTATCTTTAATATTGGTGTTAAAACTTTTTTGTTGGTGAAATCCAACGATTCACAATAATTGCAGTCCCTTTTAATTTGATTAACTATGCCTGACAAAGATCATACTGTAAGTTGTTGGCTATAATTACTTTAGTCCGATACTTTTGATTTGATGGGTAATAATCGCCTTATCCGCTGGCCAATATTGTTGGGTGTCACTATGATGCTGTTGGTATTGGTAGTTGAACTTTTAACAAACGTACTGGGTAACGTGGCCTATGTGGCTATCTGTTTTTTTACATTATGGCATACTCAAGGGAGAAAACAGATTATTTCTATTACGGTTTTTGCTACGGTATTACTTTTAATAGGTTATATCCTGACCATTACCATTTCTGAACCTGTAGATCAGATCACCTTTTTTGTAAACCGGGTTTCGGCAGTTGTAGCAATCTGGTTTGCTTGTTACTTCACTATCCGATATCAGAATGCACTGGATGATGAAAGTCGACAGCGCCTTGAGGTAGAGGAGAGAAAAATTACAGAAGCAAGATTGCGCAGTAGCCAAGAACTGCATGAGGCAATAGCGAGAAATTTCCCTGGGGGGTGGATTGGAATCCTTGATGAAAACCTGAACTACCTATTTGCTGAAGGGATGGCCTTAAATATGGCTGGAATAAAATCTACGGATTTAATTGGTGAGAAGTTTAGTAAAATATTGGGTGTAGGTAATGAACATTTTTTGAATAAAGCATGTGAGGGCAACCATGTGGCATTTGATATACAATTTAGGCAACGAAACTTTGAGGTTAATGTAGGGCCTCTTTTAAGTAACCTCAACATAAGACGGTTGTTGGTTGTTGCTCATGACGTTACCACAATGAAGGAAACGGAAATCCGACTTGTTGAAACGCTGGAAAAGGAACGCGAACTTAATGAACTAAAATCCAGGTTTGTGACTATGGCATCACATGAATTTCGTACTCCATTAACTACCATTCAGTCATCATCTACTCTGTTGGGTATGTATACTGGAAACGCTTACGATAAAGAGAAAGCAACTCATGTTTCAAGAATAAAGGGCTCCGTTAAACTGCTAACAGAGATGCTAAACGACTTTCTCTCCTTAGAAAAACTTGATCATAATAACCCATTACCTCGATATGAAACCATTAATTTACCTGATTTTTTAAAATTGATTGTTCCGGAACTAGAATCGCTGAAGCGCGACAATCAGCAATTAGTGGTAAAATGTTTTGAAATAGGGAATATTATTACCGACAAACATTTTTTTAGAAATATCATTTACAACCTTTTGTCTAATGCTTTTAAATATAGTGCTGCGGATGGCAGGATAATGCTGGAAGTGAAGGAATTAGATGACAAGGTTAATATTCGCGTGATTGACAATGGTATAGGTATTCCATTAGTGGAGCAGGAATATATTTTTGACCGATTTTTCCGAGCAAATAATGTAGTTAATATTCAAGGAACAGGTCTGGGGTTGACAATAGTCAAAAAGTACACAGACCTTTTGGAGGGTACAATCTCTTTTACTAGCCACACAGGTGATTCCACTATTTTTACATTATCACTCCCATTGATGCCTAATGGAAAGGAGCCCATTAAGCACTGAATATTATAAATAATATATTGTGGAGGGGGAGTAAGCTATCATAGTTATTGGTATATGGATAATTAATAGAGTCAAAATGAAGTTTTTCTATAAATTCATTTTCTTGTTTTTTGCCTTTATTAATCTGGTTTTAGGATTGATCTCAGGTTTAGGGAGGATGGGATGGGGAGTTCCCCTACCTGAGGTGTATATCCACCATGGAGCTATTATGGTGGGCGGATTTTTAGGAAGCCTGATTGCATTAGAAAAGATCATTCCATTGAGAAATTATAGGTTCCTCGTTGGCCCACTTTTTAGCTCATCAAGCATAGTCGTATTCATTGCAGGGGAATTTCAGTATGCCGTACTAATGATTATTCTGGCCAGCTTGATCATGGTATTTGTTTACGCAACTTATCTAAAAAAGCAATACAGTCTTTATTTAGTGCTGGCAATGAGTGGAGCTATGTGCTGGTTTATAGGTAATGTTCTACTCTTATGGAAGCATTTTTATCCAATGATATTCCCCTGGTGGATGGGATTTTTGCTTTTTACTATTGTGTCTGAGCGATTAGAGCTGACGAAGTTTTTGCCAGTTTCACAAGGGAATAAAAATAGTCTCATTGCATTGCTATGCTTTTTTGTACTGGGAATTACGCTCCCTTTTCATGGAGTGGGTACTTATGTAACGGGACTTTCTTTAGTCCTTATCAGCATTTGGTTAATGCGATATGATGTGATTCGACTTACAATCAAAAAGAGTGGATTAACACGATTCACAGGCATAGCATTGTCGTGCGGATATGCTTCTTTATTGCTTGTTGGAATTTTTTTGTTTGCATTAAGAGACACAGCCTTCGGTTATGATATTATAGTACACACTTTCTTCCTGGGTTTTATATTTTCAATGATTTTTGCGCATGGCCCGATAATTCTTCCTGGTGTGCTTGGGCTTACGGTTAAGCCATTTACCCCTTTGTTTTATTTTCCATTGGTTATTCTTTATGTTTCATTAATCATCCGGGTAGCGGCAGATGCTATGTTGGTGCCATTTTTTCTCCGCTCAGTCAGTGGATGGATTTCCTTTGCTGGTATTTTGTTTTATTTTGCTTCGTTGTTAGTAAGCACAATGCGTACTCTTCGCAATGAAAAAATTAATTAAGCTTCCTTTTATATTTCTTTTTATTGCCTCACTGATTAGCCTTGTTTTACGATGGCACTATTTTCAGCCCATCGCACTATTTCAGTATTCTTTTTGGTTGCATGCCCATTCGCACATCATGTTCTTGGGGTGGATATTCAATGCTTTGTCTATAGCGTATGTAATTTGTTTCATACCAAAGCCTTCACAAGAGAAATATAAATTAATTCTGTACTTGCTCAACTTCTTGGTATTGGGGATGCTGATTGCATTCCCTGTCCAAGGGTATGGAGTTTATTCTATCGCCATATCAACACTTCATACCTTAGTTGTGGTTGTTTTTTGTATTCTGTTTTTTAAGGATACAAAATCAGATCAAGGAACAAATGCTGTTTGGTTGGCTCGGGCCTCGCTGATATTTTTTCTTATTTCAGCCATTGGCCCCTTTGCCGTGGGCGCTCTTGCAGCAAATGGAATGGGACAGTCAGATGAGTACCATCTGGCTGTCTATTATTATCTGCATTTCCAGTACAATGGAGTTTTTACGTTTGGAATTTTTGCTTTACTATTTCATTTATTTAGCAAAAGAGGAATAGCTTTTGATTTAAAGCAGGCATCAAAATTTCGTTGGCTGCTATTTGTATCTTGTTTTCCCGCGTATGCGCTGTCCACCTTATGGACTAGCCCTTCATTAATTGTAAATGGGGTTGGCTTTATTGCAGCCGTTGCTCAGTTGATTGCCTTATATTATTTTTTACGTTCGATTCAAATCAATCGATCCAGATTAAGAGGGGTAATCTCTTCCCCTTCCTACTTGCTCCTGATAGTTTCTTTATTAGCGTTCGGTGTTAAACTACTGCTGCAATTGTTTTCAGTTTATCCCTCCATTGCACTGCTAGCCTATGAAGTTCGCTTTTATGTGATCGCTTATTTGCACTTGGTGTTGATAGGAATGGTTTCTTTGTTTTTAATAGCCTGGTACGGAGAATGGAAGGGGATTTTTATAAACAAACTTCAAATTTATCTTTTACTGATTGGGTTTGTTAGTTCAGAACTGGTGATGATCACCGTAGGTAAGCTACCTGATTTTATAAATGTTTCGAAATGGATGTTTATTACTTCGGTAGTTATGGTGATTGGTATTGCAGTAGTTGCTTATAACTTCATTGTTACTCCTAAGAGCAAACCAATGTCAAAGTTGATTTAGCAATTCTCTAATAGGATACCTGTTGCGCTTTTTCAAACCTTCCTGTTTGCTCCGTTATTTTTATTCGAAAAGTGCTGGGTACATCTTGTCGAATGTAGGGGACAACCGTTTCGCCTGTTGAGACGGGCTCAAGTCGATCACTAAGAATCTGCATAGCTTCTTTCTTTGCCTCATCACTTTCCAGCTTTTCATATTCACCCCACAAGATAACACTTCGCCAGCTGTTCATATTTTCAATTTGATCCACTTCAAAGCACACCTTAGGATTCTTATTCATCATTTCAACCTTCATCCCATTTTTAGAATGACAATAGATATAGCCGTCTTTGTATGCATAGGTGATGGGAACCAGGTATAACTTTTCGTCTGCGTAAGTTGCCAATCGTCCAATTATTTGACTTTGGAGTACATTGACGATTTGATTATCATTCATTTTTCCCAACATGCTATTTACTTTAAGTGGATTTGTCATGTAAAATTAAACCATTAGGAGCCCTTATTTCATGATATTGATCATTTAGATTCGGTATGCGGATTCTCAAGAGGATGCTGATGGGTTAAAAAAGTTGTTATTTAATCAGAATCTAAACTCCACCGTGGAATAAAGATTTCTTCCAGGTCTGGGAATACCGCCCCAATCGAGGTGTTCTCTGTAATATTTGTCAGTAAGATTTTCGATACCCAAACTGAAACTCCATTGGCCCAAACGATTATGGGTGTGATAACCCGCTCTTAGATTAAAGATAGAGTAACCAGGTGTATTTTGTTCACCAAAATTTTCACTGGCATGGGTTTGGGCCAGGGCGCCTTCCCATTCCAATTGCGCATTGAATTTATTTTTTTCAAACCGGAGAGAAGTTACCTTCTTAAAGGCTGGAATGAATGGAAGTGGCTCACCTGCGGAAGTTTCGGCTCGTGTACCCTTTAAATTGGAGATGAGTTGAATGTTTTTCATTGGTGAAACCAATAAAGAGAATTCTGCACCCCAGAATTTAGCATCAGATATATTTTCATACACCTTTACACCATTGGCACCGGGAGTCATGGCGTCAAGTTGGGTGTCGATGTGTGCAAGTATATAATCGGGATTGTACTGATAGAAGGCTGTGCCATTTAACTCCAGCCAGTTGTTGAAAAATCCAATTCCAAAATCTGAAGCCAGGCTTTTTTCAACTTTCAGATTAGGGTTGCCTATATAATCATGAACATCCTGCCTGTTGAACAAATAGAAGCCGTATAACTCTGCCTGAGTAGGAAGTCGTTCGCCATAACCAGCATGAAAGGTTAAAACGAAGTTATTCAACACCGGTTTTCTTGCCGTGGCATTGAGGGATTTTGTTAGCTTTTTGATTGTGGACTCAAACTGAGGGTAAAAAACATATAACTGATCTTTACCAAAACCTTCTTCAATGGAGGTATTTGCAGCATCCAAACGCGCGTTGATGTTAACTCTTAAACGACCGGGTAGTTTGATGTCATCAGCAATGTATACTCCTGCTACAGTACGATAGGAAGAAGGCCATGTTTGCATGTACATGGAAGCGCCATCACTGGGGTACATAACCATTTCGGCCAGTGCCCGGTTGTGGTATACGTCAGTACGGAATTGGAGCGTATGGTTTTTTAACGCTTTGATTTTAGCGTCTGCATATGCGCCATAGGTGTTGCTCCACCCTGGCATATCCATGTGCATCAACACCTCACGTTGTGAATCATCCATTTGATGGTACACTTCATTAGCGTATACCTTAGCCTCCAGGTTTTTCAACCATCGAGAATCAGTATGTCGGATGTAGGTCAATGCATACATGGAAGCTCTTGCTTTTCCTACATCCATCGGGAGGGCAGGAAAGCCAATGTTTCTTCCTTCATCTACCAAAAAATTTGCTTTTAGTGTATCCTTTCTGATGCCCCACTTTCCAGCCAAAGAAAGGTTGGTCTTTTCAAATTGTGAAAAATTGACCGTTTGGCCTAGCCCATCTTTATAGTTCTGGCTTTTTCTATAAATGAAACTGGCCCGGTAGGCACTCTTTTGTTGGGAAAAGTTGGCATCAGTGTAATAATTAATTCCATTTGATATGGATTGGTACCCGATACCTGCTCTACCCGTAACTTTCTTTTGATTCATCAAGGGTTCTGCCAGCCTTAAATTCAGACTGCCACCGATGGTGCTCCCCATGGCAGAGCCATTTGTGCCCAGCGAGGCATCAATACTTTTTAGGTTTTGTGGCTCAACATAAATCGTAACAGGATCCATCTTATCAGTACAGGCCCCGAACATGCGCATACCATCAATAGTAACATTGATTTGTCCACCAGACATACCACGAATCACTGGCTCTTGTCCGTAAGCACTCCTTCGGATGAGGTAAACCCCATTCATACGTGACAATATATCTTCTGTGTTGGCGGATTGATTGGCACGATAAAAGTTTTGGAGTGTGTCTTCTTCGGTTTGTACGGATTGGATGACCACTTCAGAGAGAACCCTTGTTTGTAGAGAGTCTTGGGCTTGCGTAACTATAGACGTTACTGTTACCAGGAAGGTGTAAAATAATATTCTCATAAGTCAACTGGTTGGCCGGGACTAGTTTTTTATTTGCTAATCCCGGAAACTCAACCTTTATCGTTTAATCAATGTCAAGATCGAAATACAATTCTTTCGCTAACTCGCCCCTGGAAAGATTGAGGTGAATGCGCCAGTCGCCAGTCATGGTAAAGTTTACTTTACCAGTGTAGTGTCCATTTTGTGTATGTGTTGGCGATACATTATTAGGCGAACCATGGCCCATGGATGGCATTTCCGGTTCCATGCTGATGGTGAAATCTGCCACAGGTGGAAAAGAATCCATACTTTCTTTGGTATGAATCGTCACTTCGAAATCGTTAACACCTACTTTTGGCTTTTCCGTAAAGTGGTAGGCCACGAAATATTTCATACCATCTTCTGTTGCAAATGAATGCATCCTGGTTTTCTCTGGAGTGACTACGTTCAGGTCCAACTCAACAAAATCTTCTACATTCCTTATCTGATTTTGAACCTTCACTTTTAGCTTCCAGCTGCCTATGTCAGTGCCTGATGGCATGATAAAGTTAACTGCACCCTGGAAAAGGGAGTTGATGGCCTGTTCTGATATCGGATTGTCAACCGGGGCACTGTGTTTCATCCCGGAAACCATACTCATCATAGGAGTAAATTGTACCACAGATTCATTGATAGCTTCTCCTGTGGTGGCGTCTGATAATTTAGCGAACAATACATTGTATCCGACAAAGAGTTCTTCATCCGCCCATATTTCCACTTTTGTGTTCGCGGTAGTGGCTACGCCCTCGGCTATTTTAGTTAATCCTTCTGTAGGGTTAATCTGGACTTCATCGTCACTACAGGATAAGGACAATAGCGTACTCAATATGATCCCTGCTGAAATCAATTTTAATTTCATAACGTGTTAGTTTATAAATGTTACTTACTTGAAATATCACATGAAAGGATGCCAATCAAAAAATTGAGTGGCACGGTGATATTAAGCAGGTGGGTGGTCAATCTCAATCACTGGACCATCAGGCCAGTAAAGAGAATATTCGGAGAAAGCGATGGCGTTTTTGCCAAAGCGAGAGGACACATGATTTGTGAACAGTACAAATCCTATAGGGTATTCAGTAAGATTAATTTTCTGTAGCGGAGGTGCGTCAGGTGTTTGTTCTACTGGTGCAGCTGATACACGTTTCAACTTTTGCATGAGGATGCATTTTCCATTGCATGCCATTTCGGGTTTGTCCTTATTAATACACAACACCCTGGCGAAGAAATCCTGATTGGCATAGTATTCTACCAACGGGTGTATGGGTCTCAGTAGCGCAATCCCGTACAAAAGAATAAACGACCAACCAAAAATTACCTTCTTCACACCTCAAATATAAAGTCGACAACAATATGAATGGATGACTAAGATCATATTATATCCATTTTAATTAACCTCAGTGTCAGCAACTACATTGGAATTGTCTTTCCTCTTTTCGGTAGCCTCTCGGATCATGATAAACTCTAAAATATTTTCATTGTCCAACGCACCTATTAGCTTTTCACCATCGTAGATAGGTGCTATTACCTGCTGATTCAATTGCATTTTGGGCCATGCTTCTTTGAGGAATGTATGGTGTTGAAAGCTTAAGGTACTTTTGTGCATTGCTTCGCCTATTTTTCCATCCTTCCCTTTTTCAGAGATGGCTTTTATTATTTGATTCCTATCCAGCGTACCTGCAGGATTTCCATCCTGCATTACCAGAAAATTTTTCCCCTGACCGTTCAGTAGGAGCTGTACCGCAGATGAGATAGGGTCATTATAGTTCAACGTATGAAAATCCTTGAGCATGGCATCTCTCACAGTAAAGTCAGCCATCATGAACTGAGTTCTCGTTGTGCCTACCTCTGCCTGTGCTCCAATGAAAATAAATATGCCTATGAAAACAAGAAATGGATTAAAGAATAGACCTAAAAGAACAAAGCCAACTGAAATTATTTGTCCGATAGAAGCAGCCACACGCGTTGCGATATGCCTTTCAAGCCGAAAGGCCAGAAGGGCTCTTAAAACACGTCCACCATCCATGGGAAAGGCAGGCAGCATATTGAAGACGGCCAGTATTATGTTGATGCTAAACAAGTTAGGAAGGAGGTTGCCTGCATGGACAGCCATTATGGAATCTGCGGTAAAAATATTAGCTGGATTAACGAATGGTAAAATCATGGCAGCAATCACCAGATTGACAACAGGTCCAGCTATCGCTACTATTAATTCCTGCTTTGGTTTTTCTGGCATCGACTCAAGACTGGCCAGTCCACCTATTGGCAACAAAGTAATGCTTCTTGTTTTAATCCCAAATCGCTTGGCGGCAAGGGCATGGCCAAACTCATGAAGAACCACGCAAGCAAAGATTAGCAGTACAAAAAGAACACTCCAAAATGTATTTTCGGCAGTACTGCCTGCTCTTAAATTGATAAATACTATCCATCCAATAAGAAGGATGAAAGTCCAGTGAACGGTAACTTTAATTCCTCCAAGGATTCCTAATTGTAGAGAATTCTTCATTTCAACATCTCGCTTTAATTTCTTGATCCAATGACAGCCAATCACAAGTAATTATCATTGGCTCTAAAAATTGAATTACGTTACAACATAATAAAGGTGGCACTTAAGCAATATGATGAACATCACCCACTTGAATGACTGTAATCACTTATAGGAAACCAATGGGCAGGGTTATCCAATTATATAAGGTGGGTTGGTTTAACAGACTCTTTCTTTTAGCATAACCTTTCATTTTATTAACAGCAAGTTACTGTCTTTATTAGCCGTTATCCAATGCACTACATTGGGTTCAATATTCACATAATCTCCAGAAGCAAGGGTTTCTATAACACCTTTTTCGTTTTCAAAAACTGCCTCACCTAAAATACAAACCAAAAAGGCAGGTACCTTTGTGGTATGCTTCTTGAATTGGTTTCCAGTTGTGATAGAAATAGAAATAACCTGCCCTTCTGTTGCGGAAAATATTTTACTTGTTTGAGTTGGTTTATTTTCTTTGTTAAGGTTTCTTATATTCATTATTAATAGTTTAAAATAATCTATTCATTTTGATTTAAAGTAAAAACTTCAAAATCACTGTTGTTAAAATAGCGATCATCATCCCGGCCCCGAAAACCCTAAAGGCTAACCCTAGGTATTTATATTTCCTCTGTAACAAAAGGCTTTGTTCGTAGAGTTCAAGGATAGCAAACTCTATCACTCTTCCATTATTTACCAAAATGGCTTCCATGTTCTTGCGAAACTTATCGAATGTTGGGCTTGTAAGTCTATTTTCTTCAAAAAAACGTTTCGCTCCTTTTTCTGTAACATGAAATAACCTTACAGATCTCAATGCAAACAGAAGGCTGACTATGTTAGTAAGTAGCAAAAGTACTTTTGGAACCTCTGGCAGTATTTGCGCAGGTACTTGAAAGTTGGTAATTGAAATAAGCAGTGTTATAATACTTGCATTAACAATTATAATTATTCTTGCTTTTCTGTCGGCATTGACAATAAGCCTTATATTGTTAGTACTGGTATTCCTAACTAAATTCTCCGCTCGGAATTTGATTTTGTTATCCTTATTATCCATCACAAACTTTCAGTTGGGTATGGGATAGTATCAGATTTATTTGAAGTACGTATCATACTTTGCAAGATAAGATTGAATGTTTTCCAATTCTTCTGGAGTGTATGTCTCTGATAACTTTTCGATATCTGCTTTCAATGGAAGCAAGTAATTGTGCAATTGTTCATGAGATTCCCCTTTCATGGTACACTTATTCAGTATGTCCGTGAATTCCATGAGAAGATTTTCTTTTAAAGAAGCTACTGAAGAAACTGGGTCGGACTGTGCAGCTTCAATCATTTGCGTCATATTGTCAATCCCTTCTGTAGTTTCGATATTAGCCGCCCACTTATTTCCATTATCTAATTGTATCAGATCCGGAGCACTATGGCTGGCAGGAGTTTCCTCACTTTGAGTATGCTCGTCTGTGTGTTTCTCCGTTGAGCAACTTGTAATGAAGAACAATAGTGTGATAGATAGAATGGTTATTTTTTTCATTGGATTAATTTTTATTGTGAAATGCTGTTTTGTCTTTTGGAAATAGTACGCCATGCTAAAACAGTGAATACAACTGTTACGCTTATTCTAAAAATCATGGCTTTTACAGTTTGTGCTTCGTATACGCCACCTGAATTAATATGAAACAGTAATCCAAAGAAACTTACAATCAGAACTCCTGTGGTAATGGCAAGTAAACGAGTTGTCCAAACCTTGCCGGTGAATAATCCATAGGCACCACACAGGTATAGGAATCCAGCTACAAAATTGGTGAGTACAATAAACAGCACATAATTACCTTCCTTTTCTCGGATACCGAACAAATCAAAAATTACTGATCCGCTCATGAATAATGTCAGGAGGGAAAATAGCGTAAGTCCAATGGCGGCAAACTTTAATAATTTCATTGCATATATTATTTAGGACTCATTAATGAGAAAATATTGTTCAATAATTTGGATCCCTTCAATGTAAGGTCAAACGAATACCCTGACATATGCCATTGTAACATATGCAGACGAAAAGTTCCCATTATCATGTGTGCTAAATCTTCAGCTGGCACCCCATTGATGAATTGCTTTTGTTTTTGACCTTCCTTAATAATTTGTAGTAAGTGCTTTTTGGTAATTGCCATTATCCCCGTGATGGCTTTACTAATATCCTCACTGGCCTCTAGTAAACCATCGGAAAAAATGGCAATCAGGAAATGTGGCTTTTGATTAAAAAAATTGAACTGACTGTTGAATAGGGCTCTTAATTTTTCCTGAGGACTTTCTATATTGGAAATTATATTTTCAAATCTCACCTCCATATTCTGGGCAAGGTATTTCAACATGGTAAGCACGATATCTTCTTTGCTCTTGAAGTGCCTGTATAGTGCAGATTCACTAAACTCCATTTTGGCAGCGAGATTCTTGGTGGTCAACCCTGCAAGACCTGACTGGGTAAGAATTTTACCCGCTGCCTCTATAATTTCTAATTGCCTTGCTTTGATTTCCATTTTTAAATATTTGCTAGTTTTTGAATAGGTGCCGGTTTTATTTCAAAAATGCAGAATACATCCATACTAATTTTTCCTGTGCGCGGATGTAATCACTCATCAGGGCGTTAGTTCCTTCATCATCGGCTTCACCAGAAAGTGTCAGCAATTCACGTTGCAGTGAAATAAGTGTTTTAAAGGAGTTAAGAATGTTTTCTACAGCTTTGGTACCATCAGAGACTTCTTTACTTTCCTTTATACTGGAAACACTTTGGTACTGCGAGTACGTGTGATTGGGAGAGTAGCCAAGTGTTAGAATTCTTTCAGCCACTTCGTCAATTTTAAGGAGTAGATCATTATAGAGCTCTTCGAATTTGACGTGTAATTCAAAGAATTTTTCACCTTTAATGTTCCAATGGTATCCACGTGTGTTTTGGTAAAACAGTGAATAATTGGCCAAAAGTACGTTGAGTTTTTCGGCAAGTTTTTTTGATTTGCCTGTATCCAATCCGATTAAATTTGTTGTCTTCATAATTATGTATTTTAGGTTAAACGATTTTTGATTTCATTTTAAAAAATGCAATTCCAAGCCAAAGGACAGATGCTGTCATGGCTATCGCCCCAATCAGCACGAAAACAGGTGGTGCTCCGAAGTATATTTCGGCAAGAATGCCGATGGGCATGAGTAAACCAATTAGAGCCAACCATGAAATTGTTTTGACGTTTGGCAACTGGCTTTGATAATGTAGGAGAAGGTAGCCAATTAGAATATTGAGAAAGGCAAAAAGATTGCCATGCACGTGGGCCAGCCGTGATTCAAAATGTTTTCCGGAGGAATAGGACGCCACCCATTCTGCTTTACCTGGTGCGAAATCCCTCAAATAGATCAATAGAAATCCATAGGCCATAAATGCTCCCATGGTGAGGAACCCAATAGCGATGTTGTTTTTACCAGTTTTCATACTAAAACTTTAAGTTAGTGAATATTCACTAACTTAAATACAATAATGTTTACCAGAAGGTTCATTAAAATCATAAATAAATCAATTAATTCGGATAATTATGTCCGAAATGAAATCCTGTAGTATATTGCGGCTGGTTAATCACAATATCGATGTTTTCGAAGTCATGTGAATATGGAATTAAGGCAACGGCATTTATTGCCGTGGAAGGTGCCAAAAACAATAGGGTCAGTTTGAAGGCGATTGCGAAAGCGATTGATTCACCGGTTGCGTTTACAGCTAAAATTCTTCAGTTACTGGCTAGGACAGGGATAATTACCTCCGTTCAAGGTGCCGCTGGTGGGTTTGAAGTGGATCAATCAAAAATTGATAGCATTACCCTCAGTCAGATAGTGGCTGCCATTGATGGTGAGAATATATATAAAGGTTGTGGGCTCGGATTAAAGGCATGCAATGCCAATAAACCATGTCCAGTGCATGATAAATTTGTAATTATTAGAGAAGAACTAAAAGCTATGCTGGAAAGCACCACAGTGAAAGATCTTGCATTGGGTTTAAAAGACGGACTTACCTATTTGAAGAGGTAAAAAAATTTGAATATAAATCGGATGTTCTTATCCTATTTAAAAAATGACTAGAAAAATATTTAGTAAAGCACTATTGATGTTGGGGGGGGTATTGCCTCACCTTGCATTGGCGCAACCAGAGCCCAACCCGAATCCTGAAAATTGGCTTGCGAACCCCGGAATAATTGGGACATTTTTCCTGATCGCTATTGTATTGATCATTGCTATCGTGATCATGCTCTTTCAGGTAAGCTCATACATTCGAACGTTGAGGGCAAAAAAAATAAATGCACAACGCCTTGCCTTCAATGAGGAGTTGATCGGGATGAATGAAGCTGGGATAGATGAAATATTGCTAAAGAGAAAGGAAGCACTAAAATTCAGATTGGTAGGGGAAGAGTTGGGAAGTACGCAACAGGCGCTGGACGAGAAAGGACTGGTTTACAAAGTAAGTCACGATCCCGGTAATCCTTTGGTGGATGAAAAAAGAAAATCACCACTCACGTTTGAGACACCTCCTGATTTAAAACGAATTATAATTTTCTATTTGGGGGCTTCAGTATTTTGGTTGGTATTTGGTACCCTGGTTGGGCAATATGTGGGGATGAAATTTGTTTGGCCAGACATGGATCATGTTGCATGGTTGTCCTTTGGAAGACTTAGACCTGTGCACACTAATACTGTTTTTTGGGGATGGGCTTCCATGGCCATGGTGGGACTAGGTTATTTCGTAATTGCCAGAACATCTAACACCACCATTCATAGTTATAGATGGGCTTGGATAGGTTGGTGGTTTTTGAACTTATCGGTTTTCATAGGAAACTATTTTCTTATTATTGGAATCAATAATGGAGGTGGTGAATACAGAGAATATATCTGGCCGGTCACATTTATTTTTGCGTTGGGGCTAGTGATTACTTTCTTCAATTACTATAAAACAGTTGCCCACCGAAAAATTTCAGAAATCTACATCTCCAATTGGTATATACTTGCTGGTCTCATTTGGACGATCGTACTAGTTACAATTGGCTACCTGCCGTTTTATCAGGATGGTTTGGGTGAAACAATTATTCAGGGTTATTACATGCATCAGGGTGTAGGTATGTGGTTCATGACATTCACTTTGGGATTAACCTACTATTATCTTCCTTCATCATTAAACAAACCCATTTATTCTTATTCTCTGGGTGTTCTTGCATTCTGGACTCAGATGTTATTCTACACGATGATTGGAACGCATCATTTTGTGTTTAGTCCACTACCCTGGTGGTTACAAACCGTAGCTATCGTGTTTAGCGCAGGTATGTTTATTCCTGTGGTGGCGGGTACTACCAATTTTTTGATGACGATGAGAGGAAGTTGGCATCAAATCTCAAAGAGTTATGTCTTACCTTTTTTCCTTGTTGGCGTTATATTCTATTTCGTTGGTTCCACTCAGGGAAGTTTTCAGGCATTTCGGTTTACCAACTTCGTATGGCACTTTACAGATTTTAATGTAGCGCACTCTCACATGACGATGTATGGCATTATTTCTTTTCTGTTGTGGGCGAGCATTTATGCTATTCTCCCAAAGATTACTGGTAAAGAGCCAAAACAACTTTTTGTAGGAATTCATTTTTGGATGGCATTCATAGGACTGTTTGCTTATATGATTTCGATGATGGCAGGAGGGACCTTAAAAGGATTGAGCTGGATAGAAGGAAATTATTTTATTGAATCTGTTGTGCTGATGAAACCCTACTGGGTGTGGCGCGCCATCGGTGGGTCACTCATGTTTCTTTCGCATATCATGTTTGCCTACAATTTTTATGTAATGGCAAGAAACCCAATTGTTGTTTTAGATAAAACCAAAAAACCAGAACCCACTGCGGCTTAACGTAACCTTGTATGTTCAATTTGCATAAAGACCATCGAACCCTAGTTACAATTTCATTTGTTGTATTTGTGCTGCTAAGCCTTTTCATCGCAGTAATGCCGGCTTATCAAATGCAAGATGTTTCTCCATTGCAGGATCAGGCGGAACTAACAGACAGTGAACTGAAGGGGCTGAACATTTATATAAGTGAAGGATGTGTTGCATGCCATACACAACAGGTTCGGAATATTGAGATGGATAAAATGTGGGGAGATAGACCTTCTATTCCTTCAGATTATTATTTCAGCAAGAGCCGACTAGATGTTTGGAGGCAATCACCTTCTCTTTTAGGCAGTGAACGAACCGGCCCAGACCTTACCAATGTTGGCATTAGACAGCCCGCTGTTCAGTGGCATTTGTTGCACTTATATAATCCACGTAGCGTGGTAGAAGAGTCGGTGATGCCGGCCTACCCCTGGTTGTTTGAAGAAAAGGAAAAAACTAATGATGGTGATGTTGTTGTACCCGTTCCGTCTCAATTTTTAAGATCCAACAAGACTAAGATAATTGCGACACAAGAGGTGCTTGACCTGGTGGCCTATTTACAAACGCTAAAGCAAGCACCCATGCCTTCAGCTTCAAACCCTGAATTTATACCCTCTGTGAGAAAAAAAGAACCTGTTCCATCTAATCAAGAATCCATGCTTCCCGATGGGGAACAGCTTTACATGCAAACATGTGCTGCTTGTCATCAGGGCAATGGACAGGGCTTGGCGGGTGCATTTCCTCCATTGGCTGGGAGTAAGATAGTAAATGATGAAAACCCAGAGTTTATGATTCAAATAATTCTTCAGGGGTACGATGCAAGACCTGATTATGCTGTTATGGTTGGTTTTGCCGACCAGCTGACAGATGAAGAGATAGCCGCCATAGCCAATCATGAAAGATCTAGTTGGGGGAATAACGCACCACCAATTACAGCTGAGCAGGTAGCTAAAATTAGAAGTTATACTTTATCACTAAATCAATAATGAAATGGAAAAGGAAAATTATTTACCAAGCCTGATAACTGCTACTCCTATGGAGGGAAGGGAACTTGCCATTAAGTTGGCTCGCAAATCAATTGCAGCAATTCAAACTGATCCTGAGCTAAGAAAAAAATTAAGGGCAGACTATGCCAGTGACACTAAACAGCTCATTGCTTCTGCTGAGGTGATCGCTTTGGAGTTTCAAACTATCGCAGCAGCAAACAATTATTGGAAATGAAAAAATTGGGAAAAGTATCTTTTGTTTTTCTGACTGCATTTTTAATTTATGGAAATGTTTTAGCGTGTGAACTGTGCAAGAAGAACCAACCCAAAGTATTGGAGGGAATTACTCATGGTCAAGGCCCACAAGGCGATACTGATTACTTGATCATAGGAGTAGCCATTATTATTGTGAGCATCGCTCTTTTTTTGAGTTTGAAATTTTTGATCAGGCCCAATGAAAACAACCCTGAACATATTAAGAATATTGTGCTAAACACAAAGATGTGATGGAAGACAATAGAGTCATAAAGGTGTTTATGGATGAGGAGGAAAGACCGTTTGCTGAGTTTGCACCTCCAGTAAAATTTATTCTGGACACTACTAAGGTTCCCGATGGGAAACATCAACTTAAGATTGTTGCGAAATCAACAAAAGGCCTTGAAGGAGTAAAAACTATTCCATTCGAGGTTCGAAATGGTCCCGCCATTTCTGTGGTGGGATTAAAGGAAAATGAAATTGTGGAAGATCAAATCCCAATTACCATCAACGCATACGGTAGCGAGGGAAATGATGTCTTTGTTGTCAAAGGATCGGAGACACCAAAAGGAATTCCATCGTGGGTGTGGGCCCTGGTTATCGCCTTTGTTGGGTTTGCACTTTTTTATTTGATCATGTATTGGAATCCAGAATTATATAAATCATTTGTTTAAAAGATAAAGTTATGGTAGTAATAAAATCACCACAGATTAAAATTGAAAAAGAAGGGGAGTCTCTTAAAATTTTAAATGTCCATGGAGAGGAGGGAATGCATATGCCTCTACATCACAGCACAAGAGAAGCTGTGGTTATTTGTCAGAATGGCTCTGCAGTATTGAACATGGAGGGCAATGAACATGAATTAGGGGAAGGTAATAGTATGATTATCCCAGCTGGGATTGAGCATAGTCTTACGGCTCATAATGATTTCCAGGCACTGGTCATTATGGATATTAAATCAACAATCATATTTGAAAATAATTAATTATGGAAAACGTACTAGAAAAGACCATTAGTGAAATCGTTGCAGACGATTATCGTACTGCACAGGTGTTTAAGAATCATAACATCGATTTTTGTTGCAAGGGAAACAGAAGCGTTGCTGCTGCCTGTGAAGATAAAAAGGTTAATCCCAGTAAATTGTTAGAAGAGCTTGACCTTGTAAAGCAAGATAAGCCAAGCAGCACAACAGATTTTAATAGTTGGCCATTGGATCTATTGGCCGACTATATTGAAAAGACGCACCACAGATATGTGGAAGAAAAACTGCCTATCTTAAAACAATACCTACACAAACTCTGTCATGTGCACGGAGACAGGCATCCTGAATTGTTTGAGATAAATGAAGAGTTTAATGCGTCTGCCGGAGAGCTTGCAGCACACATGAAAAAGGAGGAGTTTATACTATTCCCATATATTCGGAAAATGGCGAGAGCCAAAGACGCTAAAACTGAATTGGATGCACCCAATTTTGGTACTGTGCAAAACCCAGTGCAGATGATGATGGATGAACATACTACAGAAGGTGATCGCTTTGAGAAAATAGCTATGCTAAGTAATAAGTATACACCTCCTGCAGATGGATGTAATACATATAGAGTTACCTATGCACTGCTCAATGAGTTTGAAGAGGATTTGCACCTCCATATCCATTTGGAAAACAACATCTTGTTCCCAAAAGCAATTGATATGGAAAGGGAGCTATCCCCTCAAACTCAGCGCCAATAAGGATGGAAACTAAAGTTGATCATAAGTCCCAGGAATGGATCTCTGGAAAAGTAAAAGGTTTTTCAGGGAAGGAGTTGCTTGATTTGGAGAATGGAACTGTGAAGTTGGTGAGGGTGGATGCACAATCTAGTTATCCATTGCACAGACACCCTGACAAAACAGAATACGGTTATGTAGTTGAAGGTAATTTCGAGTTCATCATTGGTGATCAAACCTACAACGGTGAGGTTGGTGATTTTTTTGTATTCCCAGTAATGTCAATGCATGCCATTCATAATAGAACAAGTGAACAAGGGACTATTTTAATTGGGGCAATTAAAAACAAATAGGAGGATGAGGAGTTTCGAAACTTTATCTGAGGCATTAAACGATCTTACGCTCAGGGGATATACTTTGGATTTTGTACTACATACAGAAAAGGATTGTCTGATTTGCAGAAAAACTACCCGTCAACTTTCATCTGATGATTTTGAGATTGACGAGTTCTATCGTTTTGAGGGTGATACTGATCCTGGAGATGAAATGGTTGTGTATGCTTTGTCATCATCAAAGTATAATGTGAAAGGCGTGGTTGTGAACGCGTTTGGTGTTTATGCTGATGAAACTACTTCTAAAATTGTAGAAAAATTAAAACAATCTTCAATTTATGATCAAGCTGACTGATCGATTAGTAAAGTACTTTAAACGTCCTGAGAGCGAAACAATGATTGAGACTCCTGAAGGTATTTGTCCTGTATGTTGGGGGTATCAAGAATATGATCATAAAGTAAGAATGCTCTTTAAAGATAAACAGATTGATGTCAAGAATCATCAGACTACTTATCTCGTAATTAAGGATTTTGTTGTGAATCATATTGATGGAATCAAATTAAGGGAAGGTAAAGTTAAAAAGTGTCCGACCTGTGGATATGAAAATAATAACTATGAAAGGAGTGAGTAACTATGGATAGACCGCCACCACTTAAAAGAAAGGAGGAGCTGGTACCTCTAAGTCATGATCATCATCATGGTTTGTGGCTTTCACTAAAAATCAGAACTGGATTTAAGAAGGGAGTTGCACCTGCCAGGATGAAGAAGTACACAGATTGGTTTTTTGAAATGCACCTATTACCGCATTTTGAATTGGAAGAAAAGTATGTCTTTCCAATTCTAGGAGATGAAAATGAGTTGGTAAAAAGAGCACTAAGTGAGCATCGGAAACTGTGTAGGTTGTTTTATGCTCAACAGGAAGTGGAGAAAAATCTTGTGCTCATTGAAGAGAAGCTGGAAAGCCATATTCGGTTTGAGGAGCGAGTGCTCTTCAACGAAGTACAAAAGGCTGCAACCCAAGAGGAATTAGAAAAGGTGGCAACTGTTCACCAAACCACCACAGCTGACATTGTTGCTATTGACAGTTGGACGGATAAATTCTGGAGATGATATAGTTATTTATTGGATTAGCTTAATTCGTTCAGTTTTCCTGATTTGAAAAGCATTTTGCCTAGTCCATACTTACCGCCTCCTGAAAGCAGGAAGAAAATGCCAAGAACGAAATAGAGTAGCGCCTTTTCTTTAGTTCCGAAGGGATCGTCAGCGTGTCGAATAAAGCCAGCAGTAGCCATTGTGCATATGAGGAAGAAGGCAGCGGGACGAGTAAATAGGCCGAGGGCTATTAATATACCACCAAGGAATTCTGATAATCCGGCCATCCAGGCAAAAAAAACGGGCATTGGAAAACCAAGCTTTTCTGCACCCCCGATGAATCCTTCTGAGGGGGGCATTTTGCCAAGCCCATGGCCGAATGCCATAAAAAGTCCTGTGCTTACTCTCAATATTAGTAATCCTGCATCGGTGTATGTCTTATTCATGGGTAGATAATAATTAATCCTGCATAAAAATGGGAAGAAGTAAATTTTGGCAGTGTATTTTTTGTGCAAGCGGTGCTATAGCACCGTAAACTGACTGGCTTGTTAAAATGGAGTTAATAGAACTACTTGACGAGCTTCTTGGTTTTAAGTTCTTGGGCAAGTAGGATGGCTTCATATAGATTGATTAATCCTCCAGTACTACTCATCTGACTAAACTCCATTTCTCCCTTTCCTCCGGGAATATTGATTTTAAGGTTATCAAATTTTCTTGTGGATTGGCGGATAATGTCTTTTACCTCCAGCGCTGTAAACTCAGGGAAATAGGACATGATAACGGCAGCTACTCCGGCTGCAACCGGGCTTGCCATACTGGTACCGTCCAAATTTTTATACTTGTTGTCAGGAAGAGTAGAATAGATCTCAACGCCAGGCGCAAACAGGTCTACTGATTTCTTGCCATAGTTGGAGAAACTTCCAACAAAGTCACTGTCGGCTCCCCATGAAGATGCGCCTACTTCCAACCAGTTTTTGGCTTCTGATCCATCTGCATAAAATCGAGTTGGAAAATCTCTCTTTATATCAATGTCATCTGAGTCATTACCAGCAGCGTGGATGAGCAGTACCCCTTTTTGCTCAGCATACTTTACAGCCTTGTCTACCACTTCTTTTCTTGGGGATGTAGATTTTCCAAAACTCATATTAATAATGTGTGCCCCATTGTCAACAGCATATAGAATAGCATTGGCAACATCCTTGTCTCTTTCGTCTCCATTGGGTACCGTTCTCACTGACATGATTTTTACATTATCAGCAATGCCTTTTATACCAATGTTATTTTTTCTGTCCGCTGCGATAATACCCGCTACATGGGTGCCATGCATAGCATCAGGCCCTTTCACATCATTGTTGCCATATCCTTTTTCGTAGGGATCACTATAATTATCTCCGACAATGGATCGTGGATCAAAATTCTCGTTGTAGCCATACTCTACGATTTGCTGATAATGTTCCGATGCCTCTTTAAGTTCTGAAACAAATTCTTCTATGCTATTTTCTGGGCCTATATTTCTAAAAATGTTGAGTACAAAACCCTTGGCGAAAAGCAGATTAGGCTCAGAAGATTCAAAACTTTGTACTAGTTCCTGAGTGAGGGAATCAGTCATGAGGAGTACCTTGAGTGTATCCACACTTAGCTTTACATTCTGATAAAGGTTATTATAGAGTTCATATTGTTCTTTATTATCCGCTACCAGTTTTTCAAATCTTTGCTTCGCTTTTAGGTACTCTTCGTAAGCTGGTTTATCTTTTTTGCTAATTTTTTTCTCATCAACTCCTTCAAACTGCTTCTTGAGTTTGACATAGGCTCGGGTAAACTCATCTGTATCCTGGTTGACATTACCGTCTTTTCCTCCAATAAAATTCCATCCGTGCACGTCATCGATATAACCGTTGTTGTCATCATCAATCCCGTTGTCCGGAATTTCGTCCTCGTTGGTCCATATCACAGTTTGAAGATCTTCGTGCTCAATGTCAACTCCCGAGTCAATTACGGCAACAATGATGGTTCGGGAGGGCTGGTCTCTTAAAAGCGTTTGATATGCCTTTTCAGCACTTATGCCTTGTACCCTATCTGTTTCAGGGTCTTTCATAAACCAGTCTTTTGGAATAGGCCCATTTGGTAGTTGTTGCGAAACGACTGGAAAGGTGATGGATATCCAAAATATTGAAAAGAACAGATGCTTTATCACTCGATTTATCATGCGCTTACTTTGATTAAATATACCGGTAATGTGCCAATAAGATGCCAAATATTGGTTTTAACGGGTTTTTTACCCCTTAGTGTGTGATGTTTTTTATGCTAAAAGTGAAAAGATATTACCTCTGTTATCTGCTTCTATGGGTTACAAAACTTCATTCTAACTGTTTTTGCAAATTGAAAATGTAAAACGAAAAACGGCTATGTTCTATATTTTCTTATTGTCTGTTGTGCTTTTCTTTGTGATGTTTTTTTCTCTAGCTGCCAGGTACATTAGGCAATTTGAAGGGCAGACTGCAGAAAATAGAAATTGGATATGGTCTAATATTTCACATTAGATAGATATACCATATCAAAAGAAGGGCATAATTCAGATTGAGGTGAGTTTAAAAGAGTGCCGAAGGCGGGACTCGAACCCGCACAGCTTACGCCACACGCCTCTGAAACGTGCGTGTCTACCAATTTCACCACTTCGGCCTAAGTAAAAATGGTGCCCAGGACTGGATTCGAACCAGCACACCTTAACGGCACTACCCCCTCAAAGTAGCGTGTCTACCAATTTCACCACCTGGGCATCTCATGTTAATAAGGGATTTGCCACGTTTGGCAAGGGGGCAAAAGTATAAAGGATTTAAAACTTTACCAATGCGTCAAGTAACCTGTTTTTTTCTGGCCAGTTTCTTCGATAAGTAGGATTGAACTTTCTGGTAATTGGAGTATTCCCGCAACCCTAGAATCAGTTTGAATTTATCATCAAACTGTATTTCCAGCTCTTTAAAAGTGGAGTTTTTTCCGGTTTTTACGATCGACTCTCTCCAGTAGGAGACTTTGCCCAAAGGGTAGTGTTTTCTCCTATTTCTCACCGGGTACTTAATGGTAATCTTTTCGTTACCCATTTCGATTATTTTGTAATTGATGAAAACGCGATACGTAAGAAAAAGTGAAAGCGGAGTAAGCAGGATCAATACCAGATAGGTGTACCATGCTGGCTCCTGATCTGAAATGAAATCAATCAGGCTCATTCCCACCAAAACAAAAGAGATGACAATGAAGAGGCCGAACGAGAAAAGTGTGCTGTTAAGGGGTTTTGATACTGTCAATATTTGTCTAAATTTTTTTGATCGCTACAAAGATAGAGCTTTAAGCTGTTCATTGCTTTTTCAGTGGTATTCGAACGGAGGGCCGCTATTTTTCACTTTTCTTACATCACAGAACGCAATTATTATTGTGCAGGGCACAGATTCTAAGTAAAAACTTTATATTGAAACTATGCTATCCAAGAAATGCAAATATGCGATTCATGCTCTGGTTTATCTGGCCAGAAAATATCAGCAGGGCCCTGTGCATATACAGGAGATTGCAGATAGGGAGAAAATCCCCAAGAAGTTTCTGGAAGCAATTCTCCTGGAGCTGCGAAAAGCAAAAATTTTGCAAAGCAAAAAAGGCAAAGGAGGAGGGTACTATCTTTTAAAAAAACCTGAAGAGGTCAATCTAATCGAGATCATCCGGCTTATGGATGGTGCTATTGCCATGCTGCCTTGTGTTTCGCTCAATTACTATGAGCCATGCGATGAATGTAAGGATGAGGTGGTATGCAGCATACGCACAGCATTTATTGGTGTTCGTGATGAAACCCTTCGCATTCTAGCAGGGAGCACACTTGATAAAATGGTGGCCAATAATCCTCAACTGGAATAACTGGTGTTTTCCATTAGGTTTTGTATGTATTTTTTTTCGGGCAGATGACTCGTCAGTTTGATTGCCTTTTCATAATGTTGGATGGCCTTAGGTCGTTCATTTTTACTATTTAGCATTTTTCCCATCGCAACGTGGTACAGGTGATAATTATAGATAAAAATATTTGTCCCTAACTCCTTCATCAGTAAGACTGCCTCCTCCGTGTTTCCTGAATAAAATTTGGCAATTGCGAGGTTCAACTGAATGAATGGTGATCCGTTGATAAGGTGAAGCTGTTCATAAAGGGATACAATTTTCGACCAATCGGTTTGTTCAAATGACGAGGCCGTACAATGAAGGAAAGCTATCGTGCCTTCGATGTGGTATTTTGAAAGTTGATTTGTTTTGGATTCATAAAGAGAGTGCGTAGCAACTTTGATCATGTCACCATTCCAACGTGTTCGATCCTGATGTTCAAGATCTATCAAGTCACCATCAACAGTAAATCTTGCCTCAAAACGCGAAAGATTAAAAAGCATAAGGGCGTACAATGCCCTGGCTTCTGGCGTGGATAAATCAGAATTCCTGATTATGGTCTGTGTAAAGACGAGCGCATCTTCACAAAGTATAGTATTCAAAATGGATTTGCCACTTGAAGTTTTATAACCTTCACTGAACATCAGGTATAAAATATTGAGCAGGATGTTTTTAGTTTCGGTGGTAACAACACGGTGTGTTGCAAACAACTCAAGCTTTTCACTTTTAATTAAGCCTTTTATCCTTTGAAGTGTTTTGGTGATGGTTTCTGGCTGTGATAACAATATTTTTGCGATTTGGTCTACTTTGAAGCCTGCCGCATAACGTAGCGCGAAAATAACCTGCTGTTTTGGTGAAAACCGTGGATGTGCACAGGCCAGGAGCATATTGAGTGCAGATTCCTCTTCCTTATGATCTGGATGAGAGGGAAGGTGAAAAGCATCCTCAATATTATTATGAGGGGAATCTTCTTTAATAAGTTTCAGGGCAATGTTTTTACAGACTTTAAATAGCCATGCCTGAGGATTGTCGGGCGGAGATTTGACCCACTGCTGCTGTGCAGCCAGAAAAGTTTCCTGAACTGCATCTTCAGCCAGTGAGATGTTTTTGATGCCGATGGATTTTACCAATCCTCCTACCATCTTTGCAAATAGTTTTTTGTAAAGATGATCGAGGGACGAGTTGGGGTTCATTATTTAAAATTCTAAAATAGGCCTCACTTCCATTTTTATTTGACCTGCTTGAACAAGCGGGCAGGAAGCTGCAATTTCAGAAGCTTGCGTTAACGACTCTGCTTTTATTATGGTATATCCGCTAATGGCTTCTTTGGCTTCAATAAAGGGACCGTCCGAAATAATTTCATTTTTGGTTACCAGGGTCATCCCATTCTCCAAAGGATCTCCTTGTACGAAGTTACCTGATTGTGTGATTTCCTCTACCCAACCCACCATTTTTTGGATGTCGGCTTCAGATTGTTCCTGAGTCATTTGTTCCAGTAAGCGAAGGTCTTCACGAATAAGCAGCATAAATTTTCTCATGGATATAAATTTAAGAATTCAGTTATTAATTCAATTTTTGGTCAATTCTCTGATAGTTAAACTTAGTTTCTTCCTGTTGGCCATCAGCGTTGCCAGTCATCACGTACATATTGAGTTCATTTTTAGAGATACGCTCGAAAGTAAATCCTTCAAAATAAATGCGGTTTTGCGCCACTTTAACCAATCGAAAATCTTGTGTCACGTCTTTTTCTTCCCATCCTTTCAGGTCATTATGAAAGTGTTTCAACCTGAGCATGAGCGTGCCGTTTTCCTCGGTTATGGTCGTGATTTCGTAAAATTTAACCTGATTATTGACAACCAGTTTAAAGGCACACATCATTGATTTACCCAGGGGAGGCGACCACATTTCTTCTGTAATTCCCCCAAAAGCTTCTCCCTGCCAGTGGCCTTGTAACCAATCGATGTCGGAAAGTGAGGCACTTGGCGAGCCTGCCTTTTCATCGAAATTCATGGTGTTTACCTGCTTTTGAGCAAATGCTACAGGTGCTGAGAGGAGCAGGCTAATAGTGATAAGCATAGATTTCATTTTCATAAGTTGTTTTTCTTATAGAGTGTATATTTATTGGCCAAAGTGGACGCCAACCTTCCTTTTTATTTTTGGAATTACTGTATTGGATAAGGGCAGTCGGAAGTCAGGTGAAATTCAGATTTTAAATGTAGGAGGGGAGGAGAAAAATAGATTTTTGTCGAATTTTTATAATACCATTGCCGTTTCACAGTCAACAAATCCATTGCATGAATACTATACCAGAAACCACCCTAATTAGCAGGCAGCTTTTAGACCGATTGACCAAAGAGGGTACACTGAGAACTTTTGAGCCCGAAACGGTGATCATAGACGAAAATGATTATATAAAGAGCGTTCCCATTGTGCTTTCTGGGTCTATCAAAGTCCTCAAAATTGATGAGGATGCCAAAGAGGTTTTATTGTATTACATAAAACCAGGTGAAAGTTGCGTGATGTCTTTTCTGGGTGCCACCTGCAATCAAACCAGTAAAATCAAGGCCATCGTAGAAGAGAAGTCAGAGGTATTGATGTTACCTATCCATAAGTCATTTGAGCTGATTAAGGACAATCCAGCATGGCTTGAATTTATCTTTCAATTGTATAACAGAAGGTTTGAGGAATTACTTGATGTAGTCAATTCAGTAGTTTTCCAGCATGTGGATGATCGCCTTTGGGATTTACTGAAAAAGAAGGTAAAAATGCTGAAGACAAATCAACTTATCCTCACCCATCAGCAATTGGCGGATGAATTGGGAACTGCCAGGGAGGTTGTTTCGCGATTGCTAAAGCAATTGGAAAAAAACAATCAGGTTAAACTTTCCAGAAATAAAGTTACCGTGCTTGCTGATGTGTGACTAATGTTACGATGATCCGTTCAGCGATTCGTTAGTTTTACATTTTGGTAATCACCTTTGAATTATGGAGTTAGTAGGTTTTGTATCAGCCATCATCATGGGGCTTTCTTTGGGATTAATTGGCGGAGGCGGTTCAATACTAACGGTTCCCATTTTGGTTTATTTATTTGGGATTGATCCCGTTACATCTACTGCCTACTCGTTATTTGTAGTGGGCCTTACTAGTTTGGTGGGTTCATTTAGCCACTTAAAAAATGGAAATGTTCATTTAAAAACGGCACTTATTTTTGGTGCGCCATCTATCGTTACAGTATATACCGTAAGGAAATTTATTGTACCGATTATTCCTGACACCATGTTTTCAATAGGCAGCTTCACTTTTACGAAGCCACTCTTTGTTATGGTGCTTTTCGCCCTGCTTATGCTTTTGGCTTCGGTCTCAATGATTCGCGACAAGAAAAAGGCAGAAGATGACACAAGCCAAATTAAATACAACTATCCCTTGATCTTTTTGGAGGGCATTCTGGTTGGAGGAGTTACTGGCCTGGTGGGAGCAGGAGGTGGCTTTCTAATTATTCCGGCTCTGGTATTGCTGGCAGGCTTACCGATGAAACAAGCGGTAGGAACCTCCTTGTTAATCATAGCAATGAAATCATTGATTGGGTTTACTGGGGATTTAGGATCTGAACTACTTATCGACTATAAATTCATGTTGATATTTTCAGCATTTGCTATTGTTGGTATTCTGGGTGGTGCCTACTTATCTAAATTTATATCCGGAAAAAAATTGAAACCTGCTTTCGGATGGTTTGTTTTGGTGATGGGTCTTTTTATTTTGGGCAAAGAATTACTAGCCTAATTTCTATTTTGACATTTTGTTGGCGTTGATTTCAGTGAATTATGATTGAGTTGATCAAACAACCATGGCCTTGGTATGTGGCTGGAGCACTTATTGGACTTACTGTACCGGCATTGCTGTTGCTCGGCAATAAACATTTTGGTATTTCATCTTCGTTAAGGCATATCTGTGCAGCCTGTATACCAGCCAGAATTCCATTTTTTCAGTATAACTGGAGAAAGGAATCGTGGAATTTATTTTTTGTAGCCGGAGTTTTGCTGGGAGGAGTAATAGCCACACAATTGTTAAGTAACCCAGATCCTATTCAAATATCCTCACAAACGGTTCGAGATCTGGAGGCGTTGAATATTGAAATTGACCATAACCTAATGCCCTCCTCGATCTTTAGTATAGAGCATCTTTTCACGATGAAAGGTTTGATATTTTTTGTAGTGGGTGGGTTTCTGGTTGGGTTTGGAACACGGTATGCAGGTGGGTGTACATCTGGTCACTCCATAATGGGGCTGTCTAATTTACAAATGCCATCATTGCTGGCAACTTGTTGTTTCATGATTGGTGGCTTCGCCATGACACACCTTGTTTTTCCCTGGATCATCAAATTCCTTTAATACGATACTCAGCATGGAACTAGTGGAAGAAAAAGTAGAAAGTAATGTTGCTGGGGTAGAGCATCCGATTGAGTGTGAAGCTCCAAACGATCAGATTTCAAAAGAGTCTCCTGTCGGATCCAATATCAAATATCTGGTGTTGGGAGTAATTTTCGGGATTGTGTTTGTAAAAGCAGAAATAATTTCTTGGTACAGAATTCAAGAGATGTTTCGACTGCATTCATTTCACATGTATGGAGTAATTGGTACTGCTGTGGTAGTAGGCATCATTTCGGTATGGTTCATCAAGAGATTTAAGATCAAGACCATTCAGGGTGAGACTGTGGTTTTTCATGATAAAAAATTTCAGTGGGGAAATATAATTGGTGCGACTTTGTTTGGGCTGGGTTGGGCCATTACAGGTGCCTGTCCAGGACCGCTATTCGCTCAAATTGGTAGTGGCTTTTCTGTCATCATTGTTACCCTGCTGAGTGCTATTGCAGGCACATGGGTATATGGTTTAGTGAGAGAGAAACTTCCACACTGACCCTTTACTCCTCTTTTTCATCTTCTATTTTATTAGATTTTTTGATTCTTTGATGAGAGTCACGAGCTTCTGTGATAAGGGTCACTGACATTGATTTGTTTATCTCGTTCCTTTGTATTGGAGGAGAGGGGAGCGTGAGTGAGATAAACTTTCAACTATAACACAAATAATTATGGAACTGATAGAAACAACAAAGATGCCACGAATAGGTGATACAGCGCCTGATTTTAAGGCAATGACAACTAATGGAGAAATTAAATTTTCGGATTATTTCAAGGATAGCTGGACTTTATTATTCTCGCATCCCGCGGATTTCACCCCGGTTTGTACCACAGAGATGTCCGGGTTTGCCAATGAGCAGAAGTATTTCGAAAGTAAGAATACCAAACTGATTGGTTTAAGTATTGACAGCATTCATTCGCATATCGCGTGGGTTAATAATGTGAAAGAAAAGACTGGAGTGTATATGCGATTTCCCATCATTGCTGACATTGATATGAAGGTGGCGAAACTTTATGGAATGCTACAGCCAGGCGAAAGCGAAACAGCCGCTGTCCGTGCAGTTTTTTTTATTGATCCCGTGGGCAAGATTAGACTTATTATGTACTATCCGCTAAACGTTGGGAGAAACATGGATGAGATTAAGCGTGCTTTGGAAGCATTGCAAACCTCCGATAAATATAAAGTGGCAATGCCTTTGGACTGGAGACCTGGTGATAAAGTAATTGTGCCTCCGCCCAAAACAGTTGATGCTTTAGACGAGCGCTTGGCAAGTAAACTTGAAATGGTCGATTTCTACCTGGCCAAAAAATCAATTGAAAACGTTAATTAAGAAGATATGTTTAATTTATTTTCATCGCGTACTAAAGAATATGAAGATTTGGATGGAGTGGAGTTTAAAGAAAAATTCTCCAGTTCTAAGGGGGCAACACTTGTTGATGTGCGCACATTAGGTGAATTCAAAGAAGGGACGATTAAGGGCGCAAAACATATTGATTTTATGTCGTTCAACTTTAAGAGTGATTTTTCTAAGTTGGATAAAAGCAAGGAATATTTTTTATTCTGTCGCAGTGGTAATCGTAGTGGACAAGCTTGTAATATTCTGGTAAGAGAAGGTTACAAAGTATATAACTTGAAAAGAGGTATTGGCGATTGGCCATTTTAGTCTTTTGTTGGAAGTAGGTGGTGTGACAGGCAGTCTGAAAGGACTGCCTGTTTTTTTATTGCCAATTTTATTTGCCAAAGAGCACAAGGAGAATTCCACCTACAATTATGATTGAACTTACGATTTGAATTATAAACACTGGTTCATTGAGAATCAGGGCTGCAAACAGCGCACTAAAAACAGGAAGTGTGTTGTAAATGGTGGCTGCCTTGGTGGAGCCTACCTCACTACAGATCTATTCCACAGGTAGTAGGATATTACAGATGGTCCCACTCCGATGTATACCAATTGTAAAAAAGAAGATGTATTAAACTTCAATGGTACTGCCGGGTTCATTAACTCAATTAAGAAAAAGGGAACTAACATGGCTACCCCTAAAATGAAGGTGGCGGATACGAAGGAAAGGTTACCGATGGCAGGGTTCTTTTTCTTTAAGAGCACGGAATAAAAAGCAAATATGCTGGCGGCTCCTGCCATGACTAAGTCTCCTTTATTGAATTCAAGTTCGAGTATTTTTTCGGGGTTGCCTTTGGAGAGTAGGGTAAGTAGCCCAACGAGGAGAACGGCAAAGCCAATAGCTTGTTTGAGTGTGATGGTGTCTTTGTAAAAGAGCCAATTGAAAAGCACCACATATAAAGGTGCCGTAATGGCAAACAGAGATAGATTAAATGCTGAGGAGGTATGGGCAGCCAGGTAGATGAGTGTATTAAATATTGTAACTCCTGTAAATGCCAATACGATCATAAGTCTCCACTGGGTCAGGATCTTGCTTAAATCGCGCTTTAAATGTGAATAAGCAAAAGGGAGGATAACAATTGTGGCAATTAACCACCTGAAGAAAGAAATCGAGATAGGCGAAAATGTACTATTTAGATCTCTGGCTACAATAAAATTGCCGGACCATATAATGGTTGCCAGCAAGGCAAATAGGTATCCAGCATGTACTTTTAAGTCTCTCATACACGAATAAGCGGCAAAGATGAGCAAATATTGGAGTTAAGGGGAATTGTTGCCTTTTGAGTCTTGAAAAAGAATAATAACTACTATTTTTCTATGTGTAACCTTTTGTCCGCCATCCGGTAACTAACACGAAAACAGACTCGAACCAAGGATTTAATGACTGACGAGCAGATAATGGAGGCCGTTAAAAACGGTGACCTGGAGCAGGCCTCCACACTCTATGCGCGCTATCATAAGCGCATATTTAATTTTCTTGCTCGTATGACCTTTGATAGAGAGCAGGCTGAAGATTTAACTCAAAACGTTTTCTTGAGATTGCTGAAGTACAGGAAGTCTTATAAAGATGGAATGCGATTTCAGTCATGGATATATCAAATGGCCAGAAATGCCTTCTCAGACTACTATCAGGTTCATAAAAATAAGTACAGTCAGATGGTGGATGTGCAGCATATAGGAAACAAGGCGTCATCGGCATTGGATGAAATGGAGCAAACAGAAAAAGAAGAATTATTAAACCGGTCGATGGCCATGTTGAGTGAGGACCAAAGAGAGCTATTGGTACTCACCCGATATCAGTACATGAAATATGAAGAGGTAGCTCAAATGATGGATACAACAGTGGCAAACATAAAGGTGAAGGTGCATAGAGCAATAGCAAAATTGAGAGAAAACTATTTTCAACTCGAACAATCTTAGTATGGAAAAGGAAAAATTAGAGTCTTTGTTAATCGAATATATCGATGGTGGGTTAACCTGGCCAGAGCGTGAGGAAGTAGAAAATCTTTTATTGGAGAACGAAGAGATCAGGCAATTGTATCAAGAGTTGAGAGAGGTGATCGATGTGATGCAAAAAACTGAACCATTGGAACTACATCCAGGGCATGAAAAAATATTTGAGAATAATTTAAAGAAAGAAATTGAAGCCCAGAGTCCAAAAACAGTCTTCTTTAGTCCTATGATTTACAGGGTAGCGGCTGCTGTGGCTTTGATCATGCTTGGCCTTACCGGTGGTTATTGGCTTAATCAGAACGTGCAAAATGAAAGGGAGTTGGCTGCCTTGAAAAAGGAGATGGCAGAAACTAAACAAACCATGATGGCGATGATGAATAATAGTCAATCGGCAAGCCAAAGAATGCAGGGTGTAAATGTTGCATTGAATATAGTATCTCCTGACGATGATGTTGTTGTTGCACTGGAGAAAGCAATGAAATCAGACCCTAATACCAACGTACGGCTAGCGGCTCTTGAGGCGTTGAGTAAATTTTCGGGTGATCCTTCAATAAGAAGAATGCTAATCGAATCATTATCAGATCAGGATGATCCAATGGTGCAAATTGCGCTGATTCAGTTAATGGTGAGCTTAAAAGAGAAAGGGGTTGTTAATGATTTAGAGAAAATCATTGAGGATGATAGAAGTATTGAAGCCGTAAAGGATGAGGCTCATACTGGAATAATAAAACTTTCCTGAGTAACCTTTTTGATGGAGTCAGGTAAATCGAAATAAAAAGAAAATGAAAAAATTATTAATTGTATTGGCTTTGATTCCCTGGTTGTCTAAAGCGCAGGAATATAAGGTAGCAAAAAACAGTGGAAGGTTGGAGATTCACCTGGGCCGGGTTTTAGTAGAGGGTTACGATGGAAATGAAATTGTATTTTCTTCTCGCGAGGGTAAAGATGCCAAGGACGAAAGAGCAGAAGGTCTACGCGCCATTAATGGTCTTGGTTTAGAAGATAATACTGGACTCGGAATTAATGTTGAAGAGGCGTCAGGTGCGGTTGTCGTAAGGCAATTGAAGAAAGTGAGTTCACCTAAAATTAAAATTCTCGTTCCTAAGAATGTCATCGTTTCATTTCAGCACGACTCCCAGTACGGAGGCAAGGCTGAGTTTAAAAATATGGAGAATGAGATTGAGGTATCTGCGCAGTACAACAGCATTGAGTTAGAGAACATTACAGGTCCAATGACGGTAAAGTCTATCTATGGGCATGTAGAGGCCAATTTTAACTCCACCATCAAGAGCCCCATTTCTATCGTTTCGGTATACGGTTATGTTGATATCACTATTCCTTCTGTCACTAAAGCTAATCTGAAAATGGATACTTCCTACGGGGAAATATTTGTGGCGCCTGATTTGAAGTTCGAAGTGAATAGAGAAGGAAGTATGGTTCGATATAGTGATCGGGTGCAGGGGAAGCTGAATGGAGGAGGAGATTTAAATATCGATCTCAGTAGTAATTATGGAAAAATTTATTTGAGGAAGAAATAGAAATTTTAGAAGAGACCAATATCTAAATACAGATGAAAATGAAAAAGCAATATTTTTTTATACTAATTGGAATGCTGTTGACCTCGGGATTGTGGGCACAGGAATTTAAGTTGCCAAAGCGTACAGGCAAGTTAAATATTCAGGAGGTGAACAATGTAAAGATAGAAGGCTATAACGGAAATGAAATTATTTTTAGTTCAAGCAGTTTTAGCAAAGACAAGGATGATCGGGCAAAAGGATTGCGAGCCATAAGCAGCATTGGTCTGGAAGATAATACCGGACTAGGATTATCAGTTGTTGAAACGGATGGAGTAATTGAGGTGAGGCAGCTTAAAAAAATGGATGGACCAAACATTTTAATCAAAGTGCCACAGGGGATAAGTCTAAAATATGTACATACGTCACCTTATGGAAGTGATGTGGAAATTAAGAATGTAGAAGGGGAGCTGTATGTATCTACTGTGCATAGTGATGTTCAGCTTGAGAATGTAACGGGGCCAATTACTATTCGTACAGTTCATGGTGACATAGAAGCTAATTTTGGTTCTGTTATAAGTAAAGTAGCTTCTCTCACCTCTACTCATGGTCATGTAGACGTAGCAATACCTACTGCTACTAAGGCCAATTTGAAGTTGAATTCTTCCTGGGGGGAAATATTTGTCGACCCGGATTTTAAACTGGAGTTTGATAAATCTTCAGCGATGATAAAGTATAGTGATAAGCTGACAGCAAAAATCAATGGGGGAGGAACTGAAGTCACACTCACCTCTACACATGATAATGTATACCTGCGCAAGAAATAATCTGGAATAAACTTACTTACAATGAAAATAGCAAAACTAATTCTTGCATTGCAGTTCCTTACGTTCGGGCTTTTTGCGCAGACATCAGTTAATAGATCTCTGCCGGTAAAAAATGGCCAAGCGATTGCAATGAAATTTGATTACCCTGAATTGATTAAAGTAAGTACCTGGGAGAAAAGTGAAATCTCAGTTCAGGCAACGGTGAGCATCAATAATGGTGAAAATGATGATGCTTTTGAATTATTGGTCGATAATAGTGGGAGTGAGGTAGTCGTTGAGAACAGAATAGTAAACATTAAAAGTTTGCCTCAAATGGTCACAGTAAGAGATGGAGCAGAGCGAATAATGTTCAGGTCGAAAGAGGAGTATAAAAAATACAAAGCTGAAAATGGAAGGTCTTTTGACAGGGTTTCATGGGGTGTTGATATGGACATTACTATTGAAATTAAAGTGCCTACGGGCGCTGAAACAAATATCACTTCCGTATATGGGATGGTTGAGGTGATGAACTTTGATGGTCCCATTAAAGTTGAGGCGCAATATGGGGGAGTTGATGTAGCGCTCAATGAAAAAAGAGTGGGTGAGATATCAGCAGAGACCAATTATGGTCAAATCTATTCTAATCTCGACATACAATTTGATGGTAATACTTTGGAGGAAAAAGATTTCTATACATTCGTAAGTGCCAAACCAGGTGCAGGACCTCGATATAATTTCGAATCCAGGTATGGTAATGTCTATTTGAGAAAAGTAAACTAATGTATTAAGTAATTGTTCCTCAATATGTAATACCCCCTTGTATTCTTTTACAAGGGGGTATTTTTTTGCATCTTGCGCGCGAATTCTAAATAACTGTTCTTGAATCGCTATGGCACTATTGGAAAAACAATTATATGTGAAGAAGTCAACTTTACCTGGAGCGGGAAAGGGACTATTCACTAAGAAGAAAATAAAAAAAGGAACCAGGATTGTAGAGTACAAAGGTGAGATACTTACATGGAAGGAAGTTCAGAAATTGGCTGATGATCGTAACGGATATGTGTTCTATATTAATAGCAAACGATGCATCGATGCCTGGAATTACAAGAAGGCCTTAGGTAGGTATGCCAATGATGCCAAAGGAATTGGTAGGGTAAAAGGCATAAAGACCAATTCAGAGTATGTAGTGGGTAACGGTAAGAAGAAGTGTTATATCGAAGCAATAAAAGATATTCCGGCCAAGTCTGAGATATTTGTGGAGTATGGAAAGGAATATTGGAAGGTGGTTCGCGACAACTTAAAAATTGATAAGGAACGGGAGAAAAAGAATAAAAAGAAGGGGAAAAAGGGAAAGAAAGCAAAGTTGCCTCATCACAAGGCAACTAAGCGATTGTAGTAGATTTAGTTTTTCTCTGCCTCAGCTTTGGCTTCTTCCAAAGTAGATAGCATGGTCTCTTTTACAGCATTTATTTTCTCCATCTGCGATTCCAGATAAGCACGAGCTTCTTCCACATCTAGTGAATCTGCAGGCCGGTTAAATTGGCGCATCCAAACCATCATTGAATTGTTAGCAGAATCAAGTGATAAGATCATTTTTTCCAATGCATCTTTTCTTTCTTGTACCAAGTCTGGTGAGTTGACGATTTTCTCTTGCAACTGAGATTTAATCTTGTAGATATCATCCATTTTAGGCATGACTTCGTCATGGACATCCATAACCATATCGTATAATGACTGGTTAGGATCTGCGTCTACTTCTTGGTTCTCCTCTTCTTCAGTTTGGGTAGAAGGTTTGCCACAGGCAGCCAAAACCACTAAAAAAAGAATTAAAAGCTTGTAAGTCAGTTTCATTGATTGAATTTTATTTGTAAACAAAGTTACATTTTTTGATGCTTTTCATACCTATTCGAAGAGCAAACGATAGTTAGGCTGAGGGAAATTTTTACAAAAAATACGTGGTTGGTGATTGTACTGAGTAAATAATTCCCTTTCTTAGCGATTCGATTATGAATACAGTAGGCAACAAGCGATTTTACTTTTACTATTTTATCTATCAAACCCAGTCGGGACTTGATCGAGAATCGCTTTGTTAAATAAAATATAAACAGAGAATATTCAGAAAGTCCCGGAACCCCCGGGACTTTCTGTTTTTATGGGCTTTTGAGTATGAACAGGAAGAAAAGAACCAGTGTTGCGATACAAGGAATAGCTACCAGCTTTCATGAAGTGGCTGCCATGGAGCATTTTGGCCATGATATTGAGACAATTGAGTGCCTCTCGTTTCATGATTTGTGTGAAGTATTAAAGAATGGGAAAGCAGAGTTTGGAGTAATGGCCATTGAGAACTCGATTGCCGGTAGTATTCTTCCTAACTATTTCCTGCTTCAGCAATACCATTTCACTATTCTCGGAGAGGTTTACCTTCCTATCCGAATGCATTTGATGGCACTACCTGGGGTTGATTTAGCTGAAATAAAGGTGATAGAATCTCATCCCATGGCCATCCGACAGTGCTCGGATTATTTGCATCAGCTGCCAAATATTGAAATACGCGAAAGCGATGATACGGCAGGGTCAGCAAAAAAAATCAGAGAAAAAAATCTTTCTGATACTGCAGCAATAGCCAATGACCAAGCAGCAAAAAAATATGGTTTAACTATTCTGGAGAAACGGATAGAAACCAATAAGAAAAATTTCACTCGGTTTCTCATCCTTTCAAAGAATGATAAAATACAGAAGGGAGGGAATAAAGCTTCGCTTTCATTTGAAGTGGCCAATGAGGTGGGAAGCCTTGCTGATGCTCTCATTCTTTTTAAGAATCAAAAAATTAATTTATCGAAGATTCAATCAGTCCCAATCATTGGAAAACCTTCTGAATACACGATTCACGTTGATGTGGAGTGGGGGGAAAGAAAAAGTTATGACGAGGCTATCCATCAATTGATAAGGCAAGTAAGAAATCTAAACGTAATGGGAGAGTATAAAAAAGCAACAGTAAAGTTTTAAAAATGGTTGAATTGGCAAAACGTATTGAAAAAGTGGAGGAGTATTACTTCTCAAAAAAATTGCAAGAGGTGAGAAGTCTTGATCGTCCAGAGTTTCCGGTTATAAATTTAGGAATAGGTAGCCCTGATCTTCCACCCTCTCAAAGTGTCATTGAAACTTTGCAACACACCGCACAGCAATCAGGAAATCATGGATATCAGAGTTATAAAGGGATACCGGATTTCAGGAAAGGTATTGCTGACTTTTATAAAAGAATTTATGACGTTGAGCTCGATTCGGAGAAAATGATCCTTCCCTTAATGGGATCAAAGGAAGGTATCATGCATATCTCAATGGCTTTCGTCAACGAAGGTGACGAAGTGCTTATTCCTGATCCTGGATACCCAACCTATGCGTCTGTGTCGCAGTTAGTGGGAGCGAAAGTAACAACCTATGAATTAAGTGAGCGTATCGATTGGCAAATAGATTTTGATGCTTTAGAAAAGAGGGATCTTTCTAAAGTGAAGATCATGTGGGTGAACACACCTCACATGCCAACGGGTAGTGTATTAGCTGAGGAGGATTTGAAACGATTGGTGGAATTGGCAAAGGCAAACAATTTTTTATTGGTTAATGACAATCCATATAGTTTGATACTTAACAATTCACCAAAGAGTATTTTGTCCATTCCTGGCGCTGAAGATGTAGCCATTGAGCTCAACTCATTAAGTAAATCGCACAACATGCCTGGATGGAGAGTGGGTTGGCTTGCCGGTAGAAGTGAATATGTAGATGCAGTGCTACGTGTGAAAAGCAATATGGACTCTGGAATGTTTTTAGGTATTCAACAAGCAGCGGCACAAGCACTCCAACAACCGAATAGCTGGTTCGAGGAACTGAACAAAATGTATCGTCAACGAAGGACCAAAGCATTTGAAATAATGGAGCTACTATCATGCACTTATTCAATTAGTCAAGTAGGTCTCTTTGTTTGGGCTAAAGTGCCAGACACCATTGGTTCAGTAGAAAAGTGGATTGATGCCATACTCTATAATGCGAAAGTATTTATCACGCCAGGATTTATATTCGGAAAGGGCGGGCAAAGGTTTATTAGAATTTCTTTGTGTGCTACTACGGAGAAGCTTCAGGAAGCGTACGATAGAATTAAAGCGTCAAGGCAGCATGATTTTATAGAATTGGATTTAATAAAAGAAGAAGGGTAATGAGAGTAACGATAATAGGATTGGGGTTGATAGGTGGCTCAATGGCAATTGACCTAAGGAAAAAGGGAGTAGCAACCTGGTTGATTGGTGTCGATCAAAATGAGGATCATGCTGTTGAAGCGTTGAGGTTGGGAATTGTGGATGAAATAAAGAATGTTGAAGACGCTGTGGCGGATACCGATTTAATCATTTTGGCCATTCCAGTAACAGCCATGGTGGGTGTAATTGCAGAGTTGTTGAATAAAGTTGATTCCGGTGTAACGATAATCGATACGGGTTCAACAAAAGCCGCTATTTGTAATTCGGTAAGATCAAATGAGAACAGGAGCCAATTTGTGGCGGCTCACCCCATAGCAGGAACAGAAAACTCTGGACCTGAGGCTGCATTTTCAGGGTTGTTTACCAATAAGACAATGATTGTATGTGAGCGAGAACGCTCATCAAGTGCATCGATGGCCATTGCCGCGAAGGTATTTTCAGCCTTGGAGGTAAAAACAATTTTTATGAACCCGGTGGAGCATGATAAACATGTAGCGTATGTCTCTCATTTGTCTCACGTAAGTTCTTTTCTTTTGGGACAAACTGTAATGGACATTGAAAAAGATGAAAAGAACATTTTTGATTTGGCAGGGAGTGGTTTTGCTTCTACTGTACGATTGGCCAAAAGTTCACCTGATATGTGGGCTCCCATCTTTGAACAAAATGTTGAGTACCTCAGTCAGGCGCTGTTGGAGTATATCATGCATCTGCAGCGTTTTCATTATCATTTGATGAAAAAGGATTCAAAAGAAATACATCGAATCATGACAGAAGCCAATGAAATAAGAAGAGTATTAAGTGGAATAGAATTGAAAGACGAAAAATTAAATAAAGTAGAATCCTTAATAGAAGAGTAATAATGAAAAAAGATTTACAACTGGAAAAAATGAACACCTGGATAAGTGCAGAAAGACCATTGATAATTAGTGGGCCGTGCAGTGCGGAGAGCGAAAACCAAATGGTGAGTACTGCCAAGCTGTTGAAAGCGATAGGGAAGGTAAATGTGTTGCGTGCAGGTATATGGAAGCCACGCACTCGCCCTGGACAATATGAAGGCGCTGGAAGTGAAGGATTAAAATGGTTAATGCAAGCGAAGGCGGAAACGGGACTACCTGTATCGACAGAGGTTGCCAATGCATCTCACGTAGAGCAATGCCTTAAAGCGGGTGTAGATATTTTGTGGGTAGGAGCTCGTACCACTGTCAATCCATTTTCTGTACAAGAGGTTGCTGATGCATTGAAAGGTGTTGATATTCCTGTATTTGTTAAAAATCCCGTGAATCCGGATTTAGAGTTATGGATTGGTGCCTTGGAGCGACTCAATAGGGCGGGTATTAAAAAGCTAGGTGCTATCCATAGAGGTTTTTCTTCGTTTGAGAAAAGCCCGTTTAGGAATGCACCCATGTGGGATATTGCCATTGAGCTGAAGACCCGATTCCCTGAATTGGATATTCTGTGCGACCCTAGTCACATAGCCGGTCAGCGAGAGTTGATTCCTTTTATTTCTCAAAAAGCAATTGACTTGGACATGGCTGGGTTAATGATCGAAAGCCATATTGAGCCATCAGTTGCATTGAGCGATGCCAAACAACAGGTAACACCGGCCGCACTTTCAAAAATTTTGGATGATCTGGTGGTCAGAACTCCCTCCACGGCAAATAAAGAGTTCAAAAGCACCCTGACTATTCTAAGAGAGCAAATTGATCAACTGGATGATCAAATCATGCAGACCATGGCGGCTCGAATGAAGATTTCGGAACAAATAGGAAATTACAAGCGAGATAGTAAAGTGACCATTTTGCAAGTCAATCGTTGGGACGAAATCGTGCAAACACGAATTGCTCAAGGAAATGCCATGGGGTTAGATGAAGAATTTGTTAACAATTTATTAAGATTAGTGCACAAAGAGTCAATTCAGGTGCAACAAGCCGTTATGAATAGGGTAACAGAGAAAGTTTAGGTTTTTCTACTATTTCAAGGAGGATTTAAGCTATATTCATAGCTTAAAAATTATGGAACAGTTATTATCTATTTGTTGCTACTATTTTTCAGTAAGAGCTACAAAGGACAGGTGCCTTTTAGCGCATTATTGTTGAAATATATTATTTGTCAAGTAGGTATTTATCTGATTGTGGTGGGTATTTATCTGATTTTCAATTGTCTTTTGAAAAACATAAAAGACTTGTTGATAAGACTAAAACTTCGGATTGTTCCAGGTATAAAGGTAGTACGCCTATGCTATTGGGAAATACTATTGACTAACCTGATTTTTGTAAAGGATGCATGCCGCTTACAAAGAATATCCTTAGTTTCGTAAAGATTATCCATTTATAGTTTTCATAATTGCGATTTTTAGGCTATCAATTGATAGTGTTTTTGAAATGAATTCCTTTTTGGAGCTTTTGGCGTTTTACCGAGTACTGTTTATAGGATGTTTCATCTTTATGTCATCTTGCTCAGATGAGGAGGAGATAATTGAACTTACAGCTAATGCTGGTTTGGATCAAACAGTATCCCCTAATTCAATTGTCATATTAGATGGTTCGAAATCTACCGGGCCAACTGCTTCGTTGAGTTTCGAGTGGGAAATAAGTGGCCCGGAATCAATTTTTTTGAAAGATTCAAATACTCCGCATCCCAGTTTTGAGCCTAAGAAAAATGGAGTCTATAACATTATCCTCCGAGTTACAAGTGGGAATGAGTCAGCTACAGATCAAATGAAGGTTACAGTAACGGGGGCTCTAAATTTGTCAGGAACACTTACTAGCAACATTTCACTTGTTGATGTGGATCCTGACCCTGCATTACCGGATTACCTGATTACTTCTGACTTAATAATTCCTGAGGGGGTGACATTAAGTTTTACAGGCAATGGCACAAACGGAATAACCGTTCATTTCGCTGAAGAGGCAGGAATAGTCGTAAAATCTGGTGGAAAACTAGAGATCAATAAAGGAAGTAATCACACATTGGTCGGGCGGTCCGGATGGAAAGGTATATATGTTGATGGTGGGATCATCGAAATCAACAAATCAACAATTATTGAAAATGCTGGCGCTGCTCCATTTGAGGGCAATACAGAAACAGCCGCTATTTCCATAGGAGGGGCCTCTTTAGTTTCAGAGTTGAGTTTAATTCAATTTACAGCATCTCATGCTTACGACTTATTAATAAAGGCTCCATTGAGTAGTGCTACTGGTAGTGATGTTGTAATCAATAATAATTTCACCAGCAACATCCCAATAAAGGCTCCTGTTTCTTTTCTGTCGGCACTAAGTGCTACCAATAGCTATACAGATCTTGAGTTCATTCATATTTCACCCAGCGGAGGTAATACCTTAGATGTTTTAACTGGAAACAATACATTTAAATTTCAAAAAGGGAAATTTTATTTGGATGATGATTTTCTGGCTGGGTCACCTGTATTCATTCAGGAGGCTACTGTTTTTGTAAAGGGCGGGGCTGGTATTATGGCGAAAAGTCGATTAACCATTTCAAATAGTGAACTTAATGGGCTAGATGACGCTACATGGAAAGGAATAGCGTTTGTTGCTGAATCAAATCAATTGATGGTTAGTAATAGCCGAATTAAAAATACAGGGAGCGCAGGTTTTAGTAATGATTTTTTCACATCACCCGTGAAGGCTGGATTGTATTTTAATAGTAACGCCAACGCTTCGTTTTCTTCGAGTGAAATCATTAATAGTGTTGGTTATGGAATTTATATTGATGCGCCAGAAGGGTTCATAGCCTGCAGTGGAAGTATTTTTTCGGACACAACATTGCCAGCAATTTATGGTCGCCTGGACAGAGTTCACGGAATCATAGGTTCAGGGAACACATTTACCATGCTGGAAAATGTACCAGCAGTTGAGGTGTATGTTCCTAATCTTTCAACCAATCCAATATCTGCATGGAAGGCACTTGGAGGTTCTAATTATTATTTGCTTTCGAACAGTATGAGGTTGTCTGGAGGGGCATGGACATTAAATCCTGGCGTAAACCTGAAGTTTAAATCAGGTAATTCATTGGACATTGCAAATGGAACATTTGACGCTACTGGATCCACCGAGCAACCGATTACTTTTGATAGTGAAGCCGGTACACCAGGTACCTGGGATGGGATTTTAGTGCAATCACTTTACAAAATTGAGTTTTGTAAAATTAGAAATGGGGGAGAGAATGTATTGCTAAGAAATGGGACAACACCGGTTCATGGTAAAGCCAATATTGTATTTGCTTATAACGGAAATTCTACGGCTAATAGGTTCAAGAATAACACAATAACAGGAAGTAATGGCTACGGAATTTTAGTTGAGCCAGGTACACAGGATCCCAATGCGGGCGACCCATCCAACCACAACACCTTTGGCGATAATGCATATGCTAATATTTTTGATGATGATGATGATTGCGATGAAGATGAAGATGATGATTGTGATGACGATGACTAGTTACCACTTTTTTCTAGAAACAATGTCTGAGTAGGGTATGCAAACTCAATCTTTCTCTCCGCAAAGGCTTCAAATATTTGAAGGTTGATAGACTGCTGAATATCCATGTACTTAACGTAGTCGGGTTCTGTTACGTAATACACGGTTTCAAAATTCAAACTGAAATCTCCGTAGGATGAAAAGTGGCACCTATCCATTTGTGCATCAGGTTGGTCGGTAACAATTTTGGAAATGACTTCTGGTATGACTTTTAATTGCTCCGGTGTTGTTTGGTAGGTGACTCCAAGCGTAAAGAGAATTCTACGCTTTTCCATTCGCTTAAAGTTGTGAAGTCGTGAGTTGGTGAGGTCACTATTGGATATTACGATTTGTTCACCTGATAAACTTTTTATCCTGGTGGTTTTAATGCCCACATACTCAACATTTCCGCGCTTATCATCTACAACGATGAAGTCTCCAATTTCAAAAGGGCGATCAAAAAAGATGACAAAATAATTAAATAAATCACCAAGTATGGTTTGTGCAGCCAGGGCTACCGCCAAACCACCTATTCCCAAGCCTGTTATAATGGCGGTTACATCATATCCCAAATTGTCAAAAAGGAAGACACCACCCAATGACCAGATCATGATGCTTATCACAATCATGATTCCTCTCAACTGCTTCACTTTTTCTTCGCCACCTTCCTGACGTTTAGCATAAGATTCCAACAGAATTTTTAAAGAGGAGGTGGTGAGCCTGATGGCATAGAAAGTAAACGCTACTATAAATGCATTACGTAGAATTTTATGGGCTTCTTCAGTAAGGTTTAAATACTTTATAGAGAAGTACATGACCCCAACATTGAGCATGGGGAGAATGAACCGTTCTACAGCACTGACTACGTAATCGTCAAAATTGGTTTCCGTGGTGGTAGCCCACTTTTTTAGTCGATGTAGAATCCCTTTTCTGAAGAGCCGGATGACGAGCATACCGCCCAGGATCATTCCAACTGCAGTCAAATAGCTTTGAACAGTGTTACCGTAATACTCAGTGCTTAAAAACTCCATTTGGGACTAGTAGATTATTTTCTAGCCGCAAAGTTATGCGCCCAAGCCATGTTACCCAAGTAAATGCCGCCCTAATAAGCCTTTTTTACCATTTGAAAGTAATTATAAAAAATGCTTTTCGTTTCAACTCTAAATTTGATTTATTTCTCGATATTCAAAGTTCGCTAATAATATCCCTATAAATGATAACCTACAGCCTCCTGTCAATTTAGAAAAAATGGAGCCATTTATTTTGAATCCTTGATGATGAATTAATACAATATGAAAGCACATTATAAAAAAATTGGTTACGGTGTTTTGGTAATCGCCCTAATCGTGGTTTTTGTTTTTTATTATACCACCAGTAAATCTCAAAAGGGTGATTTTGGTGCGATTAATCCCGCTTTTGGAGAATATGTTTCTTCTTATACGGCTGGTGTGATCAGCTCCGGATCTCCTATACGAATTATTCTTGCTAAGGATGTAGCTGATCTTGACATGGTGGGCAAGGATGCTGGAAAATTGTTTTCGTTTAAACCATCCATTAGTGGAAAGGCTGTGTGGTTGGATATGAGAACAGTTGAGTTTACACCTGAAAGCAGATTGACATCCGGACAAACATATGAGCTGGATTTTTACCTCTCGAAACTTCTTTCGGTTCCCAAAGGATTAGAAACCTTCAATTATTCATTCCGCGTAATTCCACAAAACTTTGGATTGTCTGTTGATAATATAATTCCCTATGTAAAAACAGAATTGACCAGACAGAAGATAGAAGGCACACTATCAACAGCAGATTTTGCAGAAAAAGAGGCTGTGGAGAAAATGTTGGTCGCACAGCAAGATGGGAAAATACTTTCTGTTTCGTGGGCGCATGCATCTGATGGGAAACAACACGCATTTACGGTCGAAGAAGTTGCTCGAAAGGAAGCCACTTCAACTGTTCGTCTGGCCTTAGATGGTAGGGCACTTGGTATCGATCAAACTGCAGATGAAGAAATACTAGTGCCTGCTCTTGGAGATTTCACTGTAACCAATGTAAAGGTAGATCAGGCTTCATCGCAGTCTGTGGTTATTCAGTTTTCAGATCCGCTCAAAGAGAAGCAAAACCTGGATGGTCTTATTCGTATTGAAGGTTTAAACAGTCTGGAATATGAAATCAAAGACAATGAAATAAGAGTGTATCCCCCCGCCCGACAAACCGGAAGCAAATCGCTGACCATTGAAGCCGGGATAAGAAATATTTTGGATTATCGAATGAGCAAACGCAACTCATTTGAAGTGCAATTTGAGCAGGTGAAACCAGCTGTAAGATTTACGGGCAAGGGTTCTATCCTTCCCAGTACAGATGGTCTCATTATGCCTTTTGAAGCGGTAAACCTAAAGGCGGTGGATGTAACAATTCTAAAAATCTATGAGCAGAATGTACTGCAGTTTTTGCAGGTGAACAACCTTAACGGCAATTCAGAACTAAGACGTGTGGGAAGAGCTGTACTGAAGAAGAAAGTTTCTCTTGACAATGCCAGCGTAACCGACTTTGGCAAATGGAATCGCTTTACGTTAGACTTGGCAACACTAATTAATACGGAGCCTGGTGCTATTTATCAAGTTCGTTTAAATTTTAGAAAATCCTATCTGGCTTATGTATGCGATGGCATGGTTGAAGATACTTCTTTATCCAATGAGATGTCAGGTTTTGAAGAGGAGAACTGGGATCAAATGGAGACGGAAGAAGGAAGTTATTGGGATTCTTATGAAGATTATTACTATGATGATGATTACGACTGGAGGCAACGGGACAATCCATGTCACTCTTCTTACTACAACAGTAGCAGATCAGTAAAAACAAATGTAATTGCTTCTGATCTTGGTTTAATTGCTAAACAAGGAGGTGATGGGAGTACTGTTGTTTTTGTAAATGACCTAAAAACTACAGCACCAGTTGCCAATGTTCAATTGGAGCTTTATGATTTCCAACAGCAGGTGATAGGTACCTCTACTACTGGTGCGGATGGAAAAGCAACATTTACCTCAAAGAAAATTCCGTTTGTTCTTTTGGCGAAGAATGGCAATCAACGAGGCTATTTGAAACTGAATGATGGGGAATCTTTATCGCTTAGCAACTTTGATGTAGGAGGCGAACGTGTGGACAGAGGATTGAAAGGTTTTCTGTACGGTGAGCGTGGCGTATGGAGACCGGGAGACTCTCTTTATCTAACTTTCTTGCTGGAGGATAAGCTCAAACTTTTGCCAGCGAATCATCCTGTGGTTTTTGAAATGCAAAATCCGCAAGGGCAAATTACCAACCGTCTGGTACGGTCGAGTGCTGAAAATGGATTTTACAAATTTGCCACAGCTACATCACCAGATGACCCAACAGGAAATTGGTTAGGAAGAGTAAAGGTGGGAGGAACACAGTTTACCAAAACCTTGAAGATTGAAACTGTTAAGCCTAACCGATTAAAAATCAACCTTGATTTTGGTGTTGATAAGCTTACGGCTGCCAACGACAATGTTTCAGGGAACCTGCAAGTAAATTGGTTGCATGGAGCTCCTGGAAAAAACCTGAAAGCGGAGTTTGAGGTGATACTCAATAAAGCCCAAACAAAGTTTGATCGCTATCCTGACTACGCTTTTGATGATCCGACCATAGATTTCTATAGTGAGTCGCAAACTGTTTTTGAAGGATATACTGATGAAGAAGGTAAAGCGATTGTAAATGCATCCATTAGCGTTTCGGAGGAAGCTCCCGGAAAATTAAATGCCATTTTCAGAGGAAAGGTTTTTGAGGAGAGTGGAAACTTTAGCATTGACCGGATCAGCATTCCATATTATCCATACACTTCATTTACTGGTTTGCGTTTGCCGAAAGGCGACAAGCGAGGAATGTTGCTTACCGATACCGTACAACGAGCTGAAATAGTAACAGTAGATGCCGAGGGCAATCCGGTTTCTCACAGCGGTATTGAGATGTCCCTTTATAAAGTAGAGTGGAGATGGTGGTGGGATAATTCTGAAGACAACGCCAATTACATGTCTGGTAGGTACTCCCGACCAGTAAAAACAGGAAAAATAAACACAGTAAATGGAAAGGGGCACTGGGATTTTCAAATTGACTATCCGGAATGGGGAAGATTTTTTGTAAAAGCTTACGATCCGGTTTCTGGTCATAGTACGGGTAAGTTTGTTTATATCGACTGGCCGGGTTGGGCAGGAAGAGCACGTGGAAATTCTTCAGGAGCTACCATGCTTTCGTTTTCATCAGATAAACCTGTTTATAATATTGGAGAGAAAGCCAACCTGGTGATCCCGGGGAGCGGACAGGGTCGCGCCTTGGTAAGCGTGGAAAGTGGAAGCAGAGTTATTCAAACCTATTGGGTAGAAACGCAAAAGGGTGATAACCAATTTGCCATTGACATCACACCCGAAATGACACCCAATGTGTTTATCCATACCACTTTATTACAACCGCATTCACAAACAATCAATGATTTACCGATTCGCCTCTATGGTGTTATTCCGATTCAGGTGGAAGATCCGCAAACCCATTTGGAGCCTGTTATCGAAATGCCTGATGTATTAGAGCCGGGTAAAGAAGTGGTGATAAAAGTTTCTGAGAAAAATAACCGCGATATGACTTATACTTTGGCGGTGGTAGATGAAGGCTTGTTGGATCTTACCAAGTTTACAACGCCTGATGCATGGCAGCGATTTTATGCCAGAGAAGCGTTGGGAGTAAAAACCTGGGATTTGTACGATCAGGTGATGGGAGCTTTTGGAGGAAGAATAGAGAGGCTTTTAGCTATAGGAGGAGATGGTGAAATGAGTAGCAAAGAGGATGATAGCAAGGCGAATCGTTTTAAGCCGGTTGTAAAGTTTTTTGGACCAATTACACTTGATGGAAGAAGTAATGAGCACCGATTCATTATGCCCCAATATATAGGATCGGTGAAAACCATGTTGGTAGCTGGTTATGAGGGAGCTTATGGAAAAACCGACAAAGCAACGCCAGTAAGAAAGCCACTCATGGTGTTGGCTACTTTACCACGTGTGCTTGGGCCTGATGAAAGACTAAAATTGCCGATCACCCTCTTCTCAATGGAGAAAAGCATTCGTGATGTAAAGGTGGAAGTGAAAGTATCCGGGCCACTGACTTTGCCCAACGGCAGCAGCAAGTCCGTAAATATGAATGGCAACACCGACTTCACTACCGATTTTGAATTGGCCGTAAAAAGTGAAACTGGTTTTGCGAAGGTAGAAGTCACCGTATCATCGGGCAGCTATAAAGCAACGGATGTAATCGATATTGAGGTACGGAACCCTAACCCACCCGTAACAAAGGTTCAGGATAATTTTGTGACTGCAGGAAAATCATGGAGCGCTTCAATCGCTCCCATTGGTGTGGTGGGTACCAATACGGCTACATTGGAAGTATCGAGTTTACCTCCTGTCAATTTGGGTCAAAGACTCAAGTACTTGCTTAACTATCCATACGGTTGCATAGAGCAAACCACATCTTCCGTATTTCCTCAATTGTACCTGGATCAGATTATGGTGGTGAATGATCAGCAAAAAAGCAAAATGCAAACCAATGTAAAAGCTGCTATTGACAGGCTTCGCCTTTTTGTTACCCGTGATGGTGGCTTTGCTTACTGGCCGGGTGGCGATGACTCTGACAGTTGGGGATCGACCTATGCCGGGCATTTTTTAGTAGAAGCTTCGGCCAAAGGGTACTTTGTTCCCAACGATATGCTTAAGCGTTGGAAGAAATACCAAAAGGATAAGGCACAATCGTGGAGATCCAGTAAGGAATATGGAAGGAGCGAACTCATCCAGGCGTATCGCTTATACTCATTGGCGCTGGCTGGCAACCCGGAACTAAGCGCAATGAACAGATTGAGAGAAATGTCCGATCTGTCGGCATCAACTAAGTGGATGCTTGCTGCCGCTTACGTAAAGGCAGGGCAACCTGAGGCAGGAAAAAGTTTAATTGCCAACGTTTCAACCAAGGTGTCGCCTTATCAGGAGATGGCGTATACCTATGGTTCTGATTTGAGAGATAAAGCAATCATCCTGGAAACACTATTGATGTTAGGTGAGAAGACCAAAGGATTTGAACTCCTCAAGGAAATATCAACGGAATTGAGCAACTCCAATTCGTGGATGAGCACACAGACTTTGTCCTGGTGTTTAAAGGCTGTTGGTTCCTTTGCAAGCTCAGAGCAAAAAGGAAACATCAAGTTTACCTATACATTCAACGGTAAAGAGGTTACAGCCAGCACAGAGTTACCCATTGCTCAGATTGAATTACCTGTTGATCAAACAAAATCAGGTTCCTTACAATTTGAGAACACAAGTGGAGGATCTCTTTATGTGAGTGTGATACAAGGTGGTGTTCCAGCTCGTGGAGCAGAAGAAGATGAGGAGAGTAATTTGAAGATGGCTATCTCGTATGCGGATACAAAAGGCAATCCAATTGACCCTGTTCAGCTAGAACAAAGTCAGGAATTTGTGGCAACGGTTACTGTGGCCAACCCTGGTCTCAGAGGAGCGTATAAGAATCTGGCACTGAATCAAATATTCCCCAGCGGTTGGGAGATCAATAATTTGAGGCTGGAGGAAGTAGAGGATAGATTGAGTGGAGATATTCCAACCTATCAAGATATCCGTGATGATAGGGTATATACCTATTTTGATTTAGGACCTAATCAACGAAAAACTTTTAAAGTACTGCTCACGGCAAGTTATGCTGGATCTTATTATTTACCAGCAGTGAGTTGTGAAGCGATGTACGATCGCGCAGTGTATACGCGTAAAAAAGGGAAAGTAGTAGAGGTGATAAAGGCGAACGTTAATCAATAATTTGGAATTATGAGTGATCAGGAGTTTGTATTGTTTGATTTAAAAGTAGAAACCATCGAAGGAGATAGGCCATTTGTGTGCAGTCACAAGGTGGGTGATGCGTTTGAAGTGAGAGGTGAAAATATTCATTTTCCTCCTGATCGTCCCTTTTCATTATATGCCTTGGCGGCATTGCTGCCATTGCTGCCACCCAAGCAGAGACCATTGAATAAATTTGATTGGATGGCAACCGATCATATCATAGCTTGCCCGGATCCTCATTGTGGTGCACAGTTTAAGATCAGTAGGATTGGAAAAAGAAAATTTAACAGAGCTGATACTACGATTGTGCCATTGCCTGAGGAAAACGATGACTGGTTAGAGAACTAATGGAAGTTGAAAAAATTGAATTAGCGCCTGGTTTTCAAATATCTAGAATTATTAAGGGCGGGTGGCAGTTGTCGCAAGGTCACAGTCAGGGCACAACTAATGATTCTGTAGAAGATATGTTTACTTTTGCAGATGCCGGGATCAATACCTTTGACTGCGCTGATATTTACACTGGGGTAGAAGAACTTATAGGCAAATTTCTTGCTGAAAGAAAGAGGAGGTTAGGATCCAATTCAGATATAAAAGTATTGACCAAGTTTGTTCCTGATTACGATGATCTGGCATCATTGGATAAAAATTATGTTGAGAAGATCATTGATCGTTCATTACAGCGACTCGGTCAGGAAAGGCTGGATATGGTTCAATTTAGTTGGTGGACTTACGATGTTCCTCGTTGGGTGGAAACGGCTTATTGGTTACAAGAATTACAACAGGCTGGAAAAATCAATTTGATTTCGGCAACTAACTTCAATACTTCGTCTACAATGGATATTGTGGATGCGGGAATAAAACTTTCCACCTTACAGGTACAATACTCTTTGTTGGATAATCGTCCTGAAAAATCATTGACCGCGCTGTGTGAAAAGGAAGAGATGCAAATGTTGTGTTATGGTACAGTGGCAGGCGGGTTTTTTAGTACGAGATGGCTTGGTGCATCAGAGCCTCAGGCACCTTTTGAAAATCGATCGCTGGTAAAGTATAAATTGATGATTGATGAGTTCGGTGGATGGGAATTGTTTCAGCAGTTACTAAAAGTCCTGAGGTTGATTGCTGATAAGCATGGAGTGGATTTAACCAATGTAGCATCCCGATATGTACTTGATCGTTCTTGTGTTGGCGGAATAATAATAGGGGCGAGAACTATTGCACATTTGGATTCTAATATGAAAGTGTTCTCTTTTCAATTGGATCAAAGTGATAATGCACTGATTGAGGGAGTGCTGTCTCAGCGGAAAGGCCCTCCAGGTGATGTATTCGACATCGAAAGAATCAAAGAGGGGGCACACGGTGCTATCATGAAATACAATTTAAATCAGCAACAAGCGCAGTAGTTCATGGCTGATAATAAATCCTCCCGCGGCTGGTCTTCAAATTATTTATTCCTTTTAGCTTCCATCGGTAGCACAGTTGGACTATCTAATATTTGGAAGTTTACCTATTTAGTTGGCGAAAACGGTGGAGGTGCTTTTGTGCTAATTTATTTGCTGTCGCTGATGTTAATTGGTATACCGGTGCTGGTGGCCGAATTGATGATCGGCAGAAGGGGAGGTCAAAGCATTGTTGGCAGCATGTTGGTGTTAAGCAAAAACGAAGGAATAAGTAAGCACTGGCAGTACTTTGGTTGGATAGCTTTGCTTGGTGTTTTCTTCATTCTCAGTTTCTATTGTGTGATTGCAGGGCTAACTATTGATTACGCCACTTTTTCTATTATGGGCTCACTATCTCATTTAGATGCGCAGTCGGCAGTTACTTATTACAATGATATTTTAGGAAGCCCATTGCGGATAATGTTCTTTCAAGGATTGTTCGTAACGGCAACAGTGTGGATCGTAGCAAAGGGAGTGCAGGGTGGATTAGAAAAATCTGTTAGCTGGATGATGCCAGCACTTTTCATCATCCTTGTAGTTTTACTTTTTTACTCGGCCATTACTGGTGAATTTGTTGAAGCGCTAAAATTTATGTTCGCTCCAGATTTCTCTAAACTTACACCTGCAGTTGTAATGACAGCGTTTGGTCAGGCTTTCTTTTCATTGGGTGTAGGGTTAGGTGTGATGTTGACCTATGGCGCATACATGTCAAAGGAATCATCCATACTCCGCTCTGCGGTGACCATATCTTTTGCAGATGGCTTTGCTGCTATATTATCCGGACTGGCCATATTTCCTATCGTATTTCAATATGGTCTTTCGCCAGCTGAGGGGCCCGGACTTTTGTTCATGACCTTACCCATTGCTTTTGGACAAATGCCGGGTGGGGGTTTTGTTGGAGCTTTGTTTTTTGTTCTTTTGGTTTTTGCAGCCTTGTCTTCTTCCATTTCTCTTTTAGAATCTATTATCTCCAGATTGGAAGAAGTGTCATCATGGGGAAGAAAAAAAATCTCAGTTGTTGCGGGTATTCTCTTGTGGGTGTTGGGATTAGGAACCGTGTTTTCATTTAATATTTGGTTTAACTTCACTCCATTGGATTTTATCAAACCTTTAGCGGGTAAAACCATTTTTGGCCTGATTGATTATTTTGCTTCTAATATTCTCATGCCTGTAGGAGGTATCTTAATGGCCATCATAGGAGGCTGGGTACTTTCCAAAGAATCGAGTAAATCGGAATTGAATATCAAGGACGAGCGCCTCTTTCACATATGGCGATTTTTGGTTCGTTATGTGGCACCAGCAGTAGTTCTTGTTATTTTTATTTCAAACCTGAATTAGAAGGGCTTAAATTCATAGTTGCTATGAATAAAGTGTGGGATTGGATAAAGAAGTATAAGAAGACAACAGGGTTTGTAATTCTTTTATTTGTTGCATTTATTTTTTGTTTGCCCGATCCACTTTTTGACAATCCCTATTCCACCGTATTGGAGGACAAAGACGGTAATTTATTATCGGCTTCTATTGCAGACGATGGTCAGTGGCGGTTTCCCTCGCAAGCAGAGGTGCCTTCAAAGTTTGAATCATCCATTCTACTCTTCGAAGACAAAAGATTTTACTCTCACCTGGGTGTTGATCCGCTAGCTACTTTTAGGGCCATTCAACAAAACTTTAAAGCAGGTCATGTGGTGAGCGGAGGAAGCACCATTACCATGCAGGTAATCCGACTTTCGCGGCAAAATCATAAGCGCACCTATTTTGAAAAAATTATAGAGATGATCTTAGCCACACGGCTTGAATTGTCTTTCAGTAAAAGGGAAATTCTGTCCATGTATGCTGCTCATGCACCCTTCGGTGGAAATGTGGTAGGCATTGAGGCGGCTTCGTGGCGTTACTTTGGCAGAAAATTAGATGACTTAAGTTGGGCCGAATCGGCCATGCTTGCTGTGTTGCCAAATAATCCCTCTCTAATTCACCCTGGCAAAAACAGAAGTTTATTGAAAGAGAAGCGGGATCGATTGCTGGAACGGTTGAGTGAGAAGGGAGTATTTGATGAGGTGACACTGAATCTGGCTAAGGCAGAATCACTTCCTCAAAAGCCGCTGCCATTGCCCAGGCAGGCTAAACATCTTTTGACAAGAGCTGTTCAGGAGGGTCATCAACAAACAAGAATCAAATCTTCTATTGATGAGGCTCTTCAGATACAAGCAGAACGAATTTTGAATGAACATCAGCAACGGTTAAGTGGCAATCAGGTTTATAATGCCGCTGCGATAATTCTAAAAGTGGAAACGGGGGAAGTGTTGGCTTATGTAGGTAATGCGGATGCAGGAAGAGAACATAGCGAAATGGTTGATGTAATTAATTCGCCAAGAAGCACAGGGAGCATTTTAAAGCCATTTTTATTTGCCGCATTGATGGATGAAGGAAAAATACTTCCTCAAACATTAGTACCGGATGTTCCCACTTTGATTGGAGGGTTCTCACCAAAAAACTTTTCTAAAGATTATGATGGAGCTGTTCCTGCGGATAAGGCACTGATACGTTCACTTAACATTCCAGCAGTACACGAGTTGAGGGAATTTCGCTATGAGAAATTTTATGAGGTGTTAAAGAACGTTGGAATCACTACGCTTACACAACAAGCCGACCACTATGGACTTTCATTGGTATTGGGGGGGGCTGAAGGTACATTGTGGGATATTACAGGTGCCTATGCGTCCATGGCGCGCACACTCAATAATTACTTTGGTTTAATAGGGACGAAGCGCTATGATAAAAGTGATTTTCATCCTCCTACCTACTTGAAGGTTTCTGAACTGAATAAACAAAATTATGAGTTGACAGAAACCAGTTGGCTGAATGCATCCGGAATTTGGCTCACGTTTGAGACATTGAAAGAATTGTACCGACCAGGAGAGGAGACAGGCTGGAGATATTTTAGCTCTACAAAACCCATTGCGTGGAAAACTGGAACCAGCTTTGGATTTAGAGATGGTTGGGCCGTGGGCACTAACCCTGAATATGCAGTAGGGGTATGGGTGGGAAATGCGGATGGAGAAGGTCGGCCGGGTCTAACTGGAACTGAGATGGCTGCCCCCTTACTTTTTGATTTGTTTTCATTATTGCCTGGTCAACCCTGGTTTCAACAGCCTTTATCAGAGATGGAACAAATAAAGGTGTGTTCTATAAGTGGACAACGCATTTCATCCAATTGTGGATCGGTAAATACGATTTGGGTAACCAGTAAAGGGCTTCAAACGCAATCGTGTGAGTATCATAAAAAAATTCATCTCACCATGGATGAGAAATTCCAGGTAAATCTTAATTGTGAAAAGGCAGAGCGAATTCACAGTGCGAACTGGTTTGTTTTGCCCCCGGTCCAGGAATATTATTTCAGAACGAAAAACCTCAGCTATAAGCCTTTACCGCCCATTAGAAGTGATTGCGGAGACGGGTCTAGGTTGGTGGCCATGGACCTGGTCTACCCCAAAGCAGGTGCTTCCATATTCATTCCCAGAGAATTGGACGGTTCGGCTGGAATGGTTTTGTTTGAAGCGGCCCATCGATCTTCCTCATCTACAATATATTGGCACTTGGATGGTGAATACATCGGATCAACGCGAAAAACGCACCATTTGAGCCTTTTTGCCACTGCAGGGGCTCATTCACTCACCCTGGTGGATAATGACGGGGAGATTTTGACACAACCATTTACGATACTATCAAATCCGTAACTAGTTGAAATGTAAGGTTTTGTGCTTATTTGATTAAATTATTTAATTAATAGTACTTATTTTAGAGTTTTTAAGCTAAACAGGTACGTCTATGGTAATCAAAGTAAACCTGGCGCTGCCCCTTTTTTTATGCGCTTTAATATCGCAAGGGCAGCCGAGTAATGGATCTTTAGAAGGCTCCTTTACAAATCATGTAGTGATTGGTGCTTTTTCAAGTCGTGATAATGCAGTGCGTTTCACCGAGGAAGCTAAACAAAACAATCCTGATGCAGTATTCAATATCAATCCTGATAGGAAACTGTTTTATGTCTATGTAACCAAAACGGATGATCGTGTGCAGGCATTTGCCGAAGCGAGAAAACTCAGGAAGGAATCTAAGTACTGGGACACTTGGGTATACTACGGTGCTCTGGGCGAAAATGTAGTTAGCAGTAACACGAAGAAACCTCTGCCCGCTGAGGCTAAGGAAAAGGAAATAGCTGACACTCCTGAAGAATCCTTCACGAACCCACCCTCTGTTGCTAAAAAGGATGATGAAGCAAAAGCAGCTGAAATTAAGGCTTACTCGATGGCCGAAGAACCTACCGGATTGGATTTAAACAAAATGATTGGTGGTGCTCAGACCCAGGCACATAAAGACCACTACGAGGAGATTAAAAACGTTAAGGAAACTGTTGTAAAACTTAATAAGGAAACCAAAGTCATCGTTTTCAAAGATGACCAGGAAGGCAGGCAAGCATTGAAAGCGCTAGGTTATGAAATTGATGAGGATAAACCCATCTCAGGTTTTTTTGATTCAAAGAATAATATTTTGGCCATCAATGCCACAGAATCAAAAACAGATGAACCATTTCACGAAGGGCTGAAGCCTGTGGTTAAGTTTTTACGAAAGAAAGATCCTGAAAGGTTTGAATCCTTTACTAAAAAGGTAAAAGAGATCAATCACCCTCTTCGAGGTGTGACTTATGGAGAAATCAATGCTACGGGTGAAGAAGCACTGGGGAACATGATGGCTGATGTAGCGCAGGGCTATTTTGAAAACTCAACCAGCAAGGATGAAGCAACTACACTTATGGGAGAAATTCTTGAAACTCTGGGTGTTGAATCTGTGGACATTGCTTTAAGCGGAGATCATTTGAAGACAACAGCAACTAATCTGGCTGTAGCGGTGCGTGAAGCAACAGGGTTTGATGCTGAAGGAAATAGAAAATTTAGATTTGATTTGTTCAATACGATGAATTTAAAGAGGGTAGCTGGAGAAGTGGATCTTGTAAATGAAAGCGGAAGAAAGATTTCATCTTATGCCAGCAATGAAGTTGTGCAAGTGATGCGCTCTGATGCTTCAGGCAATATCATTTTGGCTTGTGAGGTTCTTGGTTATAGAAAACTCCTCTTTAAGTTGAATTACGATAACCCTTTTTTAACAGAAGGAGTGGAGAAAGGAGAAAATGAAGAAGCCATTGTTCCATTTGGGCTGGTAAGATTACAGAAGGGAGACATTGCTGTAATGTATAATGTGTATTTCTTTAAGGATGCCGCTATCATGAGGCCAGAATCTCGTTATGAAATCAACAATCTTTTATCCATGATGAATGAGAATGAAGCATATAAAATTTTAATACATGGCCATACTAATGGAAACGCAGCAGGAAAGATTATTACTATGAGTGATGCAAAGAATTTTTTCTCATTGACCAATACGGAGGAAGGACGTGGGTCAGCCAAGAAATTGTCAGAAGAAAGGGCGAAAGTGATTAGTAAATACTTGGTTGATCAGGGAATAGAAGAAGGT
>JBDVKV010000023.1:0-55574 GCA_039971015.1 Cyclobacteriaceae bacterium
GGAAAAATACTTTGGTGAGTACCCATGGGCGAAAGAAAGAATTGGAATCGCAGAAACGCCACACCTCGGTATGGAACACCAGACCAACATTGCGTATGGCAATCAATTCAGATACACTAAAGTGGGTGGAGAAGATTTTGACTGGTTGCTCAACCATGAGTTTGGCCATGAGTGGTGGGCCAATAAAGTGACCAACAAGGACTGGGCACACATGTGGATACAGGAAGGCATTTGCAGTTTTGGAGATGCGTTGTATATCCGAGAACTGGAAGGAGAAGAAGCTTATCTCCAACGCATGCGAAACACTGCACGCAAGACACAAAACCTAAAACCTATCGTTCAGGGCGAAGAGGTTGACTCTGATGATGCGTACCATGGCGATATTTATGGAAAAGGAGCCTTTTTTATGCACACTTTGAGGTACGTACTCGGAGATGACATCTTCTTCCCTACCCTGAAAAAGCTGGCTACCGACAAAAAGTATACATACGACAACTTTGTGACCACAGATGATGTGGAGCAATTATTCAGCGATGAATCAAAACAAAACCTCAAGCCTCTGTTTGACTTCTATCTGCGAACCACCAAAAAACTGGAAGTCGGTGTAAAGCAGGTAGAGGAGAATAAGTATGAAATAAAGCTTCTCAACTATGATGGAATGTTACCAGTTGACATTGAAACAGGAGGTGACATAGAGCGAGCCACCCTGGGTAAAACCGAAATAATGGTGGTTAGCAGCGATTGGCCTAAGATCGACCCCAAAGGGTATTACTTAAAAAAGGTGATCATGGAGTAAAACTCCCCACCTCTGTAGAATTTCCTGATAATTTTCAACCGTTCATACGATTTTCGTAACCCTTCCGAAACTATTGCGTTTTCCTATAATGAAATAGAAGAGAAACAACTATTTTTAGATGTTTTTCCTACTAGGATTAGTCTATAGTTAGTAAAATTGAAAGATTTAGTAAGGGTTTATGGAGGTATTGGTTATTGCTGGAGAATTACACATTAGTTCTACTATTGAAAAGGGTCTGGATCGGGAAAAATTTCATGTGCTAACTGCTGAAGATGGTCTATCAGGCCTCCAGTTATTAGCTGAAAGGCCAGTTGATGTAATTATCGTTGATGACATCTTGCCTGATATGGATGGAGTTATGTTATGTAAAAACATCAGGCAGAATGGGTTCAATAATACTCCAATCCTTATGCTCACCTCTCTCCACAATATTGAAAACGTAGAATTGGGGCTTGATGCCGGTGCCGATGACTATCTGGCCAAACCATTTAAAATGGAAGAACTACAGGTTAGGTTAAGAGCATTATCAAGAAAAATTGACAAAAGCCAAAAACTACACGTAGCGGATCTGATTTTAGACAGAAGCGCCAAAGTGGCAATACGAGGCGGGAAAGAAATTAAGCTTACCTCAACAGAGTACCAGCTCCTAGAGTATCTCATGCAAAACAGACGCAAAGTATTATCTCGGGGAGATATATTGAAAAACGTATGGAATATCCGCTTTGATGCAGGCACCAATGTATTGGATGTATACGTCAACTACTTGCGTAAAAAAATTGACAGAGGCCACAGTACAAAACTTATCCAAACCGCTAAAGGATTGGGTTATGTAATAAAGGAGGAACTTTAAAAGTTTAAGGCCTGAATTGAATTTTGCTTATAGAAGGGTGTTAGCTTTTATCCTTGTTGTGCTTCAACACCTTGGCTTCTACGTGAAAGACCACCTCTTCGGCAATATTAATGGCCAGGTCACCCACACGTTCCAACTTATTCACAACAGCCAATAATCTTACAATAAGTTTTGCTTGTTTAGGATCAGCCTCGATTAGCGCTGCAGCTATTTTAGGACCGCTCTTATTCTTTTTGTTGAGCAGCTCATCCTCTTTGAAGGTTTTTCGCGCCAACTCAGCGTCATCTTTTTTCAAAGATTCGCTTAAACAAGAGAGCATGGATATCGATATCTCATACATTTTGGCAATACCAAACTTATCAAGATAATCTTTATCTAGTTTTTTACTGTTCTTAATTAAGAATGTGGCAATGTTCTTCGCATTGTCACCAATACGTTCCAGATCACCGGTTATTTTCAATACAGCCAATACAAACCTAAGATCAGTTGCAACCGGATTATGTAAGGCGAGGATGTTTTCACAATCCTTGTCCATAGTAAGTTCAAGTGCATTGACTCTCTTTTCATTTTCAAGCACTTCTTTTGCACTCGCCAATTCTCCTGTCAATGTAGCTGTCTTACAAAGTTCAATTTGTTGAGAAACGAGTCCCATCATCTCCAACAAGTTTTCTTTCAACGCCTGAAGTTCGATCTCTAAATTCGACATAATTACAAGTAAGACCTCCTATTAATGATTATAACACGAAATTACCCAAATCTTCCTGAAATGTAGTTCTCTGTTTGCTTTTTAGTCGGATTGGTAAAAATATCAGTGGTTTTACCAAACTCAACAAGCTCTCCCATATAGAAAAATGCTGTCCTGTCACTTACACGCGATGCTTGTTGCATGTTGTGCGTCACGATGATGATCGTATAATTCTGCTTCAACTCATTTATCAACTCCTCAATTTTAGCAGTAGAGATTGGATCCAGTGCCGATGCTGGTTCATCCATCAATATAATTGAAGGCTCCACTGCAAGCGTACGGGCAATACACAACCTTTGCTGCTGCCCACCGGAAAGTCCGAATGCAGATTTTTTTAACTCGTCCTTCACTTCGTTCCAAAGTGCAGCTTTTTTTAGCGATTGCTCTACAACTTCTTCTATCCTCTTTTTATTCTTCTCGCCATGGATACGAAGGCCATAGGCAACATTTTCAAAAATAGATTTAGGAAAAGGATTTGGCTTTTGAAAAACCATACCAATCTTTTGTCTCAGCTCTTCTACATTTACCTTCTTTTTATAGACATCACTGCCCTCCACCAGAATTTTACCCTCCAACCGAAACGAATCGATATAGTCATTCATTCTATTGAGCGTACGCAAGAAGGTTGACTTCCCACATCCCGAAGGTCCGATAAAAGCCGTTACAGTATTTTCCTTTACAGCAATATTAATGCCTTTCAAGACATGATTATCCCCATAATAAGCATTTACATCGATGGCTTCTATGTGCTTCATTATTATTTGTTCAGTTTTACCATGTAATTTTTTTCTGCCACTTGTTGCGAAGGTACACTGCAATACCATTCATGAGAAAGGTGATCAGCAAAAGAATAATAATGGCAGCAGCTCCATTGACAAGGAACTCGTGTTGAGGTCGGGATACCCAATTAAAAATTTGCATAGGCAAAACCGTGAATTCATCCATTGGGCTCTTGGGTACAAATGGAACATAGGCCAACGCCCCTATAACTATAAGAGGCGCTGTCTCACCCATAGCCCTCGATAAAGACAATATTATTCCTGTTAAAATTCCTCCTCCTGCCGCTGGCAATATTTGATGCCATATGGTTTGCCATTTGGTGGCTCCCATCGCATAGGACGCCTCCCTCAATGTATTCGGAACTGCTTTTAAAGCTTCTCGTGTGGCAACTATCAATATTGGAAGTATTAATATGGCTAATGTAAAGGCTCCTGCGAGCAAACTGGCCCCCAGATTCATCAATCTGCCAAAAACCTCTAACCCCAACAGACCATAAATAATAGATGGCACACCCGCCAGATTGGCAATATTCACCTCCACCATTGCGGCTATTCTGTTCTTCTTTCCATATTCCTCCAGGTAAATTCCAGCTGCTACACCCAATGGAATCGCAATCATTGCCGTAAGGGCCAATATCCAGGCAGTTCCTGTCCACGCAGTGAGTATACCCGATTTTTCAGCTTTTCGGGATGGTAGGTTGGTGAGAAAATCCCAATCAATACGTTGAAGGCCATCAATCAGAATATTACCAATAAAAATAGCCAGCATCAGCAATCCAAAAAATGTGCATCCGATGCCCACATACTTGAATGCTTTGTCAATCCTTCTATTTCGCTTTAGGTTATTCATATTTCTCCTGATACTTTTTCTTCACCCAATAACTCACGTTGTTCAGGGCAAAAGTGAAGAGGAATAAAGTTACTCCTGCCGCATAAATGGTTTTGTATTCAATAGACCCGTGCTGCACATCACCAAGACTTACCTGGACGATATAAGCAGTAATCGTTTCCACTCCATCTCTCGGATCGAAAGTAAGAATAGGCTGCTGGCCTGCGGCAATGGCTACCACCATGGTTTCGCCAATGGCTCTTGAAATCGCCAATATCACAGAAACGATGATCCCTGAAGAAGCAGCGGGTACGGCAACCTTAAATGCAGTTTGAAAAGGGGTGGCTCCCATACCAAATGATGCTTCCCTCAAAGATTTGGGAAGTGCGTGCAACGCATCTTCACTTAGCGAAGAGATCATAGGTATAATCATAATACCCATTACAATGCCGGCAGACAGCGCATTGAAGCTTCCAACACCAGGGATTATACTTTGTAAAAAAGGAGTAACCACGGTGAGTGCAAAAAAACCATAAACAACAGTTGGTACTGCGGCAAGTAACTCCAATGCTGGCTTTACGGTCTTTCTAAAATTTTTACTGGCATACTCACTAAGGTAAATTGCAATAGTAAGGCCTATCGGTAAAGCAGTGGCGATGGCAATGGCCGTGGTAAGGAAGGTACCCACCAGTAATGGCATAATGCCATAGTGCTTCTGTGTGAACAAGGGGGTCCACTGCGTATCCGTTAGAAAATCAAAAATTGAAACCTGCTGAAAAAATGTGAACGACTCGCTAAAGAGCACAACTATAATACCTACAGTGGTAAGTATTGTTACCAGCCCGCTGAATGCAAGCGCTCCCTCAATTATTCTTTCACCCGGTTTTTTCAAACTACTTTGAAGCTATGCCGAAAGGCTATGCAGTTTCTTTGTTTAGAGATTATTGATTGGCAGGAGTAATAAAATTTTTAAATGCATCCAGTCCTTTCTGGTACTCTGCTTGCGGGAGAGCAATATAACCTACATCTGGAACCAATGTTGACGCATTGTTCAAATAAAAATTAACAAACTCAACTACCTCTTGCCTTTTTACCGCCACATCACTCACATATATAAACACTGGCCTTGATAAAGGCGCATAGGTACCATCCTTCACAGTTTGTTCAGATGGTTCGATGGAGCCGCTACCACTATCCACCCCTACTAATTTCAACTTATCAATATTCTCTTCGTAGTAAGCCAATCCAAAAAATCCAATAGAATTAATGTCTCCTGAAATTCCCTGAACCAAAACATTATCATCTTCACTGGCGGTATAATCTCCTCTGCTGGAGCCACTTTCTCCTACAATCACCTCGGTAAAATAATCATACGTACCCGAGGCTACACCAGGACCATAAAGGTTAAACTGCTCGTCAGGCCATCCTTCACGAATCTGACTCCACTTGGTGATCGTTCCCTGAGCTGAAGGCTCCCAAATCTTTTTCAGTTCCTCAACAGTAAAATGATCAACCCATGTATTCTCTTTATTAACCAATACAGCCAACCCGTCATAGGCGATGGTTAGCTCAAGAAATTTCACATTGTTTTCAGTACAAATAGCGGCTTCCTGCTCCTTAATCGGGCGAGATGCATCATTAATATCTGTTTCACCTCGACTGAACTTGTTAAATCCACCGCCAGTTCCCGAAACGCCAACCGTTACTTTCACCTTAGGCTGATCCACTCTAAACTCCTCTGCAATGGCCTCAGTAATAGGATAAACTGTGCTTGACCCATCAATTTTTACCTCTCCGGTCAAAACATCCGATCCAGATTCAGCATTTTTTGACCCGCATGATGCCATAAAAATCCCTGCAGTTGCGATAAGTAAAAGAGTGTGTGATTTCAGATTCATAGAGGTGTATTAAAATTTCCACAAAAGTACCGTAGTCCCCATCCTGCATCGGACACGGAATGTTAAGCTTATGTTAAGCTATTGTTATGTGGTCTAATAAAATCGCTACTGTTTCACTATTTCTTACACTTTTAGCCTGGCCCATTGAAGCTGGGTAAATATCTTGTAACATCCTTATATTCAATGATATATACATACTTCGCCAACTCATTGGTTTGTTGCTTCCGTATATTACCAAATTGTTAATAAATACATACTGAGCCTTTCCATCTTCTGGCACGATTGGCTTTTAGAAAATAGAAGGTGTTGGGCAATTAGATAGTTTTGCGCCCAAAATATGGCACTGGCCTAATTTACACCATCAGATACCAACCATTATATGCGGATTTACCTCATGCGTTCTATTATTGCCCTTGGCTTGATTTCCGTTGCCACCACTGGCTTGCTGGCACAGACAGAACCACCAAAAACTGAACACCAGCCGGAAGTGAAGCCCTGGTTTCAAAATTTCAATATCCGTGGATATGCTCAAGTGAGGTACAATCGCCTGCTGGAAACCAATCCCGATTTGAAGTGCGAACAATGCGATCGCTCCTGGGGTGAAAATGGGGGTTTCTTCTTACGAAGGATGCGAATTATTTTCTCGGGACAAATCAGCAAGCAGGTTTATTTCTACATTCAACCTGACTTTGCAAGCGCCCCAAGTTCAAGCTCTCTAAACTTTGCCCAACTACGGGATGCTTACTTTGATATTGGCGTAGACAAGGACAATGAATTCAGATTCAGAATTGGCCAAAGTAAGGTACCCTATGGCTTCGAAAATTTACAATCCAGTCAAAATCGCTTGCCGCTAGATCGAAATGATGGTATCAACAGTGCCCTGTCCAATGAACGAGATATAGGGGTATTTTTTTACTGGGCTCCCAAAGAAGTCAGGCAGCGGTTTTCGATGTTGGTAAGGGATGGGTTTAAGGGATCAGGAGACTATGGTGTTTTTGCCTTTGGAGCCTATAATGGGCAAACTCCGAACAGGCCTGACTTAAATGATGAGCTTCACATTGTGGCTCGAATCAGCTATCCATTTGTCATTGGAAGTCAGATTATTGAACCTGGTATTCAGGCATATACAGGTCAATTTGTAATGAGCTCTGTGAGTTCTGGGGTGGCCACCACCTCTGATCTCAACTACCTTGATGAACGTGCAGCGGTTTCGATGGTACTCTATCCACGACCATTTGGTATTCAGGCTGAATATAACATTGGTAGAGGCCCGGAATACAACAAGCAAACCAATGCTATTGAAGAATCTTCTTTAACCGGTGGATATGCCACACTTAACTATAAAATAGACATTAAAAATCAAAAACTATATCCCTTCCTTAGGTACCAATATTATGATGGTGGTAAAAAACACGAACTCGATGCAAGAAGTTATAATGTAAGAGAACTTGAAATTGGCCTTGAATGGGAACCTGTAGATGCCTTTGAACTGGTCACCATGTATACCATTTCCTCCAGGAGATTCGAGGATGCCGTAAAACCCAATAACGATCAGTCAGGTAGCCTGCTCAGAATCCAGGCCCAGCTGAATTTTAGATAAATGCCTCTAGATCCAAATAATTAATTACAGGAAGTATTGGAGTGTGGCGCCACAATATTAAGTTTATGTTAACAAATTGTTAAGGGCATACCACCAATATTGAACGATTTTTTGCGTATTCTTAACCTAAATACAAAATTAAATTCACATTCTTAATACTTGATTAAAGTGGGGAGATCGGTTCTACCCACACATTGCAGAAAATTTTAAAACGAAAATCACATTCAAAATTGGCTGAATAAACGGACTATCGGTTTGTTAGTATTAGACCTTGTAGAGGCTCAAAATTTGGTCTGTGATGGATATCACTCTTACCCCATATCATATTGGCTAGTTTTGTGAAATTATTCCAACAAAAACCTTCTAAAACATTTATGTTGTCTCCCTTCAAGGTTACTATCTGTTTGCTGTTCATTAGCGTACTTACGCTAACAAATACCAATGCCCAAGACATTACCAAAAACAAATTCGGTAAGGGATTGAGAATAACGGCAGCTGACTCTTCCTTCGCTCTCAAATTTGGTCTTAGATTTCAAACATTATATGACGGCCGTCTTAACCTTGAAAATCAAGATTACGATGATAGACTGCTTACCAGAAGGTACCGTTTAAAATTTGATGGCTTCGTATATAACCCCAAGCTTGTCTATAAACTTGAATTAGGTATTTCCAATCAAGACATCAGTGGTGGTGATATTCCGCAAACGGGTGAGACGTCACGCATTATTCTTGATGCGGTACTGAAATGGAATTTTAAGCCACACTGGACACTTTGGTTTGGGCAAACAAAGTTACCTGGTAATAGAGAACGTGTGATTAGTTCACAAGCTCTCCAATTTGTTGACAGAAGTAACGTCAATTCAAGGTTCAATATTGACCGCGATGCAGGAATTCAGTTACACTATGAGGAAGATAAAATAAAATTAATTGGTTCAATTTCTACCGGAGACGGACGTAATATCATTACCAACCAGGTTGGCGGTTATGATTACACGGTGCGTGGAGAATACCTTCCTTTTGGAGAGTTTACCAATGGAGGTGATTATTTTAGTTCAGACCTCAGCAGAGAAGAAAAACCTAAACTCTCCATCGGGGTCACCTATGATTATAACGACAGAGCTACCAGACAACGAGGTCAGCTAGGTGATTTTCTTTCTGCCCAGCGAGACTTGGAATCAATTTTTATTGATGCTTATTTTAAATACAATGGTATTTCTTCACTCATTGAATATGCCAACAAAAAATCTCCCGATGGTCCGGTAATTTTGGATGGTGCAGGTAATTTTGTTGAAGCTTTTTATACTGGCTCTGGAATCAGCTGGCAAGCAGGATATTTATTTAAAAATAATTTTGAAATAGCGGGTCGTTTTACTCAGGTGACACCGGAGAAAATTACGCTCAGAAATGAAAATACCCAGTATACACTTGGTTTGTCAAGGTATATAGTAGGTCACAATCTCAAAATTCAAAGTGATTTCACTTTGATAAAAGAAGACTCAAAAGATGATGTGCTCATGACAAGACTGCAGGTTGAATTAGCCTTTTAATTTAACTAATCAACAACACAACATATACCTAAAATCGCGGTAGATATCTTGCTATTAAGCACTCTTCGATAACCTTTTGCCTCGGCCATTCGTAATCATTAACTTAAAAGCTCAGCAGCGAACTTTAAGCCTAAATGAATATGATGAGGAATTTCATAAGATTTTTTTCATTGAATATTTGGGGCAATATGCCTTCCAACTGGCAAAGAGCATTATCCAAATTTTATGCACAACTATACGTAAAGAGTTATAGCAAACATATCATTGGTCCTTACTGCCGGTTTAATTACGATGACCCTTCCTATCTTTTGCAATTCAAACCTGCAAGCGGCAGCAGCACGTACCAAAACTTCCAGGATTTTTTCACTCGTGTATATAAGGAACCAGTTAAAATAAATTCAGATACAGCCTGGCCTTGTGAAGGCTTATTATGTGAGTATGGTAAGGTGAAAGAAACCGAACTGGTTAAAGTCAAAGGGCATAAACGACATCTCAGAACCATCTTTGGAGCTATTGGCGATCAAATACCAGATGACTATTACTTCTCCAATGTTTTTCTTCACAACAATAACTATCACCGCATCCATAGTCCTATCAATGGTACTGTTACACGCATCGAACATATACCTGGCGATCTGGTAGTATTAAGACCATGGGTGTATAAAAATGATCCTTCGTTACCCGCACTTCGCAATGAACGAATCAATGTAGATATCCAATCAAAACAAGGCGAACATTGGTTTCTCTCTATTGTTGGAGGTCCCGCGGTAGGCACCATTGTAATGGCACAAGAACTCAACATTGGCTCCCTGGTAACCATAGGTCAGGAATTGGGCACCTTTTTGCTGGGTTCTACCTGTTGTATCGCCTCACCTGTGCCTGTGAAAAATGCCAAATTGGGCCAGCAGGTATCTGTGGGTAGCCCATTATAACTCCATTCTTAAAGCATATTATCCAATAGGTAAGCAAAACCTGCAACTGATCTATTTTTTTGCGATCTTGATTAATTCAAAATCAAATACCTATGCGCAAAATTATTCTCACCCTCAGTGTCGTTGCTTTTCTTTTTGGATGTCAACAAGAGTATGATGTTGTTATCATCAACGGGATGGTCTATGATGGATCAGGAAATGCTCCAGTGCAAACAGATGTTGCCATCAACAAAGATAAAATTGTAAAAATAGGAGACCTCTCCAGTGCAAAAGCGAAGCGCATCATTGATGCATCCGGATTGGCTGTTGCTCCAGGGTTTATCGACCTGCATGCACATCTGGATCCATTACTCAACTTGCCATCTGCAGAAAGTGCCATCCGGCAGGGCGTAACCACTTCACTCGGTGGCCCGGACGGATCTTCACCATGGCCCATAGGAAGTTACCTTGACAAAGCCGATAGTATCGGAATGACCATGAACGTGGCTTTTCTGGTGGGGCACAATACCATCAGAAGAAATATTATGAAGTTGGAAAACAGAGCACCTACCGAAGAAGAGCTGACATCCATGAAAGGACAAGTGGAGCAAGGCATGAAAGAAGGTGCCTATGGAATTTCTACAGGGTTAAAATATTTACCAGGGGCCTTTTCAAATGTTGATGAAGTAATCGCACTTTCAAAAATAGCTTCACAATACAACGGTATATATACCTCACATTTAAGGGAGGAAGGTATTGGCTTGCTTGAAGCTGTATACGAAGCCATTGAAATCGGAAGAGAAGCCAACATACCAGTGGTACTCACTCACCACAAAGCTATCGGCACAAAGATGTGGGGAGGTAGCGTAAAAACATTAGCCATGGTGGACAGTGCAAGAAATTTGGGCATCGATGTAATGATGGATCAATATCCATACAATGCAAGTTACACAGGCATAGCGGTTCTAATTCCATCGTGGTCAATGGCTGGCGGAACACCGGAGTTTAAAAAGCGATTGGACAACCCAGTACTAAGAGACAGCATCAAAAAAGGCATTGTTCATAATATATTATATGATCGTGGTGGTGCTGATTTGAATCGGGTACAGTTTGCACTGGTAAAATGGAAAAAAGATTTGGAGGGCAGAACATTACACGATTGGCTGGTGGAAAGAAAAATGGAAACTACCGTAGAGAATGGCGCGGAGCTGGTTATGGAAGCACAACTCAATGGAGGTGCCTCCTGCGTATATTTTGCTATGGATGATGCCGATGTAGAACGTATTATGCAACACCCACAAACTATGATCGCCTCTGATGGCAGACTGGTAGTTCCTGGAGACGGGCATCCTCATCCAAGATGGTATGGCACATTTCCAAGAGTGCTTGGATTGTACGCACGCGAAAAAAAAGTAATTCCACTTGAAGTGGCCATTCAAAAGATGACCATGATGCCTGCCGATCGACTGGGTCTAAAGGAAAGGGGCCGCATCAAGGAAAATACGTTTGCTGATGTAGTTGTATTCAATCCAGAAACTGTGGCCGATAAATCTACTTTCCAAAACCCGCATCAATATCCGGAAGGAATTGATTTCGTTTTCGTAAATGGAACACTCGCTGTAGACGCTGGGAAATTTATTGATGCAAGATCAGGGGTGGTGCTGAGGAAAGGGAAGTAATAATTTAAAAAATCCAGAATCCAATTTGCACATATAATGACTTCCTGATCTGCATCATTTATCCCAGATAGGACCTCAGTACATCCAGTCTCGAAGTTCTGCGCAATTTGCGTGTTGCTTTCTCTTTGATCTGTCTCACGCGTTCCGGAGTCAAATCAAATTGATTGCTTATATCGTGCAATGACAAAGCATGCCCTCCCGATAGGCCGTAATACATAGAGAGCACTTGAGATTCACGTTCTGATAAGGTAGAGAGTGCCAACTTGATCTCATCTGCCAATGAGGCCTGGATCAAACTGGCATCAGGTGATACCGCATCTCCATCAGGCATTACATCCATCAGGTTACCAGCATCACCATCATTCCCCATTGGAGCATCCATGGATAAATTTCGCCCTCGGTGGCTTAAAATATTCCCAACGTTTGCAGGGGTTATATCCATCATTTCTCCCAACTCCTCATTGGTAGGCTCGCGCTGATGTTTCTGTTCCAACTCAGAAAAGCTTTGGTTTATTTTATTTAATGACCCTATTCGGTTCATTGGCAATCTCACAATCCTGGATTGCTCAGCCAGTGCCTGTAATATGCATTGTCTGATCCACCATACAGCATAGGAAATGAACTTAAATCCTCTTGTCTCATCAAATCTGGAAGCCGCCTTAATCAAACCCAAATTACCTTCATTAATCAGATCGCTGAGGGTCATGCCTACCTGATGGTATTGTTTAGCCACAGAAACAACAAATCGTAAATTAGCATTGACCAGTTTTTCAAGAGCTGCTCCATCTCCCTGGCGGATGCGCTGTGCTAAATTGACCTCCTCTTCTGCTGTAATCAAGCTAATTTTAGCTATTTCTGTAAGGTACTTATCCAACGATTGTGTTTCGCGGTTGGTAATTCTAGTTGTGATTTTTAGTTGACGCATGCTTGTGTTTTGGTAAAATTTTTAAGGCTATTCAGGCTTATGAATACTCGCTTTCCTATCAGCGGTAGATTTCAATTGATGATCCCGAAGGGCAATTGCAATAGGAAGGAAGGATAAGACACTAAAAGAGAAAATCCATATCTGAGAGTATAACGAATATAATTGACAAAAGGAAGGGTTTGTCAATATATCTTCTAATAAGGCACTACCCAGGGTGCAGGTTGAGCCATTCCCACACTAGTGCTGGCAAGGGCGGGCCTATAATTACTATATTTAACCTCTTATTAAAAAGGTAGTTATGGCATCTGACCAGGAAAAGGGCGTTAAGGCGGTCAATCAGGAGTTCAAGAGATACGAACAAGTAAATAAGAATCAGACGTACCACCTTTCTGAAAAAGAGGGGGAAGAGCAGTTTGATGAAGATTTCGAAATAAAAACTTCCGACTTGAGCCTGTTCCTTAACGGTGGGGAGGAAGGTAAAAGAGAATTTGCTCAGCAATTGGGTGAGGCTATGGAGGGCATCGGCTTCACCATCTTATCTGGTCATGGCATTGATGCTTCTCTCTATACGGAAGCCGAAAAAAAGATTGAAGAATTTTTTAAAACCACTACGCGCGAGGAACGCATGAAGTACCATGCTGCAAGGGTAGGGTCGGTGAACCAGGGGTACTTTCCCGTTAAAGAAACTACAATTATTCACCCGGATCTGGTTGAAGGCTGGGTCTTTTGCAGAAGAGCCTTCAATTTTGACAACGATCCCAATTTTAAAGAATCCGACTACTGGCCAAGGCCTGGCTACGAACCATTTTTCAGAAAAATAGTGTTGGAGCATGAAAAGTTGATTCTTCCCATCATGCAAAGCATTCTTACCTACCTGAAATGTGATCCGCATCTGTATGATAAAAAGTTAACAGGCACCAACTTCGGGTTTCGCCTAAATTACTACCCAGCTATCAGCGCAGAGGATGACGCATCTGGAGCCGGAAGAATGCTGGGGCATGAAGATGTGGATTTGTTTACCATCCTTCCCGCACAATCCGTAGATGGTTTACAGGTGTTGAATCGCAACAACATGAAATGGATTCGGTTGAAGGCACCTGCCGGTACCATTATCCTCAACACGGGTGATTACATGCAACGCATCACTAACGACATCATGCCTTCCACTACCCATCGTGTAAGTAAGCCCAGTAATAAAAGACTAAACGGCAAACCTCGCATCAGCTTACCCATGGCCGTTTATGTGTGGGAAGATGAAATATTGGAGGTGTTACCCAATACGGGCACACCAAAATATGAACCCATCAGGGCAGAAGAATTTCATACCCGGATCACCAGCAAGTATTACGGAGATGATTATTCGAAAGGTAAATAGTTCTGGATGGCTGGGATTAACGCCTGGCCAATTTTTCCAACATTGCATTAATGTCTTCATTTGATAGGTAGGTCTCTCCTATCATCACAGCTTCGATGGCCTGCGTATTGGTTATGTCTTCCAGTGGATTGGCATTGAGTAATACCAGATCAGAAACTGCCCCAGTCTTGATTATGCCTTCATTCTCCTTATCGAGATAATCAGCCACGTTGATGGTTCCTGTCTGCAATGCTTCAAACGGAGTAAGTCCGGCATCTACCAAATACTTCAATTCATAATGGGCTGAAAATCCAGGCACATTAAATATTTGTGGGGCATCAGATCCCAATAAAATACCCACGCCATTTTTCTGGCATTCGTAGATAAGCTTTCTTCTTAATTCAATATAGTCCTTTACTTTATCTGCGTTGTATCTTTTGTCAGCCAGCAATCCGTCTTTGGCTTTTCTCCAGTTGTCCAGCACTTGCTGACTCATATATTTCATTTCTGGAGCACTCAGGTGCTCGTCCGCTTCTGCTGGAAACATCCAACGTTCTGCAAGCGATTGTGTTGGTACCATCCAAATGTCTTTCTCTTTTAAGCCTTGTATGATTTCTGGAATTCTGGTGGTATCAGCCAGGGGTGATGAGTAGATGGCAAAGAGCCCGTTTCCTTCTTCTCCTATTTCTTCAATGTTGGGAACCAAGGCTTCAACAATACCATCCATATGATCGATGGAAGAATAGCCAGCTTCAATCGCGCGATCGATACCCACATCGAAAGAGACATGACCTACAAAGGGAATTCCCAATTCGTTGGCGGTGGACGTTACGGCAGCAAAAGTTTCAGGCACCAAACCCGGATGCATTTTCAAATAGTCATAACCAGCTGCTTTCTGATCACGCACCCGTTGTGCTCCCTCCTCTGCCGTCTTTACGGTGTTGCCATTAAAGGATGGACCAGTGGTGTAGAAGTGCGGCCCCAGTACTTCACCCTTATTCACCTTATCCCTGAGCTCCAAATGTAAAGGGTGTCCGAGCATACCTCGAATGGTAGTGATGCCCTTTGCAAGAAAGAGAGAAAGTACCTCCTTCATGGGCTCCATATCATCAATGGGCGGCACATGGGCATGCATTTCTGCCAATCCAGGAATTAGATATTTCCCAACTCCATCTATGATTGTAGCGTCATCATTATAAGTTACTTGTCCACTCTCCCCCATTGCCACAATTTTTCCAAGACTAACTACTACATCCTGATTTTCTAATACACGTTCCTGATCCATAGGTATCACATTTACCGATTTGAAAACAACCTGCGGTTGCCCGGTGTTTTCTTGCTTAGGTTGGCAGGAGAAAAGAAAAATAACGCATAATAGAAAGGATGCCTTTTTCATAGTTTGTATTGGAATGGTTTGTCTCAAATTAAGGGATCGAATGTAGCCATATCAGTGCTGAATAAGAAAAAGACATTATACTTCAGGTAAAATATCCAGTCAAAATGGCGGATTAGATGTTAGGACAGGGCAATATACTGACATAATTACCTGATTTACACGGTTTTCCGTGGTGGATTACTATTTGATAAGTATTGATAAAATTGAAACATTATGAACTTCGATAAATTCACAATAAAGTCTCAGGAAGCGTTACAAAAGTCTGCAGAGATTGCCGTGAGCCATCAACATCAGGCCATAGAGCCTGCTCACTTGTTGAAGGCCATTCTGGAAACGGACGAAAACGTCTCAACTTATATTTTAAAAAAACTCAACATTTCTCAGGCCATTCTGGATACCAAGTTACAAGAAGTCCTTGCTTCATTTCCTAAAGTAACTGGCCAGCAACCCCACTTGTCTTCTACCACCAACCAGGTGCTCCAGAATGCAGAAAAGGAATTGCGCGAGTTGAAGGATGAGTACATCTCGGTAGAACACTTGCTGTTGGCGTTGCTAAACACCAAAGACAAGGTGTCCTCTATCATGAAGGATGTGGGCTTCGAAAAATCTGCGCTGATTAAAGCCATACAGGAATTGAGAGGTGGAAATAAAGTGACAGATCAGAATGCAGAAACGAAATACAAATCTCTGGAACGCTATTCCAAAAATCTAAATGACCTGGCCAAGAAAGGAAAGATTGACCCCGTAATTGGTCGTGACGAAGAGATCAGAAGAGTGCTTCAAATCTTGTCAAGACGTACCAAAAACAATCCCATTCTTTTGGGCGAACCTGGTGTAGGTAAAACCGCTATTGTAGAAGGTATGGCTCAACGCATTGTGGATGGAGACGTACCAGAAAATCTTAAAGATAAAATTCTTGTCTCTCTCGACATGGGCTTGTTGGTAGCTGGCGCGAAATATAAAGGAGAGTTTGAGGAGCGTTTAAAAGCAGTTATTAAAGAGGTAATAGATGCTGAAGGTCAAATCATTCTCTTCATTGATGAGATTCATACACTGGTAGGAGCCGGAGGCGGTGGAGAAGGCGCCATGGACGCGGCTAACTTATTGAAACCAGCACTTGCCCGAGGTGAGTTACATGCCATCGGTGCAACTACACTCAAAGAGTATCAAAAATATATCGAAAAAGATAAGGCACTGGAGAGACGCTTTCAATCCGTTGTGGTGGACGAGCCTTCTGTGGAAGATTCTGTTTCCATTCTGCGAGGAATTAAAGACAAATATGAATTGCATCATGGAGTAAGAATAAAAGATGATGCGGTTATCTCCGCAGTGGAGCTATCTCACCGTTACATCTCAGATCGATTCCTGCCTGACAAAGCCATTGACTTGATGGATGAGGCCGCAGCGAAGCTAAGGTTGGAGATGGATTCCATGCCAGTCGAGTTGGATGAATTGAATCGTAAGATCATGCAACTTGAAATTGAACGTGAAGCTATTCGCAGGGAAAAAGACAAAGAGAAGGAAAGTGTTCTGAACAAAGTAATTGCCGAACTCTCTGAGTCACGCAATGCACTCAAAGCACGGTGGGAAAATGAAAAGGAAGTTGTTCATGGCATTCAGCGAGAAAAAGAAAACATTGACAAACTAAAATTTGAAGCAGAGAAAGCAGAGAAGGCGGGCGATTATGGTGCTGTTGCAGAAATTCGCTACGGAAAAATGACGGAAGCTGAACACCGTTTGAAAGAAGCTCAGGAAAAAATGAAAGAGCTGCAGGGCGAGCACTCTCTGCTAAAAGAAGAAGTAGACAGTGAAGACATTGCGGAGGTAGTTGCCAAATGGACTGGAATACCAGTTTCTAAAATGCTTCAAAGTGAAAGAGAAAAATTACTTTCTTTAGAAGAGGAGTTAGGAAAAAGAGTGGCCGGGCAAGAGGAGGCCATACATGCTTTGAGCGATGCAGTACGAAGAAGCAGAGCTGGATTACAAGATCCCAAGCGACCTATAGGATCGTTTATCTTTATGGGAACAACTGGTGTAGGTAAAACAGAGCTCTCTAAAGCTTTGGCTGAATACCTATTCAACGATGAGAATGCCATGGTACGCATTGATATGAGTGAATACCAGGAAAGACATTCTGTAAGTCGATTGATCGGTGCACCTCCTGGATATGTAGGGTATGATGAAGGTGGCCAGTTGACCGAGGCTGTAAGAAGAAAGCCGTATTCAGTGATTCTACTGGATGAGATTGAAAAAGCACACCCTGATGTATTTAATATTTTACTTCAGGTATTGGATGAAGGAAGACTGACGGATAATAAAGGCCGTGTTGCTAACTTTAAAAATACGATCATCATCATGACCACCAACATTGGCTCTCATGTGATTCAGGAAAAATTCGAAGGTATTACTGAAGAAAATTACTTCGATGTGCTGGAAGATACCAAAGAGAAAGTGGTGGACTTGTTGAAAAAATCGGTGAGACCCGAATTCATCAACCGGATAGACGATATCATCATGTTCCGTCCTCTCAGCAAAGCTGATATAAGAAAAATTGTAGCCATCCAATTTGATCTTATCCGAAGGAGAATGGAAGAGAGTGGAATCAAAATTGATATCTCCGATGCGGCTCTGGATAGACTTGCTAAAATTGGTTTCGACCCTCAATACGGAGCGCGACCACTCAAACGAGTATTGCAAAGAGAAATCTTAAATGAACTCTCAAAACAAATTTTGGCCGGAAAAATTAGCAAGGATGCTGTGATCTTCATCGATCTGAAGAATGATGTAGAATTCGAATTCCAAAATCTGGAGGCCGTAGAACAATTATAACACTATAATTACTTTAATCAGAAACGCCCATTATCAAAAGTAATGGGCGTTTTGCTTACACACCCTCTTCGATGTGAAACAGTCGTTTTAACTTTTGATGCCCTTTGCGATCCATGAGCAGCACCAGGTAATCGCCTTGATCTATTGTAACAGAGCCTTCAGGGTTTTTCAACATTTTCCTCTTCCCATCCACCATTTTCACCAGCCCGATGAGCACCACGTTGCTTTCTTTCTTTAAATCGAAAAAAGCCTTGTCATAAAACATGCCTGCCAATGGGTTGCCTTCCCTCACCTGAATCTGCTTCATATCATACTCATCATCTGAATGAGCGTAGGCAATAATCTCTTCACTGAACAGCGCTACATCTGGCTCATAGATATAGCTGGCCAGTAGCTTGGATGAAATTTCATTTTTGGAAATGGCGTAGGTAACTCCTGCATGATGAAATGTACTTTTCAAATTTCCATTATCCAGCGTTACAACATAATTCAAATCACTAAAGTGTTTCTTTATGTCAATAACATACACCAGCTTTTCTGTATCATCATGAAGATTGATAAAAACTATAGAAGCCTTTCGGATATTTGACTTCTCCATTAAATCAAAATTATTGTAATCAGAATACAAGGTGAAAGCCTCATCTGCCGTGTAGTATTCGCGAATGATTTCAATATCGTGTTTATCCTTCGTAATTATGGCGACTTTCTTCCCAGCTGCTATCAAGTGAGCGATCACCGACTGACTGAAGTCATTCCACCCTATTATAACCACGTGACCTTCAAAGTTTGTTCCGTTTAATCCCATAGCTTTATTTTCTTTAACCGTTCTCATCACGATTGTGATCTGACCAATAACAAATCCATAAATTCCTAAACTCGATAGCAGGAATACAAAGCCGAGCATTCGCCCCCCATAGGTTACAGGAATAAGATCTCCATAACCTACTGTGGTGAGCGTTGCAATGGCATACCAAACTCCATCCTGTACAGAAATAATCCTTGCGTTGGGCGCTCCGGATTCTAATTGTAACATCAGAAACACCAGGAAGGAGTACACCAAGAGCAGTGTAATGATGGTAAAAATACTTTTCCTGTAAATCGGCTCTCTCATAATAAAAATGCGCGCTTAAGTAAGAGAAAAGAATTTTGAAATAAAAATATGGCCCAATTCTAAACTACTTACGAAAATATTCGTACAAATAGCTTGGAACTGTGAAACAGACGTATTAAAATTGATATACGAAACAATTCGTAATAAATGAGTACAAAGAAGAACAATACCAAACCCACGGAAAAAGAACTGGAAATACTGCATGTATTATGGCAAAAAGGCCCATGCAGCGTAAAAGAGGTTCATGCAGAAATGGGTGGGGACGAAACTAACGGGTACACTACCATCCTGAAATTTTTGCAAATCATGTTTGAGAAGGACATTGTATCCCGACAAAAAAGCGGAAAACTTCATTTGTACAAAGCCATCGCTACCAAAGAGAACACGAAGCAACAGATGGTAACAAAAATAATCGATACGGTCTTTGAAGGCTCTGCCTCACAATTGGTGATGAGCGCATTAGGCAACAACAAGTCATCCAAAGAAGAATTGAAAGCCATTAAAAAATACATAGATGAATTAGAAGGAGAAAAATGAACTACTTCCTAACCGATATGATCAAATACATTTTTGGCTGGACCTTGCTCCACACCCTATGGCAAGGCGCAATTATTTTCGGACTATCAAAATTAGTGCTCTCATTTATTTCCAGCCGAAAGGCAACACTAAGATATGCTGTCAACTGTTTCGCATTATTGCTGATCATAAGCAGTGGCATTATTACATTTTCTTATTTAAACAATATCACTTCACCCACTATCTCTACACCTTTCAATATTGATTTTGTAGGGTTGCCTTCAGCACCAGGTATTTCCATTTCAAATGATAATGGATTTTGGACCATAATCAGTAACACCATCAACACCAACATGATTTGGATCATCTCCATTTGGTTGTTGGGTGTATTATTATTTTCAGCACGTTTTATTTTTGGTCTTATCTATATTCAGCGCCTAAAGAAAAACGTAATTCATGTAGGCGTTGAATGGGAGCGGAAAGTAGAAGGTATTGCAAGGAAAATGGGAGTAACCCGTTGGGTGAAACTTGCCGAATCTATTCATATCAACAAACCCATTGTTTTGGGATATGCTAAGCCAGTAATACTGTTACCCATTGGGCTTCTTTCCGGGCTGCCATTAGCACAGATCGAAACAATTTTAGTGCACGAACTGTCCCATATTAAAAGGCACGATTTTCTTATCAATCTCCTTCAATCCGTCATTGAAGTTATCCTTTTCTTCAACCCATTCGTTTGGATCATTTCAGAATCAATTCGTAAAGAAAGAGAGCATTGCTGTGACGATCAGGTGGTCAATCAAGGCTCAAGCCGTGTTGAGTATGTAAAAGCACTGGCTCAACTTGAAGAGGTAAATCAACAAGGTACCCCCACCCTCGCACTTGCTCTGAATAAAAATAAATTTCAAGTCTTTAACAGGATAAAAAGAATTATGGAAACATCAGCTAATCAAAACCAGAGTAAGGCCAAGCCTTTTATTCTGGCAACACTAATCGTTGTGGGTCTTGTAAGTGCCTCTTGGTTAACTATCGGTTACGATAAAGAAGCGGTTACTGAAAAAATGACTAAGCCATCTCCGGTAGCAGCGGATACTATTATCCACAAGGACAACTCGAAAGACAAAGAACAAAAAACAGCCACTTATTCCCGACAGGTGATTACCACCTACGATGAAGATGGAAAACCACATGAAGAGGTCATAGAAAATTTTGAAGGAGATGAAGAGTTGAAATCAATGATGTCAGGTTCTGGTAACTTTAGTATCAATATCCCTGCAATACCCGCAGTGCCAGCAATTCCAGCCATACCTGCTATACCCCCCATCCCTGCGATACCACCAATATCTGCATTACCCGCTGTTCCTCCTGCTCCTTTTTATAAAAGTTACACTTACACTTTTGATGGAGATACAATTCCCCGAAACCATTTCTTCACCGATGAGGAGGCAGAAAAGTGGGAAGAGTTTGGCCGAGAAATGGAAAAAAGATTTGAACACTTCGGAGCTGACAACGAAGAATTTGCTCACGCAATGGAAGAATGGGCTGAAAATTTTGGTAACAATTTCCAATTTCACTTTGACGAAGATTTTGGCGCCCAAATGGAAGCCTTGGCAGATCAACTGAAAGACCTGAATATTCATAATGACTTTGAATTTAGGTTTGAAGACGGATTAAAGGAAATGGAAGAGCACCTGGATCGCGCTAAAGAAAAGTTGAAAGATCGTGAATTTGAATTAAAGAATATCGAAAAAAAAATGAAGGAGTTTGAAGGTACCCTTCAGGAACAATTGATCAAAGATGGATATCTCAAGAAGGGAGAAAAGGTAGAATCAATGAACTGGGGAAATGGAAAGCTGACCGTAAACGGAATAAAAATAAAGGAAGAGGACATTCAAAAATACGAGGAGCTTACTGAAAAATACTTTGATGGAAACCGCGGGTATTACAAACACAATTAATCATTCGTCTTACATGCTTCCAACGTTTTTGAAACTTGCTTCACTTCTATGATTCCCTGATCGTGCGTCCACGAATTATAAATGAAGGTGGTAATCTCAGCAATTTCAAGATCTGTTAATGTAGGAATGCCTGGCATGTTTTGATTATAGCTTTTGCCATTAACAATCAGCTCACCACTTATCCCGTACTTGATCAGGCAGATCACCTCAGATAAGTGTTGATCCATATAATCAGATTCATCAAGAGGTGGATAAAGTAATCCAAGTCCTTTTCCTGTTTGTTGGTGGCAATTACTACAATGTTGTATGTACAACTGCTCTCCTTCTACAAAATACTGTTGAAACTTAACTGACTGACCTGAGTTCTTACCTGGGTTGCAACTGGCCAGCGTCAAAAGAAAAAATAAACCGATTGGAATCTTATTCATATTCCTTTCTCAATCGCTTGATATCCACCAGCAAACGGTTTACATCTTCTTCCTTTGTACCATCGTACTTTCCACGTAGTCGTTGTTCTTTGTCCACCAACAAAAATGCACCACTATGGATAAAACCATCAGGCTCCGACTTATCCTCCATGGCAGTGGCGAAATAGCTGGTTTGTGCTATCTTATATATTGAATCTTTTACCCCCGTTACAAAATGCCATCGGTCACTTGACACTCCCAATCGATTGGCAAAATCATGAAGTAAAGCCACAGTATCATATTCCGGATCGATAGAATGTGACAACAGTTTTACATCCGGCAAATCTGCTGTTGCTTCATAGACGCGCAACATTTGCGTTTTCATAATCGGGCAAATAGTACGACAGGACGTAAAGAAAAAATCTGACACATAAATTTGATCTTTAAATGTATCGTTGGTAATAATAGCGCTGTCCTGATCCACAAACTGAAACTTTGCAACCTTGTGGTATACGGTATCTCCATTAACTACTTCCCGCTGCCCAAAAATAGGAAGCGGTTTTTCGGATTTAGTACAACTCGAAATCAACCCTACAACTGCAACAAATAAAATTAACTTTCTCATTCTTCAATTATTATAACTTATATATACCCATTATTGCAAGGGTTCAATTACATCACCCTCCTTTACTTCAAAACAATCACGCGCCACCAAATTCTGACCAAAATTAACCTTGCTTCCCACTTTTCTGAATTTTGATAATGTAGCCAATGGTTCCGTCCCTTTCTCTCCCGTATCCTGATTGACTGTAGTGAGAACACACCGTGCACATAATTTCAATCCAGTAAATCCATTTGATCCTATTTGGATATCCCCCCAATCATCCTCCTCAAAAGGCTTACCTCCATCAAAAACAAAATTAGGACGAAAACGATTCATCGGAACCGGCTCATCCAATCTTGAATTCAATTCATCCAAAGAACTTTGCCCTATAATGAGAAAAGGATAACCATCAGCAAACCCTACTTGTTCGTTATTGCTGGCAAAATCTTTATCAACCAGTCTTTCGTTTTGTTCAGGGAAGAAAATCAATTTACATTTTATGCCTGCGCGCTCAGAAAACCAGTGATTGAACTTCTCCCCCATATCTACACCCATGACCGTATCGTCCCATATGATAACCTGCGTGAGTTCAGTACTGCTCTCCGGACTTGTAGGAAGGTCAATAGCATCACTGCCATGGGTTACGGTAAAGCCACTCTCACCAAATGACAACTTAAATAATGCCAATTGAGGAAATACTCGCTGCGTGATAAAACGATTGCTTTCGTCCACCAACATATACCTGCGGTCGTACTCTAATCCCTTAGGTAACACTTTCGCTTTTTGTAGCCTAATCCCCCCGAGGGACTTAACAGGATAAATCCAAATTTCTGTTAACTTCATAGGTATGCAATGGCTCTAAAAAAAGAAACACAAACTTAATGATTGCAGCCCTCTTCTCCAGCTTCAAATGAATTTTTGAACATACTTTAATGTTGTGCTGTTATATTTGGAATTATGAGTAAGGAAACCGCCCTATGGTATTTTGAAAGTGTGAACCTCTACAATGTGCTTTGTCCTCATAAAACAAAGACAATGGCTGAGAAGCATATTTTTACAGAATTTAAAAAAGATGAATTCATCTACTTTCAGGAAGAGAAAGCCACTCATATCTATATGATTGCTACAGGCAGGGTAAAAATTGGACATTATCTGGATGATGGTAAGGAGGTAGTAACTGCAATATTAGGCACGGGAGAAATCTTTGGAGAACTTGCCTTAGCGGGTGAAGATCAAAGAAAGGATTTTGCTCAGGCCATGGACAATGTCTCTATCTGTCCTTTGAGCATTGATGATCTCAAAGATCTAATGAAAGAGGACAAGGAGTTAAGTTTTAAATTATTAAAACTTGTTGGGTTGCGCCTGATGAAACTGGAGCGCAAGTTAGAGTTACTTGTATTTAAAGATGCCAGAACAAGAATAATCGAGTTTTTGAAAGACTCTGCATCATGGAAAGGTAAGAAGGTCGGTTTCGAAACCATGATCCCTACTAAACTTACACATAAAGATATTGCCGCCCTTACGGGTACTTCCAGGCAGACAGTGACTACAATTTTAAATGAGCTAAAAGATCAAAACCTTATTAATTTTGATCGGAGAAAAATTCTAATTCGCGATTTAGATCAACTGAAATAACAATCGGAAAACCTTCTTTTATTCGTATCTTAATTATCCAATAGCTAATTACAATACGATGAAAATACTATTAGTCATTATTTTCGCATTTACCCTGACTTTCACATTGGCGCAAAGTCCCTGGGTAGCAGAAAAAGGAAAAGGGTATGCTCAAATTGGCTATACCACCATTGGACCTTATAAGGATTTATTCCTGAGTAATGGTGGCTCTTATTCTTTAAACAACGAAGTAACCGATCAAACCATACAAGTTTATAGTGAATACGGGATAGGATCAGGAACTTCCATAATAGCATCAATTCCTCTAAAGATTCTGAAATCTGGTCAATCGCAAATCCCAAGCACTCCTATCACAGCGGGTTCAGGAGATCTTACAACGCTTGGAAACATACAATTAGCAGCAAGACATAATTTTTTTAATAACAAAATATTTTTCAGTGGTCAACTGCTGGCTGAATTACCTACTGCCGGTTATGATAACGCTACAGGTTTAAGAGGAGGATTGGATGCGCTGTCAATTGTGCCTTCACTTAGCGTAGGTTTCAGCAAAGCAAAGTTGTATGGATATATATCTACTGGAATGGCCATACGCACCAATAATTATAGCAACGAATGGAGACTCAGTGAGGAAATAGGGTATCAACTTGTTAAGCGTGTTTATATTATTGCAGTAATAGACATTGTACAAAACTTTGAAAATGGCACGGCCGTTGAAAGTCCTACCCAATTAGGCACTGGACTTTATCTGAATAACCAAAGTTATTTTGCATATGGGTTGAAAGGAATAATCGGCTTTACTGATGACATTGGTATAACGGGCGCCTACTATAGTGCCGGATCAGGGCATCTCGTTGCAAAATCCCCAAGCATCAACTTTGGTGTCTATTATAAGTGGTAGTGTTATCGAAGTTTAGCCAATAACTCGTCCGGCAAATCTTCTTCTCTGTCTATATCGCTTAATTCAGGTAGCTCAAAATAGCTTAAGTTTAACTTCTTAAAATCCTCGATAGTATCTCTCGACACAGACTCACTGCTCCATTTTTTATTTACAAAAAAGTCAGGCACAAACTGCGTCATCCCCAATAAGTAATACCCACCATCTTTTGCAGGTCCAATTACAGCATCATACGATTTAAGCATCTCAAAGCTTTCTTTCAATATATCCTCAGTTAATTCGAAACAATCAGATCCAATCACACCAACTGAATGATACCCTTTCTCAAATGCACCTTTAACTGCATACTTCAATTTATCTCCCAGGGTTTCTCCCTTTTGTAGTTGCTTCAGATAGCCGTCATTATCCCAACCGTCCTCTCTATCCACGTAGTGGGAATAGCAAACCATTTTATCAATAAGCAAATTTTCTGTTATCGATTGAGTATGATTGACCAACCTCAAATACACAGCCAAAGCTTTATCATCACCCAGCGTAGCGGCCAGCCGTGTTTTTACTTTCCCCAATTCAGGGTTTCGATAGAATATAATCAATAAGCTTTTTTGCACTTGCTAGTATACTTTGACGCCACGTTCCAGCCAGGATGACCACCACCAGGAATAAGTGTGAACACTATCAGTAGGTTGATTTCTTTTATTGAGTAGCATCCGCCCTTCATTGGTCCATTGAAAAATACCTCCATACAAATTCTTGACATTGGTGAACCCCATGTCCAACAATTTTTCTCCGATCCGCTCGCTGCGATAGCCCACTGTGCAGTACACTACAACTTCTGCATCCTTATCAATATTTCGAACATCTTCGGTTTTAAATTCCTTATAGTCTACAAACTTAGCATCCGGAATATGACTCACAGCGTACTCTTCCGGTGACCGGATATCTAAAATAATGATCTGCTTGCCCTCATCCTTTTTACGTTTTACTTCAGCAGGATTGATCTGAGGAACCGTATTTTTGTAGAGTGATTCGAGTTTTTTGTCATAGGCGGTTTGCGCCTGCAACGCAGGAATAAGAATAAATACCAATGCTAATAAGCTAAAGATTTTCTTTTCCATGTTAATTCATATACAAGATAGCCAATCACGACAACATACTCCAATGTGGTAAAGTAAAGGTTTTCAGTGAACCCATCTATCGTATACCCAGCGTAAGTTAAAAAGATAAGCGCACTCCATATCATCACAAATCGATAGGAAGTAAAAACAGAAAACATTAACAATGTTGTAATGTACCATGGGTGCAAAGTGGTAGTAAATAAAAAGTAAGTGAGCATCACCCACATCATTATCCCCGGAATAGTAATCAAATCTTCAGGGAATTTATAGTTTCGAAGATCAAATTTTAGTTTACCATTGCTGATTGACTGAAGAGGCCAAAGAGCAATCAATAACATAACAATTGTTGAAATCAAACCGAGCTTCCATCCGACTGTTTGAATGATATTATAGTCATAAACCCAATAGCCATATTCACGCACCAGATAATATATACTGGCATTAAATTCAAAACTTTTAAAATACAAAGCAAAGCTTTCGCTGAAGCCATCCAATACATCAAAATTCAACAGTGGCAAAAAAAATACTAAAGTTCCAACTCCCACGGCTCCGTAAAAAATAATTGATTTTTTTAACCCTAATCGAATTAAAAATACTGGCAACAAAATAATCGGCAACAACTTGGCTGCTATCGAAAATGAAAAGGCAATACCTGCCACCAAGATTTTCTGTTGAAGTAATAAGTAAAGTGAGAGCAGAATAAAAAATATAATAAAAGCTTCAAAGTGAAGATTACCTGTAAGCTCCAGAATTACCAATGGATTCAACGCATAAATCAAAACATTTTTAGAGTTGACTGTAAAATGCTTCAATATTTTGTTAAGCAGAATAATACTTCCAATCTCAGCAGCAAGAACCAAGACCTTCATCACAACAACACTTCCTATTACCGACTGTGGTGAAATCCACACAGAAATCCAAAATACAAACTGTGCAAAAGGTGGGTAGATGGTGAAGTAATCCGGACTGTTTAATAACCCGTAAAGGGTTGAGTCTATTCCCGGAATTTCCTTTTGTAAGTAGAAGCCCGGTAGCTCAGCGAAAGGATGGTAGCCACTGGCAATAAGTCTACCATCCCAAATAAATCGATAGAAATCGTCAGACAAGGTTGGAATTGCGACCAACAATGAAAGCCTGAATATTACCGAACATATTACCCAAAATGTAATTTCCTTATCTGATGCTGTCTTTAGAATCCAGAGATAGCTACCAAACAATAAAAAATATAAAACAAAGAGTTGAGTTGTTTCATAGCGCGGCACAATGTATGCTATTATTCCATAAGCGATAAGCGTAACTAAAAACAACAAATACGATAAAGGCTTTTGCCTAGGCATTGACGGTCGGTTTCACCGAATAATAGAAAACACCCCCAAACCCTAGCATCAGCATAACGTGAAAGAACATCAAGCCCATGTCTTTAAGGTAAACACCGTAAGCTATTGCAAATATGAAATACAAACACAGCAGACCCTCCATGATGGTTATGGCATTCAATTTTACCTTCACGTAATCGTTACCCTTCCAAGCATCTCCTTTAAGTGTAACATTAAACTTTGGCGTTCGGATAAAAGGTGTCTTATGCCCTAATAACCCCTCCATCACAGCAATGCCATTGTGCAACGATAACCCCATAGACACCATCAAATAACGAGGGTAGAGTGACAAAAACAATTTGGAGGATCTAGGTCCGTAAAATCTTTTTGTAGAGATCCAATAAAATATAGTGATAGAGAGAAATCCAATAATGAACACAATGCCTAAATCAAAAATCCATTCAATTTGCGGGTAGCGACTTTTGATAAAAAGCATAGGCACACTAAGAATAGCAGCAATCAACAAACACACAAAAACTGAGCTGTTGAATAAATGAAAAAATGCATGCGCCTTATTAAGAAAAGGTAATTTTGAAAAAAACACGTGTTTAAAATTCTTACGTGCTGTTTCTGCGCCTCCTTTATTCCATCGGTATTGCTGCGATTTAATGGCGTTCATCAAAATGGGCAATTCTCCTGGCGTTTCTACTTCCTCCAAATACCGGAACTTCCATCCTTTTAACTGAGCCCGGTAACTAAGATCGAGGTCTTCCGTTAGTGTATCAAAATTCCAGCCCCCTGCATCTTCGATACAATCCTTTCTCCAAATACCACAAGTGCCATTAAAATTGATAAAACTATTGGACGCACTTCTTGCAGATTGTTCAATAGAAAAATGAGCATCTAATCCAAAGGCCTGTAGCTGGGTAAGTAATGAATAATTTTTGTTGATATGCCCCCACCTCGTTTGCACAACGCCAATATTCTTTTCCTTAAAGTATGGGATCGTCTTTTTTATAAAATCGGGATGTGGTAAAAAGTCGGCATCAAAAATGGCAATAAAATCACCTTTGGCCAGCTTATGCCCCTCATCCAGTGCACCTGCCTTAAAACCTTTTCGGTCCTCTCTATGGATCAATTTTATATCCAACCCAAGTGGCCTCAGTGATTCAATCTTTCTGAGAATAATTTGAGTAGTCTCATCTGTTGAATCATCCAACACTTGAATTTCTAATTTGTCCTTTGGATAATCAAATTTGCTAACCGCATCAATCAAACGCTCTACCACATACTTTTCATTGAATACAGGCAGCTGTACTGTGACATGTGGTGTAAAACTATTGTTATAAATGACCTCAGTCTCTTTCTTTCTTTTTGATTTTATATATACCCAGGTAAGGTGCAGCTGACCGAGGCTGAATAAAAATATATACAGCAACGATAAAGAATAGGCACCTACAACTAACCACTCCATCACAAGTATTTAAATATCGTATACAAAATCTTATATCCTGCCAACACTGTTCCTTTTAATGTCCCGGAGATTTTAGAGAACCCAATGCGTTTACGGTAGCGAACCGGTACCTCTAAGCACTTCATTTTCATCTTTGCAGCTTTTAACTGCATCTCCACTGTCCATCCATAGGTTTTATCCTGCATATCCATTTCCAGCAGAGAAGAAAACCTGACCGCACGAAACGGCCCCAGATCCGTAAATTTAACTCCATAAAATAACTTCAACAGTCGGGTGGCCAACCAATTACCAAATATTTGCTGTGGAGTCATTGCACCAGCCTCTTTCTGCCCCAACACACGCGATCCGATAACAATATCTGCCTTGCCATGCAAAATGGGCTGGATCAAATCAATCATTTCCTCAGGGTAGTCAGAATGATCTGCATCTAAAAAAACAACTACATCAGGTAATGGGGTGGCTTCCTTCACATAAGCAATACCCTTAAGACATGCTCTGCCGTAACCAGATACCGGCTCACGAAGTACAGTAGCTCCACCTTCTTTTGCCACTCGCTCAGTATCATCCGTTGAAGCATTGTTGACCACAACCACTTCATTCACAAGACCTTTGGGGATTTCAGAAAGCACCTGACCTACCCCGTTCTCTTCGTTGAAAGCTGGGATGATTACATAAATTTTGGAGTTACTCACGGGCAATTTCTGCAAATCAAAGAATATTAATTTACAGACTTTATCTCTGGTAAGGAAACGTGATTATTACCCAACAAAACAGGTTGACCAAACCTTCCCTTTTCATCCTTTACTTCCAGATTCAATACACCTCTGGGACATACCGATGAACACACCCCACAACCAACACACGAAGAGCGTATAATGTTTTGACCACGTTGTGCATACCACCTCACATCAATGCCCATCTCACAATAAGTAGAGCAATTGCCACAGGAAATACATTGACCTCCATTGGTGGTGATTCTAAATCTTGACTTAAAACGTTGAACAAATCCAAGGTAAGCAGCCAGAGGACAACCGAATCGACACCACACCCTGTTACCCATAAGTGGATAAAAGCCCGTTCCTACCACTCCGGAAAAAATGGATCCTATCATAAATCCATATGGCTTTCTGAGATACGTATAAGTATCTAATCCTAAAATAGTAGAAGTACCAGTAATAAAATTATAGACCACTCCAACTGTCATAATAACAGCAAACACCAACACAGCATGTATTAACCATCGCTCTACCTTCCATGCCTTCAACGACTTGTCTGACAAATGTCTAAACGGGTCTCCAGCCGTTTCCGCCAGACCGCCACAACCACACACCCAGCTGCAATACCAACGCTTCCCGAAAAAATAAACAAACACAGGTACTCCTACAACAAATAAGGTAATACCCCAGGCGAACATAAAAATTCCTAATCCACCTCCAGAAGTTAACATGTTGATGTGCCACGCATCAAAAAAATCGTAGTCAAGCGGCCACATGTTTTTAAAATCAAAATAAGGTTGATTCAATCTTACTAATATCTCTGGTATTAGAAAGGCGAATGCCAACTGAAAAAACATGACCGAAATAGTACGGAATACCTGATACTTGCTGTGTCTGTACTTCACAATCATCCTGCCACCCATTACCAGTACCGCAAATGTGTAGAGGAAACCGTATAAAAACCATTGGCTTGACTCACCTTCCGGATATATCCAATGCTTTAGTGGCTCTACCAAAATGATCCAATTCATGATATACGCATCATAAAAATAAATCATGATATAAAACCCAATAAGAAGCGTGCCTATAAGGATGCCTATCCAGCCTCTGTTATTCAGGGCGTCATGAAATATGCCATTGTTCTTGATACCAACGGGCTCCAGACTCGCTTTTGGTAAAATAAAAAGCAGAGCACCCATTAAACCAACACCAAATACCAAAAAGAAAAGCAAAGTGGTATGTTCAACAACCGCTCCTTTAGTGGATGCTTTTGTCAGGCTAGCCACATAATCATCATAGATTACTTTATCCCATTGCTGAGCTTGCCTGAACTCATCATTGACTTTATTGATAGCATCGCTGATCGCATTTACAAAAGAAAAGCTTGTGTTATAGGTTTTGTCAAAAAACTCAGCCATTGCTGGCTGCAATGATTCCTGGTGTTCAATTTTGATTTTTGATTCGAAAATTTCTTCTGTCAAGGCATACTCAGACATAAAGAATAACCCAAGAAAGAGACCAAATGAGAATAGAAATAAAATAAGGCCTATGCTTCGTAATGATTTCATGCTATCGCAGATTTTAGCTCAAACACCCTTTCTTCAAAATCACTAACAATTTCGTTTTCATGCTTGTCAAAAAACTCCGGATCAAAATTAGCCGCGGACAAATTTTGCATAACAAACTGAACGCTCCTCTTTTCTCTTAACCATTGGTCAAACAACTCATGCCGCAGCCTTATTCCAAACACGTTCACACCTAAAAATTGTTTGGTGTTCTTATCCCACACAAAGTGAATGGCCTTTTTGCCACTTTCGTGTTCCCAATAAAACTCTGCCTCATTGGGCTTTATTTCATTCCATACATTGCCATAGGTTTGGTATTCAATGTCGAAAAACTTGGCGGAATTGAACCACGGACCAGGTTCATATTTAGTTTTAAAATCACAAATGGTTTGCGCCAATACCTCACCCATCATTCTGCCCGTGTACCACACTTGCTCAATATTTCTTCTTCCGGGAAGCTCATACTTACGCTCCACACAATCACCTATGGCATAAACATCAGGAATGTTAGTTTCCAAAAACTCATTTACCAAAACACCACGTTGTATTTCTATATCTGAGCCTTTTAAGAAATCTATATTAGGAGAAACACCCACTGTTAATCCTACAAATTGACAATCAATCTGTTCCCCACTTTTTGTAACTACCGCCTTGACACTCCCATTATCATCAGCTACAATGTGATCCAATTCGGTTGCTTCTCTCAAATCCACATGGTGCTCGCGTACATGCCGTGATATCAAGTCAGCTTCTTGTCGCGGAAGTACGTTATTCCAAAATGAATTTTCACGAATTAAAAAGGACACTTCGACTTTCCTGGACAAAAGCATCTCAGCCATCTCAATTCCAATTAATCCCCCACCTACAATTACTGCGCGATGTACATCCTTAGTATTCTTTTCCATCAGCTGAAGATCCTGAAAACTATACAAGCCTTGTACACCTTTGAGGTCTTGCCCAGGCCAGCCAAATTTATTTGACTTCGAGCCAGTCGCTATGATAAGAATATCATAAGCAAGGGTCTTCCCGCTTGATAGCTTGAGTAATTTATCGGCTGTGATTACTTTATCTACATAATCCTTCTCAAGATCTATCCGGTTTTTTTTCCAAAACCAATCCTCATAGGGCTTTGTATTTTCAAAACCCATGTGCCCCATGTAGATATACATGAGCGCTGTTCTAGAAAAAAAATGTTCAGTCTCCGAAGAAACAATAGTAATGCTATGATTACTCCTTTTTCTAATATGCCGGGCTGCTGTTACGCCAGCAATACCATTCCCGATGATAACAACGTTTTTCATTTTCAATTTGCAAGGTACAGACCTTCAGTAGAAATAATCTGTCAAGTCGAAGACAAAGGAAAGTAACGCAATTTTAAGCAATTCACATAACCAATTATTGTGGTCTTATCTACCCAATATGTCCTATCCCAGACAAAAATTTGAAAAGCGAAAGAACAATATCTATCACTCAATTGTTAAATACTTGAAAGGATATTTAGTTATACACCAGCATATAAAAATTCCTGCTAGTTAAAAGGGTAAGTTATTAAGCTATAATGAATAGAATGAGGCATTAAACGATTGAGTTGTGAAGTTGGTTGGTTAGTGTGTTGATGCCGGGCAATTGTCCGGCATCGACTTTTAATAATACTTTAAGGGAACTTCAATTTTTATACTGCCTCCCCTCCATGCAATTTTCACTTTTTCAAAAGATGGAGGACCAAACATGCCCATCTCTCCATCAAGAAATCCAAAGCCTTCTTTAGGGATTCCAATACTATTTTTGTCCAGCTCCTTGTTGGTATTGGCATCGTGAATTGCGCTTACAGCGTAATCGCCAAAAGGCAAATCCTTAAATACCAGCTGAATATTCCCCTGTGTAGCACTTACACTTTTACTAAAAATATCTTTCTTTAGGTAGGTTTCATCAGAATCATACAACGCTACATAAATCAACCCTATTGACTCTTTAATATTTTTTACCTCCACAATCAATTCATTGTCCTGAGCATGGGCAGGTGGGCCAAGTATAGCGCCTGACAGAACAAGTAAAAAAACTAAATACTGGTATTTATGCACAGATTGATTTTTAAACCAATAAAACAATAACTTCGTTTATGCTAATTTTGTCGTTAGCGGTACGAATTTAGCATCAAACTTAAGGTTTATATCACATACTTTTATGAAACGGCTTCAAGCTATACTCTTCTTACTTCCATTAACAGGCATTTTACTATCGCTCTCGCAAGATGATGACCTGAAGGCAAGCATGGTTCGTGGTAAGGAAATTTTCGTTGCTAACTGCGCTACCTGCCATATGCAAAATGGAGAAGGTATTGAAGGCGTATATCCGCCACTTGCCAAATCAGATTATTTAATGGCTGATAAAGTGCGCGCCATTAAACAAGTATTGGAAGGAGCCAATGGCCCGATGACTGTTAATGGCGTACAGTACAATGGTTTCATGACTGGTTTTGATTTGAGCGACAAAGAAGTAAGCGATGTATTGAACTACATCAGAAATTCATGGGGCAACAATGGTGACGCCATCACACCAAAAGAAGTAAAATCAGCCAGATGACCCTACACGTTTTAACAGGAGACGCATTACTTGAGAATTTTCCGGCCGGAAAACTTGAAGGAAGCATTGCAATAAGCAGAGAGTGCCTTGTAGAGGGACCGGTAAAAGCAATTGCGTTAGAGGAATTTTGGAGTATCAGGGAATCCTACCTGTCGGCAACTTATCCGGAAAGTGACATCAATTATCAGGACGAGGTTGCTTTTGAATTTAATAAACTCAATGACCTGAATGATGGGGATGAAGTAAACCTATGGTTCGAACATGATTTGTTTTGTCAGGTAAATCTTTGGTTTACACTAAGTCTTCTGAATGGAAAAGGCATCTCAGTTTATAGGGTATACCCGGCAATAGCTGATCCTGATGAATTATGGGACGGATTTGGCCCTATGTCACCAGAAGAATTATTGAAATGCTACGAGCAGAAAATACTTCTGACACCTGAAGATATTCAACTGGGAAATGATCTTTGGCTAGCTTATACTAGTTCGGATAATAACACGCTAAAAACTTTATCAAATACACCTAATGAAGCATTTCCATACTTGAAAGAGGTTTGCGAAGCTCAAATTGGGAGAACTTCCGAATCACCGGGCAGACCTGAACGAATACTTCAGGAAATAATTAACCAAGGAAATACTTCATTTAACAAAGCATTTATGGAATTTTCTGAACAGGAGGGCATCTATGGGTTTGGAGACTTGCAAGTAAAGAAAATTTATGACCAATTAATGAAGTGAGATTGCTTCAAAATTTAACCGAACAAGTTAAATTGTAAGCATGAAATCACTATCTATTCTAACGACACTGTGTCTAATCGGCATCATTGCCTGTCAGACCCCTTCTCATCAGACCTCAGAAACAGTTGAAATTAAAGGAGCAACAGATTATGCACCACCTGTCTTTACGGATGAAGACAGATTAGAAAAGATTTCTGAGGTTTTTCCAGTTGCTGATAAAATTTTCAAAGATTTTGCAGAACGAAATCACTACCCATCTATCGCCTATGGCATCATCGCAGATGGAAAGATGATTCACTCGGGGGCATCAGGAGAGGCCAATAGGGAAACGAAACAAGCCCCAACCACAAAGACATTGTACAGAATAGCCTCGATGTCCAAAAGCTTTACCGCTATGGCTATTCTAAAACTGAGAGACGAAGGCAAACTCGATCTGCAAGACCCGGCTCATCTCTATATCCCGGAACTCAAAAATATAACCTATGCTACCGCTGACTCTCCGCCAGTGACCATTCAACATTTGCTTACGATGTCGGCCGGTTTCCCGGAAGACAACCCATGGGGTGACAGGCAATTAGATGACACCGATGAAGAGTTAATTGCATTAATTACAGACGGAATCTCCTTTTCCAATGCACCTGGTCTTTCGTATGAATACAGTAACCTTGGGTTTGCGCTATTGGGCAACATCATTAATAAAGTAACGGGAAAATCTTACCAACAATACATCACTGACAACATACTCAAGCCACTGGGCATGAATGATAGCAAATGGGAATACACCGAAATCCCGGAGGATCAGATAGCACTAGGCTATCATTGGGTGAACGAACAGTGGCAGGAAGAACCTATACTGCATGATGGGGCTTTCGGAGCAATGGGGGGACTATTCTGCTCCATTGAAGATTTCAGCAAATATGTTGCTTTCCATTTATCTGCCTGGCCCCCTCGCAATGACCCGGAAAGCGGTCCGGTAAAAAGAAGTTCTGTTCGCGAAATGCATCAGGTCTGGAGACTGAATGATAATTCTCCGGGTAAAAATCAATATGGGCCGTTTGATTACGGCTACGCCTATGGTTTGGGATGGCGCAAAGACGCACGAGGCATTGTACGCATTTCTCACAGTGGTGGCCTGCCAGGGTATGGCTCTGAGTGGAGAATATTCCCAGACTATGGAATTGGCATTGTGTCTTTTAGCAACAGGAGGTATGGCGCACCCAGCCTGGCCAATGAGCAGGTGATGGATACCATTATATCAATAGCCCAATTGAAACCAAGAACACTTCCTGTTTCAAAAATTCTTGAAACCAGGAAGGCTGAATTAATGAATATTCTTCCCAACTGGAGCGAATCCCCTGAATTGTTTGCTGAGAATTTCTACATGGATAAGCCTCTCGATCTCCGTAAAAGTGAAATCGAAGAAATTTTCGCTGAAGTTGGGCCCATTACTTCTGTGGGAACTCTTACTCCCTTGAACCAACTCAGAGGTTATTTCGTAATTAAAGGGGAAAAGAAAAGTGTTAATGTGTTTTTTACACTTACCCCGGAGAATAACCCATTGATACAGCAGCTTAGTTTAAGACTAATCGACTAACTTTAGAATGTGAAAGATTTTAAAACCATTGTTGAAGAATATCAAAAGCTGGATCTCAAAGAAAAGAGAGCCGCTCTGGCAACCGTGGTAAAAGTACGTGGTTCTTCTTATCGAAGTCCAGGTGCTCGCATGTTAATCACAGAAGATGGAAAATGGGTAGGGTCAATTAGTGGTGGATGCCTGGAGGGTGATGCTTTACGCAAAGCCAGAAAAGTAATGACCGACAAGGTGGCCATGACCGTAACTTATGACACCACGGAAGAGAGCAATCAAAACCTTGGGATTGGTCTGGGATGCAATGGTGTAATCGATGTGTTGATTGAACCACTGGATTCCGCTGCGGCAGACAATCCTGTTTCTATTTTTGCTGAATTTATTAAAACTGATCAGCCACTTGCGGTTGCTACCATTTTTTCAGAAAACAATACAGCTGAAAAACTAATCGTCAACGAAGATAAAATTGTCACCAATAAATTCTCCAATCCTGAATTAACCAAGATGGTTATTGAGGACCTGAAAACCGTCTTTAGTTCACATCGTTCTGAGGCCAAAAAATATTCTTCTGGAGAGGAGTATGAAATATTTCTGGAATTGGTTCAACCCACCTTGTCCGTGATTCTATTCGGAGGTGGGTTTGATGCAAGACCTGTGAGCCAGCTGGCAAAATCGCTTGGATGGGAAGTAAACGTAACCGATGAGTGTGTAGCTCACATCGCTCCGATCTTCTTCCCTACAGCCGACAAGCTAGCCATGTGCGATCGGAAATTTATCGATCGTGATTTCAAAATTACACCTTATACAGCTTGCGTTCTCATGTCTCACAATTATGAGTATGACAGGGATGTGTTAAAAAAATTAATTCAAACCAATACACCGTATATCGGGATTCTGGGTCCTAGAAAAAGATTCGATAAAATGCGTGAAGAATTCCTCAAAGATGGAATTGAAATGGATAATGAAATGCTTTCAAGAATTCATTCACCCATTGGATTAGATATTGGCGCAGAAGCCCCTGATGAAATTGCCGTCTCTATTATTGCGGAGATTCAGTCTAAATTTAGTCACCGATCAGGTGGGTTTTTGAAATACCGCAACGGTCCTATCCATCAACGAGATCGTTTAAGCGATCAGGTCTTCAAACAGGTGTATATCGGATCAGACAACAAAGAATTTAAAAAGAACGGATAGAAAGTTTCTGTCATTCCAAACTATCGCATTGAGTCAACACCCAGAAAAAATTCCAATTCTTCTGTTAGCTGCCGGATCATCTTCAAGGATGGGACAGTCAAAGCAACTGCTACTTATTCATGGCAAGCCCCTGCTTCAGCAAACAGCTGAAGAATTGGTTGCTGCAAATACAGGAGATGTAATTGTAGTATTGGGTGCACAGGCCGAAGCACATAAAAAAGTAATTGCCTCCACCGTATTACATATCATAGAAAATGATCAGTGGCAAAATGGAATGGGTTCCTCCATTAAATTAGGTTTACAATTTATCGAAGATCAAATTCCTGAAGCACAAGCCGTCATCATTTCAGTATGTGATCAGCCTCATTTGAATAAATCCCATATTCAAGAGATCGCTACCACTTACTTGAATAGTAAAAGCCCAATAATTGCTTCGGCTTATAATAAAACAGCGGGAGTACCTGTACTTTTTGACCGCTCCCACTTTATGGCACTTTCTCAAATAGAAGATAAAGAAGGTGCCAAAAAAGTAATACAACAAAATATCAATCTAGTTAAAACGGTATCGTTTCCGTTGGGCGTTATAGATTTGGATACCAAAGAGGATTATGATACATTCAGTCAATAAACCTCACCATGAAAAATTTACTACTCACTGCTATTGCGCTGGCTATAGTTCAATATGGGTTTGCTCAGTCGCAAACCACCGCTGACGATTATACCCGATATGAATTATTAGACCCTGCAAGCCAAAGTTTCCGGATTCTTTATGAAGTGACTGCCACCAAACCCGGAACCCTTTATTACTATAACGCTTTACGAAAAGGAAGCGAACATAAAATAGACACTGTAAAAGATTTAAGAACCGGCCAAAATTTAAAATGGTCAGTGGTAAGCGGAGTCGATGCAAAAAAGGCAGGATACCTTGAAGCAGATGATACCGGGGAATACTTACAAGTACAACTGGCACATGCCATTGCCAATAATTCTGAATACCGATTACTCATTGACAAAACCTATCAGGATACAAAAAGTTATTACACAGAAAATAATCACATCGTTTTTGAACGCTCCCTGGGTATAAAAAGAAACTCCGTTATTCTTCCTTATGGGTACGAAATTATAAAATGCAATTACCCTGTTCAGGTGAGTTTGGAAAACGATGGAAGAATCAAGGCAAGCTATATTAATAGCGGACCTGCCGCGGTACCACTAAGGATAGAAGGACGTAAACTCCCAACTTCAGTAAATCTTAAAGTGGAGAAAAGAGAATATGTCTATAAATCCGGTGAAGGGAGAGACAAAACCAAAGCAAGGGTGACTTATGAAGTTCCAGAACGTGCCCACCAAACTCGGGAAATTGTCTATTTCCTACAGCAACCAGAAACCCATTCCTTCCGGCTTTATCACGACTATACAGAAACAAGAGAAGGACAAAATAATTACTTAAATGTAGTGAGAGCAGGAAGCAAAGCATCCAACCCCTCAGCCTTAAACTTGGATACAGGCCAACCGTTAAAAGTTGAAACTTTGAAGGGTAATCAATTGGCAGAGAAAGGAATTAAACTGGAAGAGGTCACCGCTGAAACTGAGGTAATCGTTATCTGGTATGATGCTGTACAAAAAGGGCAGTCAACACGGTTGCGCATTGAGGAAACCTACACGGATCCCAACCGCTACTTAATGGCTGGTGATGAATTCGTTTGGGACAGATCATTCGGGCGTCCCCACAATACGGTGGTTTTACCCGCAGGTTGGTTTTTGACGGCCAACGCTATTCCTGCTACTATCGACAACACATCAGATGGAAAAATTAGCCTTTACTACATGAATTACGACCCTGACGAAATTGATGTGTTTATTAAAGGTCGTAAAAGATAACTTATGGTCCTCGAAAGAAACTTCAGCTAAACATTCAAAATAAGCCGGTCAAAGGATCGGCTTTTTTCGTTTTGATAGTTTGCCCTAACTTTGCACCATGCGCATCGGATTTCTTTTGCTTGTATACTTTGCCTTCATGCTGTCAACCCAGGCAGCAGATTACCAGCTCTTTGAAGAGAATGGAAAGTATGGCGTAAAAGATGAAGCGGGCAAAGTAATTATCACCCCTGCTTTTGAAGGGTTGGGGTGGAGTGACGGAAGCTTCTCTGTAGTTGGACAGGTAACAGGCTTCAAGTCAAAGCAGCAATGGGGATTGATCAACATAAAAGCCCAACGTATTACAGAACCTGTGTACACCAGCCTTTACCCATCGGGTGGTGATCGCATCATTGCCAAAAAACAAATTGATCCCGTAACCATCAAGCATGGATGTATCGACCTGAAGGGCAATGTCACCGTTCCGTTTAAGTACGATGGAATAAAGATAGATGGGTTGAGAGCCATCGTCTTTAATAAAACCGGAACAAGTTTCAAATACGGAGTAATCGATCTCGATGGCAACAACATTATCCCACTAAAGCATAAAAATATTTTCACCATCGGAAGCCTTCGTTACGGAGTTCAAAACGATGAAAACAAGTCTGCCCTATTTTCAGAAACTGGTAAACAACTCACGAATTTTGTTATTGACAGTATTTCATCCTTCAATAAAAATAAAGCCATCGTATACCAGGGATTAATGCAGGGAGTAATTAACCGTGAAGGGCTAATGGAGATTTCTCCTATGTATCGGGAAATAACCATTGATAATGACGGAGGTATGAAAGCAAGGTCTATGAACAAGTGGCTAATCATGGATAAGCAACACAATGGGCTAGATACTACCTATTGCGATGAACTCCTGCCTACCGCTATGGGCTATATTGTTAAAAACGGGGAGAATTTTGGAACGTGGGACTTGCAGTTCCATGAAGTACTCCCAACATCCTATCGGTACGTTCAACAGGTCGAGGGCAATCTGGCTGTAGCCAAAAAGGGAAATAAATATGGCCTCATTCAAACCGACAACTCGATAATAATTCCATTTCAATTTGACTCAATCCATTTAAGCGGAAATTTTGTACGCGCACAAAAAATTCTTCTTAGCAAACCCTCATGGTCACTCTATGACATTTATGGTATAAAAAAATCAGAACGTGAATATGAATCTATAGGCCCCTTCAATGGGAAATTTTTTGAAATAAAAAATTACGGTCTATCAGGCATAATGGATCGATATGGAAAAGAAACTGTTTCATGTGTGTATGATTCCATCATTGCCCATAACGCAGATCAAATAGCAGTGAAATTTCATGGTCATTATGGCATCATCGATTTTAACGAGAACTGGTTGCTTCCTCCACAGCCCTTCCCCGTTCAGTTGATTGATGAATATCACTATATGCAGTTTGAACGCGGTATCCATTTATTCAAAAACTTTGATAACGACCTGATCTACTTTACTGAAAATCCATTGTCCGTTCATGGTAAAATGCTAAAAGAAATTTTGCCAGATGGCACCGAAAAAGAGATTAACTTTTCTGGAATAACGGTGAGCCGAACTACTCCTGCAGTAGTGGATGATACGCGAATCATTACCTCCGAACACGAGGGGCTTCGTGGCATAGTAAGAAATGGCAAATATGGCTTTATTGATAATCGAGGAAGGTTAAGAATTGCCAATCGCTATGAAGGAATTGGAAACTTTAAAAATGGACTTGCTGCTGTTAAGATTTTGGGGAAGTGGGGATTCATCAATGCTGAAGATAATATTGTAATTAATCCGAGCTATGAATCAGTCTCTGAATTCAGAAAGGAAGTAGCCATAGTAAAGAGAGGTAAGTTTGGGTTTGTCGACAAAACAGGAAAGCTGGTTTTGGAGACACGTTATGATTCTATCATGCCTCTTCCTACTGATAATTTCCTGATCCAGCACAATCAACTTTTGGGTCTTGCTGATGAAAATGGCACAGTATTAATTGATCCCAGGTTTGAAACCCTTGATGACTTGGGGAACGGCTATGTGATTGTTTCACGAGAAAAGAAATTTGGATTGCTCACAAAATCAGGATTCAGCACCATCCCCATGATCTATGATCAATTGTATTATTTAGAGCATCAAGATCAGTTTTTAGCCAAGCGAGAATCACCTTGGATCAATCTGAGTAAATAAAAAAGGGCTCATCACTGAGCCCTTCTATTTTTGAATAAAATTTATTCTAATCCTTTGTTGATCCGGTTTCTCCAGTACCAGAAATGGTATTGCGCATATCCGTATCAGATTGAATATTTTGCATTCTGTAGTAATCCATCACGCCAAGGTTTCCACTAACAAAAGCTTGCGCTATTGATTTTGGGATTTCGGCTTCTGCCTGAATTACGTTGGCTCTCGCCTCCTGCGCTTTCGCTTTCATCTCCTGCTCTAAGGCCACAGCCATGGCTCTTCTCTCCTCCGCTTTGGCCTCAGCCACTTTCAAGTCAGCACTTGCCTGATCGGTCTGAAGTTTCGCACCTATGTTGGCTCCCACATCTACGTCAGCAATATCAATAGAAAGAATCTCAAATGCCGTTCCAGCATCCAGCCCTCTTGACAATACCACTTTTGAAATTTTATCAGGATTTTCTAATACCTCTTTGTGCGATTTTGCTGAACCAATGGATGTCACTATACCTTCACCCACACGCGCAAGGATCGTATCTTCTCCAGCACCCCCTACTAACTGAGCAATACTTGCTCTCACTGTTACACGAGCAATAGCAATCAATTGGATACCATCAGCAGCCACAGCAGCCACTTTAGGAGTTGTAATTACTTTAGGATTCACTGAAATCTGAACAGCCTCAAACACATCGCGACCAGCAAGGTCAATGGCAGTGGCTTGTTTAAAACTTAAACTAATGTTGGCTTTGTCAGCAGAGATCAACGCGCGAATTACATTCGGCACATTACCTCCTGCCAGAAAGTGAGTTTCCAGTTCTCGGGTTGTTACTTGTAGACCCGCTTTGGTGGCCGTAATCAGCGAATTTACAATTACCCCGGGTGGCACTTTTCTGATTCGCATTCCAATCAGTTCACCAATGGTTACTTTAACTCCGGCAAATACCGCTGTAATCCACAGCCCCACCGGAACAAAGTACATGAACATGAAGAAACCGATGATACTGACAAACACAATAAAAATAAACGCCAGGCTTTCCATAATTATCTATTGAATAGGTTCTACAATAATTTGATTCGTATTAACTTTTATAATTCTAACTTTTGATCCGGAGTCAACAAAAGCACCTAAGGTTTTTACCTCAAATGTTTTGTCATTTATCTCTGCTTTTCCAGAAGGCCTGAGCGAAGAAATGGCCACCCCTTCTTGCCCCACAGTTAACCCCTCCAGTTCACCTTCGTTTACCTTTCCTGAGCTGGACATTTTTAGAGAAAATTTTCCCCACACGTTGGCTTTAAAAGCATAGTAGGTAATAACTGCAGATGCCAAACCAGTACCCCCAAGGGTAATCCATCCACCTTGCTGCCCAAAATAACTAAAACTGGAAACTACTCCCGCAATCATAAAGCCAACTCCCACAATCCCTACCAAAGTAGTCCCCGGCACGAAAATTATTTCAGCAATTACCAGCAGGATTCCGAAAAAGATCAAAGAAGCGACAATCATCCAATCCATGGTAGTAAATGTAGTAAGAAAAACTTGAGCCCTTAGTAAGCGCGTGCAAATAACACCCGTCTTTTCGATGGCTTTCCGGAATACATGCACTTTCCTTCTTCTTCTGGTGAATCCAATGGAATACAACGAATGGTAGCCTTTGTTTCCTCTTTTATAGCAGCTTCAGTTTCCTGAGTGCCATCCCAATGGGCCAAAAAGAAACCACCCTTCTCTTCCAGCAGTTTTTTGAAATCGTCATAAGAATCAACCTTTGTAGTTTTCTCCTCCCTGAATTTCAAAGCTTTCTGATAAATATTCGCTTGTATTTCATCCAATAAAGCCGGAATGATCGTGGTCACCTCATCAAAAGGAACCACTTTTTTCTCTTTGGTATCCCTGCGCGCCATTTCAATAGTACCGTTTTCAAGATCGCGGGCACCAATGGCCAACCTTACAGGAACTCCCTTCAATTCATATTCTGCAAACTTGAAGCCTGGCTTATGTGTATCCCTGTTGTCAAATTTTACCGAGTATCCCTTTTTTCGTAATTCTTTAGCAATGACATCAACTTTTTCAGTGATCTTCTCCAACTCTTCATCACTTTTAAAAATAGGAACGATAACCACATGAATGGGAGCCAATTTTGGAGGTATGATTAATCCCTCATCATCCGAATGCGCCATGATCAAACCACCAATCAGTCGGGTACTTACTCCCCATGATGTTCCCCATACATAATCCAATTTGCCATCCTTACCGGTAAATTGCACATCAAATGCTTTGGCAAAATTCTGACCTAAGAAATGAGATGTGCCAGCCTGCAATGCCTTGCCGTCCTGCATCAACGCTTCGATACAATAAGTATCTACAGCTCCAGGAAACTTTTCTCCTTCTGATTTTTTTCCCTTTACTACAGGCACACCCATAAAGTTTTCCACGAAATCAGCATACACATCCAAAATCAGAAGTGTTTCTTTTTCCGCTTCTTGCGCAGTGGCATGAGCGGTATGCCCTTCTTGCCACAAAAACTCTGCAGTTCTTAAAAAAAGGCGCGTGCGCATCTCCCATCTCACTACGTTCGCCCACTGATTGATGAGCAATGGTAAATCGCGGTAAGATTGAATCCATTTTTTATAGCTGTTCCATATTACCGTTTCTGAGGTAGGTCTTACGATCAACTCCTCCTCCAGCTTTGCATCAGGATCGACAATTACACCAGAACCATCTTCAGCATTTTTCAGCCGGTAATGGGTTACGATGGCACACTCTTTTGCAAAACCCTCTACGTGACTGGCTTCTTTGGCTAAAAACGATTTGGGTATAAAAAGGGGAAAGTAAGCATTGACATGACCTGTGTCCTTAAACATCTTATCCAACCCCTGTTGCATAGACTCCCAAATGCTGTACCCGTAGGGTTTGATCACCATACAACCCCTGACATCTGAGTTTTCAGCCAGATCAGCTTTTTTTACTATATCAATATACCATTGGGAGTAATCTTCTTCCCTGGAGGTTATTCCTTTGCCCATGCTTTGCGCTTAATAAATTTGTATCTTTGATAAAGACCGCAAATATAAATGAGGATTTGGGGAATAGCAGCAAATATGCCCTTATTAGGGTGAATTCCTGTGAATGGTTTCCTCTTAATTCTTGTTATAATAATATATCCCTGATGCCATTTCTACGTTATATAGGGTGTAGGGGAGCAAAAAGACCAGATATGAAGAATTTAAAGCAAATATTGACGGTAGTTTTCGGCTGTTTTGTAGCGTTTACTGCCTTTAGCCAGGAGTTTGACGACATGTATTTCAACTCGAAAGACAGGGCTAAACTCAACGAAGGGAAGATTTCTGCTGATTTGGGCTTATCCAAAAATAACAGCGGAATTAAAGGTGCAGACGCTCCCATCAACCCAACGGATAGTTATTCTGCAAGAAATATCAATCCTGAGTACTCTTCTCAGCTTAATTCTGGGAGTGCTCCAATTGTAGAAGACAACTATTTTATTCAGGATTTTCAACCTACGGGTGTAAACCAAAGCCTGTCTAATTGTAATTGCGGGTCGGGCACATATTACAATCCTTATTATGGTAACAATGCCTGGAACAATCCCTACTATGGAAACATGGGCGGATTTGGCAGTCCCTACAGCAGTTATTATGGTTCATCCTGGGGATATCCATATGGAGGATTTAATTCTGGGTTGAGTATGTCTATGGGATATGGCTGGGGTGGATATAACTCTGGATTTTATAGCGGCCTCGGATATGGCTATGGCGGTTATTCTAATTTTTGGAACCCCTATAGCAATCCATGGAGAAATGGATATTACGGATCATACTATCCGGGACAAGTGATCATTATCAATAACGGTGACGCATCAGGGCCTAAAGTTGCTTACTCAAAAAGAAGTTCCAGAAGTTCTAACATCAATCATGTTGTGAATACTTCAAGACCAAGTTCTGTGGCCAACGTAAATAACACTGGACGTTCTTCAATAAGCAGCGGAAGAAGCAGGTCGGCTACTCCTGAATATTATGACAGAGGTTGGAAGCGCACACAGAATCAAAACAATGCAACGAGAGGGTACTGGAGCAACTCGAGTTCTGGCAATAATTCCTCAACACGTTCTGCCTTTGACAGAAGTGGATTCAACACTAACTCCGGAGGACGTCAAGGTTCCGGATATACTACACCATCACGCAGTTCGTTTGGTAGTGGAGGGACAAACTCAGGAGGCTCAAGAAGCGGATCTTCGGGTAGCTCAAGTGGAAAGACGCGAGGCAGAAATAACTAAGAGTAATTCAAATCCAAAGTGAAGATGATGATTAAGAGAGGTGGACTTTGGTTCATAGGGTTTATTATGTGCTTTGCGCACTACGCGCAGGCACAAAGTTTCGCTGAAACTGCGTTGCTATTCAGCAGAACTCAGCCAGGAGGTAGCGCAAGAATACAGGCCATGGGTGGCGCGCAGGTGGGTTTGGGTGCCGATTTTAGTTCTGCATTGTCCAACCCTGCCGGACTGGGAATGTACAACAGGTCCGAATTTACATTAAGCCCAGCCATCAACTTTGCCAATTCCACATCCAGTTTCTTTAACAGTGATACCAACGATTCGAAATCCACATTTCACATTCCTGGTTTTAGCCTGTCCTTTCACAATGATTACGAAAAGCTCACGGGATTTTTAGGAGGCACTTTTGCTATTGGATACACGAGGACCAATGATTTTAACAAAAACATTACTTATAGTGCCGATAACTTAGATACCTCCATCATTGACTATTTTATCGAACAAGCCAACGGGTTTACAGTATCCCAGTTTGGCGCTGGCGGAGATTTGCAGAATACACCCACTCAACTTGGGTATGACAATTACCTGATTGGCGACAGCACAGTTTGGGATCCCAATGCCAATCCTCGCGCCTACTTTACTGATGTGCTAGGAAGACCCAATACAACCGAAAAAATACAAACACAAGGAGCCCAAACTCAAATGAGCTTTTCTTATGGTGCCAATTATAACGATCAGCTTTTTATCGGTGCGGGAGTCGGAGTAACTACCATCAGATACAAATCGAGAAAAAGGTATGAGGAGACATTCCAAGACGAGCCTGTCAATGATCTTTTACTGGAAGAGAATCTGGAAATCAGAGGGTCAGGTGTCAATGCTACTTTAGGCTTAATTTTCCGTCCTGTAGATTTTGTCCAAATTGGATTGTCGGCAACAACTCCTACCTATTACGAGCTATCAGACAACTACAGTGCGCTGATGCAAACCAACTGGAATGATTTCGATTATTTTGGAGATAATAGTGTCATTCTTTCCAATGAGCAGGCCAGCACAGATCTTATTTCCTCCGATTATTCCTTACAGACTCCAGGCAAAATATCATTAGGAGCTACTTTCTTCCTGCAAAAACAAGGGTTCTTTACTGTTGATATTGAGCGAACAAATTATACCAAAGCAAAATACAATGCCGTGACACAAGGTATTTCGTTTGATGCAGAAAATGATGATATACAATCACTTTATCAATCTGTATTTAACATCAGAACAGGTGCAGAATATCGACTTAATGCATTCAGGTTTAGAGGAGGATATGCTTTGATGCCTGAGCCTTTTAAAAGTACCCAGAACGGTGTAAGCACTTCCATTCAAAAAATAACAGGTGGAGTAGGTTATCGGGAGAAAAACTTTTATGTGGATATGGCCGTGGTGCATACTATGGGTGATAACTCCTACCGACCCTACACAGTCAACTCGACCAGTACTCCATTGGTTACCACTTCACAAAAATCGACAAATCTTATTTTTACAGTAGGCTTAACCTTCTAATGCCAACACCTCTTCTGCAATGCTTTGAGCATTTAAATGCTCGCCTGAAAGAGTGACACGGGCTTGCGCGTAAAAATGGATTCTTGCCATTCGCATTTCTTGTACCCTACCTGCAATGGTTGAAATATCCTGCCCTGCAAACAATGGCCGCTTGGCCAATTCCGTATTCATCATACGGGTGGCAATTTCACTTACTGTGGTATCTAAAAAAAGACTAAGCCCTGATCGGTTGATCAACGCCATATTGTTCAGAAAACATGGAGTACCTCCACCCGTAGCCATCACAAAATCATCTCCGTGCTCGCACCGCTTTGTTAGGTAGTTCTTTTCTATCGATCTGAATTTCTCCTCACCCAACTGAGCAAAGATTTGTCCAATCGATTGTCCCTCCCCTCTTACAATCTCATCATCAAGATCCACAAAGGGTTTTTTCAGCAGTTGGGCTACCTCTCTACCCAAAGTAGATTTACCGCAACCTGGCAGTCCAACTAAAAAAACTTTCATTGTAAGGCTTCCAGAACTTCGGCAGCAGTAGGCGTATCGTTATGATGCCAGTTGCCCAATACTTTACCATTCTTCCACAGTGCCACTCCTGGATTGGAGCGGAGTATAGTTTTCAAAACGGTGGCGTCCGCAAAATAGAACGGAACCGCCAATTGATGCTCATGACGAAATGCTTCAGTCTGCTCTGAGCCGGATGAAGTAAGGATAAAGGATTCTACCTTACCTTCTAATTGCTTTGCCAACTCACGAATCTCTCCAATATCATCGGTTGATGCCTTTCCCACATCCACTATCACGATTAACAATTTATTACCCTCGAAAGTATACTGCGTTTTATCTTCCCCTTCCGGACTGCTCACCATATAGTCTGTAATCTTTGGGGTGATTTTGTCTTCATTAACCACCCTTGACGACACATACTTATACCCCTGATCTTCGGTAAGAAATTGTTGTGAAGCCACTTCCTCACCATCCTTGTCAAAAAGGTATTCAATAATGGGCTGCTCTTCCGGAATCATTTGCTCAGGAATAATATTCCCAACCTTGTAAGCACGAAAATCAATAAAAGGAAGGTGACGAACTGCGTAAACACCAAGGAACAAACTGATCAAAACGACTACTCCAATTACGACATGGCCTTCCATGGTCCGTAGCAAGGCATCATATTTTTTTCTGTACCAGAATAAATGAAGGACGAATACCATTAGGATCACATCCTTATAGAATGACTCCCATGGCGTAAGTTTAATGGCATCTCCAAAACATCCACAATCTGTTACTTTATTAAAATACGCTGAGTAAAAAGTGAGGAAGGTAAAAAATACCATCAGGCTCAACATGACCCACATGGTAGTGTTCATTTTATAATGGAGCAACACGGCAAAGCCCAATGCCAGCTCTAATATGATCAACACCATTCCAATTTCGAGTGCCCATGGAATGAACACATGGAAGAAGGAGCCGAAGTCAACCGCAAAAACCTCAAAGTATTCTTCCAGTTTTATCTGAGTCCCAACAGGGTCATTCAATTTGATGAGGCCTGAAAAAATAAAAAGGCCACCTACAAAAAGTCTAGAAAACAAATCAATGTACTTCTTCATTCCTTCAGTTATTATTTTCGTTTAACTTAATCAGTGCAAAAACAGCATAGTTGATCATATCCTGATAATTCGCTTTTACACCTTCGCTTACAAGGGTTTTACCGGCATTGTCCTCAATTTGTTTCACCCTTAACAATTTCATAAGAATTATATCCGTGATCGAGCTCACCCGCATATCGCGCCAAGCCTCCCCATAGTCATGATTCTTATTTTGGAGCAGTTCAAAAGTTTCCTCCACGGCCTGATCGTACAACGGTTCCAGCTGCTCCAAAGTCATCTCCATTTCTTTCGAGTCTCCAAGTCGAATTTGCACCATCGCAATCAAGCAGTAGTTGATAATACCGATGAATTCATCTTTGATGGGATCTCCTACTTTTTGTGCACCCTTTTCCTGAATGCTACGAATACGTTGTGCTTTGATGAATATCTGATCTGTAATGGAGGGCAGACGAAGTACACGCCAGGCGGTACCGTAGTCCTGAGTTTTCTTGGAGAACAACGTTTTGCAGGTGGATATTACCTGTTTATATTCGGAGGCGGTTTTATCGATCATAAAGCGAATGCAAAATAAAGTATTTTCAAGTAACAAAACACTCAACGTGGGTGGACGGCTTATTCATTTTGATTCGCCTAAAATCATGGGCATCCTCAATATCACACCAGATAGTTTTTTTGATGGAGGGGAGCTCACAGATGAAAAATCAGTACTTAGTAAGGCAGAGAAAATGATCAGCGATGGGGCAGATTTCATCGATGTGGGTGGGTACTCCTCACGCCCGGGTGCAAGTGATATCAGTCAGGAAGAAGAACTCGATCGCGTTATCCCGACCATTGAGGCCATTATCAAGAGATTTCCAGAATGCATCTTATCCATAGATACTTTTCGATCGGAAGTAGCCAACCAAGCCATTGAATCCGGAGCGCTCATGGTTAACGACATCTCTGGGGGAGCCCTGGATAGTGAAATGTTCGCTTTGGTTGCCCGACATCATGTACCATACATACTCATGCACATGAAAGGAACTCCGCAAACCATGAAATCTATGGCGGAGTATGAAAATCTGATCAGCGAAATGCTGGATTACTTTCACCCCAAAATCAATCAACTTCAGCAGTTAGGAGTAGCTGACATTATGATTGACCCGGGATTTGGCTTTGCAAAAACCATCACCCATAATTTTGAATTATTAAAACACCTTGAACTCCTGAAAGTGCTTAACCAACCCATGGTGATTGGGCTGTCACGCAAATCGATGATCTGGAAAACACTCAACACAGATCCCGAAAATGCATTGAACGGCACAACTGTACTCAATACTATCGCGTTACTCAAAGGAGCCAGCATTCTTCGCATTCATGATGTGAAAGAAGCGGTAGAGGCCGTGAAATTAACTAACTTTGTAAGGTGATTTTAGCCTTTAAAATAGGGTTCTTAGAAGTATCATGGGTCGATTTCATCGACATTGGCCTGGTGGCTATTCTATTGTACCAGGTGTACAAACTCATCAGAGGAAGTATTGCTGTCAATATCTTTCTTGGTATCCTGGCACTTTACCTTATTTACCTGATCGTACGTGCCGCACAGATGGAGTTGCTCACTACGATCCTTGGTCAATTTATGGGCGTAGGGGTTTTGGCCACCATCATTCTCTTCCAACAGGAAATCAGAAAGTTTTTACTCGTGATTGGCCGTAGTACAGAAGTGAACAGAGATACTTTATTAAAATCTTTTACCAACTGGCGGCCCAACCAGGAGGAAGAATTTGATGTGAATGAGATTATTGAAGCCGCCAAATCATTAAAGGCCACCCGCACAGGTGCGCTAATTGTTTTCTCCCGCGACTCTGAATTAAAATTCTATGTAGAAACGGGTGATCCGGTAGACTCAGTAGTATCGCGCAGAATTTTGCTTTCTATTTTTAATAAGAATAGTCCGCTTCATGACGGGGCCATTATCATACACAAAGGAAAAATAAAAGCCGCGCGTTGTGTGCTGCCCGTTAGTGAGAATGATCATTTGCCACCACAATTTGGTTTGAGGCACCGTTCTGCTATCGGTATGTCAGAAAGTACCGACACCTTGTTAATGGCCATTTCTGAAGAGACGGGAAGATTGATTTTAGCCAGAAATGGCGTATACATCAAAGGCCTTAAGTTGAAACAGGTAGAGCAAAAGATATTAGAATACCTCCACGACAACGAGCCCAAAGACTGGACTTCTGTAGACCAAACAGATGAACAGCCAAGTGAGTCTCAGGAGGCTTAATAAAAAAACACGACTTCAATTCTGCCGCATGTTATCAAAACTTAAAAGAACGCTGTTCGCACTTTTTCTCGTCCCCATTTGTGCGATGACCCAAACCATTGAAACTATTATTCAGCAAGGCCATGAACTAACTGTATTGGCAGTAACGGTGAGCCCCAACAGCAATCTCGTAGCAACAGGAAGCAGGGATAAATCAGCTAAGCTATGGGAGCTTACAACAGGACGTGAGGTCAGAAGTTTTCTGGGACATGAAGGAACCGTTAATTGTATTGACTTCTCTCCGGATGGGAAACTGATGATAACGAGCAGTGCTGACAACACCGCTAAACTTTGGGAGGTGGCTACTGGCAAGGAAATTTTTACAACACATGAAGCATTCAAGATGCTGACCGCTGCAACTTTTAGCCCTAATGGAGAATACTTCATCGTGGGAGGATTTGCCAACGAAACTCACGTTTATAATACAAAAAGTAAAGAGATAATAGCCACCCTGAAAGTGAATGCAGACCAGGGCTTGGGCTACGGAGTCAATTTCGCTTTTTCAAATAATGGGAAATGGCTTGCCATCGGAGAAGACAACAGAACAGCCAATGTCTACGAAACTTTAAGCTGGGAGAAGAAATTTACTTTCGACCAAAAAGAAGGATCGTGCGGAGGTTGTGCTACCTGGGTAGATTTCAGCAATGACAATAACTTCCTCGTCATGGGTTCCAATAGTTCACCCGTAAAGAAATACAATCTGACCTCAGGAGAATTGGTCATCGAATACACCAAGGAGTTAGAAGAAGATATAGCCCACATTGGATTCAGTCCTGACAATAAAAAAGTATTGGCGGTCACAAAGGATGAAGTAGTTATCTGGGACAATATCTCTGGCAAAGAATTATTAAGAAAAAAACCTGGGTTTGATGCAGAAATCAACGAAGCCAAATTCACCAAAGACGGAGCCAGCATTTTACTGGCTTGTGACAACAACGAAATTTATCAATGGAATCCATCAAGCGGAGAGACCTTACAAGTATTAACCGGATTAATTAATAAAAGAGACAAGGGCAACATCAATTACGACCCCAACTTCTATTGGGAATCTTACATCGCAATGTATATCCGATTCAAAAATTCCATCATGTTATCAAGGGATGGGAAGGAACTTATAAAAGGAAAATTTGGAACCAAGGTAAAGCGGTGGGATATCGCCTCCGGAAAAACAACGATGGAGTACGTAGGTCACGAAAAAGCTGCACTCTGCTACGACTTGTCAAAAGATGGGAAACGAATGGTAACTGGCGGTGGTGATGGAAAAATTATTCTTTGGAATGTAGAAACTGGCGACACCATTAAGACTATTCAATCGTACCGGGAACCCATCTTTGATATCAAGTTCAACAGAGATGAAACCGAAGTATCCTCCTCCAGTTGGGATGCCTCGTTCAAAACACATGATCTGAAAACTGGCAAAAGGATTAACTACGTTAATTTCAAAACCAACTCTGTTTACAATTTCATCTATCACCCTTCCGATCTATACGTCTTCACGGCCAGCATGGATTTTAGCCTGCAGCTATTGGAACTGGATACACACAAACCCGTGCGTGACTTTGTTGGTCATAGTAACATTATCTCTTCGCTGTCATTGAGTCCTGATCAAAAATTGTTAATGAGTACCAGTTGGGATGGCTCGGTTCGCATTTGGGACATTGCTACCGGACTAATGACCACAAAATTTAAAACCCACCGCGGAGCCGTACACACAGCTGTTTTCAGTGCGGATGGGAATACAGTTTATTCCGCAGGCGCGGATCGTATCATCAGGGTGTGGGATGCCACAACAGGAAAAGAAACCCGCCAGTTTATCGGACACAACTCAGAAATCACTTCATTGGTCTTGGGCAAAGACAATAAGATGCTGATCAGTCACAGTCTCGATGGTGCTACCAAGTTTTGGGATTTAAGCACCGGCAAAGAATTTTTTGAACATATTCATTTTGGTAACAACGAGTGGATGGTGAAAAATCCGGAAGGATATTTTAACGGAACAGACGAGGCTCGGAAATACATTCACTTCGTAGAAGGTACCAACACTTATTCCGTAGATCAGTTTTTTGATGAATTCTACCGCCCCGACTTGCTTCCAAAAATATTTATGAGCCGTGGAGGACTGGACGAATTGAAAGGAATACGCAACAAGCTCTTAAGCAACCCTCCTCCTTCCGTTCAGGTAGCTGCTTTACCTAGTGAAGACGATTCAAAGGCGGAGGTTTTTATTAAAGTAACAGACAATGGAGGTGGCGTACAGGAGTTAAAACTATTTCATAATGGAAAAAATGTGCCGTTAAGCAGTGAAGACTTAAAGCTTCCCAGAGGCAAAAATCAATCTGCCACACTCAAGCATCAGGTCAATCTGGTGGGAGGCACCAACACATTTTCTGCCACGGCCAGAAACAAAGACAAAATAGAATCGGATCCCAACTCCATTGAAATATTCTCTTCGTCAAGTGCTAAAAGCAGCACCTGCTATGTACTGGCTGTGGGTATCAATGAATACAAAAATCCCAAAATGACTTTGAACTATGCCAGACCGGATGCAGAATCCTTTGGCGAATTGATTAATAACAATGGCGATGATCTTTTCAAAAACATTGAGCTGCACACACTGTATGATAAAGAGGCTTCCAAAGAAAATATTCTTAAAAAACTAAACGAACTCAGTAGTAAAGTGCACCCTGAAGATGTTTTTATTTTTTACTACGCTGGGCATGGAAGCATGGTGGACAATCAGTTTTATTTTATCCCTACGGAAAGTGTAAGGCTGTACGATATCGCATCCTTAAAAAAGGAAGCCATTGAAGCCAACGTTTTGCAAGACGAGTTGAAAAACATAAAAGCATTAAAACAATTGATCATCATGGATGCCTGTCAGTCCGGAGGATCCGTAGAATTGCTGGCAACGAGAGGAGCGGCTGAAGAAAAGGCAATCGCACAACTTTCACGCAGTGCTGGCATACATGTAATGGCCAGTGCGGGCAGTGAGCAGTTTGCTACTGAGTTTGCTGAATTAGGACATGGTCTTTTTACCTATACCCTCATCACGGCATTGCAAGGAGCAGCCGATGGCGCACCCAAAGATGGGAAGGTCACTATTTATGAACTCAAATCCTATCTTGATGATCAAGTGCCCGAGCTCACCAGAAAATTAAAAGGGAAACCACAATATCCTTATACATTCTCACGCGGACATGATTTCCCTTTGGTCTTTAATAAAGAGGATTGATATTATTTCAACACCCCCAATTCTTTACCTACTTCCGTGAATGCCTTGATGGCTTTATCCAGGTGATGCTTTTCATGACCTGCCGAAATTTGAACACGAATACGTGCCAATCCCTTTGCCACCACAGGGTAAAAGAATCCAATCACATATATTCCTTTTTCTAAAAGTTGTTCTGCAAATTTTTGAGCAAGGGGCGCTTCGTACAACATGATAGGCACAATCGGATGTTCTCCTGGCTTAATGTCAAATCCTGCCTTCGTCATTTCTTCTCGGAAATACTTTGTGTTCTTTTCCAGCTTATCACGCAAGTCGGTGGTTTCCGTCAGCATATTGAAAACTTCAATAGAAGCACCTGTTATCGATGGGGCTAGTGTATTCGAAAACAAATAAGGGCGAGAGCGCTGTCTCAACATTTCCACTATTTCTTTTTTACCTGAAGTAAATCCTCCTGATGCACCTCCCAAGGCCTTACCTAAAGTCCCAGTAATAATATCTACACGATCCATTACGCCTCTGTACTCATGAACTCCTCTTCCGGTTTTACCAATAAAGCCTGAAGAGTGACATTCGTCCGACATCACCAGTGCCTCGTATTTGTCTGCCAAATCACAAATCTTATCCAGTTGCGCTATGGTGCCATCCATTGAAAAGGCTCCATCTGTTACTACAATAATTTGTTTGGCCCCGGCTGCTCTGGCATCTTTCAATTGTTGCTCCAAATCCTCCATGTTGTTGTGCTTATAACGATACCGCATCGCCTTACACAAGCGAACCCCATCAATGATAGATGCATGGTTCAGTTCATCAGAAATTATTGCATCTTCAGCTCCCAGCAATGGTTCGAACACTCCCCCATTAGCATCGAAGGCTGCGGCATATAGAATGGTGTCTTCCATTCCTAAAAACTCAGCAATCTTTTTTTCCAGTTCCTTATGAATATCCTGCGTTCCACAAATAAATCGCACTGAA
>JBDVKV010000024.1:0-70766 GCA_039971015.1 Cyclobacteriaceae bacterium
CGGATCTTAGTGGTTATAAAATCGGGTATTATAAAAAGCTTTTTGATAAAGATACCTCTAATGTAGGATCGAACAATGCGGCAACATTGGAAACACTTAAAAATTTAGGAGCTGAACTAATTGAAGTGGAACTTCCCGATAGCATTCCGTTCGATGTATTTGATATTATTTTAAGAGCTGAGGCAGGCGCATTCTTTGATGAGCTTGTGCTTGACCATAAAGATCGTGAGATGGTTGAACAACATAAAGGCTCTCGTGCCAACTCACTTCGTCAGTCGCGATTTATATCTGCAGTAGAGTACCTACAGGCCAATCGTCACAGGAAAGTGCTTATAGAAAAATTCAATAAGGAAATTCAAAATCTGGATATAATAATCTCTCCGACATACGGTCGATATCAATCATTAACCACCAACCTCACAGGACATCCAGCGATAGCTGTTCCAAATGGTTTTGATAAACTGGGTCACCCTACCTCTATCACCCTTCTGGGGAATCTGTATGATGAAGGTCCGATTTTAGAAGCAGCGTACCTGATACAGCAAGCCACAACATTTGATGAGCAGCATCCGGAGCGATTTTTGAAAAAAATCGATTAATCTGAAACTTACCGAATGCAAAACATCGTTTACGCTTTTAACTAACCCGTTAAAAAAAAATAAAAAACTATGAAAAACTTTAGATTACTTGTTATTGCTTTTGCATTGATTGCTGTCTCTGCAGATTGGTCTAACGCACAAAAATTACCCGCACTGGATCCAAGTCCGGCAGACATCGCACTTTTTCGACCTGATGGGCGTGGAAGCACACCAGTTGCCAAAGTGACATACAGTCGTCCCCAAAAAAAGGGCAGAACCATGTTAGGCGAAACAGAGAAATATGGTAAGGTTTGGCGCACTGGCGCCAACGAAACAACTGAAATTAAGCTGTACAGAGATGTAACCGTTGGTGGCAAACAAATAAAGGCCGGAACTTATTCACTCTATTCTATTCCTAACCAGGATAAATGGGTAATCATTTTTAATTCGAAACTGGACACTTGGGGAGCCTATGAATATGATGAAAGTAAAGATGTAGTAAGGGTTGAAGTACCCGCTGGGAAGTCTGATGAAGAAGTAGAAGCCTTCACCATTACTTTTGATGGTAAGGACGGTAGTGGTGATATGGTGTTGGCCTGGGAGAACACAATGGTTAAAGTACCGCTCAAGTATTAATTAGCCGTATAAAAGATATAATGAGGCCACCACACGGTGGCCTTTTTCTTTTCCGCATAGGGCTACTATAACCTTTTCAATGAATTTGCTACATTCGTTAATAACAAATCAAATTATACCGTGCGGATACTCTCCATCATACTTATTCTTCTGGTTTCGTCTGCTTTTGTTGCTGGCCCTCCAATGATCGATAAAAAGTTAATCAAAAATGATATGCCGTTTCTGGTTGATTTTTATAAAACCCGACACAAAAATCCTGAAATCTCCTTACAGGAGAAAGAAACTTCAAAAGCACTTGCTGCAGAATTGAAAAAAGTTGGGTTTTCTGTGACAGAAAATTTTGGAGGCTATGGCATAGTAGGTGTTTATAAAAACGGGAACGGCCCTACCATTTTGTACCGCACCGATATGGATGCCCTTCCCATGTATGAAAAAACTGACTTACCCTATCAAAGTCAATTAAAGGCATCGCTCAATGGTGAAGAAGTGGGCACTATGCATTCCTGCGGTCATGACATACACATGACCACATGGTTGGGCACGGCCAGGGCCATGGTAGCTATGAAAGATAAGTGGAAAGGAACACTTTTGCTGATCGGACAACCTGCCGAAGAAATTGGTGCTGGCGCGAAAATGATGCTTGAGGCTGGGCTTTACGAAAAATTCGGAGTTCCTAATTATGGCATTGGCTTACACTCAAGCCCAACATTACCTGCAGGAAAAGTAGGCATTAGCGATGGTTTTGTTATGGCCAGCTCACAAAGCGTTGATATCAATGTATTTGGAGTAGGGTCACACGGTGCTTCACCTCATATGTCAATCGATCCACTGGTAGTGACAAGTATGCTGGTGATGGAGTTACAAACAATTGTCAGTAGAAACTTAAAGCCAACAGAATCTGCGGTGGTTACCGTAGGAACAATAAAAGGAGGCACTGTTCATAATATTATCCCTGACATGGTTACCCTAAAACTCACAATTCGCACATTCAAAGCCGAAGTATTGGAAATGGTAAACAAAAGAATAAAGGAGATTGCAAGGGGAGTTGGGATAGCGGCAGGCTTGCCAGAAGACAAACTACCAGAGGTAATCATCAAGGCTGCAGGTCCTGCTAATTATAATAACCCCGCAGTAACTTCCCGGATAATTGAATCCGCAACTTCGGTTGTAGGAAAAGAAAATGTAATAGATGAAGAGCCCGTTATGCTTTCTGAAGATTTTTCGTACTATGGACAAACAGAACACAAAGTACCCACAGTATTTTATTGGTTAGGTACAGTGCCTGAAGCCCGTATGAAAAGCGGTGATCTTCCTGGACTGCACTCCCCCTTTTATTACCCACAACCTGAGATTTCTATAGAAACTGGTGTGGGTGTTACTTCTCAAGCCCTACTAGATTTATTTAACACTAAAATGTAGTAGTCTCTTCTAAATTGGAATTGGTGATTCTCAAAAAGCGTTTCTCCTGCCCGTGATAAATTGTAATGATATTGGATTGCGTAGGAAACAATTCCATTAAGAAATCAGCTTTAACATCTACTTTATCCCATTGATCAGGGCATTCTATATCAAAATGAAACCAAACTGCATCACCATTCAATTCACAATGAGAAAGTGCCAGACTTGTTGATTTGTCGTTGATCGAATAACTCAAGTGTGCAGCAAAATAAGTCTCTATCTCAGACTGAATACCCTCACAATCTGATGTATCTAGAAAGTGAAAACGCTTTTTAAACGTATTCAATATCGCATCCTCCATATCATCAGTAAACACTTTTATTTTGATGGTTGCTGTACCACCAAGATTCTTATGATCAACCTCTACTAAGGATAAATAAATAGCGTGATCATTGTCGGGGTGCTGAACGCCACTAAATGGGGCGCTCATTAAAGCAAAAAGAATAGCTAATAACTGGCTTTGCACTGAATCGGGGTATCTATCAAAGATACACGTTTATCTCCGTACGATTTCTATATTGGTAAGTTCGTTGCCATCCGGCCATGGAAAAATGTAGGTGGCCTCTTCTACTATAATTACGCTAAAATCATCACTTGCTTTAAGATTGGTAAAAGTAATATTGTATGGGCGTACCAAATCAGCATCATTGGCATTGATGCGTATCCGCCCAAAGGTGGTCTCAGTGATTGATTCTGTTTGTACCTCAGCCATCCCTTCCTGGCCTTCCACAAATATCTTTTGGTTAGTCACTGCGAGTATTTCAGGATTACCACCTACAATATCAAACTCAACTTTGATTTTCTCATCAGGAGTAGTATAGGTCCACATTCCAATCAGTGAAGTAAACCCCATCTCTTCTTCTTTGCATCCAAATAAGAATGCTACCATTATCATCCAATAAACTCCGCCTTTCATAATCTATTCTCTATTAATTAATTGATAGTCCCTAATAAGAAACGCAGTGACACAATTGATTGTTCAAGATTGAGCAAAGTAACCTATTAAACACTCTCTTCTAATACCTAAATTTGCGTGAACCTTATGCATCTGATCATCAAATGGCACTGTTAGAAAAGATACTTGTAGTAAAGAAGTCTAAAATACCACGTTCCGGCCAAGGCTTATTCACCACTGAAAAAATATATAAGGGCGCATGTATTGTGGAGTATAAAGGACGTCTTGAAAAATGGAGTGAAGTCAAAGATCAGGACGGATACAATGGATACCTTCTTAAGCTCAATGAGAGATGGGCAATAAACGCTTTACCCTACAAACGCGCTCTGGGAAGATTTGCTAATGATGCTAAGGGAATCCATCGAAAAGATAATCTTACTAATAATGCTGAATACCTGATTGAGGGAAAACGATGCTTTATTTTTGCTAAAAGGGGAATAAATCCGGGTGAAGAGATTCTGGTGAGTTATGGTAGAGAATATTGGAATCTCATCAAAAGAATATCAAAAGAACTCGGGAAATAAGCGCTGGCAACTATTTTACGCTACTTTCAGTAAAATAGGTTTGCTATGAATAAAAAGGATATATATTTGCGCCCCATAAGTAATTCATTAAACACTTACCGTACTTTTTTATGACTAAAGCAGAACTTATTACCAAAATTGCAGATGATGCAGAAATTACTAAAGTAGCAGCTACTACAGCGCTTAACTCATTTCTAGAAGGAGTTACTAAGACTTTGAAGAAAGGAGACAAATTAACATTGGTTGGTTTTGGTACATTTTCTGTTAGCAAAAGAGCTGCAAGAAAAGGCCGCAACCCTTTCACTGGTGAAGAGATAAAAATCAAAGCCAAAAAAGTTGCCAAATTTAAAGCAAGCAAAGAACTGTTGACTAAATAGTTAAACGCAAGCGAAATAAAAAAACCCTGACTAGTCAGGGTTTTTTTATGCTCATTATTTATCGCTCCGTTTTACTCCTCCAATATTTCAACATCCACACGAACATTTTTCTTTGCATTTACGCTGTTCTTGTCATGAATCATTCTTCCTCCACCCCACGCCTTAATTTCAATACGATCTTCAGCTACTCCTTGGGATACCAACCACTCCTTAATCGCTAATGCTCTCTGCTTTGACAATTCTTTTGCTGATCCAGAACCATCATTCACATCATTTGCCAGGGAGAAAAAAGATTTACTTGGCCCCATAGTAATTAACCTCCCTCTTGAATTTCCATTAGTGTGGCCATGCAACATAATTCTGTAATTGGGATTTTCTTGCATCATAGTCAACAGGCTGTTCAATTGATACTTCGACTCAGGAAGCATAATGGCAGCATCATTATAAAAGAAAACATTATAAAGCGTATTGATATCCCCTTTATGATAGCGAACCATATCAAACTTAATCACATAGTGATTGCCTGCCCATTCCATAAAATGGCTTGTACTGTCATTAGGCACTTGGCCGTATAGAATAGTATGTTGAACTGGCCTGTATCCAAATACATTCGCAATCAAAGAAATTTTACCCGTTTTGCTTTTAGGATCTGGCAGACTTGCGTACTCATTTCCTTTCACTTTCTCTACAAGTCTCGCTCTATCAATATCAATCACCTCTACTTCGCCTTCTATTTGATTGTTATTGGTTGCGTTAAACAGGCTTAAATATACGGATGCTTCAGCCACTGGTTTTGGTTCAGTGATAGGATCCTCCTCCACTTCTTCCACTACAGCATCACTTTCAGCAGATGCTGTCTCTTCTACTTCTGCCACCTCTTCTTCCATTACACTTTCATCAGGCTTGCTTTCAGGTTCTGTAGGTTCCATTATCTCTTCGGCCTTTTCAGGAACCTCAACAGTTGTTCCATTGGGCACAACTTCCTCCTCTTTTTTCGTTTCCACCACAGGGGTTGTGCTTGCAATCATTTGAACCTTCGTGTTCATCTCCCCTTTCATAATCCTTACCCACGCCTCTTCGAATCCTGCTTTTTTACGAGTCTCCAGCATTTCCTTAATCGACTCATCAAAATCTTCGAAATAATCTAAATAGACATATAGGTAATTCCGCTTGGTATCAGCGCCATACTTGGCATCAATACCATCCTTATTAATGCGATTGATATAATTCTGTGCGTAGGTGTCTTGACCCAGTCGATATGCTGCAACTACTACGTAGTAACCCGATGCCAAAGGAGCAGCAGCAGTTTGAGCTCTACCCTCGAAATAGAGGAATTGAGAAAGGAATAGTGCGATGAAAATTCCTTTTGATTGTAAGCGCATGATAAAGCCTTTTGGTTGTACTAAATATTATGCAAAAATGGCACTTTTTCAAAGGGTTTTACTCCTAAATGAGCCCTCCTCAGCTACGCATGTAAGTTTCTGAGGATCTCTCTCAAAAAACCGGCCCCATACCCCGTTAATTGTACAAATGCGGCAGGCCCCGCAAGTAAGGTTACTACTACAGATTTCGTTTTTAGAAAGGCAGAAACAGATAAAGTAAGCATATAAGCCAGGTATACAACCCCCAATAAGGTGCTTATCTGCATATCAATAGGCAAAAACCCGAGCAACAACACCCACCCCATCAGGAAAACAGCCGGAAACCAGTGAGTAATCTTTATGGCTCCAGGGTGGGCAGTGTTCACCAAAACACGCCCCCTCCCAAAATTAAAAACCTGCCAAAAGAATTGCTTGAAATTGGTGCGTCTCTTGTGATACACAAACGCATCGTTAATGTACCCCACCTTATATCCTAATTTCTTCATCCGGAGACTGAATTCAATATCTTCCGCAAAGCGATCAAACTTGAAGCCTCCCGTATTCAAAAAAACATCTCTGCTGATACCCATATTGAAGCTGCGTGGCTGAAAGGAGCCCATCCGCTTTTCTCCACCCCGAATTCCTCCCGTTGTGAAAACGGAAGACATGGTGAATGCCATCGCTTGCTGTAGTTGAGTAAAACCTTCATGCCCTTTATCAGGACCACCCCAGGCATCCAATGGAGTTTGAGCAAGGTATTCGTCTACCGCTTTAAAGTAATGCGGAGGAAGAATACAATCAGAATCAAACACGACAAAATAGTTTCCCTTTGCCTGCGCAAAACCAAAATTCCGACTTGGTCCCGGGCCACTATTGGGTTTGAAGAAGTATTGAATTTGAAGCACATCCGTAAACTGTTCATACACCTCTACGCATGTATCAGTAGAACCATCTTCCACGATCAGTACTTCAAAATTTTTAAATACCTGATTTGTGAGACTTTGAAGAAGTTCTTTTATTTCTTGTGGTCGGTTATATACCGGAACAATGATGGAGTATTTTGGATTGACACTCATGCAATGCAAAAGTAATCAATTGATTACATTCGTCTTTCGCTCGAAAAAGTTACCTTGAAACACCGTTCGAACATTAGATCACTTTAGTATTTTTAACAATATGAAACAGGGAGTTTTCTTAATTCTAATCTTTCAGCTCTGTCATATCACTTCCATAGGACAGTCTATGGACTACAGTAAGGATGTTGAAACAATAGAATCTACCATACAGTCACTTTATGAAGTGATATCCGGGAGCCCGGGACAACAACGGGATTGGGCTCGATTTCGCAATTTATTTTTACCTGAGTCCAGGTTAATCCCCACAGGAAAAAATAAACAAAATGAATTTACCCTACGCACTATCACACCGGAGGAGTATATTCAGATGTTTACTAAAAATGTTAAAACCGGATTTTTCGAAGAAGAATTACATCATGAGGTGGAGGAATACGGAACTATATCCCATGTTTTCAGTACTTACGAAACACGTGAAAGCATAAATGGCCCAACCAGCAACAGAGGTATAAACAGCATACAATTGTACAATGACGGTAATCGTTATTATGTTGTTAATATATTCTGGTGTGCCGAAAGTATGGGCTTTACCATTCCATCTAAGTATCTCAATTAATTTTAACTATTTTCATGAAACTATCCATTAAATTATTTCTCCTGTTGGGAGCAATGCTCACTACCCTTACCAGTGTAGCACAAAAGAAAAATAACCAGGACGAACTTATTCATAAACATGCTGTCGAATCATTCAAAGACCTTTATGCATTGTTAAGCATTCCTAATGATGCGCATTTCCCTAAAGACATCGAAAAAAATATTCAGTGGTGTGAAGAGGCATTCACAAAAAGAGGTTTTACAACCACACGTTTAGAAACCCCTACCGTGCCTTTACTTCTTGCCGAGCGCAAAGCCAAAAAAGCAACCAAAACTGTTCTTATCTATCTGCAGATAGACGGCCAACCTGTAGATACCAGTAAGTGGTTTCAGGAAAGCCCCTGGACACCCACACTAAAAGAAAAGAGTGCCAGTGGCGAATGGAGGGCCATCAACTATGAACGACTTTACGAAAATTATAATCCAGACTGGAGAGTTTTTGCCCGATCTGCCTCAGACGCAAAAGGGCCCGCTGCGGCTTTTCTTGGCTCACTGGATGCAATGATAGCCGCTAAAGCGGAACCTAATTACAACATCAAGGTCATTATGGATTTTGAGGAAGAGTTGGGCTCTCCAAGGCTTCCTGCGGCTGTTAGCAAGTATAAAAATGAACTGGCCTCTGATATGTTCATCATATTTGACGGGCCACGACACGTAAGCAATGAGCCTACGCTAAGCTTTGGCGCGAGAGGGATAAGTGATATCACTATTACTACCTATGGCCCACGGCAGCCGGTACATAGCGGCAATTATGGAAACTATACGCCCAACCCTGCCATGAGGCTTTCACAGCTGTTGGCATCCATGAAAGATGAGGATGGAAGAGTAATCATTCCTGGGTATTATGATGGAACAACACTAACAGATGCGGAGAAGGAAACTTTGATGCTGGTACCGGACAACGAAGAGGAGATCAATAAATTTTTGGGGATAGCAGAGGCTGATAAAATCGGTGCAAACTTTCAGGAATCGCTTCAGTATCCTACCCTGAACATCAGAGGGCTGGATGCACTTTATGTGGGTGACAAAGCCAGAACACTCATACCTGCACAAGCCACCGCAGAAATTGATATCAGACTGGTTCCGACCAGCGACCCGGACAGGCTAATCGGTCTTGTTAAAAAACATATTGAAGATCAAGGTTACCACCTCACAGCAGGAGAACCAACAGAAGAAGAAAGACAGAAATACCCCCGATTGGCTTCCTTTACTTCAAGCACTTCTTACCTGGCATTTCAAACTCCTTTTGATTCAGAGGTGGGCTTGTGGTTGAATCGCGCCATGACCCGTGCATTTGGTAAGGAGCCCATTAAGATCAGAACTGCGGGAGGGTCAATTCCAATATCACCTTTCGTTATCACATTAGGAATTCCTGCCGTAGCCGTTCCTACGGTAAACGCAGACAACAATCAACATGCACCCAATGAGAATATCCGCATTGGCAATTATGTTGAAGCCGTAAAAGCTTTCTATTATATCCTTACAGAGAAATTGTAGGTTGGCTTAGTCAACCCACTCTGCAAAAAACAGATTAGTATCTCGTGTTCCTCCATTGTTCCTATTGGAGCTGAACACGAGGTATTTTCCATCCGGAGAAAACATAGGGAACGCATCAAAAGTGTCATCGTGTGTTATGCGCTCCAAACCTGTACCATCAACATTGATCATATACAGGTTAAATGGAAATCCTCTTTCTGTTTCATGATTAGAAGCAAAAATTACTTTTTCACCTGAAGGATGGAAGAATGGACACCAGTTGGCTTTTCCTAAATCTGTCAACTGACGCAAATCAGATCCATCCACATTACAAATAAACAATTCCATGTCAGTTGGCATTACCAATCCTTCCGCAAGCAGGTCTTTATAGACCTTGATATCTTCCTCCGTCTTTGGACGAGAAGATCTGAAAATCAATTTTGATCCATCCGGAGAAAAGAAAGCTCCTCCGTCATATCCCAATTCATTGGTTATCTGCTTTACATCTGTACCGTCAATATTCATAGTATACAACTCAAGATCACCTGTCCGCAATGAAGTAAAGACGATCTTATCTCCATTTGGAGAAACAGTAGCTTCTGCATCATAACCAGGCTCGTCTGTAAGCTGCTTAACGATGTTTCCTTTTAAGTCTGTAACAAAAATGTCAAAGTCTGGATAGATAGGCCACACATATTTTCCGTCCTCTCTACGCGCAGGAACAGGAGGGCATGCTTCATTGCCTAAGTGTGTAGAGGCATATACAATCGTTGTGTCACCAGGCATAAAGTAAGAACAAGTTGTTCTTCCCAACCCAGTGCTCACCATCTGAGGAGTCGAGTTATTGAGGTCATCCGTAAATGGGTTCACATAAAAAATTTGATCGCACTCTGTACCAAATTTTTCGCTGGTAGATTGAAACGTAAGCATGGAGTTATCAAAACTCCAATAAGCTTCTGCGTTGTCGCCACCGAAGGTTATTTGTTTTATGTTCTTCAGGTGTTTTTCATCGTCATAACGAAGGGTGTCAGCTGTTGCTGTTTGATCGTTGTTTTGATTTTCTGACTTCTGGCTACATGCAGCCAAAATGACAATAAGAAATAGGTAATAAAACTTCATGAGGTATGTGCTAAGTGCTTAAATTCGTGCTTTAATTTCTGGTCGCAAATTTAATAGTAAAGCATCGCAATCCTCAACTTTATCATGACAAGACACACACTTTTATCTATAGTTTTAATCTTATTTCTCATTTCGTGCGGCAAAGAAAAAAAGAGCCTGGCTGAATTGGGTATTTCTTTGAAGAATGACGTTACTTTTTTAGCAAGTGACGAATTGGAAGGAAGAGAAATCGGTACGGAAGGAGAAAAGAAAGCTGCCTCCTACCTTGCAGACCGGTTCAAAGCGATCGGTTTGGCCCCGGCTGGTACAAATGGTTACACGCAGGTATTTGAAGTTACTCCGGCTCAAAACCCACACGAGCAGGCAAAAGTAGGTGCAGGAGGTGATTCGCTAACCATTGTAGGCACCAACATCGTAGGCATGATCGATAACCCTGGTGATGAAATAATCATCATAGGCGCACATTTTGATCATCTTGGTTACGGAGGGGTAAGTTCACTGTATCGCGGAGATTCTTTGGTACATAATGGGGCAGATGACAATGCCAGCGGAGTGGCTGTGATGATTCAACTGGCTGAGCTTTTAAAAAGTGAGCAATTGCAAAAAGACATTTTATTTATTGGCTTTTCGGGAGAGGAAGAAGGTCTTTGGGGTTCTAACTATTTCAGTAAAAACCCAACCATTGACCTGAGCAAGGTAAGTGCGATGATCAATATGGATATGGTCGGAAAATTGGATGAGCAAAAAGCTCTGGCCATTCATGGTACTGGTACTTCCCCTTCATGGGAAGGCATTTTAAACAAATCGAATACTGATTCTATATCACTCCTATTCAGACCATCAGGAATCGGCCCTTCTGATCACACTTCATTTTACCTTCAGGATATTCCGGTTCTGCATTTTTTTACCGGCCAACATGAGGACTACCACAAACCTACTGATGACTCAGAAAAATTGAATTATGAAGGAATGGCCAAAATAGCCCTTATGATTGACCGGATAGTGGGTGAATTGAACACTGCTGACAAACTTGCTTTCACCAAAACCAAGGACGAATCGAGGGATACGCCTCGATTTACGGTTACGCTCGGTGTAGTACCGGATTATCTTTTTGGTGGAGAGGGTATGCGGATCGATGGTGTAACCGATGATAAACCAGCAGCAATAGCTGGGTTGCAAAAAGGTGATGTAGTTACCCAACTCGGAGACTTTGTAGTAGATGGAATGAACGGATACATGGAGGCCCTTTCCAAATTTGAAAAAGGTGCTGAGACTACCGTAAAAGTGAAGCGAGGAGATGAGGAACTCACCTTTCCAATTAAATTTTAAGGTAAGCGTGTTTAACATTTTCTTATCCCAAAGAAGGTATTAATTTGCTGGCTGATGGATAATTTTGTTGTATCGGCCAGAAAGTATCGCCCGCTCGGATTTGATGAGGTTGTAGGCCAGGAGCATATTACCACCACACTCAAAAACGCGATCGATAACAATAAGCTTGCGCAGGCTCTTCTCTTCTGTGGCCCAAGGGGAATCGGGAAAACTACGTGTGCCCGGATTGTGGCCCGAATGATCAACGGATTTGAAGAGAAAGCAGAAGTAAATTCGCTTAACATTTTCGAATTAGACGCAGCCTCTAACAATTCAGTAGAGGATATCCGCAACCTGATCGATCAGGTACGGTACCCGCCTCAATTCGGAAAATATAAAGTCTATATCATTGACGAGGTTCACATGCTTTCCAATTCAGCATTCAATGCTTTTTTGAAAACGCTGGAAGAACCACCTCCCTATGCCATTTTTATTCTTGCCACTACGGAGAAGCATAAAGTAATCCCTACTATCCTTTCTCGTTGTCAGATATTTGATTTCAACAGAATTCAGGTGTCCGACATCAGCAGACAGCTAAAAAAGATTGCCGATCGAGAGAAAATAGCTGTAGAAGAGGAAGCACTCCATCTTATTGCTCAAAAGGCGGATGGGGCTCTTCGCGATGCCCTCTCCATTTTTGATTTAATGGTCACCTTTTCCTCCGGTAAGGAAGTGACCTTCAAGGACGTACTGAACAATCTGCATATTCTCGACTACGACTATTATTTCCAGGTGGTGGATAGTTTACTGGCAGAGAATATGAGTCAGCCATTGCTGCTACTGGATGAGATATTGAGAAAAGGATTCGATGGTCACAATTTTATCGGAGGATTCAGCGAACACATCAGAAACCTTTTGGTGGCACAGGATGCACGCACCATCGACCTGATGGAGGTGCCGGATGTAACCAAGAAAAAATATATGGAGCAAGCGGGATCAGCATCTCCTTCTCTCCTTTTGTCATGGCTCAGCATTGCTAACCAGTGCGATCTAAGCTATAAAGCCAGTAAAAACCAGCGCCTTCTTGTGGAGTTGGCACTGATGAAAATGGCACATGTAAATGCAGTTGTGAAACCCACACCTTCTGAAGAGGCAGTAAAAAAAAAAGTGAAGTAAATCCAGATCTTAAGACAGAGGAAGCTCCAGTTCCTTCATCACCTCCTCCGACAACACCATCAACTCCAACGCCCAGCCATCCTCAACCCATACCTTCGAAAACGAAGCCGCCTGGGAGGCAAAAATTAACCCCAAGCCTTGCTGATCTTGCCAACGGAAAATCAAAAGCAGCAGAGGAAGCACCCAAAGAAGATATTAACCCAAAAGAAACCTCCACGGCAAATGACAAACCTGTCACATTAGAAGCATTAAAAATTGCCTGGGACGAGTTTACTGAGCAAAGAAAATCACAGGTAGGAGAATACCATTTGCTAAAGCAGGAATTTCATTTTGAAAACAACCTCGTTACTATTCATCTGACTAACCCGGTAGAGGAGCCTCTTTTACAAACTATTCGTAATCCGCTTACTGAATTTTTACGGGAAAGGCTCGGGAACAGAAGTCTCAATGTAACCAGTCAGATTCGAGAGATACAAGCACAAAAGATAGCTTATACCAACAAGGAAAAATTTGATAAGCTAACTGAACGAAACCCCGTACTAAAAGAATTAAAACAAAGGCTGGATCTTGATACTGATTTTTGAAAAATCAGATTCTGATATAAATCTTTTTTCGGTCCATCCAATACACAATACCCCAACAAATCGCCAATGCACTCAAGGCAAACATAAAAGAACCGAAATAATCTCCAAACAAGGGCTGATATCCCTGTTGATAAATCCAGTGATAGAGTTTCTGGTCTCCTACTCTAAAAAAGAAAAGGAGAATAACACCAACCATTGATAATACGTAAATGAAAAGCGGGTTTTTACCCAATACTTCAAATGGGTATGTCCATCTAGCTATTTTCTGTAAGTCTATTATATAAATCAATATGGATAGTACCAACAAATCAACACCAACCGTGTAGATCACGTAACTGCTTGTCCATAGCTTTTTATTGATTGGGAAAAATAGATCCCACCACAATCCAAAGAAGATAAGAACGCAACCCATAACCATAAGGTGAGTAACGGTCTGATACGAAACGCCTCGCCTTATAACAAAAATACCAACACAATATCCTGCAATGACATTCACTACAGCAGGTAGTGTACTCAATATCCCTTCAGGATCAAAAGCAATACCCTCGCCATGAAACATATGCTGATCACCTAATATCCATTGATCTAATTTTAAAATGGCATTGCCTTCAAGTGTTAAGTCCCCAAAAGCCAGTAGAATAAATCTATAGGCTATTAAAATAAAAAGGCTAACCAAAAGGGCACCATTTATTTTTGCATAATGAATTATTAAGGACGCCAACCAATAAGCCAATGCAATTCGTTGCAGCACACCAAATATTCGGGTAGTAGAAAAAGATTTAACAATGAGATCACCCTCTGCATTGTATTTCACAAATGGAAACCAAAACATGAAATACCCGATTAAAAAGATAATGAGGAATCGCTTAGTTACTTTCATTAAAAAGGAGCGCTCGCCCAACGATTCCATTTTGGAAAACCCAAAACTCATGGCATTACCCATCACAAATAAAAAAGTAGGAAACACCCAGTCAGTGAGGGTTAACCCATGCCAATCTGCATGTAGAAAGGGAGCATAAGTGGTGATGTAATTGCCAGGTGTATTGACTACAATCATTAATGCGATCGTCAGTCCACGCAATACGTCAATGGAAACAAAACGGTTAGTGAAATCCATAAGAACTTAAAATAGGGAATAGTCTACAATTACGCTATCCTTTTTCTTGACCAAAAAAAAGATCAGCCATTTGACTGATCTTTTTTATTAAATTTCATTATCAATTACACCTTTGGAAGGCCGTCCACCAATTTTCTCCATGATTCCAATTCAGGTATACCCGGCTTCCTTAAACCAAAAAACTGAACTATCATTTCCTTATTGGCATCAAACACTTCTATTGCCGTAACTACTCCGTCTTCAGTTGGTTTTTTCACAACCCAAATGCTATCAACTAAATCTTCTCGAAGGTGCATGTTGCAATCAGGGTCAAGTACATTCAACCAATTGTCCATTACTTTAATGGTGTTCACCTTTCCCTGATGGATTTGAATATTCCCCTTGTTGCCAACAAAAATCATGATGGGCATTTTTTCGCCAGATGCCTTGTCCAACATCAGTTTGAGTGAATCTTTTTGAAGGCGATAGGTAAACTCTCCTTCAGCCAAAATAACAGCATCAAGTCTGTTCACCTGATGTTTGCGAATCATACCAAAAAAATCATGAGTATCTTTCATGCTCCCCCAATCTGAAATCAAACCAGCCTTATCCACCTCGCCAATTGCTTTAGTGGGCTGAGCTGGAGTAGCCTTTACCTCGATATCAAGAGTTTGCTCAGCTGCTTTAAAGTCCGCAACCAACTTTCTATAGGCTTCCAAGTCGCTTCCTTTCCTATTTTCAGTAGCTTCTTGTAAAAATACTTTCATTACAGCTTCACCCGCTCCATCAAAAATCTGAATACTTCTCATCCATCCCCTTGGAGTTTCTTGCTCTACGGCAAACCCATATTTCCAACCACTAAAGAAAACGCGTGATTCAATAGGGCCAATAACAGTTGCCATTTTAAATGGCCCTTGGCTCATGATATCAATCTTCTGGAAAGGTCCTTTGTTTTCCAATACGCAACCTTCATTGCGCGTTAACGACATCACTCTTCCCAGCTCCGGAAGGCGCTCCAGTAATTGAGTCCAGTCGCCTTCCAATTTAGTCGTGTAATCACCGATGGTCGTGGCCAACAATTCCGCCTCACTTACTTTCAATGCTGCAGCACAATCGCGAATGCGCATGCCTGGTTTTTCTTGTTTTAATTTATCCCACGCAGCCCTAAGCGCTGACGGTTGTTGTGCTATACTTGTAGTACTCATGAGTTTACTGTTATTGATGATGAAATATTAAATTCGTTTTCTGGAACAATGTAGGGGCAGTTGGTGCAAGGATCGTTATAAACATTCACCTTACAGCAAAACGTTTCTTCAATTATTGGCTTTGTGAAAATTTCCCTGGGGCTGCCTTTCGCAGCTATATGCCCATCCTTTAGTAAATACAGCTGATCTGCAAATTGGGAAACTTGATTTAAGTCATGCACGATGGCCAGCACTCCAATATTTCGGGCGCAAGCTTTTTTCACTAAACCAAAAATGAGTTGTTGCCTCGCAATATCTAAACTTGATGTAGGCTCATCCAAAAGTATGTACCTGGGGAAATCTTGTTCCTCCCACACTTGAGCCAGTACACGCGCCAGCTGCACACGTTGCTGCTCTCCTCCTGACAATGTCAGATAGTTTCTCTCTCTCAAATTGTGTGTCCCAGTCAAATCCATGACTTCCTCCAACAGGGTACCATTGATGTTTTTTGACCTACCGCTGTACTGTCTTCCCATTTCTACCACTTGTTGAACGGAGAAGGGAAATTGAAGGTGAGTATTTTGAGGCAACACCGCCCTGACTTTTGCAAGGGCAATTGCCGTATAATTATTTATGGCTTTTCCATTCAATAATACACTTCCCCGATAACCCTGTGTCTCGTTGGAAATTATTTTCAAGAAAGAACTTTTACCCGCTCCATTGGGTCCGGCCATTGCTGTGAAGGATCCCGGTTGAACATCTACATTCACCGAATTCAATATGGCTCTTCCATTTTTTGTTAACGATATGTTGCTGGCAGCTATCATCTGATCATTAGTTCTTGTTTGGACTTAGCTCTCAATAAAAGAGTAATAAATACAGGAGCCCCAATTAATCCAGTTACAACCCCTATGGGCAGTTCTGAAGGCGCTACAACAGTACGTGCAATAAGGTCCGCAACGATCAATAGAATGGGGCCACCCAAAAGTGATGCAGGCAAAATCAATCGGTTGTCGGCATGAAAAGTAATTCTGATCAGATGAGGTACTACTAAACCAATAAATCCAATTACACCAGAAAGAGAAACACTCACACCTACAGCCAAGGCACACAGCACAATAATTAGTTTTTTCACCTTTTCTACATCCACTCCCATATGAAATGCCTCCGCTTCTCCTACCGCGATGGCATTCAACTCATTGGGAAAAAGTAACAGCCACACTGTAGCAAAAATCAGGATAGGTGCCGCCACCCAAAGTTTCTCCCATGAAGCACCACCAAGATCTCCCAATGTCCAGAAAGTGAATGTGCGCAACTGATTTTCATCTGCATAAAATATTGCATATCCAATAAGCGCAGCGGCAAGTGCATTGACAGCCACACCACCTAATATCAATACAGCAATGTTTGTTTTTCCTACCTGCTCACTTATTTTCATCACCAGATAGGTGGCCAGTAACCCGCCACCAAAAGCAATTACTGGAACTATAAAATGACCTAGTACAGAATTGGCTTCAATAAATGAAGAACCGAACACAATCAAAACGACCATTCCTAACGCGGAACCACTCGACACACCAATTAGGCCTGGCTCTACCAATGGGTTTCTGAATAAACCCTGAAGAGCCGCTCCACTTACAGCCAATGCTGCGCCTATTAATACTGTCATCACCAATCTTGGCAAACGAATACTCCAAAGTACAGCTTCAAATACCTCATTGACTTGAAAGGAAAACAGGCCCGTCTTGTTCAATACTATTTTTAAAATGTCTCCAACAGGAATAACAACCTGTCCTATGCTTAAAGAGATAAGAAAAAGAGCAATTAATAATGCCGAAAGCCCGGAAAGTATTGCCGGGTTTTTTACTTGCTTCAAAGTAAGCACGGCAGTCGCCATTTATTGTTTTTGTATTTCAGGATGAAGCAGAAGGGTAAGTTCTTTTACCGCCTCGCCCAATCTTGGTCCGAAATTCGAAAGCTTGATTCCTTCTACTGCAATTATTTGTTTTTTTCTACCCGCTGTAGTCTGTGCAACGCCTTGAATTTTTAATGCTCCGTTCACCCCACCCAGGCTTTCCAATCCAGACTCAAAAAATAATATATAATCAGGATTGGAAGCAATTAAGGCCTCGCTGTTCAGTGCTTTGTACCCTTGCACTCCTTTTATGGCGCTGGTCGCTCCCACAAAAGGGAAAATATCAGCGAAGGTTTTTTCACCTGCTACATTAACAAGCGCAGTACCTCTGTTATGAACCCCCAATACCCTCGGAGTGGTCTTGGATTGAGCCACCCATGATTGTGCCTCCGCCAACTCCCCTTCTATTTTGGCGATTAATTGCTCAGCCTCAGCATTTCTATTGAGGGCTTTACCAATACCTCTTATGGCTTCTTTGGTTCCCTCAAAGGTGTATTTCTGTTCTACAGAAACGATAGTAACACGGGAAGATCGAAGTTGGGAAAGTACTGCCTCATCCACATAATCTTTCTCTACAATGACCAAATCAGGTTGAAGGCTTAGAATTCCCTCTGCATTGATGGCGGATCGATAGCCGATGGAGGGCAAACTTTGAATATGGGCTGGATATAAACTGGTACGATCGCTGGCTACAATCTTATCACAATCCCCCAACGCACAAACCGTTTCCGTTACTACACTACCAGCGGTGATCACCCGAATCTGGCCAAAAACAACGTTTGAACACAGCAAAACCGCACTTATCAATAAAAATCTCACTATTGTTTAGATTTAATCTAAATAAAGCTCAAATAACCCCACTATTTAGAATTAATCCAAATACAAACATTGAAAAAATGCCAGGCCTTGGAAAAATGATTAAAAAAAGGCCTGAACTCAGTAAGAGTTCAGGCCATGAATTAAAACCATGAAAAAATCAATAAATTCTTAGCTCCCTCCTTTCACCAACTCAAAGTCGAAGGCTGGTTTGCCTCTCTCTCCAGATTGAAGTAGGGCTGTGAACTTCAGCTTGAAAACGTTTCCGTCAGCATCTTTAATAATGTAAAAGCGATCGCTCTTAAGGGCAGGGGAAGAAAAAGGACCTCCTCCAGATCTCCAACTTGAGCCTATATTGGTTTGAGAAGTTCCAAAAGCAATTCCCGCGAGATTTGCCTCAGTAAAATTCTCATAAGCAATATCAGCAGTTAACACCTGAGCTGTCTCCGTTCCATTTACGTTCTGTAGAATCATATCCTGGAAATAGTAAGGTACCGGGCCTGTACCAAAGTCGGTAGAATTGGCAAAGGCGGTCCAGGCAATATCCCATTTTTCTTTAGCTGGCTCTACATCCACGGCTCCGTTGGCCATACTTACATATTGAAAAGCATATTTTGAATCCTTGGTTATCTGAATTTCTGAAAATGTAGTGGCAGATATATCAGCGTGTTGTAAAGTATAGCCCGTTCCGTTTCTGACAATTCTTATTTTCTTCCATCCTAAATCCGTTGGTGTTGAACCAGGACCGCTTCCTCTATTTACGATATAAACTTTATTCTCAGCTGCGGTAGCAGATATAGCCGCAATGGCTGTGCCATTTAAATCTCCAGTGGGATCGTCAATCCAGGTAATCGCCTCTGGCACCCAGGACGGAGGTGTGTCTGAAGTGATTGCTGCAAAAACTGCATCCAGTGACAGTTGTAAGCCAAAGCCAACGGTATCATTTGCAGTTACTGCATTAAGATCAGTTTTATCAAGTGCCTTTACCATCATTCCATTAGACGAATTGAGAATCACTCTGAAATCGCTGCCTGAACTAAAACCAAAATCCCAGGTTGTTCGCTCAATAGCAGTTTGACGCTTAGCGCTTAAATCGATAAACACCTTGTTAGGATAATTTTCTCCTCCGCCATTAATATTTATTGATCCGCTCAGTGCTAAAATTTCCCCAAATGATAATGACAAAGAAGATTTTGATCCAACTACTAATGATTGCACCGTAGAGGCTAGAGTAAATGAAATTGACTCGTCACCATCCAGCAAAAGATCTTCTGCCTTAATTACCTTGAACGATACGGATGAAGAGGATGCAGGAACATCTATGGATATAGTACCATCAGCGCCTGTAGGATCGGTGGTAAAATCTGTTCCGTATTCAATACCTGTTGTCTCATAAGACAAAGATATAGTTCCCGCTTCTGTAGTTTCTCTGGAGAAGTTAATGTTTATAGTCAATTCAGTATCGTCAGCACCAAACCCCAATTGATCTGATTCAAATTCGATGGTATTATCAGGAAGTTGCAATTCATCTTCACATGCTGTGACGCCAATAGTGAATAAAGCAATGAATATATATTTAAAAAGATTAGACATGATTAAGTATAGATTAGTTGTTGTGTTTAATTGTAATTATTAATTGAATAAGAAATTCCAAGGAAATAAGATCTACCGTATCCAATAGGTCTGCTTCCTCCTGAAGTATGCGTACCCCCATCAACTGATGTATTGTTAATATTTTTTACATCCAACAGGTTGCGGACGCCAGTAGTAAGAATAAAATTTTTCAACACGTCTTTTTGAATAGTGAAGTCAAGCCAGTCATAGCTGCTGATTTTTGCCAGAGAAATGGTTTCTGCTCCATCTACATCGGCTATCTCAAAATATGGCGTTACCCCAGTATGCTTATGGTATAGGGAGAGTATAAGCCCTGCTGTAGGCACTTTATAGCTTAATATTGTAACCACCTCAGGGGACCAGGTAAACTCGTCAAGGTCATTTGCGCTCTCCAGGTATTGATTAAACCTTCCAATGTAAGAGAACCCAACTGCCGCAGTCAATTTTCCGAACTTAAGGTTATTCCTGAGTGTAACTCCTTTAGTTTTAAATCGGTCAATATTGAGGTAAGTTGTGATTAAAGTATTTCCGGGTTTTTGCCCAAAGCCAATCATGTTTTCCACCGTGTTGTAAAAAGCACCGAGACTTGTATTGAATCGCACTTGGTCTTTATCCACCACCTGCCAGTTCCATGAAGCATTATAACTATGCGACAATTCTGCTTTTAGATTCTGATTACCTTCGATCGCATGACTGGCATCAAAGAAGTCAAAATAAAGTTCTCTCAATGAAGGCGCGCGAAACCCACGTCCATAAGAAGCACGTAGGTCATGATGCTTTGATAATACCAACTTAGAATTAATAGACGGAATAACTGGTGGTGCTTTATAAACGGTGTTATGAACTATCCTTATTCCCGGTCTAATCTGTAAAGCCTTCACAATTTGCCATTCGACAGAACCAAAAAATGCGTAATCGTTAATATTTTGAACGCCTGATTGAATTCTACCTCCTTCACCTTGCTCAAGGTTAATATCAAAGCCAGGTTGAATAGCTACCTTATCATTTATTTTATATTGAAAGGTACCACGCGCAGTGGTTCCTCCAAATCGATTCACATCTTGAAGCCCTGCTCCCAAAGCAAGCCGTTCAATACCTGTTATCTTATCAACTGTGCTGGTTTGCGTTTTTCTTTCATAGCTGGTATAAGCTAAGGCTCCATTGAAATTAAAGCGATCAGAAAAATTATGTGACCCCTGAATCTGATGCATAAACCTATTGGTAATATAGTCTTGGTCCAATGCTTCATTCCCTTCAAACACTCCTGGGTTGTATATGTTTTCATTAAGGTAATCCAGTCGATAATAGACATCGCTTTTATCTGTTTTCCACCCTACCAATCCACTGGCCAGCCATTGCTTTTTAGGGTGCCATTGCTTGTCCCTTTCTTCTGCATTACCCTGCCAGCCGCCAAAACTATTTCTACTTAAGTCAACGTGTGTATAAAGCTTTTCCCATGCATAGCCACCTCCTAAACTTTGATTATGTGTTCCTTCATCCTCCCCGTATTCTTTTCCCACTGTCTCCTCTTGTACTCTTGCATTGATGCTCCAGGTTCCTTCCACTTCTTTTTTGGTGATAATATTTATTACCCCGGCCAGCGCATCAGCACCATATACCACAGACATCGGCCCCTCCACAATTTCGATGCGCTCTACCGTCTGGGGATTGATCTGATTAATATTGATTTCGTTGGAAGTTCCCTGGCGGCCTATCATAGGTACACCATCGATAAGCACTTTTACATTTTGACCCGACAGACCCTGCAGTGATAGGTTTGACCCCCCTAGGGCCTGATCCTGAGAAAACCTAACATTGAGTTCGGTATTAAGAACATCCTCCAGTTTTGTAGCACCCCTGGCCTGGATAATCTCCATAGGAATGGTGCGGACAGAGTACACAGATTTCCTTGCCGACTGTGGCTCAAATTGGCCGGTTATTACCACATCCTCCAGAAAACGGGTAGCCAAAGTATCTCCAAATTGCCCCTGTGCGCGTACTGCAATTGTTGCAGTAATTAATAATAGGGAGCAGGTCATTTTTTTCATGTGCGCAAAGGTTAGAATGATTCTAAATAAAAAATACCCGTATGAGTATAATAAGTGCCCTATTGAATACTTTACCATTCGGATGGACAAATTTTGGTATTTTTGAACCCATTATGGATGAAATAAGTTAATAACAGCACTGACGTTTGTCATTTTTTTATCAACACAAGCCCATGAAAGCAACTCTGTTAGAAAAAAATACCCATGAAGGGATAATTCGGGAGCTCTATGATCGCGATGAAGTATCGCTATCCGTAGTAGAAAATAAGGGATATGAGACTTTTTCATGCCCTGCAGAACTGAAAAAAAACCTTATCCACTTCTATTTTTGTATGGAAGGAAGTGCATTGTTTGAATTTGGACCTCATTATTCAAGGGAAATACAGAAAAAAAGAAATTATTTCTTTTACAATCCCGAAGGTGACTTGCCATTCCGAATCAATCTGGCCCCAGCCACCCGAATGGTTTTTCTAACCATCTCCCTCAAAAATCTCCACGAGCTTTTCTTACACGACACACTTCCATTTTTGAAGCCTGAGACGATTAACAGGAAGTTTTACGATGAAAGGGAAATACCGGCATCGCTGATGGTGGTACTCAATCAGCTTTCAACGGTAAATCTTAGTGAGGCAGCAGAAAAACTCTACTATCAGGGAAAGGTGCTGGAACTATTAAGTTTATATTTCTCGGAGAGGAAAGCAGATACGGAAAGCTGTCCTTTCTTAAATGATGAAGAAACTGTACGGAAAATTAAGCGGGCCAAGGAGTTTTTGTTAAAAAATAGTGATTCACCTCCCAGCTTAAAAGAGCTCGCCAAAATGGCGGGATTGAATGAGTACCAGCTGAAAGTAGGTTTCAAGCAAATCTACGGCAATACAGTTTTTGGTTTTTTGTTGGATCACAAATTGGACAACGCCCAATTATTGTTGGATACCGGAAAATATAAAGTGAATGAGGTGGCTTATCAGATTGGTTACACTAATCCGAGCCATTTTATTGCTGCCTTTAAAAAGAAGTTTGGGGTAACACCAAAAAAATATCTGATGAGTAAGTAGTAGAAACTACCTTTTGCTAAAGAGCATCCCAAAAATTCCGCGCACCAAAGACCGGCCTACCTGCTTACCTATGGAAGAGTCCATAATTTCTTCCAGGGCACTCTTCTCCTTTCTTCGGGAGGATGATCTCCGTGCAGCTGGTTTTGTCTTCCGTTCCTCTTCCTCCTCCTCTTGGGCTTCCATTTTCTTTGAAAGCAATTCATAGGCACTTTCCGGATCTATCGTTTTCTGATATTTCTTATAAAATTCAGACTGGCTCAATAACTTCTCATATTCCTTTTCATCCATTGGCCCCATAACAGAAACAGGAGGTGCAAGGTGCGTTGCTACAGTTTCCGTTGGAATCCCTTTGTCATTAAGTACCGTAATAAACGCCTGCCCAGTCCCCAACTGGGTAAATTGCTTCTCTATATCATAAAATTCAGATTTTGGAAAGGAATTCACTGTCTCCCGAAGTGCTTTTACATCATTGGGGGTAAACGCACGCACCACGTGATGAATCCTGTTGCCTAACTGAGATAATACATTGGCAGGCACATCCTGGGAAAGTTGTGTGCAAAAGAAGATTCCCACCCCTTTTGATCGGATCAGTCGGATTACCTGATCGATCTGATCGAGAAATGCTTTTGGTGCATCTTTAAAAAGCAGGTGAGCTTCATCCAAAAAGAAAATGAGTTTGGGTTTATCCTGATCACCCGCTTCAGGCAATTGCTGGTAAAGCTCCGCTAATAAGGACAGCATAAAGGTAGAGAATATGGCAGGCTGATGCTGAACATCAGAAACGTTGAGCAAACTGATCACTCCACGGCCATCCACTTTTTCGAATAAGTCATCAATATCAAACGATTTTTCACCAAATAACTGGCTCACTCCTTTCTGTTCCAACACAACAATTTTTCGTAGAATGGTACCGGCAGTAACAGAAGATATTTTTCCATAGTCTTCCTTTATTTCTTTCGCTCCCTCACCCTCCGACAAATAGTTGAGTACTTTCTTAAGATCATTAAGATCGACTATTGGTAGTTTTTTATCATCTGCATACTTAAAGATCACCGATAACACCCCGCTTTGCACCTCATTCAAATCCATGATCTTGCTGAGCAGGACAGGACCAAACTCAGTGACAGTCGCCCTCATCTGACTTCCCAGCTTTCCACTTAAGGAATATAATTCCAATGGAAAATACGATGGCTTAAACTCAATACCCAAAGCGGTAGCCCGCTCAATTAATCTATCGTTGATCACACCTTCCTTCCCCATTCCTGACAAATCCCCTTTCATATCGGGCATAAAAACAGGAATACCTTCCGCTGATAACTGTTCTGCCAATAGTTGTAATGTCCTTGTTTTTCCTGACCCAGTTGCACCTGTGACCAACCCATGACGATTCATCATCTTCAGGGGTAATTTCACTTTTGCATCGGCCAATATTTCATTGTCCAGCATTCCCGCCCCCAGAAAAATTGACGATCCCTTAGGTGAATACGATTTTTGGACTGCTTCAATAAATTTTGCTTTCATAACCACTCTCTCTTCATCACAAATTAGTGTAATTAAGCACATTATCCCACCCCGCTATTCTACCCTTTTCTTCATTAACCAATCGGTTTGAATTTCACTACCCATTTTAAAAGGGTGTTCATCGAATTTTTCAAAACCCCGATTAAGATAAAATTGTTGTGCTTTCACATTGTGTTCCCAAACGCCCAACCATATCCAATAAAAATCATGTGCTTTTGCATAGTCTAAGCAAGTTTGCAGGAGCAGAATACCCACCTTTTTTCCCTGATATTTATTCAGCACATAAATTCTTTCAAGCTCAATGGCGCCTTCCTTGAGTGTATCGTTTACCTCCTCATTTCGTCTCACCTTCGCATATCCTATCGGAGTTAATTCATCGAATGCCAAAAAAAATTGACTGTTTCCATCCTTAAGTTCTCCTTCGATTTTCTCTACTGCAAATGCATTGCTAATATACGCCTCCATGTTTTCCGGAGAATTATCCTTCGCGAAGGCGGAAAGAAATGTTTCCCTTCCCATCGACACCAATAGTGACAGATCACTAAGAGAAGCAGTTCTAACCTTAATCATTTTTTCTTTTCTTTATAATTCTGAAAGGTGTATAAAAATCCAAGTGAAAATGCCTGGCTCAGCTGTACACCACTATCCTGGTCAAAGTCATAAAGCAGAATACCTCCCAAGCTGACATTAACAAATTTATTTACCTTCGCAGTTAAATTAATATCGAGCCGATGATCTATCGTCTTCATTTCCAATGTCTGGTAATTAGCAAAAAAGAGATACCTCCATTTTAGTTCCAAATTTTCAGCAATATCCTTGCTGTACTCTGCCAACATCTGGAAGGCCAATGCTTCTACACGAACCCTCTCACCCACTTTCACTCCGTAAGGCGCTATTGAATCAACAGCAAGATATCGATCACTGTTTTGCACGAGTGTTAATCTTGAGGCTATAGGAGCTAATCTCAGCTTAAAGCTTTCGTCAGGAGAATATTCAAAACCCAACGACCCTGTAATAAATGCTGGCGCCAAAAAATCCGAAATAACGCTACTTTGCTCCACACCATTGGCGTCTTTTTCATACTTAAAACCTTCTGCAAATTGAGATGAAAAGTTAAGTGCAGTAAACAACCCCCAGTTTTCATTAAAGTCGTAGCCGTATTTTGTATCGAGATAAATCCGATCCAAGGTTTTTCTAAAACCCTGCCCATCATTGTTCACCATACCGAATAGCAGATCCATTTCATTAGTCCATGATTTCTTCTTCTTTTTATAATTTGCCTTGGTATTCAAAAAAGCGTTGAATCCAAATGAATTTACACCCCCTGCCTTCCAATTGGCTGAAAAGGAAGATTGATTAAGGTTAAGACCGGCCTTGAAACTTTTCTTCCAAAAAGTGGTTGTATCTATCCGAATAATTTGCGCAGAGGCGGCAACAGAAAAAGTTAGAGAAAAGAAAACCGCGCAGAAAAATTTAAAATGAAACATATAGGTGATTTTGATTACTGCTCAAAAGTAAAAGCAAAATCAAAAAGTAGCTAACCTAAATGTTATTGAGTTTAATCTCTTCCAATGCTATTTCAGTGAGGGGCTTGGTGATAAACTTGATAACGTGATTGTTGTTAACAATCTTGTCAATATCACGCTTGTTATCAGAACTGGAAAGGATAATTACCTTGCATTTATTTTTTACCAACTCGTTAAACTTTTCAAATTCATAGAGGAATACAAACCCATCTACAATGGGCATATTGATGTCCAGAAAAATGATATTGGGGAGTTCGGTTACATTATTTTGATTCTCTTTCAGGTAATCCAATGCGCTCTTTCCAGAACTCTTCACCTCTACTCTTTTCGAGAACTTGGTTATCTCTATAATGCGTTTACTGATAAAATTATCAGTATCGTTATCATCAACCAGCATTACTAAATCAATTACCTTATCCAAAGTTTCCATCAAAAAATCAAATCAGCCCAGAACAATACTTAGTTACACCTCAATTAACTCCAAAAATATCCTTTTCAGCAAAAAGATAGGTACTTCTTTGCCCATTAAGTCAATCAGGTAAGTATTTTGGAATAATTGACAAAAAATGAAATTAAGGCTGCAATATCCTTAATTTTTCACCAAGTGACAGGTTAAAGTCCTTCTTTTCATTCCATTCCATCAAATCTTTTATGGTTACACCATACTGCCGTGCTACACTGTATAGCGTATCTGAAGACCTTACTTCGTGAACTATTGGTGAGTTGTTTTCATTCAATACAATCATGCTGGTCGCAGGAATTGAAGCGTTGCTAACGACTGTTATCTGTTCATTTGGCAAAGTATCTGTACTTTCTTCGGTCTTGGGCAAAAAATCCTCCTTAATATCAGGCTTATAAGTCTTTTCATTGACTGAGGCCTGTCCCCAATTAAATTCGTCATCAGTGTTCAATTCTACAATTTCTCCTTCTTGTGGTACATCCTCTTTAGGAGGTTTGGTGCTGCTCAGCCACAGCATTGCACTTACATTTACTTTATCATTTTGACTCAAACGGTTGTATTTGCGTAGCTTTTTAAGTTGAACACCGTATGTCTGACTCACCATCCACAGGTTCTCACCATCCATTACCTTATGATAAGCTTCAGATGCACGCCTCTTTTTCTTTTCAACGAAATACTTCTTCCCAGGTATAACCGAGTGATCGATTGACACATCATTGTATCTAAGAAAGGCGGAAAGGCTTATTCCTGAACGATCAGCTAAAGATGTTATTCGATCCCCAGGCTTGGCAATAACGACAGGTATTCCATTCACAAATAGGGATGGAGTAGCTACTTCAGAAGCCACTCCGGTTTCAACTATCACAGGACTGGGAGGTTTACTGATGGATAACTTAGTAAAGTTTTGGTCATAGGCTCCCTGAGGAATAAGAACCGTATACTGCTTATCATCTGGTATGTCTCCCCTTCTGGCCCATTTATTATACTCTTCGATTGTTTCAAGGTCTACCTGATACTTATTGGCAATATCCTTAAGGGATGTTTTACTGACTGTTTCAAAGGTCACCAATTTCAACTGAGGCTCTCCATTCAAGGCACTTTCAAAGGCGATTTTATGGGCAAGGTACTTTTTTACATACCAATATGTTTTTCCATTGATGTCCATGTGCTTGGCACCATTGTGCTTGTCCCCCACTGCGCGTCTGGCTCCTCCAGCTCCCATTTGGTATGCCTGTAAAGCATAAACCCAGTTATTGAAATAGAAATTATTTTGCTTTAGATATCGGGCAGCTCCACGGGTAGCTGATATCAGGTTCATCCTTTCGTCTACTTCCTTATCTACACGCATGCCGACTTCTTCGGCTGTAAAATCTTTAAACTGCCAAAACCCTACCGCATTGGAACTGGAAACCGCATCAGAAATCAGTGCGCTCTCCTGAAGAGCAAGATATTTAAAGTCATCGGGTAGCCGTTCTTCCTGGAAGATTTTTTCAATAATTGGAAAATAGGTTTTTGCACGTTCCACTTTCATATTGAAGTAGTACGGGTGCTGGGTTAGTGCATCCACATCTTTTTGAATTTCGCGTCTTGCATCATCCTTGATAACAAGGGTCATGCCTGCGAATTGCATTTTGTGGGGCACTTCAGGAGTCTGGCCGTTAGAGACAGCTGCTCCCAAAAAAAATAGTGCTGCTGCAAAAAATCTCATCTCTAAGACAAATGTAGGAATAAATCTCAAAATATTGAATATCAATCCATAACGATCCAATTATTCAAATCTTGCGCAAAACCATAATTCCATCCCTAATAGGCAATAGCACATGCTCCACGCGCGGGTCTTCACACACTTTTTTATTGAATTCCAGGATATTAAGGGTGTCTTTATCGGGTTTTTCGTCAAGTACCTTACCGCTCCAAAGCACGTTGTCAGCCAATATATAGCCACCCGTTGACATCTTATCAATCACGAGGTCATAGTACATAGAATAACCCGCCTTATCTGCATCGATAAACACTAAATCAAAAGGACCTTGGAGAGTAGGAATTATTTCCCTGGCATCACCAATCCTGTAATCCACCTTATCATTAAATTCTGACTCCATGAAATAGCCGCGAACTCTTCCTTCCAACTCCTCATTAATATCAATAGTTATGAGTTTTCCTTTGCTCGACAGGCCTTCCGCCAAACAAAGAGCCGAGTATCCGGTATAAGTTCCTATTTCAAGAATTAAATCCGGTTGAATCATTTTACTGATCATTGAAAGGACCCGCCCCTGCATGTGACCAGAAAGCATGCGCGGCTTAAGCACTGACAGATGTGTCTCTCTGTTTATCTTATAAAGAAGCTCGGTCTCTTTTACGGTATGAGCTTCAGCGTATTGAAGAATATTTTCATTAAGTAATTCCATATCAATTAGGTTCCATTCTCAATATACTAAACTGATCCTCATCAAAAATATCGTTAGCCAGTGTCATTAACGTTTGAGGGGTCGTCTCTCTGATACGGGTATATGTTTCTTCAATAGGTAGTATTTTGCCACGATCCAATATACTCCTGGCCATCATAATCATATAACTACTGTTATTCTCCTGGGCCATAGCGAGTTGCCCGAACAGTTGCTCTCGGGCGGCATTCATTTGTTTTGTCCCTAACGGAACTTCTTTTAATCTCCTCAACTCTTCGCTTATGAGTTGGAGACTTTTTTTCATCTGGGTGGGCTCAGTACCAAATGAAATCATAAATAAACCTGTATCAGAAAAAGGATAGTAGTGAGAACCAATAGAATAAACATATCCATGCTTTTCACGAAGAGCCCAATTGAGTCGGGAGTTCATTCCAGAACCCCCCAAAATATTGACGAGCATAAAAAAAGCACTCCTTCGCTCATCTTTCAAAGCATATGCCGGTCTTCCCATCGCACACCGTGATTGACTTACATTGCGTTGAACCAAAAGTTCTTTCGGTTTATATTTTGTAAACCTTTTCCTTTTGCTCGAAGAAGTTATGAGCGGTAAATGCCCCATGTATTTTTCCGCAAGCCTTATTACCTCTTCCATCGGAATGTTTCCCACACATGAAAACACAATTTTATTTGTGTCTAAATGGTCTTTTATAAAAGACCGAAAATCTTTTCTGCGAAAGGACTTCACCGTTTTCTGTGTCCCCAAAATATTCATGCCCAATGGATGACCGGTAAAAACCACATTATCAAATTCATCGTGAAGAGAGTCTTCCGGATCATCCAGATACATAGCCATCTCCTCAAGAATTACATTTCGCTCCCTCTCGATTTGGTTTTCAGGAAAAACAGAATCAAACGTAATATCTGTAAGCAGGTCTACTGCCTTTTCGAAATACACATCACGAAGAGAGGCATAGAACAATATTTTTTCTTTATCGGTAAAAGCATTCAGTTCTCCACCCAATGAATCGAGTCGATTGAGGATATGGTAGGCATTCCTTTTCTTGGTTCCTTTAAAGGCCATGTGCTCCCAAAAGTGTGCTATACCTTGATTTGCGGGATTTTCATCTCGACTACCAATGTTCAACATGATTCCACAGTGCACAATCTTTGTGGTTGTTATCCTATTGTGGACCACCCGAATTCCGTTCGAAAGTGTATAATGTTCTATCTCCCTCATATGAAGTTGCAAACTTAGTCATACTGGAGTGTACTTGGAACTTATTTACCGTCCCAAGCACGAACAATCTTGCCCGCTAGCGGGCAGGAGTATTGCACTACACCACATTTTTTTTGTAAAATCGAAGAAGTTAAATGGCATAACAATTGTAATTCTATTCAACATGGAAACTCAAAAAGTTCAAACTTGCTTCACAATTACTTTTACTCAAGAGCAGTACCTTCATGCGCAGGCATATATAAATGACATGAAGAGACACCCAAAGAGAGTATTCTGGATTGGCAAGCAAGGAAAATCAGATGAAGCGCTGGTAATGGAACAAATTGCTCATCGTATTCTTTCTGGCTTCTATCACGATGATCCATTCAATGCCAGCAGGCATATTATCAGAATGGAGAGCATGACAGCTGCGTAAAGTTTACCGATTATAAACTCAGAGCGACTCGATTACCTAAATTCTTTCAAGCACTTTTTTAATGAGTGCGTCCACTACTTTCGTAGGGTTTTTTGAAAATTTATTTTTAATCCTGTTAGCAATCACGGCATTGATGCTGATCGCCTCATGGCCCAACATTCGTGCGAAAGCATAGTAAGCCGAAGTCTCCATCTCAAAATTGGTCAACCAGAAATCACCATTATGATAATAGTTGGCATCATCCAATAATTTAGGAAATTGTAATGGTAGGCGGATTGCCCTTCCCTGAGGTGCATAAAACCCAGGACAAGTTACTGTATTACCACTTACCATATCTGCCCCCAATTTTTCTTTTAAAAGTTGAGAACCTTCTACCAGATAAGGCCTAAAATTCAATCTTAACTTTTTTTCTATGTCTTCAGCAATTGACAACTCAAAGTCAGTTAAATTTAGTTTGTAGAAATTCATCAGATTATCAAAACCAACAGCGAACTCAGTCACCAAATGTGAACCCAAGGGAATATCCTCCTGAAGTGCACCTGATGTGCCTATACGGATAATATTAAGCTTCTTCTTTTTGGGTTTAAGCGTCCGGGTTTTTAAATCCACATTAACCAACGCATCCAATTCGTTGAAAAAAATTTCAATATTATCTGTACCAATGCCTGTGCTAATGACCGTAATACGCTTGCCTTTGTACTTGCCAACATGTGTAATGAACTCCCTCTTGTTCATTTCAAACTCAATCTCATCAAAGTACTGACTTACGGAATACACTCGGTTAGGATCACCGACTGCAATGATGGTATCAGAAATATGTTTGGGCAGCAAGTTGAGGTGGTAAACGCTACCATCCTTATTGAGAATAAGATCCGTTTCTGAAATCTTAACCACTTGCTTAGGTCTTAATTTTTTGCGCTGGATTGCCAAAAACAGTTTCGCCAGCACCCACAGATGCCACCACAACAGATCCGGCACCTACCCTTGCTCCCTTCCCAATCGTCACCCCCGAAACAATAGTAACCCCTGCACCAACAAACACCTCATCCTCTACCACCGCATCGTTACCTATCGATGTCCCTGATCCTATTTGAACAAAATCGCCAATTTTTGTCCCCACCCCAACTGTACATCCTACATTAAGAATATTGTGATGCCCCATCTGACTGCCTACACTAAGTATTACTTTGTTGTCAATCAGATTACCATGCCCAATGTCACTACGAAGAGATACTGAGGCTCCGCTATGGATAGCGTTGGCAGGCTGCACTTTTCGCACATCGTTAAGCATTTTAACAAGGCTTTTCCTTAATCGATTGTCATCTGTGGCCACAAACGACTCACATTTTTTTCCAATCAAATTGAGAAAGGACTCATCATCCGTCCCTCCCAGAACAACCACATCATCTACCTCCGCGTTGTGCAACTTTTTATCATCATCCAAAAATCCATAGACGACAACCTTATTTTGCTCAAAAATTTCCTTTGCTACTCGACCTAGTGCATTGGCACCAAAAATTATTACTGGGTTCTGCATAAGCACAAAAATAGAATAAGACACTCAGCCTTCCGAGCTCACCTTATTTTTAATTTGTTAATCTTCTCAAATAGTAGCTGTGAAGGATAGTATAACAGAAGAAAAAAGAAAAATGGAAGAAACCCCACTCTATATCGTGATAAGGTGCCAAAATTAGGAGTGGACAGCGTCAGGAAGATCGCCAAAAGGCAGATATATATACCCACGCTGATAATCAACAAACGATGATTTGAATGCCATGCTCTGGTAATGTACTGGATATTAAAGAGGCATAGTCCCAATAGAAGTAAATTCTCTAGCGCAATAACCATTTGAAATACAGAACCACTCTCCAGCACAAAAGGCCTGAACAATCCGGAGAATAACGCCCATGGGCTATTCACTAATATACTCCCCCATGTTGATTCCAAATTATAAAAGTTAACAACAGGTCCTTCCACAGAAGCAATCACATACGCATTGTGATTTTCAACAACAACATTTAAGAACCTACTCAAATAAAAATTAGGATGAATGTTGCTTGCCCCTAAAACAATAAATCCAAAAATGATTAGCCATAACAAAACTTCATACACCTTGTTGCGGCTATTTATAACCGGGATAATAAACCTTAACAGCAGAATTGTCGTCACGGCCGCGGGCATAAAAAGTGCTGCCCAATAATATTTTAGCTTCCAAAGAAATACCACGGCTGTTAGTGCCACAATCCACTCCCATAGTTTATTCTTTTCTCCACTCAACAGCTGAACAATAAATCCGACCAAAAACATCAAAGCTGCAATAGAAAGGCTCTCCTTAATAATCCCTGAACTCCAAAACACAAACGATGGCACAAGGAGGAATGAAATTATGGCAGCCCATTTTCCTTCGGGAAATTGATCAGTAATTTTTCTGAACGCATACCAACATCCTAAAAAAGAAACTGTTGAGAAAGCTACAGATGCCACCCAATAGTTGTTAAAAGATAGCATCGAAATCAAGCTTAAGTTCTTCACTAAAAAAAGTGATCTCCGCTCTGAATTTAATAACTCGTCAGCCAATGCATATGATCGGTCGCCTTGTATCAGAAAACCAAAATATTCACCAGGCGCTTTTTTCAGAAAACTTGACAACGTTTGCGCATCATTAAAAAACCCAAAAGTATCCCCAGCAGAATAGTAGTAAGTGTATACAAGACCGACACCAATACCTGCGAGGATTTTAACAAAAAGCCCAGTCGCAAAAAACGGCTTCAGGTCTGCATCCTGGCTAAGGAATAATCTTGCCAACAGAATCATGACAGCAACCCAGAATAATATGGAAATTATCAAAGTCAGGACTTTACTGGTTTGAGAATATCAACACCAATATTGCAAGCTAAGCACCTTCTCTTCAAACAATAATTATTATTTAGCTCAATTAATGCCTGTGAATCAAATGAATCCTTGACGGTAAAACCAATTTCACCCCAGGCTTTTGTGATTTTATTTTTTTCAGCCTTAATTCCGTGTAACAGCTCTACCGCCCTGTCGATCATCGATTGATCGTCCTGCGCTTTTCCATATGCTACCAGTAAGGGCACAACAGTGTTAATGATTAAATTGTTAACGCTTTCTATGCCAAGCCCGGAAATTGACCTGGCCGTCTTCCTGCCAAACCTATAATGACTATGCCAATAGGCAGAAGTTTTTACATCAAATAATTTAACAATGTCCGTTTCAGGCTCTATTAGTTTTGAGAAAAAATTCCTGTTCTTGTGAAAGAGAGCACTAAACTGCGCAATACGAATAGTGGGAAAGTTGGCAGGTCTAAGTCTTAAGAATTTCCAGTTCTCCTTCCTGATTTTTTGATTATCCAATCCGTACTTTGCAGACAGGGCTTTGTATTCGCGTTGTAATTCCTTAAAATAATCGTCTTTGATTCCGTAATCCAAAAATCCAGCCTGACCAAACAACAACGCTTCTATCTGCGTCAGATTATCTCCATGCTTCAATAACGTTTTTCTGCGTACCACATTGGCCAATTGAAAAAAGGGATCATAATTAATTTTAAAACCAAAATTTCTGGCAAGCAGTTGATAGGTGACCTCTTCCCAATCACTATTGGAAGGTTTTAATAGCAGTGCAATTTGCTCTGCCTTACTTTCCAATCGTTGCATCAGTGCCTTGTCCAACATCCCATGCTTCACAAGGTCACTTATACTTGAGAATATTTTTTCACAAGGGATAGAGGAAGGGTTTTGTACAAGATTTTTGTATTTGCTGATCAAGGATTCATCCACCCTGTCTTTCAGCACCAAAGTAGGAATTTCGGTGCCATCCGCTCTCAATACTTTCTTGTCTTCATTCCAAACGATATGTAATACCACATTATCATAGGCACCATCGGTATCATGGTGATGGTCGTACCAACCAGAGGACTGGATATGAATCTCGGCACTACCCACCCAATCTATATTGTCCAATCTGATTTTCGCATTACTGAAGTCCGGGCCGGAGTCACCGTTGAGCGTACCCGGAAAGAATATTTCAAGTTGCTCTCCAGAAGAGGTACGCAACTCCTTTTTATCAAAATACTGAAACTGCCAAATGTAATGGAGGAAGGACTCCTGCATAGCTGACTATTTACCTAAAGATAAGTATCAAGCAGCATTTTCATTTCTTCTTGTAGCTTTTTTGCTTCGCTTCTGGCCACATCAGCAAAATCCTCATTTACAGAGGCATAAATAATTCCCCTTGCAGAGTTAACCAATAGCCCACAATCCTTATTCATCCCATGTTTGCTTACCTCCTCGAGGTTTCCGCCCTGGGCGCCAACCCCGGGAACGAGGAAAAAATGATTGGGTGCCAGTTCGCGAATTTCTGAAAGTTTATCCGCTCGGGTGGCCCCAACGACATACATCATGGCATCGGCCGTAGCCCATTGTTGTGATTTTTCAATCACTTCTTCAAAGAGTCTTTTTCCTGTGTCTTTCGCAACGGTGAGTTGAAAGTCTGCACTTCCCGGATTGGAAGTATGCACCAAAAGAATCACCCACTTCCCATCCCTCAGAAAAGGCGTGACAGAATCCTGGCCCATATAGGGCGCCACGGTAATCGAGTCAAATGACATCTGCTCAAAAAATGCTTTGGCATAAAGAGCTGATGTATTACCAATATCCCCGCGTTTGGCATCGGCTATGGTAAACACATCTGACGGAAAGTAGTCTACCGTTTTCTGCAAGCTTTCCCAACCCTTTGCACCCAGGGCTTCGTAGAAGGCAATATTAGGCTTATAAGCCACCGCAAATTCTTTGGTGGCGTCAATAATCTGTTTATTGAATTCAAAGATCGGGTCATCTTTTTCAAGAAGGTGCTTTGGAATCTTTGTAAGATCGGTGTCCAATCCCACGCACAGATAAGACTGCTTCTTTTTGATTTGCTCGAAAAGCTCGCTACGGGTCATAAAAACAAAAATACGCAGGTTGACCTACTTTGCCAGAGTCTAGTGGATTTTATCGGCATCGCCATCAAGGATTCTCCTTTCAGCTCTGACCTTTTCAATAAAAAAGCCCACGCATTGCTTGGGCTCCAGTTATCAATTCACTGACTTAATTATCTCAAATCAATCACTTCCACTCCCGGGTATTTCTTCGGGTCGAAAGTAAAGAAGGAATCATCCACCTTCACGTTGGGTACAAACTTACTGATGGCATACTTGTAACGATTGCCTGACTTGTCAAACATCGTCCAGCTTTGAATGCTCTTATCTTTCTTGGCAATGTTCATCCTTATTTTAAAATACTGTGCATCCTTTTTCTCCGGTACTAAATCCACCACTTCACACAATACACCTCCATCCATCTGATCTTCCAGGTACAGGTATTTGTAGCCTTTTTTATACATAATATAGAACTTGGATGGGTTCATCTCATCCGTATCAGGGTCTACATTATCAATATTTACCTCCTCAGCTGACGGCAGATAGGTCCATACTGTGGTCCCGTTATTGATAATCTCCTGGTCGTCAACCAACAACTTGAACTTATCCCCCTTTACGGTAATCTTTCCTTTAAATTCTTCATGAATCCCGTCTGTATCGTTGGTGAGGGAGGAAGTAAGGTTGGCTTCAAATGAGGTCAAACTCTTGTATTTGGCACTCATTGCCTCCAAAATCTCTAATGCCTTAGGGTCGTATTGGGCAAAAAGGAGTGTTCCTGTAAGTATAAATATTAGCGTAAATAGGCTCTTTTTCATCAATTCTGGTTCAACGGGTTATGACGGACTATGTTTTTCTTTTAATTCACTCAATAATTGTTCCAAACTCACCTCATCTGAAATTAAAACTTCACGTGCCTTGGATCCTTCAAATGCACCTACAATTCCTGCCGCTTCCAATTGATCAATAAGCCTTCCTGCGCGGTTATATCCAAGTTTTAGCTTACGCTGAATCAAAGAAGTACTACCTTGCTGATGCCCCACTATCAGGCGGGCGGCTTCTTCAAATAAGGCATCTCTCTCTGACAAATCAACGGCTGTCGCTCCTTTTTCATCATCTCCTTCAAACTCAGGAAGCATATAAGCAGACTCATATCCTCGTTGAGCTCCAATGTATTCACAAATTTTCTCTACTTCGTGGGTATCAACAAACGGGCATTGTAGCCTGATAACATCTGATCCTTCCGACAGCAACATATCCCCCTGTCCGATAAGCTGATCTGCGCCTCCCGCATCCAGAATAGTGCGAGAATCAATCTTGGAAGTTACTCTAAATGACAAACGCGCTGGAAAATTGGCCTTTATCACCCCTGTGATCACATTAACAGAAGGACGCTGTGTAGCCACCACCAAATGTATGCCTATGGCACGAGCCAATTGAGCAAGTCTTGCAATAGGAGTCTCTACCTCCTTACCTGCCGTCATCATTAAGTCAGCCAACTCGTCAATCACCAGTACGATGTAAGGTAGAAAGCGATGGCCTTCCTTCGGGTTGAGCTTGCGTGAAACAAACTTGGCGTTGTACTCCTTCAAATTTCTGGCACCTGCATCCTTCATCATCTCATATCGGTTTTCCATTTCGATACAAAGCGAGTTAAGGGTGTGCACTACTTTACGCGTGTCGGTAATAATAGCATCCTCTGTTCCCGGAAGCTTGGCCAGAAAGTGTCTCTCCAATTTGCTAAAGAGCGACATCTCCACCTTTTTAGGATCGACCAATACAAATTTAAGCTGGCTGGGGTGACGCTTGTAGATCAATGAGGTCAGTATCACATTTAACCCAACCGACTTACCCTGACCTGTCGCTCCTGCCACTAACAAGTGGGGCATCTTGGCCAAGTCGATAACCAACACTTCATTGGAGATGGTCTTACCCAATGCAATCGGCAACTCTTTGTCCGATTTCATGAACTTTTCTGTGCTGAGCACCTGGCGAATGCCCACCATCTCCCTGTTCTTGTTGGGCACCTCTATACCAATTGTACCTTTTCCAGGGATGGGTGCAATGATACGAATCCCTAATGCCGCTAAGCTTAGCGCAATATCATCTTCAAGGTTTTTAATTCTGGAAATCTTGATCCCTGCCTCCGGAACTATTTCATACAAGGTAACTGTAGGCCCGATGGTTGCCTTTATGCTGGATATACCAATCTTAAAATTGGTAAGGGTTTCAAGAATTTTGTCTTTGTTCTGCGTAAGCTCTTCCTGCGTTACTTGCACCTTTCCGGAATCATATTCATCCAAAAGATCAAGTGTTGGAAATTTATACTTACTCAGATCCATGGTGGGATCGTATACGCCATGCTCTGCCACTAGTTTGTCTGCAGCTTGATCCGTATCCGATTTTGGTGCCTCCACCACAAAGGATGGCTCTGCTTTCTTTTCAACGGGCTTCTCTGGCTTATTCACTTCAATAGGCAAAGGAATTTCCTGCTTTACCTCTTCTTCCTCTTCAACCTCTTCTTCGTCTGTCTCTTCTTCACCCAGCAATTCTTCCTCCTCAGCTGCTTTGTTCTGCTGTTGGGCCGCCCAATTGTCCCCCTCTTCTGTGTAGCCACTCTTCAGTTCATCCTCCAATATGGCATCATTGCCCATTGGCTTAGGGTCTTTTACTTGAAATGCATTGATAGCGGTAACGTTGAAAAAGTATATAATAAACACAAATAGTGAAAACGCAAGAACTAAAAATGTTCCCCAACCTAAAAGGCCATCAGAAATTTTTGCCAATTCAAAACCAAGACCTCCGCTTAGAAAATTTATTTCATGTACACCTGAAATGCTATTAGTGATATACCCTAACAAAAGACTCAGCCATAGGCCAGAAAATAACGAGAAAATAAATACAGAAAAGATAGGCAGCAGCACCCTCTTAAAGACCATTTTAAATCCAAGAATGAATAATATTGGAGGAATGAAAAAAGCTGAAATCCCAAACCATTTAAAGATAAAATAGTGAGATGTAATGGCACCATATAAACCCAGCCAATTTTCTACTTCTCTACCCGAATCAATTAAACCGGTCTCCCCTACAGAGTCGACTACACTTTGATCCACCTTTCCTGTAAACAGGTAAGAAATAAATGCCGTAACCAGATAAAGGGAGGCAATTAGAAGAAAAAAGCCTAATGCCAGCTGGAGACGCGGATCACTAAAAAAGGAAAAAGAAAAATTAGACTTCTTGTCTTTTTTCTTTTTGTCAGCCTTCTTAAAAGTATTGGACTTGTATGAGTTTTGAGCCATTCCTTAAATATGCTACAAAACTAAGGAATTAATTAAAACGTCTGAAATTGAGTTGAAATAAGCTTTAGGGAGTTATGAGTCATTTCACGGTATCCAGTTTTATTTTTTTGATAGATTAGAATAGATGATAAACATCCAATAGCGCACTTAATCAATGGCATTAACAATTGAGTTACCGTTATCCTCGGACGGGTATTAACGAATATTAAACATTAATCGAACACCTGTAAGATAAGAATCATGTCTTTTCTGGTTTAGGGAAAAAATACTAACTTCAATTGATGGTATCGATAGATGTGAATTCAAGCATTAAATTCAATACTCCAAATGTGCATAAACGCCCGTGGTTTACTACTTATCGGAGCACTTCTCCTCTGTCTTCCGACTTATAGTCAAGTCATCAGTGATTTTAGTGGTGGTATAGAAAGCTGGACTGCAGCTGGGTCATTAGGAGATTTAGTTAGCCACATTCCATCAGGAGGAAATCCGGGTGGTTATATTTCTGCAACTCCTACCTGGACTGGAACTATAGGTGTGTTCCCTGTTTATTTCTACTTTTCAGCTCCAACTAAATTTCTTGGAAATTTTAGCTCTTACTATAATGGTAACATTACTTTTGATTTAAGACAAGGTGTATTGACCACCGCTGTTGTAAGACCGGAAGTAATTCTTTCCGATGGCATTACTCCTCTATACTATTTCCCCCCTACTCCTTTCAATCCTCCAACAAGTGGATGGACAACATACTCTGTTACGCTAAGTTCCTCCTCAGGTTATTGGAAAACAACGAATAGCGATACTGGACCCGCAGCAACTGCTCTCCAGATTCAAACTGTACTATCAAACATTACAATTTTTGCAATTCGTGGAAGATTTAATTCTGTTGCATCACCACCAGCAACAAGTCTGGATAATGTAGTTCTTCAGCCCTTGATCAGCATTATTACTCAACCTACCTCACAATCTGTATGCGCAGGAACAAACGCTGTACTTAATACCGCAGCAACTGGTAATAGTAATATTGGTTATAACTGGCAAATATTCAATATAGCAACCGGTGGTTATGTTGATTTGACCAATACTGGAATTTACTCAGGGGTCACCAGCACCTCTTTCACTATCAATACTGTGGGAGGTGCCGGGGCTGGTACGTACAGGTGCAGAGTTTCAGGAACCAACACACCCAATGCATTTACTAATTCTGTAAACGTAACAGTTAACACTGTCCCTTCAGCACCTGGCACCACCGGGAACTCTGCTTGTGGCTCTTCTGCCATTACACTCAACGCATCAGGTGGTTCGGCAGGACAATACAGATGGTATACCGTACCAACTGGAGGTACTCCAATAGGTGGTCAAACCAATAGCACATACACAACTCCCGTTATCGCAACAACCACAACCTATTATGTGAGCATCAATAATGGGACATGCGAAAGTACAAGAACATCCGTCACCGCAACTATTAATACCATCCCAACTGCTCCCACCACAACAGGAAATGCTTCTTGTGGTTCTGCTGCCGTTACACTTAACGCATCGGGAGGCTCTGCAGGACAGTACAGATGGTATACCGTACCAACTGGAGGAACTCCAATAAGCGGTCAAACCAATAGCGCATACACTACCCCAGTGATCACAACTACCACAACCTACTATGTGAGCATCAACAATGGAGCATGTGAAAGCGCGAGAACATCAGTTGTTGCAACAATTAATTCCATCCCTACCCCTCCCGGTACAACAGGAAACTCTTCTTGTGGGCCAGCTGCCGTGACTCTTAACGCATCGGGTGGTTCGGCAGGACAGTACAGATGGTATACCGTACCAACCGGAGGTACTCCAATAGGTGGTCAAACCAATAACACATACACAACACCCGTCATTGCAGGAACAACAACTTATTACGTGAGCATCAACAATGGAACTTGCGAAAGTACAAGAACATCCGTCACCGCAACTATTAACACCATCCCAACTGCTCCCAGCACAACAGGAAATGCTTCTTGTGGCTCGGCTGCCGTGACTCTTAACGTATCGGGTGGTTCGGCAGGACAATACAGATGGTATACTGTAGCAACTGGAGGAACTCCAATAAGCGGTCAAACCAATAGTACGTACACTACCCCTGTAATTGCATCAACAACAACCTACTATGTGAGTATTGAGGATGGAACTTGCGAAAGTACAAGAATGCCTGCGATTGCAACTATCAACGCAATACCCGCTTCACCTAATGTAACGGGTGCCAGCAGTTGTACCCCAGCTCAATTAACCCTCACTGCATCTGGAACTAGTGATGGTAACTACCTTTGGTATGATTTACCCACTGGAGGCAATGCTATTGGAGGCGAGGTGAATTCCACTTTCACAACACCAACATTAAGTAATACAACTGATTTTTTTGTTTCGATTCATAACGGTTCATGTGAAAGTTCTCGCGTAATGGTAACCGCAACTATTGGCGGGACAGCTTGTACCAACAACCCCCCAGCCATTGCCGCCTCCAGTCAATCCACAACTATTGAAGGTATGGTAACCTTAAATTTACTTGACCTTATCAGTGATGCAGACGATAACCTTGACCCAAGTACTCTGAAAATAACTACACAGCCTGCCAGTGGTGCTGCTGCACAAATAAACAACGGCATTCTGACCGTTAACTATTCAGGTTTAGATTTTACCGGTCAAGACAAAATTAGCATTGAGGTTTGCGACCTTCTTGGTAGTTGTTCAGAACAGGAGTTTATTATTGAAGTAATGGGCGAACTCCAGATTTACAATGGTATGTCCCCTAACAATGATCCGTATAACAACAAATGGATTATAAGCAACATTGCTTCACTACCAGACACACGATCCAACCATGTTAGCATTTTTAACAGATGGGGTGATGTGGTTTTTGAAATCGATAATTATGACAACGAAGATCGAGCCTTCATTGGTATAAGTAACAATGGGAAGGAGCTTGGAGGTGGCGTTTACTTCTACAAAATCGAGTTCACGAGCGGTCGAAAAACGATAACAGGTTATTTAACGGTTAAGAAATAAGCGTGCTATTTTAAAACAGCCACTTTCTTCAGAATCGCTTTGTTAATGCTTTTAGCAATCCCAGGCCCTTCATAGATAAACCCGGTATAGACCTGGATTAAATCAGCACCTGCATTCAGTTTATCAAGAGCGTCTTGTGGGTTCATAATTCCACCTACGCCAATAATGGGATAAGTCGCTCCAAGATTATTGCGCAAATAGCCAATCACTTCGGTAGATCTTTCGGTTAATGGCTTACCACTCAATCCTCCCATTCCCAGAGCTGCTACCTCAGTGTCTGATGTGGCCAAGCCATCTCGGCTGATGGTAGTGTTGGTAGCAATCACACCATCCGTCTTCGTTGTTTTTAATATCTCAATAATATCATTCAGTTGATCTGTATTCAAGTCAGGCGCGATCTTCAATAAAACAGGTTTCGACTTTGTTTTTTCGTTGCTCAACTTCTTGACGTGCAACATCAATTGCGTCAGGGGCTCCTTATCCTGCAATTCCCTAAGACCTGGTGTATTCGGTGAACTCACATTGACAACAAAGTAATCTACATAAGGGTACAGTGCCTCGAAACATAATCCGTAATCAGAAAATGCCGCTTCATTAGGCGTAACTTTATTTTTACCAATATTCCCCCCTACAATTATTTTAGAATTTCTTTTTCTTAATCTTTTTACCGCAGCCTCTACCCCCTCATTATTAAAACCCATCCGGTTGATCAATGCCTGATCTTTTGGCAATCGAAACAATCTTGGCTTATCGTTACCAGGTTGTGGACGAGGTGTCAGAGTGCCTATCTCAATAAAACCAAATCCAAAACAGGCCAACTCATCAATGAGTTTAGCGTCTTTGTCAAACCCAGCAGCCAAACCAACAGGATTTGCAAATTTTAACCCAAACAATTCTTTTTCAAGCTTGTTGTTTTTGTAGTTAAACAATGCATTTAAAAAAGGTTTAAATCCCGGAATGTTACCCTTGAGCATCAACACCTTGAAAACAAAATGATGAATGGCTTCAGGATCAAACAGGAACAAAAAAGGTCGGACGAAAAATTTATACATCAATCATGCAGGAATTGCGCAAAGGTAACAGGATTAACTTCTTGGATGAAATTCCTGGATCACTTGTCTCAAATAATCGCGATCCAGATGGGTGTAAATTTCTGTAGTGGTAATGGACTCGTGCCCGAGCATTTCCTGAACTGCGCGCAAGTCCGCACCACCCTCAATGAGATGTGTAGCAAAAGAATGGCGAAAGGTGTGAGGACTGATTGTTTTTTTTAGCCCGATTTTCGCTGCTAATCCCTTTATGATGGTAAAGACCATTACGCGTGTCAATTTCTTTCCCCTGCGGTTGAGAAACATATAACTTTCAAAATCTTTTTGCACAGGTACATGTACCCTGATTTGCTCTTTATAAATTTTAAGAAACTTCAGGGCATCTTTACCCACCGGAACAAGCCGTTCTTTGTTGCCCTTACCTACTACCCTCAAAAACCCCACATCGAAATACACATTGTTAATCCGTAAGTCAACCAGCTCTGTAACACGAAGCCCAGAACTATAGAGTACTTCCAACATGGCTCTGTTCCTGCCTCCTTCAGGTGAAGACATATCAATGGCTTCAAGAAGTTGTTCTATTTCCATATAGCTCAGCGTATCAGGAAGCTTTCTGCCTAACTTTGGCCCCTCTATCAATTCAGTAGGATCCTTGTCCAGCAACTCTTCATAAATTAAGTATTTGTAAAAGGCTTTTACACCAGAAAGAATCCTTGCCTGACTATGGGCACTCATACCCAGTTCATTAACGTAAGTAAGGAATGCTTGTAAATGTTTGGAAGTAATCCTTAGTGGAGATAATCCTTTAAGATTCATTTCAACAAACTGATGTAGCTTTTCAATATCGCGAACGTAGGCCTCAATGGAATTACCGGAAAGAGATCTTTCTAGTTTTAGGTAATTACTAAAATGCTTGATATGAACCTCCCACATGTTAGTCAAAATTCAAGATTCATTGCACAGAAAACAAATTTGTCCTCATCTCCCTTTTTTGCTTCGTAATTACATACCCGTTATCTTTCCAAAATGAAAATCCAGGTAATCAACGGCCCCAACCTTAATCTATTAGGAACACGCGAAAAGTCCATCTATGGCGATCAGACCTTTGAAGATTATCTGGAAAAATTAAAAAAACGATTTTCAGAAATTAGCATTGATTATTATCAATCTAATGTGGAAGGCGAGATCATAAACAAACTTCATGAAGTAGGATTCTCTTATGATGGGATAGTACTTAATGCAGGCGCTTACACCCATACCTCCATTGCGATCCATGATGCGATTGGGTCAATCACTACCAAAGTGGCAGAAGTTCACATTTCCAATTTACATGCGCGTGAAGAATACAGACACAAAAGTCTAATAACCTCTAAATGCGTTGGGCTCATTACGGGATTTGGAATGGAAGGCTACGCAATGGCCATTCAATATTTTATTTCCAAAACAATTTAATAATTCAAATCTCGGGCTGCATAAAAAAGCTACCCCTTAAATAAGTTCCATTGCCAATGGTCCAAAAGTTATTTTCTTGGGCCAAAATTAAAATTGAACCAAAAAGCATGTATAGGAATCTTTTTATCACCATTATCCTTATTACGAGTTTGTCCCCGGCTGCGTGGTCACAAAAAAACATCATCGATCAAAACAATGGTTGGTACATGTATTTTGGCAACCACAAGCTGTCTGATAAATACAGTCTTCACACAGAATACCAGTGGCGAAGAGATGAGGTGATTAAGAATTGGCAACAATCACTAACCAGAATTGGAATTGATTACAAAATGGCACCTTCAGTGATTGTTACTGCAGGATATGGCTACATTGTCACACATCCCTATGGGGAACAACCCGTGGCTTTCAAATTTCATGAGCATCGCATTTGGGAGCAATTAATTCTCAATCAAAATGTGGGTCGGTTTTACTTTAATCATCGGTTCAGACTGGAGCAACGCTACATCGAAAACAGAATTGATGATGGATCAGGCGGCTCAAGCAAAGATGGGTATACCCACAAAAAGAGAGCGCGGTATCGGTTTATGGTAAACATACCAATTAACAAACCTACCATGGAGAAAGGTGCATTCTTTGCAAGTATATATGATGAGGTATTTATACAATACGGGCCAAACTTTGGAATAAATTACCTGGACCAAAACAGACTGTATGGTGCAATCGGCTATGTGCTTGCGCCCAATGCACAGGTGCAGGTAGGATACCTCAACCAATACGTTATAAAAGGCAACGCAGTGGATGTGGAAAATAATCACACGCTCCAGGTTTCACTCACTTACCATTTTGACTTCAGCAAGAAGAAAACAGAAGATTAAGTTATCCCGAGTCGATAATTGTTAATTTTGCGGATTAACATTCATCAACATGGGTATATTTAGTTTTACAGAAGTATTTTCAGTTACCCTCATCCTGTTTTCTGTCATAGATATTTTAGGGGCAATACCCTTAATCATGGTTATAAAAAAACGGGATGGGAGAATTTATGCAGAAAAAGCTACTATAATTTCTGCCGTACTCATGGTCCTTTTTCTATTCTTAGGACAATCCATATTGATGCTTTTTGGATTGGACGTGGCCTCATTTGCGTTGGCGGGCGCTATCGTCATCTTTATAGTGGCTATGGAAATGATATTGGGCATAACGCTTATCAAAGATGACCCGGAAGCAGGTGGGTCTGGCTCAGTGGTACCTTTGGCTTTTCCCTTGATCGCTGGAGCCGGAACATTAACAACCATTCTATCTTTAAGAGCTGTCTATTCTGAAATTAATGTACTGATAGGTATTCTTGTCAATCTTGTATTTGTTTATATAGTCCTTCGTCTTTCCGGCTGGTTAGAAAGGGTAATTGGAAAATCGGGTTTTGAGGTTTTAAGAAGGGTATTCGGAGTCATCCTTTTGGCCATTGCCGTTAAAATCTTCAAATCAAATTTAGTTTCAGTTTAAAGTTCAGTTTCTCCTTCAATTACATGATTCAAATTTTTACAGATGGTGCCGCACAAGGAAACCCTGGTCCGGGGGGGTTCGGAACAATTCTTCGTTACGGCAAACACGAGAAAGAACTCAGTGAAGGATTTCGGTTAACCACCAATAACCGGATGGAATTGTTGGCTGTAATAGTGGGGTTGGAGTCTATAAAAAAGAGCGGTATTCCAGTGGTGGTGATTTCAGATTCCAAATACGTAGTCGAGGCTGTAGAAAAAGGATGGATATGGAATTGGGAGAAGAACAATTTTAAAAAGAAGGCCAATCCAGACTTATGGAAAAGATTTATCCCTCTTTATCACAAATACAAACCCAAGTTCAAGTGGATAAAAGGACATGCTGGGCATGCCGAGAATGAGCGCTGTGATCAACTGGCGGTAGACGCAGCACAAGGTTACGACCTTAAGATAGATGCGGAGTACGAAAATTTGAAAGCTTAGTCCAACACCCGTTCTACTTCATCAGCATGAATCCCCAGTGTTTTCAGCTCCTTTAAAATTGGATCATACAATTCTTTACTGACTGGTATGCAAACACCTCTTTGAGTAATCTTACCCTCCAGAAAAAGCCTGCATGCAATTGCCAATGGTAACCCAACTCCTTTTGCCATAGCGGTATGCACTGCATCATCGCCAAGCATGATTAAGTAAGACTGAATTTCATGTGTCTTCTGATTCAATTCATAGGTAAACCTATGCCACATCACAACCATGTCTTTATCTTCCGGCTCCAGTTTCCACTTCTTATTTAATATCACTTCCAATATTTGCGCAGGTGTTCCTTCGTTAAGGCCGACCAAGTCCCGATCAAAAAAACCAGACCATTTCAACTTTTTCATTTCTTCGCTTGACTCACCCAAACCAAATCGTGATATAAGTTTTTCTTCCACCATCTCCACATCATCATAGGGCGAAAAAGAATTGATGAAATCACGATGTGACATTTTACTTACTCCCTCCATCTGGTAGGTGTCATCAGTGCATCCCAATTGCACCAAAATATTCCAGGCAGAACAAAATCCTTCATTCCTTAAGGTACCACGCAACATGGTTTTTACACCCTTCAAACCATAGGTATCCAAATATTTTAAAGAGTCTCGGTTCGCATAACCCTGAAAATTTCCATAACCAGGTATATGAACATTCGTTGTACGCGTAAATAATCTTTGGTAGGGGATGAATTTATATTGATTCTCCTGTAAAAATTTTGCTACCCCTTGCCCTGCCATCACAACATTGCGGGGGTTCCAGGTGAATTTATACCTCCAAGGATTATCAGGATCGGTTTCAGGGGCTATCAACCCGCCCGCAAAAGATTCAAAAGACAACACCTTGCCACCTTTTGCTTTTATTCCGTCAATTACCTCCATGGCGCTCATATGGTCAATCCCCGGATCAAGACCACATTCATTCATAAAAAGAAGACCTTTAGACTTTGCCTCCTCATGGAAAGAACTCATCTCATCTGAGACATAGCTTGCATTGAAAAGGTGTTTGCCTAAAGCAAGACAATGCCTTGCTACCTTAGGATGAAAAGCTGCCGGCAACAAGGAAATAACAACATCGCATGATGCAATTACCTCCTCACACAATTCAGTTTCTTCAATATTAAAGCGGATAGCTATCCCATTCTTTGAGTTGCCAATTCTCTCCTGAGCTGACTTGATATTGAAATCGCCCACCGTAACCATCCAGTTCCCATTGTTAGCATGATCCAGAAGGTAAGTGATCAATGCAGAAGATGATCTCCCCGCACCCAATACCAGTATTGATTTTTTTGCCATTTGCATTACTATTATCAAGAGAGCAGAGAGTCAAAAACCTACTTCCTGCTCATTAAGCGCCAAATTAAAGGAATTATGTTCAAATCCTTTTTAGGAAGGTGGGTGTTTATTAACTTTAGTTGACCACCCTCCTTCATTTTATGAAAGGATTATTGACCTTCGATCAAGTAGATGATTTGGACGCTGAATCTAAGTATCTAGTCCATAAGGCAAAGGATGCTGCCCAACATGCTTATGCCCCCTACTCCAAATTTCAGGTAGGTGCCGCCATTATTCTTGAAGATGATTCTTTGGTGGTAGGTAATAATCAGGAAAATGCGGCCTACCCTTTAAGTATGTGCGCTGAGCGCATTGCGCTATACACTGCAGCCTCTGCCTATCCTGGTCAAAAGGTAAAGAAGCTGGCTGTGGTAGCACATAAAAAAAATCATAAGGAGCTAACCGCTGCCACTCCTTGCGGAGGATGCAGACAGGTAATACTGGAATATGAAACACTGCAAAAGGCCCCTATACAAATTGTGATGCTTACTGAAGAATCTAAATGGACGCTATTCCCATCTGCTTCATTCTTACTACCATTCAGTTTCAATAAGGAGAATCTTATATAATATTACCTCGAATAGATGTGATAATCTTTATTAATCCGCCAATATGCTATAAATTGGGGCTAATAATTGTACTTTTTCATTCTCTTATCCTTATCATAAGAATTAAATGAATCCACTAGTAATTGCGGAGACCTCCGAAACCCCCAACATTTTGATGGATAAAGCCCAAGGTAAATTTGAGGTGACAGGCAGATCACTCATTGATAACGCGAGCACTTTCTATCAACCTGTGGTGGAATGGTTAAAAGAGTATGCAAAGAAACCCAACGCTGAAACTGACATTTCATTTAAATTTGAATACCTCAATATTGAATCTTCTAAATCCATATTGGACTTACTTACTGTTTTGGATAAAATAAAAGGTGTCACCGTCACATGGTATTTCAACGAGGATGATGAGGACATGGAAGAGATTGGAGAAGAATTAGCCGAGCTTGTCACCATCCCATTTAAATTCGAAATTTATTCCTAAACGTGCCCGCACCTGCTAGAGTGATATGAGTGAAGAAATACTAAAGGCACTTACCCAATTATTTGCCATCATCACCAAGCAGGATGGCGGGGTGACTGTGAATGAACGTCAATACGTAATTCGGTTCTTTCAGCAGGAATTGGATCAGGCATCCATTGAGGCCTACCTGGAGCGTTACGATAAATTTTCAGGGTATAGCGAGAAAGGTCCTTCCCATCAGTTAACAATCGCAGCTCCTTCTGTTAAAGATTCAATAGTTACGCTGGGTATCTGCAAAAAGATCAACAGAACCCTTACCCAGAAACAAAAGGTAATTGTATTAATAAAATTACTTGAGTTGGTAGGGTCCGATAATAAATTTACTCCCCAACGCATGGAAATCATTAACACGGTTTCCACGGTATTCAACATCAGTGCGGATGAGTACAAACTCATTGAAACATTTGTAGTCACCACCAACATGGCTGAGCTGGATTTCTCAGACATCCTTGTTGTCAATGCTCAACCGGAAAAAGCTGCAAAAAAGCAAAAACACATACAGACCGACATCGATGGAAACCTGTTCTTTCTGAAAGTACCAAGTGTCGATTTATACTTTGCACAATACCTGGGTGAAGAATCCCATTACCTCAATGGGTTTGTCATGCAGCATAACCGCATCTATCTATTCTCCCATGGAAGTACCATAAAAATACAATCTGGAAATGCCCTTTATTACAGCGACATAGTTGCTGACTTTAATGAAGAACTGCAAACCACTAAACTTTCGTTTAATGCAACCATTGATGAATATCGGTTTCCAAACGGAACGGTTGGTCTCAAAGACATTGTAGTTGCTGAGGGTCCGGGGAAGTTAATTGGTATAATGGGTGCCAGTGGCGCAGGGAAAACAACCTTATTAAATGTACTTGCAGGGCTTGAAAGACCAACCAAAGGAGAAATTCTCGTTAACGGGTATAACATTCATAGCCGGCCTGACAAAATAAAAGGTGTAATCGGGTACGTGGCACAGGATGACTTGCTCATTGAAGAATTAACCGTGTACGAGAACCTCTACTTTAATGCTAAACTCTGTTTTGCAAATTTTTCAGAAACAGAAATAAATGATCGCGTTCTGGAAGTACTCGGCAATCTCGGGCTTGAAACCCGCAAGGATTTGAAGGTAGGAAGTGTGCTGGATAAAAAAATCAGTGGTGGTCAACGCAAAAGACTCAACATCGCTCTGGAACTTATCCGAGAGCCAGCCATTCTGTTTTTAGACGAGCCTACATCTGGATTGTCATCACGTGATTCAGAGAATGTAATAGATCTACTAAAAGAATTATCCTTAAAAGGAAAACTGGTTTTCGTAATCATACACCAGCCCTCGTCTGACATTTTTAAAATGTTCGACAAGATGATAATCATGGACACTGGAGGGTATCCTACTTATTACGGAACTCCGGTAGAGGCTGTATCATACTTTAAACGTGCCACACATCAGGCACACAGCAACAGAGGACAATGCGAAACTTGTGGAAATGTAAATCCAGAACAAATCTTCAACATCATTGAGGCTAAAGTAGTGGATGAGTACGGCCAACCCACCAATAAGAGGAAGGTAACACCCATGCAGTGGCATAATATGTTCAAGAGCAAGTTTAAAATTGCTGCATTAGCTAACGAAAAGGAAGATCCTCCACAGTCCCTTCATATCCCGAACAGGATAAAGCAAACATTAATTTTTGCTACGAGGGATTTGAAGGCCAAAATAAGCAACCGTCAATACTTATTGATCAATCTTCTTGAAGCACCCTTTCTCGCACTGATACTTTCATTCATCATCAAGTACAAAAGCGCACCTGGTGGAGAAGATTACATGTTTCGATTTAACGAGAACCTTCCTGCCTATTTGCTGATGAGCATCATTGTTGCCTTGTTTATGGGCCTGACGGTGAGCGCAGAAGAAATCATTAGAGATCGAAAGATTTTAAAAAGAGAATCCTTTTTGAATTTAAGCTGGAACAGTTATCTCGTTTCCAAACTAGGTATTTTGTTTTTATTATCTGCCCTACAAACACTGATGTTTGTCCTGGTTGGAAATCTTGTATTGGAAATTCAGGGAATGACTTTGGCCTTTTGGTTTATCCTCTTCTCTACTTCCTGCTTGGCCAATGTGCTTGGTTTAAATATCTCCTCCGCATTTAATTCTGCGGTAACGGTCTATGTCTTAATCCCACTGCTCCTTATCCCACAAATGATACTAAGCGGTGTGCTTTTTAGCTTTGATAAACTTCACACTGTGATCAGCAATAAAGAAAATGTACCCTTTGTTGCCGATCTCATGGCCTCCCGGTGGGCATACGAAGCTTTGGCTGTTTATCAGTTTGTTAACAATGACTATGAAGAACCTTTTTACGCATATGAAAAGGAAGCATCCATAGCAGATTTCAAGTCTGCCTACCTGGCTGATGAGATGATAAAGCGAAACCAATTTGCGATTGATCATTACCAAAGTGACAATGATTCAACCAGAAATGAAGTTCGCATTGCATTAAGCATTCTGAGAAATGGCCTATTAAATGAATCGTATAACGAAGGCCTGGAGGGCCAAAATCTCAATACGCAATTGACCCCAAATGGGTACTCAAAGGAGTTTGGCAATCTGCTAGATGGTTATTTACTCAATTTCAGGAAGCATTATCAAAATGTGTACAACGAACAGGTGAAAACTGCAGATTTAAAAAGAACCTTTTATGAAAAAGAAGGATTTGACCTGAATGAAGAGAAAAACAATTACTACAACGAGAGCCTTGCTGATCTGGTAAAAAACGTGAATACGAAAGAGAGACTCGCTATTGAGAATAACCGCCCAATACAACTAATCGACCCTATTTATCAAACTCCAAGCCCTAATCATCCATTAGACTACCGAACAGGATTCTTCTTTCCTAAAAAAAGCTTCTTGGGCATGGAATACAGCACTTACACCTTCAATAGTGTGGCAATTTGGCTGATGACCATTGCCCTGTACGTTATGCTTTATTTTGAGTTGCTCAGGAAACTCCTTGACACCTCAGGTAAGGTTACATTTGTAAACCGAAAGTAAATCTTGCATTTTTGGCAAGTGACAGTTGATTTTTTTACTTTGTAACGATAAACGATCCGTTATGAGAATTTTAAGTGTGGCTCTGGTGGCCCTATTCTTAATATCCTGCAGCTCTGGGAAAAAACCAGATGAGCAGGCTTTTGAAGACAGTTTGGATTCAACGCTCAATCAGGGACCATCTATTGATGAAGAGGTTATTGGCAGTATTTTAGATCAAATACCCAGTCCGCTTGAAATTTCTGTTTTGCTGAAGAAATCAGGAATCAAGTACAATCCTGACTTATTGAATTCCCCGGATAACCTGCCTAAGTACAATAGTAACTACAAAATGGCCCTCAATCTGGGTATATATGGTACCGATCTTGGCTATACTAATATTTACGGACAAAACCAGAGCGGCATTAAGTACTTGTCTTCGATTAAAAGCCTGGCCAATCAGCTTAATATTGGTCAATTTTTTGACATTGAGACAATCGGCAGACTGGCCACCAACAGTAAAAATCTCGATTCATTATTGCTCATTACCACTCAGAATTTTAACTCAATCAATCATTATCTCCAGCAACAAAACAGATCCAATCTCAGTGTATTGCTACTTACTGGAGGCTGGTTGGAAGCCATGCAGGTAACCTGTCAGTTGGCCGCCAATAACCCTGATCATGGCGAACTAAAAGAGAAAATTGGTGAGCAAAAGATCACTTTAGAGCAAATTTTACTGCTTTTTTCATTCTACGAAAACGATGAAAATATGGCATCGTTATTGACTGATTTGAAAGAGTTAGAAGCAGCATTTAACAAAATCAACATAACCTATACCTATAAGGAGTCATCAATGGAAGTGGTAGATGGGGTGGCTGTAATCAAAGACAACAGCACCACCACTATTGAAATTACAGATGAGGATGTTCGTAACATCATGTCCAAAACCAATTCCATTAGAAACAAAATCATTAGCTAACATTGCATTAAATATGAAAAGGATAGTTTTTTCAGTTTTATTAATCTGCATAGCAAGTTGGGGCTCAACCGGATTGGCTGGTCAATGTGATGCCGAAAACTTAAGCAACGCTTGTATTCCCAAATTATCGGGAGGGTTCAACTTTCTCAAAAGTTATAAAATTGACGGCCAGGGCGGCTCAAAGGATAAAGTGGAATATTCCTATGTATTTACCAAAGGCACACAATATATGATCAACCTGTGTGCTGGTGGCAACGGCCCTGACGGCCTGGTAGTAAGTCTTTACGATTCTCAGCGCAACAAGGTAGCCAGTAGCAAAGTAAATGACCAGTTTATCTCTGCTATAGCTTATCCATGTAACGCTACAGGGATATATTATATTCAATACACTTTTGATGGTTCAGCCACCTATTGTGGGGGTAGTGCACTGGGATTCAAAAGATAAAAGCCATATCAATTTGATATCAACGGCCGCTCTGAATTAATTGGAGCGGCTGTTGTTTTTATTAGGATGAAGGAAAAGCAGTTACAATTCAATTTCGAAGCTCGATACTATACACTTGGGAAATTAACACCTGAGACCCAACAAGTATGGTTCGTCATTCACGGTTATGGGCAATTAGCACAGTACTTTATTAAAAAATTTAAGGCACTAGAGAATGAGCGTATTTACGTAATTGCTCCTGAAGGCCTTTCCCGGTTTTATCTCGAAGATATACCGACCAGAGTAGCAGGAGGAAGTAACCGCGTAGGCGCTACCTGGATGACCAGAGAAAACAGGGAAGCAGATATTCGCAACTATATTAGTTATCTACAAAGTGTTTACGACACCGAACTTCATCAAATAAATTACCCACCTGTTTCCATTCTTGGATTTTCACAAGGTGGAGCCACAGCAACAAGATGGGCTTTAAGTGGCAAACCCCAGTTTGATAAATTTATTTTATGGGCTGGAATATTTCCTCCAGATATGAATTTTGATAGCGGAAAAGAAATCCTGAAAGACAAGAAAGTAATTACCGTATATGGTGATCAAGATCCTTTTATTACCCCAGAAAGAATGAAGGAAATGGAATTGCTTTCTGCAAAGATCGATCTTGTTCCAAACAAAATAATCTTCAATGGCAAACACGAAATAGAAGACCAGACGTTGCTAAGTCTGGTGGACTTATAAATTCTTCTTCACTATTGTTGAACTTGCCTGAGCAGTAGGAAACACAACTAAATCTGCCATTACCACGTGAGGCGGCCGTGTGAGCGCAAACAATATCATATCAGCGATATCTTCAGGTCTCAACGGCTCAAACCCTTTATACACAGTGTTTGCGCGTTCTTCATCTCCTTTAAATCGAACCAATGAAAATTCAGTTTCCACCAAGCCGGGATGAATGGCCGTTACTTTTATTCCATGGGCGTTTAAATCCATTCGCATGCCCTTTGTAATGGCGTCTACTGCAAATTTACTGGCACAGTATACATTTCCGTTGGGGTAAGCTTCCTTGCCTGCAATGGATCCAATATTGATAATATGGCCTTGATTTTTTTCGACCATACCAGGCAAAACTTCATGCGAAACATAAAGCAACCCTTTTACATTGATATCAATCATGGCGTCCCAATCTTCCACACTGCCAGATTGTATAGGGGCCAGACCGTGAGCATTTCCAGCATTATTGATAAGTATATCTATCTGCTTCCACTTTTCATCCAATGATTGAAATGCTTCAGACACCTCTTTCTTATTCCTCACATCAAAAGACAACACTGTTACATCTGTCTTACTTCCGAGGTCACTCTTCAGGTTGTCCAATCGCTCTTTTCTCCTACCGCAAAGAATTAATCTATAATTATGATCAGCGAGTAGACGGGCAGTGGCCTCTCCTATTCCTGATGTAGCTCCAGTTATTAACGCAGTTCTTTTTTGGGACATTTTTACTGAAAAATAAAGTAAACAGATATGGTATTGGTATTCACCCGGTTCAAAGGTTCCTTAAACGAACTAGGATCGGGTCCTAGCAAATTGGCTATACCTCTTGAAAATCGAATCTCCTGAGAGAATTTGAATAATGGGAAATAAAAATCAAAACCGATTCCTGCATCCAGCGAAAGGTTGGTTTGTTTTATATCCAATACCTCCGAACTTGATTGTATATCGTTTTTCCCAGAGGCTTCGATGGAGGGCGTAATTCCACCCACCATGTACATGCGCACATTCCCTCGTCTCATTGATTTATATTTTAGAAGTATTGGAAATTCCACCATCGTGGTTTCCGTCAACTGGCTTTGGCTAGACTCATCAGTATAGTTGTACTCCAATTGATGATCATAAAAGCCTGCCTTCGGCATTAACCTCAAATCCAAATCGCTATTGATCCTGAGGTTGACCAGAAACCCAAGTGAGAACCCGGGAGCAAATGGTGTAAGTACAGAATGAACAGTGTCTAAAGACTGAGTAACAAATTGATCTGAATATTTTACCTGGTAAGCAGAGGTATGAATCCCTATCATGAATCCATAACTGATCTTTCGCTCGTCATAGTTAGGGTTGTGCTGTCTGGCCCACTTAAAGCTTTGACCCCATGCATTAGAGCAAAGCAATAGCAATCCGATCAGAACTATTTTGTTCCTATGTAGAGTGAACTTATGCCAAAGGTAAGTGCCTTGCATGATGTGTTTTTATACCCCAATTGGTTTAGAATCTTAACAAAACCCTCGCCATCCGGAAAGGCTTGTACAGATTCAGGCAAATAGGTGTAGGCTGAGCTGTCTTTAGAGACCCAACGGCCGATTTTAGGTAAAACGAACTTAAAATAAAAGTTATACAACTGTTTAAATGGAAATTTGCGAGGCTTGGAAAACTCAAGAACGACTACTTTTCCTCCTGGCCTTACCACCCTGAGCATTTCTGCCAATCCATTTTCGAGGTTTTCAAAGTTGCGCACCCCAAAAGCAACGATGACAGCATCGAATTTATTCTCCTCAAAGGGAAGATTTTCTGAGTCACCATACAAAAGTTCTATTTTTTCATCCAGCTTCCTTTCCTTCATTTTAGTCCTGCCTACCTCTAACATGCCTTCTGAAATATCAACTCCTACTACTTTATCAGGGTTTAATTTTAGCGCCTCAATCGCAAAATCACCCGTTCCGGTAGCCACATCCAATATTTGCTTTGGAGCAATAGATCTCAATTGTTTGATGGCCTTCTTCCTCCAGATAATATCAATTCCAAGACTTAAGAAATGATTGAGAAAGTCATAATTACCGCTGATGTTGTCAAACATCTTAGCAACCTGGTCTTTCTTCGCTGAAGTATCTTTTTTGTAGGGTACTATTGTCATAAAAAAAATTAACCAACGACTTAACAATCGTTGGTTTAAGAAGTTTCAAAGTTGGTAAAAAGAATCTAATTATCGAGCACTTTGAACTCGACTCTTCTATTTAATTCTCTGCCGTCCTTTTCGTCATCATTACTGGCAATTGGGCGCTCCTCACCATAGCCAGCAGTTGTTACTCTTCTTGTGTCAACACCTTTGGACACCAAAAAGTCTTTAACTGCATTCGCTCGTTTCAATGATAATTTCATATTGAAATCAGCACTACTTACATTATCCGTATGCCCCGCTATCTCCACTTTAATCCGCTCATTCTGCTTGAGCATATTTTCAAGCTTATTCAATTCACTGTACGATCCATCTTTGAATGTAGCCTTACCATAATCAAAATAGATATTGCGTAGCACTGAAACCGTACCTACTTCCAATTTTTTCATAAGAACAGTTATCGAAGCACTGCGCTCAAATTCCGAGGCACCCCTTATTTCAACCTTGAAATTTTGAAATGCATAACCATCGCTTTCTACAGAAAGATTGTACTCATCAATTTCCGGAGACTTAACCGCAAAAATATATTGGCCTGGTCCCTCAGTTTTGAATCCCGAAACAGTATTGTCCGTTACGCGCTGCAATTTTACTTTCGCCTCAATGGGCTCTTTGGTCTTATAGTCCTTTACGGTAACTTCATATTGCAAAGGCACCAATTCTTTATCCTTAGCTGGAGGAGTTCCTTTTGGTGTTGTGATGATATAGATATCTGAATATCCCATTCCATCATCACGAATTGAGGAGTAATATCCACGTTCACCATCTTTTGACCCTACATAAAAAATATCGTCCTCCGGTGTATTCATGGGGTAGCCAAGGTTTTCAGCTTCCGTCCATTCATTCTTCTTTGCATTCACAAGAGTGCTTTTAAAAATATCAAACCCACCCATACTCTTCTTACCCTTAGAGGAATAGTACAACGTAGCATTATCATAATCTATAAAAGGGCTATCCTCATCTTGTTCAGAATTAATTGTGGGGCCAAGATTTTTTATTTTGGTCCATTCGCCCATACCGTTCTTAGTAGCTACGTAGATATCAGATCCACCCAAGCCACCAAGCCTGTTACTCGCAAAGTACAATGAGTTTCCGTCTGCGGAGAGAGACACGGAAGTTTCTCTGTAATTAGAGTTTACATCACCGGGAAGCGGCTCTGGTGAAGTCCAGGTACCATCTCCCGAACGTGTGCTCACATAAACATCTCCGGCATTGTCATCTTTATAAATGAACAATGTATTTCCATCGGCTGAGAGCGCAAGGTTTGAATCGTTAAAAGGAGTGTTTACCTGATCGCTAATATTTTTCGCTCTGCTCCACTTTCCATCCACTTTAGTGGAAATAAAAATATCCTCGTAAGGCTTATTATCGTCTGCAACATCTTCATTGATATTTCCATCCCTTCTGCGCGAGGTAAAAACAAGCTCGTCTTCATTTTCATTCAAAACAGGCGCATAGTCATCAAACTCAGAGTTGATTTCCCTACCAAGATTGACAATAGAATATTCACTTGGATTAGCCACAAAGTCTTTTCCATTATTGCATTCAAATATTTTTCTATCCACGATCTCAATATCAACCCTATCCTCACCTGAATAATCAGGATTAGCTTGAAGTTTAGCTTTGTACAGGTTGTAAAACTTAATGGCTTTATCAAATTCCAAAGCGAAATGGTATCCTCTACCAATCAAATATTCCAACCCGAATTTAAAGTCGGGATTCTGTCTATAAACCCTTAGAAAGTATTTGGTAGATCTTGCCTTTCCGGTTGTGCGTAAATGCATATCACCAGCCTCATAGTTGGCTTTGATATTGGTGGTGTCAAAATTGGCAGCAATTACCATCAAGTCCAGTGCATCATCCATGGCCTGGGTAGCTTCCATCATCAGCTGAGCCTGCTCCATATACAAGGCAGACTGCTCTTTATCCTGACTTTGAGCACTTGCCTGATCGTATAATGCAATGAATACAGCCAAAAAAATCAGTATTCGGGGGATACTGTGCATGTTCAAAAAATGGTTTCGTACGAATTTAACACAAAAAATAACATTGCAATTGGAGCAATTTAATAAAATCTTCCACAAAGAAAGCCTAAAAACAGCCAGATAAGGTACCTTGGCATTTTGTTATGCCACATTCAACGGTAAGATTGTAAGGATAAAATGGATATTAAGTCTGCTGAATTTATAATTAGCAACACCGAACTGAGCAAATGCCCCAAGCCTGATAAGCCCGAGTTTGCCTTCATAGGTCGCTCCAACGTGGGTAAATCTTCCCTTATCAACCTGCTTACCAAGCGTAAAGACCTGGCTAAAACCTCAGGCAAACCTGGCAAAACCCAAACAATCAACCACTTTCTGGTAGACAAAGAGTGGTTTCTGGTAGACCTACCTGGTTATGGTTATGCCGGAGTAAGCCGCACTGCCCGAAAAGGATGGGGCAAGATGATCGAAACCTATCTGCTGAATCGAGAAAACTTATACTGCACTTTTGTTCTGGTAGACGCCCGACACGAGCCTCAAAAAAAAGATATAGAGTTCATCACCTGGCTCGGTGAAAAGCAACTCCCGCTTTGTATTATTATGACAAAAGCAGACAAGCTTTCGCGTGTTGAGTTGGCCAAATCAGAGAAACAATACAAAAAGAAATTACTGGAAACGTGGGAAGAGCTTCCTCCTATTTTTATTACCTCAGCAGAAAAAAAAGTAGGCAGGGAAGATGTGCTGGATTTTATAGACAAAGCCATTAAAGGTCAACTCTAAATTCTTAATTTTACTTTTTCTAAAAAATATTTGAGCATGAAGTTAAGCGAAATTGCAGCGGTGTCAGGTAAGGGTGGCTTATTTAAAGTATTAAAGCCCGCAAAGGCCGGACTCATTCTTGAATCTATGGATGAGAACAAGACCAAGATCATGGCCTCCGGATCGCACAAAGTTTCATTACTTGACGAAATATCAATTTACACCCATACCAAGGAGGGCACAACACCTCTAGAGGAGGTACTAAAAAAGATACACAAGGACTTTGGTGATGATATTGGACTCGATGCCAATGCAGAAGGAACTGAACTAAAGGCTTTTCTTAAATCGATACTGCCAGACTATGACGAAAACAGGGTTTATGTTTCGGATATCAAGAAATTGGTAAAATGGTATTCGGTACTCCTTAAGTATGCCCCTGAAATCTTTGAAGAAAAGAAAGAGAAGCCTGCAAAAAAAGAAAAGAAGAAAGAAGGCTAGAACGACTGCGCCAATTCCACCATTTTTTTTGATCCCACAAAAAATGGCACACGCTGATGTAGTGCGGTAGGTTGGATATCCAATATTCTTTGTTTCCCATCGGTTGCAATACCACCTGCCTGTTCAGAAATAAAAGCCAGAGCATTGCACTCGTACATCAGGCGCAATTTTCCATTAGGGTCTTTGGCTGTAGATGGGTAAATGTAAATACCACCCTTCAGAAGATTGCGATGAAAATCCGCCACCAAAGATCCGATATACCTTGCTGTCATTTTCTTATCCTTACAGTCCTGCAAGTATTTTTTTACTGAGTCAGGGAAAGAGTTGGACTGCCCCTCATTAATGGAGTAAATTTTACCATCCTCCGGAATCTTCATATCCGGATGTGACAAGAAAAACTCACCCAGTGATTGTTCAAAAGTAAATCCATTAACGCCATGACCAGTGGTGTACACCATCATAGTGGACGATCCATACAAAATATATCCTGCCGCAACCTGCTCCGAACCTTTTTGTAAAATATCCTCTTGCTGAATAGGACTCCCTACTTTACTAATTCTTCTATAAATGGAAAAAATCGTTCCAATAGAAACATTCACGTCAATATTGGAAGAGCCATCCAATGGATCGATCGCAATAACATATTTCCCATTGTTATTGAGATCCTCGTAAGATTCAGATTCTTCAGAAATCAAAGCACAAACTTCCCCTCCTTTTTCCAGGGCCCTTGTAAATCGAATATCCGCTAAAACATCCAGTTTCTGCTGATCGTCTCCTGCCATATTCTGTGAGCCCAACGGCCCCATAATATCGATAAGCCCTGCCTTATTTACTTCCCTGTTTACCACCTTTGAAGCCAGTGCAATATCCCTTAACAATTGAGAGAGCTCACCACTGGCATATTGAAATTGATCCTGGTTGTTTTTAATAAAACGATCTAAAGTAAAACCAATCGATTGGGCTATTCTGGATGCTTCCATTTAATTAGGTGTGTATTTCTTAGTTGTGCTCAATTTTGAACCTAAATTCGCAGCTAGTAGGTCTTAACCGCAAATATAGGACTGTTATTTGAATTCAGTTTAAAAGATGAGGGTATTCAAGTTTGGTGGCGCTTCTGTAAGAAATGCTGATTCCATAAAAAAAGTAGCAACCATTATTAAATCTTTTACAGATCAGCCTCTGCTGATCGTGGTTTCTGCTATGGGAAAAACCACAAATGCGCTAGAAAACCTGATAAAATCAAAAGAATTTGAAAAAGGACTCGCTCAAATTCTCACCTACCATATATCAATTATAGAAGAGCTTTTCGAAGGCAAAAATCCTTTAGCCAAAGAGCTTGAATCAATCCAATTGAATATTAGGGGGCAATTAAAAAAATCACACTCCAACCATGATGAATTATATGATCAGGTGGTTTCACAAGGTGAGATTATCTCAACTTTAATAGTTAACGCATATCTGAAGGAAATAGGATTGCCTGCCCTATGGCAAGACGCCAGAAAATATATCACTACAGATGCCACTTTTAGAGAAGCACAGGTGGACTGGGATAAAAGCAATGATCTGATTCAGCGCTTAACAAAAGTTTTGAATGACAATATCATTGTAACACAAGGCTTCATTGGATCTTCCAATGGCAACACCACCACCCTGGGACGCGAGGGGTCTGATTTTAGTGCCGCTATATTCGCAGCCTGTCTTTCGGCTGAATCCGTTACTATCTGGAAAGATGTACCCGGAGTGATGAGCGCTGATCCAAAGCGACTTCCAAACGCCACAACATTTGATGAATTGCCATTTAGAGAAGCTGCTGAGATGACCTATTACGGTGCGTCTGTGATTCATCCTAAGACAATCAAGCCATTGGCTAATCGCAACATTCCGCTTTTTGTAAAAAGCTTTGACAACATTGATTTACCCGGAACCAGAATACATGAGTGTAAAATTGATCAACTGCCACCTTTAATTGTATTTAAGGATAACCAATGTCTGATATCATGTCAGGTTACAGACTACACATTTATCGATGAGTCTCAAATCGGAGTAATCTTCACTGCGTTATCCACGCGTGGCCTAAAAGTAAACATGATTCAAAATTCTGCTATCTCATTTTCTTTTTGCCTGGATTTTAATGAGGATAAAGTTCTTGCTTTAATTAAAGAACTAGGGAAAATATTTGAAGTTTATTATAACACCGGACTTACACTCATCACTATTAAAAACTATGATTCGGAAAGTTTTAACACCTATAAGAATCAACAGAATGTGGTATTGGAGCAATCATCACGATCTACCCTTCAGGTATTGATTAAATCAACTTCTTTGACTGAAGGTGCCGAATAAACTCATCAATCGACCTGTCTAAAATATCAAAAACCTCCTGAAACCCATCTTCACCACCGTAGTAAGGATCAGGAACTTCAGCCCCCTCCTCAGGATCAAATTCTCTCATTAACATCACTTTGGTTTTTACTGATGGATTGTTCGTAAGCCTGAGAATGTTATTATAATTAGAGCGATCCATAGCCAGGATAAAATCAAATTGATCGAGATCCTCATTACTTAATTGCCTCCCACGATGATTCAACACAACACCATTTTTCTCTGCGCTTCGTCTCGTTCTACTATCAGGTAAATCCCCAATATGGTAATTAGATGTACCACAGGAATCAACAACCACTTTAACACCCAATTCCAATGATTTTAATTTATGTTTCATTATCCCCTCAGCCAGAGGAGATCGGCAAATATTACCCAGACAAACAAAAAGTATCTTCATTATAAATAGTTTACAGCAAATTTATAATGTAAGTACTGTTACCAAACTGATTCATAGCGTATAAACCATCGTATAGCATTTATTTTTCGCCTTTTGGTTGAGAAGCCCCCATTTTCCGGGGGCTTTTCTTTTTCATTCTTTAAGTACAATTTAAAGTATTCCTTAGTTTTGGGATCGCTTAAACGATTTAACTATGGAACTAATTAAAGTTACTGAACAATATGAGCCTAATGTGGCACTTATAGAACTCAATAGACCCAAGGAGTTAAATGCATTGAATCCACAATTGATGCAGGAAATGAGGGATGCCTTGATGGAGCTGGACAAAAATGAAAATGTTAAAGCCATCGTCATCACAGGCAATGAAAAAGCATTTGCTGCAGGAGCTGACATCAAACAAATGGCAGACAAGAGTGCCATTGATATGCTTATTCTTGATCAGTTCAGCACCTGGGATCAGATAAGAAAGACCAAAAAACCAATCATTGCAGCAGTCTCGGGTTTTGCCTTGGGCGGTGGTTGTGAGTTGGCAATGACCTGCGATATGATCATCGCATCTGAAACAGCTAAATTTGGACAGCCAGAAATAAAATTGGGTGTAATCCCTGGCGCTGGTGGAACACAACGCCTCACAAAGGCAGTAGGCAAAGCCAAAGCCATGGAATTAATTTTGACTGGAAGGTTTATTTCTGCAGAGGAGGCTCATTTTTATGGGCTCGTCAACAAGGTAGTACCTGCAGAAATGTATTTGAAAGAAGCCCTACAGCTTGCCGGGGAAATCGCACAGATGTCTCCTATAGCAGTGCAGTTAGGAAAAGAAGCGATCAACCGCTCTTTTGAAACTCCGTTGGATGAAGGACTTATGTTTGAACGAAAAAACTTCTACATGACCTTTGCATCCGAAGATCAAAAAGAAGGCATGAGCGCATTTGTAGAAAAGAGAGCACCGAAATTTAAAGGGAAATAGTTTCTCTTAAAGAACATAAAAAAGGCTGCCCAAGAGCAGCCTTCTTTATTATATACTTAAACAGTCTTTATCTTACACTAATTCCAAAACCAGCGGTAAGTGCACTGTACTTTTGCAATGTGTAATCAGCATGGAAAGTGAACACTGCTAACTTCAATCTCATCCCTACACTTCCACGAAAACCAGAAGCTGCGTAACTCAAGTCAACAGGGTCTATTACATTTGATCCTCCAATATCATAAGTACCCAACATAGCTAAGTTAGACTTGGCAATATTGTATCCTAGACCTCCATAAAAAGTCACTACTGAAAGTTTTTTAGATGCAACGCCTTGAATAGTGGTTGAACTTACCTCAAATAATCCGTTCTGACCTGGATCAAATGCAACATCCAATTTCATTTTGGTGTAGCCAACGAATGCAGAAAGGTCAAACGGCAGGTTCTTAATTCCCGGTATGTATTGCTTTACATCATGCATTACACCAATTCCAAACAAATTAAATTTGCCATCATCGCCCACATCTACTTTAGGCACAAATCTAAATTTTATGTCTGTTCCCTTAGGTAACCCAAACCCTAACTGAAGCATTGCGGCTGGCATTTTATTCTTAAGTAGTTTTACATCTTCTCCCAGCTCTAGCCCACCAGGAACCTCAACATCATCGGACTGATCTATTGTTCCATCATTAACTGTAGATGACAATGAAAATATAGCTGGCACATCAGGACCTAAGATAGTTGATATATTACCATTGCTCCTTGGGTTTCCGTTGGCATCAACTAGCGTAAGTTCGGTTAGGCCAAGAGCATTCACATCAAACAATTGTTCTGATGATGGCACCTTCATCAAGCTACCTGTAAACGTTAAGTCTACCCCTGCTACCTTATGGGGTTTTGCTGTATTGTACCAACCCTGGTTCATCCCTAAACTGAAAGCTTTAATCGCTGGTGCAATGTATGCGCCTATAAGCTTTTCTCCATCTTCAGCACTTTGCTCCAGGAATTGATCAAGGTCATCCTGCGCATTGGCCTGGTAGACAAATGTCAAGGATAGCATTAACATTAATAAGATACGTAGTCTTTTCATGGTTGGTCTTTTAATTAATCAAGTTATAAAATTACTAAAATATCGTTTAGGAGCACTCTGTAACGGTTATTTCAACTACCCAATGTTTTACGATTATATTTGCGTTTAACCATCAAAGTCGCTCTTGTATTCACTCGGAATTAATATTATAGCTGGTCTTGTAAGGATAGTTGCGCTGTTTAATGCCAAAACAAGGGCATTTGTAAACGGCCGGAAGAAAATATTTTCAAAGCTGGAAAATGCCTTTAAAGAGGAGCAATCGCCAATTGCATGGGTGCATTGCGCCTCTTTGGGTGAGTTCGAGCAGGGGAGACCTGTAATTGAGCAATTCAAAAAAGAATTCCCTTCATTCAAAATACTTCTCACTTTCTTTTCTCCATCAGGGTATGAAGTGAGAAAGAACTATGCACAGGCAGACTATGTATTTTATCTGCCTCTGGACACAGCCGCGAACGCTCAAAACTTCATCAAAATCACCAACCCTCAAATTGCTATTTTTATAAAGTATGAATTCTGGTATAACTATTCACTAGCACTAAAGAAGAAAAAAATTCCTATTCTTTCTGTTTCTTCCATCTTTCGCAGAGAGCAAATATTCTTCAAAAGTTATGGTGCATGGTTTCGATCCATACTCAAAAGATTTGATTATTTTTTTGTTCAAAATGAAAAATCTGATCAATTGCTAAGGTCAATAGGTATTAACAAGGTTACAGTCACCGGAGATACTCGCTTTGATAGAGTGAAGGAAGTAATCAGCAGCGCAAAAGAAATACCAATTGCCAAAGAATTTAAAGGAACTGACAATGTTATTGTGGTTGGCAGTTGCTGGTCGGAAGATCTAGAAGTACTGGCCCCTCATATAAATGGAAACTCAGGGAAATTGAAGTTTATAATTGCTCCTCATGAAATTAAGGAATCATTTCTCAAAGAAATAGAGACAGCCCTAAACGTTAGAATTATCAGATATTCTCAAGTGAAGGAAAATGCAAATGAATATGATGTATTAATTATTGACAATGTAGGCATGCTTTCAAGCTTGTATGCATATGGAGAGTTTGCTTTTGTCGGTGGTGGCTATGGAAAAGGTCTTCACAATATTCTGGAAGCTGCCTGCTATGGCATCCCTGTGTTTTTTGGTAATAAGAATTATAAAAAATTTCAGGAAGCGAATGACCTTATCATGCGTGGTGGAGCATTTGACGTAAGTGATTATCCTGATTTTAAATCTAAGTATGAGCTTTTAATAAGTCGCCCGGAAAACTACCTCTTAGCCTGTGATGTCACCAAGTCGTATGTGGATGAAAACACCGGAGCCACACAAAAAATAATTGATCATTGCCACACTTTATTGGATAAAATATGAAGGGGCGTGTAATGAGGTCTACCGGATTGTGGTATAATGTGTTGGGTGACGACTCAAAAATATACACGTGTCGTGCGCGAGGTAAATTTCGTCTGGACGGAATTAAAGAATCCAACCCCATAGCTGTAGGTGATTGGGTGATTTTTGATCACGATCAAAAAGAAGGACATATCACAGAGTTGCTACCACGGGATAATCTTATTGAAAGAAAATCGGTAAAAAAAACGGGGCATAGTCACGTTCTAGCAGCCAATGTAGATCAGGTGATGTTGGTGGTCACATTAAAGCAACCTCGCACCTCTTTAGGTTTCATCGATCGGTTTCTGGTTTCTGCAGAAGCTTATCGCATTCCTCAAACTATTGTTTTTAACAAAAGAGATATTTTAAATAAAGATGAGCTCAAAGAGTTGGATGAACTACTTTATCTGTATTCAACATTGGATGTAACCACGCTATCCATTTCAGCAAAAGACGACCAGAATATTGATGAAGTTCAAAATTTACTTCAAGGCAAAACTACGCTTATCGCTGGTCATTCAGGAGTGGGGAAAAGCACTTTATTAAACAGGCTATCGGATACCATCCAGCAAACTGTCAGCGAAATATCTGGTTTCTCTGAAAAAGGCACACACACTACAACCTTTGCTGAAATGTTTCAAATCAACGCCAATACGTTTTTGATAGATACACCAGGCGTAAAAGAATGGGGGCTCATGGATATGAATAGCCAGGAAATTTCTGACTACTTCCCTGAAATGAGAGAGAGAAGACTCAATTGCAAATATGGCTCTAGATGCCTTCACCTAACTGAACCAGGATGTGCCATTTTGGCTGCTATTGAGAGCGGTGATATTGCGCTTTGTCGCTATCAAAGCTATGTGAGTATGGTGTCAGGTGATGACAACAGAAGGTAGTTACGATTTAACATCCCTTAACAACCTGAAATAATCAATAGCAAGGCCGAAATCAAACAACTTCAGGCAAACTTTTATTTCATAGCGAATGCGATTGATCAAGGCTTTTTTTTCCTCCTTAGACTCATTCAATTCGTTGATCTTCCTGCATACAACAAACGTTGACCTGAGTTGCTCCGATCCTCTAACAAATTGTTGGCTATTCATCGATTGAGAAAGCAACCTCCTCTTCATCAAAGGTTTTGGAATATACAGGTACTCAAAATGTCGTGAAGAGCGTACCCAAAAATCAAAGTCCTCATATGCCAATTGCTCATCATAACCATTTAATAATTCAAGTACCTCACGCTTGATCAGCATGGTTGGGGACAGAATAAAAAAACGCTCAACAACATCACGATAGATGTCTCCCTGCGGAATCGTATTGTGAGGATACTTGTCTGAATGAAACCCAACTGCGTTTCCTTCACTATCAATGAGCTGAGCATCTGAGAATTGTACCCCTACCTTGTCATCAGTATTTTGAAACGCTTTCAATCCCTCCTCAACTCTATTTGGAAGCAAGACATCATCGGCCGCCAGGTCTATTATGTAAGTCCCATTGCTAAGTTCAAACCCCTTATTAAAAGCTGCGCAGTTACCAATATTTTTTTCAAGCTGAAGAAATTTTACCTGGCTACTGCGCTTGAAAAAGTCCTTTATAACTTCCGCACTATTGTCTGTACTTGCATCATCTACAACAATCAATTCCACGGCAGGATAGGTTTGGTCAATTACCGATTGCAAGGCCTCCTTCACAAAAGGTGCATGGTTGTAGCACAAACATATTACTGAAACCAAAGGCGTTGACATTATACCAATGTTTTCTCAAACGTTAACTTCATCGTTGGCTGAGCACCCAAGCGGAGTTTAAAATCAATCAATGGAAAATTTGGTCTTCCTCCTGATGCAGACGTACCCAAATCAAGTATTTCTATACGATGCTTGCTACACCAGTTATATATCTCTCCAATAAGGAAAACTACGGGACTTAATGAATCAGATGACTTACTATGTGCCGAATAAAAGTTATACAATACTTTTTTATTAACCCTTATAGCAATAGACGCTGCTACCAATTCACGCTCTTGATAAACTCCAAATAACATAAATTGGCTCTCCAATTTCCGGACGGTCTTTTCGAGTTCCTTATAAGACATACTCAATGACTGACCGCGTTCTTCCCGGCAAGCCAATATAAAATGGTAAATTACTTCGAGCTTATTGACTGGCAGTTTTTTAAACTTCAACTCCGCTTTTAAGCTTTGCTTTAACTTTCTTCTCTCCCAACTATCGATTACCTCCACAAAAGGTGCTGTTGTAATTTGTAGGCATGCACCCAGTTCAGCCTGTGCAATTTGATATTGATGATTAAAAAATAAAACAGACAACATATTATGTTGTCTGACATTATAATGTTCTGGATAACCTTTGATAATAATCTTTTTTGCCCCCCGATCCTTCAACTGTTCTTCAACAAATTGCATAAATGCAAATAGCTTTTCTGTGGTCATCGCTTCTGAAAATTCAAAAGCTCCAAATGGAGCACTCACAGGACTAAGAGCAGCATCATTGATTATGGAAAAGTGGATGGATGCCATCACTTTCTTTTTGTCTTTTCTCAATAAATGAAAAGAAATCCACTTATTGGATGACTGAACTGCTCTATGGGTTTTGGAATTAAAGAGAGATTCATCAAAATCATTTTTAAAACCCTTTGGAACGGTACCTTCAAACAGGTGATATAAAGTATCCTCGCTCTCCTTGCTATTGCTTATCACCATTACTTATGCTGCCACTTTTGTTTTCACTTTACTCCAATCTTTAATTTGCCAATGAACAAATCCTGTTGTCAGGTGATTCCCATTTATATCGGTGATTCTCACCTCGCAGATCACAACAATAGCATCTTTATCCTTCAGGGGCTTGTAGATTTCATCATGAAGCCAGTCCTCACTTATTCTAAATTCCGCATACGCATCCATTTTTCCCTGGTAATGATAATTCATCTCCAGTTTTTGCATAATGAGCCTATACTTCTTGGCGTCAAGTTTGGTTATCAATAGAAAACCAGTGGTGAACTCAGAAATGGTAGCCAGTGCGCATGCATGTAAGCCCTTAATATGATTGAAGTTACTTTTTCGATAGGGTATCCTGGTTCTTAGATGATACTCACCAATCTCCACTACTTTAAAACCATGAGGTTTATTAAAGGGAATCATCCTATCTAACATGAAATTAAGAAGCCCTTTATAAAAAGATGACTTTTTTGCTTTTTCAAGTATCTTGGCGGTATCAAACATAACTTACCTATTTTTCAGTAAGTTATGAATTGTGGCATCAGAGAACAAAATATAAATTAGTCTATCAAAGCTTAATCATTAACGACACAACCCATTACTAATTAGCATATGAAAAAAAATATTATCGTACTTGGATCAGGATTGGTAGGAAAAGTAATGGCTCTTGATCTAGCCAACGATTTCAATGTCACCGCCACAGATTTAAATCAGGAAACACTTAATAGTTTCAAGGATTCGAATGTTAAAACATTACAACTTGATTTTTCGAAAATAGATGAGCTTAAAAAAGCCATTGAACCTTTTGACCTAGTAGTTGGAGCAGTTCCCGGTTTTATGGGTTTTCAAACGGCAAAGGCAGTGATCGAAGCTGGCAAAAACATGGTCGACATTTCTTTCTTTCCAGAAGACCCATTTCTACTGGACGACCTTGCCAAAAAAAATAATGTCACCATTGTTACTGATTGTGGTGTAGCACCCGGAATGGGAAATATTATTCTTGGCTACCACAACCAGCGAATGAAAATTGAAAAGTATGAATGCCTTGTTGGCGGTTTACCTGTTGTACGCGAATGGCCCTATGAATACAAAGCTGTCTTCTCCCCCATCGATGTAATTGAAGAATACATTCGTCCGGCTCGCTATGTGCAAAATAATGCCCTAGTGGTAAAAGAGGCATTATCAGATCCTGAAAATGTTCATTTTGATGGTGTAGGTACTCTCGAGTCATGGAACTCGGATGGACTTCGGTCCCTGATCAAAACCATGCCTAACATTCCCAATATGATCGAAAAAACCCTACGCTATCCCGGGTGCGTAGAATATCTGCGCGTTTTACGAGATACTGGTTTTTTCTCCTATGATGCGGTAGATGTGGGTGGTCAAAAAGTAAGACCCATTGACGTTACGTCTAAACTTCTGTTTCCTAAATGGAAATTAAAACCTGGCGAGGAGGAGTTTACTGTAATGAGAATAATAATTGAAGGTACTGTAGACGGAAAGAATAAACGATACCAATACTACCTACTCGACCGCACCGATAAGAAGTCAGGCACACTTTCAATGGCTCGCACCACAGGTTACACATGTACAGGAGCAGTTAACCTGGTAATTAATGGACGCTATGACAGAAAAGGCATCAGTCCCCCAGAGTATTTAGGAGAACAAGAAGATCACTTTCAATCAATGCTCCAATACCTAAAAGACAGGGGAGTAAACTATAAAGTTGATACTCAATAAAACTAGGCTAGTCCATTATTATTATTATCTTCAAATTTATATCTAAGTGTACTACGCCTTCAATCAATAAAAAATGACAGTAGAAAAGAAGAAACCGAGCCTTCTTCACGCACTCATTCCCATTGTAGTTCTTATTTTTCTTTTGGCTATCAACGTAGTGGTGCTTGGTACGGATGCTACAAGTGGACCCAACCAAATAGGACTTTTATTGGCAGCAGCAGTTGCAGGAATAATATCCATCCGACTAGGGTATACCTGGAATGAAATCCAAAAGAGTATGCTGAAAAGCATCAACTCTGCCATGGGGGCAATGCTGATATTATTGATGATAGGTGCCCTTTCGGGTACCTGGTTACTTAGTGGCATCGTACCCGCAATGATCTATTATGGTCTTAAAATCCTTAACCCAACTATATTTTTATTTGCAGCCTGCATTGCCTGCGCTATTGTTTCTATTGCTACCGGAAGCTCATGGACAACGGTTGCCACAATTGGAATCGCATTATTAGGTATTGGAAAAGCACTTGGCTTGCATGAAGGAATTATTGCAGGAGCAATTATTTCGGGTGCCTATTTTGGCGATAAGATGTCCCCCCTTTCTGACACTACCAACCTGGCACCAGCCATGGCAGGTACGGATTTGTTTACCCACATTA
>JBDVKV010000025.1:0-35271 GCA_039971015.1 Cyclobacteriaceae bacterium
GCAGTGCGAATGTACAATGAAGGAAAACCACATTTAGGGTTAAAGGGTAGAACACCAGCAGTATTTGAAAAACAGTATAAAGAAAATAAATTGATGTTTAACAAACCTCTAAAAACGGTCAACCCTATTTAGGACTCTACAGGCAGAAAACCTTAAACCTTAAACTTTAAACCTGCAACCGGCAACTGGCAACTAATCCCCAACCCACACCGTTTTTCTGAGCGAGGCTGACGAAGGAAGCCGGTCGAAGAATCTCTTAACCGACCACCGTCCCGATAGCTATCGGGAACCGATTACTGAATACTGATCACCGATCACCGTCTCACGTAAGAACCACGTACCTTCTAAAATAAAGTTAATCCCTAATAAGTATGCATGCAGACAAGCACGACTCCTGCAAATTAAAATAGTATCCCTTTACGATACGAAAAACCCAATAGTTAGGAAAAAACTCAATTAAGTGGTGCGTTTCTCCTCAGTTTTTCGCAAATTCAATACGGCTTTACTCGACTCTATTATTTAAAAACATAGGGATAATTCTGTCTATATGAGCACGTCCATTCAACACCCCACTCCTCCTGATGAACTAGTGCGCTGGCCTGGTAAAATAGCACTGTACTTAAAACGATACCAGCTCTTGCACAAGAAGCCTTATTATTCCGTGGCCCTGGCTGTACTTCAAATTTTACCACTTTGTTATTCAGGTGAGATAGTGCGCTGGTTTGGCAAAATAGCGGGGGTGCGATGGCAAGAGGGGGGAAGCATTATTTTGCCTAGCCTTTTTGCATACTTTTTTGGTAATGAAAAAAGTATGAGCCAGCCCGGCTTGAGGGCTATAGTTCATAGGCTGAGATTCAGGATTCAAAACATTTAGAGAGAGATTAAATTTAAAATGAAAAGTTTAGATCAACTCACCACTTACTTAAACACCGAACGCAGCAATACTCCTGAAGTAATCTCCTTCCGTGCTACACGCAGGGCCATTGGCATGTTAGGAGTGGCATTGCCGTTTGTGCTCTGGTGGGGTGGACTGCTCATTAACAGAACAGCATTACAACCTTCCATCAGTCACTACTACTTCACCAGTATGCGCGAAGCATTTGTAGGAGTATTATGCGCAGTGTCTTTGTTCCTGTTTACCTACAAAGGTTACAACAAGATGGACAGCTATGCTGCCAATGCAGCAGGGTTTTTTAGTTTGATGGTAGCGGTATTTCCCACCAACATCATTGACGGTTACCCGGGGCAAAACATGGTAGCCTCCATACTGGATATTAAAATCCACAACGCCATCCACCTTACAAGTGCAGGATTATTCTTTATCACCCTGGCGTGTATGTCCTTGTTCCTGTTCACCAAAAGCGACAAGCCCAAATCACAATGGAGCGATGCGAGAAAAAGCAGAAACATGGTATACAAAGTGAGTGGCTACATCATGCTGTTGTGTATTGTATTGATAGGCATTAGCGAACCACTATTGGGAGTAGGCCCAACCAGTAAAATCACCTTTGCCATGGAGACAGTAGCCCTGTTCTTCTTCGGCATCAGTTGGCTGACGAAAGGAGAAGTGGTGTTCGGGGACTAGACAATTATTTAAAATTTAGAATTCAACATTAATAATTAATAAGACCGGAGGTAGCCGAAAATCCGAAGAAGAGTAGGTGTTTATAAATTCCTATGATAAAAATATACAAGACACTAGTTTTAGTTTCCATGATTTTTGTAATGTTATTGTTTAACGGGTGTTGTGATGACGTTGCAAAAGCAGAACTGTACATCAAGAAAGCACAACAATTATTTGATTATTTTGGTCGACCTATAATAAATGTATTTACTGGCCAACCAGTAACGCAGCAATTACCTAATGCACTTTTTTATAATGAGAGAACAGGGGAATACTTTAATCCTGAATTTGGAAGTTCTTTACCTACTTTAATAGGAGATGTTATCCAATTTGCAACCACTGTTACTAATGAGTATGGAAGCTTAGGTGACTGTCAAAACTTAAAACAATCTGTTGAGTCCGATGTTGGAATGCCGCTTAATTTTACATACCCTGACGGATCGACTGAACTATTTAGTTTGTATGGTAAGACTCCTCCCATTAATCCAGGGGGTGGAGCATACGGTGTGGGTAAATTTCAGATTGCAGGACCTGGCTTTATTGCAATTGAGACCACAAAGGCTGATGTGAATGATGATAATGATGAATGGGACGAAAACAATAACATAACACAGATAGGAGTACAAACATCGGTGGGAGGCAGAAGGTCCGGTAATTTAATTCGAATTGAAGGGAGCCAGACTCTTGGGGTACCGGCAATTAAGCAAATTCCACTTAATGCTGAACCAAGCCAGATGGAGATTTTCTTGAATATGAATTCGAAGAAATTTTCGGAATTTATCATGGCTCATTACTCGGAGAAGTTAAATTAGTGAATGAAAAAAGTTTAAGGATGTCAATTGGAATAGATTGCAAGTTTTATGAGTAGCTCTGAATATATCTTAAGCTAAATTTGACCTTAATTTCTTAACCTGAATGAACGAAGCCAGCGATTTATTCTCCGCAGAGTCTCCTGTAAGGGACTCTGGCGGGAAGAAATCCCACACGAACTACAATAAAGGCCTAACCTGAAACTTAAAACCCGCAAAAGATAAGTGCAACTCGCAACCTTAAACTATCCAACACCCAAGTCCCCATAATCCAGAACCCATCCTCCAGCATCAACTATCGACTCAATACTAACAACTATTGACTATCAACTATTTCAAAACAACCCCGTCTGCACCGTAGTCAACTCCTGATAGTCATACTTCGTTATGGCCTTCACCGTATTTCCCACCGCCAGCTTTCCTTTCAGTTTGGGAACAGTATAGGCTTCCAATAAACTTTCGTTAAATGGAAGGGTAAAGTGCTCCAAATCTTTTGCATCACTGACGCTTAAGTTCAGCCAATCCATTTCATTTTCCTTCGGTAGTATCAGCGGCATCCTCGGCCCTTCACTCATTTTTGGATTATTGTGAATCCGGCTCATCAGGGGGTTAGCTCTGGTAGTTACAATAGATACAGTAGTTCTCTCCATCCCTTCACCATTCCATGTATCCCAAATTCCAGCCAGGGACATGGGTTCATTGTTTTTCATCTGAATATGATAGGGGAAAGTCTTTCCATTCTTATGATGGTGTTCAAAGAATCCATCAGCAATGATCAAACACCTGCGGCTAACCACTGATTCTTTGAACGCTGGTTTTTCAAAGAGCGTTTCCGCTCTTGCATTAAGCGTTTGATTTTGAATCCTCACCACATCTTCGATGCTCTTCGTCCAATGTGGGATCAACCCCCAGTTCAACAACTGGATATTAGCAGGACTTTGGTTGATAATTACAGGAAGGTCGGGATGATCGAAACCACTGGCATGGTAGGTAGGTTGACTCCCATCAAATACACGTTCCAACTCCTTGGGATCAACCGAATCTCCATATCGGTCCACATACTGCTGTTGAGAGAGTGTGGATGTTCTTATTTCGTAGCACATAATTTCAATTTTTCTAAAAGACCCCGCTCACCGACCCTGTCGTCATTGCGAACTGAAGCAAAGGCATGTGTGCTGGTGTGAAGCAATCCCCAAACCAACTACAGACTACAAATTTAACTAAAAGTCCTCTGAATATTGCTAAATTATTTAGTATTTCGCAGGTGAAAGAGAGGAGTATGAAAATCAAGGAATTAAGCCCAGGAATCTACAAAATCAGACGCAAATCCTACTTTCCCTATGGCGCCAAGCACCCGCGCGACAACAATAATACCATCCGATTGCTAACCGTGGTGGGAACAGGCGCCAACAGAAAGTACCATATCGACCACGACACTTTCGGGCAGCATCCCGAGGAGATGTACGACATGGAAGACTTCGAGGTCATCAGCAGGTACGAATCCATCCCGCAAGTGAACAACCAATCCATCACCATTTCATTTAAGGATGGTGCGGGCGATCAATTTGAATTCCGCGTGGTGGATGCCTGGACCCTCGGCAACCTCTTCCAACATTTCACCTGGCTGCAAAAACCCTTCGGCTACTTCAAACGAAAAAAACGCTAACCTAACCGGCAACCGGTAACTTGCAACCGGCAACCGGCAACCTTAAACCTTAAACTTTAAACCTTAAACCAACTAAAGACTAAAGACTCAAGACTATGGACTAACAAGGGCGTGCCCCTCGCATCCCCCTCACACGGGAGCCAACCCAATGCTCGGGTCGGGCTGTGCAGGGCTTCGCTTCGCTCCGGTGCTGCGCACTGCGCCTTTCAGTCGCACCCTTACCATCCCTCACGCAACCCCGGCAACTGGCAACTGGTAACCGGCAACTAATCCCCCTCACGCGAAATCAGGTAAAATACTCCCATACAGGAAGATTTACCTGCTTGTGAGCTCAATCTCTCATATGCAAAAAATCTACCAGTTATAATTCTACTCCAAAGAAAAACATTAGATTTTCCTATATTCAGCACTTCTTTTATGACCTCACTAAACACCATATTAGCTTTGTTTAGACCTATCGTAAATTACAAAGCGCTATAGTTGCTAAGATTCTTGCTGGATGAAACAAAAAAACTTAGAATATTACTGGAGCCTTAAAGGATTTACCCCTAACTCAAAGCAGGAGCAGGCTATTCGCCATGTGGATGGGCCACTCTTCCTGACAGCAGGTCCAGGTTCTGGTAAAACAAGGGTGATACTCTGGCGAACAGTGAATCTCATCGTTTTTCATCAGGTGGATCCGAAGAATATTTTCCTTGCCACGTTTACAGAAAAGGCAGCGCATCAATTGAAGGAAGGCCTTCGAAGCCTGTTGGGTTTGGTAACGAACGAGACGGGACAGCCCTTTGATATCTCAGGAATGGCAATTGGTACGGTGCATGCAATTTGCCAGGATATTTTGGTGGATAGAGATCGAAGATTCTCGGAGGATGGAGTGAGAAGTAAAGCACCAGTCTTACTGGACTCTTTGGCCCAATATTTTAGAATTTATCGCAAGCAGTCATGGATTAAACTATTGAAGTCAGGAGAGTATATCACATCTGATGATTCCGAAGAAGAAGAAAGACAAGCACAAAAGGAACTGAATACTTATTTCATTGGTAATCCTGCTCATGGGTCTCGTCACTTGGCTGCTACAAACATCATCAGCATCTTCAATCGCTTTTCGGAAGAGAATCTTGATATTACCAAAGTAAAAACAAAGGATGAAACTCTTCAGCGAATATTGAAGATGTATTCCTTTTATAAAGAAAGTCACCAGCAGGACAAAATTCAAACGGTTGATTTTTCACTTCTGCAACAAAGGGCTTTCGAAAAGATTGTGGGGTTTGAGGGATCAAAAAATGCCTTCGATCATATCATCATCGATGAATACCAGGACACCAATTCAATTCAGGAGCAAATCTATTTTGAACTTGCAAAGAAATGTAAAAACATTTGTGTGGTGGGCGATGACGATCAAGCATTGTATCGCTTTAGAGGGGCAACAGTTGAAAATCTGGTGGAGTTCGAAACGCGTTGCCAAAAATACCTTGGCTTAAAACCTACTCGAATTGATCTTGATACGAATTATCGATCGAAAAAGATGATTGTTGATTTTTATACAAGCTTCATTGAGCAAACCAATTGGAAAAAATTGAAAGGAGAAGGACACTATCGGGTAGCAGATAAGAAGATAAAGCCATTCAGCAAAGAAAACTTCCGCGCAGTAATAACCACAGAAAGAACCGAAAAGGAAACCGTGTTCAATCAGGTGGCGCAATTTATTTTCGAACTGAAAAACAAAGGCAAAATCGAAGACTACAATCAAGTGGCATTTCTTTTCCCCTCGCTTAGTTATCGGGGAGAAAAGAATGGAGCAGTTGCTGAGTTTGAGAATGCATTAAATGAAAAGGGAATTCAAATCTTTGCACCAAGGGCAGGGCGATTGCTTGATATTCCGGAAGCTGTGGAGGTTTTTGGGTTACTCCTTCACATTCTTGGCCGCCCGAGTCATCAAGGACAGACAAGTGGGGGATTAAGAGATTTCAGACAATGGCAGCTTGGCGCGATGTATCAGGCAGAACAACTTATGGCCAAGGATAGTCTCCTGAGAGAGTACGTTGACGATCGGAAAGAGGAGCTGAGTTCGGTTCAAGCTGACTTTGATGCTTTGATGAAGGTGATCAATAAGAACAAGTGGAAGCTTGACAATAAATTGAAGCTCGATATGATGCGGGAGTTGGCATCTGCTTCAAGTCTTTCGCTAAAGTGTAAAACGACCCTTCAGAAACGTGCATTTCTCGAATTATTGAAAAAGAGAGAACAGGCAAAGCAACCAGTTTCATTAAAGTACGTGATCAATAGAGTTACCTCGGTGGACTGGAGCGTTCTTGACCTCTTCTATCATCTCAATGGGTTCAAGCATTTTCAAAAAATGTATGCGCTTGCACAAGAAGGAATTGATGAAGGTCCCATCTGCAACTTGGGTTTGATTACCCAGTATCTCGCACGCTTCATGGAAGAGTACACACCCATCATTACTGCTTCATTCATGAGTGAGAATCGTTTCGCCAATACTTTTGTAGGTTCTTATCTCTATGCCATCTATCGTTTGGGGGAATCTGAATTTGAAGATGCGGACGACCCCTTCCCCAAAGGCCGTGTTCCTTTTTTAACTATTCACCAGTCCAAGGGATTAGAATTTCCGTATGTGGTGCTTGGTAATCTCAACAAGATCGATCGACCAGCGGATAAGAAGGAGATCATCATCAGAGACCTGCTGAAAAAGGAAGGTGAACCGTTGGACCGCATTTCTCACTTCGATAACATGCGTATGTTCTATGTGGCGCTTTCACGAGCAAAGCAGATGACCATCCTTCCGAGGTGGAAACGGCAACAGCAGAGCCAGGCTTTCAAGAATATGTTTGCGCAGGAGGAATTTCCGTTGATTTCATCAATCGATTGGTCTGCACTCCCGGAGAGTAGCATTGAACAAGAGGATCTGGGCAAGAGCTATTCCTATACGGCTGATTATTTGAATTATCAACAATGCCCGAGAAAGTACATGGTTTTCAAGAAATATGGATTTGTACCATCCAGATCACAAACGATGTTCTTCGGAAATTTGGTGCATCAGACCATTGAGGACCTACACCATCTTTTGATCAGTGAACGAAGAAAAGAAACCGCAGCCTGATGGAAGATTTTGAAGTCATAGAAAAAATCAAAGACTACTTCGAGGAGAACTACGAGCTGATGCGTCTCGAAGGTGGTCATGCCATCACAGAAGACATCAAACAACTGGCGCTGACGCAGGTGCTCTACTATTTCACCAAGCTTCGTGATGTAGCAACAAAAGTGACTGATACAGAAGTGAAACTTACGCTACCAGATCAGCGGACCCCCAAAGGGAGGAATTTTACTATTGAAGGGGTCGTGGATATCGTGCGTGATGACAATGAAACCTGGATGTATGATATCAAGACACACGATACAGCTTATATCGAATCGAACAAAGCACTCTATGGTAAGCAACTCAATGTGTATGCACACATCTGGCAACAATTGAGAGGACAACAATTGGATAAAACTGCGATTATATCAACTGCATATCCTGAGGGGCTTAAACAAGCGCATCTCTTAAATGACCAATTCAGAATTCAATATGAATTATCGAAGTGGAAACCCTTAATTGATTTGGAGTTTGAGCAAGAGAAGGTGAAAGATGTGATCATGGACTTTGCTGAGATAGTGGATTGTATCGAGGATAAGAAATTTCACCCTGCACCCACAGAGAAACTGGAGGAGAAGATGGAGGGTACTAATGCTTTATTTGGTACCCGTGTTTGTCGAAACTGTGATGCACGATTTTCTTGCACCTCTTATCGTGAGTACGCAATGAGCAAGGGCAAAGGTGAACGAGGAAATTTCAAGAAGTATTTTGATGATTTTGGCTCTGACATCGACAAGGAGGAATGGGTAAATGCCAACTTACAACATACAAGGGAAAATACTTTTGATGCAGAATGAACATCGTTTACAAAAATATTCAAAGCAAGATTGCAGAATCGATATTTGGAACGAATGAAAGTATTCTAATTGCTGTAGCATGGTTCACAAACAAGGAATTGCTCTCATATTTGACTGAAAAAGCAAAAAACAATTGTATCATTCAGCTATTAATAAGTAATGATGTCATTAATCAAAGACTTAATTTTGAGGACTTTATCAGCGCAGGTGGACAATTGAAGATATTCAAAGGGGAAAGGTTTTTACATGAGAAATTTGCAGTTTTTGATTCAAAAAAAGTTTTGGTGGGATCTTATAACTGGACGTATGGTGCTGAATATAAAAATCATGAGTCTCTATTACTTACCGATAATGAGATCGTAATTAAATCTTACAAAATCAGGTTTCGTAATTTATGGGAATTAGCTGCTCAAAATATACCTTTTACCTCTAATAATTCATCAGGATTTGTTCAGCAGGAAAATGAGCTAAAGCTACTTGAGGATAAATTAAATGAAAGGGTAGCAGAATCAATAAAGGAGGTTAAGCGATTAAAAATTCCAATTAATATCGATTTGGTGAATGGTATGATACATAGATATGGAGTTATTGGTGCGTGCAGGAAAGTGCTGGAAAAAGGAAATGAGGAAAAAGATATCCCTTCTGGTTTTTACAAACTTGCAGAGGCAAATAAATTAGATAAAACGTTTGAATATTTGATGACTTTACCAGAATACAGAATTCTTTTTCCTGATAAAATTCTTGAATTGGCTGAAGAACGACTAAAGAAATTTTCTAGATAATGGCACACGAACGCTTACGACCGCAGTTCCTCTTCGATGAGGAGAAGATCAAGCAACTGAAAAAGATTGCACCAGAATGTTTTGAAGATGGCAAAATCAACTTTGAAACCCTAAAGCAAAACTTAGGTGAGTGGGCGCAAGAGGATGAAGATGGCGAGGCGGAACACTTCGGACTTAGTTGGCCGGGGAAGCGGGAAGCTAGAAAGATGGCCGCCAAACCACCAGAAGGAACACTCGAACCGGTGTATGGTGAGGGACTCAAAGCAGATGGTACACCTGATACAGATGGGGTGAATGATTCCAAAAACATTTTTATTGAAGGCGAGAACCTTGAAGTACTTAAGATTCTTCAAAAGAGCTATGCTGGAAAAATCAAGATGATCTACATCGATCCTCCCTATAACACGGGCAATGATTTCGTGTATGACGATGATTTTACGGAACCACTGCAAGAATACCTACGAAGGACCGGACAGATAGATGAAGAAGGGAAACCTTTAACTACAAACAAACGCTCCGATGGACGCTTTCATTCGAAGTGGCTTAGTATGATGTACCCACGATTGAGACTAGCTAGAAATCTTCTTCATGATGACGGAGCAATTTTCGTTAGTATAGACGATAATGAGATTAATAACCTTAGAACTTTGATGACTGAGGTTTTTGGAGACGAGAATTATCGTGGGACAATAGTCCGTAGCACTGGACAAACAACAGGTCAAGATAGTGGGGGTTTAGGCAGTTCGTTTGATTACGTTCTTGTGTTTACATTAAATCCGGAAGTCGATTTATCCGGACTGCCATTGACTGAAAAGGATATAAAAAGGTTTGATCAAGAGGATGATATTGGAAAGTATGCCTATGATCAAATGCGAAAGACTGGTAGTAATGACAGGAGAGTGGATAGGCCCAATATGTATTATTCAATTCAAGACCCTGATGGGAATAATGTATTTCCAATTGGTCCTGGTGGATATGAGAGTTGCTGGAGGTTTGAAAAGAAAACCTATTTAAAACTTGTATCTGATAACTATATTCTGTGGAAAAAGACAACTAGAAATGGACAAGAGGTTTGGTGGCCCTATGTAAAATACTACCTAGAGGGACGTACCAAAAGACCCTCACCATTATGGACCGATTTAGATGGTAATAAAAAGGCTGCACGTGATTTAAGAGCGCTTTTTGATGGAAAAAAGCTTTTTGATTTCCCGAAACCAATTCAACTCTTGAAGAGATTAATACAAATTAATCCAGCAATTGATGAGGATGAAAATATAGTTCTTGATTTCTTTTCTGGATCATCAAGCACAGCACACGCAGTTTTTGAACTTAATAAAGAAATCAATGAAAAATGGCAATGTGTTTCTGTGCAAATTCCACAATTAATAGATGAGAAGGAGGAAGCATATAAACTAGGGTACAGAAACTTAGCTCAGTTAAGTAGCGAACGTATCAGAAAGGCTATTAAGAGACATGAATACAATAGTGAAGGATTTCAATATCTCAGATTGAAAACTTCGAATTACAAAAAGTGGACAAATTACTCTGGCAACTCTGCTTCAGAGTTTGAAAAAAACCTTGAACTCTTTAATCAAGAACCGCTTAAAGAAGGCTGGAGGAAAGAAGGTTTGCTGTCAGAAATCATTCTTATGGAGGGTTTTGTGCTTGTCAGCACACTTGAAAAACAAGCGCAGTACAAGAAGAATGAGGTGATGAAGGTGAGTGATGAGTATTGTGAGCATTCACTTTTAGTGTGCCTTGATAAAGAAGTTAAACCTGAAACGATAGCTGCGCTTGAGCTTTCGGGAAATGACATCTTCATCTGCCTCGATAGTGCCATCAGCAATGTTGATAAATTAAGGTTGTCAGATAAAGGATTGATAAAAACGATTTAAAAGCAATGACTAAGCTCAGGATAAAATTTGAATCGGACCAGGAGCATCAGATTAGAGCCATTGAGAGTACAGTCAAGCTTTTCAATGGCTTCACAAAAAGAGAATCTGATTTTCAAATGGGGGGAGATACCATTCCAAATCTGGACCCCTATGAAATTCTTCAAGAGGATTGGCTTTTCGATAATCTGGTGAGTGCACAGCGTGAAAATGGTTTGGTGGAAAATATGCACCTGAACTGTGATGATGGTTTTGAAACTGTCGGCCTCGATTCGTGGCGCTATCCTTACTTTACCGTAGATATGGAGACCGGTACAGGGAAAACCTACCTGTACCTGAGGACCATACACGAATTACGAAAAAACTATGGTTGGGGAAAATATGTGATCGTTGTGCCTAGTGTTGCCATCTATGAGGGAGTAGTGAAAACTTTCGATATCACGAAGGAACACTTCAAGACCCTCTATGGAAATGAAACAATTAACTTGATCAAGTATTCAGGTCAGAAGATCAGCAAGCTGCGGACTTTCTCCACGTCATCGAACATCGAGATTCTCTTGATGACGATTGATTCTTTCAACAAAGAGACGAACGTCATCTTTAAATCAACAGAAAAACTCCAGGGAGAGAAACTACCTTACCAGTATATTCAGGAAACGAGGCCGATTTTGATTCTTGATGAATCACAGAACTATACGAGTGACAATGCGAAGCAGGCTCTGCGAACATTACATCCGCTATTTGCTTTGAAGTACAGTGCCACGCCAACTGAAAAAGGGAAGAATCGGGAAGAAGATCGTGAATTGATGAATCGTTTTTACTGGCTGTCTCCTGTTGACGCTTTTCAACACAACCTTGTGAAGAAGATTGAAGTGCTGGGTGTGACAGAGCAGCACAATATGAACGACAATCAATTGTCGTTGACGCTGATGGAAGCAAAGGCTGGGTATGGCCTTACCATTGAAGCATTGCTCAATGTATTGAAGGATGGACAACTCACGCGAGAGCCAGTTAAATTGAAAAAGGGTGATGATCTTTTTGACAAGACAAAGAATGAGAATTATGAAGGATTGGTGATTGATGAGATCAATCGCAAAGATGGTGTTGTGATTTTTACCAACGGGGAAGAGTATCGGGTATCTGAAGGAGGGGATGTCACCCTTTCGAAGGAGGAGATTTTCCGTGTTCAGATTCAGGAAACGATCAAAGCACACATGATCAAGCAGAAGCAATTGATCGGTCAGGGCATCAAAGTACTTTCTCTTTTCTTTATTGATAAAGTTGCCAATTATGTTGAAAGTGATGGAATTGTCAAAAAATTATTCGATCAGGCTTTTGATCGGCTAAAGCAACAATACCCTTTTTACAAAGGTTGGTCAGCTGAAGAAGTACGAGAAGGATACTTTGCCAAGAAAACTTCCAAGAATAAACCTGACGAGTTCGTTGACACTGGCATTGAAAGGAAAACACAAGCTGAGAAGGAACTTGAAAAGGCAGCTTACAATCTGATCATGAAAGACAAGGAGAAGTTGTTGAGCTTTGACGAAAAGGTGAGTTTCGTATTTGCCCACTCTGCTTTGAAAGAGGGCTGGGATAACCCGAATGTATTTCAAATTTGCACATTGAATACGGCTGCTTCGGAAAGGAGAAAACGTCAGGAGATTGGGAGAGGTTTGAGAATTGCTGTCAATCAGGAAGGGGTGCGCGTGATGGATGAGGGAGTGAATGTCTTGACGGTGGTGGCAAACGAAAGCTACGAGAGCTACTGTGAGCAGTTACAATCGGATTATGTGGCGAGTGGTGATATCGCTCCACCCAATCCATCGAATGCGAGAAAGGTTGCAGCCAACCGCAATCCTGCAATTTTTGGAAGCAAGGACTTTAAGAAATTTTGGAATAAGCTCTGCACCAAAACCGAGTACAAAATTGAGATCAACGATGAGGCGCTGATCAAAGAATGTATCTCAAGGCTCAATATCGCAAAGTACCCAGAACCGATCATTTCGGTTGTGAAAGGTGATTTTGTGATGACCACAATCAAGATAACCCTTGTAGAGGTGAAGGTGGGGATGGCTCGAATCAATATCGATATTTCAGACACACATAGAAATACCAGTAAAAAAGAAGCTTGGTTTTCGAAAGGAGATGATCTAGCGAAGAAGGCAAAGGATGAAAGATTGAAAGGATATAAGATCGTTGAGATTCAATCCGATGCCGAACACTCAATTGTTTATTTTGGAGATCATGGCCCATTGAGAATACAGGAGTCACATGTATTTACGGCAAAGAATAGGCCGAAGGGTGATCCGCAAAGTAGGAACCCAGCGCAAACCACGTATCCCATCTTTAACTTCATCGAGCGGTCAGCGCAAGCTACTTCATTGAAGAGGGAAACACACTTGCAAATTTTCAAAGGACTGCATGAAGAAGTGAAAGAACGGATCTTTAAAAACCCCGAAGGGTTCACGGCTGTTTTCACAGACACCATCAAAAATACATTAGCCACCCACATAGCGGACAATATTGAATACTCCTTAACGGAAGAGTTAATGGATTATGATGCAGACACGATGTTTCCAGAGTTTCGAAAATTCCCTCAAAAGGAATTAGTAGAAGGGTCCGATTGGTCGTTGTATGATCAGGTTCAAATTGATTCTGACATAGAACGTAAATTTGTGCAGTTCAAATTGAACGACCCAGACGAGGCAGATAAGATTGTTTGCTATTTCAAATTCCCAAATCAATTTAAAATTGCCGTTCCTAGGATCATTGGCAACTACAATCCAGACTGGGGAATCATTCGTTGGGATGAAGACAAGAAACTGAAGCTTGAATTAGTTCGAGAGACAAAAGGAAATGTAAATCCTAATCTACTACAGTTTCCAAATGAAAAACGCAAGATCGATTGTGCGGCCAAGCATTTCGCTTTAACCGGAATCGACTATAAGCAGATTAAAGGGGATGAAAATGTTTGGTGGTAGCATCATTTATTGAAATCAAATGGAGGGATTAATATTCGTTGCTGGAATAGTATTTCTCATCTGGTTATTATCTCGTTCGAAAGGGACAAGTAAATCGGATGCTCCAAAGAAGGAGGAAATTGAGCTTACACCTGAGTTTGTTCATGTTCTTAGTCTCCTTAATGACACGAATGAAAGTGTTTTCATAACAGGCAAAGCAGGGACTGGAAAATCCTCACTTCTCAGATACTTCATTTCAAATACACGTAAGAAGCATGTAGTACTTGCACCAACAGGAATAGCAGCCCTAAATGTTAGTGGTCAGACAATTCACTCCTTTTTCAGATTCCCACCCGCAATAATTGATGAAAATCAAATCAGACCAGATTATGTTAGGGCAGATCTTTTTGAAAATTTGGAGATGATCATCATCGATGAGGTTTCAATGGTTCGATCAGACTTAATGAATGGGGTTGACCTAGCATTACGCAAAAATCGTAACCGTTTGACTGAATCATTCGGTGGAGTTCAGATGGTTTTTATTGGTGATCTTTTCCAATTGCCTCCAGTAGTGACATCTCAGGACAGAAATCACATCATCAACAATTTTGGAGGTGGGTATTTTTTCGATGCTCCAGTTTTTAAAACTTATAAGTACCACTTTAAAGAACTCACCAGAATTTTCAGGCAGTCTAAGGAGCAAGTGCAATTCAAGAATTTGCTCAATAACGTTCGAATTAATGCAGCGCAATTTGAAGACATGAAACTGCTCAATTCAAGGCATAAGGACAATGCAGGTCCTGGTGAAAATGCAATTTTTTTAACATCAATAAGAGATATTGCTAAGAACATCAATGCTGATAAATTGGATTTGATTCAATCTCCACTTCATACTTTTGAGGGGATGTTATCAGGTAAGTATAGAAATCTCACCACTCAAAACGAAGACCAACTTGATAATAAACTACCAGCCCCATATAAACTGAAATTAAAAGTTGGTGCTCAAATAATGATGTTGAAGAACGACTCTGGTAGAAGATGGGCCAATGGTAGTATCGGAAAGGTGGTTAAGCTTTCAGAGGATGGTATATCAGTAAGGATCAATTCAAATACCTATAAAGTGGAGAAGGAGGTATGGAAAGAAGTTGAATATGTATTGAATTCTGAAACAGATCAAATTGAATCAAAGACAAGCGGAACATTTACTCAATACCCTATTCAATTGGCTTTTGCCATGACAATTCATAAAAGTCAGGGTAAAACGTTTGATAAGATTACGGTAGATATTGGAGCTGGAGCATTTGCTCATGGCCAGATCTATGTTGCTCTTAGTAGATGCCGTACATTCGAAGGGATCACCTTAAATAATCCAATCAATGATAATGACATCATAGTCGATCCAAGAGTAGTACAGTATTATAAGGACCGATCTATTGTGAGGCAAACAGTTCAGCTGCCAAGGAAGTTAACACGCGAAGCTCTTTTAAAGGCGATTTCCAATAATGAGACCATTGTTATAGATTATCAAAACTTTAATGGAGAGTTGACAAAGAGGAAGATCAGTAATATTCAAATTACCAATAAATACAAGTCACAAGGGTACACAAATGAACATATAGTAGCATACTGTCATTTGAGAGAAGAAGAAAGGAATTTTAAAATTGACAGAATCATCAGTATTGAAATTGAAAAATGAAACCTAAACCATTATGATTTCAAAAGAAGAGCTTTTTAACAAGATGATTTTTTTGAATGAAACATTGCATTCAATTCTAAGACAATTCCCTGATCAAAAAGTAGAGATTAGAACCTGGTATCTTAATGAGGAGTATAAGCTGCTTCAAAAGACTAAAAGATATTTTCTATCGAAAAGTAAAAGCAATTCAAGATTCAATGAAGAAATTGATTTATTCTCCGCAGAGTCTCCTGAAAGGGACTCTGACGGTAGATGTGATCTCGCAGAGTCCTGAGGCAGAGACTCTGCGAAGAAATTGAAGGAAGTAACATATTTAGGTTTTATCCCAAACTATCTCAATCTAGCGCAAGCGTCTCGCTTGGGCTAGTCTAGTTTTCAATTTGCAAAGACACTTCTTGCCTGCCGGACCTGTTTAAGGCAGGGTAGGCAGGCGTGCCTTCCCTCCATGCAGCCCCCCAACTAGCGCAAGCGTCTCGCTTGGGCTCTTCTATTTTCCAAATCGCAAAGACACTTCGTTTTCCCCTACACAACCCACTGCGCCTCAGTGTTTCAGTGTGAGTTATAGTTCGCAGCAATGTGGTACAGCAAGAGATTCTTCGCCCTTGCCCTCAACCCTCCGCTCGGTGGCTCAGAATGACGGCAACAACGGTTGGCATGTCTACCTATTGATGACGCGCGATAGGGTTAGTTCGCACTGCCCCCTCTCCCTGCCTGTATGCCGTAGCTGGTGACAGCCGAAGCTTTTGGCGAAGGCTGTTCAGCGTAGGCATAGGGAGAGGGTTGCCAGCCTGCCGAAATGTATGAAGGCAGGGAGTGAGGTATTTTCCAAACATTTTCTAAATCCCCATACTAAAGACTCAATACTAAATACTATTTTAGTTCAATGAAAAACCCTCTTACCATTTTCCTATTAGCCTTGGCCCTCGGCACTGGCCTGGGCGTGTGGGTCACCCAAACATGGATTTCTCCCACAGGTAGAAATATCCCCTCCCGCCTCGAGGAAGTGCTCGTGGTGAAGGAACTCCACCTGGTACGGCAGGTCTACAATGATATCTTCTTTCTACACCGTAAAAACGACCAGACCAAGGCCATCCGGGCAGTGGCACAGGTACCCGTCACCATCACTGCCTTTATCAACCTCAAAGACATGCAGTGGGTAAAACGCAACGATAGCATCAAGCAGGTAATCCTGCCCAAAGCTGAACTCAATGATCCCAACTATGGCATAGCCGAGATGGAGATCAAAGAAACCCGCGGTTTCCAGTTTCACGTAGGCCGTGATCTCTATCCGCAGGTAAGTACTTACCTCAGCGCCATCATAGCCGAGCGGCAGGACACCATCCGCAAACGGGCTTTGGACAATAAAATCCTAACCCAGGCAGAAGCCGAGGGAAAACAATATATCGAAGGACTCCTCAAGGGCATCGGCCGTCAGGATGTGCAGGTTACCTTCGGAGATGCGGCTATCGATAGGGCAGTGGCCGAACTGACCAAGACCCTTCAAGTAGCAGGGGACAGTCCACCAAAGCCCACACCCGCTGGTGAAGGAGCTACCAGCCTGCACAGTGCCATCAATAATGTGTTGTACGGATGGCTGCCAGTGAATTAAAACAGGGTAAAATACCTCCCTCGTGCCAGTTTCTTCCTGGCCTACTTGGCTCCGCACGCTAAAAATTGCAACAACGTACCCGTACAGATGCAACAACGCATACGGAGTAATGCTACAGAGCACCCGTACAGATGCAACAACGTATACGGAGTAATGCTACAGAGCACCCGTACAGATGCAACAACGTATACGGAGTAATGCTACAGAGCACCCGTACAGATGCAACAACGCATACGGAGTAATGCTACAGAGCACCCGTACAGATGCGACAACGCATACGGAGCAATGCAACAGAGCACCCGTACAGATGCGACAGAGCACCCGGAGCAATGCTACAACGTACCCGTACAGATGCAACAACGTATACGGAGAAATGCTACAACGCACCCGTACAGATGCAACAACGCATACGGAGCAATGCAACAACGCACCCGTACAGATGCGACAACGTACCCGTACAGATGCAACAACGCATACGGAGTAATGCTACAGAGCACCCGGAGTAAATTGGCGACTTTTGCTTCCTTTCCTCAGGCTTTGGCTTAGGTCGATTTTTGGAATTTTGAGGGTAAGCGACCACTTGGAACCTCCCATTAACTAGCGCGGAAGTTACTTCCGTGCTTAACAAGTACAGCAAGAGCTGCTTCCTGCCTGCGGCAGGCAGGCGTCCGCCCCACGAATCTTCGCTCGGTAGCTTCCGCCAGTTGGCGAACACGCAGCATGCCGGCAACAACAATCACATAACTTCAACACTAACAAATTATTAATAGGATGAGATAGTGCGCTGGCCCGGCAAAATAGCGGGGGTGCGAGGGGAAGAGGGTGGAAGCATTATTTTGCCTTGATTTTTTGGTTACTTTTTCATCTAAGGAAAAAGTAACAGCCGGCCCGGCTTGAGGGCAATAGAAGTTCACCTCCATCTAGCGCAAGCATCTCGCTTGGGCTAGTCTGGTTTTCCAAATCGCAAAGACACTTCGTGCCTGCCGGACCTGTTTAAGGCAGGGTAGGCAGGCGTGCCTCAGTGTTTCAGGTGTGTGGTGTAGTTCGCAGTAATGAGTACAGCAAGAGATGCTTCGCCCGCCCCTCTAACCTTCGCTCGGTAGCTCAGCATGACGGCAACAACAATTGCCGCTGCATCCAACCCAAGAGGGCTTCGGCTAGGCATGGCTTGAGGGCAGCTAAAACCTAAACCCAACTAAGGACTATATGCTCAAGACTATAAACTAGAGGTAAATCCATCCTCCACCAAGAGGTTATTTGGCCTATGAAAAAAAAGTTAAAATATTTTAAAAGTTTTTTCCGAATTGTGAAACTTTTATACTAGGCTTTTCCGTATACTATAGTATTATGACACACGTTAAAAATGTAGAGACCTTTGAGAAGCTCTTAGGTTTCTGCTCCGGGTACGGAGACAAGTACAACCCCGGATTGCCCAAGCTCCAGTTAGATGCATTGAGTGTACTTCTTGTCAATGCACGTCAGGCGCTCGCCAGCGTCAAGGCTAACAAAACTGAGTACAACTTCATGACCAATGATCGTGAGGAGTTATTCAGAAATATGCCCAGGCTGGCAGCCAGTGTAATCTTAACGCTAGCCGCATCAGGCGCTAAGGAAGAAACACTAGATGATGCGAGAGTTTTCTTCAGACTCATGACCGGCAGAAGAGCCAAGGCCAGGATCCCCTTAGCTTCTACCGAAGAGGAGAAGGAAAAAAGATCGAAGTTCGCCCAGCTGAGTTACATCAGCAAAGCAGATCACTTCGCACGATTGGTGCAAACTATAAGTGTTGCTCCGAACTACACAGCCAATGAACCCGAATTGTCTGTCGCAGGCTTAAAATCCATCTTGAAAAAGATGAACAGTCTGAACAGCGGTGTGGCTAAAGTGGAGGTAGCGCTTAGCAATGCACGAATCAGCCGCAATGAATTGTTGTATACCAGTGACACAGCAATTTACAATACGGCTGCCAGTGTGAAGAAGTATGTAAGAGCGATCTTCGGCCTGAACAGCGAACAGTACCGCCAGATTAAGAGTCTACGTTTCACGAAACCCAAAATCTAATGGAAAAGTTAGTTGTCAATTAAAAACCCTGACTCCGTAGGACGTCAGGGTTTTTTGCTTTATAGGGTTAGTTATTTTTAATCAAATTTACTGGCGTGGAAATTACTTCCGTGCTCAACTCAATCCAGGTTCGTGTCCTCACGCCCATCCACCCGTTAAAACCTGATTTCTGCAGTTCATGGAAGGTAACAGACGAATCAGTAGGAGAGGTAAAATGTTTCATTCTCCGCAGAGTCTCCTGGAAGGGACTCTGGCGGAATGAGGGTTTGGTCTCGCAGAGTCCTGAGGCAGAGACTCTGCGAAGAAATTGACTACGCTCACTAAAGGGAGATACGTTGATAGCAGAGTACACCAAGGCAACAAGGTGATGCTGTATGCTATGGCAGGCTACTACGTAGAGCTGCACTGTAATCGACTATACAATGAGGTTGTTGACACCAGGGTGCAGGAAAGCCATGAAATCCTCAATTTCTACACAGAACCTTATTCTGAAAGGAAACTCACCGTCACTACATAGCCCTCCAGATAGTGACAAGCAAGAGCAGATTTAAGTAACAGTTAGCAGAAGTAGAGTATGGCCAGTGCATTTCGTAAAGATATTGGTTGGGCTTACTGAACACCTCATTTTTCCACTTTAGGCGATGGGTAACCCTCAATGTGACTTTCCTTAGAATGATGCATTATGGAATAAACCTATTTGCATGTAAAATCCTAAACCCAATCTATTATGGAAGCCAAGAAAAGCCCTAAAGCAGATCTTAAGAATTACCGTAGTCTTATTTTTGGACTAAGTTTTTTGATTACCCTGTCATGTGTGATTACTGCATTTGAGTGGAAAACCTACGGAGATGGAGTGATTGTAATTAAAGCATCCGATATGGACAATGTTGATCCACCTATTATTCCAATTTCTACTAAAATCCCACCACCTCCAAAACCGGTTCAGATTACTCCTATACTGGTAGAGGTACCAGATGACGAAAAAATTAAGGAAGAAGTAGTTATTGACGCTATTCCAGATCAACCAGTGACCCCTATCAAAATAAATATTGCACCCCCAGCAGCTGAAGATAAGCCCGATATTTTTGATGTCGTGGAAGAAACTGCTGAACCCATCGGAGGGGTGGGTGCATTCTATAGTTACATATCCGATAAGATGAAATATCCTGCTCAGGCAAGAAGGATAGGAGTGGAGGGGAGAGTGTTTGTTCAATTTGTGATCAATGTCGATGGGTCGCTCACTGATATTAAGGTGATTAAGGGAATTGGTGCAGGTTGCGATGAGGAGGCCATTAGAGTACTTCAGTCCGCACCGCCCTGGAAACCCGGCAAACAACGTGGAGTGCCCGTACGTCAGCGGATGGTTATCCCCATCACTTTTAAATTGGGATAAGACTTATTCCTTCCATTCACATGGAGGGATTTTTATTCAATCATTCCTATCTTTAAATGTATGTCCATTCCCGACTTTTCTTCCCTGATGCTTCCGTTGCTTGAAAGTTTGAAAGACAGTAAAGCACACAATACTGAATCTATACGGGAAGCTTTGGCCTGTCATTTTGAATGTGCAGAAAATGAATTGAGTCAAGTGGAGGAAAGAATGCTTGTGGCAAAAGATCATTTAAAGAAAGTTGGATTGATGGAAGAAACTAAAGAAGGGTTTAGGATAACTTCATTAGGAAAGTTAGTTCTACATAGAAGACTCAATTCTATTGATGTCGAATATTTGAGAAGATTTCCAAAGGTGAGGGAATAAATAAGTTCTGCCGCATCCTACTATTTACTCAATACTCGAGACTATATACTTACTGCTATTCACTCATGACCACCTACTTGTCCACCTTGCAAGCAGAGTTTGAAAGGCACGCCAATCCCAAAAGAGCGAGGGAACAAAAGGCCTACATGAAGGACAATTTTGATTTTTACGGCATCACTGCTCCGGAGCGACAGGAAATACAAAGACCTTTCTTGCTCAAGCAGCATTTGCTACCAAAGAAGGATTTGGAGAAGGTCGTTAAAAAATTGTGGAACAAGCCACAAAGGGAGTATCAGATGTTTGGGCAAGAGCTGGTGAACAAGTCCAGTAAGCAAATGGAGAAAGAGGACATGGCATTACTGGAGTATATGGTCACCCACAAGTCGTGGTGGGATACGGTGGACTACATCGCTGCCAATACCATGGGTACTTATTTCAAGTTGTACCCGGAGTTGCGCAGGCAGTATGTGAAGAAGTGGCTGGCCTCTGATCATATGTGGCTACAGCGGTCTGCCTTGTTGTTCCAATTGAAATACAAAGATCAGTTGGATAACGAATTACTGGCTTATGCCATTAAAAAGTTATTGGGATCAAAGGAATTTTTCATCAACAAAGCCATTGGGTGGACAACAAAGCCATTGGGTGGACATTGCGGCAATACAGTCGCGTCAATCCAAAATGGGTAAAAGACTTTGTTAGAGATAACCCAACCCTCGCCAACCTCAGCAAACGCGAGGCACTGAGGTTGATGAAATAGCTTTAAAGTTCAAGGTTTAAAATTCAAAGTTGAACCAACCTTGAACTTTAAATCTTAAATCTTAAATCTTAGATCTTAAATTAATACACCTCAATGACCATAGAAAATGAGTCATTGTTCCTGTTTCTCATCATAGGTATATCGCGATCCAAAACAAGTTGGGGTGTTACTTCTTGTACGGTAAAAGTTTGTCCTCCTAAAGCGGGGTTGTCCGGATCGAAGGAAACGCCATCTCTATTGCATTCAATAGATTGTGGGAAAAAGTAGATACGATCACCGGGCTTCACCGTTGTGTTGGCCATTACATTCACCCTGGTGTACCGGATGAACATTACAGTCACCTTACCGCCATGTTGAGGGGAGAAGGCGCTGGCATCTCTGTTGGATGGAAGTCCAGCTTTTTTTGCTACAGTGGGCGGTGTAGGGGGTTGACTTTGTGGTTGTCTGCTAACTACAGCTGGTGCAGCACTGCCCGCGTTTTCCATCTCCCATTGCGCACTCCACCATCCTGGCTGTATGGTTCCGGATTCGAGTCTTCCGTTTTGGTTATGAATAGCCACGGTGGGTTTCCATCTGTTGCGAATGCGATAAAAAGAAGTGCCTGGAATAGCTTCCAATTGCCACTGTGCACTCCACCATCCGGGTTGAATGTCACCAATAGCCAATGGACCTTCCTGAATGTGCAGGTATTGATTTTTCCACCTGTTCTTTATCTTATAAAATGAGGTACCAGCTACAGGTTCTAATTGCCATTGTGCACTGTGCCATCCGGGCTGAATACTACCAGAAGCAGGTATTGGCTGTTCTACATGAATATATTCAGTCGGCTTCCATCTGTTTTTTAGTTTGACAAAATCCTGTGATGTTGCGCTCAATGCGTAGCCACAAAGCAAGAGCATCATTATTCCTGATTTCATAAGGGGGAGTTTAAGGTATAAGAAAGGTTATGTAAGCATGTGAACAACCAATTACGCTTTATTCGAAATAAATATAAACGATTAAGGTTTAATATGTCGATGCATTGCACACCAAAAACATGCCAAACTGATTATTGGGTGAATTCACAGAGAATAATCATAAGGAATGTGTTTTAGCAGGTAGCTAAAAAAGGAAAGGTTCAAGACTCAAGGCTGCATTAAACCTTAAACTTTGAACCTTTGAACTTATAATGATGAATTAACAGAACTCGTCAAACACCTGTACCAGGTGCTCACCGATCATCTGCGCATTTCTTCCTTCAATGTGATGTCTCTCTACAAAGTGAACCAACTCACCGTCTTTGAACAAAGCAATAGCTGGAGAAGAAGGAGGGTAAGGCAATGTGTATTGACGTGCTTTGGCAACAGCCTCTACATCGGCACCGGCAAATACAGTTGTCAAATGATCAGGCTTCTTTTCGCTGTTTTGAACAGCCCACTTCACACCCGGTCTCGCAGCACCCGCTGCACATCCACATACCGAGTTGATGACCAACAGGGTAGTGCCTTTCTGATCCTTCAATTCGGCATCTACTTCATCAGGAGTTTTTAATTCTTTAAAACCAATGGTGGTGAGGTCGCTCCGCATTGGGGCAACCAATTCTTCTGGGTACATATTAGTTGAGTTTAAAATTCAAGTTTATTCGTTTATTTTCTTTACCAGCTTCCAGTTCTACATAAATCCTAGTTCCAATTTAGCCGCTTCACTCATCATATCCTGTGTGTAGGGCGGATCAAACGTAAGCTCCACCTTCACATCATTGACTCCTTCAATATCCTTTATCTTCTGCTCCACTTCACCCGGTATCACTTCTGCGGAAGGGCAAGAGGGAGAAGTAAGTGTCATTAACACATACACATTATTTACAGGGTATACGTTGATTTCGTAAATCAATCCCAGTTCCAATACATCTACAGGTATCTCTGGGTCATAAACCGTTTTGATGGCAGCAACTACCTTTCCCCGAAGGTCATCGGAAGTAGTGGTTGTTTCTACTGCTTCATTTTTTTCTTGCTCACTCATGATTTTACTTCCATCTTAGTTTTGAACGCGAGGGCATACATTTTTATCTGCTTGATCATGGCAGCAAATCCGTTGGATCGCTGTGTTCCTATGAAACGCTCCATGCCAATCTTGCTCATAAAATTAAGGTCAGCCGCTAATATATTTTCTGGCGATTGCCCTGAAAATATTCTCAGCAATAAACTCACTAACCCTTTTGTAATGGCAGTGTTGCTGTCTGCCTCAAAGTAAACCTTATCGTTCTCCAATTGAGCGGCCAACCAAACTTTTGACTGACAACCTTTCACAATATTATCCTCTGTCTTCTTCGCATCATCCATATCGGGCAGCTTTTGGCCCAGTTCCATGATGTACAATACCGTCATTTCCTGATCGCCATCCAGCAAGCTAAACTCGCTAATGATCTCTTCCTGTATGTCGGCAATTGTTTTCAAATCTTATGCTTTTAAGAAGTTGATAACGCGGGTTAAACCTTCTACCAGACTATCAATTTCCGCTTTTGTATTGTAAACGGCAAAAGAAGCCCTAACAGTTCCTTCAATTCCAAACCTTTCCATCAGAGGCTGAGTGCAGTGATGACCCGTTCTTACGGCAATTCCTCTGGCATCAAGCATTTGACCGATATCAAAATGGTGAATGCCTTCAATAACGAAAGAAAGCACACTCACTTTTTGCTCTGCTGTGCCAATTAATCTTACACCATCGATGTTGCCTATTTTCTCAGTGGCATAGGCCAGTAATTCGGCCTCATGACGATGAATGTTTTCTTTCCCTAATTCATTTACAAATGCGATGGCTTCCGCAAAAGCCACCACATCCGCAATGTTGGGTGTGCCTGCTTCGAATTTATAGGGCAGGTCGTTGTAAGTGGTTTTGGCAAAGGTTACATCTTTAATCATCTCACCACCACCCATGTACGGTGGCATCTTTTCCAATAGCTCCTTCTTTCCATACAATACACCTACACCTGTAGGTCCATACATTTTGTGAGAAGAGAGGCAGTAAAAGTCAGCATCCAGTTCTTTGACATCAATCGTAAGATGAGCAGCCGACTGTGCACCATCAATCAGCACTACAGCGCCCTTCTCATGTGCCAGTTGAATGATCTCGCGAATAGGGTTGATCGTACCCAAACTGTTGCTTGCATGATTCGTAGCTACAATTTTGGTTTTATCGCTTAGTAATTGTTTGAACGCATCCAATTCGATCTCACCGCGGTCATTAACCGGAATCACTTTTAAAACAGCACCCTTACGCTCACACAACATTTGCCAGGGCACGATATTACTGTGATGCTCAAGGGCTGCTATAATAATTTCATCTCCTTCTTTGATAAATGCACTTCCATAACTGGAAGCCACGAGATTGATGCATTCCGTAACGCCACGGGTGAAAATGATTTCCTCTACATGCTCTGCACCCAAAAAACTTCTGGCGGCTTCACGTGTATCTTCGTAGGCTCTGGTTGCTGTTTCAGCCAGAGTATGAATCCCTCTGTGAATATTGGCGTTATACCCTTCGTAGTACTCTGTAAGCTTTTTAATTACCCGCTTTGGCTTCTGAGAGGTAGCTGCATTATCGAAATACACCAGCGGCTTTCCGTTTACTTGTTGATCGAGCACTGGAAACTCCTCACGAATTTTTTGAATGTCCAGTTGTGTGATGGCTGAGATACTCATGCCTTAATAACTTTTATGTAGTCGTTCTGAAACGATAGAATCGATATAATTTTTTAGTTGCTCGTTTTTGATGGTATCCAGCACCTCTCCTGCAAATGCGTAAAGCAACATGGCCTTGGCAGTGGCTTTAGGGATTCCTCTGGACTGCAAGTAGAACAAGGCTTCTTCATCCAACTGCCCGGTAGTACAACCGTGGGAACACTTTACATCATCCGCCCATATTTCAAGCTGGGGTTTGGTATTCACCGTAGCGTCATCTGACAACAATAAATTTCTGTTGGATTGAAACGCATTGGTCTTTTGTGCATGAGGGCGTACATAGATCTTTCCATTGAATACACCCTTGGATTTTCCGTCCATCAACCCTTTGTACAATTCGTTGCTGAATGAGTTGGGTTTTTTATGATCTACAGTAGTATGGTTGTCCACCAGCGTGTCACCATCAGTCAGATAAAGTCCGTAGAAATGGGATTCACAACCTTCGCCATCAATGATAATGTTGAGGTTGTTGCGAATCAGTTTACCGTTAAGGGTAAAGGTGAATGTGTCAGCACGACTTGAATTGTGTTGTTGGATAGTAGTGTTGGCTACCTGTATCAACTGTCCTGCATCATTTTGAATTTTACAGTAATTAAATGAAGCATTCTCTCCAACAATAATCTCCTCACTAATCGTATGGAATACAGGTTGATCTCCCAGGGTGTCCGTCTTTTCAATAATTTCAAGGGAGGCACTTTCACCAACGGTAATGAACAACTTGGTATGTACACTTACTTTTTCACTGCTCGCATCGTGAAGGTGGTGGATAAACAAGGGCTTCTTCTCTTCAACTTTTTTGGGTACGTTGATATAAAGTCCATCTGACCAAAGGGTTGAATTGAGTAAAGCAAATGGGTCATTGATGTTAAGTTGATCAAACAACAATGAAGGGTTTGACGTAAGGGCTTCATCCAATGATTGAATGGTGACTTTAGAATCGGTAGTAATAGATGAAAGGGTCTGGCTGTAAATCCCATTGACAAAGACTACCCTGTTTTCTGAAAACTCAGGATGTAATAGCTCCTTTACACTTTTATTGGCAACAGTTTGCGTGGACAACTCTTCTGCTGAAAAATGCTTGGTTAACAATCGGGTAACCGGTGTAAATTTATACTCTTCACTCTTTGCTTCAGGAAAACCTGTGGTTTTAAAAGCTTCAAATGCTTTTTTCCTTTGCTCTTTGGCAATTGAAAACTTTCCTAAATCGAGAGATTCAATCAGGGAGGTGGAAATAGTTGGTTTTTCAGTAGTAGTACTCATCAGGCGACCTCCATTTCACTTTTGATCCAATCGTATCCTTTCTCCTCCAGTTCCAGCGCGAGTTCTTTGGTGCCGGACTTCACGATTTTTCCTTTGTATAATACATGTACATAATCAGGAACGATGTAATCAAGTAAACGCTGGTAATGTGTTACTACAATAGTGGCGTTGTCTTTGGTGCGCAATTTGTTCACACCGTTGGCAACAATTCTTAAGGCATCAATATCAAGCCCAGAGTCTGTTTCATCCAGTATAGCCAGCTTGGGTTCAAGCATCGCCATTTGAAATATCTCATTGCGCTTCTTTTCTCCACCAGAGAAGCCTTCATTCAATGAACGGTTAAGAAGGGATTGATCGATCTCAACCAACTTAATTTTCTCCTTCATCAAAGTGAGAAACGAAACAGCGTCTAATGTGTCTTGTCCCCTGTACTCTCTGATCTTATTGAGTGCAGTTTTCATAAAGTTAACTGTGCTCACCCCCGGGATCTCCACAGGATATTGAAAGGCAAGAAAAACTCCTTCTCTTGCCCTGTCTTCAGGACTCATCTCCAGCAAGTTCTTGCCTAGAAATTCTATCGAACCATCAGTAACTTCAAAATCTTCACGACCGGCAAGTACGGAAGCTAGTGTACTCTTACCAGAACCATTCGGTCCCATGATAGCATGCACTTCCCCAGGCTTTACCTCCAGGTTAATTCCATTCAGTATGGCTTTCTCTTCTACTCGTGCGTGTATATTTTTGATTTTTAACATTGCTTAATCTTCTATTTATGATTTATGATTTTAGAATCTGAGATTGTAGCAATCTCAAACCTTAAACCTCAAATTTATTATCCTACACTACCTTCTAATGTCAACGCTAAAAGTTTCTGTGCTTCCACAGCAAACTCCATCGGCAATTGCTTTAATACTTCTTTTGCATATCCGTTTACAATCAACGCAACAGCAGCCTCTTCGTCAATACCGCGTTGCAAACAGTAAAAGATTTGATCTTCACCAATCTTGGAAGTAGTTGCCTCATGTTCTACATGTGCACTTTTATTTTCTACATCGATATAAGGGAAGGTATGTGCTCCACACTGATCGCCCATGAGCAATGAGTCGCATTGAGAAAAGTTGCGGGCATTTTCTGCGCGCTTCAATATATGTACTTGTCCTCGGTAACTGTTTTGTGATTTACCGGCAGATATACCTTTAGAAACGATTCGCGATCTTGTATGCTTACCAATATGAATCATTTTTGTGCCGGTATCCGCTTGCTGATAATTATTAGTTACAGCCACAGAATAAAACTCTCCGTTGGAGTAATCGCCTTTCAAAATGCATGAGGGATATTTCCAGGTGATGGCAGATCCTGTCTCTACCTGTGTCCAGGAAATTTTAGAGTGATCGCCAGCACACAAGCCTCGCTTGGTTACGAAGTTGTAAATACCACCTTTACCATTTTTATCTCCGGGGTACCAGTTTTGTACAGTAGAGTATTTAATCTCTGCGTCCTTCTTGGCATACAATTCTACCACAGCAGCGTGCAATTGATTTTCATCGCGCATGGGAGCAGTACAGCCCTCAAGGTAACTCACATAGGAAGCATCTTCTGCAACGATCAAAGTTCTTTCAAACTGACCAGTGTTAGCGGCATTAATTCTAAAGTAAGTAGATAGCTCCATGGGACATCTTACCCCTTTAGGAATATAACAGAAGGAGCCATCAGAAAATACAGCTGAGTTCAATGCAGCAAAATAATTATCGTTAGGAGGTACCACCGAACCTAAATACTTCTTTACTAACTCGGGATGCTCTTTTACAGCTTCACTGAATGAACAGAAAATGATCCCTAGTTCGCCTAACTTATCTTTGAAAGTGGTAGCTACCGAAATACTGTCGATTACAGCATCAACAGCTACACCGGTTAATCGTTTTTGCTCTGTTAGAGATATCCCTAGCTTCTCAAAAGTCTTTATCAACTCAGGATCGACTTCGCTTAAATTTTTAGGCTGCGCTTTCTGCTTCGGAGCAGAGTAGTAGATAATATCCTGATAGTTGATGGCAGGGTACTTTACGTTGGGCCATTGCGGTTCCTTCATTGTTTTCCAATGACGGTATGCTTTCAGCCTCCATTCCAGTAACCATTCAGGCTCATTCTTCTTTGCTGAGATAAACCGAACGATCTCTTCACTTAAGCCCTTAGGGGCGGAGTCGCTTTCAAGGTCAATCGTCCAACCATGTTCGTATTCTTTGGATGTAAACTCTTCTAATACCTGGTTGTCTTTACTCATGTCGTCTATTTAGACTAAATTCAAATAATACTCCAAAATTACAACAAATATCCTCTTTTAAGGTTTCGTTTCGGGCATATTTTATTCTATTGGGATAGCTCCAGGTGCCGGTTTAAGCTTTCTTCAAGGGAAATGATAGTCTCCGTTCGGTCAATGCCGTCTACCTGCTGCATTTTGTCATGCAGCACCTCTTTGAGGTGGTTGGTATCCCTGCAATGAATCTTCAAAAACATAGAATAATTACCCGTGGTATAGTGTATCATCGTTATCTCAGGGATTTCCTTGAGTTTTTCTAAAACGGAATCATATAACCCACTCTTTTCCAGGTAGATGCCGATAAAGGCCATGACACCATAGCCCAGCTTGGCATAGTTGATCTGAAGCGTATTCTTCTCTACGATGCCTGCTTCTTCCATTTTATTCATCCTTACATGCACCGTGCCTTGAGATACGTGCACCAGTTTGGCCACTTCCGTGTAGGGCTTCTTGGCATCCTTCATCAAAATATCCAGGATTTTGAGGTCAGTATTATCAATCACATAATTTTTGCTCATATCAATGGGGGTAGTTTAAGGTATTTATAATATTAGTTTACAATATTATAAAATATGTAAATATTACTATGTTGTATTGAATAGTTTTTATGAATGACCTTACTTTGCTGAAGTATTAACAATGTAGGTGTTGATCTCGCCTGTCGAGCCATCAGGATTTGAGATTAACAGCCTACTGAGTTCTTTAAAATTGTAGGGTGTTGAAACTGGCAGACAAGCCCTCCTGTCTCGGGGGTGGAGAGCAAAGGATAAACACAGGATAACGGGTTGACCACTAAAGAGGTTTTTCTTGTCCTGCGGCTAACTTCTCCGTGGAGGTTCGAACCCTCCCTCTACAGCTGAGCTTCTTCTAAACCGACTGAGGTCCCAATTTCGAGTCTACATCTCGAAGTTGGCGACCAAAAGTCAAAGGAGACTCCCACAAGTACCCCAAGTTTTCTTTATTAAAACCACTTTTGGTCTTCTAAGTGACTGTTCAGCAATGGCTTTACAGATCATGTTGGTTATATTTAGTGATGCGATCGAAATGGTGTATCATATCGATAATACTGCTCTTTTCCGCTTGCGAAATTTTTCCAGTGGTTCCAGACCCTAATGCATTTCCACAACCCGAGAAAACACCTGTTTTTGAGTTTGACTATGTCAATAGCGGAAGTTTTCCAGGATGGATAAAGTTTCAAAACAAATGCATCGCCATTGTTTCCTATGAATGGTATTTAGGTATCCTTGATGGTGAAGGAAACGAACTTACATCCTTTAGTTCCTCGCCCAAAGTGCAATATCCGCAAAATGGAACGTACAGAGTAATCGTTATGGGCAAGTCTTCGGATGGAAAAGAATTTGAGCAGCAATTATTGGTTGAGGTCTCCAATTATTGATTGTCATATTTCCATTTGACTTCCCCGATTTTTTCACCTAATTAGTTTATTAATTCTTAAAAAGCCCGTAGCATGACTGATTATCCCTGGTTCAAAAACTATCCCGAAGGAACTCCAAAAGAAATTGGACCTTATGAATATAATTCTCTTATAGAAATGTTTGATAACACCTGTGATCGGTATTCAGATCAGGTGGCTTTTGAAAACTATGGTGTGAGAATTACGTTCAAAGAACTTCATGAGTATGCCACTCACTTTGCGGCCTACTTACAAGAGGAGCTTGGACTGAAGAAGGGTGATCGAATTGCGATTCAGATGCCCAACTTACTTCAGTTTCCAGTTGCATTCTTTGGTGCCATCAAGGCCGGCCTGATTGCTGTAAATACCAATCCACTCTACACCCCGCCAGAAATGAAACATCAGTTTGTTGATGCTGAAGTTTCTGCAGTGGTGATTGTGGCCAACTTCGCCAAACAACTGGAGGTAATACAAAATGAAATTCCTGCCAAACACATCATCGTAACACATATGGGAGATATGCTCGGTACGGTAAAGGGAGGTATTATTGATTTTGTGGTGAAGTACGTAAAGAAAATTGTTCCTGCTTACCACCTTCCGAAAGCGATATCTTTCAAATCAGTTTTAAAAAGAGGAGCACAGCTGACCTATACAAAACCTAAAATGGATATTGAAGATGTGGCGGTACTACAATACACAGGTGGTACTACTGGCATCTCAAAAGGCGCACAACTGTCGCATAGAAATCTTATTGCGCACAATCAGATGATCACCCATTGGTTTAAGCCATACATGAGACCCGATCATGAGGACCTGATCATTACAGCTATTCCGATGTATCATATTTTTGCGCTGACGGTCAATGGGCTACTGATGTTTACATCGGGTGTTAAGAATGTGTTGATCACCAATCCACGTGACATGCCCGGGTTTGTAAAAGAGTTGAAGAAACACAAATTTACTATCGTCACAGGTGTTAATACTTTGTTTAATGGTTTGTTGAATAATCCTGACTTTAAGGACCTGGACTTCTCTCGCCTGGCAGGTGCAGTAGGAGGAGGCATGGCGGTTCAGGATGCCGTTGCCGAACGTTGGGAGCAGGTAACAGGGAGGCCATTGGTGGAAGGCTATGGTCTGAGTGAAACCTCACCGGTACTTTGCTGTAATCCTTTAGATGGGAAGCACAGAAAAGGATATATCGGAATTCCAGTACCCAGCACTGAGGTAGCCATTTTTGATGATGACGGCAATCAGTTGGCACAAGGGGAGACGGGTGAAATTTGTGCTCGAGGCCCGCAGGTGATGCGCGGCTACTGGGAAAAAGACAAAGAGGGAGTATTTTTCCCTGGTGATTGGTTTCGCACGGGCGACATAGGGTTGATGGATGAAGAAGGGTACTTTAAAATTGTGGATAGGAAGAAAGACATGATCAAAGTATCTGGCTTCAATGTCTTCCCCAATGAAATAGAAAATGTAATTGCGAGTAATCCTAAGGTTTTGGAAGTGGCTGCCATTGGCGTGCCGCACGAACGATCTGGTGAAGCCATCAAAGTTTATATTGTGAAGAAAGATCAATCATTGACGGAAGAAGAGTTGATTGATTTTTGTCACAAGAGTTTAACCAATTATAAAATTCCCAAGTTTGTGGAGTTTATCTCGGAGGTACCTAAATCTAATGTTGGAAAGATTCTTCGAAGGGTACTGAAAGAGAAGCACGAAGCAGAGCAGGGGTAAAGGTTACCTGTAAGTTTCCTTCTTTACATATTTATAACTTTCTGATGATACTCAGCATATGTTGAGGTAATCTGTGGTTGGTTTCTTTGTTGCCGTGAAGCGACAATTAAACATTCTATTTATAACCCAGGAAGATTTTCTTGCAGGGTCAACGTATTCAGTTTTTTTTCTGGCCAGAGGGCTGGCTGACAAAGGGCATCGTGTGTTTATTGCCGCACGTGAAGACTCTTTACTTCAGCATCTAGCAGTTTCAGCTCACATCAAATTTTTTCCAATCACCCTGAAGTCGCGTTTTGATTTGGGAGCGGTTCGACAGATTAAATCTATTGTAAAAAACCATCGCATTGATGTGATTAATGCACAGTCGAGTAAAGATCGATATGCAAGTGTGTTGTGCAGGTGGATTTATCAATTGGATACCAAAATAATTCATACCCGCAGACAACTATCGTTGAGTGTGGGTGGCCCCATTCAGAATCTATTTTATGTTAATGGTACTGACAAAATTGTTGCAGTTGGAAATGGCGTAAAAAAATCACTGGAGCAAGGTGGAGTACCAGGGAAACACATCAAAGTAATATTTAATGGAACGCCACCAGAGAAGTACAATGCTTTGAATGAACAATATTTAAAAAAACTCAGACAGAAATTTGATATCAGAGCCGGTGACCTCGTGATTGGGTGCATATCACGTAGGAAACTTCAGGATCAGCTTTTGTCTGCGTTGAATCATTTGAATAAACCTGCTAAAGTGATTTTCGTAGGAATTAAAGAGGATGATCAGCTGAGGAAAATAATCGATGGTTTTAAGTTGCCACATAAGGTTTTTTTTGAGGGAAATATTCCGTCAGCCGAGGCAATTAATTACCTGCCTTTGTTTAGTATGAGTGTATTGTGCTCTGTTACAGAAGGACTTTCTCAGTCTTTGCTGGAAGCCATGTACATGGGTGTTCCGGTGATTGCTACTCACGCATCTGGAAATACAGATGTCATAAAGGATGGAGTAAACGGTTTTCTTTTTGAAAATGGAGATTATAGTGACTTGGCTGGCAAAATCACTGAATTGGATGAGGATAAGCTGCTATGGCAACGCCTGTCATCAGAAGGTAGAAGGACCGTCAAAAACTCGTTTACCATTGAGAAAACAGTTTCTAATTACGAAAACTTCTTTACAGCGTTAGTATCCGAATCCGACCCTTCCTGGTCGATGCAAAGAATTCCTCAAAATTCTTAAGGTGAAGAGCTACTTCTTACCCTGCTGGGGGTAGACTGGCTCCCTAATTGGTTGCTCAGGAAGAACAAAATGGTTACAAACCTGTTAATCAAGAGATCAATTGAAAACATCATTCGCGCATTGAATCAATTTCTTTGACTAATACGAATATGTTTGAAAAAATAGTATCAACTTTGTATTGAAATAGCCACATCAAAACCGTTTATGGAGGCAAAAGAAAAACTCACCACCCAGGAAAAAGCCCTTCAAATTAATTTAAGGAGAGAAGTTTATGGGTCCTTTGCGGAGATCGGTGCGGGCCAGGAGGTTGCAGCTAACTTTTTCAAGGTAGGGGGTGCTTCCGGAACGGTGGCTAAAACCATGTCGGCTTATGACATGAAGTTTAGCGATGCCATTTACGGAGTGTGTGATAGGTATGTATGTGAAGACAGGCTTACTGGCATGTTGGATCATGAATATCCGTTGCTTCCGGAAAGACTTCCACACCTGATAGAAAAGACGAGATTTTTTGCTTTTGCCGACACGGTAGAGGCTTTAAATTTTGAAAGAAGTAATCAGGGCCAGGGTTGGGTGGGGCTGCGTTTTCAAAAAAGACCGAACACTGAGCCCAATGACTGTGTCATTCATGTCAAGATGTTTGACAATGACCCATTGTTGCAACAATATGCATTAGGAGTAGTAGGTGTCAACATGATTTATGCATGTATGATGCTTGAAGATCCAGAAGAGATCATGATGTCTTTGGTGGATGGCTTGACCAGAAGAATTGAAATTGACATGTTCAGACTTTCCGGTCCGGACTATGAAAAGGTGGACAACCGCCTGATGGCCATGAAGCTGGTGAAGAACGGTTTGACACGTGCTGCCATGTTTGGCCCTGATGGAGAAGTAATGCAGCCATCAGAAGCGTTGTATAAAAAGAACGTTTTGGTGTTAAGAGGTAGGTTCAGGCCGGTAACTCACGTGAACGTGGATATGTTGCTGGCGGCCAGAAGATATTTTAAAAAGGAACCTGATGTAGATAAAAAGAAAATGGTGGTGCTTACTGAGCTCACTTTGAATGATCTGAGTTCTGATGGAAGTATTGACGAAAAGGATTTTCTCTATCGCGCTGACACCATTTGCTCTTTGGGGCAAACCGTATTGATTTCGAACTACTTTGAATACTATCGGGTAGCAGAATATCTCTCGAAAATTACCAGGGGCAAGAAAATAGGTATCATTTTAGGAATCTACGCCCTGCAAAAAGTATTTGAAGAGCGTACTTACCAGAACTTAAGAGGAGGGATACTGGAAAGTTTTGCTGCACTCTTTGGTACAAACATTAAACTCTACATCTATCCTGCGCTTAAACGTGGTAGCAATACTGAACTGTTTACACTGAAGGATTTTGAGAATGAGTTGCCCGATAATTTAAAGGGGCTCTTCCGGTATATGCAGGACAACAACAAGCTGGAGGATATAGAAAATGCCAACACTGAAAACCTGCACATCATCTCAGATAATGTATTGGCTATGATCCGCAAAGGCGAACATGGATGGGAGAAATATGTTCCGCACAAAGTGGAGGAAGCAATAAAGGAACATGGGTTGTTCGATTATCCTTACACATTAGAACCTAGCAAGGCTGAAGCTCAATAGCTAGGCCGATTTCTCTTCTTTGTGTCTTGCAAAGTAGCTGGTGGCTTCCTTCATTACTTTTGGTGCAAGAATAATTCCTGAGACCACTGTGGGTATCGCCATAATAGCATAAGCAATATCGATAATGTTCATCACATCCTGCATGGTGGCTACAGCACCGAAGATGATAGTTCCCAGATAGAAATAATTATAATAACTCCCGGCTTTCACACCTCCAATGAAAGACATGGCCTTATTTCCATAGTAGCTGTAAGAGAATAGGGAGGTGACAGCAAAAAAGAAACCGCAGATCAATAACAAAAACCTTCCTGTTCCTCCCAGTGCACCTTCAAAGGCATTGGCAGTAAGTGTTACTCCATTTGCTTCAGATGTTTGCCATACACCCGTAACTA
>JBDVKV010000026.1:0-237661 GCA_039971015.1 Cyclobacteriaceae bacterium
ACGAACTTGCGACCACCTTGATTTGGATCAAAGCTCAACGGATTTGTAGCTATAAAAAGAAATGGGAGTTTAATGGAGGCTAGGATGTGATAAAATAAAAAGGGTGATCATTAGGATCACCCTTTACTAGTAGCGGGGGCAAGACTCGAACTTGCGACCTTTGGGTTATGAGCCCAACGAGCTACCAACTGCTCCACCCCGCGATATATCTTTTATGACTTTTACAGTCAAAACCTTCTATTCTGGCTCAAATGGCAACACCGTTATCATTTGAGAGCACAAAAGTAGAGCCCTAAGGATTAAAAACCAAATTGACCCTCGCTAATATTAATAAGGATCAAAGGAAGTGCTAAAGTAAATACGGCTTTACCATTTGTGGGGATGTTCTTTCATTAGGGCGACCAACCGTTCCTATTTTTTGTAATTTTCACGTTCATAACCAGAACGAATATGCTAATAGACCTGCGTAGTGATACAGTAACCAAACCCACAAAAGAAATGCATGAGGCAATGATGAATGCTGAAGTGGGGGATGATGTTTTTGGTGAAGACCCATCTGTTAAAGAGTTGGAAAAGAAATGTGCATCTATGTTAGGAATGGATGCGGGTGTTTTTTGTCCGTCAGGAACGATGACCAACCAAATTGGAATAAAAGTACTTACCCAGCCATATGATGAAGTCATTTGCTATAAGGGGGCGCATATTTATAAGTATGAAGGTGGGGGTCTGGCAGGTAATTGCCTGGTAAGTTCACGTTTAATAGAGGGAGATCGCGGGCGTCTTTCAGTAAAAGACGTAGAAGAGAGTATCAATAATTATAATGATCCGCATCAGCCTCGCACTTCAGTTGTTGCGTTGGAAAATACAGTAGTACGGGAAGGAGGAAGTTATTATACACTGGATCAGATCAAAGCAGTGAGTGAGTTTAGTCGCTCCAAAGAACTAAAGATGCATATGGACGGTGCCCGTCTTTTTAATGCACTCACAGAAACGGAAGATGATCCAAAGGAATATGGGAAGTACTTCGATACTATTTCGATTTGCCTATCGAAAGGTCTTGGCATCCCTGTGGGCTCTGTTCTTGTTTGTAAAAAAGAGTTGGAACATCAGGTACGAAGGATTAGAAAAGTATTTGGAGGAGGCATGCGCCAGGCAGGTTATCTGGCGGCTGCTGGTGTTTATGCATTGGACCATCATATTAAACGCCTGGGAGAAGATCATACCAGGGCCAGAGAAATGGGCAAAGTATTAGAGCAACTCGGTTGGGTGGAAAAGGTGAAGCCTGTAGACACTAACATTGTGATTTTTGTGGTCGATAAAAAAATTACTCCAGAACTAGTGATTCAAAAATTATCAGAGAATAATATTAAGGCATTAAAATTTGGCCCGCAGGAAATAAGAATGGTAACTCATCTTGATTTTACGGATGAGATGCTGGAGCGAACTAACGAGATCTTCAAAAAACTTTCCTTTTAGAACATGGAGGAGTTAGGCAATTCAATGCCGTTGGCAGAGGGGATGGTGGATGCTGAAGGAGGCTCTGCTCAATCGGGTCTGTCAAAAAATTGCCTTAACTGTGGTGAAGAACTCCATGGGAAATTTTGCTATAACTGCGGACAAAAGAATATTCCCAGAAGGCAAACGATGGGTGAGCTTTTTGAGAATTTCCTTGGGTCATTTTTTAGTTACGAGTCAAAGTTCTTTAGAACGATAAAATACCTCCTTTTTAAACCAGGATTCCTTGCGATAGAATACAATGCAGGAAGAAGAGATCGTTATTACCATCCGGCAAGGATGTACGTATTCATTAGCTTCGTTTTCTTTCTTTTATTTTTTTCTCTACCCGGTGATGAAGAGAAGCTTGAAGAACTATCAACCGATGAAGTTGTAATCAAGGATGAAAAAAAAGATGAGAATATTTTTCAAATAGATGGTAATGAGTATGACAACAGAAGAGAATATGATTCTGCGCAGTTAACATTGCCCGAACAGGAGAGGGACAGTTGGTTAGTTAAACTTCTTAACTATCGCTCTTTTGAGCTGGATCAAAAGTACAAGGACAATGATGATCAATTTTTTAGGGAATTGGGAGATTCATTTGCAGCCAACTCCCCCAAGGTATTATTTTTCATGCTTCCGATTTTTGCCTTACTGCTAAAGCTGCTATACATCAGGAGAGACTTCTTTTACAGTGAGCATCTTGTGATGAGTATTTACTTTTATAACTTCTTCTTTGCGGCCGGCATTATTACTTTATTACTTGAGCTTATTCCCTGGTTAGATTGGTTTGGAATACTCACCTTTTTTATTGTGGGGCTATACCTTTTACTGGCGATGAAATGGGTTTATAAGCAAAGTTGGAGAAAGACAATTTTTAAGTTCATTCTACTTTCGTTTGTCTTCTCTTTTTGTGTTAGTATAGGCTTGCTGATCAACCTCATTGTTACTGTAATGATAATCTGAAGTGCATATTAATAGTCAAATACCTCTAGCAGAGCGTATGCGTCCAACGAAACTTACCGAGTTAATTGGACAGGAGCATCTCGTTGGTACTGGAGGAATAATTCGAAATGCCATTACATCGGGAAATATTCCTTCCATGATACTTTGGGGGCCTCCAGGTGTTGGCAAAACCACCATTGCGAATATCATTGCCAATGAGGTAAAGAAATCCTTTCACACATTAAGTGCTGTAAGTGCCGGGGTGAAAGATGTGAGAGAAGTAATTGACAAGGCGAAGCGTTCAGGAAAGAGCATTTTATTTATAGATGAGATTCATCGGTTCAATAAATCGCAGCAAGATGCCTTGCTGGGGGCGGTTGAAAAAGGTACGATTACACTTATTGGCGCCACTACTGAAAATCCATCTTTTGAAGTAAATAGCGCACTTCTCTCCCGGTGCCAGGTCTATACTTTAAAATCGTTAACTGAAGAAAATCTGATCCAATTGGTACAGGACGCACTGGAAAAGGATGATGAACTCAAGAAGAGGAAGATTGAAATTAAAGAGCATCAGGCATTATTGAATATATCCGGAGGAGATGCACGAAAGCTCCTCAATTTGGTGGAGTTAATTGCGGACTCGGTAACCGGTGATGTGCTTATCACTGATGAACTGGTGGTAAATGTAGCCCAAAAGCGGATTGCGATATATGATAAAAGTGGCGAACAGCACTATGATATTATATCTGCCTTCATAAAATCCATACGTGGTAGCGATCCCAACGCTGCAGTCTATTACCTTGCTCGAATGATTGAGGGGGGTGAAGATGTTAAATTTATCGCCAGACGAATGGTTATTCTAGCTTCAGAAGATATTGGAAATGCAAACCCAACTGCGTTGGTGTTGGCAACTAATGCGTTTCAGGCAGTGAACCTCATTGGCTACCCTGAATCAAGAATAATTCTCTCACAATGCGCAGTATATTTGGCGTCTTCAGCAAAAAGTAACGCAAGTTACGTGGCGATTAACCAGGCACAACAGAAAGTGCGCGAAACCGGTGACTTGTCTGTACCGTTAGCCATTAGAAACTCGCCAACCAAATTAATGAAGGATTTGGATTACGGTAAAGGTTATAAATATGCCCATGACCATGAAGGTAATTTCAAAGACATGGAATTCCTTCCTGATGAAATAAAGGGTACAAAGTTTTATGATCCAGGGCAAAATCCCCGCGAGTCCGAATTAAGAAGTTTTTTAAAGAAATTGTGGGGCAAGAAATATGACTACTAAGTGAATCAACAACGCCTACTCTTCGAATATTCTCCTGTATTTGTTTTGCTCTGCATAGCACTGGGATTACTCTATGCCTACCTGCTTTACAAATCGAAACATACATGGACAAAGAGAACCAATCAGATTCTATTTGTATTTAGAGCGATACTGGTTTCATTCCTGGCGTTCCTGTTGATTGGCCCAATTTTGAAATTAACACTTAATGAATTGGAGAACCCTTCCATAGTTTTTTTGGTGGATAACTCGGTTTCAGTAAAAGAGGGAATGGATTCCCTTCAATGGCAAAGTGTTGAAAACCAATTGGAGTCTACTATGGATGAGTTAAAATCCCAGGGGTTCAATGTGGAAATGGCAACGTTGGAAGAAGGTGAGGATACTGATGTAGTTTTTAATCATCCAACATCTGATTTGAATGGAGCGGTACGCAATCGGGTAGGGCAATACGAGGGAAAAAACCTTGCCGGCCTTGTAGTGCTGTCAGATGGTATTTATAATTCCGGAAGTTCACCTCTTTATACACCTTCCAGAGTACCCATCCATACAATCGGGGTGGGTGACAGTACGGAAAGAATTGATCTGGTTTTGCGAAATGTACTTTATAATAAAATCGCTTATCAGGGGAATCAGTTTCCACTTAGGGCAGAGGTGTTAATTAGGGGTATCAATGCGCAGGAAGTGGTGGTTTCCGCCTATCAAAAAGGTAAGCTGATCGCGCGCGACAGTAGAAATTCTGGCAACAACTCTATTCTGGATTTCGACTTTCAAATAGATGCGGATGAAAAAGGACTTCAGCGTATAGATATATCCGTTTCACCCATAGGTCAGGAGCGCAACAGGAAAAATAATTACGCAAGTGCATTTGTCGAAGTGGTGGAAGGGAAGAAGAAAATATTGCTGGTCGCGCCAGCGCCTCATCCTGATATTAAAGCAATTCGTACAGTGGTTGAAGAAAATGCCAATTACGAATTTGTTGTGCACATACCAGGTGTAAGTGAAGCTCCACCAGAGGCACTTCGGCCAGAAAATATTGACCTTGCAATATTTCAACAAGCGATTGACTACTCAGGTAAAACTACCCCCGTTTTCAAGCAGTTACTTGAAAACGGGACTTCGCTGTTTATCATGTTGGGTGACAGATCCAACTTAAGACAACTGGCAGCCAATGGCATACCCTTAACTTTTGAAAATCCAGGACAATGGGATGCTGTTACGCCTGTGATCAATGCTGATTTTAAGGATTTTGGTTTTAGTGATAAGTTAAATGGAATTTTTGCCCGATATCCTCCAGCACGGGTTCCTTTTGGAAAATTCGCTTACCCAGCCAACGCTAATGTGTTGCTCTTTCAAAGAATTGGTAGAGTGAATACTGATCGTCCTTTATTATTTACCACCATTTCCAACGATCAAAAAATGGCTGTGCTTACAGGTGATGGCGTGTGGAGGTGGAGATTGGATGAATATGCAGAAACACAAAAGACGGAAGGGTTTGATGATGTCTTCTCAAAGTTGATTCAATACCTCAGCACAAGAGAAGACAAGAGAAAATTCAGAAGTTTTCCTCTTCAGAATGAGTTTACGGCAAGTGAACCTGTAATTTTTGAAAGCCAGATTTATAATGAATTATTCGAGCAGGTCTTTGGTCAGAAGATTGATATTGAATTAGTCAATGAGAAGGGTGAGAAATTTCAGTATAGTTATATTACTAGTCCGGCTAATTCGAGATACCGTATCGGGGGATTAACTGAAGGAGTTTACACCTACAACTCATCCACAGACATTAATGGTGTGAAGCAATCTGTGAAAGGAGAGTTTTTGGTTGCTGAACAAAACATTGAATCACAGAATTTAACAGCTGATTTTAATCTTCTCCGCCAATGGTCCGCTAACACAGGCGGGAATTTTTATCCGGTTTCAGATTTACAAAAACTGGAAACTGATTTTGCTTCAGTGGAGGCGCAAAGTTTAATTCGCTCTGAAGAATCATTTAATCCTTTAATCAATCTGAAACTCGTCTTTTTCTTTCTGCTCGCACTAATTAGCGTGGAGTGGTTTACCAGAAAATATATGGGAGGTTATTAAAAAGAAAATGACAGGAGTTACCCTGTCATTTCTTACTATTCTAAGTGTTATAGTTTATTCGCTTTTCTTCTCTTTGGAAGATGATTTTGGCTTCTTCACTTTGATGACAAGTGTTTCGCTTTTCCCATCGTGATCAGCCATCAGTATAGCTCCTTCCTCTATCTCACCTTTCAAGATTTCTTCAGCAATAGGGTCTTCCAGGTATTTTTGAATGGCCCTGTTTAGTGGTCTTGCACCAAACTGTTGGTCATATCCTTTTTCTGCAAGAAAATCTTTTGCCTTGTCAGTAAGTTCAACGCTATAACCCAAGGCCGTTATTCTTACAAATAGTTTGCTCAGTGTGATGTCTATGATCTTATGTATTTGCTCACGTTGTAGTGAGTTGAATACGATCACGTCATCCAAACGATTTAGAAACTCAGGACTGAAAACACGCTTCAAAGCATTTTGAATGGTGCTCTTCATGTTTTCCTCTTCATTCGATTGCTTTGCCTTTGTAGCAAATCCGATTCCCGATCCGAAATCTTTCAGATCACGAACACCAATGTTGGAGGTCATGATGATAATTGTATTTCTAAAGTCAACTCTTCTGCCCAATCCATCGGTAAGTATACCATCATCCAATACTTGCAAAAGGATGTTGAATACATCAGGATGTGCTTTTTCGATTTCATCCAGTAATACAACACTGTAAGGTTTTCTTCTTACTTTTTCAGTAAGCTGTCCACCTTCTTCGTAGCCTACATACCCCGGAGGTGCACCGACTAGACGTGATACGGAGAATTTCTCCATGTACTCACTCATGTCAATTCTCACCAATGATTCTTCCTTATCGAATAAGTAAGTGGCCAACACCTTAGCGAGTTCTGTTTTACCAACACCTGTTGGTCCGAGGAATATAAATGACCCGATCGGCTTCTTTGGATCTTTCAATCCAACGCGTGTACGCTGAATAGCCCTTGTCAGTTTCTGAATGGCTTCTTCCTGCCCAATTACCTTACCGCTCAACTCCTCAGACATTCCAAGCAACTTATTGCTTTCTTTCTGAGCAATACGGTTGGTAGGGATGCCGGTCATCATTCCGATAACATCGGCAACATTTTCTTCCGTAACGGTATATTTTTCAGTTCTTGTAGTCTCTTCCCACTTTGCTTTCGCTATGTCCATCTGCTCGATCAACTTCTTTTCTTTATCACGCAGCTGAGCAGCTTCTTCATACTTCTGACTTTTCACGACCCGATTCTTTTCCTTCTTCACATCTTCAATGGCATTCTCCAACTTCAGAATCTCTTCAGGAACGTGAATATTATTCATGTGAACCCTTGCTCCAGCTTCATCCAAAACGTCAATGGCCTTGTCTGGAAGAAAACGATCACTGATATAACGGTCAGAAAGTTTTACACAAGAGTCAATGGCCTCTTTGGTGTAATTAACATGGTGATGATCTTCGTACTTGTCTTTGATGTTGTCCAAAATTTCGATGGTCTCTTCTACGGTAGTAGAATCCACCATTACCATTTGAAATCTTCTGGCTAAAGCACCATCCTTTTCGATATACTGTCTGTATTCGTCCAGGGTAGTAGCTCCAATACATTGAATCTCTCCACGCGCAAGCGCTGGCTTAAACATGTTGGAAGCATCCAAAGAACCGGAAGCTCCACCAGCACCAACGATGGTGTGTAACTCATCAATGAATAGGATGACATCTGCAGATTTCTCTAATTCGTTCATCACCGCCTTCATGCGCTCTTCAAACTGTCCACGGTATTTGGTGCCAGCAACGAGAGATGCAAGATCTAATGTAACTACGCGCTTTCCGAAAAGAACGCGCGACACTTTTTTCTGTATAATACGAAGCGCAAGACCTTCTGCAATGGCTGTCTTGCCCACACCAGGTTCACCAATTAGTATTGGATTATTCTTCTTTCTGCGACTTAGAATCTGAGCTACACGCTCTATTTCTTTTTCACGACCTACTATTGGGTCGAGTTTATTGTCTTCTGCAAGCTTTGTAAGGTCTCTGCCAAAATTGTCGAGAACAGGAGTACGCGATTTTTCAGCACCCTTTTTCTCTTTGCCAGTTCCTCCAGCCCCAGCTCCCCCACCAAACATCTTAGATGAATCTTCATCAGGATCATCTGTATCTGAAGAAGCAAGTGGTTGATCACTTTGATATTCCAGCATTTCCTTGACAACATCGTAAGCCACGTCAAACTTATTTAAGATCTGAGTAGCAAGGTTATCAGGATCACGAAGGATAGAGAGCAGCAAATGTTCTGTTCCTATCAATTGTGCTTTAAAGATTTTAGCTTCTAGGTAGGTAATCTTGAGCACTTTTTCTGAAGCTCTTGTCAAAGGGATGTTGGCCAGGTTTTTAACATCATGAGTAGCCGTGCTTTTGGAAACTTTTTCGATTTCTCCTCTAAGTTCATCCAATGGCACACCCAATTTCTTGAGTACGCCAACAGCCACTCCCTCTCCTTCACGTACCATGCCCAGGAGCAAATGCTCCGTGCCGATATAGTCGTGACCTAATCTAAGTGCTTCTTCCCGGCTCAACGAGATTACTTCTTTTACCCGGTTAGAAAATTTAGCTTCCATATTAAGCGATTCCGTTTGTGTAAATGTAAAGTTTTAGGCTTGATTAATCAAAGTACAAAAACTTGGTTTATTACCTGATTTACAAGTCTTTTCTTGATGTATACGATTAAAAACAACAATCGATTTTTATTTGTTCAAATCACCCTTTGTGGAGGATTTAATTAAATGAATCGCGTTGGGTCCCTCGCAGAACAGCAAGTCGATAAAGCTCAGATTGGGTGCAAACTTATTGCCAAAAACCTGAAGGTAAGGGACTGGTAAATAGTAATTTCTCTCTGAATGTGGGTTTTTAGCGCTAATAACGGATCGAAGGTCAGTTATATTTTTTTGCGGTATTTTTTGATAAGAGGTACTTTCTGTCAGCGATAAAGGTACTTGCAAGCTTTGCAGACAGAATGACAGCAAATCCATGTTAAGGTCGTATAAAAAATCATGTCCTTTGAAGATAATGTTATGCAGGTCATCCGCATAATGATCAAAGAAGGGAGATTTGCCATAGGCGGAAGAAATGGCCCGCCAATGATTGTTTTTCCAGTTAACGTTTTTATCCACCTTTACCTCGCCAACTAATGCTTTGCCATGTTTTGCAGTTACCGGTACTACAAGTTTTAAAAGTCCATTGGCAGTATTGATGTAACACCTGTTGCGGTAACTCTGCTTTACGTATTGTTCGTGCTTTTCGATGATTACTTTCTCAGCATCTAGTATAGCCGTAAAAAATTCCAGACATGGCAGATAATGCAGATCGATTAAAACCGTCATAGATACAACTCGAAATCACCCAGTCCTTGTCTAATGATGGATGGGGTTGATCCTGTAAAGTCTACAACCGTTGATGGGATATTTCCACCCGGTCCACCATCAATTACCAAGTCCACTTCATTTTTAAAATCCTCATAAATTTCTTCTGGATCGGTGGTGTATGCTTTGATCGTATCATCATCTTTAATGGAAGATGTGATCAAGGGGTTTCCCAGTTGCGCGACCAATTCTCTTGGGATGGGGTGATCCGGAATTCTGATCCCTACTGTCTTTTTGTTCACATTTAGAATTTTGGGCACCCTACTGCTGGATTCAAAAATATAAGTAAAAGGCCCTGGAAGCGATTTTTTAAGCACCTTAAAAACAGGGGTATCAATTCTTTTTACGTATTCAGAGATGTGGCTGAGGTCGTTGCAGATGAATGAAAGGTCAAGCTTATGCGGTTTTACATCCATAATCTTGCATATCCGCTCGATAGACTTTCGGTTGGTAAGGTCACAACCAATACCATAAATGGTATCGGTGGGATAAATAATAACTCCTCCTTTGCGCAATAAAGCTGTAACCTGAGCAATCTTTCTCGGTTCAGGATTTTGGGAATGGATGGGAAGAAAAATGGCTGCCATTGGAGGCATAAATATATCCAATCTGGCACTAGAATTTAAATTCTAAAAATTATAGGAAGCCACTACACCTCAATTTCGTAATTTTGAATCTCGTATGAATATGAACTATAAGGCACTGGGTGGCCTTTATATAAAATAAATAGAGCTATCTCATGAAGGAAGTGCCAAAGAAAAAGCTGATACTGTTTTTGGTAGGGTCGACACTCTTGATCACGTTTACATTTTATGCTTATCAGATTTTTTACACCCCAAATATACTTGTCGATAGGGACGATAGACTGTTTATTATCGAATCGGGGGCCACTTACAGGCAGGTACAGGAAAATCTTGCTCGTGGCAATTTTGTAAATGATATGGTGTCGTTTAGTTTTCTCGCAAGACTTTATGATTATGATAAGTCAATAAAGCCAGGGCGTTATCACCTCCGAAGAAACATGACCAACCTTCAGGCAATAAAAATGCTTAGGGCCGGTATCCAAGAACCTGTCAATATTACGTTTACGCATGTTCGGCTTATTAGTGAGTTAGGCGAACGAATCACCAAGAACTTGAGTATTACCTCTGAACAATTTTATAGTGCTCTTAATGAGTTTATAGCAACTAACAATGAGGGGTTCAATAGTGACAATATTCTTTCCATGTTCATTCCCAATACCTACGAGGTTTATTTTAACATCACTGCAGAAGACTTGGTGGCTCGGATGAACAAAGAATATCAAAGATTTTGGAATGAGGATAGAAAGATGAAGGCAGATTCGATTGGTCTGTCTCCCATAGAAGTGTCAATCCTTGCTTCCATTGTTCAGGCAGAAGCAGTGAAAGATGATGAAGCACCTGCTATTGCCGGACTTTATTTGAACAGACTAAAACGTGATATCGCTCTGCAAGCTGACCCGACCCTGGTATTTGCAGTGGGTGATTTTACTTTGAAGAGAGTCCTCAATGAACATAAGGAAGTGAATTCTCCTTACAATACTTATAAGCATGCCGGGCTCACCCCGGGCCCTATCAACATGCCACGGATTGTTATGATAGATGCAGTGTTAAATGCAAAGTCGCACAACTATATTTATATGTGTGCCAAAGAAGACTTTTCAGGGTACCATAATTTCAGTACGAATTTGAATCAGCATTTAATATATGCCAAAAACTATCAAAGAGCGCTTACTATTGAGCAACGGAAGGGAAGAGCTTTACGCAACCAGTAATGTATATTTCTGAAACTCATGTGCGTGTGCGATATGGTGAAACCGATCAAATGGGTTATGTCTATTATGGTAATTATGCTTCATACTTTGAAGTGGCAAGGGTAGAAAGTTTGAGACAACTGGGCATGACCTACAAAGAACTTGAGGAAATGGGAGTGATGATGCCAGTATTGGAGAATAAATCAAAATACCTTGCTGCTGCACGGTATGATGATAAATTGAGAATAGTAACTTCAATAAAGGAAAAGCCCGGAGTAAGAATTCGTTTTGAGTATGAAATATTTAATGAGGCAGACAAACTCATTCACCAAGGTGAGACTCTGTTGGTTTTTGTAAATAAAGCAAGTGGGCGCCCCTGTAAACCTCCTGAGGCTTTTGATAAAGTGCTTGAACCTTTTTTTGAATGAATTTTACAATAAGAAAATGGATTTTACGATTCCCTTCTCTCATGCTCATAAGAGGCTGGATGAAAAAGGTAAGATTCAAGAGGTATCATAATTTATCGCTGTACCGGTTTATTAAAATATTCATTTCGAATATTGCCAAAGACGATCTAATCAATAGAGCAAACGGTGTAGCTTACAATTTTATCCTCGCTATTTTTCCTGCAGTTATTTTCTTGTTTACCCTTACCCCCTATATAGCCAGGTACTTTCCCGAAGTGAATAGAAATAGTATTATGGAGTTTATGGGAGAGATGCTTCCCCCCAGCATGTACGAAGTTATTTCTTCCACTGTATTTGATATTATCAGTAACCAACGCGGTGGACTACTCACTTTTGGTTTTTTGTTTGCGCTGTATTTATCGACTAACGGAATGATGGCCTTGATGCGAGCTTTTAATGCATGCTATCAGACCGTAGAGCGGAGGGGTGCTTTCAGAATGAGGATCACGGCCACAGGCCTGACTTTTATGCTGGCCATAGTAGTTATTCTAGCTGTGGCACTTTTAGTAGTAGGTCAATTGGCTATTGATTATGTGACTGCCAATCTATCGGAATTCAGTAATTTCGATTTTGATGACTACACCATATATATGATCTTAATATTAAGGTTCCTAGTGATCTTCATTGTTTTCTTTTTGGCAATTTCTTTTGTGTATTATTTTGGTCCAGCTGTCCATTACAACTGGAATTTTTTTTCCATCGGTTCATTGATCGCCACCTTAGGTACACTTGGTATATCTTATTTGTTCTCGTATTACATAACCAACTTTGGAACCTATAATAAAGTATATGGGTCCATAGGTGTGCTAATTGCTTTGATGATTTGGGTGCAGTTGATTACAGTGGTTCTTTTATTTGGATACGAAATAAATGCCAGCCTGCATCGGGGTATAAAACTGGAAGCAATTGAAGTACATAAACGGCAAATGCGTATTGCTAACCAGAATGAAGAATAAAGTTATATCAGTGCTAAATAAAAAAAGGCTGCTCAATGAGCAGCCTTTTTAATTGGATCAGAACTTAACCCTTAGTTACCGTATCCATCGTTTTGATCAATATTTGGATTAGAGAGTGTTTCATCACGTGGGATAGGAAACACTAAGTAATCTGCATTGTTAAGTGATACAGGAGCTGCAGAGTTCTTTCTGTTAACTGTAGATAGAACAGTTAAGGCTTTTCCTGTACGAATCAAATCAAACCATCTGTGGCCTTCGAATGCAAATTCAAACTTGTTCTCTAGTGCAATGGCATCCAGTAAGTCACCATCTACCACCGAGTCGTAGTCGGCAACACCGGCTCTGTTACGGACTTCATTCAAATCATCTTCTGCACCAGCGTAACCTTTGATAGCACGTGCTTCGGCACGGATCAAGTACATTTCGGCAATGCGAATAATATGTACGTTGTCGTCATCATTGGCCTTTTTGTATTTTGTTGGATAATAAACGCCCTGGATAGCGTCAAATCCGAACATGGTACCACGCACATCATCTGTATTGGCTTCGATTTCAGTTACGAAATCTTCATGAACGGCTAGTTCGCCACGTCCACCCTGGGCTCCAGGGAAGTACCAGTACCTCACGTCACTTTGATCAATATTATCGAACGCCAATTCGAAAATTGATTCAGAGCTAAGTTTATTAGAGAAAATTCCTTCATAGCTAGTCTCTAGTACATAACGAGGGTCATCAATAACTTGTGTAGCATAGGTGATAGCCTGATCATATTCTTTCATATAAAGGTGGTAGCGGCTGAGTAAAGCACGAGCAGTTCCTTTAACTGCAGTTGATCTGCTTGCTCCATCACTTGCCTGGCTCTCTGGCAACAGAGAAAGTGCAGTTTCAAGATCAGTCCTTACTTGCTCGTAAGATTGCGCAATTGTCGCTCTGGATAAGTAGATAGACTCGTCAATCTGAGTTGCAGGCTCAAGAGGCAATGCTATTCCGAATTTTCCGGCTTCACCTGGAATTCCTCCAAATGTTCTCACCAGATCAAAGAATATTAATCCTCTAAGGAAATAGGCCTGACCGATGTAGTTGTTTTTCTTTTCATCAGTGAGGTCAGTTATACCAGGAACATTGGCTATGATGTTGTTAGCCTGGTTTACACCCTTATAGGCTCTTTCATAAAACTCTGTGATCTCCTGATTACTGGCGTCAATTGAATAAGTATCCAACTCCCTGTAGAAATCCCATGTTCCTACACTTTGAGAGATATCACTAGCGCATTCTACCTGGTGGATGAAAGATCCTCCGTAGTAGTCGACATCCTGTAATTGATTGTACAGTCCTGCCAACGCTGCTTCTGCAGATTTAGCATTGCTAAAAGCGGTTTGATCGGATATCTCTACCTGTGGCTCCTGGTCCAGCACATTGCAAGACATCACACCAGCCAACAGGATTAGTGATAAATATTTTCTTTTCATTTACTTGTTGTTTTTTTGATTATGGTATTCCATACCTAATTATTTATTAGAATGTTAGATTAACACCGCCCATTATTACACGTGGTTGGGGCATGGTATAGAAATCAACACCTTGAGTTAAAGCAGTAGATGCAGTAGCATTTACTTCTGGATCCATTCCTGAGTAGTTGGTAAACGTCAAAAGGTTTTGCCCAGACATATAGATACGTGCATTGCTTAATCCAATTTTACTTACCAGCGAAGACGGGAAGGTGTATCCGATAGTAACGTTCTTAAGCCTTACATAAGACCCATCCTCAACCAATCGAGAAGGACGAAGGTTGGCGGCATAATTGGCGTTGTTCATTTTTGGCACCATCGTTACATCGCCAGGTTGTTGCCAGCGATCCAATTGACTCGCTAAGAATCCTGTGTTACGTGTTCCACCGTGCTCCTGGAAAAATCTGCTCCAGTACAATTGGTCATTGCCAAGCGAGTACTGGAAGAATACCATCATGTCGATGTTTTTGTATTTCAGGTTGTTGGTAAGACCTCCAAAGAAATCAGGCCAGGCATTACCAACAATAAAGCGGTCAATATTTGGATCAAATGGTCTGCTGTCATCCACTTGTCTCCAGATAGGGCTTCCGTCTTCAGTGTTTACACCCAACTGCTCATGCATCCAGAAAGAGTACAATGGAATGCCTTCTTCCAGGCGGATGATATCTCTGTTATACACAGGGATGGGCTGAGCCAGTTTTACAATTTCATTTTTGTTCTGAGCTACGTTAAACATAGCATTCCAGCTAAAGTTAGCTTGCTTAATGATGTCTCCTGAGATTGAAAGTTCAATTCCTTTGTTTCTCATTTCACCAAAGTTCTGGAATAGGTCAGTAAACCCGCTTGTACGAGGTACAGGTACTTCGAGCAACATGTCGGTTGTTTTCTTGTCGTAGTAATCAAACGTTATGTTGACTTTATTTTGGAACAGTGCCATATCAAAACCAACATCAAATTGTCCGGTGCGCTCCCATTTCAAATCGGGGTTACCCAATTGGCTGGCTTCAGTACCTGGAGTTGAAGTATAGTTTGCACCACCTGTCCACAGGCCTCTAGACTGGAAGTCGTTGATTCCATTCTGGTTTCCGGTTACACCATAACTTACTCTTAGTTTTAAGCTACTTAGTGCGTTAATGTCATCCATGAACGATTCTTCTGTAACTACCCAACCCAAAGCAATTGATGGGAATGTTCCCCACTGGTTGGATTTACCAAAGCGAGAAGAAGCATCACGTCTCATGTTTACGGTAAACAAGTATTTGTCTTTATAACCGTAGTTTATTCTGGTAAACAATGAAGCAATTCCCCAGCTAGAACCAATAGAAGATGACTGTTGTACAGCAGCTGATGCTATTCTTGTAAAGTCATCACTTGGAAATCCTGTTCCAGAAGCACGTGTCTTTTCAACTACAGACTCTTGTAATGTAGTTCCAACGAGCACACCCAAATTGTGATTTGAACCAAAACGCTTTTGATAGTTCAAAACATTTTCCTGGATCCAGTTTTCAGAAGTTGTCACCGCTGAAACCGCACTTCCATTTACAGCAGCACCTGAGTTCAATTTGGTGTTGATATAGATGTCTTCTCTTGTACTTGAATAATCCTGGCTATAAGTAGAACGAAGTGATAAACCCGGGAAGAATTCATATTCAGCATAAACGTTAGCCAACACCCTGTTCGTTTTCATTGAGATATTATTCTCATTGATTACGGCCAATGGGTTTTCAAAGATGCTAAACTTGGTATAAGAACCATCTGGTTGGTATGCCGGAAGGTTGGGAGGAAAGAAAAAAGTACCTCCAAGTGCACCACTAATATTGTCATCATTATTTACTCTGTTGCGTGTGTTTTTAGAGTAAAGAATGCTAGTGCCAATCTTTAACTTGTCAGTAACAAATGCATCTAAATTAAGACGTCCTGTTGCACGGTCGAATTCACTGGGAGCAATGATACCTTCCTGATTGAATTTCGATCCTGAGATCATGTACTGCAGTTTGTTGTCACCTCCAGTTACGGAAATATCAAAGTTGCTGATAGCAGCTTCTCTGAAAATTTGATCCGCATAATTGGTGTTGGTTGCACTTGCTGGATCAGCGTAAATGGGGGATCCACCGTTGTTAACTGCAGCTTCATTGCGAAGCATTTCAAATGTAGGGCCGTCTACTAGATCAGGCTTTTTCCATACATTTTGCACCCCATAATAAGAACCAACATTGATTTTGGTTCCTTTGTTGTTTCCTCTTTTAGTAGTGATCAATACCACACCATTGGCAGCACGAGCACCATAAATGGCAGTGGCAGAGGCATCTTTCAATACTTCTATTGACTCGATGTCGGCAGGGTTAATGTCAGCCATCGGGTTAGATAGCTGGCCTCCCACACCCTCGTTAGCTAAATCTCCGGTGTTTGCAATTACTGTGGATTGCATAGGAATTCCGTCAATTACATATAGTGGATCATTGCCTGCATTTACAGAAGTTGATCCACGTACCCGCACTGAAATTCCTCCTCCTGGTGTACCAGAGTTAGAGGTAACAAGCACACCCGATGCACGTCCTTGCATTAACACGTCTGGACTTGGTGAGGGTAAATTTTCAATAGCAGATTTGTCAATGGAAGATATGGAACTGGTAAGGGTCTTCCTTTCTTGCTCACCGTATCCTGTTACAACAATTTCCGAAAGCTGTTGCACGTCTTCTGACAACTTCACATCAATTTGCGTGTTGGTTCCTACAAGAATTTCTTGTGTTGTAAATCCAATAAAGGAGAACACCAAAGTTGAATTGTCTGAAGGTACCTGAATGGTATAGCTCCCATTGAAATCGGTAACTACACCCGTGGAAGTACCTTTCACAAGCACATTCACACCAGGAATGCCTGATGCATCATCTGAATAAGTAACCGTTCCGGTTACAGTTCTGCTTTGTGCTTTCACAATTCCTGGAAGAAGGAAGAGTAGAAGCAAAAAGCTTAGTGGGTAATTTTTACTCATAGTTTGTGTTTTAGTTTTAAACTTGAAAAAAATATCGGCAGAATGAATTGCCGCAAAATTTAAAACTGGATGAATGAGTAATTTGCCCTTTGAAAGGTAAATAACTTAATGGTTTAGTAACGCGTAAAAAATTTGTACGAATGGCATACCATTGAGATAAATTAATTGAAAAAATTTTGACGCTATACAGTTGATCCTTGAAACAGATTTAATGTAATGAAGTTTCTCTTTAGACATTTGATTTATTACAGTTGTAGTAAAAGCGGTAGGGGAAATGGGTATTTTTTACCCATGCTATTATGGTTGCTTTAATAAATGTGTGTGGTCGGTCACTCAACTAACATGTATGAAATCCTTATGGAGTAGTTAACATTGACCCTTAAAGTTTCAGCCTTAATGGGCGTGTGAAATTATTCACTGAAAGAGCCGGTTACTCTGTCGTGCTGCGGCTGGATTATGCGTTTAGCCATTTTGGAATTTTAATTAAACAGTTTCTCAGGTAATAATTCAGGGTAAATGACCCAGATTGATAATCAATAAGGCTTTAATTTGTAAATTCGACAGGAAATTGATGTAACATAATATTAGCGGTTCAATGTTGCGCTCAATTGAGTTTAACTTGAAGAATAGACACTAACAGTGTGACCAAAAAACTTACTCTTTGCATTGTTGATGATGATGAGACCAGTCAATATATCTTGACAAGAGCAGTAAAATCCAATAGTAGAGTAAAAAACATACTGGTCTTTCCTGATGGAGAGCCAGCCTTTAATTTCTTGATTGAAAATATTGGGGAGCAGGACAAATTGCCGGATGTAATATTTCTGGATATCAATATGCCCATCATGAATGGATGGAAATTTCTTGATGAATATGCCGCACTACGATCAAAGCTTAAGAAAAGCATTGCTATCTATATAGTCACCTCTTCATCGCATGCATACGATTTGGAAAGGGCTAAACATGCCAATGCGGTATCAGATTATTTAATTAAGCCTGTAAAACAGGAGGTAATAGAGGAGATAATTGACCGATTGAACACATAGGTCAGATTCTTCCCACGAGCCTAGTTATCATTAAATAAAAAAAACCTGACTACCAGCCAAGTTACTACGCTCACCGGTCCAGGTAAAGGAATCCAATGAACGGGCGCGTTGGCGAGTGAATGGAACGCAATGGAGTGGAATGAGGAACGCCTTATTAACCTGCGGGGGGATGGGGAGTAGGCTTGATTATCTTTTTCTATTATAATGTTAAATATAATTATTAATATGCCTATATTTGTTAAATATAATTAACATTATGAGATCGAGAAAACTCGTTTTAATGCCTAAAACCGAGAAAATGCTGGCCGATATGGGTGAGAACATTAAGCTGGCAAGGCTCCGGAGAAAATTAAGTACAGACCAGGTCGCTGAGCGAGCTAATATCAGCAGGCCAACTTTATGGGCAATTGAAAAAGGTTCAGGCAGTGTTGCTATCGGTGCTTATGCTCAGGTATTGTTCGTGCTCGGGCTGGAGAAGGACTTACTAAAAGTGGCTGGTGATGACCCTCTGGGCAGAAAACTTCAGGATGCTAAGCTGTTGGTAAAAGAACGCGCACCGAAAAAGAGTAAGTAGCCATGGCAAAGGAAACTCATCAACGAGCCATACTGGTTTATGCGGATTGGATAGGATTTGAACAACCTACTCACATGGGTACGTTGTATGCTACACATGCTCGCGGTAAAGAAATTTTTTCATTTGAGTACAATGAAGCTTGGTTGAAAAGTAGTGCACACCATCTTGATCCAGATCTTCAATTGTATTCAGGGCAACAATATCTTTCAGAAGGTAAAAGTAACTTTGGAATATTTCTGGACTCATCACCTGATCGTTGGGGTCGTGTGCTGATGGACAGAAGAGAAGCCATACTTGCCAGATCAGAAGGACGAAAAGCTCGAACACTTTTTGAAACAGATTATTTACTTGGGGTTTTTGATGGCCATCGCATGGGTGCGTTGAGATTCAAAGAAAATGAAGACGGAGATTTTCTTAATAACAACAGAGAAATGGCCTCTCCTCCCTGGACTTCGATACGCGAATTGGAAGAAGCAAGTTTACGCCTGGAAGAAGATGATGTTGATGATGCCCTGAAAATGAAATGGCTGAATATGCTGATGGCACCTGGCTCCTCATTGGGAGGCGCAAGGCCAAAGGCGAGTGTTGTTGATTCAAAAGGACAGTTATGGATTGCAAAGTTTCCCAGCAGAAACGATAATAGAGATATAGGCGCGTGGGAAATGGTAGTTCATGAACTTGCAGTAAAGTCTGGGCTAAATGTTGCTGAAGGCATGACCGGAACCTACTATAGTAATCAACATACTTTTTTGACAAAACGATTTGATCGAACTGCCAAAGGAGAGCGAATTCATTTTGCCTCTGCAATGACCTTGTTAGGGCATACTGATGGAACAGATCATACGGCAGGTGCGAGTTACCTGGAGTTGGTTGAGTTCATCATGAAGTATGGCGCACAAGTGAATGAGGATCTTGAAGAACTCTGGAGGAGAATAGTTTTTTACATCAGTGTATGCAATACCGATGATCATTTAAGAAATCATGGATTTCTTCTTACACCAACTGGATGGGTACTCTCACCAGCCTACGATATTAACCCGGTAGAGACTGGGACAGGTTTGAGCCTGAATATTTCTGAAAAGGATAATGCGCTCAATCTTGATTTGGCGAAAGAAGTGGCACCTTACTTCCGTGTTTCAACTAAAAGAGCTGATGAAATAATGGATCAGGTAAAAAAATCTGTAAGCGAATGGGGTAAAGAGGCAGAGCAGAACGGAATTTCAAAATCGGAGCGGGGTATGATGGAGAAGGCTTTTAGATTAGCTGACTAAAGTTGTACTATGTTCACGAATGCGGCACGTTCACGTACACATGAACACTCAGAAAAAGTGAACACAAATCGGAGTTTGGTAATTACAACCTAACCAAACCAGTCACAGGGGTACCGGTACCCCTTCTAACTTATTATGAATCAGCGAAGTTAGTGGCACCTCTTCTGGCACCTAGGGAATGAGCGACTTTGAATAATTTGGAGGGAGAAAAAATAAAAGGCTTTAGTTGATTTTCAACTGGCAGAGGAGGAGGGATTACTTAACAGTGGTTCCTATTAGGGGAGTGTCAAACAAAGACTTGCTCACTTCGTTTGCATTTTTTTGTTTCCTCACTTCAGCCTCGAAACTTCGTTTCGGCCTCACTCGGAAACAAAAAACCCCGACTATTGTCAGGGTCTTTGTTTTGCAGAGGAGGAGGTCCTTGAACCTTATTCTACCTCCACTGATTATCAGTATATTATGTTTGGTCAATTTCTGTACTCACCAGAAGACTCACCAAATAGATGACTGCAAATCTGAATAAAGATAATTCTTATCTGCAATAATAAAAAGTATTCATCGAAACTGAAATTCTGCTTTTGCGATTTTGATAAGGGAATACAAGTATAATAATGTGAGGATTTCAATCGAATCCAACTCAGGTGATTCTAGATTTTAATTTTACTTAATTGGGGCAACATCCATATATGTGTGTACCAACCTACACCAGCAACAACCAATCTAATTCATTTGAGTTTAAGTCCGCTCTTTGAGCTTATCATTAATTAATAGGTGTCTTGGTTTTCTGTGCCTTCAATCTCAACTTTTCTATGAAGGATGTCGAAGTATAAAAGATATTCCAGCCACCATTATCAAATGATGCTGACTTGCGTCTCAATGAATCAATGGATTCAAGTGGTTGAGGCTCATATTCAGTGATCATTCTGTTACTGGCAAAAATGAAAAGTGCTCCATCAGCTGTTACTAATGGGCAAATGTCTCCTGCTTTCGAGTTGATCGGTTCTCCTAAGTTCATGGGAGCTGTCCATTCGTTGTTAATGTTAAAGCTTATGTATAAATCAGAACCACCAACCGTATTTGCTAAGTTTGTCCCTCTGAAAATCAGATAATCTTCGTTAGGTGAGATAAATGGATCACCAACGTTTTTATCCAGGTTTATAATATCAGGTAGTCTTTCAACGAAATAAGTTGAGTCAGTTTTAACACCTCTATAGATATTACCAGTTGTCCATGTATTGAAATAGATATCTCCCTGGTTGGTGATGGAACTGTAATAGTCACCAGTTTCTGTTAAAATGACCATTTGTGGTTTACTCCATCCATTTTGAGTTTTCTCGACAAACCAAATATTGTTTCTGGTTAGATCAGTCGAGTCAGATAATGGTCGATTAGAAGTGAAGTAAAGCCTTGAGCCATCTGGTGAAAATATGGGGTCCACTTCTGAAAAGTTACTGGAGAACTCAGCAAATCTGGGTGCTGACCAGATGTTGTTCTCATCCAACTCCAGAAATACAATTTGTCCTCTGTTTGGAAGACTAACTGTGTAATAGAATTCGGATCCATCTGGTGAGAATGTTCCATTATATTCAAATAGACTCAATGAAATGATATTTGGCGCCAAGAGTTGAACAGCATCCGATGGTTCAAGTCCGAAGAACGGATTTGATAAAAACGCTCTGCCCGTTTCAGTTTTGGAAGCACATCCAAAAATCATAAAGGGAAGAAATAGGTACGTGGCTACGAATTTATTCATGTTAAGATTAGGTCATGTCTGATAATGTCTGTGTTCTACCCCATCCCACACAAGCCACTGAGATTCTCAAATTATGGATATAGAAGCGAGTGCTTGCATTAGGTGAAGGGCGTTAAATCTTTAGGTTTTGATATATCTCATAGACCCAATTTGTCCATGAAAGGTTTTTCGTAGTCCCCATCTTCTGCTGGGTATCTCAATACATCTTCAAACTTTCCAGATTCTTTTGCTAATGCCCAAATTAAGCTTTCTCCCGCAGGAATAGTGCCAGGTATCTCATTGTAAATAGGGTCTAGATATGCATCATCAGCGTTCATTACTTCCCAGCCATTGGCTTCAAAATGTTTAATCAAGTCGTCCAGGAATAAAGCTGCTGCTAGGTTGTGATGTAAAAGTATGACGTGATTAATTCTTCTATTGGTGAGTTGAAAAGCTAAAGAATCGTAAAAAGTAGCACGGTTGAACAAATGATTTTTATAGTAATCTCGGTAACCCGAAATGTCCGCTTCTGGATTTTCTTTAAGTCGTTTCACTAGTCGGCTGTCGATATACCAGTCAGACGCATCAATTGTTACATTTCCATTTTTATATTCATTCCTTTTAAGGAACTGCCTGAACCCATTTACTTTCTCTTCTGTGTTTCCCTCTTTTAAATAGGGAAATCTAAAGTAGCGAACATAGTTTGAGTAGTTATTGATGATAGTGTCATTCCGTAGTAATTCAAATTCAAAGTTCTTAAGGCTGACCGTCTTACTGTTAAAGTTTGGATGCGAGTAGGTATGATTGGCGATTAAATGCCCTGCATCATTCCAAGAAGACAAAACGTATTGGCCTTTTTTAGTCTCCTTATTGTAACCAGATGAAAACAATATTGCTTTTAGATTATGCTTCTTAAGCTGATCAAGCAACAACTGATTCCACCTTTCCAATTTATAGTCGCCAAAATCGTTGGTTGAGCCGTCATCAAACGTGAAAGAAATTTTCGATTTTATATTCTCTTTTTCCTGAGCGACATTCTGACGGATTGAGAATGTGAGCTGTAAATAGAAGCAAGTAATTGAGAAGATAATGAGTTTTGTCATCTGTCTTAAATGGATTTGCTATATATCGCTAATGTGTGTCTTATGTTTAGTTTGCATTTTTGATGAGTCCCAAATCCTGAAATGCAGCAAATGTTATTCCCTTTCTTGCCCCATTTAAAATATTTTTGTTGTCCTCTGACTCAAAATGTGTCGCAAAGAAATAAACATTTTCCTTCGTTTCAATCCATCCAACATACCAACCATACCAAAGGTTATCGTGTGAACACATCCCTGTTTTAGCAAAAAGTCTATATTCGTCATTTTGTTCCATTAACATTATATCTTTGACCAACCGTTGACTCCTCGCGCTAAACATCAACTCATTTAGATATAACTTTTTAAGAAATTCTATTTGCTCAACCTGTGAAATCCGCAGCTTGCCTCCATTGTCACTTAGCCAGAATTCATCTATTTTATCGTTTATATTTTCATTGCCGTACTTATTTAAAGATATTAATCGTTGCATTTCTTCCTTACCCACTCTCCTCGCAAGTTCCTGATAGTACCACACTACTGAAAATTTAAACGCTGAGTTTAAGCTGTTTGCTCTATTCCATGGCGCATAACTTCCTCGCTTTACGCTATCCCATGGAATAACATAGCTCGTATCGGAAATAACACCGCTCTCAAGCCCTATTAATGAATTGAATATTTTAAAAGTAGACGCAGGACTATATCTTTTTCTTGTTCTTTCCTCGTTATAGTATATCGACTTGTCATGCTTGAGGTCGTAAATTAAAAGGGAACCCCTTACCCCATATTGTTGAAAATGTTTTGAATAGTCATCTGGTAATACAACATGTGTGCCCTGTGCAAAAATTTTGATAGTACACAGTGAAAAAAATAACAGAAAGAAAAGAGAATGTCTTCTAATCATTTTGTTAGTCATTAAATATTGAAGTATAAATTTGTTGCATCATATTTTATACTAGGTGCCATTGTCGTGGTGCCCACTACTCTGTCCGCACGACATTGTGCATAACGCCTGGAATGTGTCGTGCCTGCAAGCGGTAGGTAGGTGCCACTTTTCAAAGGCCACTACCAATTTAGCGTTTTTCGTATTTCTATTCAAAATTAGAACTTACTCTTAACTTCAAACTCATTCAGCTTTCTTAATAGCACGGTTGATCTCAAATTCAGGTCGGTGATTCCCCAGCTATAATTTCTTAAAAGAATCACCCCATATTTCGTTTCCTTTTCAAAGAGAAAGTTGGCCCTATATCCAGGGTTGCCTCCTTGATGACCAATCGTTGAGATGATACTGTCCTGATAGATTGCAACACCATATCCGTAATTCTCATTCCATTTCCCTTCAGGGGTTTGGGTGGTTTGCATCATCTCCAAATAATCATCATTGAGTATGTCTGAATATCCCATCATGCTAAACATAAACTTCGTCAAATCATTGGATGTTGAAAATATTCCACCGTTGGCTACACTCCATCCTATATTGGTATGGTCTTCTTGAGGACGTACATCGTCCACTTCTCCCATTGGTCCCCATCTACCCTGTGCCAGGTCACTTTGCCTTTCTTCCGGCACAAGAAAAAAGCTGTTGCTCATATGCAGTGGATTGAATATTCGGGTTTGAATTAATTCCATATAAGGCTTGTCCGCAGCACGCGACAAGGCCAACCCAAGAATGGCAAAACCAATGTTGGAATAACTGTACCTCCTTCCAGGCCTGGATCCAAAAGAAGTAGCAGGAATACACTTCAAAAGTAACGACTCCCACTCCTTCACGGTAGCATTAGCTGGCTTACCATAGTTTGGGCCGGAATGAAGTCCGGAGGTATGACTGGCCAATTGTCCAAAAGTGATTTTTGTGGAGTCTGAATACCCAACCAATCCACGAATTTCAGGAAGGTACTTTTCTATGGGGTCACCGATTTGAATAATTCCTTCTTGAGCCAACTGCATCATGAGTAATGACGTAAAAGACTTTGTAACCGAACCAATACGATAAATAGTGCTGGTATCCGCTGCGTGATGGTTCAAATCAGCTTCGCCAAATGCTTTTGACCGTAAAACCTTATCTCCTTTTACAATTGCTAAAGAAATGCTACCGTTAAGATTATCATCTTCAATATCCTTTTGGAGTTGATATTCAAATTGATCAAGAATATCATCAACTCCCGTTGCAACTTCACTTTTAGAGCTGGAAGAAGGGTTGCAGCTAACCAGGGTAGAAATGATTGCAATAAAAAGTATATCTTTCATTTTTTAATTTGATACAACCGTATGACGCCAACAATGTCTTCTATCGAGTCCGAATCCTGCTTCGCGATTTTGAAATGGAATCTGAGTACAACAATATGAGGGTTTCAATCGAATCTAACTCAGTTTTAATTTTAATCTGGTAGTTATTTAAATTATCAAGTTGCCTTTGCTTTTCTTCAGCGGATCTAAGAACCTGATGAACCTCCGCGGACTCAATATATGACTGTGACATTTTGAATTCGTCAAGAAGATTATTTCTGACACTGTCCAATAAAAAAACAGCATTGTTCCACAAAGATAGTTTTTGTTCTTCCCTTCTTTTACTTTGACTAGAGCAACTCAATAACAATACAATGGTTGCCAATATTAGTCGTGTATATTTATCTCTACTCAATTACTTGCAATAGATTTGTAATAAAATTCAATTGTTAATCAACTAATAAACTATTCACACTTCAATGAATCAACAGGATTTGCACGGACTGAACTTAAAGATTGGAGCAATACAACAGCAAAGGTTGCTACAAGCGCTATCAAAGCCTGCTGTACAAACATGTAATAATTGATTTCGCCTTTGTATGCAAAATTAGCTAGCCATTCGTTCGTTACTAATAAGGAAATAGGAATCGCTAAAATGATGGCTAGTATCAACAGCATCATGATATTACTATATAGCAGATAAATAATTGTTGAGACATTTGCTCCCAAAACTTTGCGAATACCAATTTCCTTAGTCCTTTGAGTCGCTGCAAAAGCAGATAAACTCAATAGTCCAAGAAAAGAGATAAACAAACAGATATTTGATAGTATATTAAGAAGGGCATACTGGCCTTCTTCTTCTTTGTATTGGTCATTAAATCGTTTGTCTAAAAAATAGTACTCAAAAGGATATCTAGTGTCATAGGTCTTCCATTGCTCTCTTGCAAAATCTACAACCGAGGAAGGCGTACCAGAATATTTAATCAAGAGATCTCCACCACTATCCCATGATTTGGCGATAACCACAGGGGTTATAGTATTGTGAAGTGATGTGTAATTAAAATCCTTTACTACTCCAACTACCTCTCCATCCTTTTCATCGTGAAAGAACTTTAGTTTTTTCCCAATGGGATCACTCCAACCCATTATTCTCACAGTTGTTTCATTTACTATGAATTCTCTGGTACCTTTTGCCTTAGGTGTTGGTTCTTGCTTGATGTCTCTACCTAATATTAGCTTGATTCCCAATGTTTGGATATAATCATCTCCAGCTGAAAGTATTGTAAATTTTTGCTGTAGCATTCCAGCCTCACTTTCTGCCATCAAAACTCCTGTGCCTGTGTTTTTGCCCATTACATCGTGTGTAGTTGTAATGTTAGAAATAGAGGAGTGTTCAAGTAGTCCATTCTTAAATGCTTCTAGCTGATCTTTTATACCGGTATCTTCAATTGGAAAAGCAATAATGTTTCGTGAGTCAAATCCAAGATCATGATTTCTCATGTATTCAATTTGATCACTCATAAAAAGAGTGCATGCTACCACTAGGACAGAAATAAAAAACTGAAATCCTATTAGGCTATTGCGAAGTATCAAGTTTGATTTTTGGCTTTTGTATGACCCTTTACCTTTCAGCCCGCTGGTGACAGGAATGGCAGTAAGGTATAGTGCTGGATACAAACCAGAAATTGAGCCTATGATCAGACAAACCCCTAATGAGCTAAATAACAACATTGGATTATTGAGAAAATAGGTAATAAAGCCCCCTTTTGCCACTGGGATTATTGATGAAAAATTCGCGAAAAGCATGATCGCTAACAGCGCAAGCCCAAAGGCAATTAATGATAGAATGATTGATTCCATCATCAAGGCGGTTAGTAGCGACCTTCTGTTGGAACCTAACGTTTTCTTTATACAAATTTCTGTCGCGCGCTTGATCGATTTGGCGGTCGATAGATTCACGTAGTTGATACAGGATAGGAGAATAATAAAAAGACCCGAGCCCGTGAGGGCATACAAATATGCAATATTACCTTTTACCTCATCGTCATCCAGCAATGAATGAAAATGAATCCTGTCCAGGGGCTCAAGAACCGCCTCATATGTGCCACCAATTTGATCCCCAAAGGGTTTAATGTGCTGTTCATTAATTTTAGAAAACTTTGAATAGAAATTACTCGGGTCATACTTCTGTGACATGAGTATGTAAGTATATATGTCCGGATTCCAGAATGCTTCAGATATGCGCTCACCTCTTATGAGTCTTTCAGACACCCATGGGCGATCTTCAATTTTTGAGACTATAATATCAAACTTGAGATGCAAATTTTCTGGAAGATCTCGAATTACCGCAGTTACAATCCGGGATTCATTATCAATTTCAACCAGTTTGTTAATTGGACTCTCCTCACCAAAATACTTTTTTGCTATTGACTCAGTAAAGACAACTGAATTTTTACTTGTTAGGCATTTGGCTTGGTTCCCATATATAAATTGATGCGTGAATACTTTAAAGTAATTTGAATCTGCATTGACAATATTCTCCTCATAAAACGTTTTAATCTCGTCATCTGTGTTTTGATACCGAACCAGAACATGGTTCCAACTCTCAATCCTCACTACATCCTGCACTTCAGGAAGTTCGGATTTTAAAATTTCACCTAGTTCACGAGCTGATTTACCACTTTTGAATTCTACACCAGGCCCCGTAAGGTGCGACCCTAATCGGTAAATTCTATTATGTTTAAGATGACTTTGATCATACGTAAGGCTATCTTGGAGAAACGCGAGAAGGACAACGCTTACTCCGATCCCAAGAGTAAGACCAAGGACATTGATTATAGAGAATAACTTATCTCTCTTAAAATGCCTGATTGCAAATTTTAGATAATGAAAAAGCATTTCAAATTTAGAAATCTGAACTAAATATAATGGTTTTAGTTACATTTTGGAGGTTACAATTCCCTCGCTATCGAATCGTGTTTAACCTACTTTGTAGAAAGCCAAGCCCCATTGTTTTCTCAACTTAGGGCTCGGTCATGTCAATTTTGGAGCAAAATCAAATAACATGGCTATGAAATTGGATAAATGCAGAATATACTAACATCGTGAGGGTCTTGAATATTGATTCCAAATAGCCGCCTTTCAATTAAATTTGGCCTTTTGATAGCTGCCCTACTACTCTTTTCTTGATATTTTAGTCGGTTCGAGTGTCGCACTTATTTGTCGCGCTTCACTAATAATGTCAACAGGGTAATTTGATAATTCCAATATCTTAATCGCATTCCTCGTTCTTAATTGACCTGACCTTATGCTGTGATCAAAATGAAGTTCGTTATTCTCAATTGTCTCTGTGAAGTGATATAAATCGTATTCGTTGGCAAGCATGTCTGCCAACTCAATGTCGTGCGTGGATACAACTACAATATTCTCTCCGCGGTTTAAATATGAAAGGATTGCTTTAGCCGAAGAAATCCTTTCAATCGTATTGGTTCCTTTGAAAACTTCATCTAACACAAATAAGTTTTGGTGAGTAAATTCAACCTGCTCTATTAATGAACCCATAATACTGACCTCTTGAAAATAATAACTTTTGCCATCAAATAGATTATCGTCTATTCTGATTGAGGAAAATTGCTTTACTATAGGAGTAGTAAATTCGTCAGCGAAGCAAGTATAAATGGTTTGAGCTAATATTGAATTTAGTATCAAGGTTCTTAAAAAAGTTGACTTACCAGCCATATTTGAACCCGTAATCAAAATGCTCTTACTTTTTATTGAAAGGTCGTTTTTGACACAATCTTCAATCAGAGGATGATAAAGGTTCTTGGCATGTAATTCCTTTGAAGGGTAAGCAAAAACTGGAACGCATGTCTTTTCCTTTCCTGCCCTCAAGGAGGCTATTGATATTGAGCTATCAATATTTCCAATGTAATCGAAAAGTGCTCGGATTGATGCTTTTTTGCTTTCTAGTGCCCTTGTTATTATATAGAGTGTGAAGATCTCCACTAAGAAAATTGCTTTTATTAGTTCAATTAAATACGTTGCCAACAGGTTTAATTCAGATTGAAAACCACTCCCCGTTTCGAACTTTATTAAAATCATTTTTTTCTGAAATGACCTTAAATCTGATATGCTTACTTCAATTGATTTGTCATAAAATGATTCGCTCTTTTTTATCAATACTTTAGACACATTAATCAAGTTGTTCAGTTGAGGAAATGACCTAAGAAATTGAAATGTGTTATTCTTATTCCAGTAGTGTAAAAACATATTTAATGCAACTGGAATAATAAGAGCTATTATAAGTACTGGAAATTTGAATGATAGAATCACTAAACATGCTACAATAAGGAGGTCCAAGAATAGAAGGTTAAACCATTTTGGCCTCTCCAATAGTTTATCTTTCAATAAAGATGAGATGAAATAGGCTCCGTCATTGTTTAGTTTTAGAAATTCTAACTGAATTTCTTCACGCACTTGTTTATCATTGGATAATAAGTTAACGAGCCTTTCCGACTGGTCTGTAAAATTATTTGTTGGTTCTATAATTTTTTTAAAGAGGAATTGCTGCCCCACTTTGCTGGTGGTCCTGTCAATAAATGCAAAGAGTCCATAAAAGTCTATGTCCTCTATTGTTTGATCAGTCAGTCGATGAAATTTGGTTTCTTTTACGGTGTCGGAGTATCTGCAAATGCTATCAAAATCAAACGATTCCTTTTTGGGGCTACCCCAAGCCTTCCGAATTTCTTCAATCTTCCTTTTCCTACTCCCCTTATTAGTATGATGAATAATAAGAATTACTACGATGATGACTATTAATCCTAAAATAAGATACCCCATCTTGCTAAAGTCACTTTTTTAATTTTAAGGCATTAACACATCCATTATGTTAACACCTGAGCTTTACTCACTTTTCTTCTCCTGTTTTTCAAGTCTAAATATTTTTCTGTCAACTCGAATTAGAAGAATAATCATGGCAGTTAAAATAATGACAAGACTAAAAACGACTGTATAAATTTTCCCATCCTGTCTTAAGACATCAGCCATCTCAACCTTGTCAGTTGATTGGCCAAACAATTTAATTGACGGAATTATCAGATTAATTAGGACTAGTAGTTTAATTGATTTCATCCTGTGCTTTCTTTAGTAGACGTAGCCTCAAAAATAATGTATATAACCACCAACCAAGTGACATGAAACCACCAATTGCAGCATATACTACCAATTTCATATTATGGGCTGTGTCAAACAATCTGAATGTAGGATTATCCCCACTTCCTGGATGCAGGGAATCTGTCATTCTTGGTAAAATGAATATTAATGGAATAAACACAACGTAGGAAAATATATTATAGACAGCACCTAATCTTCCTCTTTGGGTTTCATCTTCAAGCGAATTCCTTAAAACAAAATATGCTGAATAGACTAAAAGCCCGATTGCAGTATTGTTAAGTTTGGGGTCACTCGTCCAAAATGTCCCCCAAGTCGCGTTCCCCCAAAGCATTCCTGTTATTAACCCCAAGGCTCCGAAAAAAAACGCGACTTTCAAGGATTCAACTGCTTTGTCATCAAAGGAAGTGTTCTGAGTGTGCAAGTATTGAATTGAAGACCAAACTGAATTTGTAAAAAGCATCATCATTGCGAACCACATTGGAACATGAAAATAGTTCATCCTGATACTTTCGTTCAGAATGTGCAGCCGAGGAACAGGAATAAGGAAGCCTCCAATCACTGTGTAATAGAGCAGAATGATTGTTAATATTTTCCACCATTCCAGTTTGTACTTTTTCATAACGATTTTCTCAACCCTCTAATATAATCATTACTCAGTACGAAGTATTGGATCCAGCGGGTTGGAATGGTGAAAAAAAGGGGCAATAACCCTTGGTAGTTAATTGTTTGAGCAAATAATCAAATAATATTTAGTTTGTGCATAAGCGCTGTTGCATTTCTGGTATAGGAAATTCCAGGACGGAGTACAAAATCAAAACGGATATCATTTTCGTCAAGGTAGCTTTCAAAGTAAAAGCTTTCAAAATGTTTTGGAGACTCAACAGATAGATGGCTTATTTCTACATCATGCGTTGCAAGCAATGCAAGACAGTTGAACTTACTCAGTCTTTGATAGAGCATGAGAGTTCCCTCCTTCCTATCCATAGAATTGGTGCCTTTAAGGATTTCATCCAGCAATACCAGGTAGTTACCTCCTTCTTTAACAAGGCCAATTATTGTACTTAGCTTATTAAGCTCCGCTTTAAAATAAGATTGACCATATTCCAAAGAATCTTCTATTCGAATACAGGTAGCTATTCTAAGGTTAGAGCATGAGAATTGTTCTGCACAAACTGGCAGTCCATTAAGTGCTAAAACCATATTTAGTCCAATCGCTCTCAGAAATGTGCTTTTTCCTGACATATTTGAGCCCGTAATAATATGTGCATTTGAAGATGTTCCAATCTCAAAGTCATTTAAAACTGTACTACCAGGATTCATCAGTGGGTGGCCCATTTTTATCGCTGATATCTTCATCCCCTCCATCAGTAATTGAGGATTACAAAATGTTGGGTGATTGAATTTGTAATTAGAAAGGCTGTTATAAAAATCAATTTCAGCAATTGAATCTATCCAGTCAAAAAGGCGGACACCATATTTATTTCGCCAGCTTTCAATTTGAAATATATACCATAAATCGAATAGGAAGATCCCATTTAGTAGAAATATGGATAGATTATTTTTGCGATATGAGGTAAACTTATTTAAGTTAGAAATGTCACGTAAAGCAGAGGGAGCATCCTTAACGCGGTTCGTTATCTTGACTCCAAGAGGTGATTGTAGATTCTTACTACAAATTATTTTACAAAGCTCCGACCATTTATTGAATAATAGACTAAAGTCTCCAAAACCACTCAAATACAAATTGATCTTGGTTCGAAAAAAGATTTGATAAACAAATGTATTAAAACACAATACCAATATAATTGTTACTAATACCTTGTACATATTAGTGCTTTCCAACGCCATGTAAAAAACAATTGCAACGGAGCTTATTGTTAGTAAACCAGCAACCACAAGCCAGTGAATTCGATCTTTATAGAATTGTGGTTGGATCTGCCACCGCTTTAGTTTTGGTATATCCGAAGGTTTTTCATTCGCAGAATACCCAAGAGCATAAAAGGTCTGTCGCCATTCTACCGAACTAAACAATTCTTCAATTATTTCCACTCTTCTGTTAATCAGGAAATTGTCTTTAGTTGGATCTAGTAGATTCTCCTGAACAAATCTTTTCCCAATCGTTGTTGTTGTTCTATTGATTTGGTTAAAAAGTGACAACTTTCCAAAAATATCCAAATCGTTCGCAAAAATATGTTTCGAGAAATCAACATCAGGATTTATATCGAATGAATTAGCCTCCCCATGATAGCAATGGTGCTCATTTTCGTTTAGATTCAATAGAATATTATTTAATATTTTCCTATCTGTAAGCTCAGAATGGAGTTTAACAAGATATGAGAATGCTGAAATGAGTATTAATCCAATGATTACAAAATAATTACTATAAACTAGAGTAGCGTATATCGCCCCAATAATTAGAACAAATGTGATAAGCCTAAGCAGTGAAATGACTTTGCTACTAGAGGCTAGTTTATCTATTGTCTTTTGAAGATCAAGAATTTGGTTTGAGTAAAACTCAGCAACGTCAATCATTTAACATTTGTCCCCCTTTTTTAAACATATCAATTACATCTTTGAAACGCTATAAACGGAAATTAAGGCCTAACAGTTACTTATTCTAGTATCTGGAGGTCTACAATAATATCACTATTTATCCATTTCGTTGAGGATGAATTATATTGTCAGTCGCCTTTAATCACGTCTACAGGATTCATCCTTCCTGCTTTCCAGGATAAATGTCCGGCAGAAATTAAGACTAATGCGATTGTGACTCCTATCACTACAACAAATGGGATTATCGTCACATCAATGCGGTAAGCGAAATGCTCCAACCAACCATTAATCAACCAATAGGCAATAGGGAAAGAAATAATATTGGCCAGTACAACCAGCCTGATAAAGTAACCAATATGAATTTGGGCAATTTGTCGCATTGTAGCGCCAAGTACTTTTCGAATGCCAAATTCCTTTCTCCGCTGACTGGCGGCAAACGATGCTAAACCAAACATACCGATACAGCTGATAAATACCGCTAACACTGTAAATACTGAAGTTAACTTACCAATGCGTTCTTCATCTTTAAACAACCTGGCATAGTCCTCATCGACAAATTTATAATCGAATGGAGCGCCTGGGTCGTATTTCTTAAATACAGTTTCAATTTTACTAAGGGCGGTATGGACGTCTGACTCGGGGTTTAATCTAATGGTTATGCAGCCCTCCTCTGAGTAGTCATTGTAATATATATGGGGCGTTTGGTTTTCAAATGGTGTCCATCTCACTTGGTTTTTGATCACGCCAATGATTTCCTTCTCTGCGCCACTTCCAAATTTTATCTTTTTTCCGATTGCACTCTCGTCAGAAAAAAGTTTTGCCGCCATTTCATTTACGATTATGGCCGATGAATCGGATGCAAGATTTCGGTCAAAGTCACGGCCTTCAATAAATTGGAATCCAGTTGTTTTCGGAAAGTCATGACTGCAGCCATTCAAGGCAATTAATGGAGGCTCTACCGATGGATCCTTTCCGGGCCAACTTATCGAGGCTTCGCCTGTTGCATCTCCAGTAATCGAATAGTCAGACTTGGCCATGTTTTCAACTACTCCTGTTGACAACAGTTCATGGCGTATGGAATTATAATTCGCCTTGGCTAAATTCTGAGTGCGGATATCAATGAAGATGATGCCTTCCCGATCAAAACCAATAGGACGATCTTTGGCATATTCTATTTGCTGGAATATGACTAGTGCTCCAACAATTAGAATGGTAGAAATTGAAAACTGAAAAATGACCATTAAGTTTCGGGGGACGGAAGCAAAACGTCCTTCCTTAAATGTTCCTTTCAGCACTTTGATTGAATTGAAAGACGATAGATAGAACGCAGGGTAACTTCCCGCTAATAAACTTGTTACAAGAGCAAATGCGAATAAGATCAAAAGAAAGCTTCCATTACTCCATGGGATGACCATTTGCTTACCTACAAGATCGTTGAGCCAAGGCAAGCACAATGTCACTGTCATAATAGATAAAAGAAATGAAATGGCAACAACTAGAAATGATTCGATCATGAATTGATTGGCAAGCTGACTTCGAACTGAACCCATCACTTTGCGGATACCGATTTCCTTGGATCTTTTTTCGCCCCTTGCTGTGCTGAGATTCATAAAATTGATACAAGCCAAAAACAAGACAAATACGCCAACAATGCCGAAGATCCACACAAATTGAATTTTACCGCCTATGTTCTTTCCATTCTTAAAGTTTGAATAGAGATACCATTTCTCCATTGGAAATAGTAGGCCCTCAGGTTTAAGGAGCTTTCCCTGCTCTGAAGTTTTTTGAAAGGCAACGTCCTTTATTTTTTGCTCTATTTCGTGAAATGAATTCTCATTTTTGACCAATACATAACACTGAAATGAAAAATCATCCCAATTATCTTTTTGTCGTAGAGTACTTTCACTAAGTGTAAAATAATAATCCATTGGTAGTAAGACAGCGGTTTCGTGAAATTTTGAATTAGCAGGGAAGTCTTCGAATATTCCGGCTACAATTACATTATCCCGGTTATCAAACTTTACTATTGTGCCCAAGGCCTCGTCTCCAATTAATGCGTCAGCAAAGGATTTGGATAACAGTACTGATTGAATGTCCTTCAATGCATTAGAGTTACCCTGTAAAAGAGGAATAGAAAAGACCTTGATGAACTCAGGCTCCACAAAACGGCAGGATTTGGAAAAATTGTGATCGTCATAACCTACTACATGATCAGCAGGTTCTGAAGCTGTAACAACCTCTTCAAAGTCTGCATAGCTATTCTTTAGTTCCTTGCCAAAGGGTGCAGGAACACCATCATGGGTAAAAACATCATCACCAAAGGAAATATGATGTTGAACTCTGGCAACTCTTTTCCAATTTCTAAACGACTTATTAAAACTCAACTCATCGAATACCCAGAGTCCAATCATAATAGCCACTGCCATGCCCAAAGTCAGTCCGACAATGTTAATGAGAGAATAGCCTTTGTTTCTTAATAGATTCCGCACTCCGATTTTAATGTAATTATTTAGCATGTCGGTATTATTTAATGACATTGAGAACTTATTCCTCAACACAATCCCCGGTCTGAAAAACCGAAAACATGCCAGGATAAATCGTAGCCTCGCTTTTCGCTTCCCTACTGTCTTTGCTTCGTAGTTATATATCTCGATGAGGTCTCCCTCAATCTGTTCATACAACTCATCAGGACAAATTGCACGAAGTAATCTTTCTGCCCATGCTGGAAGCGATTTCATTTTACTATTTTGAGGGTTATGGCTTATTAACTCATTCATTCTTTAAGTGATCGATGGGATTGGTACTAGCCGCCTTGATTGTTTGAAATGAGCTTACGAATGCGACCAACAAAAGAAGAATTGCCAGTGGGATTACAAAAAACATCGGAGAGACAACAATTCTCATCGGATAGCTCGAAAGCCACTTTTGTGCAACGAAATAAATCAATGGTGTTGCGACAATAGCAGAGAGTACAATCAATCGCACGTTATCTCTCGACAGCAGACCAATCAAACTGGCTACCGATGCGCCTAATACTTTGCGAATGCTGATTTCCCTTTGTCGGGCGCTTACATCAAACAATGTTATCCCGAAAATGCCAAGACATCCTATAAAAACGGCTATTCCGGAAAATACAGAAAAGATCCGTTTTGTATAGCGTTCTGATTTGAATTGTTGGTCATAATAATCATAGAGGAATGAATACTCGAATGGTTTATCGGGAAAAGCTGCCGTCCAGCTTTTCCGAATGTCGTCAACAGCTTGTTCACGGCTGCTTGTGGGATTTATGCGGATAGAATAATACACCTGCTGAAAACTTCCATAGTTGGGTGAAAGGATCATTGGGGATATTTCTTTCTTCACCGCTTCGTGATGATAATCTTCCACAACACCAATTATTTTATGCTTTTGAAAATGATCTTCAAAATTTTCGAACTCCACTATTTTATCGACTGCTTCTTCCGGTGAGTTGAAACCCAGTGCACGAATTGCGGTTTCATTTAGAATCAAGGTTAACCAGTTTTCATCATCCCATGGATCAATCCATTTTTGAACTGGCCTAGGGGGATCAAAATTCCGTCCTGCTAAAAGTTTTAGTCCATAAAATGGAATGTAGTTATAGTCTGCGAAGAGCGTTTTAAACCGTGTGGGATCGTAGGGATCATTAATATTTCGTTTTAAAAGATTCACATACGTGAAACCAATTTCTGTGCCTGGTATAGCCGATGAACTGCTGACCATTTGTACGGACGCGCTTTCCATTAATTTATTTTCCAATGTTCGATAGGCGGTATGTTTTTCAATTACTTCTTCGCTGGAATAAGCAGTTGGATTTCGTAAGGTGACAACATTGTCAAGATCAAACTTCTTGTCGACTGATTGCATAAAGTCTAACTGACTGTGCATCACTAAAACACAAGCAGTCAAGATGAGTGATGCACTGAATTGAACTACAATAAGGGATTTTCGAATGGTCCGTCCACCGCTCGTATTACCGAATTTTCCTTTCAGGGCTGTCACAGGGTTCAACCGAAGTAGGAATATGGCCGGATAAATGCCGACTAAGATCGAACCTACAACTAACACTGCAAAGGCGATGAGCCATATTGATGGCTGAGACCATTGGATTGAATCAATAGGAATCCCTGTGAGATAACTAAAGCGGGGAATAATGAAAGCCATCAATAAAGTTGCTAGAGCAATGGCCAAAACAAGAACACAGAAATACTCAATAAGGAATTGAAGTGCCAGGTCAGACTTGCCAGAACCTATAACGCGTCTCACACTCACCTCGCGGGCACGCAAAGCAAAGCGGGCCGTTTCGAGATTAATGTAGTTTATCCATGCAATGATGAGGATAATAAGCGCGATGGCCGAAGCAATGTAAACCAGATTTTTGTTGCCATTAACTTCCAACTCATCTTGCATTTGAGAAGAGAGATGAATAGAGGTAAGGGGTTGAAGAAATGATTTTGTTTCTTTCATTTCCGGATACTTCACCGCCATTTTTCGATAGAATTGATTGAGGCGATTGCTCACCGCTTCGGGGTTGTTACCTTCTTTAAGCGAAATATAGGTATGCAAAAACGCCTGGCGCCATTCGTTTCCATCTTTCATGAAAGGTTCAAGCGGCACTACAAAATTGGCGTGTATATGTGAGTTGGGTGGAAAATCTTTGAAGACACCAGTGATCACCCGTTCGCTTTCATCACCAGCATCATTGGGCGATTGAATATGCTGACCCATGGGCTCTTCATCCCCGAATATTTTCTTGGCCATCGACTCAGACACAACTATGCAATGGCGTTCGCTAAGAGCCGTGGCTGCATCGCCTTTCACCAACATACCGGAGAAAACTTTAAAGAAGGTGGAGTCGGTATTGAGTTTGCCGCCTAGCTCGTTATAGATTTTTCCGTTGTGCCGAAAGAATACTCCTGTATTTGCTGGTGTTTTGTAAAACCCAGTGACAGCATCAACTTCCGGAAAGTTTTCACTAATCAGTTCTTTTAGGCCTCCAAAATTTTTGGATGACGATGTTTGGAGTTCGCTCTTCTTGTAGAGTTCAAGACCTATCCGGTAAATGTTCTCACTGTTCGTGTAGAAGCGGTCGTAACTCATCTCGAAACTTACATACTGGATAATTAGAAAGAATGCCGTTATGCCAACAGCCAGACCGGTTACGTTAATCAATGCAAACGCTTTACTATTCATCAGGTGCCGGTAGGCGATTTTGAAGTAGCTAAAAACCATATCTATTGAGTTAATCTTCAATGAAAATTTGTTTCTCAAAAAGATCCCTGGTCTTAAGAATCGAAAACATGCCAGGACAAATCGTAGCTTCGCTTTTCGCTTCCCTACTGTCTTTACTTCGTAGTTGTATATCTCGATGAGGTCTCCCTCTATCTGTTCATACAACTCATCAGGGCAAATTGCACGAAGTAATCTTTCTGACCATCCAGGAAGTGATTTCATTTAACTATTGATCAATTTCAACTGTGGTACTAATTTCCAGATTTCCGTTCTCTTTTCTTTCATTGAGCGAAGAACAGAAAGTCCTGCATTCGTAATGGAATAAATTCTTTTTCGCCTTCCTCCACGTTCATTAGTTGCACCACCGACTTTGGACTTGATGTACCCTATATCTTCAAGACGATAAAGAGATACATGGACTGCACTTAACGTTACTTTCCTTCCAAGCCATTGCTCCATTTCAATGGTTATGGCAGCCCCGTAAGCATTTTCTTGTTGCACAGCCACCATAGTTAGAATCAATTCTTCAAAATCTCTTAAAAATTCTTTTGGCATTAGGTTCTGATTTGAGAAGTAAATAAGCGAATTGTTTGATCAAGAACAAGATCGCTGTCTATAATTTGTGATAATGAGCTTAATGACCCATTTGCCCGTGTAACCTGCTAGAACATTAAAAGATGAAAGGAGCAAAACTATCTATAGTTGTACTCCTACAGTATATCCCGGCCAAAAGGTGCTACTGTACTTAAATAGATTGCCAGCGGATAACTTCGGGCTATTTATTTTATATACTTCCACATCCTGAATTTCATGAATAAAATAATTAAAGGAGGCGCCTATAAAAACATAGTGTCCAAACCATCTTTTTCCATATTCAATATGGAGGCGACTCAGCAAGTTGAAGGAATTATCAAAATTAATTTCTCTGTTGAGATGTATGAGTCTGACTCCGTAACTAATAAATTTCTTTCTATTGTTGGGATCAGTTGGCAACATGCTTGATTTATTATATGCTATTTTCAAAAAGCCATAACCAAAACCCCATGTCTCCTGTAACGGGTTGTAACCAAGAATTAATGCATTCTGATTGAATATTTGCCTCTTGCCAGCAAAGGGCATTTCAGATTGGGCTACTGAGCAATTGAGACAATTTCCAGTAGTATATTCAATATTGGCTGTGAATAGCTCGTTATACGAAGCGCGAAATACTGATCCTTTTGAACCAAAATTGAACAAGCCAATAGGTGTACCCTTTTTTGTATTCTCTTTCGTAGGATACTTTTCAAAGAAATTAATCAAGCCTATCTGAGTGCCCAAGGCAGCACGACCAAAGTTGACAAGACCGATTTGTATTCCATCCATTTCTTTACTGAGGTTTAGCAAACCCAATTGCAGGCTCCTTGCTTTAGTAGAAGGAAGTGTATGCTTGCCAACAAGGATTTTAGCTTTGTTGATCAACCCAAGTTGAGTACCTGAGAGTTGTCCATCGGTGTAGTTAAAAAGGCCGCTTAATTGCATGCCTGCAATGGATTCTCGTGAAATATTATAAAATCCAGCCAATTGCAATCCTCGGGTGTAACCATTGGCGCTATTGGCTACACTATTTCCGATTCCTGCCATTTGTATACCACTTAAATCTCCACCTACCACATTAAGTACACCGCCTATTTGAATTCCAGATGAGTGAGTCCGTACGTAATTGAGAAAGCCTGCGAGTTGAATTCCTTTGCCATTCGTCTCAAATTCTTCTTTGTTGATGAGATCCCTTTCTTCTGATTGAGAAAGATTCAAAAAAGCATTTGTGCCAATAATATTTGCCAGTCCAGCTAATTGTATACCTGTACTGCTTTGTGTGTTGGAATTCGTGAGGAGGCCAATTTCTAAGATTTTATTTCCTGCGGAAAAACCTCCAAATAGATTGAGTGAGTATTTGTTGAAATAAGATCCACTGTTAATTCCATTGGTGCTTATTCCTGGAAAGAGTGAGACCTGCATATTCTTTTCATACAGCCTCATCTTTTTCTTTACCTGGCCAAAAGCCATTGCAGGCAGTATCATCAAGGCTATAAGTGTGATTTGTCGTATAGTCACAGAAATAATCTAGTTGGAATTACCTGCCACCACAACCTGCTCCGCAACCTATACAACCTGAATTGGAAATGGATATTGTGTCTTCTTTGATAATCATTTTGTTTTGATCGTAGACTATCTATGGCATTACCGCACGCTGGTTTGACTGCTTGAGCAATTATTGTGAATAAGGCTAATCTGATCAAAAATAATGTAGGGATTAGAAATGTTTCCAACCCATTGCATCATTTCTAATGGTAATAGTAGCCTCGTAGACATTTTCGTGGAGGGCGCAACCAGCGTTAAAATCAATTCTTTGAAATCGCTCAGAAATTCTTTACTTATTTCATTCTGCATTCAGAAGTAAATAAGTACGTGAGCCACTCTGTCCTGCGGCATATCACGATTGAACGATGAATGTGCATACTATTGCTTTAGTCACCCTTGATTACATCCACTGGATTCATTCTTGCAGCTTTCCAGGAAGAATAGCCAGCGGAGATTACAACCAACAAAGCGGTGATCACCACCACTAGAATAAATGGAATTAAGGTCATTTCAATGCGGTACGCAAAAGTTTCCAGCCAGCCATTGATGAGCCAATATGCAATCGGAAGCGAAATAATATTAGCCAGCACCACCAATCGCATAAAGTAGCCCATATGGAGCTGGGCAATTTGACGCATGGTTGCGCCAAGAACTTTCCGAATCCCGAATTCTTTCATTCTACTGACCGACAAGTAAATAGACAATGAAAAAATACCAAGTGCAGAAATCATTACTATGATCCATGTGACAATCTGCAGAACAGAATATGCCTTAGCCTCTTCGCGATATTGACGCTCGTAAAGGTTATCAATTAAGTGATATTCTGCAGTAAAGTCAGGGAGTACTTCTTCATATTTCTTCTTGATTGCGGCAAGAGTTGGTTCGATTGGGCCAGTCATTCTTACATATAAACATTGACCCGGCCAATCTGACCAAGGCAGACGCATAACCAAAGGTTCAATTTTTTCTTTAAACGAATAGATGTTATAGTCCTTCATTACCCCCACAACTGTGCCTTCCCACTTTTCGCCTTGCGGCTCTTCATAACCAACCCCAATTCTCTTTCCAATAGGATCGCTCCACCCCAATTCCTTGACGGCTGCCTCATTGATGATGAAAGCGGAATGAGAGTCACTAGGATTATTAACATCAAATTTTCTTCCAGCCACAAGCGGTACACCCATTACGTCAAAAAAATCGTGATCGAAAAATACTTCATTGAGTTGAACGGGCTTCATCGTATTATTTTCTTCTACATGATACCAATCCTTGTAATATCCACCCCCTGCAATCAAAAAGGTGGAGTAAGAAACACGCTCAACACCTGGTATTCGCAATAGTTCAGTCTTCATTACCGGAATTTTTTCTTCGGGATATCTGTCCGGCATAAAAAGTACAGCAACATTATGTCGGTCATAGCCTGGATTTTTTGAATGGATAAACTCCACTTGTTTTGCAACAATAAAGGTACCCGTGATGCATACAATAGATATAATAAACTGAGTGAGCAATAGTGTTTGCCCAATTGTTGAATTGCGTCCAAGTCTTGTACTTACCTTTAGATCCATAGCAACTTCATTTCTTGAAAGCTGATACGCAGGGTAAAGAGTTGAAAAGAAGATGAGGGCAATTAGAGCGATACTAATTAGACTCAGTAACTTAGGTTTTCTCAGAAGGTCAAGGCTCAAGTTGGGTTCCAAACGTTGTAAGAGCTCCGGGAAAATAAAAATTAAAATACCAGTGCTTAATACTAAAGCAAGAAAGCAATACAATAGAGTTTCAAAAGCAACTTGAAATGCTATTTGCTTTTTTCGAGCACCGAACACTTTTCGGATACCAATTTCTTTGGTCCGCTTATGGAAATCTGCAATTGACAGGTTTACATAATTGATACTAGCGATGATGAGCAGAAAAACACCCAACAGACTAAAAATGTAAACGTAAACACTGTTTCCTTTTTTATTGAATTCAACCTGTAACGGGTCATCCAAATAAATATCTCTTATCGGTTGAAGGAGAATTTGGTAGGTTTTATCAAGGCCATCGCTGCGCTCTTTAATGTTTTTTCTAATGATAGCTTCTGCCTTTGATCGGAACGATTTTGCATCAGCATCTTTACGCAGCCGAATGTAAAGATTTACAGAGCCATCAATACTTATTTCCCAAGGGTCAACGTATAAATCTGCACTGTCTTTTAGAGCTTCGTATGGCAATAGCGCTTTAATGTCTAAATGAGAATTGGGCGGTAGGTCTTCAATCAAAGCAGTGATCTCGAAAGTTTTATTAGAACGGTCGGTGAATGAAATGGATTTGCCTAACGGATCTTCATCACCAAAGATTTGCTCAGCAAGCGATTGTGTCAATATGATTGACCCTGGATGGTGAAACGCCTGCCGAGTGCCTCGCAAGAATCTAAAAGTAAGCACATCAAATATTGTACTGTCAGCCTCTGTGAAACCATTGAAGCGAAAGGACTTATCCTGATACTTGATAAGGTATTTACTAGGATGGCCCATTCGAGCATAAGATTCTATTTCTGGCAATTCAGATTTAAGCGTAGGGCCTACACCTGGCGGCACAACGGCATAGGAAGAAAGTTGCTCATTTTCCATCCATTGAGAATTGACTCGATAAATATTTTCATAGTTTTCGTGGAAGGTATCGAATGACAGCTGAAAGGAAACATAGATAGCGATGACTAGAAAGCTGAATAATGCCAGCGTGAGCCCACCTAATTTGAAGAAGAAGTTGATCTTGTTTTTTAAGAGATGGCGATAAGTTGTTTTGAAATAGTTTTGAAATATGGAGATTTGAGTAAATCCTATCTGTCGTTTATTCCTCAGGACGATCTCCGGTCTGAAAAAGCGAATCACATTCCAAAACAATCTTCTCTTCGCTCTCCTTAGCTTGTAGTCTTCCGACCACTTGGAGTGGTTTGAAAACTTCAAGTCCTGCTCAAATTTCTGAATTAGATCTCCTTCAATCTCTTCTAATAAATGGGGAGGACAAAAGGATTCAAGAAGTTTGAAAATCCATTTTGGTTTGTTTTGTCTGTTGTCCTTAGGCGCCATCATTCGCTTCTTAGATTGTTGGCTGGATTGGTGAGAGCCGCCCGAATGGTAAGTATGCTGATCGTTAACAATGTAAGTAGCAACAGGGACAGCGCAGGTAAGGCATAAAACCACCATCCCACATTTACTTTATAGGCGAACAGATCAAGAAACCGGCTAATGCCGAAATAGCTGATCGGCAAAGCAACCAAACAAGAAATTAGCACCAGCCTTAGGAATTGGCCAGATAGGAGTTTGATAACATTACTTACAGTCGCTCCCAACACTTTTCGGATACTAATCTCCTTTGTGCGACTCATAATATCGAATGCAGCGAGACCCCAAATTCCAAGGCAAGAAATGAAAATGGCGATACCGGCAAAAATCCTAAAAATGTTCATTAGCTGCTCTTCTGATCTATAAAAGCCATCTACCTGGTCATCGAGAAACTTCAATTCGAAAACTTCATTTGGAAATGTCCTTTTCCACAATGCTTCAATCTTCTTTGAAGCAGCTGCTACGTTGGATCCTTTCTCCAACCTGATACAAGCCATATTGTAAAGTGAAGTATCCTGCACGATTAGTGTAGGAGAGAGTGCGTAACGTAGCGGCTCAGTATTAAAGTCTGCAATAACCCCAGTAATTTCTGTTTCACCTACCCAGTTAAAACGTTTACCAATAGCTTCTTCTGCAGATCCCAAGTCAAGAGCTTTAAGAAGATTTTCGTTTACGACCACCCTATTCACCTTCGACTTAGTGGTGTCGTATGTGTCCTGTGGAATAGTCCCTGTGATAAGTTTCAAACCGTAAATATCAAGATAATGGGAATCGGCTTGGATGGCGCATGCGGTTATGGATTGACTTTCTTCGTTAGCGCTAATGCCATTCCACCAATGGTCATCGTTCACAGCTTGAGTACGTGCGAGTGAAACAACTTCGATTCCGGGGATCCTCATCAACTCCGAAGAAAAAGTCTGGCTTCGTTTCCGGTCTGGTATTTCCACACCTATAACATTCTTTGTTATTACACCTAAGTCAAGATTTTTAATATAGTTGACTTGCCTCGTGGTGACAACGACAATAACAAGAAGTACCATGGAAACACCTAACTGAAGAATTACTAAAGACTTTCGCGACCATGACCCTCCAGTTGACATCTGGCCACTTTTCAAGTTCAATGCTGGTCTAATTCGGGCAACGACCCAAGCTGGATAGATGCCAGATAATAAACCAACAATGATGATGGAAGCGCCTATGGTAATCAGTAATTGTGGGGACCAAAGATCAAATAAGATCTGTTTTCCTATCAAGGTATTAATGAAGGGAAGGAAAAGTTTTACTAACACCACGGATATCACCCAGGCCACAAATACGAGTATGATGGTTTCACAAAGAAATTGTCCAATTAATTGGCCCTTTCTTGCACCCACTACTTTGCGAACACCGATCTCTCGCGTGCGGGTCATGGACTGCGCTGTGGAGAGATTGAGAAAGTTGATGCAAGCGAGCGTAAGTACAATCAGCCCAATGCCTCCGAAAAACCAAAGCCACATTGGTTGAATCGGGCGTACCCACGGACCACGAAATTCCGGCTCCAGATGAATACTTGAAAGTGACTGAAGTAAGAATTGTCCTTTAACATCTTTGTCAACCTCAGTAGAGGAATTAATGTTTTTCTCTGCTATCCTGTTTAGCTGAGTTTGAAACGCCTCTAAGTCCTGTCCCTGCTCAAGCAATAGGTAAGTGCAGGCCTGAAGTTTGACCCAGGGGCTCTGCCCGAAATACCATGTGTCGCCATTATTGAGGTACTTCGGATTATCTACATAGGAAAGAATAGCACTAACTGGAAGACTTGTATTTGAGGGCAAATCCTTATAAACCCCTTCGACAGTAATGTTAAATTCATTCCTGAATTTGAACGAATTGCCGACCGGATTATCATTGCCAAAAAATTTTGCAGCAGTACTTTCAGAAAGTAAAGCCGTGTACGGCTTCTTAAGGGCCTGATGTAAGTCGCCTACGATAGGTTCAAACTTGAAAATATCGATGAATGCAGGCTCTGCGATAATTATCTGGGACTGTTTAAAGACTTTCTCTGGACCGATCCAAACGGTACTCGTGAATTGTGGTAAAGCCAGCGCAACACGTTCTGCCCCAGACGCATTTCGTCTTATTTCATCTGCCAACAAGATGGGTGTTGCATAGATGTTAAAATCCTGTGCCGGAAAAGAGGCGTTCACCCTAAATATCTGGCTTTCATTCCTATGGTAGTCATCGTATGTGAATTCATACCGCAATAGCAATCCGATTGTGAGGCATACCGATATTCCTAGTGTAAGCCCTATAATGTGAATGCCAGAATTTAGCGGTTGACGGAGCAGATGCCGGGTTCCAAATCGTATGTTGTGGAGAATCATAGGGAACATATTTGTTTTTCCCTGATTTTTATATCTGAAAATAATACCTGGCCTGAAATACCTGATGACATTCCAAATGAATTTCCTTTTAGCTTTCCTTAGACCAAACTGTTTTGAATCCCTTTCAAATTTCTGTTGTAAATCGCCTTCTATTTCTTCCAGCAGATGAGCAGGGCAGAACCAGCGGAGCAAGCGGAGAATTGGCGAAGACTTTTCTCTATTCATATCTTAGACTATCTATTGGATTTTTCGATGCGGCATTTATAGATTGAAAAAGTATCGTTAATAGACTTATAGCGAAGAGTATAGAGAGAGGAACTAAGAAAAGATTTATAGATAAGTCAATTCTGTATGCGTACCGCTCAAGCCACCACTTGGCAAAATAGATTCCAAAGGGGATTCCTACCACTGCTGCAACGAAAATTGGAATCATAAAATTTAGGTTTAGAGCGAAAGCAATTTGTGCCTTGCTCGCACCATGAATCTTTCTAATTCCAATTTCCTTTGTCTTTCGATGAATGGTATAAGATGCAAGTGCAATAAGCCCCAAAGAAGCCACGATAATAGCCAAGGTTGAAAATATGCTGATGTTCTTACTTATTTGTGTATCTGCTTGGTATTGCCCATTGAAGTAATCAGATAGGAAGAAATATTGGAAAGGTTTATTAGGGAAGTGCTTCTTCCATATTTGCTCTATAGTTTTAATTTGATCAGATAGTGAACCAGCTGCTACGCCAATAGTCAAGAATTTCGTATATCCTTCTCCGGTTATAAATAGCGAAGGACTGATTGATTCTTGCAACCCTGCCTCATGAAAGGATTGTACAATTCCAATAATTTCCCGTTCTCGAAACATCATTATCTTCTCACCGAGAGCTTCTTTAGGCTTTGGGAAGCCTAACTGTTTCGCTGCTTCTGCATTGATAACAATGGAATTTTCGTTGTTCAATGATGAGGTGTAGTTTCGCCCAGCCAAGAGGTTCAGTTCAAAGGCATCGATAAAATCCTCGTCAATTCTTGTGAGGTTAGCACTTATTGATAAATTGTTTTCTCCCGCCAGTCGAGTCCGTCCTCGCCATTCGTTTTGTCTTCCAGGTATGCTAGATGAAACTGTCGACTTATTTATGAAGGGATAGGCCGATAGTTCGTTTTTAATTTGACTAATGTTATTAACAAAGATCGTATCAGATTCATCACCATGGCTAGGAAGTATTTTTACCACTATTTTATTTTGACTGCCAAACCCTAGGTCTTTGTTTTGCATATACCGTACTTGTTCAACTGTGACATATGATGCTATTATAAGAAGCAGAGAAATGGAGAACTGTACGGCTACAAGTGATTTTTGAAAATTTGATTTTTTCCCCCCGACAGATAACCCTTTAAGCGCATGATGTATTTTGTGTCTGGTGAGAATGAATGCTGGATAGAACCCTGATATAATACTTGCAATTATGGTAAAGCCGATTATACAGATCCAAAAGAATGGTTGCGAAATTAATTCCAAAGTGATTTTAGTATTGAAAATTTCGTTGATGGTAGGGTAGACAGTCCACGAAAGACTCAATGCAAATGTCACGGCAAGAAGATTAATGATGAAGGATTCAATTAAAAATTGTATTGTTAGTTGAAATTTTGAGGATCCAATCGTTTTTCGAATACCAACCTCCCTTAGTCTATCTAGTGACTTTGAAGTATTTAAATTGACATGATTAATTATTGCGATGAGAAGAATAAGCCATGAAAAAAAGATAATTATATTAACTACAGTTAGGTTTCCGTTAGGTTTTAACTCTCCCTCTAAATGCGATTTTAAATGAATGTCTGCTAACGGTTGTATTTCAAACTGTGAATATGAACCGGGTTGATCTGCATAGAATGGTCCCATATAGTAAATTGCAAATTCGGAAAGCTTCTGGCGTATATTTTCTGGATTACTTTTGTCTCTAATCAATATGTAAGTATAAAATCCATCCCAAGTAAATCGGCTTCTTTCCCCATATACATCAAACCATGACCAGAGAATGTCGAATTTTAAATGACTGTTTTCTGGTAAATCCTCAAACACGCCAGTGATTTCTACATCCTTAATATTTCCCCTCAATTTTTCACCAATAACATCGGTTTTACCGAAATAGCGTAGTGAAGTAGACTTTGATATAATTACTTTGTCTATACCTGATAAGGCCGAATTTGAATTGCCATGAATAAAGTCAAGGTCAAATATTTTAATAAATGTACTGTCTGCCAAGTAAGTGTTAGGTTCTGAAAAGCTCTTCTCTTCACCTGACTCGGTCTGTGAAGTAAACACCGGCTCAATATTCATTCCTGCGGGAAATAATCTTCCGACCTCTTCTATTTCAGGAAAGTAATTCTTAAGGGCCAAACCTATTTCAGGAAAAGTCATGGCTTTTTTGTATAACAGGTCACCATCTACATATCGATTGTGTTGCAACCGAAATATGTTTTCATGTCTTCGAAAGAACTTGTCATAACTTTTTTCAAAAGCGGCATAGTCCATATTAAGAATGACAGCCGCGATACTAATTGTTAATCCGAAGACGTTTATAAATGTAAAAATCTTATTTCTGGAGAGGATTCTTAAGGTAAATCGCAAATTTGAGGCGAACATTGAATTTAGACGCAATGAGAAACTATTCCTCATCACAATCCCCGATCTAAGATACCCAATCACATTCCACGTGAATTTTCTTTTTGCTTTTTTTAGTCCCAACTTCTCAACATCCTTCTCAAATTTTTGAAACAAATCACCCTCAATTTCTTCCAGCAGATGATCCGGACAGAACCAACAGAGGAATTTTAATATCCAGTTTGGTGGCTGTTGCAAACTCATGAGCCTGACAGTTTGAGTTGTGGCACAAGTTTCCAAAGACGAAGTCGTGAATCCTGCATGGCACGCAGAATAGCCATACCTGCACTTGTAATGGTGTAAATCCGTTTTCTTCGGCCACCTCTTTCTTTGGTCGCACCACCGTAAGCGGAATTAATTAACCCCTTATCTTCTAACCTATATAGGGTCACATGAACCGCACTGAGGTTAACCTCTCGTTTAAGTTTCTTATCTATTTCCTCAGCAATGATAGCTCCATAGGCCTCTTGACCTAATGCAGCAACAAGGATTAGTACTAATTCTTCAAATTCCCCTATATAGTCTTTCGTCATTTCCTTATATTATGTAAAGCAAATTAAATTATGGACTGCAATTTTCCAAATCATGTCAAAATGTATGATTGATAAAAAATCTAGCCACAACAAGCACAAACGATTCCAAAACAAATTGGACACCCAACTTTGCCAGTATGTAGTCGTATCAAATCTTTAAAAGCAACGAATTAATTTGGAATATTTTACACCCAAGTTGGGGACAACTTGTGAAAGTCATATCGACTTTTAATTCAGATTGCAACTCATAATTAATTTTGATATGAACGAAGCAAATTCAAAGGAGTCAAATGAATTAGGTTCGGGTTTCAATCGTGATCAACTACTGACCATTGGTGATCTTCATGATTTCAGGAGTGAACTATTTTCTGAAATCAAAAATCTGATCCAAGAAAGGAATGGTCAGCCCGCAAAACAATGGTTGAGATCATTGGAGGTTCGCAAGATGTTGGGAATATCCCCTGGTACCTTGCAAAATTTAAGAGTTAATGGAACTCTGAATTATACCAAAGTGGGTGGCATAGTCTTTTACAATTACGAAGAAATAGTCAAGCTTCTTGAGAGCAATTCCAAATAGAAGTATTGATGGATAAGCTTCAACAACTTACTCAATATATCAGCAAGGTGGTAGCGGACGACAGGCTGAAACCAATTCATATTGCCATGGCTTTTGCTTTATGCGATGTATGGATAATCGAGCAATTTCAACAACCCTACCGGGTGTCTAGAAGCGTATTAATGCAAGCTTCAAAAATTCGTTCAAAGGCTACTTATCATAAAGTAATCAGGGAGCTTCAAACATTTGGTTATCTAAAATACAACCCTTCCTATCATCCCATAAACGCAAGTCAGGTAGTACTTGTGATGAAAGATCAATCACCAATGGACTGCAACAGATGAAAGCTAAGCACCTTTCATTCAATGAAGCTAAAAGAATCCCTATCACGGAGTATTTATCCAGGTTAGGGTTTGAATCAGCTAAAATCAGAGGCAATGATAGCTGGTACCATTCCCCTTTTCGTGAAGAACGAACGCCTTCCTTTAAGGTCAACACAAAATCCAATGTGTGGTTTGATCATGGTACTGGCGAAGGGGGAACCATTCTGGATTTAGGAGCTAAACTTCACCAATGTACACTTTATGAATTCCTGGAAAAGTTATCAAATGGTAACTATGGCAATGTTTCCATTCGCCAGCATCCACCTTCAATAGACAGACCGGAAAACAAATTAGTGGTTGTTTCAGCAAAAGACTTGACCAATGCAGACCTGATTAATTATCTGGACAGTCGCGGAATTGATCTGGAGCTAGGTCGCCAATTCTGTAAGGAAATTGAATTCAGAATTGGGCCGAAGACCTATAAAGCAATTGGTTTCCCAAATCAGCAAGGTGCTTTTGAACTTCGCAATCGTTGGTTCAAGGGTTCTTCTTCACCGAAAGATATTTCACTAATAGAAAATGGAGCTTCCAGAATTTCTGTTTTGGAAGGGTTTATTGATTTTCTCTCTGTATTGAAAATTGATAACAATGAAATAAAACACCTGACCCTTAACTCAGATTTCCTGATCCTTAACTCTTTGAGGCTACTCAATCGAAATTTAACCCTTCTTCAATCCTACAAGGAGACTCGCCTCTTTCTGGATAATGACACTCCTGCCAGAGAGGCAAAGGAGGGATTGAAAGAGAAAGGTATTGTATACAAGGATGCATCACACCTCTACAAGGATAAGAAAGATGTCAACGAATACCTGATAGCATCGCTAAAAGAAAAACAAGGTCAAGCCTTACCTCGCAAAAGGTCGAAAGGGATAAGACGATAACCACTGGTGTTAATGGAATTACCTTAAACAAGGTCATATGAAAAATATAGTCACCTACCTACAAAGCAGAGAAGCGGTTTTTCACGGTTCGCTGTGTCTGATCATTCTTTATGTTCCTCATGCAGGCCACCTCTTTAAAGAACTAGAACATCTGGATATGACGGTGTCAGGTTTTACTTTCCTCAATTGGACTTACGGGATAGCACTGGCAGCTGTGATAGAATTCCTAATCCTGGTCTTCATCATTAACGGATATAGAAATACGGGTAAGTTTTATGCTATCGTAAGCTTCTTCCTAAATGCTTTCTACTACAACTATTGGTTTGTAGCGCTCCAAAACCCTAATCATGAAAACATCAAAACAACACTGATCAGCCTTTGTATATGCCTGATTCATTCCTTGGCTGTGTGGCAACTAAGTGAATTGTTTTACCGAAGACTGAATGATGAAAAGGACAAAATTACAGAATGGTGCTCTGAATGTGGCGCAGGTCCATTTCCAAATAAGCGATCTCTGGATGGGCATATTTCAAAAAAACATAAAGTCAGGAAGAAACAACCTGTTCAAAATTTAAACAGTATGAGGAAGGTGGAAGCAACTGAAATAACTACCTGATGAGAGTTCTTATGATTTTAAAAAGAATGGATAGAAAGATGTATTTGGATAATAAGATACCTGAAACTAGAAGGAGCAAGCCATGTTTCCGCTACGCTCCAACGGCTTGTAACCCGACCACTGCGTTCGATTTTTTTATGTAATGGCAAGACCCAGGATAAACGATAGCGACAAAAGAGTAGTACAGGTAAACATCCGGTTGACGGAGGAAGAGAGCAATAAAGTCAATCAATATGCCGCTTCAAGTGGATTGAGTCCAGCCAACTGGATAAGATACAAAGTGTTTGTGGGCAAGTTCCCTCCTGTTAAAATGTCACCTCTGGATACATCCATTTACCTGGAGTTGAAAAGGATTGGTGTTAATCTCAATCAGGTAACACATCGGATTAACGCAGGAGTGTTTCCAAAGGAGTATCTGGCTAGGCAACTTGATTTGACTATGATTCTGAACAAAATAATCAAAGCACTCATCAATGACCGGCAATCAGATCAAGGGTAAAGGATTCAGAGGAGCACTACGGTATAACCTGGAAAAAGTGGAGAAGGGAATAGCTGAAGTACTGGACCATTCCTTTGTAAGTGTTTGCGAAAAATCCATCATGAAAGAAATACAAATGGTCAGGGCTCAACGACCCAACCTTCAGAAGTATTTTTACCATACTTCCATCAACTTCCCACCTTGCGAAGACCTTGCCAGTGATACGATGAAACAGATCGGACAGGATTACATGGTCGCCAATGGATTCACCCAACACCAATTCATCATGTTTCGCCACCATGATGCTGACCATCCGCACCTTCACATCCTCGTCAACCGGATCGGGTACGATGGAAAGGTACTTAGTGATAGCAATGATTTCGCAAGAAGTGAAAAGGTAATGCGAGAATTAGAGATAAGATATGACTTAACAAAGGTTAACTCCAGCAGCCAGGCACGTGAACGTGCTATGACCAAGAATGAACTGGAGATGATGAAAAGAACAAACGAGCCTTCTCAAAAGATGAAGGTACAAGTTCTCATCCGGTGTGTACTTCAGGAAAAACAAGGGATGGCAACAAGTGAATTTATCAAGGCACTGGAGGATAAAGGAATCAATTCCTTGTTCAATCAGGCGTCCACCGGTTATGTGAGCGGAATATCCTATGGATACGAAGGCATCATTATTAAAGGTGCCAAACTCGGAAATGACTTCAAATGGGGTTCTATTAAAAACAGCATCAATTATGAACAAGAAAGAGATCGCACAACAATTCACCAGACAAATGATAGAACAAAGTCCATCAACTCTGACGCAGGAACAAGTGCTGGCCATTCTGCACGAAATTCAAAAACTGTACAGCAAGGCAGAACAAAGCGGCAGCCAGTATTCAAACAATCTGAGAATTCTGAGTTACACGATTCAGGATCTTCGGAGCAAAGCCGAGGTACTAAACAACCAACTCGGTCAACAGAACGAGAAGATGACAATATCATCAAAACTGTTCCAAAAAAATCAAAAGGTCTCGATTTGGCAGCGTTACTGGATGGTCCTTCTAATGGGAATCCTGTCCACCCTGATTACCAACCTGATCTGGCTAATGAATTCTTAAAGTCAAAAAAGAGAAGGAAGAAACGAAGAAGAGGTTTCCGAGGGTGACTTGACTGGAACAAATGGGTAAAGTAGAATATAAGGAATATCATAAATTCTTTATCTTCGAACAGGCAATCAAACTTTTGACTATATAAACTTATGATTGGCGGTCCATTAAATTTGAGAGGCATAATTGCAGTAGCCATTGTGTTGGTTGCAATGATGGTAGTTTATATAAAGATGAACTCAAAGGAAAAGTTTGAGTACAATAATACTACAGGAACCATAATCTATCTGGATAAGCAATTAGGTCAGTTGCCTGTAAGAAATATGGGAAAGTATAGATACTTAGCCATTGAAGATTATGAGTATCCATTTGAAATATTCGTAGGCAGCGAATCTGGGGATTTCAAACCAAAATTTGAACGAATTGACAACCTGGTGCTTGGGGACACAGTAACAGTCTTTTACTATGAAACGGAGGATACAGTAAATGATGGAGTAAACAGATTCATCCAATTCATTGATAAAGGGAATGATTCCTACTTTGTTCGAGGGAATTCAAGTAAAACGCTAGGCTTAGTTTTAATCTCCATTTGTATACTATTAGCAATTGGAGGGGGTATACTTTGGAAATTAAAGAAAATAGAGTTTTAGATACACGAAACGGTAACAGTATATCCATGAAAAAATGGTTTTGCATTTTGATTTCCTTGAATCTTTTTACGGTCTTGTGTCATGCTCAAAGCTCCTTAACTTCACACCATCCGGCTCCCATTTCTCGCTATGACAGTGCAGAAATAGAGTTTAAAATGTACGAACGCAACCACGGTGGGTTTACACAAACGAATAATATCAGTTTACATTACTTGCATTGGGGAAATCCTAAAGACACACCATTGATTTGGCTTCATGGCAGCTTTACCAATAGCTATGAGCTGATGGATACTGTTGATGATTTAGTAGAAAGCGGCTATTATGTAATAGCAATAGACTACTATGGTCATGGGCTAACAAAAATACCAAAGCATGAAGTTTCACTTTATCATGTTGCTGATGATATTAACACATTGATGAAAGAAAAAAAGATTGATAGGGCCATCATAGGAGGGTGGTCGAGAGGAGGGGTAATTGCTACTGCGTTTTATGACACATATCCTGATAAAGTACTTGGTTTAGTATTAGAGGATGGTGGATCTGTCTCAACAAATACGCATTATCATAAAATGAAAGAAAAGGAATTGAATGATCGTGTTAAAGAAATATTTGCAGATAGAATATCCTATCCTTTACTAGATTCCAGATATGAAGCATACCAGGCTTTATATGATTATACCAAGGGGGGTACACAATTTGAACTTCTTGCATGGCTAACAGAAGATTCTAATGGTAAATGGAGTATCGGAGTGGGTACTGAAGATTTATTCAATATGTCTGATGAAGAGCAGTTTCTTAATACGGTTCTACGACCTACCAAGGCAAACCTTTTTGGGGAATCTATGTCAATTATTGAACCTAGGATAGTCTATAGGAATTTAAACGTTCCAATGCTAATTATGGATCCGGTTTCAGATCATGATATGTTCCCAGTTGACAAAGAGAATGAGCTACTAAAAAGTAAATACCCAGACCTGATTACCTATAGGAGATATGAGAATACAGGGCACAATATTCATTATGAACGACCAAAGCGATTTACTACGGATGTAGGTGAGTTTCTAAAGACTGTCATAGACTATTGGTCAAGAATCAAATAATTGGGAAATGCATATGACTAAGTATCCTTCTAATGAGTCATTGCTTAAGTAAGAAATCAAGATAGTTTCCGGGTACAAATGAGCAAGGGAATCATGTTTTGAAATCCATTCAATTATGTTTACTTTGCAATTCGCGAATCGCGTATTGTGAATTTAAGCCCCAAATTATGAGAAAACATACAGGAATGAGACCTCAGGACATCCCCATCCTCATTAAAATACTCTCCTACATAGGAAGCGGGCAACTCACATGGCAAATGAAACAAATAGCCGCAGACTTAAACATTAGCGCCTCCGAAGTAAGTGAGTCTTTAAACAGGTCTTATCATGCCGATCTGATAGATAAGAGCAAGAAAAATGTAAGCCGATTGGCATTGTTGGAATTTTTGATCCATGGTATTAGATACGTGTTCCCAGAAAAGCCGGGAGCTATGGTTAGAGGCGTTAAAACAGCCCATAGTGCACCGCCTCTTAATAAATTGATTGGATCAAACGAAAGCTATGTCTGGCCAGATGCCAATGGAAAAAGCAAAGGACAGGCAATAGAACCATTATACCCGTCAGTGGTTGAGGCCTCAATGAATGATCAATTTTTGTATCAATGCATGGCTCTTATCGATGTTCTCAGAGTAGGGCGGGCTCGTGAACTCGAATTGGCTAAGAAACATCTAGAACAAATGATTCTGAAGTATGGAAAATAAAACAATAAACATTGGTGTAGTCGAAAAAGTAGCCGATGCTTTAAATGATCTTCGTGACAAGGTCGCATTTGTGGGTGGAGCAGTGATCAGTCTGTATACGGATGATCCAGCAGCGGATGAACTTCGTCCTACAAAAGACATTGACCTAAGCATAACATTGGAAAGTTACGGAGCGTGGGCAGCGCTTCAGGAAGAGTTGGCAAGACTGGGATTTTCCCCCGATCCGACATCCCACGTGTACTGCCGGTTTACTTATGAGGATGTTACAGTGGATATAATGCCCGATGATGAAAAGGTTTTAGGGTTTTCAAATCCATGGTATAAGCCTGGACTCCAAAACCTGATGAAATATTCATTGCCGAATGGTATGGAAATCAATTTGCTTCCACTTCCCTATTTTATTGCAACAAAATTTTCGGCATTCCACGGTCGTGGAGAAAGTCAACACCGAACCAGCCACGATTTTGAGGATATCATTTATCTCACGGACAATTGTATATCTATTGTTCAAGTAATAACAAGCACAGAAGGGGAGGTAAAAGATTATTTACAAGGAGAATACAAACAAGTCTGGGAAAATGAAAACCGAACTGAAATAATTTCATGTCATCTTTCACCCATCATTCGAGAAGAACGCTTGAAAATTATTGAAAGTAAAATTCAACAAATACTTGGGGTTTAAAATCCGTACTTCTCACAGATAACCCTCAACTCTTGGCTGAATAAATGATGCTCTTCGGTGATCATCATGCCTCCCTTTTCTTTGATTTCCTTAATCAGAGAAGAATAATGAACCAAATCCAGGGAAGAATTTTTTAATTCTACCAAGTCTCTCTTTAAGAACTCTCGCTTAACGGGGCTTATCGCAATCGTATCAAAATGCTTCTCTAGGAATGCCATCAGGGCATCATCATTTTTTAATAGACCGATGACAGTAGTATCCCTAATGGATTTAAGATGTTCAATAATCAACTCAGTAGATAGCACTGAAGTTGTTTTGTCTGACTGTGAATTTTCCATTTCTAAATGATGTCCCAAATATAACAATTTGAATACGTCATGATCAGAAATACTGTTTCGTGTAATTATAGGCAAAGATAGGTTTGTGTTAGGTGTACGCTGACAAAAAATTCCGGCATAAACCCACATCCAGCCGCACATTCCATTTATTCCGTTGCTTTTTGCGCTTACCCCTTCCACAACCTGGTGTGGCTCCATAATTAAACAATACGATTATGGAAAATACAAATCATCATACACTCCAACATCGGGTAGCTGAAATCCAGCTGGTTTATCGATCCAATGTAAAACCCTCTCAACGTCCTAAAGTCAGCAGTTCCAGAGAAGCCTATGAAGTGTTTTTCAAAAATTGGGATTTGGACAAAATTGAATTTGTAGAACAATTCAAGGTTATGCTGCTCAATAGGGCACATAAGGTGTTGGGCATTTATGAACTTTCCTGCGGTTCCGTTGCAGGCACTGTAGCTGATCCGAAGCTGGTTTTTGTGGCAGCGCTCAAATCCAATGCCTCCAGCGTTATCGTTGCTCACAATCATCCTTCAGGTTGTCTTACACCCAGCCAGGCTGATATCAATCTTACCAGAAAGCTGAAGGATGGGGGTAAGCTGTTGGATATAGCAGTGCTGGATCATGTCATTGTCACCAATGATGGGCACTACTCCTTTGCAGATGAAGGGATTTTATAGTCCCCTCACTTTTCCTTCAATTGCTTCTTCACTTCCATGAGCTCTATATATACTTTGAGCGCTTGCTTCACGATGGAGTCATTGTCTGCTTCAATTTTCTTGCTCCTCTTGTCGATGATGTCATAATAAAGCCCGAAGGTCTCGTCTGTTCCGTCATCCATATCTATACTTCTAAGAATGAGAGTATCCAGATGGGGCTGGAAGTAACAGTCATCCAAACCTGCTTCATGAAGGGCATGAAATAGTTTGCGACTTTTTAGTTCCTCCTTGATCAGGTACAGAGCTATCTGGGTTTCTGAAGGAAGCTTTACCAGTGGATAGCGAATAGATCTTAGTTTCATATCCTTAAAATTATTGTGGATGGACTTTCATCAAAAATTAATTAAGTAATAATACATGATTATTACCAAATACGCAATTAATATGGATTTATACACTATTGTATTGCTGTTTAACATCACTTAAGTAATTGATAATCAGGTTATATATTTGATGTAATAGGGTATTTTATTTAACTATAAGCGCATCAATATGGCCAAAAAAGGAATTAACCGAATAAAGATCGTATTAGTTGAGCAGGGGCGAACTAACAAATGGCTAGCCGATAAACTAAATAAAAATGCTACTACAGTTTCAAGATGGTGCACAAATGATATGCAACCTTCCTTAGAGACATTGGTGGAAATTTCGAAAGTGTTACAGGTGAATGTGCGAGAACTTTTGGTATCGAATTTTTAAGCTAACCAAGAGGTTTTGGATCTTATAGAATCACTCACTTATATGATTTACCACGCATTTTAAACATGGTTGGTCACGGATCATTCAAAGCATTGGATCGACTAATTCGGACAGTTTGATGTGTGCTAATTAATAAAGATTTCACCAAATATTTAATCTGAAATCAAAATGTATAATGAAGTTTCTACTATATGCAGTTTTAAATGCATTGGTTCATCCTTGATTTCCATTTTTTATAAAGGATCGTTTTCTAGGTTGTAAATAATGTCATACCCGAAAAGGCCTCTGTGTTATAATGTCCAAGTATACCACAATCGTGATTGCTGATTTCTCTTAATGAAAGATACATGTGAGAAAGTTTTAGCCCCTGATTGTATGATCTTAATAACTCAGAGACCATTATGCAGGCACTGAAACAACCTGTAAATGCAGAAGCTATTCCAACCGTGAAACCGCAGCCAACCAGTTTTTGAGATAGGGTTTTAAGGTTGGGAGTCGTAGCAATTTCCTTAGCATTTTTCCATAGTTCGGAGGGAGGACGTCCTATATTAGGAAAGGCGTTGAATCGTATCATGTCGAAATTGAGGCCTGCTCCAAGCCCACAGTCGAGTATAAGTTTAAACTCCTCACTTTTCAGAATCTTTCGAACGGCAATCGTATCTAGCCCACCTAGTAAAATTTCAGGGTCGTCTTCTTGCCGGCAATAAAATGCGTCATACCTACGTTCGACAATCTTTGTGCTAATTCCTCTTGCTTCCAACCAAGCCGCAACCACTCTCGTTTTATAGTTATTTTCTAAATTTGGCTCGCTTAGCATACCGGAATCGTAATTTCCCTTAACTAATCGATCATCGTCTTGGAGTTTAATAAGCATTTCATTGGGATTTTTGAAAGGCAAAAACCCAATCACCCACGAATATGCCTGACCAAGATGGCCAAGTCCAAGGAGCCAAAGGCTTGATGTGAAACTTTCTGGTGTTGGTCCTTGTGCAGATGGTTCAAACCATAATTGGTTTGGCCTCCACAATGAAATGCCGTAGCGTTCTGATCCAATACTGTAATCAAATCCTGCAACCTTGAGAAAAATTGTCCCGACCGCTAATGCTGCGCCTGCAATCCCGCCCAAAGGAAAATTGTTTTCACCTGGTAATTCAACCAGTTCAATGTTAGGAGGTATTACTCCACAACTCCAATTATTTGTTAATAGCCGCCAGGTATTTTTATCACTCGAAGCTCCGATCCATAACTCAGTGTAATTAGTTGATCCGATATCTTTAAAATTTAGCGCACCGAGGCTCTGAGCAATAACGTTAAGATCATTGTATTCTGGCCAGGGTAGCAATGACTTGACTTTGTCTGAAATTTGAACGTATACTCCTCCTTTAAAGCATCTTTTGCCAACATTTATGGCAGTTAAAAGTGCTGCCTGATCTGACACAGAAGTCTTTATCCTCTCCCCGCATCTAATGACCAGCACATAACTCCTTAGGCGTTCTTCGATCACAGTGAAAGCAGAATTCCCAAGCTTAATCAATTCAGGGTCGTGCTCGAGGAAAGCAACTGCAAGTCTACTGATAGAATCTCTATCTCGCATATTCATAATCTTCTTCCACGACAAAAACACGGTCACTATACTTATAGCTTTTCCATCGAAAGCCATTTCCCAAGAATTCATGAATTCCCAATTTCTTGAAGTCACAATTTGAGGGTAGAGCGAAGAATGGTACAATGATTCCAATATGCCCTTTCACCTTGATCATAGGATTCTCTTCATCGATGAAGCTTTGTGATGTAAATCTTCCAGGATGAGTATGGATGTCTGCTTTGACGGATAGCGAATTTTCATGACAGTAGTTAGTCAATCTAATAAACGTACGATTCGTTAAATGAATGGCTCCACTGTCAAGACATCCGGGTTCAAGATCGTCATAGTATAAAACATCAATTATTTCATTCGAGCTCTCGTTCCCGAGAAGGAAGGCACCACTTTCTGTTTCTCCGTTTCCCCGATCTCTTAATTCAGAGTACAACTTCCCCCAAAGTTCTTTGGTGATTCTTATTTTAACGGTGTCCATGGTAGTGTTCGCTATTTAAAATTTCATGCATGATTTCAAGATAATTGTATATCCTCGATTTCCCTGTTTTCCATGAAACAGCAGAATTAACCGAAACCCATTCTGCGTGTGCTTTAACCCCACCTCGATCCCATGGTGCATATAGCTCAAAAGGGCTAGACCAGTCCGTTCTAAAACCGGCTTGCATCGGTCCCGTTACACACGGCCATAATTTATTGTCGAGTCGGGAACCTTGTTCAACATCCCAAAAGCACCCTGCAGGTGCCAGTGTGTTGTAGTTAGTCAACTCTACCCTGAGAAAGTACTTCGATATTTTGCTGTTTACTCTTTCTGGTACTGATATCCAAAATAATGAATGGGGCCACACGGGCCCCTTTTCATTATCAACACCAGCATTTACTTTCCCCCAATAGCCTAAGATTTCTCCTTGGCGGTATTCAGGAAGCTTCAAATGCTCCTCAAAAAGTAATTGATCTGGTTTCATCCTGCGAACGCATTGGGATCAGCCAAATACAACTTCACGCCACAGGTCGGATAGTCGGTGAAGTTTCCCACTGGGTAGTTCCTATTGAGTTTTGAATTTTGATTTTCGTTTTCAAAAATCTCGAGGTTTTGTCCAGCGACATCATCGATATTAAACTTCTTGATAGCATCCTTTCGAATGTGCTTCAAGAGTGTCGATGGTGGGTAAGCATGCGTGTAAGGATGCTTTCCAGGATACATGATGGTTACCATAACCTTCTTACACCTATGGATCACAAACGCCTTGTGATCCTTAATTTTTGAATCCTTTGAAAGTTCATCTGATTCATCTAATAAGTAGACCTCCTGATCTTCTTGTTCATCAGTGAAGCCTACTGTTGCTGGTGAAGCTGCTTTTATCAGTTCACCAATTTTTGATTCGGGCCCGAGGGAGACTTCTTTCACTCCTTTATTGGGCAGATATACTATTACAGCCATATGTGGTTGTTGTTATATTATTAATTAAAAATTTAATAGCCGCTCACTTGGCACTCTGTGCGTATTGAGTTTCTCCTTGGGCTCTTGAACGGCTATGAAACAGTTCTTCCAGGAGTTTAGAATGTAAACTTCTTAGCTGGTGTAATTACCATTTAAAGGTTTAGCGGGGCAGAAATTGGCAGGGTAGAGTCGTTTTGCGACTTCTGATTTGGAGATTAAGTAAAGAGCAGTTACTATTGTATTGCTATTATATAAGAGCCCTGAGTTTACCAGACTCAGTTCTTTACTAAAATTAAATCAGGGGACTGCCAAAATCGGTTCCCTGTTTTTATTTATGTTGACATATTATTTTTCTTTTTGACTCTAATTTTTACCGGTACTTCCGGCTCATCTTTAATTTTCATTGCTATATCATACCCAAAAGCTTCTGGGCGTCTAACTTCAATTTTCAACCCCTCTGCAATTTTAGATATAATGTCATCAGAGGTGACCAGCGTAATACCCTGATTCCTGCAGTAACTCAAGATATAATAATTGTTTTGGGCGATTCCAGTTCCATAAATCTTTCTGAGAGCATAAATCTCGGAATGGAATAACTCATCCAGATCAATGAACCTTAGAACTTTTGTAGTTTTTAGAGGTGAAAGGGACAGCTTACTGCTATATGGAAGTTTATTCCATTCTTCCTGTAGAATGAAAATTTGAAGCCCAACAACACTGGCGAGTGGAATGCCGGCTTCTAATAGTTGGACTAAAATGTCCAGATGATCAGTAGCTGTCCTCATTTTTTATAAATCGTTTGTTAATTCATTAAATACTTTCTCATCTCCTCCTAACTCATTAAATCGCTTCCTATCTATTTTTTTTGTCATAACACCACGGTACAGAAGCTGTTTGAATCGAAGTGCCTTCTCTTGTTTTTGATATTCGCTGATCTCTTCTGAAGAACTTGCTAATTGCTCATACATTTCTCTGTATTTCTTCCAAGATATAATTCTGGTGAATCCAGCGCTTACTAATAATGCATGGATCGAAATACCATACTTCTGCTTGATCAGATTCAATTCTTTAAAGCTCAGATTAACCCTGGAATGACCTAACTCCAGTATTAAAAGTTCTTTTGGGAGAATTAACATTGATGCAAAGGCATCACAGATTCGCTCAACCTTTTCATAATTCAATCCATCCGGAATCTGAAGAATGAGATGGCCCAATTCATGAAGTGCCGTGAAGCGTTTACGTGTTACTTCATGGATTGCATCATTCAACACAATGATTGGAAACTCCATGTACTCTGCACTTAGGCCTTCAAAAGTTGTATCTGCTGTTACCTCAATTATTTTAACGCCTTCTCGCTCAAGTACACTGATCACATTTGCAAAAGGATTATCATAAAGTCCCCATTTTTTTCTTACTTCTAATGCGGCTTGTTCTGCTTTTTCTTTGGTGTTTATAGCCTGAAGATTCTTGATTGGGTTTTTAAATTTGATTTCAGTGTCTAGGATTTTTTCTACTTCAAGCAATTTTGAGAGCTTTTCAAATGCTGTCCGTTTCACAGCTTCGTTGGTGTGATGATCGAGCTTCTCAAATTCACGATACTTAATGTTTGCGAATGTTCGTGAGATATCAACAATCTTAAATCCGTAAATAAAATCATCGAATTCTGAATTGTTCTCCTTAAAGAAGTACTCCATTGGAGCATCAAGTGCTTCTACAAATTTTCCGAGCATTGAGATGCTTGGGTCTGCTTCTCCCTTTTCATACTTGCTGACGGTTTGCCTAGTTAAATCTGTTTTGTCAGCCAGTTCCTCCTGTGACAAACCTTGCATTTTCCTGAGTTTGCTAAGGTTGCGGGCAAAGATTTCGGTTGGATTCAAGGCTTTCATAATCATAATTTTTTCATTCAATAGTTGTTTTCTTTCACATTCCATTTGTGAGATTTACCCATTTATAGATGTTTGCGTTTGCAATGTAATATATTTTTAACATTAAAAATACTAAAATGGTTTTTTATGTTAAGTTTATTGTAACTATTTGATTTTCAGATTATTAATTTCTGCCGTGTTGACGATGTGTGGATAATCGGGTAGACCTGTTCTTAATAAGTCGCTAAAAGTTGCAAAACAGCGGAATATTGATGGTTACAAATTCACTCCTCATCTCTAGACTTTTATTGATAGGATAGAATTCAATTATGACGCGTTGGCGTAGTTTTCTAAATCCGATCACTAATTAATACCTGAAAGCCTAAGCCACCAAACCTCTTTCAGATTTCAGACAGGCACCATCATATTAAAAGGAAAATATTTCTTTGCTGCAAACTCTGACGGAATGTACATTCCCATCAAGGTAGGATTTGGCAATCCTGTCCAATCTGCAAATACAAGTATCGTATCTCTTGCCATGGCTATTTGGTTTTCTTTGGTGCCCGTTTCTTCACGAGCAGTTTGGCATCTTGTAGCCGTCTACCAAGTGGATCGTCCCCGGCAACCTTCAAAAGATCGCGCTCCAGACCGAGGACAAAGAGTACCTGAACATAGGACCCCATCGCTACATTAGGTGAACCCTTCTCAATGGCCCAAAGTGTTGTCCGGGCAATATTGGCCCTTTCAGCAACCTGCTCTGTACTTAGTTTTCTGCGAAGTCGCCCTAGTTTAATGTTTTCACCTAATTCACCCATAATCTTCAGGTTCTTAGGTAAAAGTATGGATTTCCGGTTACTCATAACGTTTGTTATAATGTACAAATGTGTATATAGTGTTTATAATAATAAACATTATGATGTGAATTGGAGCGACCTTTTTTAAGGTAATTTTCGTGTAATGATTACAAGTAAATAAAAATAATTAGGGATTGTATAAGCATTTACTTTGTAAGTTGAAAGGACCCTAGAGCGGGGTTAAAGCGCATTGGTTCAGGCATATCCTGGAATTCTCTTTAATAGACCCATTCTGGAATTACTAATTACATTTTAATCGATGCAGGATACCGTGATTAAGAAACTTACCATATGCGTTATAGATGATGATGAGGTGAGTCAGTTTATATTGGCAAGATCAGTAAAATCTCACGAGGCAGTCAAAAATACACTGATATTCCCTGATGGCACCCCTGCAATAAAATTTCTGCTTGATAATTTGGAACACGAAGAGCAACTGCCGGATGTCATTTTCCTCGATATTAATATGCCCCTTATGAATGGGTGGCGATTTCTTGAAGAATTCGCTAACGTAAGTGCTAAGCTTAAAAAAAGTATTAGCATATATATGGTTTCCTCTTCGGAAAATCCAGAAGATATAGCAAGAGCTATGCGGATGGATGAGATATCGGACTACTTAATTAAACCGGTAAAACTCGAACTAATGGACAGTATTATCAGCCGGTTGAGCGCATAATTATAAGTAATTGAATTACCTGTTCGTTGATGATTTTAAACTAAACATAAAGTCAAAATTCTCTTTCAAGGGCTTCATGTCTTCACTAACCTTTTTATCGAGAATCTTCGCGTAGTGTTGTGTGGTTTTTAGATTTTTATGACCAAGCATTTTGGAGACGCTTTCAATGGGTACGCCATTTGTGAGTGTTACTGTAGTTGCAAAAGTGTGCCTGGCACAATGAAAGGTGAATTGTTTTTGAACTCCGATTAAATCTGCAATCTCTTTTAAGTAAGCATTCATTTTCTGGTTGCTGAATATGGGTAGTAACAACCCTTCATTGATGCATTTCGCATTACTTTCATACTTTTTTATGATGGAAAGGGCTATAGGTAACAAAGGGATGCGAGAAACTGTATCTGTTTTTTGACGTTGAGTTGAAATCCATTTTTGATTATCAATTCCAATAACAATTTCCGAACGTTTCAATTTTTTAATGTCAGCATAGCACAAGCCGGTAAAACAACTAAAAATGAAAATGTCCTTTACCAAATTCAAACGGTTGGTGGGGAATACTTTATTATATACTAACTCTATCTCCTCCTTCGTGAGAAACTCACGGATGATTTCACGTTTATTCATTTTATAACCGATGAAGGGATCTTTTTGGAGCCAACCATTTTTTAGGCAGAGATTAATAATCTTTTTAAGGTTGCTGATATATTTCACCGAGGTGTTGTGGCTACAATTACGGATAGTCTTAAACCAGAATTCAAATTCTGTTACAAACTCAAAATTGAGGTCTGTTATGTCGATGTCAGGTTTATTATACTTCCACAGGATAAAAGAAGCGGTATGCTTGAGCGCAGTTTCATAACGCTCCAATGTTCCTGGTGCAAAATCTTTATTTACCAGTTGAGCTAATTTTGTATTGTGATCACGAAAGGTATCGATCAACATTCTGCTTTCACATTTTCTTCCCTCCATGCGGGCTTTTATGTTGGCTACAGTAACATCTTTATTATCTGCGATAAGTTGTCGTTGAGCTTCATAGACTCTTCCCTGAAGCGTATCTAAGTGTGCATTTAAGGCTCTTGCATCTTCCTTCATTCCAATGGCCCTTGTTGCCTCCAGACTCCAGCGTGTTGGATCCCATTTTCGTTGAGTTGACATTTCAATCCTCTGGCACCCTATGCTGATGCGCATGTAAATGGGTAACTCCTTCTTACGATAATGCTTAGGTTTCTTGAAGTAGAAAAGTAAACTGAATCGGTTGTTCATAACTAGTGTGTTTACATTAATAAATCTATTAATGCAGTCACCTCTTTTCAAGATGTTCAATGGTTGAACCAGTTGAAAATCAATTCGTTGTACGAAATCTGGTGAGTACTTTTTGGGAATCTTAGGTACTCACCGGATCACTCACCAAAACTTTGCTATTTGATGAATATTTTGGGTAGTCCTAAAAAGCAAAAAGCCTGAAATAATACTATTTGCAGGCTTTTTGACTTTATGATACTGGTACTGGCAGAGGAGGAGGGATTCGAACCCCCGGAACCTTGCGGTTCAACGGTTTTCAAGACCGCCGCATTCGACCGCTCTGCCACTCCTCTGTGTCATTTTGGTCGTTTCGGACGGCAAAAGTAATTGATAATTCGTTTTCACCAAAGGTGTGGCACTTTACTCGCTGCTAAAATCAGGAAAGGTTTTCTTAAGATCCTTATCTGAGTAGTCTTTATAGCCGGGTTTACTGGCATCTATCTCTAAAATCACCAACTTTTGATTATTAATAATTGGGAGGAGTTTATCCCGATCAATATCAAACTCCTGGCTTCTTCGGCTCGACTTGAGGGCATACTTTCTTGCAAAGTTGTCTCCTGCCACCTGAAGTTGATTTCTTATCTCCACATTTACCTTCATTTTTTCTAAAATGTCACTTTTAGATTTGCCTAATAGTTCGGTGGCTTCAAGTGTGCCGAGTGTGAGCACGGTAGTGCCACCAATAGCAGAAACTACTTTAGAAGGGTCGCTTGATAAAATTACGGGAGACAAACCTGTCGTAGCCCCCAGGGAGGCATTGATTAGGGCTCTGTTTTTCTTGCCCTTTTTGGCTTTTTTGTATGCCTTTGAAAGTGTTTCGTGGTTCTCGTCCAGAATGTCAATCAGCCCTTTGGCCTGAACAAGTGAGTTTCTATACTTGATGTAGGTAAGCTTGTCTTTCTCATCTATGTTTTCGGCATCCTTCACAACTATCGTTACTTTACGCTGGGTGCGATTGTTGGCATTATCGATAGCATAGAAGATAAAGTCAACCTCTTTTGTAATATCAACTTCTTCTACAAAATCATATCCCGGCTTCCAGATAAATTCAGATTGCACCTTGGTGTTGGCTTTAAAACTTTCCTTGGGTACCAATGGATCGGAACAAACAAAACCAACTTCAGCAACATTCTCGTCTCCATTGGGGTCAGAAACATAAATTTTGAGATTGACCACATCGCTTTCTGATACAGTTATGTTACTATCACCCGGTACAATCAATAACTCAGGAGGTAAGTCCATTTGAGTTTGTGCAATTTTTAATTTACCCAGCGTGGTGGCCTTATCGGGTTGGTCTTCTACAATAAATTCAATCGTGAGTGGCTTATCTTTTAAAGCATAAAATTGGCTTTTTGAAGGTGTCCATGTGAATAACCCCTGTGAACTAAGATTGGCACCTTGAGGCATTTTTTCCTGTACAGGTCTGAATGTAATCGGGTCACCATCCAAATCCCTTACATATTCTGAAGGAATTTGGTAGCTATTGCTTGAGGCCATCTTAACATAGGCAACTGGCAGTTCCTCAATAGCCGGGGGGCGATTTTTATGGAGTACGGTAAAAGTGATTGCCGTTCGTGCCTTTCTCCCATCTTCCATTGATACTTCAAAGATTACATTAAAGTCCTTCTGTTTTTCGAGCCTGTCTACCAGATCGAAGCTGGGTTGCCATTGAAAATTTCCCAAAGTATCAAATTGAATACCTGTAGACTCAAATCCTTCTAAGTTGAAGAATCTTGCAGGAACAGAATCTTTAACCGCAAGCGTAAACTCCAATTTATCACCTTCTGTCAAGATATTCCATCCGTACTGAAAAGGAAACACAAGCTCTTGTGATAGGGCCAGATGGGTAAAACAGACAAAGACAAAAACAATTACTCTCTTCATAGTTTAGAATCTGAGCAAATTTAAGGCCTCAAGTATTCCAATGCGCCAATAACCATTAAATTCAGGCCATCATTTTTGATTACTGGTAGAAATGGCTAAAAAAGAGAAGGCGTATAATTTTTTTAATGACGTTTACGATGTGGTGAGGTTGATTCCAAAAGGACGAGTTACCAGTTATGGAGCCGTAGCCACTTACCTGGGAACCAAGATGAGCGCCAGGATGGTTGGGTGGGCGATGAATGCCGCTCACAATGATAAGACAATACCAGCCCACAGAGTAGTAAACAGAAATGGGCAGCTTACGGGCAGGTTTCATTTTAAAACACCTACCACAATGCAGTACCGACTTGAAAAAGAAGGCCTGAAAGTGCAGAACGATGCAATTGTGGACTTCCGTAAATTTTTTTGGGATCCTTATACCGAGCTAGGTTAGTCCATTTGGGAAATATCCTCCCAAATTGGGATCAAAATTGAATTACAAACCGCATTTTTGGCCTATTCTGGCTGTTTTGAGCCATGGCACGCCATTCGTATATGTTTATTCAAAAATCGAATAAAAAACTTAAACATATACAATCATGAAAACGCTTAGCATCATCCTTATCTCTTTCTTCTCTTTTACTACAAGCACATTTGCTTCGAATTCTAACCCTAATCCTGATACTGTTGAAGTGGCAGATTCAAATCAAATGGATGTTATGGTCTTGAAGTTTAATAAGGATCAAGTAGGTGGTCAGGTAGTAGTGTTGGACTCAAACGGTGAAGAGGTATCTAAAATGACCATTAAGAGAAAGAAAATGATAATCGATTTCGATAAAGTAAATTTTGGAGCTTATGAAATCAAAATACTGAACGATGGTACTGAAGTAGCTGCATTCAGCTACAATAAAGAACTCATCCTAAGTCAAGTTATTAGATAATTAGTTGTCAGTTGGTTTAATCTTGAAGGCCACTCATTGAGTGGCCTTTTTCTTTGTTGGCTTAAATAAAAACGCCAATTAGGTGCAGGGGTAAAAAACTGCTGGGACCTTCGTCCCTACTTCTCTGTGAATACATAAAACCAGACTTTCTAGATGGCGGAATCCCATATGGCTCTATGATAGATCAGTCTAATTGGGAAACGCACTCCCAAATTGGGAATACCCCTTGATGTCAAACCTTATTTTTAGCCTCTATTGGCTGTTTTTAGCGGTGGCACGCCATTCGTATGGGTATAATCAAAAATCGAATAAAAAAATTAACACATACAATCATGAAAACGCTTAGCATCATCCTTATCTCTTTCTTTTCGATATCAGCAAACTTATTCGCTGCAGCTCCTGATTCGGTTACTGTGGTCGAAACTGGTCAGGAGGATCATTTTGTAATGAAGATGGACAAAGATTTGTTTGGCGGAGAAGTGATCGTTACCTATTCCACGGGAGAGGTGGTAACAACCATGACCATCAAAAGGAAAAAAATGGTAATTGATTTTAACAAGGTAAAATTTGGTACTTATACCATTAAGGTGATGAAAGATGGCAATGAGATCGAAGCGTTCACTTTCAATAAAGAACTCATCTTAAGTCAGGTTGTAAGATAATAGTTGTCAGGTTGGATTTAATCTAGAGGCTACTCATTGAGTAGCCTTTTCTTTTTTGCTGATTAAGAACAAACCAAAGTAAGTGATCAGGCCATTAATAATTAAATTTTCATATCCTACCTGATAACCGTTAAGCATTTTTGGTGCATTTACCACCAATAGATAGCAAAGAAGTGGTGCGAGTAAACAAACAATGGGAACAAGTTTCCCTCTCACCTTCCGCTTGCTAAAAATGCCAAATGCAAATAGTCCGAGAAGGGGACCATAGGTGTATGTGGCTGCCATCAAAACAGCATCAATAAGAGATCGTTCATTGATCTCCTTAAAAATCAAAATGATAATGAGAAATAATATGGAAAATCCCACATGAACTGCATTTTTTTGCTTCTGCTTTACTGCCTCAGGTTTATTCTTGAAATCGAGAAAATCAATACAAAATGAGGTAGTTAGTGCAGCAAGGGCAGAATCGGAGCTGGCATAGGTCGAAGCAGTGATGCCTAATAAAAAGAGAACCGCAGCCAGTAGTCCGAATTCATGAAAGGCAAGCATTGGGAAGAGTTCATCGCTCACTGCCGGAAGTTGAATATTGAATTCTGCACTATAAAGATAAAGCAGGGCACCAAGTACTAAAAACAGAAGATTGACCACCACCAGTGTGCTGCTGAGCCAAAACATATTCTTTTGGGCTTCGCCAAGATTTTTGCAGGTGAGATTTTTTTGCATCAAATCCTGATCCATACCCGTCATGGTGAGGGCGATAAAGGCTCCTCCAAAAAATTGTTTCGGGAAAAAGAGTTTGCTGTTTGGATCATCAAAAAAGAAAATGCGGGAGTAATCACTTTCAAACACCAAAGACAGAAGACCACCAAAGCTGAGCTCCATACGTTGTGCTATCAGAATAACGGAAATGACAACCGCCAGAATAAGAAATGTAGTCTGAAAAGTGTCAGTCCATACAATTGTTTTAATGCCTCCTTTAAAAGTATAAATCCAGATAAAGAAAATGGTGATAACCACAGTTAAGAAAAAAGGTATGTCCCATGCATCGAAAAGAAAAAGTTGTAATACAGATGCAGCAAGAAAAAGGCGAAGTGAAGAACCTACAGAGCGAGAAAGCAGAAAAAAGAAAGAGCCTGTTTTATAAGAAATACGATCAAATCTATCTTCAAAGAAAGAGTAAATGGAGATAAGGTTGAGACGATAGTATAAAGGCAACAATATCCAGATAATGGCCCAGTAGCCTATTATATAGCCTAGCACGACCTGAAAATAGGAGAAGGCTGTATTGTTTACACTGGCCGGTACTGAGATGAAAGTTACCCCTGATAATGATGCCCCAATCATACCATATGCTACCAGATACCATGGTGATTGCCTGTTAGCGGTAAAGAAGGTATCAGAGGTGGCTCCCTTAGAGGTAACTACAGATATGGCTATTAAAACGGTAAAGTATCCGAGGAGTATAAACAGGACTAGTGTAGGGCTCATAGTAGCTTGTAAACGATAAAACTTGTTATTTTTTTTTACTTTTGAAACAGGAAGTTGAAAACAGAGTTGATTGTTGAATAAACAGGTTATGAAAATGTCGGATCAGGAACAGGAACTTGCTGAAGTTCTCGAATCCATTGAGACTACAGACGCGAAAGACCTTGTCGTTTTTAATGATGATTTCAACACCTTTGAGCATGTTATTCATACATTGATTCAGGTATGCAGGCATACCCCAGAGCAGGCAGAACAATGTACATGGATCATTCATCACAGAGGAAAATGCACAGTTAAGATTGGGTCTTTTGAAGAACTGCAGCCAATGCGCCAGGCGATATGTGAAAAGGGGATTGATGCAAAGATACTTTAGCGGATTTTAAAACATGGAATATCCCTCCAAGCTCATTGAAGAAGCTGTTAATGAAGTATCTAAACTACCCGGAATCGGAAAGAAAACTGCGTTAAGACTAGTGCTTCACCTAATTAAGGAAAAAGAGGTGAGTACTTACGCGCTTACCGAAGCTTTAAATAAACTCCGATCAAATATTGTCTTTTGTAAACACTGCCACAATATTTCTGATGATGAAGAGTGTTCAATTTGTAGGAGCCACAGAAGAGACAGAAGCATACTTTGTATAGTAGAAGAAACGGTTGATGTGTTAGCCATTGAAAATACGTCACAATACAGTGGCTTATACCATGTGTTGGGCGGAGTGATCTCTCCGATGAATGGTATAGGTCCCTCTGAACTGAAGATTGAAACTTTACTACAACGCGTATCCCATCAGAATTCAGAGATAAAAGAAGTCATTCTCGCACTGAGTCCTACTATGGAGGGTGACACCACAGCTTTTTATGTGAGCAAAAGATTGAAGGAGTTTTCTATAAAGCTTAGTTCAATAGCGAGGGGCATTCCAATTGGCGGTGATCTTGAGTATACTGATGAGATTACACTGGGCCGCAGTATTCTGGGACGAACCTTGTTCAACTGATCTTCCAATCGGGCTGGAGCAGTAGATTTCACCAGCAATAAGTCTAATCATTGTTTTCCTTCTTGATTTATATGATTTTCTTTGCGGAAATATTTTAGAAACCGACAACCATGAAAGAAACACTTTCCGACCGTATTGAAGCAATTGAAGAATCTGCAACATTGGCTATGGCCGCTAAGGCGAGAGAATACAAGTCCAGAGGCATTGATGTAATCAGCCTTAGCTTGGGTGAGCCCGACTTTAAAACCCCTCAGCACGTGTGCGATGCAGCTAAACAAGCAATTGATGACGGAAAGTATTTTGCTTATCCTCCTGTAGCCGGATATCCAGATCTGAAAGAAGCAATCGCAGCCAAGTATGCATCTGAGAATAAGGTGCCTTATAAACCGGAGAATGTTGTAGTCTCCAATGGTGCAAAACAATCGATTGCCAACATCATGATTGCATTGCTCAATCCCGGTGATGAAGTGATAGTTTTTTCACCTTATTGGGTAAGCTATGATGCACTGGTGCGCCTTGCAGAGGCAACACCAGTAATCGTAAAGGGAACACTGGAGAATGACTTTAAAGTAACTGCTGAGCAAGTGGAGCAAGCTATTACACCCAAAACCAGAGCCATTATTTTTTCATCCCCTTGTAATCCTACAGGCTCTGTTTTTTCAAAAGAAGAATTGGAAGCAATATCAAAAGTGGTTTTGAAGCATGATAATCTTTTGGTAATTGCTGATGAAATTTATGAGCACATTAATTATGCAGGAGGCAATACAAGTATAGCATCATTGCCAGGAATGTTTGACAGAACTATAACTGTTAATGGTTTTGCAAAAGGCTTTGCGATGACAGGGTGGCGTGTAGGTTATATTTGTGCGCCAAAGTGGATTGCTAATGGAAGCATCAAAGTGCAAGGACAGATTACTTCAGCCAATAGCTCTATTTCGCAACGAGCTGCATTAGCTGCCATTTCAGGTGACCTCACTCCAACCTTAAAAATGGTGGAGGAGTATAAAAAAAGAAGAGATATTGTATATAACTTACTCAAAGATATACCCGGTATCAAGGCCAACTACCCTCAGGGAGCTTTCTATTTTTTCCCGGATGTAAGTGATTACTTTGGTAAATCAGATGGGACAACAACCGTTAATAATGGAGAAGATTTTTGTATGTATATTCTTGATAAAGCTCACGTATCATTGGTTGCAGGAGGTGCATTCGGTGAGGAAAGCTGTGTTCGTCTATCGTATGCTGCTTCTGAAAAAGAACTGGTAGAAGCTTTAAAAAGGATAAAAGAGACTCTCTCTCAATTAAAATAAGTGAAATCGCTGGAAGAAATTTTTGATGCTTTTGACAGATTAACTGTTCTCGTGATAGGTGATATCATGTTGGATAGTTACATCTGGGGAAGCGTAGATAGAATTTCTCCGGAGGCACCTGTGCCAATAGTTCGTGTTAAGAAGAGAGATTTCCGATTGGGAGGTGCTGCCAACGTAGCACTGAATGTACAGGCGCTCGGGGCTAAACCAATTTTGTGCGCTTTGATTGGTGAGGATGATGCTGGGAACAAACTGGTGGATTGTCTCGATCAGCAGAATATGAGTAAGGACGGGATTGTCGTGAGTAAGAACAGGCCCACCACAGTTAAAACAAGATTGATTGCAAGCCATCAACATGTAGTGCGAGTAGACGAAGAGTCTGATCAAGAGTTGCTAAAAGATGAGGAGATCCAACTGCTAAAGCAAATAGAGCAACTCCTGGATAAATGTGATGCCATTATTTTTGAAGACTACGATAAAGGCGTAATCAATGCAAGTTTAATTGAAAAGACAGTTGAGCTCGCTACTAAAAAGAACATTCCGGTTATAGTTGACCCTAAGAAAAGAAATTTTCTGGCTTACAAAGGAGTCTCGTTATTCAAACCGAATTTGAAAGAACTTCGTGAGGGGTTGAAACTGGACATCGATGCCAGCGATGCACTTCAGGTTGAAAATGCTGTGAATAAGCTTAAGCAGACTTTAGATGCTGGCGTAATGGTGACACTTTCCGAACATGGTGTGTACATCGATTACCAATCGCAACAAAAGAGATACCCTGCGCATAAGAGAGAAATTGCAGACGTATCAGGTGCTGGAGATACAGTGGTAAGTATTGCAGGATTGTGCGTTGCGCTTGGCCTCACCCCGGGGTTAATAGCAGCGCTTTCAAATCTGGGAGGAGGGTTAGTATGCGAATACACGGGTGTTGTGCCAATTAATAAGAGTGAGCTTTTAGCTGAAGCCATTGAGAAGAAGTTTGATAAACTTCTTTAATTATTGCCAAACTGTTTCTCGAGAGAAATTTCTTTTTCTAAATCTCGGATTATTTTTTTGTCCAGCGGACTCTCTTTAATCACATTGTAATTATCCCAAAACGTTTTGTTGTATCGATAGTCCTGGTACTGAAGGCCGTAGTTCTTCATTTTTTCTGTTGTTCCTATATATTCATCCGTGTTGGGGTGAACGTTGTTAATTAAAAGCTGCTGGTGCAATTGCGTTTCAAACTTGAGTTCATCGGTTTTGCTATCGTACCAATTGATTTTTGAATCAAGGGTAATGTAATTGAGGAAGAGCGTGCCATCATATGATTTGAAATCGATTATCCTTTTCAGGTTTACGAATTTGCTTATTAAACCTCTTCTTTTGCGAATGACTTCCTGTTCATCATTTTCATATTCTAATCGAATGATCCCGTAAGTTTCTTTGTCCACATAAATGGTGAGGTCATAATCATATTTTTGTGAGAGCACGTATACCTGATGTCCATTATAGTAGGAATCTTTCTCCCTTATCATTCCTTTGAAAAAAATTTCTTCTTCAGGAAACTGCCGATATCTAATATTATTATGCAATAAAATATCTTCAAGCAAATTACCTTCGTCAAAGTAGGCTGTGAATTTATTTTCGTATCCCAGGCTTCGTCTTATCTCTTGCAAGGCCACTCTTTCACGCAGTTTAAATTTGTTTCTTGGTGCCTGATAATCTTCATCGAAGATTTTCACTGCTGCTTCTAAAAGTGAAACATAGGTTCCTCCTACCTCTTTGATGTCGCGATAAAACCCATCCAAAAGAAAAGGCTTCATCGGGTAGTTTTGGGTAACACGCCCAAGAGCAATACTTAAAATTTCTCCACCCCTCAAGGAATCCGAAACAACTACCTCATCGAGAAATTGGGTGGACTTCACCATTTCAATAATGGTAACATTATTCGTTACTGACCATGCTGGGTCTTCGAAAGGTAAATAACCCAGCATGTTGATGACGAGCACGTCATTTCTATACTCTACAGGAATGTGAAAATCAAACTCCCCGTTCAGGTTAGTAATGGTACCAATGGGTCTGTTTTTTAGTCCTACAGAGGCAAATGGCAATGGCTCTTTAGTATCCTTGTCTACCACTTTTGCGCTAATGGTTAATGATTGCGCGTGAAGTAACCCAGACAAAAAAAGTAATGCCGTAAAAATGAGGTAACTTCTTTTAAATTTCCTTTTTATCATTCCCCTTAAAGATATAAACAATCTGACTGCTAAAACGGTGTACTTATCGATCCTGCGGTCATTTTAACCTGAGAAAGAAGGTGATGACAGTCTTTCTTACCAAATCGCTAAATTTATAACACAAATTTCCTCACTTTGAAACTATTAGACAACATACCGCGGGTGTGGAGACGAGCTTATCTGTTCATTTGTCTCTGGTATGCAATTAACTTTCTTATCAGTGCCATATTTGAGTGGAAGTTTGTTCACCCTGCCTCTTATGTCTTTTGGAACGCCTTGTTTCTTTATGAGGCACTTTGTGTGTCGATAATTCTAATTTTTCTTTGGTCGCACTGGTTATCGCGTTTTAAAGCTTCATTTCAGATATCGGCTCACATTTTTGGGATTCTCATGTTCTTCATGATCATGGGTACCTTGTCTTATTATTTTACGGATTACCTGGATGGGTTAGTGTATTTCGATCACTGGAAAGAATACATGCTGGAACTGATGAGCTGGGATGCGCTGAGGTTTTACGATCAGTATATTATAACTGTGGGGGTGTATTATGTGATTCGTTATTTTCAGGGACTCCAAAAACAGGAGCAGGAGAAGAGCGAATTGGCTATTAAGAATAAAGAGATGCAAATCTCTTTATTGAAATCCCAGATCAATCCTCACTTTCTTTTTAATACGCTTAATTCTATCAGTACACTGATGCACTCGAGTAAAGAGAAAGCACGCAGGGTGATTACTCAGCTGTCTGATATATTTCGGTACGCACTCGATTCACATAGCGATGAAATGGTAAAGTTGATTCATGAAATTAATTTCATTGAAAATTATGTGAAGATTCAACAAGTAAGGTTTGGAGATCGGTTACAATTTGAAACTGACATTGATCCAGATTGTTTGGGGATAGAAATACCGCCAATGATACTTCAGCCTTTGGTGGAGAATGCAGTGAAATATGGTATTGCCCCCAAAGAGGATGGAGGTACAATTTTTTTAACGGTAAGAAGATCTGGCAAAATTATTTTCTTTGAAGTACGTGATAACGGATTAGGCTCTAAAGCAAAGAAAATTATGGATGGCAGCTCAAGTGGGGTAGGGATGGCCAATACGGACCAACGATTGAAAAGCTATTATGGCAGGCAGTCTGGGTTGCGAATCAGAGCCAATGACAAGGGCTATGCTGTAAGCTTTTTTATAGAAGAGAAACAAGATAAGAACAAAAAGAAAGAACAAGACGAACCTGAATTAGAAAAACAAGCTGTATGAATATTACCTGTATCATTATTGATGATGAGAAGTTAGCAAGAGAATTACTTCATGAGTTTTTGGAATCGTTTCCCAAGATTGAAATTATTGCTGAATGTGAAAAAGGGAAAGATGCTGTAGAGGCGATTGACTCTATGAAGCCAGATTTGATATTTCTGGATGTGCAAATGCCGGGTATGAACGGGTTTGAGGTATTGGAAGAAATTGAACATGATCCGTATGTCATATTTACAACAGCCTATGATCAGTATGCCATTAAAGCTTTTGAAAAGAATGCTGTTGATTATTTGCTAAAGCCTTTGGATGAAGAGCGGTTTACTTTAGCAGTGAATCGAGCCCTGACTCGTAAAAAACTGGAACAAAATAATATTGAGGAGTTATTAAAGGGTATCAGAGGCGATAAAAAAGCCAATTTCGAATCCCATATTTTCGTTCAGAAATCCGAAAAACTTTTTAACCTTCCTGTGGAGGAAATTATTTATTTAGAGGCTTCTGGCGACTATACAATTATAACTACGAAAGCGGATCAGTTTGTAAGCAGTTCAGGAATTGGAAAGCTGGAGGAAATTATGAATCCGGATATGTTCATCAGGGTTCATCGCTCTACCATCATTAACCTTAATTTTTTAAAAGAAATAGAAAGACATTTCAACGGGGGGATGATCGTGAAAATGCAAAACGGAAAAAGCTTCCCGGTAAGTCGCACCTACGCCAAAGTGATTCGGAAAAAAGTGGTGTAACCCTATTTTAGTTGATCAAGCCAATTGTTTTTTATTAACCAATCCGTAATAAACACAGTGTAGCCGTCAACGTCTCGTGGGGTATTGCAAAGAACAACAAATAGAATTTCTTTTTCGGGAACGGTGACATAATTGCAAAGAAAACCTCCCTGGCTTCCGGTATGACCTACTGTTTTAAGTCCATCGGGCGTTTTATCAATAAACCATGACCATCCTATAAAAGGTGGAGTTTCGCCTGCCCAGTTTTCCCAGGGCGTGATGGTCTGGGATCGCTCAACAATTGAATCCATTAAAAATGCATCGTTGTGAAGGGAGCGCTCGTATTTTGCTAGTTCCTCAACTGAGCTCCATACCCCGCCATTTCCAGCAGCTGCGAATGTGGGTTCTTCCCCATAGTCTCTCTCCACCCACTTGCCATTTCTGTTTAGGTACGCATGTGCAACCCCGGTTTCAGGGTGAGGGCCATCCGTAATAGTTGATGTGATCATTCCAGCTGGATCAAAAATGCTTTTCTTAATATAATCCTGCCATTTCATGTTACTTACTTGCTCAACAATAAGCGCAAGCCCGTTGTATGCAGGATTAGAATATTCGTAGCGAGTGCCAGGCTCAAATACAAGACTGTCTGTTTGGGTAATGGGATACCAGTTTTCTGCATCTTTGGCGATAAGATAAAAAACCGAGTCAGTTTTTGTTTGACGATTGTCTGGGAGTCCTGAGGTATGAGTTAATAAATGTTTGATTTTTACCTTGGAGGCAATTTCTTTGTTTTTAAAATCCGGAAAGTATTTATCCATTGGATCATCCAAGGAAAGCTTGCCTTGAGATTGTAATATCAAAATAGCATTGGAGACAAAAGTTTTAGAAATGGATCCGAGATTAAATAATGTATGGCTGGTGATGGGAGTTTTTGTTGCTAAGTCAGCGATGCCAAAACCTTTGCTATAGACAACCTTATCATTTTTCATGATCAATACGGCTCCACCCGGTTCATCAGGTGGAATTGAAGCTGTAAACAACGAATCTAACACTTTTGTAATCTCTTGAGATTTTTCTGGAGATGAGCAGCGGATAAGTGATAAAATTGCGAATAGGACAATGACGAGCTGTTTCATGAATACTAATTTATGGAACTGCGCAGCATTAAAAAAGCCACCTGATTGCTCAGGCGGCTTTCCGAATGAATAAAGTTGCAACCTAATTCCCTACTTCGTGCCTCCAACTTTTTCCATTCTTATTTGTTATTACAACGATATTGTCACATTCTCCATCGCCATAGTCAACCGTAATTTGACGATCTCCATGTTTAATCGACTTTACTCCATCAACAGGGATGATGATGCCTTGCTGCTTGCATTCTCTTGTGTAGACAAGTGGTTCAATAATTTCAATGAAGTACCCGCGACCATTTCTGTGATTGCCTTCTGCGGTTCCATACACTATTAATCGGTCCAGTAAACTATTATCATCAAGATGATGTTCGCGATTTCTATGAACTGTTCTTTTCGCTTTTCTTCCATCAGGCCATGTCATTGTTCCATTTTCCATATCTATTTTGAAAATAAGAACCCCTGTTCCGCTTTTAGAAATGTTGTTCACTTTGCGTAAACCTTCAATGGCAATATTGTTGATGAAGTAATCTTCGAACTCAATAGTCCAGAATGAGCCAGGTTCATTTCTACGACCGGAGTAGTCAATAATAATTTTTCCTTTTCGTACGTGCCCTCTTGGCCCTGGGCACCCTTCACCGAAATCAATTACAATTGTTCCTGATTCTTCTGTTCCGGTTCTTGTTACTTCTGCACAAGAGAACCGCTCATCGCTTTCTTCTGAAATTTTGCCTCCAGATGAGCCGGTTTCTATTTCTAATTGTACGGAAGCCATGTCATCGACATCATCCAGGTAAAAATCATCTTCGCTATCGAATTCTACACTTTCCTGATCTTCAACGGAAGTGTCTGCATCAACATTATTCTCGTTACAAGAAGTGACTAGGAATGCCAGCAAGCCTATTGCCACCCATATCATTTTATAAGAAGCAGCCCTTTTTTCTTTTACCATCATGTTTAAAGTCTTCATCGTTTGCTATGTTTTGATTTGGGTTTAGACATAGCAATGCCGGAAGGGTTTAATACCCAGCTGGAAAAAAATAGGACTGTTTGGTTATTCCTGTTTTAGGCCTATTTCGTCCAGAATTAGCACACCTTTTTTGGTGCTGTTGAAATTGATGTTGATACTTTTTAGGTGATTTAAGGGAGTACTTGTGTTTCTAAAAACTGAAATGGGTAGTTCAAAGGTTTCCATGGTAGGCTCCCAGGTATCTCCATAATTCTGCTGGTTGAGGCCTTTTAATTTAACGTATTGAACCTTCAACGGGGGTGTTAATTTCTTAATATTACTGATATCAACCACTGCATCATTGCCCAGACTGTCCATCAATTGAATTTGAAAGTTCATTTCATTGGATTCGTCATTATCGTTTTTACTTTTCTTATCTCCTTTTTTTAGTTCGCTAGCATCTCCTTGTGCCATTGAGAAGAGTAATGTACTGGAGGAGTCAATAGAGAGGGGGAATTTGAAGGTAATCTTATATGAGGCTGCATTTGCTGTTGAATCCTTTTCCCAGCCGAGTACCGCAGCATTGTTGGCTTGCGTATCCTTATCCCTGAATTTCAGAATGGATTCTCTCCAGATTTTTAGGTTATTCCCGATAGTAGTCGCGCCTTCTGCTGTTCCTGTAGTCACATCAATATCTTCTTCATAAGTAATAAGATCTTGTGTATCGGAGTCTTTGTAAGTGTTGACTAGTATCTGTTTTGGTAACCAATCCTGCGCAACAGCTGAATTCTTAAATAAATTGTTGTAGTCTTTATTATTATGGAGCACAGTTTCTGCAAAAGCCGATATGTATACTTTTGCGATTTGCTGTTGTTCTTCCATCGTCATCATGGGAGCAATGTTCAACAAGTATTTTCCTGGGGCACCACCGTCATACTGCCCCCATATACTATTAAACTGCCCATGATTGGCGCCATGGACATACAATCCGGATTTAAAGTAAAAGGTGGAATCATTAAATATGATCCGTTGGAATTGTCGATACCCAAAAAAACTTGCTTCATCACTATCGTAAGACCCTTGAATGGAGAAGTAGTTGATATTTTCCAAATCAATTCTACGATCGTATCTTTTGTCTGTAGGTGCAATAGACAAAACACCCTTGATGCCAAAATTGAAGTCAAAAGTTTCGTTGGCATCATCAGGAAAGTGACTAAGTTTATTAAAGTGGGCGGCAATGGGGGCTGCTTCCCCTCCTCTGGAGTGCCCTGCAAGAATAACATTGTTCAGATCCGCTTTCTGATATAATTCATGCGAAGGATCATTTGCCCAGGTGTTCCATTGTTCAAGATGTTTCAATAAAAGCCATCCGCGTGTAGGTATTTCCTTTCCCATAAAATCTCCTGACCAGGTACCGTTGATGAAGTTTTCATCTACTGAAACGGTGATAAAACCTCGGCTCGATAGTAGTTCACCTAAATAGGCATAACCAGGATCTGAATGCTCCTCCATACCATGGTTGCCATGTACGATGAGAATGATGGGAAACTTACCCTCCCCCTCAGGCATCCATACTCTTCCGTTGATAGGGAAATTCTTCACACCAAATCCCCAATAGCGCTCCCTCCATTTTGCTTTAGACCCTTTCCATTCCGGAAGAAGTCTTGAGGCATCTACTGTTTTGGTTTTATACGTATTGCTGCTTCTGAACTCTTCGCGCTGTTTATCAGTACCACTTCCGTAAGTGAAGAATTGTGTTGTGTAGTTTCCTTTTTCTCCAGGATTAGTTAAGCCTTTTGCAGAAAGCAATGGTACAGGCACTTGTTCAAAGCTAATTTTGTATGGATCATATCCTTTATAAAATAAATAATACCCGCCCGAAGCAAAGAGTGCAATAGATGCTAAAATGGATATGATATGGAGAAATTTTAGGTTAGATGCGCGTTTGTACAGCACCATGGTTGAGCCAAATAAAAAAGTAATGCCCACCATTACCGCAGCAAACCCAAAGTAATAAACATGCTGAGGAAACCCGAACCTTATATAGCGAGCAAGGATCAGGGTGCAAATGGTGCCAAAAAAGAGTGCGAATATAAACGCAGGAATCTTGCTTATCCACTTGTGAAGCAATGTGCCAATGATCCGAAAAAACCAAAATGCGATAATGCCAATGAGGAGTGTTGTTCCTGCCATCAGCCACGTAGGCAGCCCGGTGCGATAGAAGACTCCTGACAGTAGCATCACCAAAAGGCTAAGTCCGGCCAGTCCATAAAAAGCGCCCCACCAGAAAGCAGTGTAGGAAGTTTCTTCACTTCGTGGAACCCTAATAAGATTGTTTAGGCGTTTAATAATAGATATCATAGCATAAAAGAGGTTTTCCTAGCTTAAGGTAATAATGGAATCTTGCTTGGCTTTACTTTAATCCATCAACGGAATATTTTTAGTTTAGCTTAGTTTTCGAGTAAAAATGAAATGGAGTCAGCTACTTTTTTTTGAGCCAGTTTGTTGATTCCTTCTTTCGATAATTGAAGAATTCTTGGGTAACCACCTGTTGTTTGACAATCCTTCATCAATACGATTAGTTTTCCTGATGGGGTAAGCTGAACAGTTCCGGGTAGGACAGAAGACGTTAACATATTGTAGGTGGTCGGGTATTGAAATTGATACCCCTCCAATCTATACCCCATTCTATTGTTATCCTGGCTAACTAGCAATTTTTTACCAAAAATTGACTTTTGTTCTGTGGAGGTAAGCAGATGAAATTCGGGCCCCTTAGAGCATGAAAGTGCAGGAGAGAAAAGCAAGTGATCTATTTTAACTGATGATAGGTGATGTTCCGACTCATTAAAGCTGCTGATGGAGAGTTGGTCGCCTTTTTGAACCAAATTATTATTTGTAACAGGAGTGAAGTATGACCGACTGTTCATCACCATTTCTGTTTGGAAGCCGCCTTTTACTGCCAAATAACATCGAAGTCCGAATTTCAACTTTCCAAACGAGACAACGTCTCCTTTGAGGACTTGAGTAACTTTATTGAGTGGAATAGGTGTTTCATTGAGTTGAGGTGAAATATCAGCACCAGAAATAGTTATTAACGTTGGGGCAGAGAATAATAACTTCGGTCCTACCATGGTAATTTCCATGAGGGCACATGCTGACGAATTATTTAAAAGATGATTGGCCATTGAAGCACTTTGTTCATCCATAACTCCTGAAACAGGTACACCGTATTTCCGAAACCCAAATCTTCCCTTGTCCTGAATGGTAGTGTAGAGCCCTGGTGTGATCACTTCTACAAATCCATCTGCTGTCATTTGGATTCTAGTTTATATGTTCCTCGCTCAACCTCATTTAATATCCATTGATGTTCATTTCTATCAATAGAATAAAACTTCAGAGAATCACCTGCTTGTGAGAAACATGGAGGGTTGTGCTTTGGATCAAAAAAATCTAAAGGGCTATTGCCGATAATGTTCCACCCTCCAGGACTTTCTGATGGATAAATTCCCGTTTGCTGTCCGCCAATGGCAACAGCTCCTTTCTTAATCTTCAACCGTGGCGTTGCTTTTCGTGAAGTGTGTATGGCTTCTGATAAGCCGCCCAGATAGAGAAAGCCGGGTAAAAATCCGGTAAAGTAAACAGTGTATTCTACCTCGCTGTGAATGGCAATAACTTCATCAGTACTTAGTTCATGTTGTTTGGCTAGTTCATCCAGATCAATTCCAAAATCTTTATGGTAACAAACTGGAATTTTCCAGGTTTTTTGAGATTTACTTTTAATGGAGGGTTGTAGCTGATGAAGTTGTTGAATTATTTTCTTCGTGTCATTTAAGGAAGAAATGGGTGAGTGGAAGATAAGGGTTAAAGAATTATAGGCATTAACTGTCTCTAGAAGTAACTTCCCCAGTTCATTTTCGACACTCGATTGAAGGAGTAGAATGTCATTAAGAATATTCTTATTCACTTCATTAGGCCATTCGATGATTAGGGCCTCCTGTCCGAGAGGTTTGAATGTTATAGGGTATGGATTCAAACTATTCAATGCTTACATTATGATCTTTTAGATTTTTGGAGAGTTGTGAGACAATCTCTACGGCATGGGGATTATCACCATGGATACATAAGGTGCCAGCCTCGATTGTGGCGAAATTTCCGGTTATGGTCTTTACTTTTTTTTCTTTGATCATACGAACCACGTGTTCTGTAATCTGAACCGGATCCTCTAAAACCGCATTGTCCAATTTTCTTGAAACAAGTGTCAGGTTGTTGTTGTAATTGCGGTCTGCAAAGGCTTCGTACTTTATGGGTATTTCCCGTTCAAGTGCTTTTTTGGCAATCACTGATCCGTACGGAACGTAGAGAATCAATCCTTTATCAAAGGAAGTTAATGCATCTAAGACTGCCTCAGCCGTGCTATCGTTTACAGCAGCCATGTTATACAATGCACCATGAGGCTTTACATGGTTGAGTTTTCCTCCTGCCTCTTCTGTCAATATTTTAAGTTGAACAATTTGTTCGATGATGATAGTAGTAAGTTCGTCATTGGGTAGATTCATTTCCGTACGACCAAAATTCTCACGATCAGGAAAGGAAGGATGAGCTCCAATTTTTACGTTGTGCTCCAGGGCTAAGCGAATAGTTTCTTTCATGCTCGCTTCATTTCCAGCGTGACCTCCACTTGCGATATTACATGAACTTAGATAAGGCATAAGCTGCGCATCACTACCAGCACCTTCACCTAAATCACAATTTATGTCAATGGAATAACTCATTTTACTGTTGCTATTAATTACCTGAATGATACTTTTTAGACCAAGCACAATGGAAACGATAAAGATGACAATCCCGATGACATTTTGGAACTTTGTATTTCGATTTTCACCTAAAACTGATTTTTTATTCATTATCCAAAGTATAATACCCACAATTATGGGAAGAGCAGCGCCATTGGCCACCTGTGCAAATTGTATAATCTCTATGGGGTTGATTCCTAATGAAGAGAAGGTAATTCCTAAAAGCAAGACAAACATCCACACCATTCTGAATCTGAAACTTTTTAGATTCCCTTCCCAACCCAGGCAACCATTGGCAACATAAGCGGCTGCAAGTGGCGCAGTGATGGCAGAGGTTATTCCAGCTGCGAATAACCCAATGCTCAAAAAATACTTCGCAAAGCTTCCAAAAAGAGGTTCGAGTCCTTTGGCCAAATCGGCAGCACTGGCGATGGAAGTTACATTGGTGGCGGCAGCCGAAATAATAATGGCCATTGAGACCAAACCCCCAAGTGCGACTGATACAAATGTGTCTTTTTTTGCATAGTGCAAATCTTCTTTCGTCTTCCACTTCTCCTTTACAAGGGAAGCGTGCAGGAATAAATTGTAGGGGACTACAGTTGTACCAATTAAACCAACTATGGTGAGCAAGTTCGACTCATTGACCGAGGGGACAAACAATCCTTTCAGGACGTCAACTAGATTGGGCTTTGTGAGAACAGATGTTATCACAAAAGCAAGACTCATTAAAATTACAAGCGAGACAAGGGCACGCTCAAGGACTTTATAATTGCCTATGTACAACACTACAAAAGCAATCGCGCCAATGATCATGCTTAGGTATTTAGATAGGTGAATGCTGGAGCTCCCAAAAAGTGTCTCCAGCCCCAATCTTCCTCCACTAATATTACCCGCTTCGTACACTGCATTGCCCACTACGATTGCAAATAGAATCAATGCGACAACAATGTATTTAATGATTGGATTGTTAATCTCTTGTCGAATAACATCTGATAATCCCTTACGGGTAATGATTCCCAGTCGTGCAGCCATTTCTTGCAACACAATGGTGGCAAGTGTAGACAATACCATGGCCCATAGCAGGTCATACCCAAAACGAACACCTGCTATTGTGCAGAGGGTCACCGTACCTGGGCCTATAAAGGCTGCAGCTACTAACGCTCCGGGGCCAGCATTCTTTAACCATTTAAACATAGATGCAAATTGAATGGATAAGATACTATTTTACTGGTAGAGAGAAAGAGGTTGTCAGGCTTTTGTTTTTTGATAAATTAATTTTGCGATCTGAATATCCTGGATGGCTACACCCGTAAGATCGGCAATCGTAATACCGTTATTGCTCTTCCATTTTTCACCTCTTGAAATAAAGGTACCCAACTCCATAATTTGTTCTTCCTTAATGATACCCTGATGAACAGGATGGAAAAGGTCGCCATGGTCAATGCATTGTGATTTACTATCGGCTATGATAAGGGATGCCTTTGCGAACAAACTGGCTTCCAATTCTTGTTTACCGGGTGTATCTGCTCCTACTGCTGTAATGTGCGTTCCGGGTTGAATGTCTTTGGCAAGGAGGAGCGGATGTTTCGATGGCGTGGTAGTAACGATGTAATTACAATGATTGGCTAATTCGTTTATATTTTGAGTCGTGTTAATGTTAAAATCAGATAGCAGGGGGTCATTTTTATAATCATTGAGCTTCTCCTCACTTCGGCCCCAAACGATTACATCTCTGCAATTAAGCACAGATTTTAAAAACCTAAGTTGAAGCCTCGCCTGAATTCCGGTTCCCACAATTCCAATGGATTTTACTTTGCCTGGCGCAAGGTATTTTGAAACTACTGCACCTGCCAGGCCCGTTCGAATATCTGTGAGATGACCTTCGTCTAGTAATATGGAAAGTAACTCGCCAGTTTTTTGGTTAAAAACCAACATTAAGCCATTACTTGCGCTTAGTCCCAGTTGAGGATTATTATAGAATCCAGATGCCAATTTTACAACGTAATAATCATCATCTTTTATAAAACCATATTTAATGTGCAAGTCTCCTGGAGGGTCGATGAATGGAAGATGACCGACTGGTGGCACTACCACGGCTCCATTTGAATATTGAATAAAGCCTTCTTCTATAATTTGAATTAGCTCTGTATCAGAACAAGAACTCAGGCTATCTTTGATCTTTTCAAGAGATACGACATTAGTCATCACAAACTACTTTTTTTAAAACCGCTTCGCTCACATTGCTTCCACATATAACAGCAGCCACTTTTTTTCCCTGGAATTTTTCTTTGAGCTTAATGACAGCAGCTACTGCTACTCCTGCTGACCCTTCAATAACCTGGTGATGATGTTTTAATACAACACGCATCGCTTTTAAAATTTCTTCTTCAGAGATGAGAACGTAGTCATCTATCAGGTCTCTGCACAAATCAAAGGTGATGGTATCATGGTCAATTCCGCCAGCTGTTCCATCAGATAAAGTTGGTTGCTCAGGTACATCTATTACTTTTCCCGCTTTGATACACTCGTACATCACAGGAGCATTGGCAGGTAAGCATCCAATTATCTTGATGTTAGGGTTAACAGATTTTAAATAGGCAGCGATACCTGCAATCAGCCCGCCCCCACCAATAGAAACGAAAACAGCATCCAACTCTGGCAATTGCCTGTAAAGCTCTACGCCAATGGTACCCTGTCCCGCAATTACATCTTCATCATTGTAAGGCGACACATATACCTGATTGGTTTCAAGGGCAAACTGCCGTGCATAGGTCTCAGTGTCTTCGCCACTATCCCCATGAAACTCAACCGCAATACCTCTTTGTTTGATGGCTTCCACTTTTGCAACAGAAGCTTTTGTAGGAAGAAAAATAGTGCCCTCTTTTCCTGTTGCTCTTAATGCATTGGCTACCCCAAGGCCGTGGTTGCCAGTTGAGGCTGTAATGATTTTTCTTTTATCTCCTTTAAGGGAAAGAATTTTATTCATCGATCCGCGTGCTTTGAACGATCCAGTGATTTGTAGATTTTCCAGTTTAAGGTACACTTCACAACCTGTTTCGGCAGATAATGAATAGGAGTGTTCCAATGGCGTTTCGCGAACGAACGGACGGATTATTCTTTCGGCTTTTTTAATTTTTTCTGAGAGATGGGTCATTTTATTTCTCTGGTGCTAATTATTTAAAGTTATAAGTAACCTACTGGATTGAGGTAATATTTATACCATAATAGTAAACTAATTATTAATGATTAAACATAGATTTGTTATAACCAACCTAATCTATTATGAAAAATTACATTAAGGCATTTCTTTTCGTCTTTATTATCCCCGTGATCATTTTTTCCTGCAAGGATGATGATGATGCACCGGGAGCTGCTCTGATTGGCACCTGGGAGGAGGTGAGCTTCACGTCCAGTGGCTGTGTTGATCCGGATGATAACGAATCATACACGTGCACATCTTCATGTGAGCGTATTGTAGTGACAGAAAGCACTATCAAAATTGACACTGATCCTGCAATATCTTACACTGTGAATGGTAATCAGATTACATTATCTCAATCTAGTGGAGGTATCACCATTTCTTTTACCGTGACTTTTGAGGTTTCTGGTAACACTTTAACGATTACGCAGCAAGATGAGACCGCTGATGGGGGTTGTAAAAACGTTTCTGTTTATACTCGAGTTTGATCTGATTTTATTTCTAGTGGAGCTACGGTTTACTTATACCGTAGCTCATTTTTTACATATAAAACCCTTCCCATAGCCCTTCAAAAAAATGACGGGCATTGATGCCCAAATCTCTGGTTTTATAGCCGCCCTCTTGCACAATGAGTGTGGGTAAATTAAGCTTGGCCAATAATTTTCCGTTTTCAACAAAATCCTGAGAAGTTAACCTCCAGGTGCCAGTAGGGTCGCCTTGCGCTGTATCCAGACCAAGAGCGATAATTAAATAAGTAGGGTTGTATTTTTTAATTTCATCAATAGCCAGTGATAATGCTTTTCGGTAGTGTCTGCCGTCAGTTCCTTTCTTTAAAGGGATGTTCAGGTTATAACCATCACCCTCATATAATCCGCGTTCATCTGCGAAACCCGTAAAATTGGGATAGGCGTACAATGGGTCACCATGAATGGAAATGGTGTACACGTCACTGCGTTCATAAAAAATATTTTGCTGTCCATTACCATGATGGTAATCAATATCAAGAATAACAACTTTACCTTTCTTGCTCAGGTAGTTGGCGGCAACGGCATTGGAGTTTAAGTAACAGAATCCACCAAAGTATTTTCGTTCGGCATGGTGCCCCGGAGGACGCACCAGCGCATATGCCATCTGTCTTCCGTGGAGTACCTGATCGGCTGCGGTGAGCGCACAATTGACAGCTTCGCGTGAGGCTTTGTAGGCGTTGGCATGCAATGGAGTGGTGCTGTCAATGCAATAGTATCCTATCTGATGTTCAGGGCTAAGTGGAATGCGATTGGAAAACCGTTTAGGAAAAATTTCGGGATAAAGAATAGCACCATCTTTTGCGCTGGCACAAACTTTTTTTAGAAAACTGACAAACTCTGGGTGATGGACTTCCTCCACCAGGCTATCAGGATAGCTTCGGGATTTTGCTTTTTCGAAGATCTTAACTTTGTCGAGTTCTTTTATGATGTATTTTACCCTTACCGGAGATTCCAAATACCCTTTGTCCTTTACATGATGTATCAGGTGGCCTTCATTGATTACCAACCCAATCTTCTTGTCGGAAGGAATCTCCTTTTTGATTTCTATGTATTTCTCCTTTTTAACATATCGCTTATCCCTTAGCAATAAGGTGGTTCCTTTTACAGAATCAATAACCTTCTGAATGTATTCGGGAGTACATTTTACAGTTTGCTTATTTTCAAGAATGGCTTTGATGATCTTTCTTCCATCCGATGCTTTGAGTTCTGCTTTTTCACCTGGTCCCTCAAAAACCAGATGAAAAACGGATCCATCATTTCTCGGAAGCTCGTATTGTGTTCCCACGATGGGGCTAGCTCCATAGCGTTCATAAAATCGGAGCCTGGCAATATTTTGTTTTCTTTCCGCTTCGTCAGGGCAAAGTTCGGGCTCATCCGAAAGGCAGTCAAAAAAGATTCCAATAACGTTATTCGCAGCTGCCTCTTCCCGCAGCCTTTCATACAATGCTCCCCCAATTCCCCCGCTGCCTCGTTGTTGGTGAGAGGCTATGTAATCCAGAAAATAGAATTTTTCCTTTGGGAAATAGGAAGCGATAACAACGCCTACTACTTTTTTATTGCGTGCCTCTGCGACAAGGATAACATAACGAAAGTGAACAGCCAGAGGATTTTTTGCTGCAATGAATATTTCATCTGCTTCTGCAGCAGTTAAGTGAGGGAATTGCGCAACCAGTATTTCTTTACATTGGGCTAATGCAGCTTGATTAACTGGATTGTTGTGGTCATAAATTCTGCGAATTGCAATCATAGTACTTCAGTCCATTTTCATCGAATGAACACAAAAAATACTACGATTGCAATTTCAGAATAGCGTATCCTGACGGATAGTTATTTTTTATTTTTTAATTCAGGAAGGATAAAATCGTCCAAGGGACTTGGTAGCTTCATGGTAGCTTCAATTTCATCTGTGGTGCGAGGCGCGTAATCTGACATGTGCTCATATCCATTTTTAGTTACACGGTAATCATCCTCAATACGGACGGCAATGCCCCACCATCTCGGGTCACAATTACTGTTCTCAGGAATGTAAATTCCAGGTTCAATGGTGAACGTCATATTTTCCTGCATGGCATTTCGAAACCCTTTGTCATGCACATCTAATCCTATGTGGTGGCAACAGCCATGTGGATAATACATGTGATCTTCATCTTCTGATTTAATTATGCCCAGGTCTTTCAATCCCTTGTTCACAACATCTCTAGTCGCCTGATTCAATTCAGCAAAGCTTACTCCAGGTTTTACCTTTTTCATGGCTGCTTCCTGTGCTTTTAGCACGATATCATAAATGGCTTTTTGGTCAGGAGAAAACTTGCCGCTAATGGGAATGGTACGTGTAATATCTGCGGTGTACCCGTGATACTCTGCGCCCAGGTCCATTAAAATTAATTCCTTCGAAGATACTTCGGGCTTATAGTTTTCTATGTAGTGAAGAATGCAGCCGTTGTGACCAGCACCCACAATGGAAGGGTAACCTACATCTTCTGCCTGGTATTTTTTAAACACAAATTCATGAACACCTTGAATTTCCCTTTCTGACATGCCCGGTTTTAATGCTTTCATTACCTCTATCTGACCTTGACACGAGACTAAAACTGCCTTTCGAATCATTTCTAGTTCTTCTTCTGTTTTCACCCCTCTAAGTGCTCTCATGTATCCATCAAGAGCCGTCAGGTTCAGGTTGTTTTTTCTTTGTTCACGCGAAACGGTAAGGTTGTCCTTGGATTCATAATTGACCTTCACTTTAAAATCTTCAATCAGACTGTATAAATCTGATGAGTCTGCTGGATTGTCTCTTACATCATTAAAAAAATCGTAAAACATTACCTGATCAAACTTGCTGAAGTCTACGTTATATTTTTTGAATTCAGTGTTGTTAAAAGATTGTTCGAGCCCTAATAAATTTTTAGTGCCTTCGTCCCCAAGTCTTCGTCCTGTCCACATTTCACTCATGGCATCTCGTGGCTGCACGAATATTATTTCGTTATAAGACTTTCCATTTGCTGAAGTTTGATTGTCTTTGAAAATCAGCAATACAGCATGAGGCTCCTTGTACCCAGTCAGGTATAAAAATTCAGGATCCTGATGATAGATGTAATCGACATCGTTGGCGCGGTTGCGTACAGGATTGGCGAAAAATACTGCAACAGAGTTGGAAGGCATTTTTTCTCTCAGCTTTTGTCTTCGTTCCTTATGAAAATCTTTTGACAAAAAATCTGTGGGAAGATCACCTTGTGCAAAAAGAGAAGCACTGGTTAGGCAAAGAATTGCGATGGTAACAAACCGTAAATTCATATAAAGTTAATTTTTAAGGAATTTCAAATAAAATCAAAAGACCATACACCTCCTATAATTACGTGAAAAAAGGCTGATGTGTTATGGTATTCTCAATTCGTCAAGACGAAAATCGCTTCCCGTACCGAATTTTAAAGTATCTTTTAACAAATACCTCTCCAAAGTATGTATGTCCTTCACCTTGAAGTCTCCATTGGCCAGTATGGACTCGATGATAAAATCATATTTATCTCCATAATTGGTGAGTCGATATTTTTTCCCCACTCGGAGTACATCAAACGAAAGGCCAGCCATTATAAGTCCTCTTCTCGTTCAAGCATAAGTATGGATGACTGTGGAACGATGAAGTAACGTTCATTTTCGTAGATCACTTCTACTGCACCCTTCTGCAAGAAAATGGCAAGATCTCCTTCATGTGCTTGAAGTGGAAGATACTTAACGATGTCTTCCTTTCCCTTCCACATGTCTTCTTCATCTACCGGAGAAGGTAGAGGGTAGCCAGGGCCTACTTTTATAATATACCCGCTTTGTATTTTTTCCTTTTCCTGAACTCCAGGCGGAAGGTAAAGTCCACTGGCAGTTTTATCACTTTGTTTTTTGGGTTTAATCAATACCCGATCGCCTACTACTATTATCTTTTTGAGTTTGTTATCAGCTGTTAGTTTCATTCTTATTCAAATAGAAAAGAAATTTTATGGATTATTTTTTATTGGCCAAAGAGATCACCCTGATCCTCTGCTCTCCCCAGCAACTGTGAGTCAATAGTTTTTTCTGCTTTTGCTCCCAGTCTTTTCAGGTTTTCTACTTTGCTTACAAGATTTCCGTTGCCAACAGACAATTTTTTCATTGACTCCTCGTAGAATTTTTTAGAGGAATTAAGATGACGGCCGAGCGTTAACAGATCTTCAGTGAATCCGACAAACTTGTCATACAAATCACCAGCACGTTTTGCGATCTCAATGACGTTTCTGTTTTGATGCTCTTGCCTCCACACACTTTTGATTAATTGTAATGATGGTAGCAGTAGGGTGGGGCTCACAAAAACTATTCTTTTATCGAATGCTTCTTCGTACAGCTTTGGGTCTGTTTGTATGGCCAGAAGGTACGCTGTTTCAATAGGGATAAACATGATAACGAAATCAAGTCCGTTGTCACTGTAATTTTTCTGATAGTTTTTATCAGTAAGAATGCGCATGTGTTGCTTAATGGATTGCATATGCAATTTCACCTGTGCATCACGCTCATCGTCTTTTTCAGCATTCACATAGTTGTTGTATGCCGTTAAACTTACTTTGGAGTCAATGATAATATGTCTTGACTCTGGTAAATTGATAATGACGTCAGGCCGTTGTCTTCTGCCGTCTTCGGTATAAAACGTTTCCTGCACTGCGTATTCCCTACCTTTTTCCAGTCCTGATTTTTCTAAAATAGTTTCCAGGATCAATTCCCCCCATGATCCCTGCGTTTTTGTATCACTTTTAAGTGCGCGTGTCAGGTTACGGGCATCCTCACCCATCTGAAGGTTGAGTTCTTTCAGATTTTTGAGCTCATTGAAGAGGCTGGCATTTTTGGCAATAGAGTCTTTGTGGGATAGGTCGATGCGCTTCTCAAATTCAGTAATTTTTTCACCCAAAGGTTTTAATACATCGGTGAGGTTGGTTTTATTCTGTTCAGTAAATTTTTTACTCTTCTCTTCAAAAATTTTATTGGCCAAATTCTCAAACTGAACCGTAAACCGCTCTTGCAAAGTTTCTAACTCTTTCTTCTGGTCGGTCAACTTTTCCTGCAAGTTGCGATAGTCCGCTTCTGCGGATGATAAACTGGTGTTCAGCTCCATGTTTGTATTACGAAGTAGTTCCAGTTCTTTTTTTAAATCCGAAGCCTGACTGGCCAATGCCCTTGCCTTTTCCTGTTCTATTGCCAAGGAGGCATTGTCGGCAGAAAACTTATATTTTGCAATTAACCATCCTGCCACAGCGCCAATCACAATTCCCGAGAGCAAAATCACTATTTCCATTGCTGTAAAGTTAGGGCAAAAAACCGCAAGCCCAACCTCAACTTTTTAGGCGATTGGGACCAAATGGCATATCTTTGCGTGCATGAGATATCGCCTGTGATAGGAGGTTTTGGAGTGCATTAAGGAGACTCATCATAAGTTCTGGCGGACAAATTCTGGATCATTTTAATTGAAAAGTAATTTATTGACTATGGAAACTGCAAATACAACAAGCCAAGAGGCAATAGCATTAGAACAAAAATATGGAGCTCATAATTACAACCCCATTGATGTTGTTTTAAACAAAGGTGAGGGAGTTTTTCTTTGGGATGTAGAAGGGAAACGATATTTCGATTTTCTTTCCGCTTATAGCGCAGTTAATCAGGGTCATTGCCACCCTAAAATCATAAATGCGCTGATCGACCAGGCCAGGGAGCTGACACTTGTTTCTCGGGCGTTTTATAATGACAAGCTTGGGATCGCGGAAAAATTTATCTGTGAACTATTTGACTACGACAAGGTGCTGTTTATGAACAGTGGCGCTGAAGGTGTAGAAACGGGTATTAAGCTGGTGAGAAAATGGGGATACAACGTGAAAGGCATCCCTGAAAACGAAGCTATTATACTTACCGCTCAGAAAAACTTTCACGGAAGAACGACCACCATCATTTCGGCTTCCTCTGATCCTTCTGCAAGAACAGGGTTTGGGCCATTTAACCCAGGGTTTAAAGTAATTGAATACGATAATGTTGAGGTGCTTGAGCAAGAACTCAAAAACCCCAATGTAGCAGGTTTGTTGATTGAGCCTATTCAGGGCGAAGCTGGTATTTATGTTCCATCTGAGGGGTATTTGAAAAAGGCCAGCGAGTTGTGCAAGAAGAACAACGTGCTGTTGATGATAGACGAAATTCAAACAGGTATTGCACGTAGCGGAAAAATGCTGGCAAGTGATCACGAAGGTGTACACCCTGACCTGTTGATCTTAGGAAAGGCAATATCCGGTGGTGTGCTCCCCATCTCCTGCGTACTTGCCGATGATGAAATTATGCTGGGCATAAAGCCGGGGCAACATGGTTCTACTTTTGGAGGAAATCCGTTAGCGGCTGTGGTGTGCAAAGCAGCCCTGGAAGTGGCCGTAGATGAAAAGTTGGCTGACAACGCTGAGAAGCTTGGCAAAATTTTCAGGGAGAGAATGAATGCACTAATTCAGAAATGTGATTTGGTTACACTCGTTCGTGGAAAAGGTCTACTCAACGCAGTTGTGGTAAATGACACCCCGGATAGCAAAACAGCCTGGAATATATGCGTGCAACTAAAAGAGAATGGGTTGCTGGCTAAACCTACACATGGAAATATTATTCGTTTTGCGCCTCCTTTGGTAATGACAGAAGAGCAAATTCATGAATGCTGTGATATTATTGAAAAGGTTGTTACCAACTTCAAGAAATAGATCAACAATTTAGTTTTGCATAAAAAAGGCAATGATGAAAATCGTTGCCTTTTTTATGAATGAACTATAGGATTGCCTTTACTATTCTGTCCTTCCCGGAAAGATCTTTGATGGTCTCTATAAAGCGAAACGAATTTTTCATGAAGACAACCTCCACATCATTGGCGTAGTGTTGATTGATCTCTACGGCAATCATGCCACCGTAATGAAGACAGGTTTTGCCCTTTTCTGCAATGGCTTTATAAAATAACATGGGATCATTATCTGGAACAAACAATGCATTATGTGGCTCAAAATCCAGCACATTGTTTTTCATTTCTGACTTCTCTTTTTCAGTTACATAAGGAGGGTTACTGACAATAATATCATAGGGATCACCTGGGAGTGGATCGCGCAATACATCAGCCATCAAAAAATTAACATCGGTGTTATGCAAATCGTTGTTGCTTCGGGCAATATTCAGTGCTTTTTCACTAATGTCAATTCCGACAACATCTTTGGCATTTAACTCCAACTGTAGCGTGATAGGAATGCAACCGCTGCCGGTTCCGATGTCGAGAATACTGGGATCACTTAGTTTTGTCTTCTCAGCATAGTCGATAGCAGTAGAAATAAGTATTTCTGTTTCCGGCCTTGGAATTAATACGGATGGATCCACATTAAAAGTTCTTCCGTAGAATTCTTGAGTTCCAATGATATACTGAATAGGTTCCCCTTTATTGATTCTCTCTAGGAGTGAATGTAAATCCTCTTTTCTGAAGTTAGGGAGGTCACTTGCAGCAATAATTTTTGATTTAGTAATGTTGAATTTCTTTTCTAGCAGCAAATAGACAATACTTCTGATTTCATCAGCATCTTCTTTCAATGTAATTTGGTCTACAATCCACGTAAAGACGTCTTTGGAATTCGGCATAGCTTCATTGATCTTTGCAATGTTACATAATTGAAATGGTCTCTGACAAATTTTACATGCTTCGTGCAATAGAGTTAGCCAAAAATGGAATAGGGCGCGTAAGTCCTAATCCATTGGTAGGTTGTGTAATTGTTCATGATGGTAAAATAATAGGAGAGGGGTGGCATAAAAAATATGGTGAAGCCCATGCGGAAGTAAATGCTGTGAATTCAGTTGTTGACCCATCACTTCTCAAAGATGCTGTGGTTTATGTTAATCTTGAGCCTTGTGCCCATACAGGAAAAACACCGCCTTGTGCCGATCTGTTGGTTAAGCATCAGGTAAAGCGGGTTGTTATTGCCAATGTAGATCCGAATCCTTTGGTAGAAGGGAAGGGTATTCTCAAACTAAAGGAAGCTGGGATTGAAGTGACCATTAGAGTATTGGAAACGGAGGGTTATGCGCTGAACAAACGCTTTTTTACTTTTTTAAATCAAAAGAGGCCTTTTATTATTTTGAAATGGGCGCAAACTTCGGATGGTTTTATCGCCAGAGAGAATTATGATTCGAAGTGGATTAGTAATGAATATTCGAGGAAGCTTGTACACAGATGGAGAGCGGAGGAAGATTCAATTTTAGTGGGGTACAATACAGTGGCCCATGACAATCCGAAATTAACAGTCAGAGATTGGACAGGTGGAAATCCGGTTCGAGTAGTAATTGATCCCAAATTAGAACTGGATAAATCACTTCATCTGTTCGATGGATCTGTTCCAACCATTTGTTATAATACAATAGAACAAGGGAGTAATGGAGGTGTAGAATACGTTCTTCTTGAAGAAACGGAAATATTGAAGGGAGTACTTGAGGATTTATTCGATCGAAAAATTCAATCCCTTATCGTAGAAGGGGGTGCTCAAACGATCAATAGTTTTATATCACATGGGATTTGGGATGAGGCCAGAGTATTCATTTCAAAGCAAAAATTTGGAAGCGGGATTAGTGCTCCGGTCATCAATAAAGAAATAAAGAGCAGTGAGTGGATAGGTAGTGATGAATTGATCTGCTACTCTAATAATCCTTAAAACCGGATCACCAGCTTTCCGCCTGCTCCAGCCAGATAGAAATTGACCTTTACTCTTCGGGCGTTGATATCAGCATTGTAGTTGTCTAATGCAGTTACTGCGTGCCTTTTGAATGCACTGTTGAAAGGAATAGAGGCCAATATCAATCCGACACCCCCGGCAGCCAACCCCCATTCTGGTTCACCTCCTGCGATGGCGGTACCGATGGGAAAGCCAATTAACAATCCTCCGGTAAAACCCAATACACTTGCCACATCAAGGTTGGATTTTGCTTTTTTAAATTCCATATAGGCCAACTGATTGTCTTTCATAGCCTCAAGAACCATTTTAGGGCTTATTGAAACGGAATCCTGTTCAAAACGATATCCGCCAAATGTTTTATAAATTTCGATTTGCTGTCCAAATGAAACGGTGGAACAAATGGACAGACAAAAGAATACTATTGGTCGAATATTCATATTAAATACTTTTGATCAGGAGTTGCTAATCCATAAAATTAGCTAAAAATTTCTAGCTTGCGATTAGCCAAAACTGTTACCAATGACTGAAGCGCTATTTGATGAAATCCCATCTCTTGACCTGGCTGATTTTGTTAAAGGGAATGAGAAGGAACAATCAAAGTTTGTGCACGATCTTGGTGAGGCCTATCAGCAAATCGGGTTTGTTGCCATTCGCAATCATTACTTGACAGACGAACTTTCCGGTGATCTTTACCGCGTTGTTAAGTCTTTTTTTGAATTAGATGATGCAACTAAACAGCAATATGAAATTCCACATCTCGCTGGTCAGCGGGGGTATGTGAGCAAGGGCAAAGAGCACGCTAAGGGAAGAAACACTGGAGATTTAAAAGAATTTTATCACATCGGTCAAGAGGTGATGGATAACGATCCTATTCAAGCAGAATACCCCGATAACATCTGGCCTGAAATAATTCCAGATTTTAAACCTATAAGCCTTGAAGTTTACAGAAGACTTGAGCAGACGGGAATGGAAATACTTAAGGCCATTTCACTTTACCTCCATCTGCCCGAAGATTATTTTTTGAGTAGGGTAAAAAATGGCAACAGCATTCTTAGACCTATACACTACTTTCCAATTGAGAATCCTGAAACCATTCCATCAGATGCAGTAAGAGCAGCCGAGCATGGAGATATTAATTTGATTACCTTACTCATGGGTGCAAGCGCTGACGGGCTTCAGGTATTGAGAAGGGACGGAAAGTGGATTTCGATCACTGCATTGCCCAATCAATTGGTAATTAATGTAGGAGATATGTTAGAGCGGCTGACTAATGGTAAGCTAAAGTCAACTATTCACCGAGTGGTTAATCCCCCTGCTCACCTGATGAATACGCCCAGGTACTCTATTCCCTTTTTTATGCACCCCAGGTCAGAGATGAGTCTTGCTGCTCTACCCAATTGCGTAGATGAAGAGAATCCTAAAAAATGGGAGGATATATCGGCAGGTGAATTTTTGAATCAGAGACTCAAAGAAATCGGACTGAAAAAATAAAGGCTTGGCTGAGCGCATACCATACTCACAGTTTCTAAAAGATGTATTTCAGTTATCTGTAAGTTGTTTTGGTGGCCCTCAAGCGCACCTTGCCTATTATCAACGCATTCTGGTCGAAAAGAGGAACTACCTCTCAGAAAAGGATTTGCTGGAGCTCTATGCACTTTGCCAAATCGTGCCCGGCCCGACTTCCACCCAAACCTTAACCTCAGTGGGGTACCGATTGGGTGGCCCCAATCTGGCTTACCTTACATTATTAATATGGATGCTCCCTTCCGTTTCGATAATGACGCTGGCGGGTATTATGATTGGGAGTTTTCAGGAAAAAGAATTGTCGCTTGCCTTTACCCGTTTTATCCAACCAATGGCTGTGGGGTTTGTGGGGTATGCCGCCTATACCATCAGTTTGCGAACTGTGAATACCAGGGTTGGGTTTGTGTTGATGGTGCTTTCGGCAGTTGCATCCTATTTTATTAAAACACCAATTGTATTTCCTGTGATCTTACTTGTAGCGGGTATGATTACAGCTTTTAACTACAGGCTTTTTCCTAAAGAAGAGAAGAAAAAATTTGATGTGCCTTGGGCCAATTTCTTTTTATGGGCTGGGGTATTTGTTGCAGCGGCTGCATTGGGAGGGATTACGAAAGCATTACCGATTAAACTCTTTGAGAATTTCTATCGAAATGGAAGTTTGATTTTTGGTGGAGGTCAGGTGCTGGTGCCTATGCTCTATACAGAGTTTGTGCAGTATGCCAAGCCACTCCATTTTCCCACTTCACCTACTGAGTTTCTTTCCGGGTATGCATTGGCGCAAGCTGTCCCAGGACCGGTGTTTTCTTTTAGCTCTTATATAGGAGCGCTGTCCATGAGGGAATGGGGAGTAGGTGGTGAAATTTTAGGAGCCTTAATGTCTGCGGCAGGCATTTTTCTTCCAGGTACATTTTTGATATTCTTTGTGATCAGAATCTGGGACAGCCTCAAGAAATTCAGACCTATTCGTGCTTCTTTAGAGGGCATCAATGCGGCTAATGCGGGGCTCGTTGCTGCGGCAGCGGTACTGCTATTTCAGCCTTTGCAAAATACGGCCACTAATTTTGGTTTTATGATCGCTACCTTTTGTCTATTAGCGTTTACCAAATTACCCGCGTGGTCAATCATTGGAACCGGCTTGGTGTTGGGTTTTGTATTGACATAAAAAAAGCCTTCCCAATTTCTTGAGAAGGCTTCATTCTATATCTAATGTGATTATCCTAACTTGAATGTAATTGGTAGTACCATTCTTTGTCTTACAGGCTTACCACGCTGCTTACCAGGCTTCCATTTAGGAGCACCTTGCAAAATGCGAACAGCTTCTTCATCACAACCGGCACCGATACCCTTCACTGCTCTTACCTCTGAAATACTTCCGTCTTTGTCGATGATAAACTCAACGAAAACCCTTCCTTCAACGCCCATTCTTCGTGCTTGTGGTGGGTACTTAATTTTATCACCCACGTATTTGTAAAAAGCTGTCATCCCTCCAACAGGAGAAGCGGGGTCTTCCACTATAGTGAAAATTTCTTCTACTTCTTCTTTTGGCTCTTCAGCTTGAATTACGATTTGCTGTACTTTGGTTTCCTCTGTAACCTCCACATCAAACTTTACCTGAATTTCTTCCTCGATTTCTTCCTCGTCAGGTACTTCTATAATTTGTGGTTGTTGAACCTGTGGTGGTGGGGGAGGTGGTTGCTCTGTGGGAGGAATCTCTAACATCTCCTCAAAGGTGTTAGTACTCTTGCCCATCAGGTCAATTTCCTGCTTCTCTGTATCCCTCCATTCGAAGGCCATAACGACTATACTCATCGTTATTAGTAAGCCAATGCTGAAGAAGAAACTTGTTTTCTTCGTCAAATCAGCCTTTTCAGTCTTTTTCGCTTCCATACAATTATTCCGGTTTAGGATCTCAAATATATAAATAGAATCCAGTTTAGGCCATTCAGTCACATAAAATCTCGAAATTTTAAGCTGCCGATTTGGCTTAAATCCAAATAGTTACTTCCTGCTCCCGTAAAACAAGGTAAAATATAATGTCGGGAACACGTTTGAATTGCTGGCTGTAGGCACCAGGATAATTTTATTGAAGTAAGTATCCAGCAAAAAGCCGACTTCAAATCCTGTCACCTGGCTTTTCACAGTACCCAATTCAAAATTAAAACCCGCTTTAATATTCCCTCCAAGTTGGAGTGTTGACTGTCCTAATCCCTCGAATAAATAGCCTGTGCCTAATATTTTGGTATACGAATGGAACGGGTTGTTGGGGTCGTATTGCTCGTGTTTGGTAGAAAAGAAGCTGTTATCCAGTGTGCGTTCAATGTAGTAGGGAGCCACTACACCTATACTTGGACCGGCAGCGACCACTGCTTTGATTTCTACACCTTGCTGAGGTGCTTTTTTAAAGATAATTAAGTCCCTTCCGTACTGAAAACGGAAAGAATACAGGTAGTTACTTTTGCCGTATATAAAAAAATTGCCTGTACCAGAACTCAAACGGCTCTCCTGAGGGTGCTTTACATTCATGATCTCAAGCCCGAATGTCTCCAACATGCGCTCATTCAATTTTCTGGCTTTTTTAAATACAAAGCCACCAATCAGACCTCCAGAGGTGTTTTTATTAACCCCCCAGGTAAACTCAGAATTGTAATCATAGCTATCCTGCGTTTGGGCAAACGAGGTCATTTCCACCAGCAACAGGGAAACAATAGCTACTATTTTAATTCTGGCAAGCATTTCGAGATATCTACAAGTTAAATTTATACTTTAATTAACAAACGTAAAAAGACATAGTTACAATATACCGCACAATGAGTACAATTTCAGGTCAATATCAAGGTTCGCTGCGGACACAAGCTACTCATCTTAAATCCCAAAACGCTATCATTACTGATGCTCCACCTGACAATAATGGTAAAGGTGAGGCCTTTTCTCCCACTGATCTTGTCTGTGCGGCCCTTAGCAGTTGTATGATGACATTGATGGGCATATTGGCCGAAAGAGAAAACATACAACTTGAAGGTCTGCGATCTGATGTTGTTAAAATCATGGACAGCAATCCAAGGAAAATAGGAGAGATTCAAATTACGTTTACTCATCCTAATTTGGTGGCCACTGAAATCCAACGCCAGAAGCTTAAGAACGCAGCGCTTACTTGTCCGGTTGCATTGAGTCTTTCAGGTTCAGTGAAGCAGACAATTACCTTTAATTGGTAGCCTACCCTGCCGCTACCTGCAGTTTGTTTTTTATATCCTGATAGTTGATATCAAAATGGGACTTGTCGTAAACAGACTCACCTTGTTCAATAATCAGTACCTGAGGGGATTCGTGCTGTACACCAAACCTTTCAGCGATGGCATTGGAGATATTCCTATAAGATAGCAAATCAAGAAAATAGGTTTTGGCTTCTTTATCCAAATTCCAGTTTCTTTCCAATCGGTCCAAAGATGCTTTACTGATGGAGCAACTTCTGCTGTGTTTAAAAATCAGTACAGGAGTATGTTTCGATTCTTCAATAACCTGATCAATTTGATCAAGTGTAGTTAGTTCATTCCAATTCATAATACCAAGTTATTCGTACCACAGGCCCTTCTCTCGCTTGTCATACCTTGGCCTTCTCTCCTTGTCTTTCAGGTGGTCGGGTTGGGTATCACTTTTCTTAAAGAGCTTCGCCCACATCAACTTAATATTCATCAAAATGGTTCTTTCATCTTTCACATTATCACGGAAACTATGGGCAAACTGTGCATCAGGATGGAGACGATTGTCCCTGTACTTTTTCATTTTAATGTTTCCCTGATAGTCCCCGATTTTGGCATAGGCTCTGTTAGGAGCTCTGCCTTTTAATGCTTCTGAAGCACTGAGAGGGTTGTGCTTATACTTCCAGTTCATTTTTACTCCGCGAGCATATTCTGCCGCCTTAACAGAAGATTTTGATGGAGCTATTCCCGGTAGTGCACCCTTGGCAGCGTTAGGTTTGTTTTGATAGTTGCCTTGCTTTACTTTTACCTGTAGTCCGGCTACCTCATAGGTGGTTTTATCAGGGCGTTGTTTTTTAATGGACTCATCACTGGCATTGGGGTTTTGAATATAGTTTTTACGGAATCTTGAGAGTTTGATATTCCCTGCATAACCTGCTGCCTTGGCATCATTAGAAGGTTTCCGTACCTCAATCGGAGTTTCATTGTTGTTCCACATGTCACCGCTTATGCTACCCCCACCTTTCTTAGGTTTCTTAGCTTTGATATAGCCAGTAAACTCTTCACCCTGGTAGACTCTACTTGGCGCGAGATCAAATAATTTATAGTTGCCTGGATATCCCGCAGCTTTTCTGGCGTTATCGGATGGGGTTCTGCCAGGGATGGGTGTTCCGTTATTGTTCCAAACTTTACCACTAATACTGCCACCTCCTTTTTCCGGTCTTTTGGTTTTAATATTTCCAGCAAAGTCAGCGCCTTGTTTATTGAAGCCGGGAGAAAGTTCACCTCTTTTGAAGGTGCCGGAGTAGCCTGCAATGCCTGTATTTTTTGGTGTCCTTACCGGAATAGGTGTTCCGTTATTATTCCAAAGTTTGCCGCTAATACTTCCACCTCCTTTTGCTGGTCTTTTGGTTTTAATATTTCCGGCAAATCCAATTCCTTGTTTGTTAAATCCGGGAGAAAGCTCTCCTCTTCTGAAGGTGCCGGAGTAGCCTGCTATGCCAGTGTTTTTTGGTGTTCTTACAGGGATCGGTGTTGCGTTATTGTTCCAAAGCTTGCCGCTTATGCTTCCGCCACCCTTATCTGGCCTTTTCGTTTTAATGTTTCCAGCAAATCCGGTTCCTTGTTTGCTAAATCCCGGAGAAAGTTCACCTCTTCTAAACGTTCCTGAATAATCGCCAATGCCGGTTCCACCTCTAGGCGTTCGGACGGGAATGGGAGTGCCATTGTTGTTCCATCGTTTGCCACTGATACTTCCACCACCTTTTTGTGGTCTTTTTGTTTTAATGTTTCCTGCAAACCCGGTTCCTTGTATACTAAACCCCGGAGAAAGTTCGCCTCTTCTAAACGTTCCTGAATAGTCACCAATGCCAGTACCTCCTCTTGGAGTTCTTACAGGAATGGGAGTGCCGTTATTGTTCCATCGTTTGCCGCTAATACTTCCACCACCCTTATTTGGTCTCTTTGTTTTGATGTTGCCTGCAAATCCGGTTCCCTGTCTACTAAATCCCGGAGATAGTTCTCCCCTTCTAAACGTTCCGGAATAATCGCCAATGCCGGTGCCACCCCGAGGCGTCCGTACGGGAATCGGAGTGCCATTATTATTCCATCTTTTGCCACTAATGCTTCCTCCCCCCTTGGCTTGCCTTCTTGATTTTATATTTCCAGCAAATCCGGTTCCTTGCCTTGAAAATCCCGGAGATAATTCACCTCTCCTAAACCTTCCACTGTAATTGATGCCATCTGCTCCTATGCCCGGTGCTCTTGGCGGAAGAGGACTTCTGTTTTTATTCTTCCCTGAAATAGATCTGAAGCCACTGCCCTTTAATGATTGCGTGCCTCTACGAGGTGTGTTGAAACCGCCACCGGCTCTTCCCCCATAAGCTCTGTCACCACCGGGTTTTCTTCCGAAGAATTTAAGACTATCGCGGCCTACCAAACCCGCAGGAGTGGAGCGAAAATTCCGCATGCGTACTGGTCTTCCTGTAATATCTCCTTTATAGGGTTTTTCTCCCTTTGAGAATTTGCCCCAGTATACATTTTTTTTGCCTCTCTGAATGAATGGGCCAGAGCGGGTATTGGGAAATACATTGATCCTTTTGGCTCTACTACCTGATGATTCCCTTTTAGCGGCTTTCCTGATTTTTGATTCGTTGGGGTAGGTACGTTGAACATCGCGTCCTGATTTGGAGGAGTGGTTCACAAAACGACCACTTTGAGGATATATTTTTTTATTTCGGGCTGAGCGTGATGGAGTGCCTACCGGCCCACCCTTGATGTTTCCTTTCCAGGCACGTTGGCGATCCTGAGGTACGCGCCTGACAGGAAATGCACCTGATGCTGTTCTCTTATAAATAATTGGTTTGCGCGGCTTCTTAGATGAATTGTTGACATACGGTCCCCTTTGGGGGAAAACATTACTTCGAGCAGATCTGCTTTTTCGGGATTGTATCCTGATTTTATGACCGGAGATATCGCCTTTCCAGGCACGTGAGCGATCAGAAGGCGGAGTGTCAAAGATTCTCCCTCTGGGTTTCGCAGCTCTGTCGGTTTTCGTTTGTGTTCTGCCCCGGTAGGGGTCAGTCTGCTCCCACCTTCTATTGGCTCTGTAGGCGGACGATTTGTTGAGGGTTCTTAATCTTCGGCCAGAGATATCACGTGTTTTTACCCGCTTTCTCTTTTTTACAGTCTTAAACTTAGCTTCCCGAACTTGCTTTTGGTTGGGGACAGGCTTGTCACCTTTGGTGTTTTGTGCCTGTGCCGCAATTGAAAAAAATAAGAGTATTGCTAAGAACCCAATTGTTTTCAAAGTGTTATTAAAAAATGCGGTATTTACCTTGTTGGTCGTCAAAAAAAGCTGTTGCTGAAACGGGCTAAATTAAGAAAAAAGAGCCGAAATCATCTATTTAGCCATTTTTAGCCCATTCTGAAGGGGTAACGGACAGAATTGTACGAAATTTTGCTTTTTAGTGATAAAGAAGGTCTTAGTAATTAGCCAATTCCTCGATTTTCTTTTTCAGTCTTCCTTTTGGCAAAAAATTGCTTTCTAAAGCTGGCATGAACGGGATGGGAGTATCCAGGCTTGCCACGCGCATTACAGGAGCATCTAAATAATTGAAATAATGCTCGTTGATCCAAGCTGAGATCTCAGCACCGATACCACCGGTAAGTGTATCTTCATGCAATACCAAAACGCGATTGGTTTTCTTTACTGTTGCTTCCACCGCTTCTTTATCCCATGGAAGCAATGTGCGCAGGTCAATGATCTCTGCCTTTATATCAGGTAGCGATTCTACGACCTCCTTGGCCCAGTGTACACCCATTCCATAAGTAATAATGGAAATATCGCCACCCTCAACCACGGTTTTCGCTTTGCCGACTTCCACGGTGTAGTAATCATCAGGTATTTCTTCTTTTATAGAGCGATACAAAAGCTTGTGTTCAAAATATAAATAAGGATTAGGGTCTTCTATGGCAGCATTCAACAATCCCTTGGCATCATAGGAATTGGAGGGGTATACTATTTTCAATCCAGGAGTATGGAAAAACCACGCTTCATTGGATTGGCTGTGAAAAGGTCCGGCAGCAGTTCCTGCTCCTGTAGGCATCCGCACTACTACATCAGCATTTTGTCCCCATCGCCAATGGGACTTGGCCAGGTTATTTACAATTTGGTTGAACCCTTCTGTGACGAAATCGGCAAACTGCATCTCAACCATGGCTTTAATGCCTTTTACAGAAAGACCTAACCCCGCGCCCACAATAGCGGATTCACAAATAGGCGTGTTGCGAACTCGCTCTTTGCCAAAAGCGCTAACAAAACCATCCGTGATTTTAAACACACCTCCATATTCTGCTATATCCTGTCCCATTAACACTAGGTTGGGGTACTTCTCCATACTTTGGCGTAAGCCATCGGAAATGGCATCTATAAATCTTTTTTCGCTTGTTTTTTTTGACTTGGGTTTAACCAAAGTTTGTTTAAAAGGCTGGAACAGGTCACCCACCTCTATTTCTGTACTTACTTCAGGGGGTTTGCTTTCAAAGGCAACAGTCAATCCCTCCTCAATTTCTTTTTTGATTTTTTTAGTGGCTTCCTCAACGTACCCTTTGTCTATGACACCTTCTTTTATCAGGTACTTTTCATAATTGATTAATGGATCTTTCTTAGCCCAGTCCTCCATCAATTTCTTGGGTACATACTTGGTGCCTGAAGCTTCCTCATGGCCACGCATGCGAAAGGTGATGGCTTCCAACAATACAGGTCTTGGCTTTTTTCTAATGCTATCTGCCAGGGTTTTTACTGTATCGTAAACTTCAAGAATATTATTGCCATCTATTTTCACCCCTTCTATTCCATATCCGATGGCTTTGTCTACAAAGTTTTTGCAACGGAATTGTTCATTGCTGGGAGTGGAAAGTCCGTAGCCATTGTTCTCCACCACAAAGATGACAGGTAAGTCCCATACAGCCGCTACGTTGATGGCTTCATGAAAATCACCTTCGCTTGTTCCACCATCCCCATTAAATACTGCTGTAACTCTTTTTTCTTTTAATAATTTTCCTGCTAAAGCTATTCCATCGGCCACACCATTTTGCGGGCCGAGATGAGAAATCATTCCAACAATATGATGTTCATTGGTGCCAAAGTGAAAAGACCGATCCCTTCCTTTAGTATATCCTAAAGAAGTTCCTTGCCATTGAGAGAACAACCTTCCAAGGGGCATATCTCTTGAAGTAAACACGCCCAAATTTCTATGCATGGGTAATATGTAATCCTTGCTATCCAATCCTTTGGTAAGTCCCACCGCTATACCCTCCTGCCCGATGCCACTGAACCATTTACTGATCTTATTCTGGCGAAGTAAAATCAACATTTTTTCTTCAATCAGCCGGGGTCTTAAAAGGGCTTCGTAGAGTTCTATGAGGACTTTGTCGGAGTATTTTTTTCTATTGAATTGCATAGCACTTTAGTAATAGCGTGGCAAGTTAATCATAGGTTGGATATAAGAATAAGACAGAACGAAGGTATTTTGAACAGTTGAGTGAGCCATGTTAAATAGGTCAATCCAAAAAGTACCCCTATTTTTGAGCAATGATCAATTTCGATTCTTTTACTTTAGAAAATGGCCTTCGGGTATTGGTACATGAAGATCCTACCGTACAAATAGCAGCCATTAATATTTTATACGATGTAGGTTCCCGGGATGAACGCAGTGATAAAACTGGTTTCGCTCACCTTTTTGAACATTTGATGTTTGGTGGTTCTATCAATATTCCAAGTTATGATGAGCCTTTGCAAATGGTGGGGGGAGAAAACAATGCGTTTACCAATACTGATATAACTAATTATTACCTCACGCTTTCTGCTGATAACATTGAAACCGGGTTTTGGTTGGAAAGTGATCGAATGCTGAGCTTGTCTTTCGATCCCCAGGTACTGGAGGCACAACGAAAAGTGGTAGTAGAAGAGTTTAAGCAACGATATTTAAATCAACCTTATGGGGATGTGTGGTTGAAGCTTAGGCCACTGGCTTATCAGGTTCATCCTTACCAATGGGCCACTATAGGAAAGGAGATCAAGCACATTGAGGAGGCAACCATGGAAGATGTAAAATCATTTTTCTACACCCATTATCTGCCTTCCAATGCGATTATGGTGGTGGCGGGAAATGTGAAGACAGAAAAAATCAAACAGTTGTCAGAAAAGTGGTTTGGACCTATTCCGTCTGGGAAGAAAAAAAATAGAAATCTTGTTTCAGAACCTTTACAGAAAAGTAAGAGATCCCAAGAAGTAAAAATGGATGTGCCTGCAGCGGCCCTGTACAAAGCCTATCATATGCCAGGAAGATTTGACAAGGACTTTCATGCGGCTGATTTGGTAAGCGATGTGTTGGGTCGTGGTGACTCAAGTAGGCTGCATCAAAAGTTGGTAAAGGACAATCCTATTTTTAATTCTTTGTCTGCATTTACTATGGGAACGATTGACCCCGGGCTTTTGGTAGTTAACGGTCGCGTGCGGGAAGGGATGGATTTGAAGGAAGCTGAAAAAATGCTTGATCATGTTGTATATGAATTTGTGGAAACAGGCATTACAGATAACGAATTGGAAAAAGTAAAAAACCAGGCCTTGTCAACACTTGAGTTTGGTGAAGTGGAGGTGTTGAATAGGGCCATGAGCCTTGCCTTTGCGGCACTATCGGGCGATGCTGAATTGGTGAATCGGGAAAGGGGGATTATTGAAGCTGTTGAAGGGAAAGAAATCAACAGGTTGGCAAAGCAAATACTGAAGGAGGAAAATTCTTCAGTGCTATATTACAATATGAATAAGTAGAAAAATTGAGTTAATTAAATTCCTATGGCGATGAAAATGAGAGTGGGTATGGGTTTTGATGTACACCAACTGGAAGCAGGAAAAGATTTTTGGCTAGGAGGTATAAGGCTTGAAGCTGAAAAAGGAGCAGTTGGGCATTCGGATGCTGACGTACTCATCCATGCCATATGTGATGCGTTGCTGGGAGCTGCTAATTTGGGTGACATTGGATTTCATTTTGCAAATACGGATCCCAGGTGGAAGGGAATGGCGAGTAAGCACTTTCTAATTGAGGTGAACAAAATGATTACCGAGAAAGGGTGGCAGATAGAAAATATAGACTGTAGCCTCTGCCTCGAAAAGCCCAAAATTAACCCTCACATTCCTGCTATGAAGAAAGTTCTGGCACCATTAATGGAAATACCTGAAGATCTTATTTCCATCAAAGCCACCACCAACGAAAGGATGGGGTATGTAGGAAGAGAGGAGGGTGTAAATGCCTACGCGGTGGTCTTGCTTCGAAAAGATAAATAACGTGTTGGAATTAATAAACACATCCGATGGCTCACATACCATTAAGCACCATGGATTAAATGAGACTTATCACTCCACCCACGGGGCAATTCAGGAGTCCAGGCACGTTTATATTGAACAGGGCCTTCATTATTACATAAACCAACGTCATCCCAAGTCAATCCGAATCCTTGAAATTGGTTTTGGTACTGGGCTCAATGCTTTGTTGACTATGATTGATGACGGGGCGCGTGAGATCAAAAAGGCCTATCACACGGTTGAAGCATTTCCTTTAACTGATGACATATTAAATCAGTTGAATTATCCTGATCAATTGGGTAAGGAAGCCCAATTGGGCTTTTCAAAGTTGCACAAAGCGCCATGGAATGAGGATATTGAAGCAGGTAAAAACTTTACAATTCATAAAATCAATGCTGATATCCGATCATTGAAATTAAGTGGAGAACCTTATGATCTTATATACTTCGATGCTTTTGCTCCAAAAATTCAACCTGAGATTTGGGGAAAATCTGTACTCACTACCGTAATTGGGGTGATGAGTAAGGAAGGGATATTAGTGACCTATTGTGCCAGTGGTCAATTTAAGCGGGATTTGAAAAGTCTGAATATGCAGGTTGAGGAGGTGTCAGGGCCACCTGGTAAACGAGTAATGACGCGAGCGCACCGATTACGTAAATAGGGAATTTAGTATTTGAAAATTTAGAAATTACCGTAATTTGCGTTTTCATTTTTTGGATTTACTGATCATCACTTGAAAGGCGCTTTATTCTTATTACTAATTTGTTGTGGACTAACGGTCTCTGGTCAGAATATCCTGGGCAAAAAACTAGATGGTTCCGAGCAAGGAGAATTGTTATCAGTATATTTTGAGGAATTAGAAAAAAGTGATCCCTTAAGATTTTTTTACCTGCCCGATTGGATTGCTAATACAAAAATTGAGCTGGACTATAGCGGGAAAACACTTGAGTATTTCCTTGAAGACGTTTTTAGGGGAACAAACATCGAATTTCAGGTTGTCAGTAATTATGCTATAATTCTGATTAAAGACCCATCTCAATCCATTCTCAGAGATCGCCTTCTCAATACAGCTAGCCTGGAACGTAAAAAGATTGCCACCATTGTTATTGGCGCACCCACCTCTGGTCAGGTGGGAGAGGTGACGCTTACGGGTAAAGTAACCGATGAGAAAAGTAAGGATCCGCTAGTGGGAGCATCTGTGGTTGTGCAGGATATGGATGCGGGTGTAACAACGGGTGTTGACGGGAACTTTGTCATTACTATGCCATCAGGGCAGCACATTCTTAATGTGAGGTATTTTAATTACGAAGATAAAATTTATGATATCCAGATTTATGAAAATGGAAGTCTTGATGTTCCATTAGGAGAAACTCCAACGCTTTTGGAGGAGCTGGTAGTCACCGACAAGGCATTTTCCAATGTAATGGGTAACCGTGGGGGGCAAACAACCATAAAACTGGCTGAGATCAAACGGATGCCTTCTTTCATGGGACAGGTTGACTTAATCAGGCAAGTGCAGACTTTGCCCGGGGTAACGTCTGTTGGAGAGGTAGCAACGGGCTTTAACGTAAGAGGTGGAGGGGTAGATCAAAACCTGGTGCTCTACGATGGTATCAATGTTTTTAATATTTCACATGTTTTTGGGTTTTTCTCAGCATTCAATTCAGATGCGCTCAAAGAGGTTAGTTTTTACCGTGGAGGGATTCCGGCAGAATTTGGAGGGCGTGTATCCTCTGTGCTTAATATTAACGTAAAGGAAGGGAATTTTGAAAAGTGGGAAGGTAATGGAGGTATTGGAATAGTGGCCAGTAACCTCACAGTAGGAGGCCCTATTGTTAAAGATAAAACGTCTGCCGTTGTTTCGTTGCGTTCCTCCTATTCTGACTGGTTGCTTAAAAAAGTAAAAACCAATTATCAGGACATTCAAAACAGTTCAGTCGCATTTTATGATGCCTCGTTGAAATTGAGTCATCTGTTCAGCAGTGATACCAAGCTACAGTTTACAAGCTATGTGAGCCAGGATAAATTTGGTTTGCCCACGGACACCGTTTACAGGTGGCATAACCGAATGGGGGTATTGAGATTGGATCATAACTTCAATGATAAATTGGGAGGGTCATTGACGGCAGGCATTGGAAACTATGCGTACACCGTAGAGGATGAAGAACCCGGCAATGCCTACGAATTGGGATTTGGTGTAACCTACCCTACCCTAAAGGCAGACTTCAACTATAATTTTGGAAATCATAAAATAAATTTTGGTGGAAGTGCAGTTTATTACAAGTATAACCCAGGTTCAATAAAACCTTCATCCAGTGAGTCACTTGTTGTTCCACAGCAACTCGACAAACAAAACACACTGGAGAACGCCATATACTTTAGTGAGAATTTTCAGTGGCAGGAGCGATTTAATATTGACTTAGGAGTCCGCTATTCCATGTACAGTACGTATGGACCGGCCAACGTTTATGTCTACGACCCGGGTGTACCAAAAGAAGTAACATCGATTGTGGATACCCTTTCCTTTGCGAAAGGAGATAAAATAAAAAGCTACACCGGCCTCGAGCCTAGGTTTAGCGTTCGCTATTCGTTTACGCCCAATGCATCAGTGAAGGCTGGGTTCAATCGAATTTATCAGTACACTCACTTGATATCAAACTCAGCGGCAGTTGCACCCATAGACATTTGGCAGCCCAGCAACTACCATTTCCAACCTCAATATGCTGATCAGATTTCCATTGGGTTTTTCAAAGATTTTAAAGAAAAGACGTACGAGACTTTTGTAGAATTTTATTATAAGAATATTTACGACTTGTTGGATTTTAAAGATGGAGCGCAACTTATTCTTAACGATCACCTTGAAACAGATTTGTTGAGAGGCAATGGTTTGGCTTATGGGCTTGAGGTTTCCATAGTAAAAAACAAAGGCCGACTCAATGGGACACTGAACTACACTTATTCACGTTCTTTCAGAGAAACAAAAGGAAGTTCAACAGCAGAAAGCATTAACGAGGGCGAGCAGTATCCTTCCAACTTTGACCAGCCTCATGTATTTAATTTTAATTGGAAATACAATATTTCAAAGCGCTATTTCATCTCTAGTAACTTCACGTACCACACAGGCAGGCCTATCTCTGCACCTACTACAGCGTATCTGATTGATAATGTACCGGTAGCTAACTTTTCGTTGCGCAACCAATATAGAATTCCTGATTACCATCGACTGGATCTTGCATTTATTATTGAGGGAAATCATAAGAGGAAAAAATTCTGGGATGGTACATGGACTATTTCAGTGTACAATGTGTATGGTAGAAAAAATGCTTATACCATATTTTTTGGTGACAATGGAAAGGGTGTGTTAAGGCCTTATCAGATGGCAATCATTGGGGCGGCAGTACCATCAGTTTCATACACGTTTAAATTTTGATAGGAGATCATGAAGAATTTGATTTTGGGGTTCGTGGTTTTTTTATTGATTGGATCTTGTATTGATCCCATTACGCTAAAAGTTGATTCTGAAGAGGGGGCAATAGTGGTGGATGGTGGTATTACAGGCACTGATGGACCATATGTGGTCAATCTTTTCAGGTCTGTTGGCGTTTATAGTGATTTAGAGAAAAGACCTGCAGTTACAGGTGCCTTTGTTTATATTATAGATGAGGAAGGTGTAAAGCACAGATTGAAAGATGATGTCCCGGGTATTTTTGTCTCCGACCCAAGTTTTAAAGCGGAATATGGAAAAAGCTATTACCTAAGAATTGAAGCTTTTGGTGGAAACGTATATGAATCTGAGCCCGACATACTCCGTTCTATTGGGGATATCGATAATGTATATTTTGAGTTTGAGGATAAAATTGATGAACCTAATAGTGTTGTGAATGATGCAGGATTTAACGTCTATATCGATGTTACTATAGATAGTGATGTTGATTATGTGAGATGGAATTGGGGTGGAGTATATGAAATACAAACTTTTCCGGAGAAGAAGATGAGCCGTTCGCCTGATGGTCCATTGGTGCCAGATCCCCTACCTTGTAGTGGCTATCAGATAATTAATGGTGTTCTCACTCAAACCTCAACATGTACCTGTTGTTCATGCTGGGTTTCAGAGTATAGTCGGTCTCCTGAAGTTGGTGATGTAGGATTTTACGGAGGTAAAGTTTCCCGGTATAAAATCGCTTATATCCCCGCAACTAAGGATTTATTTCTAAATAAGTATCATGTTCAGGTACAACAAGCCAGTATTTCTAAACAGGTTTATGATTATTGGAGACTAGTAAAAGTTCAAAAAGAAGGAGGGAGTAGCTTATTTCAGCCTACATCGGCAAAGATTAAAGGGAATCTTAAATGTATTAACGATCCAACAGCTGAGATATTTGGGTTATTTTCAGTTTCAGATGTTAAAACGAAATCAATCTTTATCCAAAGAAGTGATATACCTTATGATTTGCTTCCCATTGATGAAGTTCCGAATGACTGTAGGTTCGCTGCTGATAATTCTTCAACTGTTGAACCTGATTTTTGGTAGCCTATATGAGCAAAAGAACATACGTAGGAGTATTTATTATTTTATTTTCCCTGGTGGGATTTGTAGAGGATGAGCCCATTAAGGAGCTGACAGAAAAACTCAATGCATATAACGAGATTTTCCCACAGAATAAATTGGTACTCACCTTCAACCAACCTGAGTATGCTCCGGGTGATACCGTTTTTTTTAAAGCACATCTTCTGGATGAGGACTTAAGATTCATTAAAGGCAGACAAATTGCATCATTGGTTTTGGTGGATGCTGAAGGGCTTGAAATTATCCGTGAGTCCTTTGCCATCAATGATGGAATCGGAGAAAATCAGACAATCCTCTCTAGCGATTTGTCTGGTGGAGTATACAAACTGATAGCTTACACCCATTGGATGAAAAATTTTTCATCAAAAATGTTTTTTACCAGTTTGGTAACAGTTGCTGATGCAAATTATTTTGCTCCTCAGACAGATCTGCCGGTCAAGATGGAGCTATTTGCAGAGGGGGGAAACATTATACCGGGAGTTCCATTGCGGATGGTGACCTCCGCCTCTAAAGGCGCTAATCCAATAGAAGCAGAAGGAAGAATAGTGGATTCGGAAGGGAATGAAATAATAAGTTTTGCGTGTGATAAGACCGGGCTTGCCAACTTTGAATTAACACTGGCTGAAGAAAAGCAATATACCCTTGAAATAAAGGGAGGGAAGAAAATGCCAATTACTGTTGAGAAGGATGGATTCGTATTGAAAGTGGCTAAAGAAGGTGATTTACTGAAGGCATCAATTTGGGGTCAGACCAAAAAATCAGGAAAGGAAAGCGTCTACATAATAGCTACAAGCAGAAGTAAAATCAGGTATGCTTCTATGATCACTTTATCTGAGGATGGACCTTCTTCAGTATTAATACCCTACAAAAATATCCCAGAAGGAATCACACAGATTTTACTGTTTGATGCTAAGCTTAATGAATTGGCAAAGCGACTCGTTTATATTGATAACGAAGCAGAGCCAACAGTAAACATCAAATTGAATAAGGATCGTGTGTCTACTAGAAGTGCAGTTTCTTTTGAAGTAAATGTAACTGACCAAAATGGTGTGACTCAGAATTCAGACTTTACCATTTCAGGAATCTATAGTGATTTATTTTCAGAAGCTCAACAAATTAATTTCAGAGAACAATTGCTTGTTGGGAGTGATATTCCTGAATCTGATTATTTTTTGAATAAGGTTGATTTGAGCACGGATCAAGGTTTGGAATTATTGGATGCATTCTTGATCACAAAAGATTGGGAACGGTTTCATTGGGATGATGTCTTGAAAAACAAGAAAAAACAACCTGATTACCTGCCACGTGACATTCTTATTCTCGATGGTGTTGCATCTTTAAAGGACAACAATAAACCCGTTCCTGATTCTACGCAAGTAATGTTCTTCCTGCAGCATAATATTTTTGGTTATGAAATTAACACAGGCAACAATGGTAAATTTTCCTGGCCAATATATTTTGATTTTTTTGGAGATGAAAATGTGATGTATTCTATGGAGTCTAGAGGAAAAACTTTAAACAATACTTCTATCCGACTCCTGCGAGATTCATTTCCGGATATTAAGGCACCCATAGTGGTTCGGTCCAACGAGATGGATCCCTATCATCGGTTTAGAACCATTGCTCAGGTTTCAAACACCTCCTTTGCTTATGAATGGAACAAAGAGGTGAAGGAAGTTGAAAATGTAAATCCAAATGCAGCAATTGAAGATGAGTTGAATGGAGTGGACTTTACGATAAAAGTGGATGACTATGTTGTCTTTCCAACCATTGAAGACTTATTCAGAGAGGTAGTACGTTTTGTTCAAAACCGAAAAGTAGGGGGCAAGCAAACTTTACGCGTACTGTCTTCAGATAGTAATAATCCAATGACGGGAGATCCCTTGTATGTCGTGGATGGGATTGCTACAAAGAATACAGATTTTATTTTGAATATGAACCCCGGTGATATTGCGATCATCAAAGTAATTAATGATGTAAAGAAATTAAGGAACCTTGGTAATATCACTAAAAACGGAGTTGTCTTTTTTCAAACGAAAGTGGCCAACATGGGTTCGCTTATTCCCAAGGATGATATTTTGAACATTCGTGGTTTGAATAAACCTTTTATGTTTAAAGCGACACCAACTGACTATTCCGATCGCACACCTTACCTTAAGTCAACAGTATACTGGAACACAAGACCGGAGTTTAATGAAAGAGGTTTAATTTCCGATACTTTCTATTCTGCTGACAACACAGGGATAATTAAAGTGAGAGTACAGGGTATTACATCGGATGGTATTCCTTTTGATAAGGAAGAGGAGGTCGAAGTATCTTTCAAGCCCAACTAGCTGTCAGTGATTAAAAGTAATAGATGCGTTCTGGTGTCAAGCAGGAAGTCAGTTTGAAATCGCGATCGGTGGTATCTGTTATTTTTTCAAGAGGTGGAAAAAGGGAAACACCTATCTTCTGGCAATCTTTTTTGCAAGCAGAGAGGAATCGATCGTAGTAACCTTTGCCGTACCCCACGCGATGTCCGGATTCATCAAAAGCAAGTAAGGGTACAATAACTAAATCTATCTTTTCATGTTCAGTAGGCACGCCCTGCTTTGGTTGTTGAATACCCCAATTGTTTGATTCCAATTGATGTAGCCCTTCAAAGTAAAAGTTCTCCAACAAGTCCGTCTTTTTATTAATGCGGGGTATGGACAACCTGATATGCGGAAGCTCTCTTCTGATTCGGTCGATGATCAGCCAGGTGTCAAATTCTTTATTGGCAGTGATGGGAAGAAAACTATGTACAACTTTGAGGAAGGAGAGATCGATAGAGGAAAAAAATTGTTCGGTGATAGCCCGATTAAATTGTAAATAGGTAGTATCACTAATTTCTTTTCGCTTCTCCAGGTATTCTTTTCTGATTTCTTGCTTTGTCATCCTACTACTTGGTGTGTGGATACATCAGAAGGTTAAATTGGAAATCAAAAGGATCAAACACATCGAGTACTTTCTGAATGAAGTTGGGATCCTCTTGATAGAAATTGAGAAAATTATCACTTCGCTCCTGAAGACCACCATTTGGAAAAAGATAATCCTTTACCTCTTCAATTTGCCGAAGCTTATCGGAGTGGTTTCTCTTTTCCGCCTTTAGCAATTTCTGTTCAATTCTTTCAAATCCTTTCTCTGCTCTTTTAGCTTCAGCTTGAACCAGGGGGCCTAGCGTAGGATCGATTTGAGTTGCCCTGGCCTTCACCTCACTGAGCAGGTGGCTAACATTATTAATTTCCTGTGTAAGCGTAAGGTTGTGATGGGTGTTTTTGGAAACCCAGTCGTTGAAAAGAAAATTCTTCTCAAGGAATAGTTCTTCTACACTTATGCCTGTCTTTTCAAATTTGCGTGCTATTGGCCCATTTAATACCAAAGCAAAGTTTCTCGGCATCAAGATCGGAAATGGAACTTTGAAATAGTCGAATACGCCTTTTAGTTGAAGCCAGTAAATAACCTCAGCAGGCCCACCAAAATAGGCAAGATTGGGAAGAATAACTTCCTGATATAAAGGGCGAAGAATGACGTTGGGGCTGAATTTCTCAGGTTCATTTTTGATCATCTTCCTGATTTGCTCCTCTGTAAATTGGAGATCGGTGTCTACTACAGTAAATCCATCCGGTGTTTTTTCCAGACGACCCCTTACATTATTATCAAGGTAGAAGAAGTTGATGTCGCGTGCATATACTTGAGTAGAATACCCTTCATCATTTAATGCAGTGTTAGTAGTTTCTACTTTTGTTTTGGCGGTGTGATTAAAAAGATCGTCAGTAATAACGTCAGTAAATTGAGTTTTTAAATTACGATGATCGGCATCTACTACCACTAGCCCCTCTTTACCAAAGAGCTCATTTACATAATAACGAACAGCATCGCTGAGGTTTTCATGTTTTAGATAAGCCCTTTCAAAGACTGAAACATCTCCTGGCAGTTCGTTCAAAATACTTTTTAAACTCTTTGGGCTGAAGCGACCTACACCACCTTGCTGATCTGTTTCCCATGTATATTTTTTGCCATATAATTTGAAGTAGCTGATCTCCTCAAAATCGTGATCTTCAGATGCCATCCAATACACAGGAACGAAATTGTAGGATGGGTAAGATTTTTTTAGCTGCCTGCATGCATTGATGACAGAAGCAATCTTGTAAATAAAGTAGAGAGGCCCTGTGAATATATTGAGTTGATGCCCGGTGGTAATAGTAAAAGTAGTATTCTCTTTGAGGGCTCTGATGTTGTTGCTGACTATTTCAGAAACTTCAAGATCCTGATATTGTTTAATAAGCGTATCGTGAAGTGTGATCCTGGACTGATCTGAAAATGATGTTTGTTTTTCCTGTATCTGGCCTTCAAATTCAGGAATGAGAGGAGGTCGGTTGTAGAATTTTTTTAAAGATTCCTTTTGATGGATGTAGTCGAGGAAAAAGGGCGAAAATATTTTAGTGTCCTTAAAAGGAATTTTTGTGTGCTGCATAGTCAACAATAGCTCTTGGTTCGGATTAACATAACTCGACTAACGACTTTTTGGGCTTATAAGTTTATGATTTTGCAGAAGTTACTTAAACGGGATGTGCAATAAGGTCAAATTCTGAAGCATCAGTTACTTTGGCCATTACAAAATCCCCAATACGCAGGTAGTTTTCTTTGGCATCTATAAGCACCTCGTTGTCAACTTCCGGAGAGTCAAACTCTGTTCGTCCGATGAATTGACCACCCTCTTTTCTGTCAATCAGCACTTTATACGTCTTGCCAATCTTTTTCTGATTATTCTCCAATGATATGCTCTGCTGCAAATCCATTATAGTGTCTACACGTTCTTGTTTTACATTAGCAGGAACATCGTCCTCCATAGTATGCGAAAAGGTATTTTCCTCATGCGAATAGGGGAATACACCCAATCTGTCAAATCTTGACTGTTCCACAAAATCAAGCATCTCTTCAAACTCACTTTCGGTTTCACCAGGATGTCCCGCAATTAAAGTAGTGCGAATGGCAATATCAGGTACTTTTTCACGAATGGTATGGATCAGTGTTGTAGTCTTTTCCCGGGTGGTTCCTCGCTTCATGAGTTTCAACATTTTTGTTGAGCCATGTTGCAGGGGTATGTCGATGTAGTTACAAATGTTGCTCCTTTCGGCCATTACATCCAGTACGTCCAGCGGAAAGCCAGTTGGGAAGGCATAATGCAATCGGATCCACTCGATACCTTCTACATCAGAAAGATGCTTGAGCAAGTCAGAAAGCACTCTTTTCTTATAAAGGTCGAGCCCGTAGTAAGTGGAGTCCTGAGCAATAAGCAGAAGTTCTTTCGTTCCGTTCTTAGCGAGATTTTTGGCTTCTTTTACCAGTTCCTCAATGGGTCTGGAGATGTGGCCTCCCCTCATGAGTGGGATAGCACAAAATGAACAAGGACGATCACAGCCTTCTGAAATTTTTAAGTAGGCGAAATGACTGGGGTTGGTAAGAATGCGTTCCCCAACCAGTTCATGTTTGTAGTTGGCATTGAGCTGTTTGAGCAATCGGGATAAATCACGGGTACCAAACCAGGAGTCTACTTCAGGGATCTCCAGCTCAAGACTGTCTTTGTAGCGTTGAGACAAGCATCCCGTCACATACACTTTCTCCACAATGCCTTCTTGCTTGGCATCTACATATCGCAAAATAGTATCAATGGATTCTTGTTTGGCATTATCTATAAACCCACAAGTATTGATTACTACAATGTTTGAATCGTCTTTTTGAGATTCATGAGTGGCATCAATGCCATTGCCTTTAAGCTGGGTCAGCAGCACTTCACTGTCAACGGTGTTCTTTGAGCAGCCGAGTGTTACAATATTTACTTTTGTCTTCTTTGTTCCTTTTGTTTTCAAAATCGCTTGGTGCTGTTGAGGGATGCAAAAATACGAAGGTTGCGGGAGTATAGCTCCAACCTATTGAAATGATATAGTCATCCCAATTGCAATAGGTCAAAATACCATTTTTGGCTGTCAAATTAGTGGAGAACAAAGATTTGGCCTTAATGTTGATGGCGTATCTTTGCTGCCTTAAATGAGATTTTCAGCTCAAATATTGATTTTTTGCCTGATCAGCTTCTTTGCTGGTTCCTGCTATGAGGACCCTGAGTGCATTGATTTGCGCAACGATTTGGTGGGATTCTCCTTCAAAAAATTGTTTGACAACCAGGTTGATACTGTGGGGGTGTTGGGCATCACCATTTCAGGAAGTGACAGCGTTTTTTATGAATTTACTAATGTAGTTGGTAGCATTCAGGTTCCACTTGATGTCTCTGCCACATCGCAATCATTTGTTTTTGATTTGCTCAATGGTACCTATTCAATGACAATGGATTACAGTTCCAAGCCTCAGTTCGAATCTGTAGAATGCGGGCCACGATTTGTGCTCACTGACCTTAATGTTTCCCAACATAGCTTTGATTCGGTTCAAGTCACCAGCTCTGTCGCTGTTAACAGTGAAGGAGGTAGTAATATTTCAATCTATCGCTGTCCCATTACCAATAATTTCAAAATATCATTTCGGCAGCTTTTGGCCGATGATGAAAGTAATGGAGATGCGCTTACCGAAGATCTCCATGGTGTCCGTCCAGATTATATCCCATTAATATATTATCCGGATACAGAGGCGACTTCAGTTGTTGTGCCCCTGAACCCTTCCAGCAATACTACCTCAGTTTTGATAGATTCAAAAGAGAGTGGCCTGTCCCGTCTGGACATTACCTATCAATTCGAAACGGCCAGCATTTTTGATGTGTGTGGCAATCAGGATTTTATTAAGGACATTGAGGTTAATGGTACCACGAGTTATGATTTTCTGAAAGTACAAAAGGATTCTATCACTGATCCGCCAACTACCAATGTGGCATTGTTTAAATGTCCACAGACTGATTTAATTAACTTACAATTGACGGGTGTGCCAGAAGAAGGTATTCAAATCAATAAAGTAACTGCAGGGTTTACCTCAGAAGTGTTTTATGAAGACAGCCTCACAACCAGCCTGGTACTTCCACTAGATGCCACCCAATCACAGACTGACTATACTATAGAGTTTGAAAATGGGGCCAAACAGATAAGCTTTGGATATGAACGCACAGTTGAAACTTTTCATGAACAATGTGAACAAACGTTGTTTTCATCTTTAGAAGTGCTGTCTTCTGATTTTACAACGCCACCCGTAACTAAAAGTGATTCCATTCAATTTCCAACGATAGTTAATTTTGAGATTACTAACGACTAACATATTACTCCTTCTTTGCACTGTTGGGGTGTTGGCTCAGAAGGCGGACACTGTAAAGAATAAGTATGTGCCCACTGCCATTCGCTTCGGAACAGATCTCATCGCATTGGGAAAGATACCGTTGTCAGATCAGTTTGATGGGTGGGAGGTGAGTGCTGATGTTGATTTTTATAAGTACTACCTCACCGTTGAATATGGCAATTGGCAAAAAACAAAATCATCCATTGATCAAAGCTATACCAATTCTGGTAATTATTTCAGAGTAGGGGCAGATGTGAATCTCTTATTGAAAGACCCGGATAGAAATATGTTCTTCGTTGGTCTTCGTTACGGTCGATCTTCTTTCGATGAGGTGCTTACTTACGATTTGTCAGATGATGTCTTTGGAAATGCAACCAATGTGAGATCAAATAAGGGCATGGTGTCAGGATGGGGAGAGGTGACCGTTGGGTTGCGGGTAAAACTTTGGAAAGAACTGTGGATGGGCTACACTGCACGTCTCAAAATGTCACCTTCAATAGATGATGGGGGAGAGTTTATCGTGTATGATATTCCTGGTTACGGATTAGCGTCAAAGCCCACTTATTGGGGTTTTAATTACCAATTGTACTGGAGGTTTCCCGTACGGAATTAGCTTTTCTTAAAAAGGGAATCGACAAATTCCATTTTGTTGAATACCTGCAGGTCATCTACCTGTTCGCCCACACCAATGTATTTTACCGGTATTTTAAATTCATCTGAAATGCCGATCACTACTCCACCTTTGGCAGTGCCATCTAGTTTGGTAACGGCCAAAGCGGTGACTTCAGTCGCTTTAGTAAATTCCCTGGCTTGAATAACAGCGTTTTGACCAGTGCTTCCGTCTAGTACCAACAGTACCTCGTGTGGTCCCTCGGGCACTACCTTTTGAATGACTCTTTTTATTTTCGAAAGTTCATTCATCAGGTTTACTTTGGTGTGTAACCTGCCTGCCGTATCGATGATGACAATGTCGGCATCAGTATCTACGCCCTGTTTTACAGCATCAAATGCAACTGCTGAAGGGTCCGCATTCATTCCCTTTGCTACAACAGGGATGCCAACGCGCTCGCCCCAAAGTTTCAGTTGGTCTACAGCTGCAGCACGAAAAGTATCCGCAGCTCCAAGCAAAACACTCATTCCCTTTTTCTTGAATTGCGAAGAGAGTTTACCTATGGTAGTTGTTTTGCCAACGCCATTTACACCCACCACCATAATTATATAGGGTTTGATGTCTTTAGGTGTTCCGAAGTCAGCCAGGTCAACAGTGTTGTTTTCCGATAGCAGGCTGGCGATTTCTTCTTTTAAGATTCTGTCAAGTTCAGAAGTACCCAGGTATTTGTCCTTAGCTACTCTATCCTGAATTCTTTCAATTATTTTTAAGGTAGTCTGAACACCTACATCGGATCCTATTAAAACCTCTTCGAGGTTGTCAAGTACCTCATCGTCTACAGTGGATTTACCGGCAATGGCTTTGCCCAGCTTGCCAAAGAAGCTCTCCTGTGTTTTCTTGAGTCCCTGATCCAGGGAATCTTTTTTTTCTTTGGAAAAAAGATTGCCAAACATGATTCGATATTGAATTCTAAAGGAAACAAAAAAGTCCCTAAAAGGGACCTTTTCAAATAAATTTTTAAAAGGATACTATTTTTTAGCTAAAGTATCTTTTACCAATTCAGCAGGAACAATCTCTTCTTTAAAAGTATAGGCACCCGTCTTTTCAGAACGTACGGTACGAATTACTTTCGCGAAATTTTTTCCATCAACTTTCTTTAAGGAAGCAACAACTTTCTTTGCCATGATTACTTAATTTCTTTGTGAACGGTATATTTTTTCATGATAGGATTGTACTTCTTAAGCTCAATACGCTCAGTTGTATTCTTCCTGTTTTTAGTAGTGATGTATCGGCTCATCCCTGGCAAGCCGCTGGTCTTGTGCTCAGTGCACTCCAAAATCACTTGTATACGATTTCCTTTCTTAGCCATTGTGGTACTTTTTTAATATTAGATAGAAAGGGTTCCCTTCGCCTTCGCGTCTTTCAACACAGCTGAAATACCTTTCTTATTAATCGTTTTAATAGCGTTAGCCGATACCTTCAACGTTATCCACTTATTCTCCTCAGGAATAAAAAAGCGTTTTTTGTGAAGGTTTGGATAGAATTTACGCTTCGTCTTGTTATTCGCGTGCGAAACGTTATTTCCTGTCTGTGGCCTTTTTCCTGTAATTTGACAAACCCGTGCCATAACTCTCTTTCTTGGTTAATTAATGCCCTTTTTCGAAAGGGACTGCAAATATCGCTAAAAGAGCCCTAATTATCCAATATGACTCTAAAATAAAGCGCGTAAGTTTCATCTTGTTCAAAAATAAGGCTGGAGCGCCAAAATAAAGGGGTTTTCAGCCTAGTAGATGACGAACCTCTTGCCATATGTCTTCCCTCCATAGGTGAATCTGGCAATGTACAATCCGGCAGTCATTCCACTGACAGACATGGAGAAGGCTTGGTTACCGTTAATAAATAAGGGCTCTGTCAGTTTTTGGCCCCTAATGGTAAATAATTGCATCAAAAGACCTCTGTCTGTGAGAACAGTGAGTGTTTCTGTTGAATTAACCGGGTTGGGGTAAATGGTGATCTCTGGTTCATCTGGTAACAACTGCCCTCCATCGTTTTTTAAAATTAGCATACCGCCAGTTACTGTTCCTACCGCAATAGCAGGTTTGTCGCTGTTGAAGAGGTTAACTACCGTGGGTTTTATTCTTGCGCCCAGGTTCTTTCCGGTATACACCTCATTGATCGGGTCGAAAAGAATATCTGAAAATGGTTGAGGCGAATCCATTGTTCCCCTAAAATCGCCATACACGCTAAGGTTCCCGCTCTGGTCTCCTATTAATAGGTCTTCCCTGCCATCATTATCCAAATCGGCAATGCTCGCATTGAGGTTTGTTCGGGTGATGCTTGATCCCAGTCCCATGAATGCACTATTCTCCAGGGAATAATTAAATGTGCCGGCCGGTCCTGTATTTCTCCAGTATTCAAGCGCACCGGTAGCTTTGCCTAATAGAATGTCGGCCAATCCGTCCTGATCGATGTCAGCCAAAAGTATGTTCTCATTGGCTCCTAACTGAAAGTTGGCAGACTCTACCTGCAGGTTATCAAAACTTATCGCATTGGGTTGCGTGCCTGCTATATAATATAGGTTGGTAGTAAAATTCAGCGCTTCTGAAACTATAAACGCAAGGTCCAGATTGCCATCACCAGTAATATCAATGAACTGGGGTTTCATATTGTATCGAGAAAGAACAGATAATCCTAAATAATCATCGGTAACAAATTTATATGAAGGTAATGAGGGGGTTCCCACATTTTCATAATGGGCAATCACACCCCTGAACTGCGCATTGCCATAATTTCCAATAAAAAGATCCTGGTCGCCATCACCATCGGCATCTACGAAGGCGGGATAGGCGTAGTCTCCCACTTCAATCATTTCATCCTGAAGGAAATTATCACGATTAAAGGTAAAATTGGGTGATTGTGCAGTACCAGTGTTTTTATAATACCAGACGGAGTTGGTAAAAGGATTGTTAAGCCCTGTACGGCCATAGACTGCCGGGGATGCCAATAAATCAGGGATGCCATCAAAATCCACATCCTCAAAAAAGGTAGCTGGAAAAAGGGGCATAAATATTGGCTTCGATTGAGGGAAGAAGTTAGCGGTATTGATGTCAGCATTTTCCGTGGTGCCTTCATTTTCCAGAACATAAAGTGAAGGACAATCTTCTTCTGAGAAGAGCAGGTCTTTATTTCCATCTCCATTTACATCCAATGCGAGGATGGCCTTGCCTACATTGTGGTTCGTCCTTCCTCCCGATGCTGAACATGCTTCCCCAAAGGCAAATTGCCCACAGCTGCACTCTTCAAAATCACCCCATCTTTGATCCAGTCGTTCATAAGCAAGCGAATCGCAAGACCCAAATTTCTCCATACTCATGTTCTTGTGGTACTGAACCGTACCCGGGTTGACAAACCGCATGTGCAGGATATCCAAATCGCCATCACCATCCATATCGGTTATGGTTGGAATGTCATTAGTGCCAGGGAAAACATTGGTTTGATTAGGGCGAATTACTACTGAGCCATCTGAGCAGGTGGTTTCACTATACGAAGTTGTGGTTAGGAGGATTTCTGTAAAAAGCCCTTTCGTTCCTGCGGGGGCACAGGCAATGGGGGGTGCAAAGAATTTTAGTTTTTCCCACGTCAGGTTACCTCCTTCAGGGGTGGTATTCTTATATACAGCTATGCCATTACTTTGTGGCAAGAAAATATCCTTTTTACCATCGCAGTCGTAGTCACGGAGCAGCATCCATTTGCTTATCTCCTTAGGGAAAAGCAGTTCATATTCAGGATGGTAAGCGTACGTGTTCTCCTGGTTGAGGAAAGTACTTATTTTGTTGGCAGCTCTGTCAAAAACAACAAGATCTTGTGTGCCGTCTCCGTTGAGGTCCATGGTATTGATCTGTGCCGAATTGAGCCCACCTGCCCAGGGCATCTTCAATATTTTACCTTCCTGCTCTACAGGAATACTCTGGTCCATTACATAGGTAAATTGAGCTGATGCACACACTGGAAGCAGAACAATTAGAAAGGAAAGGAACCGTAAACGCATCAATGAATTTTGATAAATCGCAATGTCATCTTATAAATTATACCCAGATAACGTTGGTCAGTATCCTACTGTTATCTTAGCTTGCAAGATACTGTGATTTAATGATTACAGAGATCATATTATGGCAGCGGACATTAAAATTCTCTACGAGAGGTTCAAAGAATCGGGAAAGGTTTCTACAGACACAAGAAAGATCACCCGAGGTTCGGTATTCTTCTCTTTGAGGGGTGAAAAATTCAATGCGAATGAATTTGCTGCGGATGCACTTGAGAAAGGAGCTTCCTACGCTGTAGTAGATGAAGCAAAGTGGGTGAAGGATGAAAGATATGTCCTTGTAGAGGATGTGCTACAAACCCTCCAGCAACTTGCTCGGTACCATCGCGACCAACTTAAAATTCCTGTCATTGCCCTTACAGGCTCCAATGGGAAAACTACAACCAAAGAGTTGTTGAATGTAGTGTTGAGTAAAAAATATAAAGTGCTGGCCACTCAGGGAAATCTTAACAACCATATTGGTGTGCCGCTTACCGTTTTATCTATCGATAAAACCTATGATATGGCAATTGTTGAAATGGGTGCCAACCATCTTGGTGAAATAGCTACCCTGTGCGAAATAGCGAATCCAACCCATGGCTTAATTACCAATATTGGGAAAGCCCACATAGGCACATTTGGCGGTTATGATAATATTGTTCGTGGCAAGTCGGAGTTATATCAACATTTGATTAAGACCGATGGAATAGTTTGGATCAATTCGCAGAGTTCCGTGCTTGCCAATATGAGCAAGCGTTTCAAAGCTCCGTTGTTCTATCCGGCAAGCGGTGACTATTATCACTGTGAAAAGCTTTCAGCTGATCCTTACTTAAAGGTGAAAACAGCGGAAGGAGATATTATTCAGACCCATTTGATTGGCGAGTACAATTTTGAAAATGTGGCAGCGGCACTCTGTGTGGGTAAAACATTTGAGGTAGATCCGATGGCAGCAAAACAGGCTATTGCAGGGTATTCCCCGGACAACATGCGCTCACAGGTGGTGACTAAAGGCACCAACACCATTATTCTTGATGCCTACAATGCAAATCCAAGTTCAATGGAAGTGGCGTTGAAGAGTTTGGGGCAAATGAACGCCAACAGGAAAGTAGCCATATTGGGAGATATGTATGAATTGGAAGAGGAAAGTGAAGCAGAGCATAGAAAAATTGCCGATTGGTTAAGTTCAAATGCTATTGACGAAGCCTTGTTGTGCGGAGAGCTGATAAAAGTGGCAGCTACAGATGATTATGTTTCAAAGTATTTTCCATCGAAGGAGGAATTGATAGCGTACCTTAAGTCACAACCCATACGAGAGGCTACCATTTTGATAAAGGCATCCAGGGGGATGGCCCTCGAAAAGGTGGTTGATTATTTATAACCAAAACTAAAGCCATGGATTTTAATACTATCCTAAAATTCCTTAAGGCCCTGGCCAGGAACAATGATCGCGTTTGGTTTGAAAAGAATAAACCAAAGTATATTGAATCGAAGGAAAATTTTGATGAGTTCCTTTCTAAATTATTGGTTGAATTAACAAAGCTTGACAAGCGTCTTACAGGACTTAATCCGAAAAAATTATCGTTTCGTATTTATCGCGATGTGCGTTTCAGCAAAGATAAAAGTCCTTATAAGGTCAACATGGGCGCTGGTTTTTCCCCGGGGGGTAAAATGATTCAGGAACCCGGCTATTACTTGCACATTCAGCCCGGCAATAAAAGTTTTGTTGCGGGTGGCATGTACATGCCGGATGCTTCCAACTTAGCAAAGATCCGTCAGGAGATCGATTACAATTTCAAGTCATTTGAAAAAATACTGAAGAATAAAAAATTCAAAACCTGGTTTGGGGAACTTGATGACTTTGATAAACTGAAAACGGCTCCTAAAGGCTACCCAAAGGATCATCCCCATCTCGAACTTCTAAAGCATAAAAGTTTTATTGTATCTCACTATTTTACGGATAAAGAGGTGACGGACGATAAATTTATTAAGCGTGTAGTTGAAAGCTGCAAGACTGTAAAGCCGCTCAATGAGTTTTTAGCTGAGGCAATTGCCTGAGTTTGGTAATACTATCTTGCATAAAGCAGAATTTTAATACATGTGCCTAAAAATTGAGCACGCTGTCAGAAATCCTACGGTAATACATGATATATTAATGGTTGGCGTGCAATTGTGTAATTAGATGACATACCGTGATATCATGTTGGGCAAAGGATTTCGTATTCCTTCCAGGGCGGAATACAAGAACGCACTTTTGCGGAGCCATTTTGCTGTAATTACCATCATAGTTTCTATTGTTTATATTTTCATTGACAGGTATCACGGGGTTTATGGAAGCGAGCCCTATTATGCGCTTGTAGTTATTTTGGCTTTGGTAACGTTGGTGCTGAATAGGTTGCATAAATTTCGTGTCGCCACATTATTGTTTCTATCGCTCATTAATCTTTTTATTTTCTACTTTTCTGCCATAGATCCATTTGAGAGCGGTGTCTTTTTATATTTCATTGTTTGTTGCTTAATGGCGTTTGCCTTGCTTGGGTACAAGCAGCTGAAATTGTCATCCTTTTTTACTCTGCTTTCGGTGGTATTGTTTTTGATTTCCTTTTGGGTGGAGCTTGATTTTTTACCCGAGCGACAATACACAGAATTGTATTTAAGAATTAGTTACACTATAAATTTTCTAGTTACACTCATCTGTTCGGCAGCTATACTCTACTATCTCATGCAGGTCAATCATTATTCTGAAAAGAGAATTTTGGCAAAAAACGCAGAGCTGGAAAAAGCAAACGCAGAGCTGGATCGTTTTGTATACAGTGCATCGCATGACTTGAGAGCGCCACTAAGCTCGCTCTTGGGTTTGATTGAAGTAGCCAGGGTAGATCCCCGAGAGGCAATGAAATACCTTAAAATGATGAAAGGGAGGATTCATGATATGGATGCTTTCATTCGAGAAATCATTACTTATTCGCGGAATTCAAGAATGGAAGTGCAATTCCATGAGGTACACCTAAAAAAAATTATTGATGAGGTTACGGATGAGCTGAAGTTTTTGGACGAGTCCAGGAATATACAATTAGACAATCATGTTTTGGAAGACCTGGTTATCCATACAGATGCTACCCGGTTAAAAGTTATTCTGTCCAATTTGATTGCTAATGCTATCAAGTATCAGAATGTATCAGCCCAACCACCTTATATAAAGTTGGAAGCTCAAAAGGATGAGCAAGGCGCTACCATATGGGTGAAAGACAATGGCATCGGCATTGAAACGGAATATATTGGTAAAATCTTTAATATGTTTTATCGGGCTCATGAAAGCTCAAAAGGCTCGGGCCTTGGTCTTTATATCGTAAAGGAAACCGTTTCTAAGTTGGGTGGTGAGGTAAAGGTGGAATCCCTCGTAGGAAGTGGATCTACGTTTTGGATTCATCTCCCTCAACCTGCTTAGCACATTGCGATTTTAATCCGCAGGTTAACATTTTATAAATCCTCGATTTATTAATCTTTCAAATGGAGTCCTATCTTTGCGCCTTATGGCGAATACGGACGATAATATTTTGAAAAAAGTGATAGCTCATGCCAAGGAGTATGGGTTTGTGTTTCCTTCCAGTGAAATCTATGATGGCCTAGGTGCTGCCTACGATTATGGGCAGAATGGTGTGGAGCTCAAGAATAACATCAAAGAATACTGGTGGAAGTTCATGACACGCTCTCATGATAATATTGTGGGAATTGATGCGTCTATCTTTATGCACCCTACAACCTGGAAAGCCTCCGGTCACGTAGATGCCTTCAATGATCCTCTCATAGACAATAAGGACTCAAAAAAAAGATATAGGGCAGATGTATTGATCGAAGATGCAGTAGCCAAGATTGAGGATAAAATAAAAAAAGAGGTAGATAAGGCGGCCAAACGCTTTGGGGAAACTTTTGATGCTGAAATGTATTTGACTACCAACCCAAGGGTGGTGGAGTATCAAAAGAAAATTGATGACATCAATACGCGCATGAAAGACGCGATTGAAAAGCCGGACCTGGAGGCACTGCGGCAGCTGATTATCGATCTTGATATTGCTGATCCTATTTCAGGATCGCGCAACTGGACGGAAGTGCGTCAGTTTAACTTAATGTTTTCAACAGAGCTGGGCTCGGTGGCAGGCGATGCCAGTAAAATTTATTTACGCCCTGAAACAGCACAAGGAATATTTGTCAATTTTCTCAATGTGCAGAAAACAGGAAGAATGAAAATTCCATTTGGAATTGCACAAATCGGTAAAGCATTCCGCAATGAGATCATTGCACGTCAGTTTATTTTCAGGATGCGTGAATTTGAGCAAATGGAGATGCAATTTTTCGTAAAGCCGGGGGAGGAAATGAAGTGGTATGAGTTCTGGAAGGAGAAAAGAATGAAATGGCATCAAACACTTGGGTTGGGAGCAGAAAACTATCGCTTTCATGATCACCTCAACCTGGCACACTATGCCAATGCTGCATGTGATATTCAGTTCAATTTCCCTATGGGCTTTAAGGAACTGGAGGGGATTCACTCCCGTACGGATTTTGATTTGAAGAGCCACGAAGAATATTCTGGTAAGAAACTACAGTATTTTGACACCGAGGAGAACAAGAGTTATATTCCTTATGTGGTTGAAACTTCCATAGGATTGGATAGAATGTTTTTGGCGGTATTGTCAAGTGCTTACACCGAAGAAAAACTGGAGGATGGAAGCGAGAGAACGGTTTTGAAAATGCCTGCTGCTTTGGCGCCTAATAAGGTGGCCATACTGCCTTTGATTAAAAAAGACGGATTACCTGAAAAGTCAATGGAGATCATGAACGACTTGAAGTTGGATTTCAATTGCTACTATGAGGATAAAGATACCATCGGTAAAAGATATCGCAGGATGGATGCCATAGGTACTCCGTTCTGTATAACAGTAGATCATCAAACCATCGAAGATAGTACGGTAACACTTCGAGATAGAGATACCATGCAGCAAGAACGAGTTGAAATTTCCTCACTAAAAAATCGTTTGGCGGAGTCCTGTTCTTTAAGTGCACTCATTAGAAAGATAGAGTAATACGATGACGGCCCTTTTTCTGATAGCGGGTATAATTGTTATTGCGGTATTCAGGTATAAGGGAGAACTTCAGGAAGGATATGGTGCCGTGGTGCGATCAACAGGCCCCATCAGGAGCAAGGTTATACCCATGCCTCCTGTATATCGGGAGATTTTGGTCAAATACTTTCCTTACTACAACAAGCTATCTGGAAATGATAGATCAAGGTTTGAGCAAAAACTTTGCTATATCATTTACTCTAAGGTTTTTATTCCCAGAAATTTTGATGGTGTTACTGATGAAATGAAAGTACTCATTGCAGCAACAGCAGTGCAACTTACTTTTGGGTTGAATGGAGTTTACTTATCGCACTTCAGAAGAATACTGATTTACCCCAATGATTATTACTCCTCCATTACCAAAAAATTTCACAAAGGTGAAGTAAACCCTGCTTACGGGATGATCGTGCTGTCATGGCATAGCTTTGTTTTGAGTTATATAAAACCTGAGAAAGATGGTATTAATCTGGGGATTCATGAGATGGCTCATGCCCTGCGTCTGGAAAATATAATTCGAAATGATGAATACCAGTTTTTCAATGAAGGCTTGTTGGAGCAATTGGATGCCTATGGTCTCAAAGTTTGTGATATCCACGATCATGAGCAAGTAAGATTTTTCAGGCCTTATGCTTGTGCGAATACGCATGAATTTTTTGCGGTGGCCATTGAGAATTTTTTTGAGCGACCCACGGAGTTGTACAAAGAAATGCCAGGGTTGTATAATGTGTTGTGCGCATTGTTAAATCAGAATCCGGCCATTTATTTAGCCAGCGCTTAGAAAGACAAGGTGCCTTGGCTATCATTGTAAAAAAATTACGCATGCAGTGGTCTTCGTTATTGTCTTCGCAAAGGATAGGTGCTAAAAAATCAAGTGCAGGAGTATTTCGTAGTGCCTTTGAGCAGGACTACGACCGCATTATTTTCTCTCATCCATTTAGAAGGTTACAAGACAAAACTCAGGTTCATCCCCTTCCTGAGCATGATTTTGTGCATACCCGGCTTACCCACAGCCTTGAGGTATCTAGTGTGGGCAGGTCATTGGGAAAAAAGGTTGGAGAGACCATTTTACAGCGTCATTCTGATTTATCGGAATATTCGGCTTTTGATTTTGGTGCCATTGTAGCTGCTGCATCCCTGGCACACGATTTAGGGAATCCACCATTTGGCCATTCCGGGGAAGATGGAATTTCTGATTTTTTCGTTCATCAGCCAGTAGGACAAGCTTTCAAGTCGCTGGTCTCAGAGGCCGAATGGGCGGACTTGATTCAATTTGAAGGCAATGCGCAGGGATTTCGTATCCTGAATAAAAATCAATATCAGGGGCTTCAGCTGACGTATGCTACGCTCGGTGCCTTTACTAAATATCCCTGCCCCTCTAAAATGGAAGGCCGTGACAAGAAGAAAAAGAGCCAGAAGAAGTACGGGTTCTTCCAAACTGAAAAAGACCTTTTTGCAGAAGTAGCCACACATCTTGAACTATATCAATCAGGCGAGCAGGCATGGAGCAGGCATCCTTTGGCTTTTTTGGTGGAGGCAGCAGATGACATTTGCTACAATATTATTGATCTGGAGGATGGTTGCCGATTGGGCTTGGTCAGCTTCGAAGATACGGTGGAGTTACTGGCTGGAATACTGAAAGAAAGCTTCGACAGGGATAAGTTGGATCAAATACCAAGTCAGGATGAGAAGATTGGAGTGCTTCGTGCTCTGGCTATTGGGAGATTGATAGACGAATGCACCTCAGTTTTTCTGGATAACGAAGTGGCTATCCTCAACAATACTTTTGATCAGGCACTGGCTGATCACTGTCAGTCGGCCAAGGCCCTGGATGCCATCACGAACCTATCCATTGAAAAAATATATCGTGCACGCCATGTGGTGGAAATAGAGTCTGCGGGCTATGAAGTGCTTCCAGGGCTACTTGAAGAGTTCACAAAAGCCGGAAAATTTAAAGTGGAGGGTAAGCTTCCTAAGAAATACGAGAACTTGTACCGTCTGCTTCCCCCGGAAATAAGAGCCGGCATTGAAGCGGCACCCGATTCTCATTATTTAATGTTGAGAAACATCATCGATTTTGTGTCTGGGATGACCGATCGGCACGCGATTTCACTTTACCGCAAAATCAAGGGAATCTCATTGAACTAACTTGACCTAAAAGCCCTGAAATTCAGGACTTTTTGACTTCCATTTATCCATTTACTGACCTTAGTTCAAGGCAAAAATCCTTAGCTTTGCCGTTTCATAAAATTTTGCGCTCGACTCAATGTGGACTCGTCTCGCACACTTCATCATTAAATACCGCCTTCCGCTAGTTATACTCATCGGATTGATCACCCTTTTTATGGGTTATCATGCCAGAAATGCAGAAATGAGCTATGATTTCAGGGGCACTGTACCTGCCAATGACCCTGAGCAAATTTTCTTCACCGAATTCCGAAAGCAATTTGGAGAAGATGGAAATGTGGTGGCTGTTGGTCTGAAAGACAGTGCCATTTATCAATATGAAAACTTTGAACTTCTCCGCCAGTTTTGTTTAGAGGTAAGGGGCATGACAGGGGTGAACGATGTGATTTCGCTTCCTCGCATTAAACAAATTGAAAAAGACACCGCGGAGACGCGCTTTATTCTTACAGACGTATTCCCCAATAAGATTACCAGTCAAGCGCAGCTGGACAGTCTGCTGGTAGAAGCTAAAAAACAGAAGTTTTATATCGGTCAGATTGTAAATGAAAAGAATGGAGCCATTGCCATCCTTATCTCTATTCAAAAGGAGGTGCTTAACTCTTCGAAACGGGTTGGACTGACGGATGAGATAATTGAAGCCGGTGAATCCTTTTCAGAAAAGACAGGTATTACATTGCATTACGCAGGCCTGCCTTTTGTCCGCTCTGTAATTACAAGTCAGGTGGGTCAGGAGTTAAAAATATTCCTGCTGGTGTCTGTCATCATTACAGGAATTATCCTTTTGATATTCTTCAGATCTTTTAGGGCCGTTATTTTTCCGCTCATTGTTATCGGCATTATTGTCATCTGGGTGTTGGGCACGATTGCCCTCTTCGGGTTTAAAATTTCGTTGCTCAGTGGAATGATCCCACCTATTATCGTGGTGATTGGTATTCCCAATGCCATTTACTTGATGAATAAATACCATACAGAGTTTGTTTCGCATGGTAATAAGATATTGGCGATAAGCCGAGTGGTGCGCAAAGTAGGATTGGCTACTTTTTTAACCAACCTAACTACCGCCATCGGATTTTTGGTTTTACTCAGTGCCGACATTACCATCCTGAGAGAGTTTGGTATTGTAGCAGGTATCAATGTGATGGCCACCTTTGTAGTGAGTTTGATTTTGATTCCGGGCGTTTTTTCCTGGATGCCTCCGCCATCGGCTAAGCATTTAAAACACCTCGATGTAAAGGTTTTTGATAAGGCCCTCAATACGGTGGACTTGCTGGTGCACAGGCATAGGGTGATAATTTATGTGATCGCTGTAACCTCCGTTGTTTTTGCCATTATTGGAATGTCGAAGCTCCATTCCATTTCTTTTATGGTGGATGACCTGCCCGAGGAAAGCGTGGTGAAGAAGGACCTTGTTTTCTTTGAAGAGAATTTCAGCGGGGTGATGCCACTGGAGATTGTCTTGAACACGGGCAAAAGAAGAGGGGTGATCGATGTAAAGAACTTGCGGAAAATTGATGAATTCGAACAGTTTCTTGCGCAGCAAAAGGATATTTCTAAGCCGGTGTCTTTGGTGAGTTTTGTAAAAGCAGCAAAGCAGGCTTTTTACAATAATAATCCGGACCGTTACACCTTGCCCGACAACCGCGAGCGTGGATTCATTTTAAGGTATATGAAAGGACAATCCGATAGTTCGGGGTTGTTCAAATCCTTTGTAGATGAGGATATGCAAGTTATGCGTATCTCCATGCAGGTAGCAGATATAGGTTCCGACAAGATGGATTCTCTGGTCAATCAGGTCATTCAACCCAAGATTGACAGCATGTTTGCAGACACGGACATGACAGCCACCATTACCGGAACAACACCTTTATTTATTAAGGGAAATAAGTTTTTGATCGAGAACCTGCGAGGCAGTTTATTACTCGCTTTTGGATTGATTGCCATAACCATGGGATTGCTTTTTGCGAATGTGAGAATGATTGTAATCTCATTGATACCCAACTTTATTCCCATGATGATCACAGCAGCACTCATGGGCTATTTTGGTATTCCTTTGAAACCCAGTACGGTGCTGATCTTCAGCATCACATTCGGTATTTCTGTCGACTACTCTATTCACTTTTTGGCGAAATACAGACAAGAGTTACACTCCACAAGTTTTTTTGTGCCGGTTGCCATTAGCAACTCGATTTTGGAAGTAGGGAAGAGCATGATCTATACATCCATCGTTTTGTTTGCCGGATTTATCATTTTCACCTTCTCTTCCTTTGGAGGAACGATTGCCTTGGGTGTGCTTACGTCTACGACTTTACTGATTTCAATGGTAACCAATTTGATTTTGCTACCCTCATTGATCATGACATTTGATCGTGGTAGCTATAAGAAACATGCTTTGATTGATGAATTTGATCCTGACTCTTTTCCCAAGGCCGAAGACGACCATGTGGATTTGAGTAAAATCAAAATTCACAACAGGCACAGTGCGGCAGAGTAAGCGTTGAAGGAAAAGAATATTTAATTAAGAATTTTAAGTTTTTTAAGTAGCCATGTCGGTGCGATATAACGAAGATAAAGAACTCGATTTTGCGAAGATAGCTTCAGAGGTACTGGAGTTTTGGGAGACAAATGAAATATTTGAAAAATCGGTAAGCAGCCGTGAGGGAAAGCCTACGTTCACTTTTTATGAAGGCCCCCCCTCTGCGAATGGTACTCCGGGTATTCACCATGTGATGGCCCGTACGGTAAAAGATATTTTTTGCCGATTTAAAACTTTTGAAGGATATCAGGTAAAGCGCAAAGGGGGATGGGATACGCACGGTCTTCCTGTGGAGTTGCAAGTAGAGAAGGAGTTGGGCATTACCAAAGACGATATTGGTACTAAAATATCTGTAGAAGAGTATAACAAGAAGTGCCGCGAGACGGTAATGAAGTTTAAGGATCAGTGGGATGACCTTACTGTGAAGATGGGCTATTGGGTGGATCTTGATCACCCCTATGTTACTTACGAGAAGAACTACATCGAGTCGCTGTGGTGGTTGCTCAAGCAATTGTATGAAAAAGATTTATTGTACAAGGGTTATAGCATCCAGCCTTACTCACCGGCCGCAGGAACGGGTTTAAGTTCTCATGAGTTGAATTTACCTGGTTGTTACAAGGATGTGAAAGACACCTCCATTGTAGCACAGTTTAAGGTGAAGAAAGATGAGAAATCTGATTCTCTTTTTAAAAGCAATAAAGGGGATGTGTTTGTGCTTGCCTGGACTACTACTCCGTGGACCTTGCCCTCTAATACTGCCCTGGCGGTAGGTGAGAAAATAAGCTACGTACAGGTTAACACTTTTAACCAATACACGCACCTTCCAATCAGTGTTGTTCTTGCTAAAGATTTGGTGAGTCGTTACTTCTCTGAAAAAAATAGTGACCTTAACCTGAGCGATTACAAAGCAGGTGATAAAGCTGTTCCGTTTGAAATTGTAAATGAGTTTCCCGGTTCAGATCTGGTAGGCATCCAATACGAACAGCTGATGCCCTACCTGCAACCTTTCTATGATGCAGACAGAGCTTTTCAGGTAGTTGCAGGAGATTTTGTAACAACTGAGGATGGAACTGGAGTAGTGCACACTTCGCCTACATTTGGAGCGGATGACTTTAAGGTGGCCAAACAAAACGGAATTCCTGCTCTTACTTTAAAAGATATTGACGGCAGCGAACTGCCCACGGTAGATCGCAAAGGAAAATTTGTAAAAGAGATCGGGGCTAGGTTGTTGGAGGGCGTGAACAAGTTTAATATCAAGACTCACCGACCTTTAACCGAAGACGATTTTTACGTTAAGAATTATACCAACGAAGATGAAGCTCATCCGGATTACAAAAGCACGGATGTTATCATCTCTATTATTTTAAAAGAGGAGAACAAGGCTTTTAAAGTAGAGAAATACGAGCACAGCTATCCGCATTGCTGGCGTACCGATAAGCCCGTTTTATACTACCCGCTGGATTCTTGGTTTGTAAGGACTACTGCCCTTAAAGGACGCATGGTGGAGCTTAACAAAACCATTAACTGGAAACCTGCATCAACAGGTACCGGACGCTTTGGGAATTGGTTGGAGAATCTGGTGGATTGGAATTTATCAAGGTCTCGCTACTGGGGAACTCCATTGCCTATATGGAGAACCAAGGATGGTAAAGAAGAAAAATGTATTGGATCTCTTGAAGAGTTGGGCAATGAAATTACATATGCAGAGAAGTTTGGCATAAAGAATCCTGCTTTTAATGATCCTTCATTTGATTTGCACCGGCCTTATGTAGATGAGATTGTTTTGGCGAGTGCCTCTGGTGAACCTATGCAACGCGAAGCAGATCTGATTGATGTTTGGTTTGATTCTGGTGCGATGCCATATGCACAGTTGCACTATCCATTCGAGAACAAAGATATTTTTGAGAAAAGCTTTCCTTCGGATTTCATTGCGGAAGGTGTAGACCAAACCCGCGGGTGGTTCTTTACCCTTCATGCTATCGCCTCTATGCTTTTTGATAGTGTGGCATTTAAAAATGTAATCTCCAACGGGCTTGTGCTCGATAAGAGTGGCAATAAAATGTCAAAGAGTAAAGGGAACGTTGTGAATCCATTTGACATCATCAATAAATATGGGCCGGATGTGGTTCGTTGGTACATGATCGAGAATGCTCCACCGTGGGATAACTTGAAATTTGATGAGGAAGGAATTGTAGAGGTGAAGCGAAGATTCTTTGGAACGTTGCTGAATACCTATTCCTTTTTTGCCATGTACGCCAATATTGATGGCTTTGTAAAAGAAGAAAAGGATAATGTTCCCTACGAAAAATTAACTCCGCTTGACAAGTGGATTATTTCTAAGCTACAGTCTCTGATAGAAGAAGTTACAGCTGCCTACAATGACTACGAACCCACCAAGGCGGCAAGGGCTATTCAGGAGTTTGTCAATGACCACTTGTCCAACTGGTATGTGAGGTTGAACAGGAAGAGATTCTGGCAGCCTACGTCTGGCGATAAGCTGGCCATGACGGAAAATAAAAAAGCAGCTTACGAGACTTTGCATGAGTGCATCATGGTAGTGGGACAGCTGATGGCGCCCATATCACCTTTCTTTTCTGAGAGGTTATACAAGAACCTGACAGACAATATTCGTGAAACGGCCAAGGCCAATAACTCACCGCTGCGCCATGCGTCTGTTCACTTGACGGATTTGGTCAAACCGGAAGCGAGCAGAATTGATAGAGAGTTGGAAATGTCTATGGACTATGCGCAACGCATAAGTTCACTGGTTCACTCTATTAGGAAAACCAGCAAAATCAAAGTGCGTACACCACTGCAAAAAGTAATGTTGCCTGTTTTGGATGACCAGTTCGCTTCACGTGTAAAAAATGTGGAGGAAATCATCAAGGCAGAGGTGAATGTAAAAACAATAGAGTACATAGATGATACTTCAGGTATTTTGGTAAAAAAGGTAAAGCCCAACTTTGCTAAACTGGGCAAGCAATACGGACCAAAGATGAAGGATGTTACTGCGGTGATTAGCACCTTTACTAAGGAAGACATTGCTGCCGTGGAAAAGGGGACATTAACAAAGGGTGGTTTTGATTTTGTGTTGGAGGATGTGATCGTAAGCTCGGAAGATATTCCGGGATGGTCGGTGGCTTCTGAAGGTGGAATTACTGTTGCTTTAGACATTACCATAACAGACGAGCTGAAGCAGGAAGGTATCGCACGAGATTTTGTGAATAGGATTCAAAACCTGCGAAAGGAGATGGGATTGGAGATTTTGGATAAAATTCAAATAGAGGTGGAGAAAATGCCTTCGCAGAATGGACAAGGTGATGCTGTCACAAATGCACTTTCTCAGTTTAAAGAATACATCAGCACCGAAACCCAGGCACTAAGTCTGGAGTTAAAGGACGAAGTGGATGAAGCGAGGGAAGTGGATATGGATGAATATATATTGAAAGTGAAGATAAGTGTGAAATGAGTGCACGGAAATATTTTTTAATAGCGTTGGCAGTGATCCTGATCGATCAGACCAGCAAATTATTGGTCTATAACTACATGTATTTGCATGAAGAGATCAATGTGATCGGGGAATGGTTCAAGTTGCACTATCTGCTTAACCCGGGTATGGCCTTTGGAATTCGCTGGGAAAATGAATTTGGGAAATTAGCACTTACGATTTTTCGTATCGGGGCCATGATTGGTATCGGTTATTACCTCTACCAAATGACGCTTAAAAAAGCGCACACAGGTTTTCTGATCAGTATGGCCTTGATATTGGGTGGAGCTGTTGGAAACGTAATTGATAGCACTTTTTATGGCGTTCTTTTGGGCAATCAACCCATTGGTTCTTATTCACCATGGTTTCACGGACAGGTGATAGACATGTTGTTCTTTCCAATATTTGATTTTACCTGGCCAGAATGGGTGCCCATGATAGGAGGAGAATACTTTTTGTTCTTTAGCCCTGTTTTTAATATTGCCGACTCCTCGATTTTTATTGGCGTGTCTACAATTCTCATTTTTCAAAAGCGGTTCTTCAAAGAAAACGCCACTGAAGAAAGTGAAAACACGTTGACTGAAACCAATAGCGTAGAAAATCAGTTGGATAAGGAGGCGGAAGAAATTGCACTACCTACGGATGAGATGAACAAGAAAATAGCCGAGGAGAAGTCAAATGATACATCAGCTAACGCATCGTAATTATGGCTGAAGAACTAATAATAAAGGGAACGAGTAAGGCCGAAAAGTATAAAGAGCTATTGCCGCAACTGGAAGCACTAATCAGCAGTGAAACTGATTTAGTGGCTAATCTTGCTAATATTTCGGCTGCCCTTCGGGAGACCATGAATTTTTTCTGGGTGGGCTTTTACTTAGTCAAAGGAGATGAATTGGTGTTAGGTCCATTTCAGGGCCCGATTGCTTGTACGCGAATACGCATGGGTAAGGGGGTTTGCGGAACGGTATGGCAAGAAAAGAAAACGCGAATTGTCCCTGATGTTAATGCGTTTCCTGGACATATTGCCTGTAGCACCGGATCAAAATCTGAGATTGTTCTTCCTGCATTTAAAAATAATGAAGTGGTGATGGTATTGGATGTGGACAGTGACCAACTCAACGACTTTGATGAAGTGGACGAACAATACCTCGGACAACTTATGCAGATCATTGAACGTTCGTTATAAGGACTTAAGATTAAGAATAGATGACGGACTTGAATCATTTTTACACTACCCGTAGAAATGAATTTTCAGAAAAATGTGAAACATTAAAACGCTCTATCCAAAAGGTGGCCTGGATAAGGATGGCTGTGGCGTTGTTATTTTTCTACGTTGGCTATCTGGCGCTTTCCAACAGTAGCTTATGGTTTGCATTGGTGCCTGTCATCTTGCTTTTTATTTTTCTGGTATCAAGGCATGGCAAATTACAGGAGCAGTATGACCTTTTTAGGGGGTTGGAAAAATTAAATCAGCTGGAGCTAAACGCACTTGACAACGATTATTCTGCTTTTAATGATGGAAAGGTATTTACCAATCCACATCATGCTTACAGCTATGATTTAGATTTATTTGGCACTGGCTCTTTGTTTCAATTTCTGAACAGATGTGGAACTGCAATCGGTGAGAATAAACTCGCAGCTGACTTATCCCAGGCTCAATCTACTGTTGCTGATATCCAGCTCAGGCAAGAAGCTGTTAAAGAGTTGTCAAAGGAAGTGGAGTTGCGTCAATGGTTTTGGGCACAAGGCCACTTGTTGCACGACAGCACACGAGAGAATGAAGGGTTATTCAGTTGGTTGAAAGAACCAGATGTAGTGCTTGGAAAGACTTTGTATAAGGTGTTGCTGATCCTTTTTCCTGCTATATCACTGGTATTAATAGGGCTAACCATTTACAACAGCTCCTATTTTCCACTTCTATTCTTATTTGCCGGAGTGCAATGGATTTTTATTTCGTTGAAATCTAAAGAAGTAACCAAAGCAGAGCTTGCCCTATCTCACCATAAAGTACTCTTCGATAAGTATGCCCAGCTGATGAATAAGATCGGTGAGGCGAACTTTACGAGTAGCCATCTGCTGGAAATTCAGAAAGAAGCCAGAGATGCATCAATTCGCATAAAGAAATTTTCACAGTTGGTAAATGCTTTTGAAGCAAGAAAAAATGGTATCGCCAATATGTTTGGTAATAGTCTATACCTCTACGATTTGCAATGTCTTTACCGTCTTGAAAAGTGGAGATCGGAGAATAAACTAATGGTACGAGGTTGGCTGGATAAAATTGCAGAAGTGGATGCTTTGAATTCGCTGGCTACTTTTCATTTCAATAATCAGGGTAATTCTTTTCCTGTGCTTCATAAGGAGCTTGTTATTCAGGCTGAAGATATGGGGCATCCGTTAATCGCCTCGAAAGGGCGGGTGAATAATTCATTTAAAATTGGCCCTGAGAATATCATGCTGATAACGGGTGCAAACATGGCCGGTAAAAGCACTTTCCTCAGAACAGCCGGTGTGAACTTAATTCTGGCACTCGCTGGATCTTCAGTATGCGCCAAATATTTTGCATGCCCTCTTATTTCGCTGCACACCAGCATGCGTGCCACCGATTCTCTGGTAGATCATCAGTCGTATTTCTATGCTGAGCTCAGCCGATTAAAAGGCATAATGGAAGAAGTAAGAAGTAAAAAACCCATGCTGGTTTTGCTGGACGAAATTTTACGTGGAACCAATTCTAAAGACAAGCAGGAGGGGTCAATTGGTTTACTCAACCAGTTTGTTGCTCATGACGTGCTTTTGATGCTGGCATCTCATGATGTGGTATTGGGCGAGCTGGAGAAAGAATTCCCAAGCTCAATCCGTAATTACTGCTTCGAAAGTGAAATTGAAGACAATGAACTCACTTTTGATTATACGCTTCATCAGGGTGTGGCCAATAAAGCCAATGCTACCTTTCTGATGCAGCAGATGGGAATTTTACCAAAGGCATAACTGCTTTTTCTGGTGCTGAGCCCAAGATTGCCTTCAGTTGCTGTCATGAGCATTTTGTCAGGCTTTGAATTTTGTTAACTTTAGTTGCTACAAATCAAATCCTACCTTCATGAAAGCTCAACTATCCCGCAGAGACTGGTTTAAATCATCCATTGCTTTGACAGCCGGACTTACCCTAAGTCCTATGTTCGTTGATAAATTGTTTGCTGGCCCTGTAAGTGCAGCAGAAAGACATCAATGGGGGATCAATCCATATTCTCCTAATGGAAAAAACATACGGTTGAATGCGAATGAAAATCCGTATGGCCCTTCTGATAAAGCAAAAGAGGCCATCATTCAGAATTTGGGGGAGAGTAATCGGTATCCGTTTGTGCAACAATCGGAGTTAAGGAAAATGATTGCAGAAAAGGAGGGTGTAGATGCAGATCATGTTCACCTGGGAGCTGGTTCAGGCGCTATTTTATGTGAAGCGGGTGTGGCATTTGGGCTCAACAACGGAGAAATACTTTCTGGTTTCCCCACCTTCACTGAGATGATGGACTATGCGAAAGTATTTAATGCAAAGTGGGACAAAGTAAATCTGAACGATAAACTAGAGTTTGATTATGAAGCCATGGCTTCGCGTGTCAATTCAAATACCAAGCTTGTATTTGTTTGTAACCCTAACAACCCAACAGGCACATTGGTTGATCCTTCCATAGTATCTCCCTTCTGTCAGGATATCTCAAAGAAGGCTTTGGTCTATTCCGATGAGGCTTACCTCGAATTTTTAGATCCCGAAGTACAAAAGAAAGTGACCAATATAGATTTGGTGAAGAAGGGAATGAATGTAGTGGTGTCTCGTACCTTCTCCAAAGTGTATGGTCTTGCGGGTTTGCGTATCGGGTACATTGTAGCTAAGCCGGATTTAATTAAAAAGATATCTCAATATCAAATGGGTATTCCGATTAGCCAACATGCCATTGCTGCTGCCAAAGCTGTCATAAGCGACACAGCATTCATGGACTTGAGCAGGAGCAAGAATACTGAAGCAAGAGGACATTTAGAGGGCTACTTAAAGAAGAAGGGTTTTAGTCATGGGAAATCGCACACTAACTTCATGTTCTTCCCAGCTCCCATCGATGGTAAAACCATCCTTTCCAAAATGCAGCAGAAAAATATTCTCATGCGCATCTGGGATTACCAGGGGAAAGAATGGTGTCGTGTGAGCATAGGCACGTTGGATGAAATGAAGCAATTCACCCAGGCCTTTGATGAAGTAATCTCTTAAGTTATGCTTTGACAGGTTGTAATTGACCGACCATGGAATCCTTTTTACCAAGTTCCTTTAGGATTTTGTAGTGGCCAATCATGGCATCTCTGAATCGCTTTTTTGTTTTGTAAGGGTGACCAAACTCTTCGGCAGTTTGTCTTACTATTTCAGATAGCTTACGATAATGAACATGGCATACGTTTGAAAACAAGTGGTGCTCCACTTGATAATTCAACCCTCCTACATACCATGAAAGTATTCTGTTGTTCTGTGCAAAGTTGGTAGTAGTGTGCAGCTGGTGAATTGCCCAGGTGTTATAAATATTTCCGCTTTCGTCAGGCAATGGATATTCTGTGCCATCCACTACGTGCGCAGGTTGGAATATAACGGCCAGGATAAAACCAGCCACGTAATGCATTGTAAAGAACCCTAATAATATTTGCCACCAGGCAAAAGGTAATACCAATAACGGAATTCCAATCATGTAAGCATAATAGAATACTTTTGAAAAAATCAGAATACTCCATTCTTTCCAAATGTTGGCTTTCTGCTTCTTCACCATTCCGTCTTTGTCATATCTGGCCAGGCGACCGTAATCTTTAAATACAATCCAAACGAATGAAAGCAGACCGTAGAACAACCACGCATAAATAAACTGAAAACGATGGAATGGCTTCCAGGCTGTGTGAGGTGAGAAGCGCAATACACCCCTTGGCGTAATGTCCTCGTCAACACCTTCTATGTTGGTGAATGTGTGGTGCAATACATTGTGCTGTACTTTCCAGTTAAAAGCATTTCCCCCCACCAAATTCAATGAATAACCTATGAGGTCATTCAGCCATGGCTTTTTTGAATAAGCTCCGTGGTTGGCGTCATGCATTACTGACATGCCAATTCCTGCTAATCCTAACCCCATAACCCCATTAAGTAGGTAAAAGCCTAAGGTGTTATAGTAATTACCACTTATAATTAATGCATATGGGATAAAGTACATTGCAAACATGGTAACGGTTTTTAATACCATTGAGAAGTTTGCATTGCGACTGATGTTTCTTGATTTAAAATATTCGTTTACTCTTTGATTGAGGGTCGTGAAAAAATCATGTTGTTTAGAAACGAACTTGATGGTTTGGCTCATGTGTTCTTTTAATGTTTTGAAATTTGTACTTCACAAAAAAGTAGTAACAAAGTGATGTACAACAATTTATAATTTGTAAAGATAATCATTACTGAGTCTAAAAACGCACGTTAGGACGATGAACTTTCGTTCCAAATCGACCAATAAGGCAGGTATTTATACAAATGGTTAAGATAATTCAGCCAAAACGGTTCTTCCGCCTTTGGTGATATCCCCCACTTTTACATTGATTTTGGTGTCAAGGGGTAAGAATACGTCTACTCGGGAGCCGAATTTGATGAATCCAAACTCTTGTCCTTGCTCCAATTGTTGCCCTTCAGTGACGTAGCATTTTATTCTTCGGGCAACAGCTCCTGCGATTTGTCTGAACAGTATTTCAGTGCCATTTTTCATTTTGGCAACCACAGTAGTTCTTTCGTTTTCAGTGCTGGATTTAGGATGCCAGGCCACTAAGTATTTACCAGCGTGGTATTTGTAATAGCTGATTGCACCTTCAACAGGCATACGATTGACATGCACGTTTACGGGTGACATAAAAATCGAGATTTGTTTTCTGCGTTCCTTCAGATATTCTGTTTCTTCTGTTTCTTCAATGACCACAACCTTTCCATCGGCAGGCGCCAACACTTGTTTATCGTTCTTAACGATTTTAAAAATTGGGTTGCGGAAAAACTGCAGTACAAGAAGAAATAGGATAACGCTACCCAACAGAATTAAAAGACGAGCAGTTTCGTATCCGGATAAGTAATTAGAGGCAGCAATGTTGACTACTCCAAAAAAAACTAACAGAAAAAAAAGTAGTGTACGTCCTTCTTTATGAATCGTCATGGTAATTGTGCCGCAGTTTGGGTTGATCAATTTAAGCTATTCTCAAATTAAAGAAAACAGCACATAGGTCAATTTGAAACAGGTTTAATATCCTCCGCGATACTTGTAAGTCTTGGCTACTTTATCAATGGCTACCATATATGCAGCAATACGCAACGGCACTTTATAGTCTTGTGAAGTTTTAAAGACGTGATCAAATGCATCTTTCATGATCCGATCTGATCTTCTGTTAACGCGCTCAGCTGTCCATTTGTAGCCCAATCTGTTTTGAACCCATTCAAAATAAGAAACGGTTACTCCACCTGCATTGGCCAGGATATCCGGAGCTACGATAATTCCCTTTTCGTTAATGATGCCATCCGCTTTTGACGAGGTAGGGCCATTAGCACCTTCCACAATCAATTTGGCTTGAATTTTTTCTGCGTTGCGGCTGTTGATTACATCCTCTGTGGCGGCTGGTACAAGTACATCTACCGGTAGGGTAAGAATTTCTTCACCAGAGATTTGCTCAGCTCCTTTGAACCCTTCCAAAGATCCTCTGTTCTCATCTCTGTATTTTACAGCGGCTTCTATGTCCAGACCGTTTTCGTTGTGGTAGGCACCGTGTAAGTCGCTAATCGCAACAACTTTCAGTCCGCGCTCTGCCAATAATCTGGCTGCCCACGAACCCACGTTACCGAATCCTTGAACAGCACAGGTAGCGTTGTAAGGGTTGATTTTTAATTTTTGCATGGCCGACATGGCTGTCACCATTACACCACGTCCTGTGGCTTCAGTTCTTCCCAAAGATCCTCCAAGGACGATAGGTTTCCCGGTAACCACGGCATTTACTGTCATGCCCTGCGTGCGAGAGTACTCATCCATCAACCAGGCCATCTCTCTGGGGCCAGTGCCCATATCAGGGGCCGGAATGTCTTTATCAGGGCCAAAAATATCGATCATAGAGAGGGTATAAGACCTCATCAGTCGCTCAATCTCTCCAGCAGACATTTCTCTTGGATTACAGCATACGCCTCCTTTGGCACCTCCATAAGGGATATCAACAACAGCGCATTTCCAGGTCATCCATGCGGCCAAAGCCTTTACCTCATCGAGGTTTACATGAGGATCGAAACGAATGCCACCTTTTGATGGTCCTAAAATGGTAGAGTGGATCACCCTATAGCCTTCAAAAACCTTGATACTTCCGTCATCCATGGTAACGGGAAGTGAAACAATCGCCTGACGGGCAGGAGATTTGAGTACATTATATACTTCGTCATCCAATCCCAAAATTTGGGATGCGGTTTGGAAGCGAGACATCATCGCTTCAAATGGGTTCTCCTTGTCTAAAAGTGGGGCAGGTTCAATGTATGCCATGGGAAATCGTTGTTTTTCTTGATACGGGTCTTAACGGGTCTTAAAACGGTTGCAAAGATATAGAAATAAACATATGCAAAAATTGAAAAAAGCATCAAAAGATTGCGGTGATCTATAGTTGGGAAAGTGGGTAAATATGATACAGGAAATAACAGTTAATTAAGTGTTTAATAGGTAGTTAATAGAAAATTGACGAAGTCAAAAAATTTCTAAAAACGCCACAATAAATGGTGCTGAAATTAACAATCCATCAAAGCGATCTAGGAAGCCACCGTGACCGGGTAAACTGGCGCCAGAATCCTTGATCTCAATGCTTCGTTTTAGGAGTGATTCGATAAGATCGCCATAAATACCACCGATGATAATGATGATGCAAATGGTGATCCATTGCCACCTTTCAAGTGAATCAAAGTAATGTGCGATAACCAGGGCGAAAATAATCGCCAGCAATGCTCCGCCCAGTGCGCCTTCCCATGATTTTTTTGGCGATATGCGTTCAAATAATTTTCTCTTTCCAAATCGGGTGCCAGCGAAGTATGCTCCGGTGTCACTTGCCCAGAGAATAAAAAGACATCCAAAAATGATTTCGTAATTGTAGTACCCGTTTTCATAGGCGGCAATATTGAGCAGTGCAAAGGGCATGGCCACATAAAACAAGCCGAGAATCATATAAGCAATATTCGTAAAGGGCTTCCGCTCAAATTTTTTATACAGCTTAATCATGTATACAAAGGAGACAATCGGAAAGATCAGGAAGTAATACCGATAGGATATGTCTCCTTTTTCAATAAAAAAAGAAAGAGAAAAGATGAGCATTCCACATATCGTTCCAAAGGTCTTTTGAGGTACCATGCCGTCAAGCCCGGATAGATCATAAAATTCGATGAGCGTGAAAAGGCAGAGTGTAAAAAAGACGGTATAGTAGGTCCACTCACTAAAAACAACTCCGAAAATGATAACGGCTGCTCCCAAAAAGGCAGTAATGAGCCGTTGTGTAAGGTTGTTATACTTTCTTAAGGCTGACGTCACGAAGCGAAGCTGTTATTTTCTCGATGGAATTTTTTTAGGTAAAGAAGTAGCCCAAATGTGATGAGGGTAAAAAAGGCCACCAGTAAAGGTGATGCTGATTCTCCCGACTCAAGATCAACTGAAACAATGTCTAATTGGTACAAATACACCATTAACAATGAAAAACCGTTATTCACAAAATGAGCCAGCATTGGAATAATAATATTACCTGACCAATAATACAGGTATCCGAACATTACACCAAGTAACATTCTTGGAACAAACCCAAAAAACTGCAGGTGAATAGCGCTGAACATGATGGCGGAAATCCAAATAGCGGCATGAATGTTTCCTGTCGCTCTCTGCAATTCAGGTTGCAACATCCCTCTGAACACCAATTCCTCTCCAATTCCGGGTAATATAGCAATGACAAAAAAGGCAAGCATGAAATGACCGAAAGTATCAAACTGGGTTAGGTAGGTAGTGAGTTCGGCTGCAAGATCTTCCTTTTCGCGTGCCCACGATTCAAAGCCTTTAAGGAAATCGGGCATTGTTAAATTAGAATTCCATTCAATAAAAAAAGTATTGGGAATCATAAATAGCACTACAACGAGAACTGTGATGATAATGCTTTGAGAATACATCGTCTTGTTTTGAAAGAGAATGAAGGGGTTCTTTTTTTCAAAGCCTTTGATGTACAATGCAGGAATCAGAATGAGACCAAAGAATGTTGCACTCCCCTGCATGATAAAAAGAGGGATCCTTAGTTCAGGATAGGCTGTTGGGTTGGCCAGTTTGGTTTGGAAATCGAGCAGGCCACCTTCAATAAACGGCATTGAAAGCACAAAACCGACAATCGGGCCAATAACCACAAAGCCCATCATGGATACTACAAAAATAAGAATTACGGAAGTCCACGCTGGTCGTTGATGCTCAAATAGTTCGCTGCTCATATCAAAACGAAAGTCTTAAAAATCCCCTAAATTTGCCCCGCCTATGGACAAGTAGGCACGAATATGGCGAAAATTGGCAACATAGCGTTAGGTGACTTTCCACTTCTGCTCGCACCCATGGAGGATGTGAGTGACCCTCCATTTCGTGCGGTCTGTAAGCAAGGTGGTGCCGACCTTATGTATACGGAGTTTATTTCTTCAGAAGGATTGATTCGTGATGCGGCCAAAAGCAGAAAGAAACTTGATATTTTTGAATATGAAAGGCCCATTGGCATTCAACTCTTTGGTGGGGATGTAGGAAACATGGTTCAATCTGCTGAGATAGCGACAGCAGCCAATCCTGACCTTATCGATATCAATTATGGGTGTCCTGTGAAAGCGGTAGCATGCAGAGGAGCAGGTGCTGCGTTACTTCAGGATATTCCCAAGATGGTGAAGATGACGGAAGAGATTGTGAAGTGTACACATTTGCCTGTAACTGTGAAAACGAGATTGGGTTGGGATGATAATACCAAAAACATAACCGAGGTTGCGGAGCGCCTACAGGATATTGGTATAAAAGCCTTAAGCATACATGGACGCACGCGCGTGCAAATGTATAAGGGTGAAGCTGACTGGACTTTGATTGGAGAGGTAAAAAATAACCCGCGAATAACGATTCCTATTTTTGGCAACGGAGATATTGATTCTCCAGAAAAGGCTTTGGAGTACAAAAACAGATACGGTGTTGATGGAATCATGATTGGCCGTGCATCCATTGGCAATCCATGGGTTTTCTCACAGATTAAACATTTTGTATCTACGGGAGAACATCTGGCCCATCCTGGAATAGAGGAACGTGTTGATGTAGTAAAAAAGCATCTTGACTTTTCTATTCGCTGGAAAGGTGAACGATTAGGGATTTTAGAAATGAGACGGCACTATTCAAATTACTTCAGGGGCACTCCTAATTTCAAACCCATTCGTGCTAAGTTGGTCGAATCTCTTTCTTTGGATGAGATATATGCTATCCTTGATGACGTGGCGGTGACATATGCACAAGAACTTGCTGTTGCATAAATTATAGCAAGTTTCCGTATTTGAATTCGCAAAGGGATTTTCAATCTTTGCATGCCTCCTGCAAACCATGACGGAAAAAAAAGATTTTAGCTCAATTATTCTACTCTGCTTACTCGCTCTCATTTGGGGCACGTCCTTCATATTGATTAAAAAAGGATTGGTGGTGTTTTCAGGGGGTGAGGTAGGAGCTATGAGGGTAGCCTTTGCATCCATTTTCGTATTACCGATAGCGCTTACAAAACTAAAAGGGCTTACTGCTACTGATTATAAAAAACTATTGCTGTCAGGTATGATTGGAATTTTTATTCCTTCGTTTCTTTTTTCATTTGCTCAAACAAAAATTGACAGCTCTATAGCAGGTGTGATGAATAGTCTGACGCCTATCTGGACTATGATTATCGGTGCAGTTTTGTTTTCTCAGCGTTTCAGAGGGCTGGCTATAGTGGGTACCATGATTGGATTTGGAGGTACAGTAATACTCATCATGGCAAACTCAGAAAACTCTTTGGGGAGATTTAGCGGGTATGCGCTGTTTGTGGTGGCTGCCACTTTTTTGTATGGTTCAAATTTGAATTTGATTAAGTATAAAATCCCCCACTTGCGATCACTTACCATTACTGTTGTATCGGTGATGTTGCTGGGGCCTTTTGCTTTGGTTTACCTTTTAGGGTTCACGGAGTTTGTACCCAAACTCATGTCTGTTGAAGGAGCTTGGAAGGCTTTTGGTTTCATTGCCATTTTGGGATTGATGAGCACTGCTGTTGCTACTGTTATTTTTAATAAGTTGGTAAAAACCAATTCGCCATTATTTGCAAGCTCGGTCACTTATCTGATCCCTATCGTTGCCGTCATGTGGGGAGTGCTCGATGGTGAACACCTCTACCTTGGTCACTACATTGGGATGGTCCTCATCATTGGTGGCGTTTATCTGGCCAACAGAAAGAAATAGCTATTGAATAGCACATTAGAGTGCATAAAGAAACAAAGGTATTTCTTACCTTAGTTCCCCATCAAAAATTTAATGCCATGCGTTTTAATTTCATTCCCGGTTTGTTACTGCTAGTATGGGGTTGTTCAGGGCCTGCAACAGAAGAAAAACCACCGAAGCAATACTCGATGAGTCAATTCATGGATATTGTTCAAATTGGAGGGAGTTCATTTTCACCAGACGAGACCAAGTTACTGTTCAGTAGTAAAGAGACAGGAATCTTCAATGTGTTTGAAATCGACATAGCGAGTGGGGAGAAGAAGCAATTAACCAACTCCACAGACAATGCCATTTTTGCCAGTTCGTATTTTCCTGAAGACAATAGAATAGTGGTTCGCAGCGACAAGGGAGGAAATGAGATCACGCATCTTTTCGTCCAAAACCCTGACGGAAGTATGAATGACCTTATTAAGGACAGCACTGCCAAAGCCCAATTTTATGGGTGGAGTTATAATCAGAAGCTGCTCTATTACGTGTCCAATGGAAGAGATAAACGTTACTTTGATTTATATAAGGTTCAAATCAATAAAGATCAAAGTGAAGACAAAGTTTATCCAACCCAATTGGCTTACAAGAATTCAGATGGATTAGACCCGGCTGCCATCTCTAACAACGATCGATATATCGCATTGGTAAAATCAATTACAACGAATAACTCCGATATGTATTTGTTGGATACCGAATCAGGTGAATCCAAATTACTATCTGCTCATGAGGGTGATGCACAATACACGCCACAATATTTTAGTCTGGATGATACAAAACTGTATTACCTGACGGATGAAGGAAGCGAGTTTAAATATTTGGCTAGTTATGATATTGCCACCGGAGCAAAGAAAAAGGTGGAGGAAGCGCCATGGGATATCATGTATGCCTATCTGTCCAGAAACGGAAAATACAGAGTGGTGGCCATTAATAATGATGCGCGAACTGAAATGAAAATGTATGATGAGGCAAGTGGACAATTAGTACAGTTGCCACCCCTTCCGGAAGGAGATATTACAGGAGTCAATATTTCGGATAGCGAAAAGCTAATGTCTTTTTACATCAGCAGTTCCAAGTCGCCCAATAATTTGTTTGTCTACAATTTTGAAACAAAAGAGGTAAAACAACTCACCAACACCATGACTGCGGAAATTGATCCGAATGATCTTGTTGAGGGAGAGGTGATAAGATACGCCTCCTTCGATGGAATGGAAATCCCTGCATTGCTGTATAAACCAAAGGGGTTAATGGAAGGTGATAAAGCCCCGGCACTATTGTGGATTCATGGTGGCCCGGGTGGACAGACCAGACTTAACTATAGTCCTGTTATTCAACATTTGGTCAATCATGGTTATGTCATTCTGGCTGTAAATAACAGAGGGAGTTCCGGTTACGGAAAATCATTTTTTGCAGCCGATGACCAAAAGCATGGAAAGGATGATTTGATGGATTGTGTAGAGTCCAAAAAGTTTCTTTCGACACTACCTTACGTAGATAGCAACAAAATTGGAATTGCGGGTGGAAGCTATGGCGGTTATATGGTAATGGCCGCTCTTGCATTTACACCAGAAGAGTTTGCAGTTGGCGTTAATTTCTTTGGGGTTACGAACTGGCTGAGAACATTAAAGAGTATTCCACCGTGGTGGGAGTCGTTTAAGGTGGCACTCTATACTGAAATGGGAGATCCTGTTAAGGATTCTGTCACGCTCTATAATAAATCTCCATTGTTCCATGCCGACAAAATAACCAAGCCATTTATCGTTTTGCAGGGAAGCAATGATCCCCGCGTGCTTCAGGTTGAATCAGATGAGATCGTATCAGCAGCCAGAGACAATGGTGTGCCTGTGGAGTATGTGATATTTCCTGATGAAGGACATGGGTTTGTGAAAAGAGAAAACAACATCAAAGCTTCCGAGGAGATATTAAAATTTTTGGATAAGTACCTAAAAGGAGCTGAATCATCGATTTAGAGTTTGAATTACATTGATTTAATAAGGGGTTTCGGCCCCTTTTTTTATTGATGGAATATTTATTTCAGAGAATTGTCCTTTTTTGAAATGGCTATCCGTCTTTAACACAACAATGAGCAAACATGGTTAACATCAAGCATCAACTCGAAATAATGGCTCCCGCAGAAACTGTATTTGTGAACTTAACAACACAAAACGGATTGGCCAGCTGGTGGACTCCGGATACCAATGCTAAAGCTGAAGTGAACAGTATTTTAAGATTCGGATTTGGCCCTTCCTATTTTAAGGAGATGAAAGTGATTGCACTTGAGCCAGATAAAAAAGTAGAGTGGAAATGTATAGCAGGTACGGAGGAATGGATTGGGACAACCATTGAGTTTATTATTCAAAAAGAAGATAAGAGAACAAAGGTTTTTTTCTCTCATAATAATTGGGAGTCTCACACGCCTATGTTTAGTCAATGTAGTTATGACTGGGCAATGTTTTTAAGAAGCTTGAAACACTTATGCGAAAAGGGAAAGGGTTTTCCTTTTCCATATCAACATCAGTAATAAATTCTAACCAAAACCAATAATCAAAATGAAACAGTATTTGTATTTATTCAGAGGAGGAGACAGTGGATGGACAGAAGAATCTCCGGAAGCAATGCAGCAGCACATGGAAAGATGGAAAAAGTGGATGGACAGCCTGGCCAGCGAAGGAAAACTTGTGGGAGGACAGCCTTTGCAAAAAGAAGGAAAGGTAGTAGCTAAATCAGGAAAGGTAATTACAGACGGACCATTTACGGAAGGGAAGGAGGTAGTGGGTGGATATTTGATCGTCAATGCCAATGACCTTGAAGGAGCAACTGAACTTTCTAAAGGGTGCCCGATTTATGAATTTGATGGCACAACTGAAGTAAGGGAATTAATTCCCATGTAGATGCAGTAATGGTTATTGTATCAAAGGCCTGCTGAACATCAGTAGGCCTTTTTATTTTGGGTAACGAGGTTAAATAAAACTTAATACTTTTATGTGATGCATAAAAAGGAAACATCTCAGGTTGTTGATCATTTTTTCCGACATGAGTATGGGCGAGTTACCGCTTTCCTCATTAGAAAATTTGGTTCAGATCATCTTGAGCTGATAGAAGATGCTGTGCAAGAGTCACTTTTTAAGGCGATGCAGTCATGGCCGTTTTCTGGTATTCCGCAAAATCCATCCGGATGGATAACGCGGTCTGCTCAAAACAAACTCATAGACGACCTTAGGCGTATTCAGCGTTTCGATCAAAAAGCTAAAGTCATTTTAAACGAAACGGAAAAAGAAGAATTGCCAGATGATGTGCACTTGCAAACTGAACTCAAAGATGATTTACTACGGATGATGTTCGCTTGCTGCAGGCCGGAGATCAGCGAGGAGTATCAAATCATTTTGGTACTGAAAATACTTTGCGGATTTAGTAATCAGGAAATAGCCCTGGCGCTCTTTAAAAGTGAAGATGCCGTAGCAAAGGCTTATATGAGGTCAAAAGATAAGCTAAAAGAGACTGGTTTTTTGGAGCAGGTGCCTACCGGACATGAGTTGAACAATCGACTTGAAAACCTGCTGCGCATTATTTATTTGCTTTTCAATGAAGGCTACAAAGCATCGCATGGGCAATCTCTAATAAGAAAAGATCTTTGTTTTGAAGCCATACGATTAACTTCTCATGTTTTGGATCACACACCGTTTCCTTCTCATCATGCAAATTCGTTGATGGCATTGATGCATTTTCAAGCCTCAAGGTTTGAGTCGAGGATAAGTGAAGAAGGTATGTTGCTTACACTGAAAGAGCAGGATCGGGGTAAATGGGATCGTGAGTTGATTGCAAAAGGGTTGCGGCATTTGGATAAGGCAGCAGAAGCGAACGTAATCAGTGAATACTATTTGCAAGCAGGGATAGCCGCCATACATTGTTTTGCCAGCGATTTTGAATCCACGAGTTGGAAAAACATCCTTCGTCTATATGACCTGCTGCTTAAGATAAATCCTTCACGAATTGTTGCGCTAAATCGGGTGGTGGCTGCTGCAAAGGTCAATGGGACCGAAGCAGCCTTTGTTGAATTGGAAAAGCTTAAGGATGAAAAGTTGGAATCCTTCTACCTCTATCACGCAATTAGAGCCGACCTGTTCTCTGACCTCAACCAATTAGATAAAGCAAAAGCTGAGTATCTCAAAGCTTCGTCTCTGGCGGACAATGAGCTGGAAATTAATTACCTGAATAACAAAGCTAAAGGCTTAGCCTAATGCCTCAACCGATTTGATTTCATCGGGCATCATGTTCTTGAAGAGGTTTTCAATGCCTGCTTTTAAGGTAATGGTTGAGGAAGGGCATCCGCTGCAAGATCCCTGAAGGGTAACCGTAACCACACCTTCGTTAAAAGAGTGGAAGGTAATGGCTCCACCATCTTGCTCTACCGCAGGTTTGATGTATTCGTCAAGTATAGATTTAATTTTCTTTACGGTTTCGGAATCACTTTCAGTTTCGGCTGCTTCCGGAGCCTTGCTGTCAAGGATGAGTTTCCCGTCTTCCAGGAATTTTTTGATGTGGTTCTTTATGGTGTCCTGTACTTCAATCCATTGTACATCTTCATTCTTGGTTACCGTCACAAAGTTGCTCATGTAAAAGACCCTGTTCACATAAGGATACTGAAAAAGCTCCTGAGCAAGAGGTGCCTCTTTGGCGCTTTCCTCATTGGGGAAGTCAAAACTCATCCCATCCGGAATCAGTACTTCATTCAGCACAAACTTGAGTGAATTGGGGTTTGGGTTTGATTCCAGGTAGATGTGTATGTTTTTTGGGGCCGCTTGAAGCATATTATTGTCTTTTATCAGCCAACAAAAGTAGAGAATTAAAGTTCGTTTTGAGGTGCATTTTCTGACCTTTTCTGGTTGCCTTAAAATATTTATTCTCGCTGCCTGACACAGTTGTATTGCTGAATTGCAACTTTTCATATATTGGCAGGTTGGACTAAAAATTTCACTACCCAAATCCTACCTACTTGACAAAGAAAAATATTGCCCTCGCCATCCTTGGGCTTTTTAGCGTAGCTACTGTGCTTCATCTTTTAGATTTTTATACCAGCCTTTCTATCCCACCTTTGGTGTTGATAGGATTACGATGGATAACGGTTCTCTTTGCGATTTTCTATGCCGTTAAAAAAGGGTCCCTTACCACCTGGATTTTATTAAGTATGGTTATTGGGGTGGAGATTGGTCTTAACTATCCCCACTTTGCACAAAACCTTCAGGTGCTAAGCAAAATCTTTCTCAGTTTAGTGAAGACCATAATAGCACCAATACTTTTTTCCACATTGGTGGTAGGAATAGCAGGCCACTCTAACCTGAAACAAGTGGGAAGAATGGGGTGGAAATCAATCTTGTATTTTGAGTTTGTAACAACATTGGCGCTGGTTATCGGCTTGATTGCTATCAATCTTACACAAGCCGGAGCTGGTATTTTACTGCCAGAGGGCTTTAATCAAGAGTTGCCAGAAGCAAAAGCACAAACCTGGTCAGAGGTAATTTTGCATGTCTTCCCTGAAAACATTGTGAAGTCTGTATATCATGGAGATGTGCTTCCAATTGTAGTGTTTAGCGTAATTTTTGGTATTGCTCTGGCTATGCTTCCGGAGAAAAAGAAAAAGCCCATGCTGGATTTTTCTGAGAGTTTGGCTGAAGCCATGTTTAAGTTTACCAATATTATTATGCATTTCGCACCTTTCGGAGTGGGTGCTGCTATTGCTGTAACAGTGGGGCATCTTGGAATTGATATACTTACTTCGTTGCTCAAATTATTATTCACCTTGTATGGTTCGTTATTGGCATTTATACTTTTGGTATTGCTGCCTATCGCCTACTTCTTGAAGATTCCTATTCGCAAATTCATCAGAGCAGTTTCTGAACCTGTTTCTATTGCGTTTGCAACCACAAGTTCTGAGTCTGCATTGCCCAAGGCCATGGAGAATATGGAAAAATTAGGGGTGCCTCGAAAAATTGTTTCTTTTGTTTTGCCTACAGGCTATACCTTTAACCTTGACGGTACGACTTTATACTTGTCGCTGGCAGCTGTATTTGTGGCACAAGCGGCAGGAATTCCGCTTACCATTGGGCAGCAATTATTAATGGGTTTAACCTTGATGCTTACCAGTAAGGGAGTAGCCGGTGTACCTCGGGCTTCATTGGTTATTTTGTTGGGAACAGCTGCTTCCTTTGGGTTACCGCTTTGGCCAATCATGGCCATATTAGGTATTGATGAGTTGATGGATATGGCGAGAACCTCAGTAAACGTAACAGGAAACTGCCTGGCTACTGTGGTAATTGCCAAATGGGAGAAAGAATACGTAGAGCCGGAAGGTGATATTAAATTTGACTAGTTTCCACCTGGCTGGTGTCAATTTCTTTTATTTTCCCAAGTTCTGCATCGCCCTTGATTTCATCTTCAGAGCTTGCGATTACGGCTGCAATAGTGCTATCTCCAGTCACATTGACGGCAGTACGCAGCATATCCAGCGGCCTGTCAACAGCCAGGATAAGCGCCAGGCCTGCAGGATCCAGTCCCACGGATTCAAGAACTATAATGAGCATGATTATACCGGCTCCAGGGACTGCAGCAGCACCAATAGACGCGAGCACAGCTGTCATCAGAATGGTCAACTGCTGACCTAAGGAGAGATCGATACCAAAAGCCTGTGCAATAAAGACAGCGGATACTCCTTGATGGATACTTGTTCCATCCATATTGATAGTTGCTCCTAACGGCAAAACAAAACTAGAGACTTCTTCAGAAACACCCAGATTTTTTTCTACGCAATCCATGGTTACCGGCAAAGTGGCTGCACTCGAACTGGTAGAGAAGCCAAGTATTTGAGCAGGCAGTATGGCTTTCATGAATCGAGTATATTTTACCTTAGTCATGGCTTTAAGCAAGAGCGGATAAGTAAGGAAAATCATTACGGCCAATCCGAGTACAACATTAAGGCTATATACACTAAGCGCTTGCAACAGTTCCAAATCGATAGTTAAACTGGCGAGCAAGGCAAATACACCGATTGGGGCATACCGCATAATGATATCCACTATGGAAAGAATAACATGATTTGCACCATCAAAGAAGTTTTTGACAGGGGCTACTTTTTCCTTTGGAGATAATATCATTGCTACTCCAAATAGGATAGCAAAGAATATTACTTGTAGCATGTTCGTGTTGTCTGAAAATGAATTGAATAAATTGTCAGGTACGATATCTACAAGAATTTGCAATGGCCCTGCGTCTTTGGTGCTATGCGCAGTAATAATGCTGGTGTCAAGATCAGCAGCAAAGGATTCTCGGAGCTGATCCCTTCTTTCTGCTGAAAGATAATGACCAGGGTTAATTAGGTTAACAAGTGTGAGCCCAATAGTAACTGCTATTACAGTAGTACCAATATAGAGTCCAATGGTTTTGCCACCCATTCTGGAAAGTTTGGTAATATCCGAAAGGTTGGAGACACCATCAATGAGCGATACGATGATAAGCGGAACAGCAATTAGCTTTAGACAGTTGATGAATATGGTTCCAAATGGTCTTATCCAATCATGTGTAAACTCAACAATTCCAAGCGGCCCTGCGGCTATACCCCAAACAAGGCCAATGCCCATTCCAATGAGGATCTTTGCATACAACGGCATCTTCTTTTTCTTCATAATAGCGTACTTAGGTTAACACAGCAGTTTAAAAATAAGCCTATTGATAAACAATATCGACTTTTCTGAAGATTTCCTGAGAGGGGATAAAATAATTTTTACAGAAGGTTCAGGCTTTATCACGCTTCTTCATGTGCTGTACGGAAGCCTTGATGAGTTTTTTGAGTACAGATTTATCAATGGCTTCCAGTATAGACAGATATAAACAAGATTTACCAGTCTTGAATTTTCCAAGCTTCCCCATGAGTTCTTCATAGCGGTCAAAACCAGCCATGATGTACAGGGTAAGGCTTTGTGCTCTCGGAGAAAACCCAGTTACCATCCAGTCGCCTTCCCGCCCACTGGCGTAGACATAATGATAAGAGCCAAATCCAACGATACTTGCTCCCCACATTTTTGGTTCCTCATTAGTAATTTCCTTCATGAGTTCCAACACCTCAAAACAATCTTCTCTTCGTTGCTTATTCTTTACTTTGTTGAGAAATGCAGTAACGCTTGCATCGTTCTTTTTTGTTTTAGGTTCTGCCATAATTCTTTTTTTTTGCCATAAAGACTAAGTCACCATTTGTTACAAGTAATAAGGTAACAAAAAGAAAAATCTTTTTCTTAGTGTCCTTGTGCCTTTGTGGCCTTTACAACGGATCGAGACTATATTCTTGAGGCTTTACCTCTCAATAAAAAGTCAGCGATTACCAATGCAGCCATAGCCTCTACAATGGGTACAGCACGCGGCACTACACAAGGGTCGTGTCTTCCCTTGCCAGAAACGGTAGTTTCATTCCCTTGTTTGTCTATACTATTCTGGTCTTTCATAATAGTGGCAACAGGTTTGAAAGCTACATTGAAATAAATGTCCTCTCCATTGGCAATGCCGCCTTGTATGCCACCAGAATGATTGGTTTTTGTTTTTACTTCCCCTCCATCATTGTAAAACTCATCGTTGTGCTCGGAGCCTTTCAGTTGTGTGCCATCAAAACCACTTCCGTATTCAAACCCTTTTACAGCATTGATACTAAGCATGGCTTTTCCTAACTCAGCATGAAGTTTGTCAAAGACGGGTTCTCCCAATCCAACTGGAGTGTTCTTAATTACGCAAGTAACAATGCCGCCTATAGTATCTTGTTCCTTTCGCACCTTATCAATCAATGCTATCATCTGATTAGCAATAGCATCATCAGGGCATCGCACAATGTTATTTTCTGTTTGGCTCAAATTAAGCTGTGTATAATGCGGGGTTTTAATATTTCCCACTTGCGACACGTACGCATTAATTTCTATTTTTTCTTTCTGAAGCAGGAGTTTTGCAATGGCCCCGGCCGCTACCCTTGCTGCTGTTTCACGGGCAGAACTTCTTCCTCCCCCACGGTAATCTCTATTGCCATACTTGGTTTCGTATGTATAGTCGGCATGAGAAGGGCGAAATGTCTCTGCAATGTGGCCATAGTCTTTGCTTCTTTGATCCTGGTTCTCAATAACAATGGCAATGGGAGTTCCTGTGGACTTACCTTCAAAAACACCAGAAAGAATTTTGAAAGTATCACTTTCTCTACGCTGTGTAGTGATCTTCGATTGGCCGGGTTTTCTTCTGTCAAGTTCTGATTGGATGAAGGCTTCATCTATCTCCAATCCGGCAGGGCATCCGTCAACGGTTACACCAATAGCCGGGCCGTGTGATTCTCCAAATGTTGTGATTCTAAAAAGTGTACCGTAGCTGTTCATTCAAAATTTATTGTTCAAAATTCAATGGTAAATTTTGAATGTGGAATTTAGAATTATTTTTTAAATACAAGGAAAGCAGAGGCTCCAAGCATCAGCAAGATAAAAAGATTAGCGCCAATTTTTAGCCAGTTGCCTTCAATAGAGGAATGAATGGTGTTGTCCGCCAATGTGATGCGATCATAAAATGACCCTGAATCTTTGCTGTCGATAGAGATGTTCTTTTGACTTTCACCTGTAACCGTAACCGTATACTGAGATTTAAGGGTGTCGTATTCGTTGGTCCTTGGGTTAAAAAATACCCATGAAAAATAATTTCCCAGATCATAATTACCAGGCTCTTTTGGAATCATATAATAACTAAATGCCTTAGAGCCAGCCACACGTCCACTTTCTCGTTTGATGCTTTGCCTCATGTTGGGTTCGTAAAAATCGAAATTGTTATCTTTTTTTACGCTGGGTTTTTCAATAGAAGAGATATTACCTTCTCCATAAATATTGAATTCGTAGCTGGCACTTTGGCCGGTCTTCAAATTTACAGACCCCAATTTTTCATCGAGACGATAGCTACCTACAGCCACCGACTCCTTAAGAGGGTGGGGTGGTAATTCTTTTACCTTGATTGTTTTGGGTGATGAATAAAAGGTTTTGAAATCCTCCTGGCGATTTTGCCCAAAGAAGGAGGGATTTTTAGCCACTTTGAATTTGATCATTTCTAAACCTACACTGGGGAACACAATTGGTTGTGTATTGAGGGGGTAGAATGTGGCTTGATATATTTTATACTGCGTGTAAAACTTATTATTGATTTCTATGGACTCACCTTCAATATTTTCAATGTTGAAATTTTCCTCCCAGCAAGTGGAAGGTCTTAATTTCTTTAAAATGTCAGAGAGTTGCTTTCCAAGATCATGGAATTGCATGGGCGCCCGATTATTGTCAGCTACAAGAAACGAAAGTGTTGTCGTGAAGCCTTCTCCTACGTAGACTTCATTTTTGCTGGTGGTTAGAGCAAGCAAAGCATCCTCTTTTACATCTACAAATTCAGTTTCACCCCTTCCAAAAAAATCATCAAACGGATCTCTTTCAAAAAGACTTCTTACGGGGTCTCGTTGTCGCGCTTGCTTGGGTGCTCCCACCGTAATCTTTTTTCCTTCAGACGAGAGGATTTGGTCATTTATCGTCATTTTAAAAGGAGGAAGGGTAAATATCCCTTGCTTTGTAGGCATATAAGTCATCACCACACTCTGAGATGAGTTGATCTGCCCGTTTACAATGCTGGTTTGAGATTGTGTGGAGGTACCTCTTTTTCGGAAACCATCGATGTCAGGGAAATTATCATAGCTCTTCAGACGGTCGTCATTTACCGTTACTGTAATCGTCCATGCTTGATTTTCGCCTATTTCATCGGGTCCCAACTCGATTTGGATTTTTTGCCCAAAAAGTGAGTTAAAAATCCCCAAAAAAGTGACTAAAAAAATGGAAAATGAGAGCTTAAAACACATACAACTTCGAAGCATAATTCTCGTTCTACAAATGAAGGTTGTTCTTTCTTGACTTTAACTGTTTTTGTATATTAACGGTTACTATCGAAAGAACCCTACGCACAAACTTAAATTTAATTTTGCTGATGAGAAAAATGCTTAATTACGTTAAAACCGTCTTGGCGAGAGTAAGTTTTGATGCAAAACTCTTCGAAAAAGAGTTGAGAAAGGCAATTAAGATGTTGATTGCCGATGAAATTCAGGACCTCAGAAACTGGTGTTATGCCAATTATGGGGATGAACACGGGGCGATTCTCAATCGCTGCTTCGTAATGACCAGTTGACGACACTGATAAACCTTAAAAACCCCGGCACAGTCGGGGTTTATTTTTTTAACCCAAATTAAGCATTAGAAGAAAATGAATAATGTAATTTAATGACGAATCCTGCCGTTACCGTCAGGATACGGTTTAATCTTATCTGAGTTAATAAATTGAATGTTGCGCTGAAGCCCTTTTAATCCTGTCCTTTTTACTGCCGATTTCTTGAATACCCTCCTGAATACCTCCTCGCTGATTTCTCTCCAGTCACTTTCTTTCATGCTTATAAGTTCTTGTGAAGGGTTGAATCTAGTTTCATGATGGGGAGATGAAAATCGATTCCACGGGCACACGTCCTGACAGATGTCGCAACCGAATATCCAGTTTTCGAATTTCCCTTTTACCTCGTTTGGTATTTCTTCCTTCAGTTCTATAGTAAAGTAAGAAATGCACTTGCTGCCATCTACAACGTAGGGTTCGGAAATAGCATCAGTAGGGCATGCATCCATGCAGGCAGTGCACGTACCGCAATAATCTTTTGTGGGACTGTCGTAGTCCAACTCTAAGTCAATGATAAGTTCTGCGAGGAAAAAGAAACTACCTGCACTTCTGTTGAGCAATAAACTATTCTTGCCTACCCAGCCGAGGCCACTTTTTTGGGCCCAGGCTCTTTCCATGACTGGTGCAGAGTCTACAAATGCCCTACCATTGACTTCGCCTATTGTCTCATTAAGATAAAGGATGAATGTTTTTAGTTTTTCTTTGAGCACAAAATGATAGTCTTCTCCATAAGCATACTTGGCAATCTTATGGTTAGTATCTTTTCCTAAATCTTTCTTTGGATAATAATTATAAACGAGGCTTACCACAGACTTTGCTCCAGGTACTAGCAGCGTAGGATCTAATCGTTTATCAAAATGATTTTCGAGATAACCCATTTTGCCCTGGTACCCTCGCTTCAACCACTCCTCTAGTCGTGGAGCCTCTTTCTCCAGGAATTCTGCCTTGGCAATACCACAAAAAACAAAACCCAGTTCCTGGGCTTTGGATTTTATGATTTGTGTGGCAGTTGTTTTGTTCAAGATGAAAATTTCTGGTGAGTGATCGACTCTATTCAAACAAGCTCCCTGCCTTTCCTGGTCTTGGAATTTTAAGATGCTTATAAGCCAGATCAGTAGCTTCTCTTCCTCTGCTGGTTCTTTTGATATACCCTTCCTGAATTAAAAAGGGTTCGTACACTTCTTCAATAGTTTCGGCTTCATCACCTACAGCAGTGGCAATGGTTGTTAGCCCAACAGGCCCCCCTTTAAATTTCTCAATGATGGTCGACAGAATGCGATTGTCCATTTCATCTAGACCATTTTCATCTACATCCAATGCATTGAGCGCCATTTGGGCAATGGGCATGGTAATTACCCCATCCCCTTTTATTTGCGCAAAGTCCCTGGTTCTTCGTAAAAGATTGTTGGCAATACGAGGAGTGCCTCTGCTTCTTCTGGCAATCTCATGGGCGGCATCATCATTTACTGGAGTTTCCAGAATGCCGGCTGATCTTTTTACAATGGCGGTGAGGAGATCGGCATCGTAGTATTCAAGGCGTGAGTTAATGCCAAATCTTGCGCGCAAAGGAGATGTTAACAAACCAGCTCTGGTTGTAGCCCCAATCAATGTAAATGGGTTGAGGGCTATCTGTACCGATCGGGCATTGGGCCCTGAGTCCAGCATAATATCAATCCGAAAATCCTCCATGGCGGAATAAAGGTATTCCTCCACGATAGGATTCAGTCGATGGATCTCATCAATGAACAGCACATCGTGAGGCTCAAGATTGGTGAGCAGTCCCGCAAGGTCGCCTGGCTTATCCAGTACAGGCCCTGAGGTTACCTTGATTCTGGATTCCAATTCATTCGCAATAATGTGACTCAAAGTAGTTTTGCCTAATCCTGGAGGGCCATGCAACAGTACATGATCCAGTGGTTCACTTCTTTTTTTGGCAGCCTGCACAAAAATTTTAATGTTCTCCACTACCTTGAATTGGCCCGTGAAATCAGAAAAAGATAGAGGACGTAGCGCCCTTTCAATCTCTTTTTCTGCAGAGGTCATCCCTTCATCATCCGCACTTAAATAATCTTCGCGCATGGGTCAAAAGTAGTGAAAAGTTGAGGGCTTTAAATGCAATTAATGCTAGTGAATAATTTTTTAAAGGGGGCTATTTGACTCTCCAATCAAAGTATTTCTCCTAATTTGCACGAATATCAATACCTGTGGATGAATAATCGAGTCAAAAATGCCCTGTACTCTATTGCCTTGGTGGCATTGGTTTTTGTAGTGTATAAATACAGACAAGCCAATTCAGTCAACGAGGTTAAAATAGAGGGTAAAACGATGGGGACGGCCTATCACATTACTTACTATGATAAGAAATCCAGAAATTTTAAGCCCCAAATTGATTCTGTGCTGGTTGCGTTCAATCAATCGTTAAGCACCTACATTAAAGATTCCGAAATCTCAGCCTTTAATGAAGGAAATTCAATCCAGTTTCACTTACCGTTCTTTTTGCCGGTACTTGAAAAGTCAAAAGAAGTAGAGACTTTGTCAGAAGGAGCCTTTGACCCTACCGTAATGCCCCTGGTTAATGCGTGGGGTTTTGGCCCTGGAAAAAAAATTAGGCCTGACAGTGCCAAGATTGATTCTATTATGGAATTTGTTGGGTTTGAAAAGATTCAATTCAATGCCGATAAGGTGTGGAAAGAGGATCTTCGCGTACAACTCGACTTTAGTGCTATTGCAAAAGGATATGGTGTTGATGTTGTTGCGGCCTATTTGCAATCAAAAGGCTTAAGGGATTGGTTTGTAGAGATTGGTGGGGAAATTTCTGCTTTTGGAAAGAATCAAAAATTAGACAAACCCTGGGAGGCAGCGATTTTAGATCCTTCTTCTACGTACGAAAACCTCATCAATAAAGCCTATGTGAAACTGCAAGACAAGGCCATGGCTACTTCTGGCAATTACTTTAATTTTTATGAGGAAAACGGTAAGAAGTATTCACATACAATAAATCCCTCATCTGGTTACACCATCAGACATGAGTTGCTGAGTGCTTCTGTGTTTGCTGTAGATTGTATGACCGCGGATGCGTGGGCCACAGCATTTATGGTGATGGGAAAGGATGAAGCCATAAAAAAAATAAATCAGTTAGGGGAACTTGATGCACTATTAATCTATTCTACTGAGAACGGTATAGAAACCTTTGTGAGTGAAGGAATAAAGCCGATGATCACAATTAACCCCTAAGGTTACTTAAATGAAGATGCTCATTCTTTTTCTTGCACCTTTTATTGCAGGCCTTCTCATATACCTTGTGCCAAAGGCACGCAATAGCAGTTTTAAGCTCTTACTGGTATTTGCCGGATCCTACCTGTTTGCCATTACCGTCATTCATATACTGCCAGAATTATATCGGGAATATGCTGAGGTAGAACTAATAGGCTTGTTTGTACTGCTTGGTTTTTTTCTTCAGCAGTTGCTCGAATATTTTACCTCAGGTATTGAACATGGTCATATCCATACCCATGATCACAAGGGGCACGCACATTCGCATAGTCATGCAGAAGTTTCTGCATTGGTATTGTTGTCAGCCTTATGCGTTCATGCCTTTTTGGAGGGTGGTATGTTGGCACAACCTCATTCACACACTTTTCATTCTGATACCAATGCCATTTTATTGGGAATAGTTTTGCACCGTGCTCCGGCAGCCTTTGCCTTGATGGCAGTCTTGTCAGAGCAACTTCACTCAAAGCGAAGAGCCATTCCATATCTGATCGTGTTTTCTCTTGCAGCGCCACTGGGTCTTTTTATAAGTGAATATTTTGTGGAGATCAATTTACTCACTGAAACCGGACTTATATTTCTATATGCGCTGGTGACAGGAAATTTCCTTCATATCTCCACCACCATCGTTTTTGAGAGCAGTCCGGACCATCATTTCAACGCGAGAAAATTGGCAGTAGCTGTTGTAGGTTCACTGGTTGCAGTGGCGGTGGAGTACATGTTTTAGGTGATCACCCTCCAGTTCATTTCTCCATCTTTCATATTTGCCTCAGAAGGTTAAATCAGTTGAAATTGGATTCAAATGGCAGTATATTACTGTTTTACAATATCTAGTTATGAATCACGCCATCAAGAATTTCGAAGAATACGAAGAGATATACAACAGAAGTATTTCAAACCCCGAATCATTCTGGTCGGAAGTGGCTGAAGGGTTTCATTGGCGAAAAAAGTGGGACAAGGTTTTGAAGTGGGATTTTACCAAGCCAGAAGTAAAATGGTTCATTAATGGTAAACTAAACATTACAGAAAACTGCCTCGATCGCCATTTAGAAAAACGGGGTAATCAAACTGCTATCATATGGGAGCCTAACGATCCGAAGGAACAAGCAAAGCACATTACCTATAAGGAATTGCATAGTAAGGTTTGCCAGGCAGCTAATATGCTGAAGAACCTTGGAGTGAAAAAGGGAGACAGGGTTTGTATCTACTTACCGATGATTCCAGAACTGGCTTATGCTATGATGGCTTGTGCGAGGATAGGCGCAGTTCACTCTATCGTGTTTGCAGGTTTCTCTTCAAAATCATTGGTAGACAGAATTACGGATGCGGGGTGTAAAATAGTTTTAACTGCGGATGGCGGGTATAGAGGTGCAAAAACCATTGACCTTAAAGGAATTATTGATGAAGCCCTTCAGAATTGTCCTGATGTAGAAAAGGTGGTGATGGTTGATCACATTCACTCAAACCCTAATAAGGAAGAAGGCCGTGATCTGTGGTGGCATGAGGAATTGGCAAAAGTAAATTCTGAATGTGAAGCCCAGGAAATGGATGCTGAAGACCTGCTGTTCATTTTATATACTTCGGGTTCCACGGGCCGTCCTAAGGGTATGGTGCATACCATCGGTGGTTATATGGTTTATACCGACTATACTTTTCGAACAGCATTTCAATACAAGGAAGGACAGGTTTATTGGTGTACCGCAGACATTGGCTGGATCACCGGGCATTCTTATATTATTTATGGACCGTTATCAGCAGGAGCTACTACAGTTATGTTTGAGGGCGTTCCTTCATGGCCAGATTGGGGAAGATTCTGGCAAGTGGTAGAGCGGCATACAGTAGATATTTTTTATACCGCACCTACAGCCATTCGCGCATTGGAAAAAGCGCCTTTAAGTTTTGTAGAGGCGCATGATCTTTCTTCTTTAAAAGTGTTGGGTTCTGTGGGAGAGCCTATCAACGAAGAAGCGTGGCATTGGTACAATAAAAACATAGGCAAAGAGAAATGTCCGATTGTAGATACCTATTGGCAAACAGAGACGGGCGGGTTTATGCTTTCCCCTATTGCTGGCGTGACCAAAACAAAGCCTGGATTTGCTACATTCCCTTTGCCAGGCGTTCAACCGGTTATTATGAATGATGGTGGATTGGAGGTAGAAGGAAACAAAGTGGAAGGACGTTTAGCGATTCAATTTCCATGGCCTGGTATGGCGCGTACTATTTATGGTGATCACAAAAGATTCAAAGACACGTACTTCTCTACTTTCCCGGGTAAATATTTTACTGGGGATGGTAGTAAAAGAGATGAAGACGGATACTTCAGAATCACTGGAAGAGTGGATGATATTATTATCGTGTCAGGACATAATTTAGGAACAGCGGAGATTGAAAGTGCCATTGATGAACATTCTGCAGTATGTGAAACGGCAGTGGTTGGCTACCCTCATGATGTGAAAGGACAAGGAATCTATGCTTTCGTAATTTGTTACGACCATCCTCGAGAGGAAGACCATTTGCGGAAAGAAATTATTGAGACGGTTTCAAAGATGATTGGTCCTATTGCCAAACCGGATAAAATTCAGTTTGTAAGTGGTTTGCCCAAAACACGATCTGGTAAAATCATGAGAAGGATCTTGCGCAAGATTGCGGAAGGAGATACCTCTAATTTAGGTGACGTTACCACACTATTGGATCCTGCTGTGGTAGACGAAATTAAAGAGGGGGCATTATAAAATAAAAAACCCTGCCTCAACAATGTCAAGGCAGGGTTTTAATATCTGATAATTGATTATTTAACTACCGCAAGCTTCGCACTCATCTGGATTGTCCAGCGAGCAAGACATATCGGAGCGTTTCTGATCCAAATCTTCTTTTGAAGCATAAGCCACTACAGGCTCTTTGGCAGCTACCTGAGCTGTTGCCCCAATTTTGGCTGCTACCTCTTCAGGTTGATCTTTAGTTGTCTTCCTGTCAATGGTAAACTTGATGGCATCAGCAGCAGCAGTAGAGCGCAAGTAGTACATACCTGTCTTCAAACCTTTCTTCCATGCATAGAAGTGCATTGAAGTCAGCTTACCAAAGTTAGGATCCGTAATGTGGATGTTCAAACTTTGAGACTGGCAGATATAGGCTCCACGATCGGCAGACATATCAATAATCGCTTTTTGAGATATCTCCCAAACCGTTTTATAAATATCCTTGATGTGCTGTGGAATTTCAGGAATAGCCTGAACAGAACCATTGGCAGCAATCAATTTCTGACGCATGGTGTCATCCCAAAGCCCAAGGTCAATCAAGTCTCTCATCAGGTGCTTGTTGGCAATGATGAAGTCTCCTGATAATGTTCTTCTTGAGTAGATGTTTGAAGTATAAGGCTCAAAGCATTCGTTGTTTCCAAGAATCTGTGAGGTAGAAGCAGTAGGCATAGGAGCCAACAGCAATGAGTTACGCACTCCATTTTTCTTCACCTCTTTCTTCAGCCCTTCCCAATCCCATCTATTAGAGTCAGGTGTAACTCCCCACATATCAAACTGGAATATTCCTTTTGATACAGGAGACCCTTTATACGATTCGTAAGGACCATGTTGCTTCGACAACTCCATGGAAGCTTCCATGGCAGCAAAGTAAATGGTCTCGTGAATATCCTTGTTCAGCCCTCTTGCCTCCTTAGAGTCAAAAGGCATACGCAATTGGATGAACGTATCTGCTAAGCCTTGTACACCAATCCCAATAGGGCGATGCTTTAAGTTAGAGTTGCGAGCTTCAACCACAGGGTAGTAATTGATGTCAATTACTTTGTTGAGGTTTTTGGTGATCACTTTGGTGATCTCGTAAAGCCTCTGATGATCAAATACGCCTTCTTCAGTGACAAATTTAGGAAGTGCAATTGAAGCAAGATTACACACTGCTATTTCATCAGGAGAAGTATACTCGATAATCTCAGTACACAAGTTACTTGACTTAATCGTACCTAAATTCTTCTGGTTAGATTTCTTGTTGGCTGCATCCTTATAAAGCATATAAGGTGTCCCTGTCTCAATCTGAGCCTCCAATATCTCAAACCAAAGATCCTGAGCTTTTACCTGCTTGCGGGCTTTGCCTTCCTTCTCATACTTTTCGTAAAGACGCTCAAACTCCTCACCATAGCAATCTGCCATTCCAGGAGCTTCATTAGGACAGAATAACGACCACATTTCGTTGTTCTCAACGCGCTTCATGAATAAATCAGGAATCCATAGGGCAAGGAAGAGGTCACGTGCTCTCATTTCCTCCTTACCATGATTTTTCTTCAGTTCAAGGAACTCAAATACGTCAGCATGCCAGGGCTCAAGGTACATGGCGAAACTTCCCTTGCGCTTTCCTCCACCCTGATCCACATAACGGGCAGTCATGTCAAAATTTCTCAACATAGGTACAATTCCATTGGATGTACCACCTGTTCCCTTGATGTAGGATCCTTTTGCACGAACGTTATGGATGCTTAGTCCAATACCTCCGGCAGATTGTGAAATCTTAGCACAATTCTTAAGGGTATCATAGATACCATCGATGCTATCATCTTTCATGGAAAGCAAGAAGCAGGATGATAACTGTGGCTTAGGTGTACCCGCATTAAATAAAGTTGGGGTAGCATGAGTAAACCACTTTTCCGATAATAAGTTATAGGTTTCAATGGCAGCAGGGATATCTTCTGCATGTATGCCTACAGCCACTCGCATCAATAAATGCTGAGGACGCTCCACTACCTTACCATCCATTTTCATGAGGTAAGAGCGCTCCAAAGTTTTGAAGCCGAAATAGTCGTAGCTGAAGTCACGATCGTAAATGATCGCAGCATCCAATTCTGCGGCATTGGTTTTTATTACTTTCCACGTTTCCTTCGAAATAAGAGGGGCGTTTTGGCCCGTCTTGGGATCGATGTACTGGTAAAGTCTTTTCATGGTATTAGAAAAAGACTTACTGGTGGTCTTATGTAAATTTGATACAGCTATCCTGGCAGCCAGTTTGGCAAAGTCAGGGTGCTTGGTGGTCATCGTTGCCGCAATTTCAGCAGCAAGATTATCAAGTTCCTGTGTAGAAACTCCATCGTATAATCCATTGATCACCTTCATAGCGACCTCAACCGGATTCACAAAGTTGGTTTCCAGGCCGTAACAGAGCTTTTCAATGCGTGCGGTGATCTTGTCGAACTTTACGGACTCTCTGTGTCCGTCACGTTTAACTACGAGCATGTTGGGTTGTTTGGGGGTGAAAAAATAGTTTAAAAAATGTTGTTCAAGATATTAAAAATCCTCGTTCAATGAAAACTTGGGTGATGAATCTTTTTCAGTACTGTTCATTACTCCTGCTTTCTGGTATTCTGCCACTCTTTTTTCGAAGAAATTAGTTTTTCCTCGCAGGGAAATCATCTCCATAAAGTCGAATGGGTTAGTAGCATTATAAACCTTCTTGCCGATCAATTCGTTCAGCAAACGGTCAGCTACAAACTCGATGTACTGTCTCATCTGTTCTGCATTCATACCTATAAGATTTACAGGCAATGCATCAGTTACAAATTCTTTCTCAATCTCCACTGCATCCTTGATGATTTCTATTACTTTTTCTTCAGGCATTTTGTTGACCACATGCTGTGTGTAAAGATGACAGGCAAAATCGCAGTGAAGTCCCTCATCGCGTGAGATCAATTCGTTGGAGAAGCTAAGGCCTGGCATCAAGCCCCTTTTCTTCAGCCAGAAGATAGAGCAGAATGAACCTGAGAAGAAAATACCTTCAACAGCGGCAAAGGCAATCAGTCTTTCAGCAAAATCTCCATTATCGATCCAGCGGAGTGCCCAGTCTGCTTTTTTCTTTACGCAATCCATGGTTTCAATGCCATGGAATAATTTGTCCTTTTCTTTAGGGTCTTTTACATAAGTGTCAATAAGCAGAGAATAGGTCTCTGAATGGATGTTTTCGATGGCAATTTGAAAGCCATAAAAGAACTTGGCTTCAGTGTATTGCACTTCTCCAACAAAGTGCTCAGCCAGGTTTTCATTGACAATACCATCACTGGCCGCAAAAAAGGCCAATACATGGGTGATAAAGTGCCTTTCGCCATCATTCAGGTTGGCCCAGTCTTTCAAGTCCTGACTTAAATCAATTTCTTCAGCCGTCCAGAAACTCGCCTCTGCCTGTTTATAAAATTTCCATATATCATGATGCTTTATAGGGAATAGTACAAAACGGTCTTTGTTTTCTTTTAAAATAGGCTCATCGCGTTTGGCTTCACTCATTATACTTATATAGTTAGTAGGTTATCGAATGTATTTAAATCAAAAGTTGTCTTGTTGAACATGAGAAACCGACTTTGGAAGAAAATCTGTAGGCCAGTTTCTAGCAAGAAGACAAATATTTGAAATGACGGATAAAATTCAAAGGATTACCAAACGATGGAAAGTTCATTTCAATAGTATTTCCACTTCTATATAACCCGAAGGAATTCATTTTCATTCACTTAAACAGTTGAGGTGAAGGGAAGACTTAAGTAAAATAATTTAGAAATATTTTTGTTCGAATTTTTGAATAAGATCAGGTCATTCTGAGATGGTGATTTTGACTCAAAACGAGGGGCTGGGAATCATTATTTTTGTCAGACAAGTGTTTTGGGTAGGCGAGATTTTAGGACACTTTCAAAACGCTTAATTTTGGCTTGTTTTAGGCTCCATCTATATTTTAAGATGTTTTTTGTTTTTCAAGCCTTAAAATCTATCTTTGCACTCCATTTTTAAAGCTGAGAATCATGTACGCTATTGTGGATATTGCTGGAAAGCAGTTTAAGGTTGAAAAAGACCAATATATATATGCCCCCAAAATGGAGGGAGAGGCTGGATCTGCTGTAAAGCTGGATAAAGTGCTTTTGATAGATAATGAGGGTAAAGTTGAGGTCGGAGCCCCTGTATTGGCCAATGCCAATGTTTCAGGTAAGATTTTAGAGCACGTTAAGGGCGATAAGGTCATTGTCTTCAAAAAGAAGAGAAGAAAAGGTTATGCTGTGAAAAATGGCCACCGCCAGCAGTACACAAAGTTACTTATTGACAACATTTCAGGTAAATAATACAAGACCATGGCACATAAGAAAGGTGAAGGTAAAGTAAAGAATGGCCGTGAATCGGAAAGTAAACGATTAGGCATAAAGGTCTTTGGTGGCCAAAAAGTAATAGCAGGTAATATTATAGTTCGTCAGAGGGGAACTAAGCATCATCCTGGTGATGGAGTGGGAATGGGTAAGGATCACACCCTATTTGCCCTTACGGATGGAGTGGTTGCCTTTAAGAAAGGCAAAAAAGATAAATCTTTCGTTTCGGTGGAAGGAGAGGCCTAGAGGCCCTCAAATATTAAAGACTAAACCCCGCAAGTGCGGGGTTTTTTTGTGTCCAATTTTTACTCAAAACTAGGTTTAACCTCTTTAAATGGAGAAATGGGTAATTTTCACACGCTTTCCATACTTCAAATTGGGTGTGTTTTTTAGTCTAAAATTAGGGCAATTCTACCCCCCTTATTAAGGGATAATTTCCGCTTAAGCCATGAATTATTCTCCATTTTGACCAATTTCAGTTATTTCAGATGGTGATAAATTCCTTTCACGTTATTTTATAATTCTAATATTTACCCTAATTTGGGGGTTCGAATTCTAATTTTTAACTAAACTAAAACCTATGAAGAAGTTTTTACTATTATGCTTCTCATTCGTTTTTGTACTCAGTGCATGGGCGCAGGAACGAGTGGTTTCAGGTAAAGTTACGGCCGCAGAAGACGGCTCAACATTACCTGGCGTAAACGTGGTTCTGAAAGGAACCACAAACGGAACGGTTACCGATGTAGATGGTAACTACCGATTGAATGTGCCGTCATCAGGCGGAACATTAGTGTACTCATTTATTGGTCTGCAAACTCAAGAAGTTGCAATTGGAGAGCGCTCCATTATTGACCTTCAAATGGGATTGGATGTTCAGCAACTTACTGAGGTTGTTGTAACAGCTGTGGGTATTGAACGTGAGAAGAAGGCTTTGGGTTACAGTGTGGCATCAGTAGATGCAGCTAACCTTCAACAGCGTTCAGAGGTTGACCCTCTTCGTGCGCTTCAAGGTAAGATGCCAGGTGTAAACATCACCGGTGGTGGTGGAGGTCCTGGACAATCCACTAAAATCAATATTCGTGGTATTTCTTCTTTGACGGGTAATACACAACCGTTATTTGTTGTTGATGGTATTCCTTTTGACAACTCTGTAAACTCAAGTACACTAGAGGGACAAGGTTCAGGCCAGGAAAATAATGCACAAAACACGGTGATTTCAAATCGTGCGTTTGACCTTGATCCTAATAACATTGCCAGCGTATCAATTCTTAAGGGTGCTGCTGCGGCTGCTCTTTACGGATCCCGCGCAACCAACGGTGTTGTGATTATCACTACCAAGGCGGCAAGCAAAGGAACGAAGAAAGGAATGGAGATTACGGTAAGTTCATCTTATAACGTAGAAGAAATTTCTGGAATTCCTGATTATCAGGATGTTTATACGCAAGGTTCTAACCAGGTTTACAACGGTGGATTCATCGGAAACTGGGGAGCTCCTTTTGCTAACCATGCGGATGCTCTCAACGCAGAGTATGGAACTAACTATGGAAAATATTTTGGGGTTTACTCAGATAACGTAAAGGATCCAGTTACAGGTATTGATTCGCATCCATATCCGGATGGCACTGGACCTCACCCAATGGCTGTTCGTTTTCCTTCTTTAACTCAATTTAGAGATGGAAATGGTGAGCCTTTGGCTGTGCCTATTGTACCTCATGATATTATTGGAGGATTCTTTGAAAAAGGACATACTTCTGAAAACTCTTTCACCATTTCGAATGGTTCAGAGAAAGTAAATTTGAATGCCAGTGTATCACGGATGGATCAAACCGGGATGATTCCTAACTCAGGTGCTACTCGTACTTCTATTAGCTTTGGAGGTAACGGACAGTTGGACAATGGAGTATTTATCTCAGGAAATGTGAATTATGTAAACACTAAGCAATATTCACCTCCATCTGGGGCAAGTGCATTTAATGACTACTTCAGTGGACCTAATGGCGATTTTGCAGCGGGTGGTTCTATTTATGCCCGTTTGTTCTACCTTCCACGTAACTTTAATTTGAATGGTTACCCATTTGAAAACCCAGTTGATGGATCAAATCTTTTCTATAGAGCATTGGATAATCCACGTTGGATTGCTAAGTACAATAAGTATTCATCAGATGTAAATCGTGCTTACGGATCTTTTTCTGCCGGGTATGATATTACAGAGTGGTTGCAAGTGTTGGTTAAAGGAGGTATTAATACCTATACGGATAACAGAAAAGATATCGTTAGAAGCGGTGGTATTCAGGAGCCTTTAGGTCACGTATGGAATGATGTGCTTACCAATACCGAGCAGGACTATAACTTCATCGTAACTATTCAGAAGGATATCAATGCGGACCTTGCCTTTAGAGGTATTGTTGGTGCTAATGCTAACCAGCGGGATTTCTCTCGTAACAGAGTGGAAGGAACAGGTATTATTTCCGATGGATTGAATACCGGTCTTTACAGATTGGACGGTACATCATCACAGATTGCCTCTGCTGATTATACAAGCCAAAGAAGGCTCAATGGTATTTATGGAGACTTGTCTTTTTCATACCGAGATTTCCTTTTCCTGAATTTGGCAGGTAGAAACGACTGGTCATCTACTTTACCAGAGGATAACAACAACTACTTTTATCCTTCAGCGAGTCTTTCATTTGTGCTGTCTGAGGCGGTAACTATGCCTAGCTTCTTAAACTATGCAAAATTTAGAGTAGCAGCTTCAAAAGTAGGTAACGATGCAAACGTTTATCAGACTGCCACCAATTACCAAATTGGGGTTCCTTTCACAACTTCAGCAGGTGCAGTGGTAAATAGAGCTTCTCTAAGTAACACATTAGGTAACCCTACACTAAAGCCTGAGTTCACTACAGAATATGAGGTAGGTACTGAGTTGAAATTCCTAAACAATAGAGTAAGCTTGGATGCTGCGTATTTCCAAAGAACATCTACCGATCAAATTCTAAGTGCTGCTTTGCCACGTACTACAGGGTTTAGACAGCAAATTGTAAACTTTGGTGAATTGGAAAACAAAGGTTGGGAAATTGGATTGAATGTAACGCCAGTTCAGTTGTCGAATGGTTTCACGTGGGATTCTTATCTGGCCTTTACTAGAATCAGGTCATTGGTTGTGGATGCAGGTCCAACAGGAGAAGTAATTATCGGTGGTCCTGGTACAGGATTGGCCACTATCCATAGAAATGGGTTCCCTTACGGACAAATCTTTGGTACCGTTAATGCAAGATCAGATGACGGTCAATTGCTAATCGATAAAAACACTGGACTTCCATTTGGAACTGGTCAGTCTGAAATTATCGGTGATCCTAACCCTGACTTCACATTAGGGTGGAGCCACACCTTTAGCTGGAAAGGAATTTCCCTTCGTGCTTTGATTGACTGGAAACAGGGTGGAGACTTCTACTCATTCACAGGAGCTTCCTTACTGCTTCGTGGTCAATTGGTGCAAAGTATTGATCGTGAAGGACTGCGTGTAGTACCTGGTGTACTGGGAAGCAATCAAACCTTCCAGCCTATTACTGATTCTGGTGGAAACTTGATCAAAAATACTGTACCTATTACATCTTTTGACTCTCACTTTAGTGATGGATGGGGGGCTTATGGACAGGATGAGGTGAACGTTTATGATGGAACCACCATTCGCCTTCGTGAGATTAGCTTAGGATACCAGTTACCTGCTAGCTTGCTTTCCAAAACACCATTTGGACGCGTGAACATTTCTATTTCTGGTCGTAACTTATGGTGGAAAGCTCCTAACGTATTGGATGACCTGAATCTGGATCCTGAAGTGTTATCAGGTACATCAGGAAGTAATGTGCAAGGTTTTGAACTTGGTGCAGCACCTACTACCAAGCGTTATGGTGTGAACGTGAATTTGACATTCTAAACTCAAGATCGAAATTATTATGAATAGAATATATAAATACGGAACAGGTCTGATAATGACGGTGGTGATGCTGTTTACAGTATCCTCCTGCGACCTTACCGAATTGGATATCAATGATGATCCAAATAATCCGGCTCAGGCCTCTTTGAATCTATTGCTTACCAATGTGGAGTTGAATGCGTCTGCCACTTTTGCGGATGATATGAACAACGCAGCAATGGGATTTGTGGCGCACACAGATTATTTTGATAGTTTCAATATGACAAATACTACATTCAATCCTGAGTGGAATTATTTGTGGGAGAATCCATTGAAAGATTTGGATGCTATTATTAAGGCGACTGCTCAGCAACGTGCTGATGGAGCGGCTAACCCTTACTATGAAGGAATTGCCAAAGTGTTGAAGGCATATTATTTCAGTATCATGGTTGATATGTGGGGTGATATCCCATACAGCGATGCCTTTAATGGTGATGCAGAAGAGGCAAGTTTAATTCCTGCCTTTGACAAAGATTCTGATATCTACCCTCAGTTGGTTACTTTATTGGATGAGGCAGTTGCTCATTTCGCTGAGACAAGTCCCGTTTCTGTTCAAGGGGATGTTATTTATGGTGGAAGCAACAGTAATATTGCAACAAGATGGACAGCGGCAGCTAAATCTCTAAAGTTGAAGTTGCTTCTTCAGGTGAGTAGAGCAGATGCCTCCGTAATCCCTACGATTCAAACAATGATAACAGCCGGTGGATTTATTTCTGGGGCAGCAGGGGATTTTCAATTTACCTTTGGAAAACTAAATAATCCTGATGACCGGCATCCAGTCTATATCGATGGATATGCAGGTGGTGATGCTGCGTTTAGTTATTTTGGACATCAACTAATGTATGAAATGCTCGTTCCTTTGACACCTGGTGGAACAGTTCCTGGTGATCCAAGAACTCCTTTCTACTTTAAGCGTCAGACAAAAACGTTGTTGAACCCTGATGACCCAACAGATAAGCAAACAATTCCATGTTCTCAGCGTACGGATTGCGTTTATGGCTATTTTCCTCTCAGTAATTTTGTGTCCGAGGGCGTTTATAATAACACTGATGCAAGTACTTTAACCACTAGTCAAAAGGAGTATTTAGCAGGTTTTTTTGGACGTGATCGTTCTGATCCTTCTGGTATTCCCAATGATAACCCAATTCGAACCACGGTAGGTTTGTACCCTTGGGGTGGTTTATATGATGATGTCGCGGAGGCAGGAGGAGGTAATCAAGGTTCTGGTGACGGTATTTTCCCTATGCTCACTTCCTGGATGGTAAAATTGCATCAAATTGAGGCTAACCTTGCTTTGGGTGTGACTCTTCCTGGTGATGACGCAAGAACACTTTTCCAAAAAGCAATGGAAGAACAATTTGCTAAGGTGAATAGCTTTGTTGCTAGGGATGGTGATGCAGAGGCAATTGAAGATGCTGATCGTGATGCATACATTAATGCACAACTTGCTAAGTATGACGTTGCAGGGGACAATGCAGGCCGTTTGAGAGTTGTCTTAAAGCAGGCATGGTTCATGAATTTCGGAAATGGTTTTGAAATCTATAATACCTTCCGAAGAACAGGTTTGCCAAATGATTTGCAGACTCCATTGCAGCCACCGCGTCAATTTGCGTTGAGGTTGCCATATGCACAAGATGAAATCAATCTCAACCCTAACACACCAACGGTTGTTTTTGACTCTCCAGCGAATGCAGTGTTTTGGGATGTGCTGAAGTTTCAATTTTAAAATAGAAGAGACATGAAGACAATTAAATATTTAGTTATGACGATGCTAGGAGTATTTGCCCTGGCAGTGTCATGTTCAGATGATAAAGAGCTCATCCCTGTATGGGAAACAGCACCAAATGCTTATGCGACTAAAACAGATGGGACTTCTGCAAACTTTGTATATCAAGATGCATCTCGATCTGTTGGAGTTGATTTTCGTTGGATATCTGTAGATGGTAAGACAACAGTTACTAAAGTTGATTTTTTCTTAACTTTTACCGAGCCGTATACTGACACGGATGGGAATCCAGCAGTTGCAAATCACGGAGAGTTCAACTTTAAGTCTATTGAAGGGTCTGAGATACCAGGAAACCGTGAAGTGACTAATTTTAGCCTGACTCAGGCTGATGTTTACGCTTTATATTCTACAGCTACATTTGATTATGGAACTGGTTCAGTTTCGGTTTTTAACAATCCGGATAAACCGGACCGTACAGCAACAGATAGGTTTGTAGCTGGGGATTCATTTACCGTGCGCTGGGAATTAACAACCGATGATGGTCGAGTGTTTGACGCTTGGTCTCCATCAGTATGTACTGAATTCCCTGGATCAAACTGTCAATATACTTGGGGTGTAATTTGTGAATCAGACCTTGCGGGTACTTATGATGTGGTTTCAACTTTTGTCTCGCCTGGATACTTTGATTCAACAAATCCTGATTTTCAGTATGGCCCTGGCAATGATGGGTCAGTTGCAGGCGGAGTACAAACCTATACTGGGGTTGTAGTTGAAGCAGGACCCAATGCTGCGTCCTATATCATTCCTGACATTACTAATGGGTTTGAACCTATTATGTGGGGCAACAATCCAGTTGAGACCCTTATTTCAGATAATTGTTCGAAGATAGTATTTAGTGAGAAGCTAGATGGCCCAAGCTATGCTTACACAATACTTCCAACATCTGTGGTAAATCCTGATGGATCATTTGTGATTAATTGGATTAACTTTTATGGTGAATATGGTACATCTACCTTTACACCACAGTAACTGTAAATTTGATTTTAAAAAAGGGGCCTCTGGCCCCTTTTTTATTATGTTCTTTATAGCAATCAGGATTGACCTCTTTATAGATTAATCAATGAGAGTAGTTTGACCAGTATAACTTTAAAGTCAGGTTTCTTAATATTTTTATATATTAAACGTTAAAGTGCATTTTATGCCCAATCTTCATATTATTTATTGTGACTAGTTTAAATATGGATGCCATTCATTTAAAACAAATTTGGGCTTGCATGGTTCTTAGCCTAATCATGATTAGTTGTACTAAGACTCCCAAGCCTGATGTGAAGCTAGTTGATAAAGGTATTTTGCTCAGCCATATAAACCCCGGTAGTCCAATTGATGTTTTATTTATTTCGGATAATGCAGATTCCAATATTTACCACCTTTCAGAGCGTGAAATGATTATAAGGGATCTAGAGTGTAATTTAAATTACTCCATTTATTACAGGAAGAAGGCAACAGAAAATTACTCATTTTTAATTTCTCTTGCCTATAGAACCAATTTTTGTAAGGAAAACCTTTCTTATCAGCAATTACTGAGCAATAGACCTCAGCTTAACTATTTAATACAAGACTTTAAGCAAGGGTCGATTTATGAAATAGGACGACATGGAGGTTTGGTAAACGAATTGGACTCTGTATCAGGGTTCATTAGAGGGTTTGACTTAACTGACTCACTTTTGGTGTGGTGTAGTGATAGTACAGAGATTACAATAAAAAATTTAGAAACTTTTAGTAAGAGGAAGGTAAGATTTGATTCTACACTTAGAATTCATCATGACATGGTGTTGCACTATCCTTACTTGTCCTTGCTGTTTACAAAAAAGAGGTATAAAAAAATGGAGTCATATCAGGTTATTGATGAGGGGATTATCAAATTGGATTTGCGTTCGGGTGTTCAAAAAATTTGGTCAATTTTGGATTTTCTGCCAAACAACTTGATTCCAAGTGAAGAAGTTAAGGGAGTGTATTTTACTGCGCATAGTAACTCTATTGAAGTTGATGAATTTCACAATTACTATATTTCTTTTCGCGATTTAAGTCAAATATGGAAGATTTCGGGGAGTCTAGACAAGGTCTACTATAGAATAGGAAAAGGGACGAAAGAATTTAATTTAAAAGGTGAATTATTTCGAGGTCAACATTCGATTGATATCACAGCACCAAATGCCTTTTATTTGTATGATAATGGTGCCACTGGAAAAGAGAAGGAGTTATTCAATAGTAGGATAGTAAAGGTTACTGTAGATTCATCGATGGGCTATTACAAGGTCAGGGAAGTTTTACGGTTACCAGATTCGCTGAGTACAGTCCGAATGGGAAGTGTTAAAGGGTTAGGTGATAGGTTGGTGATTTCAGTGTTTAATAGGTTTTTCAATATATTGGAAATAGACACATTAGGTGCAGTTTCTAACCATTTGATCAACCAGAATAGCTACGCTATTAAGGTTCTTCCTCTAAAAAATTAATCAGGAAAGTTTTACTTAGGTTGATTATTTCAAAATCATACTATTTTATTTAGGATGAAGTATTCACTCCAATTTGTATTGGACACTCTTTTAAAATTGGCATCAATTACTTTTTGGCAGCTATGGAGTCCAGAGAGTTTATCGGTTAATTTTTTGGACTAGGTATTGAATTAATGAGTGAACGGCCAAACCTAATATTTCTTTTAAAGTCTTTTTTTAAAATTGGACTGACTTCATTTGGAGGTCATGCAGCTTTAGTATCAGTTCTGCAAGAAGAGTTGGTAAGGAAGAAGAAAGTGATATCTGAGGATATTATTTTGGATGGATTATCTATTGCCTCGGTGCTTCCAGGTCCCTTGGCGGTTAATGTAGTGGCTTATATTGGATTCAAATTGCGAGGGTGGATCGGGACTGTTATCTGTATGTTTTTTGTTTTGCTGCCCTCAACAGTAATAATGATCGGGATTGCAAAATTGTATGCTAAATATTCAAATCTGGATATTGTGAATCTATTTCTTTCTGGTGTTATTCCTGTAATAATTGCCTTAATACTTTCCCTCAGTTATAATATGTTCGTTAAGAACATTTCAATGTCATGGCAATATATTTTGTTTTTTTTTATTTTGATTTTGGCCTTTTTTTTAAACTCTTACATTTGGATTGTTATATATATTGTTTTTGGTGGTATAGTAGGGTATTTTTTAAATGGTGAATCTAGCAATAAGAATGATTCAAAATGCGAGCTTGGTAACAGGGGTGCCCACTTATATTATGGCGTTATACTTAGTGTACTTGTTTTTGTTGGTTTATATTTTTTTTTGAAAGGTATATACCATCAATTGTTATTTGAATTTTCTAAGGTAAGTCTAACTTTATTTGGAGGAGGGTATGTAATGATTCCAATGTTGCACGAAATAGTAGTGGAAAATTATCAATGGCTTTCATCTATAGAGTTTACCAATGCAATTGCATTTGGGCAAATGACCCCGGGGCCAATATTGGTTTCTGCTACCTATGTAGGATATGTTACCGGGGGGGTGTGGGGTGCTTTTTTAGCAACTTTGGGAATATTTGCTCCATCTGCGATTATTATGGTCCTCGTTGGTGGTGTTTTTGAGAGCATTAAAAATCATCCTATTATTACTGGAGTGATTAAAGGAATTCGTCCTGTGGTTATTGCGTTGATTACTTATTCCGGATGGATTTTATTTAGAAGCTTGGATCATGAATTATTTTCCATTTTTGTCATATTGTCCTCATTTGTAATTATCACAACTACAAAATTTAACTATTTCTATTTAGTGTTAATATCTGGAGGGGCAGCAATTTTATTCTTTTAGTCTATGCATAGATCTATTCAATTTATAGGAACACAGAGATCAGGATCTAATCTTCTGCGCTTGATACTCAATCAACATGATTTGATTTCCGCACCGCACCCACCACACCTTTTGAAAACATTTGTGCCATTATTACCATACTATCGTTCAGTGTATGGCGATTCGCTACATCGTTTAATAAACGATATGTGCCTCTGGGTTGAGTATAATCCAGTTCCTTGGACAGATGTAGTTTTAAATCGTGAAGAAATTGCGAATAATGCTACTTCTATTTATGACATATTTGAGCAGATCTATCTTCAAAAGGCTGAAGTGGATAAAGCTAAAATATGGTGTTGTAAGAGCACCTTCAATGTTCATTATTTAGACCAACTGGAAAAAAAAATTAAACCATTTTATATTCATCTGTATAGAGATGGTCGCGATGTTGCGGCATCTTTCAAGAAAATTGTGATAGGGCATAAGCATGTTTATCACTTAGCGAAGCAGTGGCATGATGAACAAATGATTTCTCTGAGGTTTCTTGAAGAAATTGAGGATTTTAGAAAAATCCATATTTCATACGAATCACTTTTAGATCGTCCGGATGAAATTGTCATGGCTATTTGTTCCAAATTAGAATTAGAATACGATAATAAAATGTTGAGTTATTATACTTCTGAAGAGTCACACCATACCGCAGATTCAGGTAGAATGTGGGAGAGCGTTATTAAGCCTATTATTAAGGATAATAAAGGAAAATTTTATAATGAATTAACAATGGAGGAAATAAATATTTTTGAAACTGTGGCTGGGAGTAGTTTGGAGAAACTTGAATATAAACGTGCTTATCCGCTTAACACAGATATTACTCTAGATGTTGACAAATATGACGAGTTAAATGCTAAAATGATCGCTGAGAGAAGACAAGATACAACTGTTAAGGAATTGCAGAATAGGGTCAAACAGGAGCAATTGTTAGAAGAAATAAAACGAAAATTTGAAGTTCTAGAATAGATGGTATGCCAACATGTCAAAGTAGAAGTAAATTCTTTTTACTTTTTATACTTGTCTTGGTGACGTTTTTGCAAGCAAACATTTTTGATCTATTTTTTTATTCAATAGAAAAGAGAAGCTATGCCAGCATTCTCAAAAGCGTGGAGAGTCTGCTCTTTAAATTTCTTCTGTCAATAATAAAATCCAGAAACCCGTGCTCCAGTACAAACTCTGCACTTTGAAAACCTTTTGGAAGATCCTTTCCTATGGTTTCACGAATTACACGGGGACCCGCAAAACCAATCAAAGAATTGGGCTCGGCAATGTTAAAATCTCCAAGCATCGCATATGATGCCGTAACTCCTCCGGTGGTTGGATCGGTTAAAAGAGAGATGTAAGGAATCTTTGCCTCATCCAACAATGCAAGTTTGGCTGATGTCTTCGCCATTTGCATTAATGAAAGTCCGGCTTCCATCATTCGTGCCCCTCCTGATCGGGAGATCATAAGGAAAGGAGTCTTTGTTTTTATAGCGTGGTCGATGGCGCGAGAAATTTTCTCTCCAACTACAGACCCCATAGAGCCACCAATAAAACTGAAATCCATACAGGCAATAACGATCTTAATGCCGTCCATTTTTCCGTAGGCGCTTCGCACCGCATCCTTCAGGTTTACCTTGGCCTGCGATTCTTTGATGCGCTTCGGGTAAGGCTTGGAGTCAACAAAATTCAGTGGATCTGCTGATTCCATGTCGGCATCCAGCTCCTTAAATTCATTGTTGTCAAATAATATTTCAAAGTATTCTTTAGATCCGATGCGAACGTGGTAATCCTCTTCGGGTACCACATAGGCATTGTTTTTCAGCTCCCTCGTATGAACGATTTTGCCTTCAGGGGATTTGAACCACAAACCGTCAGGTACCTCCCTTTTTGCTTCTGTGGGAGTTAGTATTCCTTTGTCGGTACGTTTAAACCAAGACATATTTTTGCTTTAAATGAATGCCGATCAAATGTTTTAATCAGCAATTAAATTTAGGCTATTGTTACGCCCTTATCCAGATATATGTCCTGGATTGCATTTAAAATTCCAACACCTTCTTTCATAGGTCTTTGAAAGGCCTTTCTGCCTGAAATTAGCCCCATTCCTCCAGCTCTTTTATTAATTATGGCTGTTTTTACGGCTTCTGCCATATCACTTGCCCCTGAGGACGCGCCTCCTGAATTAATCAAACCGGCACGACCCATGTAGCAATTGGCTACCTGATAGCGGCAAAGGTCAATAGGGTGATCAGAACTCAACTGCGAATACATTTTTTCGTCCAGCTTTCCATAGCTTGATCCGCCAGTGTTCAATGCTTTGTAGCCTCCGTTGTTTTCAGGTAGTTTTTGCTTGATGATATCCGCCTGAATAGTTACTCCCAGATGATTGGCCTGGCCAGTAAGGTCGGCTGATACGTGATAATCCTTTCCGTCTTTTTTGAAAGCACTATTTCTAAGGTAACACCAAAGAATAGTGGCCATACCTAGTTCGTGGGCTCTTTCAAAAGCTGCAGCTACCTCCTGAATTTGACGGGTAGCGTTTTCTGATCCAAAATAGATAGTGGCGCCTACTGCCACTGCGCCCAGATTCCACGCCTCCTCTACAGAACCATACATCACCTGATCGTATTGGTTAGGATAGGTTAAAGTTTCGTTGTGGTTGATTTTAACTATAAATGGAATTTTGTGCGCGTATTTTCTGGAGACCATTGCCAGGTTTCCGAAAGTAGTGGCCACGGCATTACAGCCACCCTCAATTGCGAGATTTACGATGTTATCAGGGTCAAAATAAATTGGGTTTTTTGCGAAAGAAGCACCTGCACTGTGCTCAATACCCTGATCGATTGGGAGAATGGAAACATAACCGGTGCCTCCTAATCTTCCATGATTAAATAGGGTATTCAAGCTTCTAAGTACTTGTGGGTTCCTGTTGGACTGGGCAAAGACTCTGTCTACAAAATCAGCTCCCGGAAGGATCAGCTTGTCTTGTGAAATCGTTTTGCTTTTGTGATCTAAAAGGTACTTTGCTTCTTTACCAAGGAGCTTAGAAATGCTTGTTTTTGCCATGATGAGATTAAGATTTGAGTTGTCAAATATAGCGCCAAGCCATAACTACTCCAATCTTGTTTATGGCAAGGGCAAAAAAGAACCCGCCTTGGTAGAAGGCGGGTTTCTTCAATAGAATTTTTATGCTTTCGGAGCCTGATTACCAGACAATTTCTCTTTAATTCTGGCGGCCTTACCTTGTCTTCCTTTCAAGTAGTAAAGCTTTGCTCTGCGCACTTTTCCAGACTTAATAAGCTCAATTTTCTCAATGCTTGGGCTTAATAATGGGAATACGCGCTCTACGCCTACACCGTTAGAGATTTTACGCACGGAAAATGATTCACCGTTAGTGCTTTTCCCCCTGCGGTACAACACCACACCCTGAAACTGCTGAATACGCTCTTTGGCGCCCTCTTTGATTCGAACGTGTACATTGACTGTATCACCAGCCTTGAAATCAACGATATCTGCTCTTTTTGAAGCTAATTCTTGCTCCACTATCTTCATTAAATCAGCCATAGCATGATGGTTTTTTAAAATGGACTGCAAATATAGGATTTAGGAATTACAAAAACTGATCAGATGCAGTTTTTTTGTTTAGCTATTCATCACCCTGGAAAAGCCCTGGTCGTCTTGTTTTAGTCCTTTCGACTGCTTTTTGGTGGCGCCATTGCTCCACCTTCTGATCATGACCAGATAAAAGGATTTCCGGCACGTTCCAATCCTTATAAGAAGCTGGGCGGGTATAAACCGGAGGAGCAACCAATCCGTCCTGAAATGAGTCTGTCATAGCTGAGCTTTCATCGGAGAGAACCCCTGGTATAAGCCTTATAATGCTGTCAGTAAGTACTGCTGCGGCCAGCTCACCCCCCGATAATACATAATCTCCAATGCTGATTTCCCGCGTGATCAGGTGCTCTCTTACCCGCTCATCTACTCCTTTATAGTGGCCGCAAAGAATTATAAGGTTTTGATTGAGGCTTAATTGGTTAGCTACAGATTGAGTTAAAAGATCGCCATCGGGGCTCATATAGATCACCTCATCATATTTACGTTTTCCTTTGAGGTGGGTAATGCAACGATCAATAGGCTCTATCATGAGTACCATACCAGCCCCTCCACCAAAGGCGTAATCATCGATGGTCTTGTGCTTATTGGTAGAATACGCTCTCAGGTCATGAATTTCAATACTCACCAACTGCTTGTCCTGCGCTCTTTTTAGTATGGAATCCGAGAATGGGCCTTCTAGTAATTTTGGCAGGCATGTGATGATATCAATATGCATACAGCAAGTTACAATAAGATGATTTAGATATCCATAAACCCATCAGGCAGCTCTACTTTGACCATTTTATCTGCTTGGTCAATCTCTTTTATAAAGTAGTCACTGATTGGAATCAGGGTCTCTTTCTCCTGTAATGTCACAACCAGCAATGGGTTGAGAGTATGATTGTTGATGGCTGTAATTGTTCCTAAATTCTCTGAATTGGCGTAAACACTGAATCCAATCAAATCACTGGTTTCAAATTTATCAGATTTTGGTTTCAATGAATTGGGAAGGTAAACCCCGCATTTGCACAAGCTATCAGCCTGCTCCGGAGTATTTACATCTTCGAGCTTGACAATGGCTACATCATTTAAAACAGAGATTTGTTCAATAAAAAAAGGAATCAACCTGTTGTCAATTTGAACAAAGATTGATTCCAATTTTTTAGGAAGGGGAGATTCAATTAGAATCTTTACATCGCCCTTCAATCCATGTTTTTTGATCACGTACCCAATCTGGTAGCATGAGTCAATATCCATGGCTAATAATTATGCTTTTGGCTCTTCGCTTTCAGGAGCAGCATCTGCCTTAGGAGCTTCAGTTGCTTCCGCAGCGGGTTCGGCCGCTTCGTCAGCCGCTGCTTCTTCTGCAGGTGCGGCCTCAGTCTCTTTTACTTCGTTTTTCTTCTTAAGGGCTTCCGCACGGGCTTCCTTCACTTTAGTTTCAGCTTCCTTGCGTGCTTTCGCCTGATCTTGCTTTGTTTGTGCAAGCGTATCTTTTTTGCCTTGAATCTTGGTTTCCTTAGCCTTCATCCATTCTTCCCATTTGGCGTCAGCCTGTTCCTGGGTTAAGGCACCCTTAACAACCCCAATCTGGAGGTGTTTTTTTAACATTACCCCACGGTAAGATAGCATTGCCTTCACAGTGTCAGTTGGTTGTGCACCATTCATGAGCCAGTGAAACGCCCTGTCATCCTTCAGCACGATGCTGGCAGGATTGGTTAAAGGGTTATAAGTACCAATTTTTTCAATAAAGCGACCATCTCGTGGTGCTCTGGCGTCTGCTACGACTACATCGTACAATGCCAGTTTTGCGCGGCCTCTGCGGGCCAATCTAATTTTTACAGCCATTTGCTTGTTTTGTTATGTGGATCTCGTCCAGTATTTTTTTGGACTGCAAATGTAGTAGAATTTTTCTATTTGGCAATGCAATACATCCATTGAAAACCAAGGGATTGCGATTGTATATTTGTTAATGCGGTTATTAGGTTTTTAATAAACGGAACCGTTATTTACATTTGTTTACACACCATCAAAATTATGGACAAATACTCTTATATATCCAATGCGGATGTTGGATACCTCGATGAACTGTACCAGAACTATAAGAAAGACCCTGCTTCTGTAGATGCGTCATGGCAGAAGTTTTTTGAGGGGTACGATTTTTCTCAGCAACGCTATGGAGACAACGAATCTACTGTAGCAGCACCTGATGGACTTACCATAAAGGAAACTCAGGTAAGGACATTGATACATACCTATAGATCACGTGCTCACCTCAAGTCCAATACCAACCCGGTCAGGCCAAGGAGAGATCATAAGGTTCCGTTAGATCATAAATACTATGGGCTAACCGATGCAGACCTGGATGCAGAGTTTGACGTAGGTGTTGAAGTGGGATTAGGTAGAGCCACTTTAAGGAAGATCATTGAAAAACTTGAAAAAGTGTATTTAGGGCCAATTGGTTTTGAATATAGCTATATCCGGAATCAAGAGATTTTTGATTGGTTTGTTGAGAAGTGCGAAACGGAATACTATTCCTATAACCCAAGCATTGAAGAGAAAAGAGATATTCTATATAAGTTGAATGAAGCAGTAGTTTTTGAAAACTTCCTTCACACGAAATTTCTTGGACAAAAACGTTTCTCATTAGAAGGGGGTGAAAATACAATCCCAGCTTTGCAAACGATCATTAACAAGGCCGCAGAACTTGGGGTATCTGAAGTGGCAATTGGGATGGCACACAGAGGCCGCTTGAATGTGTTGTCAAATATTTTGGGCAAAACCTACGACCAGATATTTAACGAATTTGAAGGAAATGCTGGTACGGATGGAACAATGGGTGATGGTGATGTTAAATATCATCAGGGTTATGCTGGTCAGATTAATACTCCCTCCAAAAACAAAATATATGTAAAGCTTACTCCTAACCCATCTCATCTTGAAGCGGTAGATCCTCTCGTACTTGGATACACGCGTGGTCAAATTGATGATGAGTATGCAGGGAACCTTAAAAAAGCGATGGCCATTCTCATTCATGGTGATGCTGCGGTTGCGGGCCAGGGGATACTGTATGAGATTGTACAGATGTCGGGGCTACCCGGCTATAACACCGGAGGTACAGTGCACTTTGTAATTAATAATCAGGTGGGCTTTACCACGGACTATGATGATGCGCGTACAAGTATTTATTGTACAGACTTAGCAAAGATTGTGGATGCTCCTGTACTCCATGTAAATGGTGACGATGCGGAGGCGGTTACGTTCTGTAGTAAGCTGGCCGTAGAATACAGACAAAAATTTGGAAAGGATATTTTCATTGACATGTTATGCTACCGCAGACATGGGCATAACGAAAGTGATGAACCTAAGTTTACACAACCCAAATTGTATAATCTGATAGCCAAGCACCCTAATCCAAGGGAAGTATTTTCCAAAAGACTGGTGGAGCGAGGAGATGTGGATGCTCAGTTGTCGAGTGAAATGGATAAAAAGTTTAGAAGTCAATTGCAGGACCGTCTAAACGAAGTGAAGCAGAATAAACTTCCTTACAAAGTTCAAAAAATAGAAGAAGAGTGGCATAAGTTAAGAAAGTCAACTCCTGAAGACTTTGACACTTCGCCATCTACAGCCATAAAGCAGGAAATAATTGATAAGGTGGGTAAAGCCTTAATCACTTTACCTGATGGATTCAAGCCCATCAAGCAGATTGAAAAATTATTAAAAGATAGAAAGGCTGCATTTTTTGAGAGCAAAGAATTGGGATGGGCAGATGCCGAGCTTCTTGCCTACGGATCTCTTCTATTGGAAAATAGATTTGTTAGGTTCTCGGGGCAGGATGTGAAAAGAGGTACATTCTCTCATCGTCATGCTTATGTGATGGATGTAACGGCTAACCAGAACTATTGTAATCTTGATCACATAGAAGAAGGTCAGAAGAAGCTCCAGATTTATAATTCATTGCTTTCTGAATTTGGTGTACTTGGGTTTGAGTATGGATATGCAATGTCTTCACCCAATGCTTTGGTGTTGTGGGAGGCACAATTTGGTGACTTTGTTAATGGGGCACAGGTAATGATTGATCAATTTATTGCAAGTGCCGAATCAAAGTGGCAGCGCATGAATGGATTGGTAATGCTTTTGCCGCATGGTTATGAAGGCCAAGGGCCGGAGCACTCTAGTGCAAAACCCGAACGCTTCCTTCAGCTTGCAGCAGAGTATAACATGATAGTAGCTAACCCAACGACTTCATCCAATATATTCCATTTATTGAGACGGCAAGTCACGTGGGAATTCAGAAAACCATGTATTGTATTTTCGCCTAAGTCCTTACTTCGTCATCCGGCTGTGGCTTCACCTGTTAGTGAGTTTACCAAAGGAGGTTTTAAAGAAGTACTTGACGATCCTTCAAAGCCTAAAACGGTAAAGAAGCTGATATTGTGTAGCGGAAAAATTTATTATGATTTGACCGAAGCAAGGCAAAAGAAGAAGATCAAGGATATAGCCATTGTTCGCATAGAGCAATTGTATCCGTTCCCTGAAAAACAGGTCAATGCAATGTTGAAAAAATACAAAGGAGCCAAAGTGGTATGGGTACAGGAAGAGCCTTCAAATATGGGCTATCAGAGTTTTATCATTCGTATGATGCCCGACCAGAAATTTGAATTTGTATCAAGGAAGGCAAGTGCATCCCCGGCTACCGGTTATGCCAAAGTTCATAAAACCGAACAGGAAAAACTTGTTAACCAGGCCCTGGAAATTAAAGCTTAAAAAAATTAACAAACCATCATGTCTGAAAAAGTCAAAGTCCCTACAGTAGGGGAGTCGATTACCGAAGTAACCATAGCTACGTGGCTTAAAAAGGATGGCGATCAGGTTGCCATGGATGAAGTAATAGCAGAATTGGAATCGGATAAAGCAACTTTCGAATTGCCCGCCCCAAAAGCAGGAACTCTAAAAATTGTAAAACAAGAAGGGGACACCGTTCCTATAGGAGAGGTGATCTGTGAGATTGATACTTCAGGAGCCGGAGCCGCCAAAGAAGCTGCTCCGAAAGAAGAACCTAAACCAACTGCCTCTGCATCTGGTGGGCCTAAGGCTACTGGTGAGGTAAAAGAAATGAAAGTACCTGCCGTTGGTGAATCCATCACCGAGGTAACTATTTCTACCTGGCTGAAGAAGGAAGGAGATTTTGTAGCACTGGATGAAGTAATTGCAGAGGTAGAATCGGATAAGGCTACTTTTGAGTTACCTGCAGAGGCGCAGGGTATTTTAAAGATAGTAGCACAGGAAGGCACCACATTACCCATCGGAGGTCTGATTTGTAAAATTGAAGTAGCAGAAGGTGCTCCTGTAGCTTCAGCTACAAAACCAACGGAAGCGGCTCCATCGCAAAGCGCACCTTCAGGAGATAAATCTTATGCCGCAGGCCACCCCTCACCGGCAGCCGCAAAAATATTATCTGAAAAAGGAATTTCTTCTGATCAGGTTTCAGGTACTGGCGTAGGAGGTAGAATTACCAAGGAGGATGCAGTAAATGCCCAGGCTGGACAACAAAAGGCGGCAGCATCTGCTGAGTCGGCAGCTCCTGCACCAAGTGGTACACGCGAAGAAACCAGGGAGAAAATGTCCTCCATGCGCAGAACCATTGCGAAGCGTTTGGTAGCTGTAAAAAATGAAACCGCCATGCTCACTACTTTCAATGAAGTGGACATGAAACCTGTAATGGATTTACGTTCCAGGTACAAAGAGAAATTCAAAGAGAAGTATGGTGTAGGGCTTGGCTTTATGAGTTTCTTTACGAAAGCCGTATGTGTGGCTTTGCAAGAGTTTCCCGCAGTAAACGCATATATCGATGGCAATGAGGCAGTATATCACAATTATTGCGATGTATCAATAGCAGTGTCTACGCCACGAGGCTTGGTAGTTCCTGTTATTAGAAATGCAGAGTCATTAAGCATGGCTGAAATTGAGAAAGAGGTTGTGCGACTGGCTACTCGCGGTAGAGATGGAAAACTTTCCATCGAAGAAATGACCGGAGGGACTTTCTCCATAACTAATGGAGGTGTCTTTGGATCCATGTTGTCCACTCCAATTTTGAACCCTCCACAATCTGCTATTTTGGGTATGCACAATATTGTGCAACGACCTATTGCGTTAAATGGCGAGGTAGTAATTCGACCAATTATGTATTTGGCGCTTTCCTATGATCACCGCATAGTGGATGGCCGTGAATCTGTAAGCTTCCTGGTAAAAGTAAAAGAACTGCTGGAAGATCCAGGTCGTTTAATTTTGGGTGTTTAGTAATTCAATTAGACAATAATTTTCACAGAAAGAACAAAGAACATTATGCAATACAACGTTACGGTAATCGGTTCAGGACCTGGTGGATATGTGGCAGCAATTAGGTGCGCACAACTAGGATTCAAAACTGCTATCATTGAAAAGTATGATACACTGGGAGGTACCTGCCTTAACGTAGGGTGTATTCCATCTAAAGCTTTGTTGGATTCATCAGAACATTTTATCAACGCAAAGGATCATTTCAAAGAGCACGGTATTGATATCGCTGCTCCCAAAGTGAACATCAAACAAATGATCAAACGCAAGTCAGATGTAGTGAAGCAGAATGTGGATGGCATTGCCTATCTGATGAAAAAAAATAAAATCGATGTGCTTACTGGCGTTGGTTCTTTTATAGATAAAAATACGATTAAGGTTACCGGTAATGATGGAAAAGAATCGACCATCACTACAGAGAAAGTCATAATTGCTACCGGTTCTAAACCCACTCCTTTGCCATTCGCACCTTTCGATAAAAAGAGAATCATCTCCAGCACTGAAGCGCTCGAGTTGAAGGAGGTGCCTAAACACTTAATTGTTGTTGGTGGAGGTGTTATTGGAATGGAGCTAGGTTCTGTTTACGCCCGCCTTGGTGCGGAAGTTACAGTAGTAGAATTTTTGGATAGCCTTATCCCAACTATGGATGGCACGATGGGGAAAGAATTACTGAAGGTGACTAAGAAATTGGGAATGCAGTTTTACCTGGGCCACAAAGTGACTTCCATGGAGAACAAAGGCAAAGAAGTGGTTTTGAAAGCGGAGGATAAGTCGGGTAAGTCAGTTGAATTGAAAGGTGATTATTGTTTGGTGAGTATTGGCAGACGTCCTTATACCGATGGTTTGGGTCTGGATAAAGTAGGAATTGAATTGGACAAAGGAAAGATTCCTGTTGATGATCATTTAAAAACTAAGGTAGATAATATATACGCTATCGGTGATGTGGTACGGGGTGCCATGTTGGCCCATAAAGCAGAGGAGGAAGGTGTAATGGTAGCGGAACAAATGGCCGGACAGAAGCCGCACATTAATTATCTGTTGATTCCTGGAGTAGTTTACACCTGGCCAGAGGTGGCCAGTGTTGGTCATACAGAAGAGCAATTGAAGGAAAGTGGCAGGGCTTATAAAACAGGTTCATTCCCTTACAAGGCTTTAGGAAGGGCCAGGGCGAGTATGGATGTGGATGGTCTTGTTAAAATTTTGGCCGACAAGCAGACGGATGAGATTCTTGGAGTGCACATCATTGGAGCACGTGCTGCGGATATGATTGCAGCTGGTGTTACGGCTATGGAATTCAGGGCTTCAGCGGAGGATGTTTCGCGGATGTCTCATGCTCATCCTACTTATATGGAAGCAGTAAAAGAGGCATGCCTGGCAGCAACCGCCAACCGACCTATTCATATGTAAGCTTTATTCCGAAGGTAGAAATTGAGTCCGTACCGAATGACCAAAGCGACTACCACCGGAATTAAAAACACATTCAGTTGCTGAGGTAACAATGGCCATGTAACAAGCAGGACTAATGTTATTCCTGTGAGGAAGCCATAATACTTTTTCAAGATTTCTTTTTGCTTTCCTAAAAGAAGAAAGGCTGCGATGAGGTTGGTAGGGAATGCCCACAATAAATTGAAATTATTGGCTGCGGCTTTATGATCTGTAGCAACCCACAGGGTAAACAGCAAACACCCGATCGCTCCTGTTACAAAAAGCAAAGTAATGTCAAGCCATTTTGATGGTTTTTTCTTTTTAAAATCTAAAAGGGAAATTCCAGCGACCATCGCGAGTAAAATTCCAAAAACCATCCAGGGATGTGGGGCACTATCAAAAACCATAGGTTCACCGGGAGGCTCAGAATTAATTGTTTTCTTCACCAGAGGTTTGGTTCCATTTTCAGTGGAGATAACTGCGTGATTGAATGATGACTCGATATAATCAGGTAAAAACATGTAATCATACGGAGTGGCCTTTTTATCCATGGGTAAACCAAGACAAATATCGATACCCAAGTCTCCCCAAGGCTGTTCTTTTAAGTACAAGTCAGTAAGATCTCTAATTGAATAGTCGGTGTTAATGTACGCATCGTCAAATTTTATTTTCTCCCCAAGTGCTTCAGCAAACACATCACGAATTTTTGTTGCGCAATTGTTATAAAAATAATCGTAGAGATATTCCTGGTTTTCAGGTTGTGCGTTCCATTGCAGATAATCAAATAGCTTTTGCTTTTGTTGCTGGTTAAGGTCAATAATTTGTTCGTGAACCCATCTGTTATAGTATAAATAGTAATACCTGAAATTAGGATAAGATTGCACTGACAGTTTGTACAGAAGATTTCCTCGAGTGAAATTGAGGTAAAAATTGGGTTGATTAAAATCGAAGGTGCCATAATTGTAAGCATTATCGATTCTGTTTACGGGGTCGTACACCCTGATGGCACTGTGACCAAAAGCAGAGTAAAGTTCGCCTTGAAACGGAGCGCAGGTAATTACGCTGATATGGGCATTTTCCGACAACTGAATGGACTGCCCAAATAACTGGATAGAAAAAAAGAGTGTGAAGAGGGTCAGTGCATTTCTCATGACTAAATAATGGCTGGAAAGATAAAACAATCGCTTTGTAAAAGGTAATTTTGAGATGGGCATGAATAGAAATATAACTGACGGATTGAATTTTTTGTCGAAGCTTACCCTACCCAGAGTTTGGAATTCGGGGAAGGTGCTTTCGAGCTATTTTTATTCCAGACTTTCAGGAAAGGCTTCATTGCCTGCATTGCCTATTAGTATATCGATTGAACCTACTACCTCATGTAATTTGAGGTGCCCCGAATGCCCGAGTGGCTTAAGGTCTTTTACCCGACCTACAGGGATGCTAAAGCAAGATTTGTTTGAAAAAGTAATTGATGAGTTGGCGCCAACTTTATCGTATCTGATATTCTATTTTCAAGGGGAGCCATACCTCCATCCCCAGTTGTTGGAAATGATAAAGTATGCATCGCAGAAAAAAATATATACCGCAACCTCTACCAATGCCCATTACCTTAATGATGAGACAGCAAGAAAAACGGTAGAGTCTGGATTAGACAGAATGATTATCTCTATTGATGGTGTAGATCAGGAAACCTATTCGTCCTATCGTGTCGGAGGCAAACTGTCCAAGGTAATTGAGGGGACAAAGAATATCATAAAATGGAAGCGTGAACTTAAATCAAAAACACCCCATGTCATTTTTCAATTTTTAGTCGTACGTCCCAATGAATCTCAGATTGAGGATGTGTACAAACTGGCTGAAGAACTTGAAGTTGATGAGGTGGCGCTAAAGACAGCTCAGATTTACGATTATAAAAATGGATCTGATTTAATTCCTGTGAATGAGAAATATTCTCGTTATAGAAGAGGAGAGGATGGTTCTTACACGATAAAGAATAGTTTACTCAATCACTGTTGGAAGATGTGGCACAGTTGTGTGATCACATGGGATGGAAAGGTGGTACCATGTTGCTTTGACAAGGATGCACACTTTGTGTTGGGAGATTTAAAAGAACAATCTTTTAAAGAGATATGGAATCAAAAGAAATATCAGAATTTCAGGCAGTCTTTACTTCGGTCGCGTGAGGAAATAGAGATTTGTAAGAATTGTACAGAAGGCACCAAGGTGTGGGCCTAAGCTGAAGCTTTCTTTTTTGCAATGGATTTTTGAATGGCCTTTATATCTAGTGTGCTGCAGGAACCGCAGCCGGATTTACATTCTGCTGATGTAAAGGAAGTATAAATCATCCAGCCTAAGTAAGCCAGCGCACCCAGCACAAGTAATCCGATCAAAATATACTGAACCATGTTGCAAATTTACATAATTCTGGCCATTCAGGAATGGCTCCAATTGGTTGAATCAGTGCTGTCATTGGGTGATAACCCCAGAATGTCACCCTTTGTGTCAACCCCTAAACCTAAAACAGTTCTGTTGGCATAGTTAAAGTAACTCACCACTTGATTGATCTCAAGAATTTCTCCGTCATCAAGCCCATTACTTCTCAGCGATTGTATATCCTCTTCAGTGATTGGAGCATTGAAAAGCGTTAGTTTTTTCGCGTAAGCAGCACCCTCAGCATATTTCTTGTCCAGGCATTTATCCATTTGATCCGTCACCACGCAGTCTATTATTTTTGAGGATTTTACCTCATCATTCAATAGCCTCTTAAGTCCTTCGAAGTGATGATCAACACAATAAGAGCAGTTATTGAGATGGCTTACATAAACACCCAATGTTTCCAGGTACCACTTGGGCAAGGTATTATTTGCGTTATGAAGTACGTTTTTATACAAATTCATATGCCCCAAAAGACTGTGTGGCCTGAGGCTATGAACCGATAAAATGTTGTCAATATTATTGTTGGGTCCTTTTACGCGATCGTACAATTGCCGGAGGGTGTTGTCAGCATCTTCATATTTTACTTCCTTAATCCAACTCATACACGATGATTATAATTAATAACCCCAATGCCTTTTGATCACTTCCACCATTTCTGGTTGAATAGCACCTGCCGCGCAAATCTCACCTCCATATAAAAAATTACTACCTCCTTTGAAGTCCGATACTTTTCCTCCCGCTCTCTCCACTATTAAACTGCCTGCTGCCACATCCCATGGGTTGAGGTTGTATTCAAAAAAACCATCCATTCGACCACAAGCTACATAGGCCAAATCAGTGGCTGCACTGCCCAACCTGCGCACGCCATGCGTTATTTCAAGGAATGTTTTGATTATTTCCAGGTACTCCTCTCTTTTATCGAAATGATAATAGGGAAATCCCGTTGCCAGCAGACTTTCATTCAAAGATTCGGTGTTCGAGATTTTGATCTCTTTACCATTGCATGTGGCAGGGCCATCTTCTGTGGCCGAGAAGCATTCCATTTTAGAAACTTCGTGAACTACCCCGAGTATTATTTTATCCTCTCTGACAAGGCCTATACTTACAGCAAAGGGAGGGAGGCCATGGGTAAAATTCGTGGTTCCGTCCAGGGGATCTATAATCCAGCGATATTCGTTCGATCCTTCAGATGATGTTCCTTCTTCTGCCAAAAATCCTGATCCGGGCAAAATTACTTTTAGTGCTTTTACTAATTTTTTCTCTGCTTCCTTATCGACATAAGAAACCAGATTGTTGGGGCTGTTTTTATGTTCAATTTTGTTTTTATCGAAATTCTTAGCCTCTTTACCAATAAAATTGGCCACCTCACTGCTGAGTTCTATAACATCCATCTCCATTTGGGCCAGATCCATCATTTCTTGGTAGTTTTTCTTTTAACTAAGGTAAACAATAGAATTAACACTGAAACCCAGGCTGTGGTTCTTGGAATAAATTCTCCCTTCAAAGTATACCCACTGGTTTCATCGGGAGGTAATGAGTAGAGTTGAATCATTTGTTCCCTGGAAATGGCATCGCTGTCAATTGTATAAGAGTAAGTCATGGGAGCAACTACAGCAATAAGGAATAAAACCACGAATATCCAGTTTACTTTTTTTTCTGTAAGCACTGCCAGATAAAGCAAAGTATTGGCCATAAGTACCCAAAGTGAAGCCCCTAGGTATCCGGTAGAAGAGTTCCATGCCGTCCACTCTGGTTTTAGATAGAATAAATCAGCAAGAAAATTAATGGGAAAAGGAGACCATTTCAACAGAACATATTCAGTAGTAAGCCAAAAAATGGAGAGCGTGATGGTACTTACCCCCGGGCCAAGATTTTTTCTAACAAATGTGTAGCCCAAAAAGGACAGTGTGAAGATTATGGCTTGCGCCAAAATGGGAACCAGCAGATGGAATGAAAAAAGGCTGCCGGCAAAAAAAGAGATGGATAGCCCAAGCAAAACTAATTCTAATGAAGTCCACACCGACTTTTCCTTGCGGTTGTTGACGGCAATGGCAATAAACGGGGCAAAACCAATAAAGGCCAATAGTGGAAAGGAGGGCATCATCCAGGCGAGGCTGAATAAGATGGTGCCGCCCGCGAAAAGGTAGGGTGTACTCATGCTATTCTTTTTTGCCATCGATCACGATCACAATTTCGCCCTTCACTTTATGTTCGTTGAAGTGAGCGGCTACTTCTTTTACGGTACCAGTAATGGTTTCTTCATGCAATTTGGTAAGCTCTCTCGAAACTGAAATTCTCCTGTCTTCTTCAAAAATTTCCAGCATCTGAGCCAGCGTTTTTTCTAGCCTGTGCGGAGATTCATATACGATGACAGTTCGCTCTTCTTCCGAAAGCTTTTTGAGTAAGGTTTGTTTCCCTTTCTTATGTGGTAAGAATCCTTCAAAGACAAAACGATCTGTAGGGAAACCGGACTTGACAAGTGCCGGTACAAAAGCAGTGGCTCCAGGCAGGCACTCCAGCTGGATGCCTTCCTGAAGGCAAGCCCTCGTGAGCAAAAAACCTGGGTCAGAAATTCCAGGCGTGCCTGCATCGCTTACCAGTGCCATTGTCTCACCCGCCTTCATTTTTTCTACAAGCCCTGTTAATTTCTTGTGTTCATTGAAAATGTGAAAACTAACTAACGGTTTTTGGATGTCGTAGTGCTTCAGCAGGATACCAGATTTGCGCGTATCTTCAGCAAGAATAGTATCTACTTGTTTTAATATCTCCAATGATCTCAAAGTGATGTCGCCAAGGTTTCCGATGGGAGTTGGTACCAGATAGAGGGAAGTTTTCTCGGAACTCACTTCAATAAATTGTCTATGGCCTCCGCCAACTGACGGTCTTTTTCAGTTACAATGTTCCCGGCATCGTGGGTGTTGAGTTCGATGGTCACTTTGTTGTATACATTTGACCAGTTAGGGTGATGGTTCATTTTTTCTGCCAATATGGCTACCCGGGTCATAAAGGCAAAGGCTTCACTAAAATCTTTGAACTTAAATGTTCTTTTAAGTTTATGGTTTTCTTCTATCCACATGGCCATTGGAGGGTTGGTGATAATCAAAGTTACTACTAAATGGCCTAATCTATAGAGGACCTAAAGGGCAATAATGCCTTCGATGCCGGATGCATTTTGATAAATTTCTATCACGGCTTCTGTGGAGGGCATCATGGTTTGAATCGTGAAGCTGGTATAGTTGCCATTTTTTGAAGCTCTTTCGCTGGGAGTGTGCATAGGGAATATTTCCCGTACTTTCTCTTCTTTGCCTTTAGGCACAATGAACTTAAATGTATACAATGAGGGCCATGAATAGTGATTATCCAGTTTTTCGCGGAAGGAATCAAGCCAGTTTTGGTCTATCATAAAATAAAAAAGACTCCATCCGGGATACGAATGGAGTCTCAGTTAGTGTTATTTATTAATAAAAAAGGTAACGCTTGTCTTCAATGTTAGCACCCTTTTTAAGCGCTTCAGCAATATTCAGTCCTGTTTGATTATTGAGCGTTTGTAACTTTTGGTTCTTGAACATGGAGTAATCACCTAGTTCAGGAGCAATGGTTTTATTTTCATTCTCAATGAGAAGCACTCCATTTTGGCCGATGATCGGCTCTGAGCGTTTTCCGGATTCAAGGGCAAATGCTTTTCCAACGGCAATCGGATCAATACCTACACCTGGAAGAGAGTTGGTATTCAGTTTCAGATCACTTGAAGAATTAACAGATGCATCTTCTCCGTAAGCTGCCGCAATCTCATCTATACTACCAGACAGGCTTTTAAGCTTTTCTGCAATTTTTTGACCCTTCAACTTATTCTTAACTAATGGAGTGATTTCTTCTTTCACATCTTCAAAAGATCTGTATCCTTCTTCTGTATCCTTGGTCATTACCGCTACCACATAGCTGGTTTGCACATCAAATACATCTGAAACTTTACCCTTACTTGCATCACGGAAAAGCCAAAGCACGATCTGGCGGGCATCACTCAATGTATTTACTCTGCTGGCATTGGTGCCAACATCTTCTGCATTATAAACAGTCAGCTTCTCTTCAGCAGCTTTTTCTTTGAACTCATTTAATCCAGAGACGCTGCTGGCAAATAAGTCTGCCTTCCTGTAAGCTTCGTTTTGCGTTTCATCACTAGGTGTAATGTCACGTTCTACAGTTGCTACAGTATACGAGGTATTGTCTTTTACGCTGGTCACATCAATGATGTGATAGCCAAATTCTGTTTCCACGAGACTGCTTAATAAACCTGTAGATCTCGCATTGAACACGGCATTTTCAAATGGTTTTACCATCTGACCAGAAGTGAAATACCCAAGGTCACCACCTCTCGATGAGGTACCATCCGTACCAAATTCTGCTGCTTTCTGAGCAAAGTTGGCTCCTGCCTTTAGGTCGTTTAATATTTGCTGTGCCTGCTCGCGTGCGGTTCTTTTTGCCTCAGGTGTTTCGTCATCCCAACGAATGAGAATATGACTGGCGCGTGCATTATAAACCGTGTCGTTATTCTTTGAAACCAACTTAGCTACTTTGTAGCGGTTGCCGTCCAACATTGGACCAACAACAGTTCCATTGCTCATAGAGGCAATTTGGTCACTTAGAAAGTTGGGTAACTTATCGGGTGTGTAGGTTGCAAATGACTCTGCATTGTCAGAATTGATAGCGGCAAAAACAGAGTCTTCTTCGGTAGTTCTGAAGTCAGCTGCAATTTTTGTCAACTCATCACGGATATCTGCCGAGTCCGTAGCTGAAGGGGTAAGAGGAAATGAAACGTAGCTGAGGCTACGCGCTTTCTCTGCCTTGTACTTTTCTTTGTTTTTGTTGTAGTAGTCTTTCAGTTCAGCATCGCTGGCAGTCACCAAAGAATCACTCATGGTGTAAAAGGGCACATAAACGTATTTCACTTCACATACATCATTTTGCATGTGATATTCTCTTTCAGACTCAGCCTGAGTGACGTAGTTTGTCTTTACGATTAGGTTTTCAAATTTTATACGCTCCCTGGCAGGTACCAGATCAGCCCTGAAAATATTCCAGCGTACTCTTGGCTCAGAATTGACAGGCTGATTATCCAAAGATTGCAGGTAGGAGATAAGGCTATTTCTATCAAAGTTTCCAGCTGAATCTGTGAATGAGAGCTTAATGTTCTCATCCACGTTCTTTCCCTGGATGATATCCCATTCCTCATCGCCAGTTACCTTCACGCCCACATTTTCGTATTGAGGGGTGATGGCGTAGCGGGAAATAAGAAGGTCCCATGCCTGCTGACGCAAGGTCGGGCGTTCAAGCTCTCCAGGCTGGCGGCCAAAATTTAAAATGTAATTGTTTTCCCGTGACTGGACTGCAGCCTGAAATTCTTCCAGAGAGATAGATTTTCCGCCTATCTCGCCTACTACATTATCGTTTCCGGAGAAAACAGATGTAGGTCCACTTCCAAATAAGTCATTAAGAACAAATGCAGCAATTGCTACGGTAATAAATCCCACGACCACCTTGGTCATTTTGTTCCTCAAAGTTCCGATCAGCGCCATACCGCGTGTTTGATTAGAGTTAGCCTAAGTTAATTTTTAAAGAGCCGCAAATTTAAGGTCTATTATCAATTCAGCAAAGGGGTAAATCACTTATTGAGCAATTAATTTTGCTGATTATCAGGCAATTAAATGACCCTATTTGGGCGAATGAATTAGTTCTGTATGTCCTTTTTTTCGACAATCAACTTGACTATGTCGATGCGATTATCTTCGGTGGACTGGATGATGAAAACATAGGGAGGTATGGTGATGGCATCCCCTTCTTCGGGGAAATCTTCAGTGAATGAAAGGATCATGCCACCAAGGGTTTCATAATCGCCCTCAGGAAGCCTCCAGTCGTAAGTATCGTTGAGGTAGTCGATTTCGTGCCGGGCACTAAGCAGGAAGGTTTTTTCATCCAATTGTTGCTCAATGAGGTCATCTTCATCGTGTTCATCTTCAATCTCTCCAAAGATTTCTTCTATAATGTCCTCCATACTCACAATGCCAGATGTACCTCCAAATTCATCTACCACCACCGCAAGGCTTTTTCGGTCTTTTATGAACTGTATCATTAGCTCATTCACCATCATCGCCTCGGGAACGATATTGATCGGAGTGAGAATCTCGCTGATATTTTTTGGCTTGGTAAAGAGTGCAGATGAGTGACAATACCCAATTACGTCATCAATGGTGTCCTTGTAAATGATGATTTTGGAGTGCCCACTTTCTATAAAAGCTTCTTTTAGTTTATCCAGCCCTTCATCGGATGCAATTCCGATAATCTCGGTTCGGGGAATCATGCACTCCCTTACCTTAACCGTTTTAAACTCCAGGGCATTGTGAAATATCTTTTTATCCAATTCAATTTCCTCATTCTCATGCTTTACATTTTGCATGTTGGTGAGGTAATGATTCATGTCCGTAAGACCAAACGCAGGCTTTTCTTCAGAGTACTCAAGCCTTAACACATGCACAATAACAAGCTTGGACAGGTATACAATGGTAAAAGTAATGGGGGAGAGAATGTAGAACATGATGCGCAATGGGATGGCCAATGCAGCCAGCATCAGGTTGGGGTTAATCAAGAACAAACTCTTTGGAAGGAACTCAGCTGTGAAAAGTATAATTAATGTAGAGATGATGGTTTGAATCAACATCACATATAGTTCACCACTTAATACATCAGGCAAGACGGAGACTAACCATGGCTCTATCATTTGTGTGATAAGAATTCCGAAAAGGACCAGGGCAAGCGTGTTGCCGATTAGCGTTGTGCCAATAAACCAGGAAGGTCGTTTTACAAATTGAGACATAATTCGTCCCCAAAGCACTCCTTGTTTTCCCTGCAATTCGATCTGCAGCTTGTTGGCTGAAAAAAAAGCAATTTCAATCCCGGAAAAGAAAAAGGAAAAGATGAGAGAAATAAGAATAGGGGTGAATAACGCGGTATTCATTTATGCTGACCGTTTTCTAATAGAATATGCAAAGAAACAAATTAAGGAAAGCATGATCGCCCAATAGGCATGACTAAGACCTGCGGCCATGACCTCGTAAGCCCCAATTACAATAAATACTACCGCGAGAGATAGCAAAAGAATGTCAACCAGTTTCATGGATTCACAAAGATAAGCATAATGGATGATTGGCAATTATCACTCAATTACCTCAAATTCTCCTTCGGGATTTTTAATGGTATAATCGGAGAGGTCCTGAGCGGCCTCCAGACCTGTGCCATAGATTACCTCGTTTTCCAACTTAATGGTCACGAATTTCTCAGTGAAAATACGTTTAGTATCCTGCTTCCAGAAGAGTTCCTCAGTATTCAGCTGTTCTTTTTTTTGAATGTTAATGATTTCGACTTTGCCGCGGCCACGCCATTTGTCTTCCTTGCTGAAGTAATAGGCACTGTTGGCACGAAGTGTTGAGGTAATAGTCCCAGTTTCATCAAAAAACTCCAGGTATATACCTTCCGGAAATTCCCTGTCTCCGCTTTCATACTCAAAGACTTTTTGGGCAATCATTTTCACTTTAATAATATCCTTTTCCGCGTAGTACATTTCCACGTTTTCGGCCTCGCTGAGTGGGCCATGGTACTCTACAGGCTGGGCGGTTTCGGTAGGGGTACACGAAACAACGATGGAGCAAATTAGTGCCGCGGCACTAATGGATAAGATCATTTTTGAAAACGGCTGCCTTCTATTCATTGATCGGAAAATAAAAAGGCTGGCTAAAAGCCAGCCTTTTTATGGTATTATCTTTTTACTTAATCTCTTGTGTCGATGGTCACAGTTTCTCCTATCCAGCAGCTCACTCTCATGGTATCACCAACTTTCCAGTTGAAAAGGAAGATTTCTTCTTTAGAGGGAAACTGAGATTTAGCCTGAGCCATTTTCTGGCTTGCTCCCCCTCTTGCATACATATTATATGCTGCAATGTAAACCAATCTATCCTCGGCCATATTAGCTCCTTTCTTGCAATCATTGAAGCTGCTATAGTATAAGTCGCCAATTTTTTCGTAGCCCTCTTTATTTCCAGTCTCGGCAGCTTTGCGGTAGTACTCACGAGCTGCGCTCTTGCTGTTTTTCTTGGCCTGAATACCGCCAAGGTATATAAGCATGTCACCTTTGTCTTCAGGGGTAGTAGCCAAATCCAGTGCTTCTTTCAACAATGCTTCAGCTTTGTCCAAATTGTCATTACCCATATGCTTTAAGCCCATGTTTTTGGCCAAACCGAAATCAGGCTCTGTCTTGTTGATCAGCTCACCTGCTTCTAGCCACAAAGGATCGTCAGTACACTTACCTTGAAGCATAAATCCGAAGATTTTTTTAGCCAACGTAATGTCTGTAGGAGTTTTTCTGAATTTTGGCTCTAGGTTGTTCTTCACAAAATCACAATCCACTTTCACCATTCCGATCAACAAATCGTCAATTACTCCAATGTATTCTTTCACTTTGGCAACATCCTTGGTCTTGCCTGCTGCCTCGTCTTCTTTGATTTTCGCGTTGGCTATAGTTATGATTTTATCATAACGATCAAGTATTTGCTCGTCAGAAAGATTTTTGTGTAACACATGGTTTGCCTGAACTGCCGTCATGTAAGCAACCAGATTACCATCAGTCATTTTAGTTCCGCTGATTTCAGCTACACGATCAAACAAAGCAAGCAGCTCTACTGACTTATCTTTGTTCATTACATTATACTTATAAGCGTAAAATGCTTTTCTGTTCAAAACGTTTACCTCGTCACCGCAGTTTTTGATGCGCATGTCGTACATCATCAACATGGAGTCAACTAACTGTTGCTTTCTGGCTGGATCTTTCTCCTTTTCAGCAAGGTTATCGTAGATGTCGGCACCATCGATATATAATTTAACATGCCAATCAGGAGCATTTTTCAGCATCCATGTAAATGGCTTTGCTGCCGCCTGATATTGTCCTTGTTTCATGGCGTCACCATAAAGGGCTACCTTTTCTTCGGCAGTACTTCTGTCTTCAGGCCATTTAAACTCGCGACATTGAGCTATTGAATCAAAGTTCAATGCAACAAGCATTATCATTAAAGCACCAGTTACTATTGTTTTCATTGTTTTCATTTCTAGTCAAATCTTCTTTTTATAAACCACTGGTCGTTGAAAGTAACGCCAAAATATAACTTAAAGTAATTTTCTTCAATAGTGTTTGTTTGTAAATCACCCCTCTTTCCCACTTTTACGGCCAAATCCAAACTTGAAATCCGGCTTACAGGTAGAGTTAGTCCAAAATTAATGCCAAAATCCTTTAACGCACTGCCATTGATCAAATAGGGGGCTTCACTGAAGCTAATACCCGTTTGGTAGGTCATCCGTTTAAGGTAGTTGGTAATGGAGCCTGCGTCAGGGGTTATTTTTCCTCCAAATGCAAATTGCCACCCAGATTTGCCACCAGCTGAAGAACCACCAAAATCACGGAAATCGGTATAGTCTGTATAAGTGAAATCTGCCCCAACCAGCCACTGAAGTTCTTTGCCAAATGAAAGGCCTGCGCCTATGGATTGTGGAATAGTAGTAGTGCCAGGGATGTTATTTACGATAGTCACAGAATCAATGATACCTGAAGCATTTCTTCGTTCTAAACGCTCATAAAATTTGGTGCTGATGTCAGCATTAAGATCATATACGAGGCCGACATTGAATCGGTAGTCTTTTCTGCCAATTGAGTCCTTGTTAAACGCAACACCACCTGTAAATCCAAAACCGCTAAAAGATTGTCGGTCGTATATATTGGTAGCATACTGTACCAGTTGCGTGGATTCTGAAAGGGTAGATGCAAACTGGTTGACAATAGCACTAAAGTAGTAAGTGCCTTTAAGGCCAACCGAGACATTGGGATGAAGCCTGATGCCATTGGCCCAGTACAACTGATTAATGCCACCACTACCACTTTCAACTACATTTATCAGTTCCGTACTATTAGCTATTGTTCCCTGATAGTTGAGTTGATAATTAACAGAGGAATACGGCATGAGTCCTATACCCATTGCCCACTTGTTTCTTTTCACCGGGAAACCCATGGCCAAATAATTAAGGTTGCCGCTCCCTGCCTTTTCTGAGGCATTTACTCCTTTTGCCGTTCTTTGTTCTCCAATGAATCCCGCTTCAAAAACTGTGATGGTATTGAATACAAGTAATGCGGGGTTTACATTATTCAAATGCCAGTACTCAGGATTGCTTATGCCGATCCCTCCCATTCCTTGGTTATGAGTAAGTCCATTACCAAACGTTTCGCCTATTCCAAATGAAGAAAATGGCGTTTTGGCTGCCTGACCAATTGAATCCAATGGACCAAATACAATCAGCAGAATTATTGAAGCGTACTTAGAAATTGACATTATGAAGCAAAATCCTGTTCAATCCGCTCAAGACGAGATTGGGGGCTACAAATATGGGGTGTTTCAACTTGTTTTCAAAAAGAGTAGCATCACCCCCGCATAAAATCACACCCATTGCGGGGTATTTTTTTTGATATCTATCAATTATTCCTTCAAGCTCTGCCACCACTCCGTTTACCACACCACTCTGCATACACGATTCTGTACTATCCCCCGTCAACGGTGAATCCTTAATGAACTTAACTAACGGCAGCCTTGCAGTAAAAGTGTGCATGGCTTCAAATCTCATTTTTATACCCGGTGAAATAGCACCGCCATGGTAGGTGGTTTGATCATCTACAAATTCATAATTGATGCAAGTGCCAAGATCGATAACCAAACAATGCTTGCCGGGCATTACATCTAAGGTTCCGCAAGCAGCAGCAATCCTATCCAACCCTAATGTTTGCGGTGTGCTGTACTTTATTGTGATGGGAAGAGAAGTGGATTGATCCATTAAAATCTTTTTGCCATCGCATCTTATAGTATCAAACAGGTTATCTGTGGGCCTGGATACAGAACTGAAGATTACATTTTTAAATTCATTTTTGCCCAGCCAATCCATGAATAAGGTATTGTCTTCAAAAGAAAATTGTTCTGTCAGGTTTGTCTGTTCAAAGACGCCTGCTTTAATTCTGGTATTACCATAATCAACAGCCAGATTCATAGAGTGTTTTTACAAATGATTACCTTAGCAATAAATCACAAAAGTATGAAAATCAATTGCATGTATTGATTGAATACACGCACAAAGAAATCCTCTTGGAATGAGCTCAAATACGAAGGCTGCCAAATACAAAGTAATAGGGTTGATGTCGGGAACCTCCCTGGACGGGTTGGATATAGTCTGCTGTGAATTTTCATTTAATAATGGTAAATGGAACTTCAAATTAAAAGCCAGTGAGACGATAAAGTACTCATCGAAATGGCGAAGGCAACTGGCCAATGCTCATCTCCTGCCAGGAGATGAATTGCAATTGCTTGATATTAATTATGGACTTTTCTCAGGAACGTCCTGCAATATTTTTATCAAGAAAAATGAACTCAAGGGCGTTCAGTTTATTGCATCTCATGGTCATACGATATTCCATCAACCTAAAAAGAAATTGACCTTTCAGCTGGGCAATGGAAATGCTATCCATCAACAAACAGGCATACCCGTTGTTAATGATTTTCGATCTCTTGATGTTTTGAAAGGTGGGGAGGGAGCTCCGCTGGTTCCAATCGGTGATCACTTGCTTTTTTCTCAATATGATGTTTGTCTGAATCTCGGAGGCATTGCCAACCTTTCAAAAATTGAGAAGGGGAAACGAGTGGCGTTTGACATTTGTTTTGTGAACATGGGTTTGAATTATCTGGCCGAAAAAATGAACAAGCCCTATGACAAGGGTGGTAAGGAGGCAAGCAAAGGTAAGGTGGACTTAAAGTTGTTGAACCAATTGAGAAAACAGTATTTGAAATGGAAAGGCAACAAGCCTTCTCTTGGACGTGAGGGTTTTGAAAAGTTCATTCAGCCAATTCTTGATAATGACTCCATTTCGCTGCCCGACCGATTGCGAACAATGGTAGAGTCTATAAGCGTTGAGATTTCCGATAGCCTTCCTGTAAAATCTAAGATCAGGATGTTGGCTACGGGTGGAGGGGCTTTGAATTCGTTTTTAATAAAATGTATTCAAAAAAATTCAGGAGATAAGGTGGAGATAATTGTTCCGGATATAACAACAATAAATTACAAGGAAGCCATTGTGTTTGCATTACTTGGCATTTTACGTGTTCGTAATGAAGTAAATGTTTTGAAGAGTGTAACAGGAGCGCCAACAGATTCAAGTGCCGGAGTTATGATAGGATTTTAGTGCTCTATTAAGAATAACTTATAAATTTGCCACAATTTGAAATTGTTGCTATGAAAGAACTTCTGAAGAAATTTGAGAATAAAAGACCGGAAATTGTTTTTGAGTGGAAAGACTCAGAGACTGAAGCGGAGGGCTGGGTAGTGATTAATTCTTTAAGGGGTGGAGCAGCAGGTGGAGGAACCCGTATGCGTGCCGGCTTGGATAAGCGAGAAGTAGAATCACTGGCAAAAACGATGGAGGTAAAGTTTACCGTTTCCGGCCCACCAATTGGAGGGGCTAAATCGGGAATAAATTTTGATCCCAATGATCCTCGCAAGGCAGAAGTGCTGCACAGATGGTATGCTGCTGTAATGCCATTGTTGAAATATTATTATGGAACCGGGGGTGATTTGAACGTAGATGAAATCCATGAAGTAATTCCTATAACTGAAGATGTCGGGATTTGGCATCCGCAGGAAGGGGTGTTTACAGGGCACTACAAACCTTCTGAACCCCAGAAAGTGAATCGCATAGGACAGCTTCGTCAAGGTGTTGTAAAGATTATTGAAGATGAACGCTTTACACCTTCGCTCGCAAAAAAATATACCATTGCAGATATGTGCACCGGGTATGGTGTAGCGCAAGCAGTTCGTCACTACTATGAGCTGTGGCACAATGGTGTGAAGGGGAAGCGTGTGGTGTTGCAGGGATGGGGGAATGTTGGAGCAGCTGCAGGTTTTTATCTTTCGCAATTGGGGATGAAAATAGTTGGGATTATAAGTAGGGAAGGTGGTTTGATCAATCAGGCTGGGTTTAGTCATCAGGAAATTGAGCAGCTCGTACTTAATCGCCAGGGTAACAAATTGGTGTCGCCAGATTTATTGCCCTTTGAGATTGCCAATGAAAAAATATGGGATCTTGAATTTGAAGTTTTTATACCCGCAGCAGCTTCAAGGTTGGTTACAAAGGATCAGGTGGATCGGATGATTGCGTCAAAATTGGAAGTGTTTTCTTGCGGAGCGAATGTTCCATTTGCAGATCCTGAAATATTTTTTGGACCTACAGGCCTTTATGCGGATCAAAATTTTTCAGTGCTTCCGGATTTCATTGCCAATTGCGGAATGGCAAGAGTTTTTGCCTATTTCATGGAGAATGAAGTAACCATGGAGGACGCAGACATTTTCAATGATATTTCAAATACGATTAAACGTGCATTGGAGAAAACTAAAAAGGCCAACTCAGGTACAACCGGAATTGCGCAGTCTTCATTTGAAATTGCGCTGGGTCAATTGATTTAGTTGGAGAGCCATGTTAATAATAAAAGCCAGATCTTCTCTGGCTTTTTGTTTTGTGTTTTGAATAGTACTAATGGTGTACTGCAAAGTAAGGATATAGCACAAGGTATGCGGCAGCCCCGGCAAAGTATCCCATTAGTGCCAATACAGATATTTTCTTCAGGTACCAGATAAAATCAATTTTCTCCATTCCCATTACGGCAACTCCTGCTGCTGAGCCTATAATTAGAACACTACCTCCTGTACCCGCACAATAAGCAAGATATTCCCAAATCATATGGTCTACATGGTAGATTTCCATGCTGTACATCCCCATGCTGGCAGCTACCAGTGGTACGTTATCAACAATGGAAGAAAGGAGACCAATCAGTGTGATAATAATCCTGTTGTCTCCAAATGTTCTATCAAGGTAGGATGCAAATTCCCCTAGAGTTCCCATGGATTGAAGTGACCCTACTGCTAGCAATATCCCTAAGAAAAACAAGACACTTGGAACATCAATTCTTGTAAGAGCACCTGCTGCTGTGTACGACCTTTTATCAGCTTCGTCCATATCAGGGTTAATTAATTCAGAAACTACCCAAAGGACACCCAGTGCCAATAACATTCCCAGGTAAGGAGGCAAGTGAGTTATTGTTTTGAAGATAGGAACTGAAATTAAACCGCCTACTCCTACAAACAACATTGTTTTGGATCCCCGTATTGGGCCAGCAGAATGATTTCCATGCCCGCTAATTTCTGTTGTCTGTTGGCTATGTGTATGTTCTCCCAAATCACCCTTGAGCGTAAATTGTAAATAGAGCAAGGGGATGATCATACATATCATGCTAGGGATAATCAAAGTAGCTATGATGTTGCCTGCAGTGATTTGACCGCCAATCCAGAGCATGGTGGTCGTTACATCACCGATGGGGGACCAGGCTCCGCCTGCATTGGCGGAAACCACAACCATACCTGCAAAGAATAAGCGCATTTGTTTATTGGGTACTAGCTTTCGGATTAATGAAATCATTACTATCGAAGTAGTAAGGTTGTCAAGTATGGCAGAGAGGAAAAAAGTAACCCCGCAAATCACCCACAAAAGCTTTTTTGGATTTCTTGTAGTAATACGATCAGTGACAAATCGAAAACCTTGATAAGCGTCTACCAATTCTACGATGGTCATCGCTCCCATAAGGAAGAAAAGGATAGCCGATATTTCACTTAAGTGCTCGGCTAGCTGCTCACCAATATGGTGAATTTCCCCGGGTGAGGAGATTGCGTATAGCGTCCAACACAGCACACCAGTAAGCAGAGCGGAAGCAGTTTTATTTATTTTAATAGGGTGCTCAAGAGCAATGGCGATGTATCCTAATACGAAAAGGATGACAATGATTATTTCCATGGTCGGTATTTGGTCTTGGGTGAATTATAGCGAAATTTGGTTCGGCAAACCAAAACAAAGAATTCAGCATTAGCAAAACAATTGTGATGTCACTGATCACTTTTTTTATGTCTTTTGGCAACCAAAGGCACCTGGAAAAATTCTATAAAAACTAGACTAAAGTTTAAACTAAAGCACTTTTATAAGTAGCTTAACACTTGGGATATATTAAATAGAGGAATAAAACTGATTTGTATTTATGGATATTCAAATAATGATTGTGGTTCTGTTTATCGCTGGTTATGCAGCCATTACCCTGGAGCATACACTCAAGGTAGATAAACTAATTCCGGCACTGGGTATGATGGCATTATTATGGGCCATTATTGCATTAGCTCATCTGGATGTTTTTAATGTTAATTCTGTATTAAAACAACTGGAGCCAACACACCTTGAAGAGATCTTGCTGCACCACCTGGGCAAAACAGCAGAGATTCTGATCTTCCTGATTGGGGCGATGACCATAGTTGAGATAATAGATTATTTTGATGGTTTCTCCACAATTAAAAGTTTTATCCGTACTAAAAGCAAAGTAAGGCTGCTTTGGATTTTTAGCATTTTAGCATTTATCCTTTCGGCTATAATTGATAACCTTACTGCTACCATTGTTTTAATTACCATTTTACAGAAAGTAATTAGAGAACGTGAAACACGATTGTGGTTTGCTGGTCTAATTGTTATAGCTGCTAATGCTGGTGGAGCCTGGTCTCCTATCGGTGATGTTACTACAACTATGTTGTGGATCGCTAATAAAGTTACCGCATGGCAATTGGTGGAGCATACATTTATACCATCAGTAGTGTGTATGGTTGTTCCAGTTTTAATAGCCTCTAAATTCAAAGTTTTCTCAGGGGAAATAGATGTTGACCTAAAAGACGAGGAGCAACCTTCGAAATACGGTGCTACCATGTTGTACCTGGGATTGGGGGCTATCATTTTCGTCCCAGCTTTTAAAACAATAACTCACCTTCCTCCTTATATCGGTATGATGCTTTCTTTGGCATTTGTTGCCACGTTCGCTGAAGTCTTCAGTAACCGCTCATTTGATCTTACCAATGTTGGGGAAGAAGAAGATGCCAGCAATGCTGCCGCTCATCACAGTCCGGTTCACAAATCGCTTGGCAAAGTTGAAATGCCAAGTATCTTATTCTTCCTAGGAATTTTGATGGCAGTTGCAGCGCTGGAGTCGTTGGGTATGCTATTCAACTTTGCTATTGACCTGGATACCGCAATACCCAATAGAGATGTTGTAGTTGGAATTCTGGGTGTAGGATCTGCGATAATAGACAACGTGCCCCTAGTGGCCGCGAGCATTGGAATGTTTTCGGAACCCCTCGACCATCCACTATGGCATTTTATAGCTTACTCTGCAGGTACTGGAGGTAGCATACTCATTATTGGTTCGGCTGCAGGTGTAGTTGCTATGGGTATGGAAAAGATCAACTTTTTCTGGTACGTTAAAAAAATTGGTATGCTTGCCCTACTTGGTTTTGTGGCGGGAGGTATAACATTTATCCTAATTCGTGACCTGATACTCAACGCGGCATAATCACTTCTTGTTAGCGTTAAATAAAATGAGGTTCTGATAAGGAGCAAGTCCTGATCAGAACCTCATTTTTTATACAAGTGAAATTAGAAAGTAGCTTTGGGATACTTCAGTTCAGACGCGCTGATCTTCAAACAACCCCTCATTCAACAGATTAAGTGCTTTTTCTTTGTGGCTGGTTTCAACAAGCAGAGAGATGTTGTTTTTACTTCCTCCAACAGAAACCATTCTTATTGGGATTGATCCCATTGAATTGAAGATCAGTTTACCCACCCCATTTTTTTCGACTATTCCATTCCCTACAATACAAATGATGGTTTGGTTATGATCCACTTCGATGGTGCCAAACTTCATGAGTTCTTCACTGATTTCATTAAGAGCACTATTATCATCAATTGTGACAGATACGGCAATCTCAGAAGTGGAAATCATATCTATTGATGTCTGGTGCTTTTCAAAAACCTCAAATATTCTTCTCAAAAAACCGTAGGCCAGAAGCATTCTTGAGGATTTTATCTTAATCGCGGTTATTCCATCTTTGGCAGCGATGGCTTTTATTTTGCCCTTTTCGCTGCTATCACTAATGATTGTACCAGGTGCATTTTCATCCATCGTGTTCTTTAGTCGCACCGGTATGCTGAACTTTTGTGCAGGCACAATAGTAGAAGGGTGAAGTATTTTAGCTCCGAAATAAGCCAACTCAGAGGCTTCATCAAAAGTGAGTTCAGCAATTGGGAATGTGTTCTTAACAATTCTCGGATCGTTATTGTGCATGCCGTCAATATCAGTCCAGATTTGGATTTCATCGGCTCTTACAGCAGCACCTATGAGGGAGGCGGTATAATCACTTCCTCCTCGCCTTAAATTGTCGATTTCATTTTTATGATTGCGACAGATATAACCCTGAGTAATTAGAACTTCGTACTTTTCCAGAGATTTGATTAAAGGGCTAAGACGATCACTTATTTTTTCGAGTTCAGGCTCATGATTTTCGTCAATAGACATAAAGTGCAACGCGGGTAACATTTGAGACTTTAGCTCTCGTTCATGAAGATGAGCATGAAAAAACTCTGTTGAAATGAGTTCACCTTGAGCAAGTAACTCTCGTCTTGTGCGTTCATCAAACTTACCTGCGGCTAATAACCGAATGAGACTAAAATGTCGGCTAATGATTTCTTCTCCAAGTGTTTGGTGGTTTGCAGTTTTAAAAAGTCTCTTAGAGAAATCATTGTAGAAGTCCTCAAGGGTATTGATTAAATCAGTTGCAAGTTTAGCGTCATCGCTTTTCATTGCGTTGGTGATTTCCATCAAGGCATTGGTTGTACCTGACACGGCAGACAAGACAATGATTTTTCTTCCTTCAATGGCAGTTACCAGATTGGCCACCTTTTCCATTCGTTCTGGGGTACCTACAGATGTACCACCAAATTTTAAAACAAGCATTTGTTGATATAATTAAAATTGACGGCAAAGGTAGAAATGTTTAGCCATTTGCATACAACCACTAGTGGTAAGAGAGAGCCACTAAGAAAATGTATCTATATATTGATATTATAGTAGCCTGAGTTGAATAGAAGAGGAGTACTTTATGAAGGGTTGAGTTGTTCAAAGTCTACCTCAATAGCAGTTTGTTCTCCGGCATTCACTTTAATATTATTGTGTCTGCCCATCACCTCTAGCACCGCTCCGTCTTCCTTATGTTTTACAAAGATCAAGTCATAGTTACCGTCTTCCAGAAAGCCAAGAGCAAACTTTTTCGTTTTCACAGCAGTAGATGTAATTGCGTTGGAGAAAGTTATATTTTCTGGATTTTCAGTTACCTCGCTATTGGTAAATGTTCCGGCTCTATAGGCAAAAGCAACTACCCGGGTAGGAATGGAGCTCATAATGGATGCCTCAATATGACCGGCCTTATTGGTTTCTATAAATCGTACAACCGGATCAAGAACGTATTCACCCGACTCATTGATTCGAATGGATTTGCGCAGATCAAAATCAAGTGTAATATCCGTTAAACCTCTGGAGTGAATGCCTATACTTTTTTCCAGCACAACTTCAGGAGCTTTCCCTTCAGCCATATATATAGGCGATGAAGTCCCATCCTTAAAAACAACATTTGATTGTGGACTAACAATTAGGCTGCTGTTACGATTGGCCATGTTTAGCTTTAACTTTAATGATGAGAATTCTCCAGGGGTAGTAAACTGGTCAATGAGGAGGACAGACTTCCCACCTGTATAAGCCAAAAGGTTTACCCCAGCAGGCTGTTCAAAATTTCTAAATGCCTTCCAGTTTCCATTTTGAGAACCTTCAACATTTGTGATCGTTAAATTAACAGCCTTTATCTGGTCACCATCAACAGGTGCGTCAGTGATCGAAATTTTAAGTGTGCCTTTCAACCCACCTTCTTCACCACATCCCAGCGTTACCAAGACTATTACCAACCCAAGACATAACATTTTTAGCTTTTCCATCACCTATCTATAGGGGAGTTTGGCTATGGGTAACCGGAAAAATCGTTCTGCATCGCTGAGTGGATGAAATTACCTTTAAAACGACAAAACCCCCGAAAAACGGGGGTTTTGCAATTATTCAGAAGATGATATTGACTTATTTTTTGTCTTTTTCATCTACCTCTTCATACTCTACATCCGATACGTTTTCTGCTGCGTCACCACCTTCCGTTCCGTTGGCTCCAGCTCCTGGATCTGCTCCAGGCTGGGCTCCAGCAGCAGCGCCTGCTGCGTACATCTCTTGAGATGCGGCTTCCCATGCCGTATTCAGTGCTGCTAATGCGCTATCAATAGCGGCTGCATCTTGTGATTTATGAGCCTCTTTCAGTTTTTCAAGCGCTCCATTGATGGCAGTTTTATTTCCATCAGAAAGTTTATCACCAAATTCCTTCAACTGCTTTTCAGTTTGGAAGATCAACGAATCTGCCTGATTGATTTTTTCAATGCGTTCTTTCTCTGCCTTATCAGATTCAGCATTTGCCTGAGCTTCTTCTTTCATTTTCTTAATCTCCTCTTCAGTAAGCCCTGACGATGCTTCAATTCTGATCTTCTGCTCTTTGCCAGTTCCTTTGTCTTTGGCTGACACATGAAGAATACCGTTGGCATCAATATCGAATGTTACTTCAATTTGAGGTACACCGCGCGGTGCAGGCGGAATTCCATCCAAATGGAACCTGCCAATGGTACGGTTATCTTTTGCCATCGGGCGCTCACCTTGAAGAACATGTATCTCCACTGAAGGCTGGCTGTCAGATGCGGTAGAAAACACCTCGGATTTTTTTGAAGGGATGGTTGTGTTAGACTCGATCAGTTTGGTCATCACACCACCCATAGTTTCAATACCTAATGAAAGCGGAGTTACATCAAGTAACAACACGTCCTTCACTTCTCCTGTCAAAACACCACCTTGTATGGCTGCACCAATGGCTACTACCTCATCCGGGTTAACACCTTTAGAAGGTTTCTTGCCAAAAAACTTTTCCACTTCCTCTTGAATACGTGGGATACGTGTCGATCCACCTACCAGTATTACCTCATCGATATCAGAGGTGCTCATGCCTGCATCTTCCATGGCCTTTTTACAAGGCTCAATTGTTCTGCGTACAAGATCGTCTACCAGTTGTTCAAACTTGGCTCTTGTTAATTTTTTAACAAGGTGCTTAGGTACTCCGTCTACTGAAGTAACATAAGGAAGGTTAATTTCACTTTCTGAAGAGCTTGACAATTCAATTTTGGCCTTCTCAGCTGCTTCCTTCAGGCGTTGTAGCGCCATAGGATCTTTGCGAAGATCAATGTTCTCATCTGCCTTGAATTCGTCTGCCAACCAGTTGATTATTTTTTGGTCGAAATCATCACCCCCTAAGTGTACATCACCGTTGGTCGATTTTACTTCAAATACGCCATCTCCTAATTCAAGAATAGAAACATCGAATGTACCACCACCAAGGTCGTACACGGCAATCTTCATGTCTTTGTTCTTCTTGTCCATACCGTAAGCCAATGCTGCAGCGGTAGGCTCGTTAATGATTCGCTTTACATCAAGACCTGCAATTTGTCCGGCTTCCTTTGTGGCCTGACGTTCAGCATCGTTGAAGTAGGCAGGTACCGTAATTACTGCTTCAGTTACAGTTGTGCCTAAATAATCTTCTGCAGTGCTCTTCATTTTCTGAAGAATCATTGCTGATATTTCCTGAGGAGTATAAAGACGGTCTCCAATCTTTACTCGGATGGTGTCGTTATTTCCTTTTTCAATATTGTAGGATACCATTTTCTTTTCACCCGAAACTTCATCGAATTTTTTACCCATGAAGCGCTTGATGGACGTAACGGTATTTCCAGGATTGGTTATCGCCTGTCTTTTTGCAGGGTCCCCTACTTTTCGTTCGCCTTTTCCGTTATCTAAAAACCCCACGATAGAAGGAGTGGTTCTGCGGCCTTCGCTGTTGGCGATAACTACAGGCTCATTTCCCTCCATTACGGATACGCAGGAGTTGGTTGTTCCTAAGTCTATTCCTATAATTTTTCCCATGATATGATCGGTTTATTCAGTTCTGCTTATTAAGTAAGAACCAATTATCAATGGTTGTGCCAATGGGTTATTTTGGTCAAAAGGTGACACATTGGCAGAGGATTATCGACTCAATAATCAAATTTGAGGCGATTTTGTCTAATCCATGAAGGCTACAAACACATGAGGCAAAATTTTGTTGCATGAGTCAGCTGGAGGTTCAGGTGCCTCAATTTTATTACTTTTGCCAGCCAATCCATTAATTAGATGACACTTCAGGAGGAAATAGAGAAACGAAGGACATTTGGCATTATCAGTCACCCTGATGCCGGAAAAACCACCCTTACAGAGAAACTGCTTCTCTTTGGAGGGGCTATTCAAAAGGCGGGAGCTGTAAAATCATCCAAGATAAAAGACCACGCCCGCAGTGACTGGATGGAGATTGAGAAGCAGAGGGGTATATCTGTGGCCACTTCCGTAATGGGTTTTAATTACAAGGACATTAAAATCAACCTGCTGGATACTCCCGGTCACCAGGATTTTGCCGAAGATACCTATCGCACCCTCACAGCTGTGGATAGTGTTATCATGGTCATCGACTGTGTGAAAGGTGTTGAGATGCAAACAGAAAAGCTGATGGAGGTGTGCAGGATGCGTAACACACCAGTGATATGCTTTATTAATAAGCTGGATCGCGAGGGTCAGGACCCTTTTGACCTTCTTGACGAGATTGAAGAAAAACTCAATATCAAAGTAAGACCTTTAAGCTGGCCCATTAGCATGGGTAAGACTTTCAAAGGAGTTTATTCACTTTATGAAAAAAGCCTCAAGCTATTTACGCCAAGTAAAACAAAGGTTGAGGAGGCCATTGAAATAGCGGATATCAATGACCCAGCCATAGATGGCTATGTAGGTGAAAACAATGCCAAACAACTTCGTGCTGATGTTGAGTTGATTGAAGGGGTTTATTCAGATTTTGACATCAACGACTATCGGTCGGGAGAGGTTGCTCCAGTATTTTTTGGCAGTGCCGTAAATAATTTCGGGGTAAAGGAACTACTGGATACGTTTATCAAGATAGCACCCAATCCGCTGCCCAGAGCAACCAATGAAAGAGAAATTGCTCCTGAAGAGGAAAAATTCTCAGGGTTTATATTTAAGATTCATGCCAACATGGATCCTAAGCACAGAAATAGAATCGCTTTCCTGAGGGTATGTTCTGGAAAGTTTGAGAGAGGTTCTAATTATCTGCACGTACGGCAGGACAAGAACATTCGATTTTCTAATGCAACCGCATTTATGGCACAGGATCGCGAGACAGTGGAAGAAGCGTGGCCAGGTGACATCGTTGGTTTGTATGACACCGGAAATCTTAAGATCGGTGACACCTTAACACAAGGCGAAAAAGTTACCTATACGGGTATTCCGAGTTTCTCACCTGAAATTTTTAAGGAGGTAATTAACAAGGATGCGATGAAGACCAAACAGCTGGAGAAAGGACTGCTTCAGTTAATGGAAGAGGGGGTTGCACAGTTATTCAGTTATCAATTGGGCAATAGAAAAGTAATTGGTACAGTAGGAGCTCTTCAATTTGAAGTGATTCAGTTTCGTTTGAAAAATGAATACAATGCTACCGTAGAGTTTGCTTCTCAGAATATTTACAAAGCTTGTTGGATCAGCAGTAAAGATCCTAAAAAGTTGGAAGAATTTCTGGAGTCTAAACAACGCCACATTGCAAGGGATAAGGATGATAAGTTGGTTTTCATGGCAGAATCAAAAGCCTGGCTTCAAATGGTACAGGACAACTTCCCTGAGATCGACTTTCACTTTACATCTGAGTTTAAGGAAATGGAACTCCCTTAGAATTGTTGAAGTAATTGTTCGGCTTCTTTAGCACCTAGCCTAAGGGCATTTTCAAAATCTTTTTTAGCAGATTCTTTTTTGCCCTGACTAAGGTAAAGTTGACCTCGAGCAATGTAAGCCCTGGGGTTGTTTCTGTCAATTTCCAGTGCTTGTGTAAGTAATCGCTCTGCTTGTTTATTGTTTTTTTTATGGACAGAAATAACACCTTTTGCGTATAATAAAAATGAATATTGATCTGAAATATACCCTGCTGGATTAATTTCATTCAAACCATTTTCAATTTCAATGGTGGCTCGATCCCAGGACTCAAGTTCTATCAAGAGATTAATCTTAAAGATGATGGCGTCAGTACTTGAATTTTTTAAAGTATACTTATCAAGATAATTTAAGGCCTTACTTGTATCTCCCGAAATTAAAAGAGAGTTAATTGACTTTGAGTAGTCGCTATATTTGTGAGGGATGAACCCATCAACTCTAAGTAGATCCTCCAGCGCCAGTTCGTGTTCATTTAACTTTGCATATGCCGATGCTCGACTAGCCAATGCGTCATTATCGGTACTGTCAATAATGAGGTACTTTGTAAAGTCATCAACTGCACCATCAAGGTCTTCTAATTTGAATCGTGCAACCCCTCTAAGTTTATAAATATTGTTAAGGTTTCTATTCAATTCAAGAGCCTTGGTGAAGCGCTTTTCAGCTTCGTCCCAATTGCCAACATTAGTGTTGTAAATTGCTGTTTTTTTATACGCATCTACAATAGTGGAATCATATTTTAATGCCAGATTATAATGAGTCCAGGCTCTTTCATGTTGGCCAATATGTTCATTGGCCATGCCAACTAAAAATAGGCCCAGAGGGGATGACCTGAAGTCGTCCAGCTGGTGAATAGAATTGATCCCCTCTTTATACTTTCCAATGGCAAATAAGCAAAAGGCTTTTTTTATATGATCAGAATCAACTTCTCGCAATCCATATATATTGGAAATGATGTACTCACTTGCGGAATATAAATCAATACGTTTATCAAGTGTTGTCTGCTTTCCAATGAAAGAACCTTCGTTTTGAGGATTAGCTCTAAAAACTTTAATCAGATCAAAGAAAGCTTCATGGAAGTCCTCTGTTTCAATAAGCGTTAAGGCCCTCCAAAGCCGAAAATGAAAATTTAAAGGGTTTCCTGCAACTAATTTATTAAAGTCTATTAGGCTTGAGGATGGATTTTCCTTGAGATTTAATAGGCCTCTTAATATTAGGGTTTCCACATGAGTAGAATCCAGTCTAATGATTTCATTCAGAAGGGGTATTGCTAATTCTATATTTCGTTGTTCAATGACTTCAAAGAGTGCGAGTTTGAGTTTAGCATCACTATTATTTTGTTTTGCCGCCTTCGTAAAATATTTTTTTGCCCTTACAATATCTGGCTTTTTCAGCATTACTTCTCCTAAAAAGTAATTAGCAACAGGGCTTATTTTATTTATCCGTAAGGCGTTCTGAAAGCTACGCTTTGCAGCAGGCAGCTCATTTTTAAGATAGTACGTTTTTCCAAGTTCCAGATGAACCTGGAAAATGTTGTGATTAAGTTTTTTAATTAATTTGAAATCCCTTTCAGCTGCCTCGAACTCACCAATCTTTTTTAAACAGACAGCTCGATAGTAATATGGAATCCAGAGTGTTGAGTCAAGATGAATAACATTCTCAAAATTGGCAATTGCGGGTCTGTAATTTGTATCCTCAATCTTGTTAAGCCCTTCATTTAACTCAGCCTGAATCCTTCCCTCCATATCCCATTTGAAATTTATATTTTCAAACATTGAAAATTTCTCGAGTGTATAAAACTCGATTACTTCCTGGGGATTGTCTTGCGCGTTTACCTCAACATTTATAGCTAAGGTGGATAATAGAACGGTAATTTTATTTGGTGTATGACTTTTCTCAAATCGAATAGATTGTTATTAAAAATATTAAAGGGAATCAAATCTGACAAGGTTATTCTAAGCTCTGATTTATATATTTGACAAAAAATTGATGTGTTAATAGATGTATTGTTTGAGGATAACCACCTTCTTGTCATCAAGAAGTCAGCGGGTATTTTAGTGCAGGGTGATGCTACTGGTGATGAACCGCTGGTAGAGGAAGCTAAAAAATACATCAAGAAAAAATACAATAAACCCGGTGCAGTATTTCTGGGGGTGGTCCATCGACTGGATCGGCCTGTGAGCGGAGTGGTGGTTTTTGCGCGAACATCTAAAGCGCTGACTCGTATGAATGCCCTGTTTAAGGACAGGAAAACAAAAAAAACTTACTGGGCAATTGTGGATCACAAGCCTCCCAACAATTCTGGACGCCTTGTTCACTGGCTGATAAAAGATGAAAAGAAGAATAAAACCACAGCTTATAGCAAAGAGCACGGGCAGGGAAAGCGGTCAGAATTAGATTATAAAGTAATTGGCCGTCAGGGGCCTTATTATTTAATTCAGGTTAATCCGATAACGGGGCGGGGTCATCAGATCCGGGTTCAACTGGCCAGCATGGGTTGCTCCATTGTTGGAGATCTAAAATATGGCTCATCAGCTCCCAATGATGATGGAAGCATTTGCCTGCATGCCAGGATGTTGGAATTTGTGCACCCAGTAACCAAAGATGCACTTCGTATAGAAGCTGCGGCTCCTCAAATAGGAGTGTGGAATATGTTTGGTTAATCTCATTACTTCTGCGGCTATAAAACTTAGTTGGCTTTCCATATCTTGGCCGCGCGCGTTAAAAATCGATATAAGAAGTGAATTGGATACATAAACTTAAGGATCGCTGGAAAGTAGAAAGTGTATTTCATGTGGTTATAATTCTGGTAGTATTTGCCTGCACAGGGTTTACCGTTTTGTTCATCAAGGAGCCTGTGCTGCATTTTATAGGCGGAGAAGGGGAATTGCCCATCTGGGCATCGGTACTCTATTATGTGTTCATATTACCAGTGTACAATGTTTTGTTATTGTTTTACGGTTTAATTTTTGGTCAATTTCAGTTTTTTTGGTCTTTTGAGAAGCGGTTCTTTCATCGAGTATTATCTATCTTTAAGAAAACAAAACCCTAACAAGCCTAATCATGAAATCAAAACTGTATTATCTGCTGGCCTTAACCCTAATTACATCTTGTTCAGCTCCAAAATATGCCTATCATTTTGATCAATACGATTATAATTCAGGCAAAAAGTCGGGGGTAGCAATAATTGATATAGAAAAGGAGGTAGCTCCAATTGAAAGTCAACAATTGCTGGCAAGCACCGATAACACATTCTTCATTGAGGAAACAAGCAATGACGACAAGCTGTTGACCAGCTCAACGGAGGTGAGAAAGACCTATGCTCAAATGTCAAAATCTGAGCGCAAGGAATTCAGGGCTGATGTAAAAAAATATATTAAAGAAAAGAAGGAGAGCATTAAGGCTGCAAAAAAAGCCAATGCCATGGATAACGACTTGAAACTTGCAGCCATTTTTGGAGCAGTGGGTCTGGTGGCATTAATTATCAGTGGTGATGTGTTTTATATTCTAGGGGGAATCGCGATGATTATTGGAGTGGTATTCTTTGTGAAGTGGCTGGTGAGACAGTAAGACAATCACCCGCAAAATGAAAAGGGCCTCTTTTTTAAAGGAGGTCTTTTTTTTTATTGAAATTGGCTGCTACCAGGGTATGGGCAAAAACAAGAGAGGGTTGGATGCTGACTTCTTCTTTTCAAGAAGGAGTGTACCTTGCAAGTAACACACCTCAGGGGCAATTAAAGAAGTACTTGTAGGGCAAGTGTCAATTGACATACTAATTGTTAAATAAAAAAAGAGGCCCTGGAGCCTCTTCTTTATTTAATTAACAATCAATATTATTCAGCTAATCCGTCAGCCAGAAGAATGACTTTGTTTTTCATTACTTCAACAACGCCACCAGTTATTTTCAATTGCTTGGTTGCTTCATTTGATTTATAAACTACTTCTCCTTCCTTGAGCAAACTCACCAGGGGAGCGTGACCATTCAATATCTGAAAGGATCCGTCTACGCCTGGGAATGTAGCGATATGGACTTCTCCATTAAATACTTTTTGTTCCGGTGTAATTATTTCTAAGTGCATCTTTTGTTACGCTTTAGCCTCTTTCATCAGACGCTCACCTTTTTCAGCTGCGTCCTCTATTGTTCCTACAAGGTTGAAGGCAGCTTCAGGGTATTGATCCATTTCACCATCCATGATCATGTTGAATCCCTTGATGGTATCTTTGATGTCTACCAACACACCTTTTAGTCCGGTAAATTGTTCCGCTACATGGAAAGGTTGGGATAAGAAACGCTGTACCCTTCTTGCACGGTGAACTATCAACTTATCTTCATCAGAAAGTTCGTCCATACCAAGAATAGCGATGATGTCCTGAAGTTCTTTGTAGCGCTGCAATGTTTCTTTCACACGTTGAGCACAGTTGTAGTGATCCTCACCAACGATATCAGCGCGCAAAATTCTTGAAGTAGAGTCCAATGGATCCACTGCAGGGTAGATACCCAATTCCGCAATCTTACGGGACAATACTGTAGTAGCATCCAAGTGAGAGAAGGTAGTTGCCGGAGCAGGGTCGGTCAAGTCATCCGCAGGTACGTAAACAGCCTGCACAGATGTAATTGATCCATTCTTGGTAGAGGTGATACGCTCCTGCATGGCACCCATCTCAGTGGCCAATGTAGGCTGGTACCCTACGGCTGATGGCATACGACCCAAAAGGGCAGATACTTCAGATCCTGCTTGTGTAAAGCGGAAAATATTATCAATGAAGAAAAGAATATCTCTTCCTTTTCCTGAGCCGTCACCATCGCGGAAATATTCAGCTACGGTCAATCCAGACAATGCCACACGAGCACGTGCTCCGGGAGGCTCATTCATCTGACCAAATACGAAGGTTGCCTTTGAATCTTTTAATTTTTCTATATCTACTTTGGAAAGATCCCATCCTCCTGCATGCAATGATTTTACAAATTCTTCTCCGTAGTTAATGATACCGGCTTCGATCATCTCACGCAAAAGGTCATTACCCTCACGTGTACGCTCACCCACGCCAGCAAATACAGAAAGACCAGAGTATGCTTTCGCAATGTTGTTGATCAATTCCTGAATCAATACGGTTTTACCAACACCGGCACCACCGAAAAGACCAATTTTACCTCCTTTTACATAAGGCTCTATAAGGTCAATTACTTTGATACCTGTATACAATACCTCTGAAGAGGTAGATAAATTCTCATAAAGAGGAGCTGAACGGTGAATGGGAAGCGAGTTTGTTGTCTTTGGTGTTGGGATACCATCGATAACGTCTCCGATAACGTTGAAAAGCCTTCCTTTGATCTCCTCACCAATTGGCATTTGAATAGGAGCGCCACTGTCAGTTACTACAGATCCGCGTACCAATCCTTCAGTTCCATCCATGGCAACCGCTCTTACTCTGTCTTCTCCTAGGTGCTGCTGAACCTCAAGCACGATTCTGGTGCCATCAGTTTTGGTCACTTCTAGGGAGTCAAGGATATTTGGGAGTTTAGCGTCAGCTCCGTCAAAAGCTACGTCCACTACTGGTCCGATTACTTGAGTAATTCTTCCGGTATTTGCCATCGATATTAGTTTATTATAGGGGTGTTAAAATCCGACCGCAAAAGTAGTGGTTTCAGGTTCAAAGGCAAAAAAACTCTGACCGAAAGATGGCTTATTTACACTGATTTTGGGGGCTGTTTGAGTTAGGCGCTGTTAAGCTCAATTCTGAAGGTTGTACCCTGGCTTTCATCTGATGCTTTCACAAATATTCTTCCTCCGTGGTACAGCTCCACAATCCTTTTGGCCAGTGTGAGACCGAGCCCCCACCCTCTCTTTTTGGTAGTAAAACCTGCCTTAAACACGTTGGCGATGTTTGATTTTGGGATGCCCTTTCCTGTGTCCGAAATATCGATGAAGACTTTACCATCACTGCCTCTCAAAATTTTGATGGCAATAGTGCCGGAACTTCCGATGGCGTCCACGGCATTTTTACAGAGGTTTTCAATGACCCATTCCAGCAGGGGTGCATGAGCCCTGGCCATGATAGATTCGGAGAGGGTGTAGAGCTCTATTTTTATTTTGGAAGATACCCTGGGTTCTAGATAACTCACCACATTGCTGATAAGGTTGTATACGTTTTCGTCCTTCAATGTAGGGGCAGAGCCAATACTTGAAAATCGCTCCGTTACCATGGTGAGTTTTCTGATGTCCTTGTCCAACTCATCCACAATGCCTTTGTTCTTAATTTCCGGATCGTCTCTGAGTACTTCTATCCAGGCCATCAATGAAGAAAGGGGAGTGCCCAATTGATGTGCTGTTTCTTTTGCAAGTCCAACCCATACTCTGTTCTGCTCAGCAGCTTTTGAATAATTAAAAGCCAAGTAGGAGATAAAACCAAAAATTGCAATTACTGATAATTGGATGTAAGGATAGGCAACCAGTTGAGTGAGCAAAAAAGAATTTTTGTAGTAGACATATTGCCTGCCAAAAACCTCACCTGTATTTGGATCTTTAAGGACAATGTCAATGGGAGGGTAGGTGGCTTTCATTTCTTTCAGCTCCTGCTCCAGCATTTCGTTTTTCTTTTTGGGTGTCCATGAAGGATCAATGTCCAGGTTACCCGAATAAACAAATTCACCTTCTTCATTTACCAGTATGGTAGGTATGCTATTGTTTTTGTAAATGATTTCTTCTGTAATAAAAAGTATATTGTTTTCCGTGTCATTCAGTGTATGCTCCAGTGCACGGGCATACAATCTGATTTGTCTGGTTTCTCTTTCTTTAAGTTGATCTACCAAAATGTTGGTGTAGTAGATAGATCCGATACTGATAATAACTGACACAGCAAGAATGATCCATTTCAACGTAACGTTGTCCTGGTAAAACTCCATAGTGGGCAATGTGTTCTTGCGCGACATAGCTGATGAAGTTAAGTAAAAAACGTGTAAGTGACCAAGTAAGTAAAAAGTGAGCGATTGTTAAGGTATAGTTAACCCAAATGAGGGGATCAACTTTTCATCATAAACCATTTGATCAACACTTTGTAGCTTACTTTTGATCCATGCATAAGTATTCCTATGCGATAGATACGAGCAGCGACCCAGGTAGTGAATACAAACCCACCAATAAGACAAACCATTGACATGATTAATTGAACAGTGGGTACGCCAAATCCAATTCTCCCCATCATGGCAATAGGCGAGGTGAATGGAATGATAGAAAGCCAAATACTTATTGTGCTGTGGGGATTGTCCAGTATAAATGTGAACAATGCAAAGTATGAGATAAGCATTGGGATGGTGATGGGGAAAATAAATTGTTGCGCTTCAGCTGGACTGTCTACCGCTGATCCCACGGCAGCGAAAAGCGCTCCGTATAAAAGATAACCCCCAAGAAAATAAAATATAAAAGTAGACACGATGTAGAAGACCGGTATTTCATTTATCGTTTGCATCACATCCAGAAAATCAGAATTATACGCTGGTTGCGCAGCCATTTGATTCATCATTTCCTGTTGCGGCATATCAAATCCGAGGTAGCCAAGCACGAGGGATGAAACAGAAGTGATCAAAACGATCCATATTAAAAATTGCAACAAGCCAACAGAAGCCAACCCCAAAATCTTACCCAGCATCAGTTGAAAAGGCCTTACAGAAGAAACAATTACTTCCACCACTTTACTCGTCTTTTCTTCAATCACACCCTGCATGATCTGTGCACCATAAACGAAAATGAAAATATAGATGAGAATACCTCCGATCATGCCCACTCCAAAAAGAACCTTGGAGTCGCTCGACTTTTCCTGACCAGATTCACTTAGACTTACAGACCGGATGGAAACGTTGGTTTTAAGACTGTCCAGAATTCTTTGATCAATATTGAACTTGATCATTTTAGCTTCCTTGATTTGCGCTTCAATTTTGGATTCAAGGTCATTGATATCGTTAGGGCTCGGGTTAACTTTTGTATAAAGTGAAATTCCGGAAGGGTTGGAAAGATTGATTTTGGGGATATGGAGAAGGCCAAAATCATCGCTGTTGGTGAAAGCCGTTTTTGCGTCTTCAATGTTGCCATTGAATCGCTTGAGCTCGTATCTCTTGATGTCTTCAGGATTGAATAATCCACTCTCATCTACAAAATGGATGACTTCGTTTTTCGCACCTTTCTCTTGTTCTTTTGCCACATACACCATAATGGCGATGATGGTGGGAAATATGAGCGGCAATAAAATGGTGGCGATGAGAAAAGATTTCTTTTGAACACGATTCAAAAATTCTCTCTGAATGATTAGAAATATTTTATTCATCGCTTCCTCCGTTTACCAGTTGGATAAATATTTCATTCATTGAAGGAACCTTCTCTTTGAATCCATGAATTTCTGTAGCCTTAACCAGATCCTGAATCAGTTGATTGGCATTTCTATCGGACTTAATTCTAATTAAAGTCTCCTGGTAGCCCTCATCAAGATCGCGATGCCCGTTGTGTTCATAATGAGCACCATCCAATGTAAAGTTTCCTTTGTGCTCTACAATGAATGTGTTGGTTTTGTACTTTGCTTTTACTTCCTTTTTTGCGCCTTCCAATATTTTTTTTGACTTGTTGATCAATGCAATGTGATCACAGAGTTCTTCCACCGTTTCCATCCTGTGGGTGGAAAAAATAATGGTGCTGCCCTTTTTTCTCAATTCCAATATTTCATCTCTGATGAGGTTGGCATTGACAGGGTCGAATCCTGAGAAAGGTTCATCCAGTATGATAAGCTTTGGCTCGTGAAGTACGGTGCTGATGAATTGAATTTTTTGGGCCATCCCTTTAGAGAGGTCTTCAATTTTTTTGTTCCACCAGTCTTTAATTTCAAACTTCTCTATCCAGTATTTTATTCTGGTGATCGCATCACTTTTGCTGAGGCCTCTTAACCGCGCCAGATAAATTAACTGGTCGCCTACTTTTAATTTTTTATAAAGGCCTCTCTCTTCTGGCAGATAACCAATCATGCCAATGTGATGGGGAGATAATTTTTCACCGTTAATTAAAATGGTTCCTTCGTCCGCATCAATAATTTGATTGATGATTCGGATCAGCGTAGTCTTGCCTGCGCCATTGGGGCCAAGAAGTCCATAGATACTTTGATCCGGAACCGAAAGACTTACATTATCCAACGCAGTATGATGTGCGTATCTTTTGGTTACATTTTCAACTACGAGCTGGTTCACAGGCTTGGGTCAAGTCGATCTTAAAAATCAAAAATAGGGAATAGAATTACAGTGGAACCTGTAATCAGCAACAAAAAATAATAGGTTTATTCTGATTTGTCCTTAAAGACAATCTTTCCCAGTGAGACATCCAGATCGAAAGTGAGGGTATTCTTCCCACCTTCCTGATAGGCACTGTTTACAAAGGTATTTTCGCTAACTCTTTTGAGGCTTTTGCATAATTCAAGGCTACAGAGCCACGAGTTATTGATTTTGACCATTACAGGCGTATCTACACCTGGAAGTAATACCACCAAATTTCCGGCACCCACACTTCCTTTCACATGGTTGCTATTGGTGGGTTTGTCGCTAAAATCGAGCATGATGTTGCCAAAGCCCACATCGGCCATTACAACACGCGATCTGGCCAAATTAAGCTGTCTGGCAGTTAAAGAGCCCATGTCTACTTTCACGAAAAAAGTATCCATTTCAATTTTGTTCTCCGCCCCCGATCCGTAGAATACATTTACATCTGCACTACCTGTTTTAATCTTGAGTTGCTGAATGGAGAGACCTGAAAGGTCAATATTGGCGTTGCCCAGTCCGTAATCTAAGGCAAGTGCGTAGGGCTTATTTTCAGTGAGGTATACTTTCCAAAACTTTTCTGAAGGACGCTCATCACCACCAAATACCTGATAGGAGATTTTCTGTCCAACACCTTTTCTGCTTTCTTGCTCAAGTGACAGGCTCACCATGGCGGTGTTTCCCTGTATATCATTGCGGAAAGCGTGGCCATAGTCCTCCAGGTCCTGATTGCTGTAAATATTAAGCAAATCAGAGTTTTGGCTGGGTCGAATGAAGCAATTACCTGTTTTGGTGCTTAGTTTAAGCTCAATTTTCTCTACTTGTTCCCTGTCTTCAACAGAGAATTGTTTCTTAATTTGACCAAAACTGCTACTTACTACTGCACTGCCAACAGAAGCTATCAAAAAATACTTCCACATAGTTCTAGTTTACGGAATCACCTCTTATCAAGTTGCGCGGCAAATTGGGTGCGAAACCTGAGAAAAAATTACCTATAGAAGAGTGTATACGGAAGAAGTGGCTGTAGGGTTAGAGATATTTACGAAAAATACTCCTTCATGCGTTCAAAGAAGCCTTTGTCACTGCTATCGGCTTGGGGCTGGAAATGAGGAGACTCTCGAAGGCTCTCCAGTTTTTCTTTTTCGTCTGCATCGAGCTTTTTGGGCACCCAAACGTTGATATAAATAAGTTGATCACCAGTGCCATAGCCATTGATGTCTTTCACACCTTTTCCTCTAAGCCTGAGCATCTTGCCACTTTGAGTTCCCGGTTCAATTTTTATGCGCACTTTTCCTCCAATGGATGGGATTTCGACTGAGGTACCTAAGGCTGCGTCAACGAAATTGAGATAAAGATCATAGATCACGTTGTTGCCATCGCGCTTTAGCACCTTATCTTCTTGTTCTTCCACCAAAATGAGTAAGTCTCCTGCTGGGCCACCACCAGGAGCATCGTTGCCCTTTCCCGACATGGAAAGCTGCATTCCTTCGCTTACACCAGCAGGAATTTTTATCGTGATTAGCTCTTCCTTGGATTGAAGTCCTGAACTGTCAATTCCCGGAGGTCTTTTATCCACCATTTGCCCCGCACCACCACAACTCGGACACGATGATGTGGACACCATTTGCCCAAGCATTGTGTTGACCACTTTGCGTACCTGCCCAGAACCACCACATGTTTGACAGCTCTTGAAAGTGACACCATCGGCTTTCACCAAGCGGTTTACTTTTATTTTTTTCTCTACTCCGTTGGCAATCTCTTCCAGCGAAAGTTTGAGTTTTATTCTAAGGTTAGATCCTTTGCGTTGGCGTGATCGCGAACCCCCACCACCAAAGAAACTATCAAATGGGCTGCCGCCCCCACCACCGAAGATGTCTCCAAATTGACTGAAGATATCGTCCATGTTCATCTCATGACCCTGGAATCCACCTCTACCAGGCCTTGAGTGACCAAAACGATCGTATTGTGCACGCTTGTCAGGATCTCTTAAAACCTCGTATGCTTCTGCCGCCTCCTTAAATTTTTCTTCTGAGGCTTTGTCTCCTGGGTTCTTATCCGGATGAAATTGAATGGCTACTTTACGGTAAGCCTTCTTTATTTCGTCCGCAGAAGCGCTCTTGCTTATGCCTAATATTTCGTAGTAATCTCGTTTTGTTGACATCGGTGTTAGAGGTTAGAAGTTGTGTGGTGGATGTTAGCTAGTCAATTCTTCTAACTTCCAATAACTACTTTGGCAAAACGAATTACCTTTTCATTTAATAAGTAGCCTTTTTCAATTATGTCTACAATTTTTCCTTTCATGGCTTCATCGGGTGACGGTACCTGTGTGATGGCTTCATGAAAATCAGGATCAAAGTCAGCGCCCTGCTCGATATCCATGGCTTTTACTCCGTATTGATCCAGTACCTTACCCAGCTTATTTTTAATTAACAGAAACCCCTCAATTCCGGAGTTTTCATTATCAGTGCTTGACTTTTCAGCCCGGTCGAAATCATCGATAATCGGAAGTAACGCTACAATGAGTTGCTCATTGGCATTTTGAATGAGCTCCAGTTTTTCTTTGGAGGTTCTTCTTCTGTGATTGTCAAATTCGGCATACAGACGTACATATTTGTCTTTTGCTTCTGACAAATCGTCCTGAAGTTTCTTAAAAGGGTCTAATTGCTCTTCCCTTTTCTCTTCATCAGATAGTTCCTGATTGCTCTGTATATTCTCTAAAGATTCGGATTCATTCACTAAATCTTCCTTTTTATCTACTTGCTCTTCTGGTTGTGTATTCTTTTCCATGTCCTGATTGCGTCAAAGCAGGCAAAAACGCAACAATTTTGCCAATATTCAGAATTGTGTCATTATGACACGGTTATAGATTTGCTGTTAGTGAAGCTGTTTCCAGATGAGGTCTTTCAACTCCGTAATTCCCTGATTGGCAACAGCACTGATAAAGACCGTTGGAAGTTCAGTTGGGATTTCTTTTGCTATGGCTTCCTTGAGTTCATCATCCAGCATATCCGATTTTGAAATGGCCAGAATTCTCTTTTTGTCGAGAAGCTCAGGGTTGTATTTTTTTATTTCGTCCAGCAGAATTGCGTATTCTTTTTTAATATCGTTTGCATCTGCCGGCACCATAAATAACAACAACGAGTTTCGCTCAATGTGTTTGAGAAATCTAATCCCAAGCCCTCTGCCCTCTGCAGCGCCTTCAATAATTCCTGGAATATCAGCCATCACAAAAGATTTGTCTCCGCGATATGCTACCACACCAAGATTGGGTGTAAGTGTGGTGAAAGCATAATCAGCAATTTTTGGCTTGGCTGCTGAGACCACAGAAAGCAATGTGGATTTACCTGCATTTGGAAAACCAACCAATCCAACATCGGCAAGTATTTTTAACTCCAGGATAATCCACTCTTCGATTCCGGGTTCACCGGGTTGTGCATGAGTAGGTGACTGATTGGTAGAGGTAGCAAAATAGGCATTGCCTTTGCCGCCTCTTCCTCCGGGGGTTAAAATGACTTCCTGCCCGTCTTCATTGATTTCGAAAAGGAACTCACCGGTCTCTGCTCTTTTGGCTACGGTACCAAGAGGAACTTCAAGAATTTCATCCTTACCGTCAGCACCAGTCCGGTTTTGTTCTTCACCACCATTACCATTGGCAGCGATCACATGCTTTCTGTATTTCAAGTGAAGCAACGTCCAGAGCTGCGCATTGCCTCGTAAAATGATATGCCCGCCTCTTCCACCATTACCGCCATCAGGCCCACCTTTGTTGGTGAGTTTATCACGATGGAAATGAAGAAAACCAGCGCCACCTTTACCTGAACGGGAATTGAATTTTATATAATCAATAAAGTTGGGTGAAGCCACGCTGATGTATTGAGTGCTAAAGTTTATTTGTTGTCAATTACTGCAGTGATTTCACTGAAGATACTTTCAATGTCGCCAACACCATTGATGGTTTTCAGCCTCCCTTGTTTTTCATAAAATGGAAGCACATGTATGGTCTTGCTGAAATATTCAGTGATTCGTTTATTGAGCTTGTCTTCTTCATCATCTGCCCGGTTTTCAATAGACCTTCTTTTTTCGATTCGCTCCCGCAATTCCTTTTCATCCACATCCAATGCGATGATATAATGAATGGCCGTTTTGTTGTTGGCCATAAACTGATCCAGGGCCTCTGCCTGAGCTACTGTGCGAGGGAAACCATCGAAAAGGAAACCATTGGCATCTGGATTTTTATCCAACTCTTCCTTGAGCATAGAAATGGTGATCTCATCGGGCACTAATGCCCCACTGTTCATTATCTCTTTTACTTTTTTTCCAAGTGGTGTATCGTTCTTGGTGTGCCACCTGAAAAGGTCACCGGTGGAAATGTGAACGAAACCATATTTTTTTATCAGCTTTTCGCTTTGGGTTCCCTTGCCTGCTCCAGGAGGTCCAAAAAGTACAAGATTGATCATTTAAAAATTTTAAACGTTTTAAACTATAAAAGGGGGACGAATATAAAGATTCAGTGCTCTAATTACTAATCTGTGGATTGAGGAGCCTCACCTACGCGCTTGTAGATATCCTGTAGATTTCTACCCCATCCATCAAAATCAAGGCCATAACCCAGAATAAATTCTTCATCAATTTCAAATCCGATGTATCTGGGTTGTACTGCTTGCTCGCGTGCTTTTGCCTTGCGAAATAATGTTACAATCTCTACAGACTTAGTGCCCAGGCTTTGAAGTTCTTCGACTACCTTAGTCAAGGTGAGTCCTGTGTCCATTACATCTTCTACCAAAATTAAATCCTGATTGAATAGACTTTCTTGCAGGCCAATCAAGGTTTTTAAATGACCAGTGCTCGCAGCCCCTTGCATGGAGCTGTGCTTTACAAATGAAACCCTGCACGGTGTTTTAATGTTGCGCGTAAGATCCGCGGCAAACATGTAGGAGCCGTTGAGTATGGGAAGAAAGAGAGGACTCTTTCCTTTGTAGTCTTCATCAATCTGTTTGGCAAGCAGCGCTACCTTGTCAATTATCTTTTCGCTTGGTATGAACTTGCGAAACTCAATGTCTTTAATTTTCATCCAACTCCACTGACGATGTAGCTGCAAAAATATGTTTTTTCCTCAATACTGTAGAAAAAGCAGGCTCTTGGTTGATGCTAAAGCGCCTTCATGAGGTATTCATATAACTTTATCATGGCTGCAATGTCGTTTTTATGCACCTTTTCATGGGGTGTATGAGGGTCTTGCGATGGTGCTCCCACAAAACACCAATCAAAGGGAAGGGGCGATCGTTGTAGTTCTCCGCCATCGCTGGATCCTGATCCTTCCACTTCCAGCTGATATTCCGCCTTACTTTTTTTTGCCAGCGAAATGATATGATCCACAAAAGCTCTGCGTGGAATATTTTTATCCCTTATTGAAATGGCAACTCCTTTGCCGAGTTCAACACCATCGGTTGCCCAGGTAATATCTGAGATCAATGCCTGCCTGACACCCCACGAATTATACAAGTGATTGGCAAGGTACCCAACGCTACCCCCACCATGTTCTTCCCAGCAGCTAAAAACAATTACACCATCTTTTAATTTTTCAGCAACTTTAAGTGCAGTGTAGACACCCAATCTGTTGTCCAAATAAGGGGACTGAACAAAGTTTTTAGTGTCTCTGAAATGAGGTTTATACGTAAGGCTTGTTCCTCTGTCAATGGCCCTGCCAAATTTGTAAAAGGCACGGTTGTCTTTATCGAATTCCAATTCACATTCTATCTCGCCTTTACTGTCGTGGCCAACCAGTTGAGTGCCTGTCTCAGCATGAGGACTACCGATGGGTAATAGCTGATTGAAATACCTCACGCTGAATCCAATGGAATCCATATGGGCAAAAATGGCTGTTCTCGGTTTGCCGAATTTGAGTATAAAGCAATCCTGAAACTCATCTCCTTCGATTATTTCAGGTTGGGTCTTCCACTTTTTGGCATTCTGTTTAATGTACTTTAACAGATGTGTCTTCATGGGCGCTTCAAACCCGGATGGCGCATGTACCTGACATAATTCTTTGAGAAGTTTCATAAGACTAAAAAGTTAAACCCGCTTTACCCAATTTGATTAGACAACTTTATTCTAAATTTTCATGAAAGCAAAACTTAAATTTTGACTGTAAACTTTATAGCGTAACTGAATGCAGATGCTGTAAATTTGCGTTTTAGGTGAAATAATTTCGTGATCTATGTTGGAGGAGTTGTTAAAGGCAATACCAGTTTTACTTTCGAGTATGCTAAAGTTTGTGTTGGGGCCGATTGGTGGTTTTGCAGCGGGTCTTAACCCTATAACAACGATTCTGTCTACAGTGCTGGGAAGTATGGCGAGTGTTTTTGCCTTTACTTTTTTTGGTGAGTGGTTAAGAACCAGGGTGCTGTACCGCTTTGGAAGCAAGAGAAAAAAATTTACTGTCAACAGCCGTAAGTTTGTGACCATATGGAGAAAATATGGAATAGTGGGTGTGGCTACACTAATGCCCATACTGCTAACACCCATTGGAGGGACAATTCTTGCGGTGGGATTTGGGGCGCCTCGAAGTAAAATAATTTTTTACATGTTCATCAGTGCCTCAGCATGGGCCATCATTTTCACGTTTGCCATTTACGAATTTGGCAAGGCTGTGCTTCCTGATTTTGTGAAGCCCTAAGACTCAGCTTCGTCTGGTAAAATTTCGATGTCGCTGATCAAAACTTTTTTGGATATGGCCTGCCCTGTTTTGGTTGCTGCCAATCCACCCAAGGCTGTTTCCTTGTATCGTGTTTCCATACTGGATCCAATTTCACCCATGGCCTCAATTACCTCGTCTACAGGTATTACACTGCTCACATTGGCCAATCCAATTTGTGCAGAGCTATTGGCAATGGCTGCAGCACTGGCATTGCGCACTACACACGGAATTTCTACAAGTCCTGCAACAGGGTCGCAAACCAAACCGAGCATGCATTGTACGGTAATTGCCACTGCATTGAATATTTGATTTGTGTCGCCATCGAGGCAATACACAATGGCACCTGCACCCATGGCTGCCGCGGTACCTGTTTCTGCCTGACAGCCACCTACGGCACCGGCAATGGATGCTTTTTGTTCCATGATCAATGCAATGCCTGCGGCCAGTAACATGGCTTCTAAAATTTTTTTATCGGGTACGTTATGAATTTCCTGAAGTGTATATAACACACCAGGCATAATACCACTGGCACCAGCTGTCGGGGCAGCTACAATTCTACCCATACAAGAGTTGACTTCCTTTGCGGCCAGTGCCCGGGAAATCAGATTTTGGAATTCTTTGGAAAGTACGGTGACTTTGTGATTGTATACTTTTTTTGCGCCATTATTGATCATCCCCGATCGGGAAGTCATGTCTTCCTCCAATCCGGTGTGAACAGCATCCTTCATCACCTCCCATGCCTGCCCCAGGCCTTCCCAGATTTTTTCTTCTGTTCTTCCTTTTTGTTCTATCTCATAATCTATCACCGCTTGCACCAGCGAAACTTTGTTAGTGTCGCAGTACTTTTTCCACCCCTCGAAAGAATCAAATAAAAAGCCCATAATTTTCCGGATTAGTAATCAAAGTTGAGGTTTTTAATGCTGGTATTCAAGTGGATACAGCTAAACCCTGGAGTGTTGTAACGCTTCAATTGAATGCCAATGCAGAAAATCAACTATCTTGAACCTTATTGAAAATTTAAGTTGATATGAAAAAGTTATTCTTCGCTGTTTTGGTGTCCTTGATCTCCTTATTGGCTATTGGACAAAATAAAGACGAAGTACAAATCAAGAAAATATTTGAGACAGCACTTAGCAAAGGACAGTCTTATGAGATGTTGGAATATTTGGCTACACAGATCGGCCCCAGACTTTCTGGTTCACCTGGCGCTGCAGCTGCTGTGGAATGGAGCCGTGAGGTGATGACTGCCTATGGTTTTGATTCGGTGTGGTTGCAACCGGTAATGGTGCCCCATTGGGTACGCGGTCAAAAAGAAGTGGGTCGCATTGTCAATTCCAAAAAGCAAGGAAATATAGATGTGAACATTTGTGCACTAGGAGGAAGCATAGGCACGGGTAACGGAGGAATCAGTGCGCAGATTGTGGAGGTGAAAAATTTTGAAGAGCTGAAGCAGTTAGGGACAAAAAATGTGGAGGGTAAGATTGTGTATTTCAGTCGCCCGATGGACCCTACTCATTTCGATACTTTCACAGCTTATGGTGGTGCATCCAATCAAAGAGGATCGGGAGCGGCTGAGGCGGCTAAATATGGAGCTGTGGCAGCAGTGGTGCGTTCAATGGGATCGAACATTGAAGAGTATCCACATACAGGCGGCATGCGCTATGCAGATGGAGTAACTAAAATTCCAGGCGTAGCTATTAGCACAGCCCATGGTGATTTATTGAGCTCGCTTTTGAAGGAGGATAAGGAGTTACGGCTGTATATCGAAACGCACAGTCAGATTTTAGAAGATGTTCCGTCTTTTAATGTAGTAGGTGAATTAAAGGGATCTGAAAATCCTGAGGAAATAATCGTGGTAGGTGGCCATTTGGATTCCTGGGACCTGGCACAAGGCGCTCATGATGATGGGGCAGGATGTGTGCAGAGCATTGAAGTATTGAGAATATTTAAAGAGATCGGGTATAAGCCTAAGCATTCTATTCGTGCGGTGATGTTTATGAATGAAGAGAATGGATTACGAGGCGGAACGAAGTATGCGGAATTGGCGAAATCCAATAAGGAAAAGCATATCGGTGCCATCGAGTCGGATCGTGGCGGGTTTACACCGAGGGGATTTACCATGACAGCAACGGATAAAGTAAAAAAGAAGGTGAGGGGATGGGCACCACTGCTGGCTCCTTACGGACTTACCGATTTTAGCAAGGACGGTGGAGGTGCTGATATTGGTCCTTTAGGTCCTCAGGGAGTTGCCTTGTTTGGCTTCTTACCTGATTCACAGCGGTATTTCAATTATCATCATACGGAGGAGGATACTTTTGATAAGGTGGATAAGCGTGAGTTGGAGTTAGGCGCAGCTTCTATGGCGGCACTTACTTATTTGATAGATCAGGATGGGTTGAAGTAAGAATTTGCACAGCCTTGTAAAAACAAAAAGCCCTGAAACACTTCAGGGCTTTTTTCTTAATTACTCATTTGAATTAACTCGCATATTCCTCAATAGGCAAGCAGCTACAAACCAGATTGCGATCTCCATAGGCATTGTCAATGCGGCTAACGGCAGGCCAAAATTTGGCGTTGTTTACAAATGGTAAAGGATAAGCTGCTTTCTGACGGCTATAAGGTCTGTCCCAATTGTCAGCAGTGATTACAGCCGCTGTATGTGGTGCACGTGTCAACACGTTATTTTCTTTATCGGCTTTTCCTTCTTCTACCTCACGTACTTCCTTCCTGATTTCGATCAAGGCCTCTACAAAGCGATCCAACTCTTCCTTGGGCTCGCTTTCTGTTGGTTCTATCATCAGCGTACCTGCCACCGGGAAAGAAACGGTAGGGGCGTGGAAACCATAGTCCATCAAACGCTTTGCGATGTCTTCCACTTCGATTCCTGCTTTTTTGAAATCACGACAATCAACAATCATTTCGTGGGCACAACGTCCGTTCGCTCCGGTGTACAAAATCTTATAATGTTCACTGAGGCGTTCCTTGATGTAGTTAGCATTTAGAATAGCCAACTTGGTAGCATTTGTCAAACCTTCAGCTCCCATCATAGCGATGTAAGCGTAGGAGATGGCCAAAATACTAGAGCTTCCCCAAGGAGCAGCTGAGATGGCTGAAATGGCTTTGTCTCCACCTGTTTTTACTACTGCATGACCAGGTAGGAATGGTTTCAGTTTGTCATTACAACAAATGGGCCCCATGCCAGGGCCACCACCACCGTGAGGAATGCAAAATGTTTTGTGTAGGTTAAGGTGACAAACATCCGCGCCAATGTTGGCAGGTGAAGTAAGTCCTACCTGTGCGTTCATGTTCGCTCCATCCATGTATACCATGCCACCATTTTTGTGAATGGTTTCACAGATTTCAATAATAGATTCTTCAAACACACCATGGGTTGATGGATAAGTTACCATCAAACAAGCCAGATTGTCTTTATGTTGTTCAGCTTTCTCTTTCAAGTCAGCCACATCAATCTTTCCTTCTGCATCAGACTTCACTACCACTACTTTCATGCCGGCCATTACCGCACTGGCAGGATTGGTACCATGTGCAGAAGCTGGAATAAGGGCTATGTTTCTGTGGCTATCATTGTTATTCAAATGATAGGCACGAATCACCATTAGCCCTGCGTATTCACCTTGCGCGCCACTGTTAGGCTGAAGAGATACCCCTGTAAAGCCAGTGATTTCCATCAACCAGTCTTCAAGGTTTTTAATCATCGTTTGATATCCCTGTGTTTGATCCGATGGAGCAAACGGATGCATGCTGCCCAACTCAGGCCAGGTAACGGGAATCATTTCTGCTGTTGCATTCAATTTCATGGTACATGACCCTAAAGAAATCATGGAGTGCACCATCGAAAGGTCTTTGTTCTCCAATCTTTTGATATAGCGCAGCATCTGATGCTCTGAACCATTGGAATGGAAAATTGGATGCGTTAAATAAGCAGATGTTCTTACAAGAGAACCGGGCCAGTTGATAGGCTGTGCTTCAATTACAGTTGAAGCATTTTTGCCTGATGCTTTGGCGAAAATGGAAACGATCTGTTCAATGTCCTTTGCCGAAGTAGTTTCATCGATGGATATTCCTACATGGTTGTCTTCAAAATACCTGAAATTAACCTCCTGCTTTATAGCTTCTGCTTCAATGGATTTTTTGTCTGCTACTTCAACCTTAATGGTATCAAAGTAATGCT